>NZ_AWZT01000102.1 GCF_000472525.1 Paraburkholderia dilworthii
CCTGTTCACCCAGCAGCGCTCCGCCGCCGAGGCAGGCCGACATGCGCTGTCCGCCCGCCTTGCAGTGCAACTCTGGCGGCAGCACGATCCAGTGGTCGGCATATTCCCTGATACGCACCGGCACGCCGAAATGATGGGCCACGGCATCACGCAGTCCGTCTGGCGTTCGGCCCTGCCGAACGAGATGCGGTGCCAGTGACAGGCGTGCATGCGCGGGCAACGGCCGGGGCCGGGCACACCGCTGCGTAGAGCCGGAAAGCGCGGCAACGTAAAACGAAAACCGGTCNTGTTCGGGCCGGTCCAGACTCGCCACCGANTGNGCCGACGCCCATGCGCGGTACAGCAGCGTGAGCGAACGGTGATGGAAGATGTCGAGGAAATTGCTGAGCGTCGGGTCCTGACGATGCTCTTCGCGTTCGCGTGCAATCTCCGTGACGTGGATTGGCAGCGGACCATTGGGGCCGAGCATGCCGAGGCCAAAGAGCCGGATATGCAGTCTGCCGTTGTCCAGTCTGGCTTCGGCGATCTCGCGAGGGGCGAATATCAGGCTCGGTTTCTGGCCGATGCGAAAGGGTTCGGTTGCTGGCGACGGCGCGCTGCCGAGCGGATCGATGGCGGGGTTCGCATTGATGCGGCGCATGAGCGCGAAGAAACCGTAACGCCACGGCGTGGACTGCAAGGTCGCGATCAGTTCCCCGACATGGCAGCGTTGGGTAATGCGTGGTCCATCAGGTCACCTCGCGTTGAGTCACCTGATGCTCGATATCAGGCTGCACCCGCAGGTGGCGTGGTGCCCCTGGCGCGCGACTGGAATGCCCGCGTCGGTGATCCTGGCGTCGCCTTCGAGGATCAGGTTGCGTTTTATGTCAGGGTGCAGCGGGCACGATATCTCGTCGCCCTGCGGGCCACACGCGTCCCGCGGTAGCGCATGGTTTCTGAGGCGGTGATGACTTCGCCGCCGTGGTCGGTGGTGTCATTGAGTCAAATGAGGTCGGTCATGGAATTGCTCCTCATTGCCCGGTTTCGCGCACAACAATATATAACTGTCCGGTGGATCGTCACTTTCTTGGTTTTTTATTCTTGACCTTTATAGCCTTGTAAAAAATCACAAGTTTCATCGAATGCCCAATAACGTAAATGTTATGACTACGATCGGTGATTTTTATTCCATGCATCACCTAAAAATGTTTCGTTTTGATATCAGCGCCGTCCCAAAAATATGCGCCATTCGATTTGTCTGGCCCGCCGGCGAACGCATTGTGGGCAGCATCGACAGCAGCCTGCATGCCAGAATTACTTGAAATCTGAGCATCCGTTGACTTCACCATCTCGTTGTAACGCGCATTGCCATCACCTACGAATGAGAACGCTCCCCTTCATCTGGGTTGTGCAACGACGCCCGCCGTAATTAGTCGGCTGCGCGGGACCATACAGCGGCATTACCACTTGCAGTCGCCTTCTGCCATTGCGCTAGTGTCGAGCATGAAACCAGTCTTTTTATTTTTCTTCTTACTGGTATAAACCATGGAGGACACCTGCGTTCCTTGAGTAATCATTTCATATTCGCCGGTCGCTTGGCCATTGAACACCTCTATCCACGTAGTGGTTTCTTGGTCCGACGCATCCTCGCTCGGCGTCTCGCTCGTGGAATTGTCGAGCACTAGTGGAATGGGCCGTTTCGCATCCTGGTATTTAACAAATGCAGACGAAAACTTGATGGTCGAATCGTAATAAGTACGCATCTCAAAATTGATCGGATCGAACAGTCCCTTCGTTATTGTTTGCACGATCCGCGTATCAATCCAACATTATCAAGACGCTGCTTGGCGAGGTTGAGTTTCATTTCACTTCCAACCCACCCCGGCAAACTATCCGCATTGTCCGAAATATCACTTTCCATACGTGATGCGTCGTCTAGATACGACGCGGCAAAGTTCGCACACGCGTCTCCGCTCTTCGATTTCACCTCTAGCATCAGGCGTTTTATTTTTTCATTTATATCCGCGACACCCTCGTCGTAACACTGTTGAATTATCATTCCGCACCCGGCCTCGCAACTCAACCGATCCTGCTTGGTTCGATTCATGCACATCTGGAAAGCATCTGCATTAGATGTTTTCGAGAACGCATTGGAGACTCCAGCCAAACAAAGCGCCATCGAAAAAATGATAGAAATATTTTTCATGCACGTATCTTTACCCTGGCCTAGACAAATCTATCTGCACCACGACATGCTGCCGTGGCGTTGTAACGTCCACCTTCTGTGCCGTGGGAATCCAATCTGTAAAAATATTTTTTGTGTACCATGAAAAGACGAACCTCTCGAAATATCCAAAGGAACCACCATTCACTAGCTTGTTAACTCTGTCGATGGTTTGCTCCGTAATGCCAGAATCAGCTACTCTGCTTATATTCCGTGTCCCATCGTGATGCTTCCAGATCCAAAAAAAGCCCCCACTATCACAACCCACTGCTGAGTTACTTGCAAGAAGCTGAGGGTTGTATCGAGGTGCCCAGCGTTTCGGAACCCCGGTTAGGCCGATGATATGACCGTGAGAATCTCTCTGGGTAGGATCATCCCAGTAGTGAAGCGATGTTTCCGTGATTCGCGGTTCCCCATCATACACACCCTGATTATCTTGCATTTTCGCGAAATTTCCATATGCCTCATACGCGCCAGCCCATGTTAGCTGCATAACCCCCCGCCCATAAAACGCAGTATAATATTGAGCCATCGGAATCCCCGGGTTTGGAGCGCCGTGACCATATTCCGCGAACGTTTTCCAACGATCCGTTTCAATATACGTCTGAGCCAGAAATGCTGCCATCCTATCCGACGAGCCATCAAGCGAATATTTGCGAATTGTATTATTTAAATTGCAAAGGTGATGAGAAATACGCCCAACCACATCGCTCGATGTCAATGTGTTAGATAATGGCGCACGAGACGAGCCGGACTGATTAAGCCAAGCGCGCGCGGGAATCAATTGTCCCAACTCTTGCACCCCAATCCATTTGCACTTCCTGAAATGCCGGATAAATGCCAACGGATGGAAAAACCGGAATCTGTTCCCGCCAGCCAGAGCCGGCACATGGTCCATGAACTGGATCTTCTTCAGGAAACCCTCAAACCTGTCGTAGCCATCGGGGTCCGTGTCCTTGCACTTGCCGAAATAACCATCCGGCTTGTTCAGGTTCTGATAACGCTCGTCGTTGTTGGCTGAATCCCACTCGCTTTTCGTATGGCACACGAGGCCGGAAAGACCATTCCGCACATCATCGTTGCCCTGCACGTAGGAGGAGAGCTGTTCATCGAGGCTGAACTTTTGATCAGTTTGCGACACGTCATATGCGCTCGCCGTTGCGTCGCCGACAAGCTGGCGTAGCTTGCGGTAACTGAACAGGCCATCGGCGTCGAGCAGTGCATTTTCACTGCTGAGCTTCTGCCAGCCAGTGAAGAACGGAAAGTCTGCATCCGAGAGTTTCACGATGGATGTTCCGTTGATATCCACGTAGCCCTGCGTACCGTCTGCGTCAAATGGTACCGCGACCCATGTTGTTCTATCCAGTGCGGAGGCAAGCGTCGACGAGTGCGACAGGATGCGCCCGAAGCGCAGCAGTTCGTAACCATCACTCGGACACGTTGGATACAACGCCATTGCACGCTCATAGAGCTTGTATTCGTAGTCGTTGTATGGGTCCCCTATCGGCCGCGGTGTCAGCGGCACGCAATTGCCGTCGCCATTTTCATCCATCCAGGCACGCGTGTAACGCTGACCCTTGTGGAAATAGGCCTCCACATACAGTTTGCTGTTCTCTTTTGCCAGCCTTCCCGCATTCAGCCTCGGAAACCAGGTCTCGTCATGCGGTGTGCGTGGTCGGTCCAGAAATTCGACTGTGCCAGGGATCACGTAATAGGCATGGCCCCACCAGTCCATTGAGGTTGGCTGCGCCGGATTCTTTTCGCCGAGCTGGACCGCATGACCGGGCTGCTCGAACCACGCCGTGAAATCATCCCCGGTCATGAAGATTTCGAAGTGCAAATGCCGCAAGCCCTGCGATTGGCCCCAGTGGCCGAGGATATCCTTGCGATAAACTTTTCTGCCATTGCCCTGCTTGACGCCATCGCCTACTTCGAGCAGCCATGGCGCGAGCGCAAAGGGCGAACTGTTCTGAGGCGGGTTCGCTGGTTGCGGTGCAGTCAGTGCATGCTGCGCCGTGAGGTCCAGCAGGTGCATGTACAGCGAATAGAAGGTAAGGGTGCGCCCGTCTCCCGTGTCGGTTACATGACGAAGCAGCACGAAGCCATTGTTGGTATTCAGTGCCTCCTGGCCTGTCGCCTCGTCGATGTGGCCATCGGAAATGGGGTTCTGGCTGATGCGATAGGCGACCACCTCGCCGTCTGCGATGGCCCGTACCGGTTCGTTCAGGGTATGCGGCACGAGATGGATACCACCGTGCCAGCGACGATCGAACGTCACTGGAAAGACGCCGTGATAGCCTGGCTCATATGCCTCGACCGCCGTCATCATCGCATCGGTGCCGGTATCGCTGCTGGAATTAAGCCCCGTCTGGGGCAGAAAGGGTGGGCTGATGATCATGGTTAGCGTGATTTGGGATACCGGCTGCTCGTTTTCAGGTCGCCTTGCGGCATGGTCGGTGAGGGCATACGCTTCGAATCAGGGCCTGGGACATCCCACGACGCCCCCTTCTCCAGAATCGGCCCCGGCGAGCCATTGATGATCCCGCTGCCGTTAATCTGGACATACGAGCCGCCCGCGCCGATCCACACTTCCTTCGACGCGGTAATCACAACCCGGCCATCCGTGCTGGTGATCGTGAGGTCCTTCAGCGCCGCAAGCGCCATCACATCGCTTTGCGCCTGCAACTGGACCGCCCCCTTCGCCGCGAAGAACTTCATACCGTCCTGGTAGGCAAACAGTGATATCGAGCCGCGTACCGAGGCGTGATACGACCGACCCACCGACACGCTGTAGTCGCGGCCCGCCGTGATGGCGTGGTCATTCTGGCTTGCCATATGCGTGCTGCCGGTCGCGCTCGCGGCCATGCCCGCTGCACTCGCGATCACTACGTCGGGTCGCGTCATCTCCGGCGACGGGTTATCCGCCGTCTTCAGGGCGCCCCTGAGCGCATCGTTCTGCGTCCTGATGATGCTGGCCGCGTCAGCCTGGCTCGCCGCCGCCGTCTGTGCCCTGTGCTTCTGCGCAAGCTGCGACAGCTCCTCGTGCTGCTGCCGCGCCTGCGTGAGCCGCTGCACCGTCTCGCCCATGTCCTTGACCGGTGCGCTCGCGCCCTCGCGCGCCTCGCTCGTAAGCAGTATTCCCTTATTGCCGCGTCCAACCAGGTGCGCGTCGGTCGCGATCTCGATCCCCTCGCCGCGCGCCTCCTGCCGTCCCCTGTCTCCGTTGATGCGCACGTTGTAACCGGCCACGAAGCGCGAGTTCGCGTAGTCGCTCGCCACCTGCACCTGAAGCCTGCCGGGCGTGTCGTCGGTCACCACCATGTTNGANGCGCGCCACGGCGCGGCCAGTTCCTGGCTGCGCCAGCCCGACAGTGCCTGGTTCTTCACCAGATCCCACGGCAACGGGTTGCTGTCCGTGTTAAAGCTCGACAGCACGAACGGCCGGTCCGGGTCCGAATTGACGTACCCCACATAGACGTGATCGCGCACACG
>NZ_AWZT01000103.1 GCF_000472525.1 Paraburkholderia dilworthii
CTGTGCGGAGCGCATGCACCCGTTCCTCACCGCATTTGAGTTCCGGCATGAGAGCTGGTTGGGCGAAAAGCACCGTGAGTCGACGCTGGCGATGGAGCGGGAACGCGGCATTGTGCACGTCATTGTCGATGCGCCGGAAGGAGTGAAAAAACGCGCACACACCGTCTGGGAGGCTACCTCGCCGGAGCTCGCAATCGTGCGGCTGCATGGCCGCAACGCTGACACTTGGACCGGCGCTGAGTCGGCGGCCGACCGATTCAACTATGAGTACTCCGAGGACGAGTTGCGCGCCCTCGCGCCGGGCATCCAGGCAATCGCGAAGAACGTCGGGCGCACGCACGTGCTGTTCAACAACTGCTACAGAGATGTCGCTCAGCGCAACGCGGGAATGATGACGCGGCTCCTCAACGCAGAACGATAGAGCAACGGAAGGCGAAGTTCGGCCAATTTCGGACCTTCGGTATCAACCGCCAGTTTGGTGACAATCGAACCGGCGGGGGCGCTCCGGTAGACTTCAACTCTCATCCAACCTCGCCGGGATCGCATGGACACCCAGCTTTTGGTCATCTGCGTACTTACATTCGTAATTCACGTCATCGCGACGCTGGCTTACGCTGTGCGGATCGCAGGTGTTCGCACTCGACGTATCGCCGTGTCATTTTCTCTGTTCGGAATCATCGCTCTAGTATCCCGAACGGCGAACTCCTTTCAAGGGCCGTTCATAGCTAAGCGCGTGGAGCTTGATATTGCTCGGCATCTGGAAGGTGGCCTGCTCGGTGATTTCCGGCTCTTCCTGATCACGGCAACAGCGGCAAGCATAGTCGGCGCGTTGCTGATCCCAACGTTCCAGCGTTATTTCAGTCGCGCTGTCGAGCATTTCCAGGCTAATCGTTCGTTGCCGCGCCTTTTGCTCCACATTTTCAGCCGTGGCGGCATCAACTATATGCGGGACGGCGCGCGGGTTCCGTCGCGCCAAAACATCTCTCAGCTAACGAACGGTGCCGGCGTCTCCGGGACGGTGATAGCTCTCAACATCTTCGCGATGGCGATCTGGACTGTCGGTGTATTCGCGTCGCTCTATGCGGGATACCTAAAGCCAGATTTGCGCGTGACATGCGCTAATCTTTCTTCGGTCATTAATGGCTTTGCGACGGTGGTGTTGGCTGTGGTCATCGACCCGCAGGTTTCCGTCATGACGGACGACGTGATCGAAGGCCGAATCTCCGAAAACAGCTTTCGGCGAGCTATCACCACCCTTGCCGGGGCACGTGTTATCGGGACCTTGTGTGCACAAGTAATGCTCGTACCGGCCGCGCTCATAATCGTACGCGTCGCCGAACTGATCTAAAGCGGAGTATGCCTCCCTGGGACGCCGGGGTTGACCGCTCGCGGGGATAGTCAGGCCGATCCGGATTCGTAAGCGCGGCAATCCGTCAGGCGCGGTCCGGCCAGGAACGGCCGGTCGACTTCCTCACTCAGATCGGTAACAATCGATCGAGGATTCTGCGACAAAAAGACAGGTGACAGGTACCGCACAGGATGAATCACAGCGATCGATTGGCCGTGACGCGTATTCTGAGTTTGCGGAACGCTACGCGGAAGCGGCCATAACCAAGCCGCACAACGCGCTCTACGAGCGCCCCGCGACCATGTCACTCCTTGGTGATGTCGAGGGTCTGCGCGTTCTCGATGCGGGTTGTGGACCGGGCATATGCAGCGAGCGTCTCGCCCGATCCGGCGCAACCGTGCACGCGTTCGACGTCACACCGAAAATGGTCGAACTCGCTCGTCGACGATGCGCTTCGCTTCCGGTGGATGTCATGACGGGCGATCTTGCTTCCCCTCTCGACTGGCTTGCCGATCAGTCATTCGACAAGATCCTATGTTCACTTGCGTTTGACTATCTGGAAGACCTCAGACCGGCGCTCAAAGAGTTCCGGCGCGTAGCCCGTCGGGGCGCGACCCTGGTGTTTTCCATGGCGCACCCGATGCGAGACTGGATGGACGTACGAACTCATGGCGAAGGAACCTACTTCGCAACCTCACGCTTCGGCCTGTATTGGTCAGGTTTTGGTGAGCCGAAGCCCTATGTGCAAGCCTATCGTCGGCCTCTCTCCAGCATTCTGAATGGATTGTCCGACAGTGGCTGGCGATTGGATCACGTCGTCGAACCGCAACCGCTTTCCGAAATGCAAACGATCGCGGAAAGCTTGCACGCGGAGTTATCGCAAGCCCCGGCATTCATTTGTGTGCGTGCGCGTTGTTGATCGTCGAAGCATGGACGGATGGCGGCTAGGATCGGTCGTTCGACGTCGCGGGCCGAAGTGGAGACGATTTGATGTCGACGGAATTGAACCGCAACGCTGCTGACGGATTACTGAGCGCTGTCGGTTATAGCGCTTGCTCGTTTGTGGCCCGCCGGTGCCGACTTGAGCGGACGAACAAGATCGCTTTGAAGTATCAGTCTAAGTCTGCTCGAGGCCGCGATTTGTTCGGGCCGGATAGCGTTCAACCGGGGATCGTACCAGGCGACGACTAGCACGTGACCTCGCATGCTTCCTTGTGTGGGCCAGTAAGCAATGTCCATCAACACTTCGCGTCGGCCTTTGTTTGTGTAGTCTCCCTCCGATGACATCTGATAACGAACATTGAAGTCGTCGAAACAGAAAGAATCGGTGTTCTTGACCAAAACTTTCTCGCACCCCGGGTAGGTCCAAACGGGGAACTCGCCGTTTATTATTCGGATCTCCCCCCCTTGATGCCGGTGATGAAAGGTCTCTACGCGTTTAAGTTGATCGTAGTGGTCACCGTCGCATACATAGATCAGACACATAAACTCGTTGGAAAACGTCTCAAGATTGTCGAAGTCAACCGCGCTGCCTGCTCTTCGTTTCGACGAATGATCCTGAGCGGACAAAACTGCGAATTGGCACTTCTGATAGTCGGCGCCGTATGCGTTTTCGCCCATGGTATCCAGAGAGTATTGCCATGCTCCTGCATTCAACGTGTACAACTGGCGACAGGTTTCCGGATGTCGATAGATCTGGAAGTTCATGTCGAAATACATGGCGTAGTACATTCCGCGGCTGCCGTGATCGAGAATATCGCGGCGGTCCAGAATTGCCTCAATGTCGGGCGCCGCGTGAGTTTGCCGCAGATAAGACTGCTGGACGACTAATTCATCATTTAACTCGGCCTCGCGTTCTCGGTAGACGTTAAAGATGCACTCTGCGAATTGCTTCGAAGGCTGACCATTGCTCAGGCACGCCTCGTCCCGTAGTGCCAGCCAGGTCATCTGTCCGGCGACCAAATTGCGTTGCTGCGGATCGTTGTAATCGTTCAGTAACCTTTGTATTAGGAGGGCGACTTTCGCGTCCTCCGCCTGAAGGCCATCGTTGGCGCACACCATTCGATCGATCTGGCCGTTATTCGGACAGTCGGCCCCGAATGCGCTCCACGAGAGAGCCAACAATGTGAACGTAATCAGGACAGGAGCTAAATGTTTCATATCGCCGAGAGTGTGCGGAATCGTTCGAGGACTGTGAGGACGTGACCACTGCAATAACGGTAGCGGCAGGAGGTACTTGAGCGTATGGCAATGCTCTGGGTCGCCTGTGCCGTCGGTCAAACCCATCGTCATGCCGAGGGTTGGCATGCGCATCGCATTCGACGGTCGCCAGCCAAGATCGGACGTGCGGCTCCGGCCGTCCGAGCCGTGACAATCGGGACGCGGACGGGCTCCGGTAGACTTCAATTCTTGCGCAACCTCGTCGCGATAGCATGGACACTCAGCTTGTCATCATCTGCGGACTTACTTTCGTAATCCACGTCATCGCGACGCTGGCCTATGCGGTACGGATCGCAGGCGTTCGCACGCGGCGTATCGCCGTGTCGTTCTCTCTTTTCGGGATCATCGCCCTTGCCTCTCGAACAGCGAACTCGTTTCAAGGGCCGTTTATCGCCAAACGCGTCGAGCTTGAAATCGCACGGCATCTAGAGGGCGGGTTGCTCAGTGACTTCCGGCTCTTTCTGGTTACAGCCACTGCGGCAAGCATAGTCGGCGCGTTGCTGATTCCAACGTTCCAGCGCTACTTCAGTCGTGCAGTCGAGCACTTTCAAGCCAATCGTTCATTGCCGCGCCTCTTGCTCCACATTTTCAGTCGCGGCGGCATTAACTATATGCGTGACGGTGCACGCATCCCGTCACGCCAAAACATCTCGCAGCTGACGAGCGGTGCGGGTGTCTCTGGAAGGGTGATAGCCCTCAACGTCTTCGCGATGGCCATCTGGACGGTTGGTGTTTTCGCGTCACTCTACGCGGGATACCTGAAGCCCGATTTGCGCGTGACGTGCGCCAATCTGTCGTCGGTCATTAATGGATTCGCAACTGTGGTTCTGGCGGTGGTGATCGACCCTCAGGTTTCCGTCATGACGGACGACGTAATCGAAGGCCGAATCTCCGAGAACAGCTTTAGGCGGGCTATCACTACCCTTGCTGGTGCACGTGTTCTCGGCACCGTGTGTGCACAAGTGGTCCTCGTACCAGCTGCGCTTCTCGTCGTACGCGTCGCCGAGCTAATCTAGACGGTAGGACTGGCGTACCGTGCGTCGGAATGGCCGCTTTGGAGCGGCTTGGCCGTCCCTTGTGGGTCGGGATATGCCCTTCATACAGCCAGCCGCCGGCAAGCTATCGCGCGGAGTACTGTCCAATTGCCGACGTTCGGTGAAGGCACCAAGATTTTGCGTCGCTTCCCAGGTTTACTGTGGCGGCACAGTGACTACACTTGGTAAGGCTCGCGGGTGTCAGGTGCGCGGCCTTCTCAATTCGTTGCGCACACTCCACGCCGTCCGAAAGAGCAGTTCGAGGAGGCTGCACACCTTGTCTGTGCGGCGTGCTCTGTCGTTGGTCCATGAAATAGGAGGAGGCAATCATGCAAACCGTACTAAGGACATATTCCGGAAAGGGTGCAAAGGAGTTATTCGACCTGCTGGAGAAAAGAGCGGCTGACGTCGAGGAACTGCTGCGTTCGGTCAAAGGCTTCGTCGGCTACACCCTCGCACGCAGCGGCGATGGCGGATTCTCGGTTACTGTCTGCCAGGACAAGGCCGGCATCGATGAAAGCGTGCAAAAGGCGAAGGACTGGATCGCGAAGAACGCTGGAAACACTGGCGCGGCCGCGCCGGAAATATCGGAGGGATCAGTCGTCATTCACCTGAAGTAACTTCGCCTCGCGACTGGCAGCGCGCGAGTTCGCCGTCCGCGCGATGCGCGTGCGGCTCGCGTGCGGCGCGCCGTTGTTGCGACGCGTCGTCGTCGAGCTTGAAGGTGCTGACCGTATCGGCGAGCTGTTGCGCCTGATCCTGCAAAGCCTGCGCGGCAGCGGCGCTTTGCTCGACGAGCGCGGCGTTTTCCTGGGTCACCTTGTCCATCTGCGTGATCGCATGGTTGATCTGCTCGATGCCTTCGCTTTGTTCCTTGCTGGACGAACTGATCTCCGCAACTATTTCCGTCACGTGGCGAATGCTCTTGACGACTTCGCTGATGATCTGCCCGGCTTGTTCCACCATCTTGCCGCCGGTGCCGACCTGGTTTACGGAGTCGGCGATCAGTTCCTTGATCTCCTTCGCCGCGACGGCGCTGCGTT
>NZ_AWZT01000104.1 GCF_000472525.1 Paraburkholderia dilworthii
GGCTCCTTGCGCGAAGAATAGCCCTTGAAGCGAACCAGCTTGATGTATTGATCAGGCTTGTGCTCAGCAAGGCTATACGGGCCGGTGCCAATCAGCGCGGTAAGCTGCCCCCCCTTTATGACGCTTTTCGGTACAACAACAGCCGCTGACACTTGTGTGGCGAGAAGTGCCAAAAGCGGCATGTAAGGCTCTTTCAGCTTTATCACTACGGTATGATCGCCAGGGGCGTCCAGATACTCGACGTAAGGGTGGACGTCCTTTCCAAACACCGCCACCGCCTGCCACCGAGTGAGAGACGCAACAACGTCGGCAGCACTCATTTCTGTACCGTTGTGAAAGGCGACACCCCGGCGAAGCGGAATGGTATAGGTTAGACGGTCGGCGCTCACTGCTGGCATCCGGTCTGCAAGCAGAGGCTGAACGTTCCAATGCGAATCGAACGTGAAGAGCGTTTCGAATATATGCTCACTTGGCGCGGCAACAACGTCAGCCGTGGTAATCGCTGGATCAAGCGTCGGCGGTTCGCCGACGATCGCGTCGACGATCAGGCCACTTGGACGCTCTTGCGCAACACCTGTCTGCATGCCGACCATCGCTGCGGTCGCTACTGCCCAGTATGCGATCCTCGTTGTAGCCTGTCCCATGCGTACCATGTTGACCTCACCGTCGTTCTAATAAATTCGGCGCAACCGGTCCCAATCATGTCAAGATAGAGGATCGGATAAGCCGCACTGCTCCGGGCACGGTAAATTCCGTCAGCTATTGAAGCGCAGCTTCAGCGAAGCTTAGAAGATCGAGTACCGGTATCGGCGTTATCTGCCGAATAACACTTCTGAAGTCCGGCATCAAAGTGCATTCAAGCACTAGGATGCCCACGTCATTGAAGACGCCATCTCTGCCGAACGCGTCCCTCATGAGATCACTCAGTTGAACTGAAATACCCTCCTTGCTCCATTCGCACGGCACCTGCTTACCGCACGGATCGAGCACCCATTTCTTAAAGTCAGGTAAATCGCGAATCGTCACGAAACGCAGGCGCGCAAAGCCGGGATGGTGTATCAACAAAGGCATGAGCGGTTCGGCATCCCAGGTGACAATTCCCACCGGCAACTTCGTCATGCGCAACGCAAGATCGAGGAATTCTAGTGAACTTGTAATTGCAGGAGTAGAAAGTTGGCCATACAGATGCTCTCGAGACGCCCACATGTATCCGCAGCCGCCAATGATGAGGTCGGTATGCCCTTCCAGCCGCCGGGCAGCATTCAAAATGCCTTGCGATGCTTCAGGAGTTGGGATTTTGTTGTCGGCTGCATTGGCGCCCTCTGCGATTGTCTTGCAAACAAAAACCTCCCATTGCGCTGCGTCGTCGACGATAAACGGCATCACTGCATCATCGACCGCGTCCGATGCAGCTTCCGAGACGCCAGCGTTGTCCAGCTTTATGATACCCAGCGACCCACGTTTTTTCCGACTTGTTTGTGGCGGTGCACCAGCGGTATGCGTCCGCTCGGATTTTATATGTTTCATTTGTTCGGGCCACCATGCATCAATGAGGTTAAGGAACCGGAGCGATTTTTACGCGCTGGTCTTCGCAGGAGTCGCAATTGCCTTAAGCAACGGCGCAATCTCACCTTCCAGAAACCGACCGAATGCGCTCAGCAAATCCGATTGTCGTCGCTCGCCCAGGACCCTAGCCGTTGAGTTCGTGAACTTCCGCTCCAATTGTTCCATCGTCATCGGTGCATCGGGATCGCACGGCGGACGCATTGGCGGCGTCGAAAAAGTTCCGCCTGCAGTGACGACATCGATACGATTTAGCACAACTTCCGGATATCGAGAACTGAACTCCGGATCGGGAACAATCTGAACTCTCTCAGCGAGGGCTATGAGTTCGGTTCGGCCGAGCAAAGATTCGTCGATCGGCATCAAGGAATCAGCGCCAAGAATCGCGACAATCGCCATGCAGTACGGAATACTATATTGAATATCGATGAGACTCTGCGGCTGCGTCTTATTGGACAGCCTTAACGCATAGTCATAGATATGGACCCTGATAGTTTCAATCTCTGCGGCTTTTATGGCGTGATCTGCCATCACATCCTCAAGCCCCTTAAGCGCCGCGTGAAAATGACGACACGTCGCATATGGCTTGAAATAGTTCCCGAGGATCTTCATCCTCTCCTCTCCCAAACCGCGGAGGATCGTCGACGCGTCGTAGAAAGGCGGGCAGTCGAGCGTGTCGGTAAAACCTGCATGACCCAGTTTGGCCAGGATCATTGAGCTGTAACCTACGACAGCACTCCATGGGATACCTTCCTTCACGTCTGCGCCGAACTCTTTCGTATACGACGTAGCCACCAGATTGGGCGAATAAACCCCGGTCAAAGCAATACCGTGCGCAATCTGGTCCTCCGACGCCTTCAGCAACCAGCCAATCGCGACTGCGACACTGAATCCTGCCCACACTCCCGACTGACCATTCCATCCTGCTTGACCATGATCACCGCGTGCGGCTTTGATTCTGACCGCGACCTCGTAGCCAATCGCAATCGCACTCAGAACCTCATCCGTGGAGGCACCGATTTCACCGGCAAGACTGAGCACCGCAGGTACGACGGCCGAAGCTGCATGACCGCGGGCTTCGCTATGCCCATCGTCCATATCAAGTACGGCCGCTGCAGAACTATTGGCAAAAATCGCACCGGCCGTAGTGGTTCGCCTTCCATCAAACCAAACCGGAATTTCACCTTTGCCAAACAGCGCCGAACTGGCTTCGCGAGCGGCCACTACGCTAGGGGCGCTCAAGCCGGCTGCCGCCGCCGCGAGCGTATCAAGCACACACTTAGCGGCATGCAGCTTAACTTCTTGAGAAAGGTCGCGCGCTTTCAGACCGCATGCATAGCGGGCCAGTGCACCGACTGTCGAGATCGTAGTACTTTTCATCGCCTTTTTCCCGCAAGGATATCGCTCAGAGATAACAGTGATCCGGGTTGATATACCTACTATATCATCGACAATATTCGCGTCAACTAAGTAACATCCCGAGCAAGCCACATCGCCGAGAGGACGCATCGGGCGCTGGGCTCCGCCTCGAAGTGCGTTTTCTAGAAAACACAGTCGCGCTTCTGCCCTGGTGGTTCGACCGAAGAAAATGACGATGCCGGCGGCGGACGCGTTCCTGCGTACATCGCAGGCTTCTTACACAGCAGCGTTGCCAAACGAGATGCAGTCACCGCGGCAAGCAAATCAAAACCCCTTTTTCGCTCAGTTCGCGCGATGAAAGATGGTGTTCAGATAGCGGCAAGATTTCTGCGGGACGCTCGCGAGGCCACTTCGACGTCGAAATGCTCAAGGGGATACAGCTCAGTCAAGAAGCGGCGCTGCGCGAGCGCGACGTGATGAAGTCGCCGGGCAAAGGTATCGGCGAACAACTTAAGCACGTAGCGGAAAGCTTCCGGGTTATTCGTCATGTACACCCGAGTCTGCCTGCGTGAGTTGCGACTACTCTCTGCGGCACCTGCAGCGAGCCATGTGTCGATCGACGTCAGGCCGGCGCGCTTGCTGCATGCTCGTCGCGGTCTGAGCGTTCGCAGGCCCTTGTCGCTGTATCTGCTCGGTCATGTAAGCGGGACAGCGCATCTTGATTAGTTGCTGCCTGAAAAGTGAGTCGGTCACGCTGCGACGCAGCGGCGGTATAGCGCTCCACCGTCTCGAGAATGTCGCCAGAAAGACGCCAGTTCGTGCAGTCGAGCCGCCCCATAACGCCCGCTATATGAAGAAGTTCCGCAGTGAATGAAGCGCGTGCCGTTGCGACACGCGCTTTTAGGATTTCGAAGTTCGTCAGCGTTGGAAGCCGTTGGGCCCCTTTGTCGGATCAGTACGCCAGGTACAGTTCGCGCGGAAGGGTGGTGAGTCGCTCTGCTCCATTTTCGGTCACCAGTATCGTCTCACTAAAGGCGATTCCGTTTGCGGTAACGACCATGTGGAAAACCATGCCAGCTTGAAGGACCCATGTATCGTTTGCCATAAAGTCGCACACCTCCCATTCACCAGAAATGGGCGGAAACCCGATACCCAGCGAATAGCCGATTCGCGGCAGATACCTTTCTCTCAACCGGGCCTTCAGCACAGGTTGCCGCACTGCGGCATCAACGTCGCCCGAGATAGCGCTCGGTTTCATTAGCTTGAAGGCGTTATCCTGACAGGCGATCATCAGGTCCGCCGCCTTTGCAACCTCGTCGGTTGGCTTACCCATTGACGCACTCCGCATCAAAGCAGCGTGATACCGATTCACAGATCCGGTAACCTCAAATTTCACTAGATCGCCGGGCCCGATAACCTTGCGCGTTGGCGTCGAATGTCCCCTGAAGATTCTGTCACCGGAGGCCACGAAGTTGGGCAAACCCTGATACTCGCTCCCAGCAATAATCTGCTGATGCTGTATCACTGCAGCGATCTCGAACTCCGTTTTTCCGACCGCAAGGGACTCTAAGCCGGCTTTCATGCCGATGTCGGCAGTTTTCGCGGCTAGACGGGCGTATTCGATCTCTTTTGGCGACTTGATCAGTCGCACCCGGTTTACAAGACCTGACGCGTCGACAAGCTTGCTCAACCCAAGGGCAGCGTTGATTTTGTCGTAAGCACGCACAGGAAAGTTCAAGCAGGTCTTTTCGACGCCAATCTTTTTGTCGGTTCCCGACCAGCCCAGTTCATTGAGCCACCCTACGGTTACGATCGCGGGATCTTCAGTATCAAGATATACGGCTTGCCTGTTAAGGTCCAGCCAGGAATACACGTCGGCGTGTAGACGCTCCGACTCCCGAACCAAGAGAAGCGGTTCGCCTTGCGCGGGCACGAACAGAACTTGATAAGCGAAGTATCCAGAAGTGTGGTAACCAGCTAGATAGTAAATATTATGAGGCGAATGGACAAGGATTCCAATGAGATCTCGTTTTTGAATCTCTGACTGCACGTTCTGCAAGCGATCTTGAAACTCTTTTGTCGTGAAAGCGACATTTGTTCCGGGCATTTGTTTCTCCTAGTAGTCTACGGAGGAATACATCCAAATTCTCGAGGCATCAGCCGCGCGTCTTACGGACGACAGGTAGTAACCTTTATTTCGTGATTTTCGCGTTCCAGAAGACCGGAAAGCCGATTTGTGGCACGCCGGTCATCTTTCGATTTTGCGCCGCTAACCACGCGAATGAGCCCACTTTGTAAAACGGCAACTGTTGCCAGACAAGCCTTTGCACCTGAGCAAACGCTTGTTCGCGCTTTTTCTGATCGGTTGTAGTTAAAAAGATATCCCAAGCTTTCCTTTTTTCGGCAGTGTCCCATCCCATCGCGGAGGATGGATCATAAGCTCCATAGGTCGCCGGTTCCGGGTTGAAAAATGCATGCGTGATGAAGATATCCCACAGCTTCGGATTCGTGCGACGCTGCGTGAGTGTTGCCCAATCAACGACATCTAGCTGGACCTTGAAGCCCGCTTCCTCCAGACAGGCCT
>NZ_AWZT01000105.1 GCF_000472525.1 Paraburkholderia dilworthii
GCGACAGCAAAGAACCCGCGGTTTTCAGAACGACCGCCGCGGCGCGCAAAGCGACGCCGGAAGAATGACTGCTTTGTCACTAACGCGGAGTGTGCGGGAACACAGATTCCAGATGCACCACTGCCCCTTCCAAGCCGGGGGATCCACCTATGAGCTGGCGGTGTGAAGCCGCTTTCTTTGCTTATCTTTCTTTGCGGCGGCAAAGAAAGTAAGTGCCGCCCCGCACAGGGGCAACACTAATAGACCACTAGGAATTCAAGGAAGGCCAACGGCCAAAAAAACAAGCCCACCGCACCCAACCCAAGACCCCGCCAAAGGCAACAAAAAAACTACCTAGCCGAATGCGACCGCCGCCGCGAATACCCAAAATAAATCACCATCCCGACAAGGAGCCAAACCACAAAAGCAACCCACGTCACAGCTTGAAGATTCGCCATCAAAAACAGACACGACGCGACAGCGAGCACCGGCACCACCGGTACACCCGGACACCGGAACGCGCGCGGCAATTCCGGATGTGTCTTACGCAAAACGAGAACCGCAATCGACACCATCGAGAACGCCGCCAGCGTGCCGATGTTGATCAGTTCAGCCAACACGTTCAGCGGCACCAGCGCCCCAATCAGCCCGAAGAAAGTGCCGACAAGCCATGTCGTGAAGAACGGCGTCGCAAAGCGCGGATGCACCCGCGAAAGCCGCGCCGGCAACAAACCATCGCGCGACATCGCGAAAATCACTCGCGTCTGCCCGTACGCCATCACGAGGATCACGGTCAGCATGCCGAGCACCGCGCCGAGATCGATGAAGCCCGCCACCCACTTCTGCCCCGCGACCTGCAACGCGTACGACACCGGATGCGAAATATTCGCGAACTGCGCCGACGGCACAATGCCGGTCACCACCGCCGCGACCGCCACATACAACACCGCGCACACGCCGAGCGACGCGATGATGCCAATCGGCAGATCGCGCTTCGGATTTTTCACCTCTTCGGCAGCCGACGACACCGAGTCGAAGCCGATGAACGCGAAGAACATCACAGCGGCCGCGCCGAACACGCCGTTCCAGCCGTTCGGCATGAACGGATGCCAGTTGGCCGGCGTCACGTGGAACACGCCCACTGCGATCACCAGCAGCACCACGACTACCTTGATCGCGACCATGATGTTGTTGATCCGCGCGGATTCGCGCACGCCCACCGACAACAGCGCGGTGATCGCCATCATCACGAGGAACGCGGGCAGATTGAAGAACGTTTCGTGGCCAGGCAGCGCGCCCGGTGCCGCCGTCAGCGCGACTGGCAACGAAACGCCGAAGCCTGACAGGAGCGATTGCAGATACCCGGACCAGCCGACGGAAACAGCCGAGGTGGCGAGCCCATATTCGAGCATCAAGTCCCAGCCGATGATCCACGCGGCCAGTTCGCCGAGCGTTGCGTACGAATACGTATAGATGGAGCCCGCGACCGGAATTGTCGACGCGAACTCAGCATACGCCAGCGCCGCAAAGCCGCACGCGACTGCGGCGATCAGGAACGAGACCATCAGCGCAGGGCCGGCCTGAACCGCGCCCGTGCCCGTGAGCACGAAAATGCCGGTGCCGATGATGGCGCCGACGCCGAGGAACGTCAGGTCGAGCGCGCCGAGCGCTTTTTTCAGGCCGGCGTTCTGAGCGCTCGTCGCGATCATGTGCTCGACGCTCTTTTTGCGGAAGAGGGACATTGGCGGGGGTCTCCAGTAGTGCACGCGTGTCGCGCGCCGAATGTCGGGAAACCCGCGATTTTAGCGGATGCACGCCCATGCATCTTTTTGGGACATGCTATTGGACGGGCTGCGCGCTGTTTGACGCCGCGCGGAGGCGATAAAGCGGTAACAGCGTGGAACGACGCGGTAGATTACCCCGCCATCGCCGGATTGAGGTCGACCAGGCGGTTACTCATCACGTAGAAAGTGAGCTCCGCGTTGTTGCGCAGCTTCATCTTCTCGAGCAGACGCGTGCGGTACACGCTCACCGTTTTCACCGACAGCGACAACGCTTCGGCGATGTCCGTCAGCCGTTTGCCCGATGCCAGCATGCACAGCGTCTGGTATTCGCGGTCGGAGAGCTTTTCGTGCGGCAACTGCTCGCCGTCGAAAGAGACGTAATCCGCCAGCGCCTCCGCCATCGCCGGGCTCACGTATTTGCGGCCGGCCGCGACCTGCTGGATTGCGCCGATCATCTGCGCGGCGTCGACGGTCTTCGACAGATACCCCGCGGCGCCGGCCTTGAGGGCCCGCACCGCGTATTGATCCTCGCGGTACATCGAGAACATCAGCACGGCCACGCGCGGCGCCTTGCGCTTCAAGCGCTTGAGCACTTCCACGCCGTTCATGTCGGGCAGCGAGATGTCGAGCAACACCACGTCGTAGCTGTGGCTCGCGACCGCGTCGAGCGCTTGCGCGCCGGTTTGCGCCTCCGTGACCTCGCGCGCCACGCCGCGGTCGAGCAGCAATTGACGCACGCCCTGACGAACCACGGCGTGATCGTCGGCGAGCAGAATGCGCAGGCTCATGACGGCTCGCTCACGATTGCACTGCGCGCAGTCCGGCGGGCTGCGCGTCGGCGAGCATGGCGTCCCACGCGAAGCGCGCACGCACGAGCGTGCCGCGTGATCCTTCGCCGGAATCGCCGCGCCGGCTCCCGTTCTGGCCGTGGCGGGCAGTGACGCGCAGCGTGCCGTCGAAGGCGGCGCAGCGCGCCTTCATTCCGCTCAGGCCGAAGTGGCCATTTCGCCGATGCGCGTTGCGCGAAACGCCGACGCCGTCGTCGCTCACGATCAGCGTCAGATGGCGGCGGCTCGTCTCGATCCGTACGTCGGCGGATTCGGCGCGTGCGTGTTTGGCGATGTTGTTCAGCGCTTCCTGGGCGACGCGGAACACGGCCAGCGCCGCGTCGGCGGGGAGCCGCGTCAGGCGCACGTCGGCCGCGCAGACGAAACTCGTGCGCAGCTGGGTGCGGGCGGCGAAGTCGCCGGTCCATTGCGCGAGCGCGCCGACAATGCCCGCTTCGAGCGCCGGCGCGTGCAACTCCGCCACGGCTTCACGCGTCGCCGTGCAGACGGCGTCGAGCGAGCGGTTCGCAACGGCGAGGGCGGCCGAGCATTGCGCGGGAGCGTCGGCGGGCAGCCACGTTTCGACGCCTGCGAGCGCGAAGCGCGTCGCGGTCAACTCGGCGCCCACGCCGTCGTGCAGTTCGCGCGCCACGTGGCGGCAGGCTGCTTCCTGCGCTCTGACCAGTTCGGCGGAGAGTTCGCGCACCCGCGCGCGTAACCGCACCAGCTCGCGCTCACAGGATGACGCCATTGGTGCCGGGGAGACGGACGCGTCGAAACCATCGCGCGGCAACGGCGCGGATGAATGTGCGGTGAGTCGGACGACAGTCGACGTATCCATGACTTTCCTCTCAGAAAGCGGCGCGGACAGAAAAACGATGACGCAGCGGCGCCGCGAAGACGAAAGATCGCATAAGGGTCTCTGGCCTCCATGTATGGGCTGGGTCGGATGCTACGACCGGCAAATGACTACCGATCAACGTAACGAAATTTACATTCAGTAACAAGCCGGCCGCACGATGAACGGCGATAAAATCGCCTGACGGTGCGCCGCGATCATATCTCAAAAAAAGAAAAAATGCAGGCCCGTCAAGGGTTAGCGCCGATGTTTCACGCAATGGTTGACATTCGCAGTGGTAGTTTTGTAGGAAGAATTCCGACATGAAATGTCAAAAGCGTGCGCCGAATTGTAACGGCGAAAAAAAAGGAGCCAGAAGGCTCCTTTCGCTTGATTCGCGGTGCGGACCGCGAAAAAACCGGCTTAACCGACGAACGCTTTTTCGACCACGTAATGGCCCGGCGCATTGTTGCTGCCTTCCTGGAAGCCCAGGTCGTCTAGCAGCTTGCGCGTGTCGCGCAGCATGTGCGGGCTGCCGCACAGCATCACACGGTCATGTTCGAGCGAAAAGCCCGGCACGCCGAGGTCGGCGAACAGCTTTTCGGTTTCGATCAGTTCGGTGATGCGACCGCGATTCTGGAAGGCTTCGCGCGTGACCGTCGGGTAATACAGCAGCTTTTCTTGCACCAGCTCGCCGAGGTGCTCGTGCGCCGGCAGGTGCTCGGTGATGTATTCCTTGTACGCCAGTTCATCGACGAAACGGCAGGTATGCGTGAGGACCACGCGCTCGTAGCGGTCGTAAATGTCCGGATCTTTGATGATCGACATGAACGGCGCGAGGCCCGTGCCGGTGGACAACAGCCACAGCGTCTTGCCCGGCAGCAGGTTGTCGGCCATCAGCGTGCCGACCGGCTTCTTGCCGATCAGCACCTGGTCGCCCACCTTCAGGTGCTGCAAGCGCGACGTAAGTGGGCCGTCCTGCACCTTGATGCTCAGGAATTCGAGGTGTTCTTCGTAGTTCGCACTCGCGAGGCTGTAAGCGCGGATCAGCGGCTTGCCGTCGACCTCGAGGCCCACCATCGTGAACTGGCCGTTTTCGAAACGGAACGACGGATCGCGCGTGCAGGTGAAGCTGAAAAGCGTATCGGTCCAGTGATGGACGCTCAGGACGGTTTGTGAGTTGAGGTTGCTCATGGCTTCTTGGATAGTGCGAAAACAAAGGCGGCCAGTCGTTCGAGCCGGCCGGCACGGCAAGGGCGATGCTGCGCTCACCGCGAACGAGAATGAAGCGCAATCCGCTATTTTACCGCGCCTGCGGCCGATGGGCAGTGACGCGGCGATTCGGCGCGACAGGTGTTGCGAGAGGCGCGGCGGCAAGCGTAGCCAGAAGCGCTGACCCAACGCACGCGGCAAACGCAAATGAAGCGGTCCTAGCGACGGTTATCTGCCCAGGATCGTCAAGCGGATTACCGGTTTGGAAGCGTCCGCGCCGTGTCTGATGCATCGGCTACGGCAAATACGTGACCGTGATTGCAGCCGCGCTTCACCAAGGGTACGGCGATGGGCGAAAGCCGCACAAGGCGGTCTCCATTGACTGTCCGGCTTGCGCCGGGTAGGTGCGCCGAGCGGCCAATATTTTCAGGATGATACCGAAACCGGCCGTGCGGTGCAGCATAGACCTTGCCAATAAAGCAGGCAAACGCGTGAGAAATCTGTCCAAGGCAGCTTGCGGACGCATGATGACGTCGGCTTGGCTTGGCTTGGCTTGGCTTGGCTTGGCTTGGCTTGGCGCGGTTCGGCTCGGCACAGCTCGGCACAGCTCGGCACAGCGGAGGTGTCAGAAATTTCGTGTGCTGAGGCCGGTTAAAAATCTCAGCTGATGGCGGCGGTGAATCGCTCACCGAACAGNATGGCGAACTGATTGACAGCTTGCCGCCAGGTGATAGGCGGCATCTTCCAATCCTTTTCAATGTTGCGCAAGGCCAGATACAGCAGTTTGCTGGCGGCTTCGTCGCTCGGGAAGTGACCACGATTCTTGACGATCTTGCGCAACTGCATGTGCATG
>NZ_AWZT01000106.1 GCF_000472525.1 Paraburkholderia dilworthii
GTAACCGTAGATATAGATCTTGAGCATCACCTCCGGATGATACGAAGGCCGGCCGGTCAGCGCTGGCTCAACACCTTCAAACCCGAGCTTCTGAAGATCGAGCTCATCCACAAAGACATCCACCACGCGCACAGGATTGGTGTCGGTCACGTAGTCATCAAGCGCTTCGGGAAGGAGAAAGCTTTGCGTACGACTATCGCCTTGAATGAATCGCTTCATCGTGCTCATCCTCCGCTATCGGATGAAGAATTTTAGCGCTTCAAAAATGCGTTTTGACACACTCTGGGCCAGGAGCGGCCGTTCAAGGTCGTCGTCCAGTTTCCATGCCCGGGGTCTCCTAGGCCCTTGCTCAACGACCCCTTTGCGGCGAGCAAATCACGGGTGACACTGCCTCGATCCGGCCATGAAGCGTCATTCGCGCGCCTCGTCGCTCGGACATTCAGGCGTCTGCTCCGCTTCGGAACCGGCCACTCGATTCGCGATATAAAGCGCTGCTTATCGGCCGTCGTTCGGCCTTCCGGGAGGTTTATTGGGCGGCGGTGTGTTGGGCGGAGGCGTTTGAGTAGGTTTAACATCCAAGGTTCCGAATAGCGCTTGCACTCCTTGCATTAATCGTCCTAGCACTGCGATAACAACTGTTGTGCTGAATCCGAGCACGAAAGGAAGCAGAAGGAAGCTAGCTCGTCCCATCTGTTCCTTTGAGGGCGGTTCACTGAATTTGCTAATAAACTCCACGAAATATGGGTAGCCTACAGGAAACGTAATGACAAGGCCGAATAGACCACCTAACGCGATCCGCAGCCAAGTTAGCCGCTTATTGCTGAAGTCGAAAGTAATGTCGTTCTGAATGGCAAGCACGTTCATGCTAACGAATGCCACTGCGCCGAGTACGCCGAGGGCCGCAGCCCAAATTGCGAACCATATTGCCGAGTATCGAACCCCAGCATTCCCAAGAACAAGTGCAATCGTGCACGAAAGAATGGCTAGAAGAGCCATTCCAATCGCGAGGCGAACTATTCCGCTTGGAGCTTGTGTCGCCAAGAATCTTAGTCGAAGGTCTGGCGTCAATTGACTGTACAGTCCGTGCGAGCAGTGGTCGAACGCCTCCCATTCGACAAGGTTTGGCGGTCGCGCTTTCTTCTCATATACCAGCGAGCGCAAAGGCCCGAGGCCGGCTGTATCAGTCGCGACACCTTGCTTTAATAGGAAACTATGCACTTCTTTTAGCGCCCCCACGTCATCGATGAATTCGCGGTCGCCAATCTTAATCTCCTCGCCAGCCAAACCGGGAGGCGAAAGGGTTTCTTCACCTTCCTTTTTCATTAGTCTCCCCTTCTCCGTCGGTCGCGGGTATTTTCATTTTTAGGCGTGTCTGATCGAATAGTCAAGAAAGTGAAAGTCACGCGCATTTATGTTGTTATTTAGGTGCAAGCTGGCGGGATAAGGTTTGATAGGAATTGGTGGGGGCGCAGGTGCAAATCCCGCTGTCACAGATCGCCGTATAGGAGCGCCGCAAAGTTGACATCCGGTTGAGGCACAGCGGAATAGTTAGCCAGAAGAAGCGATAGTATTTCGTGCGAGACGGGTGAGGGCACACCGTATTCGCCCTGCCGATGTGCGAAGTCTGGCGCAGAATATGCCATCGGTGTTCGCGCCGCTTGTGAAATGCTGCCGCCTGACGTAGCGCTAGCTCGACGGCTAATAGGGTTGTTAAGCGCCTCTCGCCCTCTCTCAGAAAAGCCTCATCGGCACGACGGGCGCAGCAGCATGTCAGGACGATCACCACAAAGGCGCTACTTGACTCATGGGGTCAGCGTTCCTATAACCAACAAGACCTCCGCCTCGCCGCGTCGCGAAGGTGACAACCGTTTTGCAACGCCGGAACGTCGTGAAGGACGATCATGGGAACGCTGGATCCGATCGCAAAAATGATCGAGCATCTTGACGCACGCAAAATTTTTGTAGCTGCCGGCGCCGTCATCCTAGTTCTCGGGTTTCTCGACATTGTTTCCCTTAAGTCGGTTACCCTTCGATCTCCGCCAGCATGGCAGCAAATCGCTGTCGGTGCTGCCTTGATGGTGCTCGGCTTAGTTGCAGAGTATCGCGCTAGTTCCGTTTCGGCCAGAAGCAGCACCAAAGACCTAGACGCACGCTATGCGACTATCTTTCTCCTGCGTCATTTCGCGGCAAAAAGCGACTTCCACTGCTACGACAGGTTTTCGTATGCCCTGTACTGGTGGCACATGAACGAGAAAAAAATAACACCGACGCCGGAAAACTTTGAGCTACAGCGGACAGCATGGAATGTGGCAAGCCAAAACGCAGTGCAAAGACTGGAGAAAATGGGGCTGCTCGAAACACAGGGCGGAAACGAATGGCACATTACCGCAAAAGGTCAGGCATTGCTCGGTGATCACCACTTCATAGGTCGGAACCGTGGCGCCTTTGATCCGCCACTAGTCCCTGACCACTTTCGGTAGTCGATTTCAACGCCGAGAATTTGCTAGCGCGTGAATCCCATATTGGGCGCAAAAAAATAGGCGGGTTCCGGAATGTCGAAGTTTTGATATTCCTCTCCTATGCAGAAGCTCTTTCAAAGAAATCTGCTAATCGAACTCTTGTGCGTCGCTTTCGGGCGTAGTGCATGATCTACTACTCATGGAGAGCATGGGACGCCTCCGGCCCCGCACGTCCCGCGCGCCTTAAAGCCGCCGTTCGTTAAATTCCAAGTCCCCGAGCACGAATGGCTGTTCAGACCGAGACTGGGCCGCGCGCTGCGGACCTACCAATAGCCGTTGGACCTCAGAAGCGGCCGTTGAGGTGATGCGTGCTCGAACGGCCGTAGAGGGTCGGTAGTGCGCGCTGACGACCGGCCGGCTTTCGGGCAGCGAAATACCAATGGCCGCTTTTCGGCGATGAGTTCGAAGCGCGGATGGACTCAGCCCGACCCAAAGCGGAAGTAGCAACCACTGGAAAGCGGACGTTGAAAACCGTAGAGGCGACCGACATTTCGCGGCTCTACCGCACGGCGTCAGTGCTCACTTCTGGAACGCCGCTATCACGTGCTCGCCAGATCGGCAGCGAGCGTTCCAAATAGGGATTTCAAAAAATCGAGTGTCGCCGCATCGTCTATTAGCAATCTTCTTACAGCGCCTTCGTACTGATCGCGGGTCTGGAAGCCAAGCTTCCGAGTTATCTCCGTTAGCATAGGCGTCTCCCGCACCGGGTATCGAGCGATTATTTTTTCGACGTCTTCTGCAGCTATCGCCTGATCAAAGACGGCTACTTCCCGATTGACCGTGGCAGCCACGTCAATCGTGATGTTTATCGGAACGCCCGCAGAAATCTCCGCTCTTTTTGGCCAGTGCTTATCAAGTTCGTCCCGCAGTGTTTTCTCGACCGCGCGTTCGCTGAGGCGTTGGACGTGGGGCGCAACTGCCGCCAGAGTAGCTGCTTTAGCTGTCTGAATAAGAGTTTCGGCATCTGCCCCCGTCACTGAAGCGTGGCGGACCGCGATTTTTTTCTGCACCTCAGGATGATAGTAAATCGATTCAACTGAGTAGACAGATACCGCATAGACGCCTTTCTCTTTTAGTCGAGAGGCATCTTCTGGTGTCCTGCGATCATTATCCACAACACCAAATGCACGTAGCCAGTGAAGTTCTGTTGCCCCTCTAATCCCTGAGACAGCATGATCAACGTCACGGCAGCTAGACTTTGAAATTACTGTCACGTTTGGAAAGATGAGGCTATAAAGAGGGAGATCCAGACTGCCCTC
Organism: Paraburkholderia dilworthii; assembly: GCF_000472525.1. GTDB lineage: Bacteria > Pseudomonadota > Gammaproteobacteria > Burkholderiales > Burkholderiaceae > Paraburkholderia > Paraburkholderia dilworthii. Next base: position 3,779 of record NZ_AWZT01000106.1, read on the forward strand.
ATCGCCTTCAATGAATAACAACGTGCGGCGCGATCCAAGAATGTCCTTCTTGAGCTCCTCATCAATGTTAGATTCCGACGGAACCAGATCAGCATCCCACGAAGCGACCATTGAACCATTGTAGGCACATCCCCGAATCAGCATGGTGCGAGCGTGAGGATTGTCAAGGGGGAGCATTACATCGTGAGTTGAAACGACGAAAGCGCAGTCCCGACGTTTTGCAAACAGAAGTGTCAACAGAGGGGAGATGATTGATCTGTGAAGATGCCGCTCAGGTTCGTCAATCAGAAGCAAAGTTCCGGGGGGAACTGTAAGCACGCTTGCAGCAATTAAGAGAGCATTCCTCTCACCGTCAGAAAGCTCGGCGACGCTATATTGGGCACTGCCCGACTTGCTCGCGAGAACCTGTTCATTTTCCTTTACTGATATTTCGACTGGTATATTCGATAAACGAAGCAATTCGTTGATGATTTTTATCGGAGCGTCTTCTTTTGATAGCATTTTTGCTAGATCAATATTTCCGCCGTCTACTGCGCGGGCGATATTGCGCGCCCGAATATTCTCAGCGTCAATGAGATCGTATATTGCAATATTTGCTCGATGTGCGGCATAGTCATCTTTCCAACGTGACTCTGCACTCGCGTCGCTATTTAAAATATGGGTTTCTGTGTTTCTTTTTTGTGCGGGCGATAACGTTACAGAACTGGACGCAAACCAAGTCTGTCGATGCGCGGAAATCCGTTGGGCCTTGCCATGATGTGCGCTATAAAACCTCTGCATTAGGCTCGACTTGCCCGTCCCGTTTGCCCCCAAGACAAAAATACTTTGACCAATACTCAGCGAAATGGATAACGGCAAGCCGCCTGATGTAGGAATTGTAAAATTAAATGTCATGGCGTAGGTGGATCGGTGCGTGTGCGAAATAACTCACGACTTCGAGAGTAAGGGGCAGCAGTATCAAACGGATGCGCTCATTCGATCATGAACTGACGTTCGGACACCGATTATGCATCTTCGAAGTGCTGATCCGCAACGAAGTTACCGACGTAGGATTCGTAATGTAGATTACACCGAAACTGGCCTTGGAGCGTCCGCTACAGGGCAAAAAACTCAATGGCCGCTTCTTTAATTGGGCGGTGATGTCAAGGGCCGATCTCCGATGGTTCGGTTTCGGAAACGTCGTTTGCGCGGGTCACGCTTCTTTCCGCAGTCGGCTCATCAATCACGGCACGCTGCACGCATTGGTCGGACAGGCATGGAGAGCCTCGCTTTTGGGCGCGCTCGGGGCGCAGCAGTCAGTTGCGGCTTCTTCCAGACCATCGTCCACGCTTCGGACGCTCCCAGTGGGATCAATGTTGGTAAGCGGTTTGCATCATGCCGTCGCCTCCATTGAGCCCCAGCGGAAGTCAGATCCGTCGATCC
>NZ_AWZT01000107.1 GCF_000472525.1 Paraburkholderia dilworthii
GAGGACTCGAAGCTACGCACCGCCGATCGACTTGCGAACCTTATCTCCGTATTCTGCATCCTGAGCTGGCGCATATTCTGGCTGACAATGATCAGCCGATGTGCGCCGCAAGCTCCAGCTGAGGCAGCCTTCACCTCAACGGAAATAGAATTGCTCGAGTGCATAGTCCCTGACTTGCCGCTTACCGCGCAGGNACCACCGCTCCTGCGAAACCTTATCAAGGTCGCCCGGCTTGGAGGCTATCTGGGCCGAGCCAGTGATGCGCCACCAGGTAATACCGTCGTGTGGCGTGGCATGCGGCGCCTCACCGATATTCAACTAGGTTATGAACTCGCCCTGAATCGAAGTGGGTAATTGCAAGGACTGGGCCACATCAGTCGACGCTTATTGGCAGGTCACGTCGGGCACCCCATTCAGACCAAGACCCGTCATAAACCGTGATATCAGTTACTCCGATCACCTCTGCCGCTAGAGCGGGAACACACGCCGTCACTCCGGAACCGCAGCTAAAAACGAGTCGCTTTGATGCCAAAGAAAGCCCATCGAAGATAGTTCGCAATTCGTCCGCAGAACGCATAACTCCTTGATCGAGTACCGAGTCGAAGGGCATATTTACTGCGCCAGGAATATGTCCGCCACGCAAGCCCGCTCGTGGCTCAAGAGCCGTTCCTTTGAATCGTCCCGAAGACCTCGCATCAACAATCGCATAGTCGGGGGATTGCATCGCTTCGCAAACAAATTCTGCGTCGCAAAACACTTGTGATCGAAAGTTTGCGACGAAATTGCCCGGCTGTCGGTACGCGTCAGATGCACGAGGGTAGCCGGCAGAACTGGTCGCTCGCCAAGCCGGCAAGCCGCCATCAAGCACCGCGACTTTGTCGTGGCCCATAGCCTTGAATGCCAGCCGCAGCCGAGGGCTTGCGTAAATGCCAAATTTATCGAATACGACAATCGTATGGTCGCGGTTTACGCCTAACGCCCGCGCATCCTCCGAAAACTTGCAGGGTGCCGCCAGCATGTGAGGTAAAACTTGATCCTCGTCTGCGAAATACTTGTTGAGATCAACGTATATAGAACCCGGCATTCCCTCGTCCTCAGTCGGCGGTGCTGCGCCGGCTGATACGGCCGATGGCAGTCCTGCTTCCAGGATGATCAGGTCCGGTCGCGTCAGGTTTTTTCGCAACCAGGCAACAGAAACAAGCGGTTCCATAGTGTCGTTTAGTCCGAATTTATAGAGGTCGATTTTTCGAATGTTGCAGTAGCCTCGCGGCCATAACGCTAATAGACCGATTGTTGACGATTACGGTCGAGGCGTCGAGTGGCCGAAATTGGCCGTCGCGTGCCGCACGCAGCAGCTCACGGACTTGTCCGAGACATGCTGTCGCGAGCGGCGAATCGCTGCCACCAGCAGGTCAATTTTTCGTGCCCTTCCGTTAATGAAACGGCTTCAGGTGTCTGCATGAAGCATGCGAATATTGGCGCGGCGTACAGATCGGCAAATGTCACGTCATTGCCGATCAGAAACTCTCGGTCGTCGGACAGCCGGTTCAATTCGGATAGACAGACAGCGGCACGCGGTAGCGCGGCAGCGATCTTCCGCTCGTCGGCTAACCGGCCTTCGCGAGCTGAAACCACGCGTTCAACGTATATATCCCAAACGAGCGTTCGGTAAGCATAGGCGTCCAGTATCCCAACGATCTGATTTACTCTGGCGCGGGCTCTCGGATCTGTCGGTTGCAGTTTGCATCCGGCAAAAGCGTCGTCGATATAGCGAATAATCGCGCCTGTCTCGTAAAGATGGAACCCGTCGTGCTCGAAGGCCGGAATGCGGCCGAACGGGTGCCGCGTCAAATGCTCTTGCGGAACCCCCGTCTCTGCGAAGACATCCACTTCGACCAACTCATATTTGACCTGTTTCTCTTCCAGCGCGAGCGGGACGATCCGCGCATAGACACTCCATGCGGCTCCGTATAGTTTCACCACGTCGGTAGTCGGCATAGCATCGCCCAAGTCGCGCACGAGAGGCGCAAATACGACAGTTTAATTTAATGAGGCCAGCGATCTCCAATTCCGCGCTGCGAATCGGCATTCGCACACAGCGGTTTTGTCGACGATCTATGTGCAGAGGGCGAATGTCCCTTTTTGGCCGACATGGGAAGCTCGGTGAATCGCAAGCGCGTTGCCGGTCGCGTCGACAGCGAGCTTCTGTAGACGAACCGTTTGTGCCACTCGCATTTCGCTAAAGCGGCCACTCACGGGAAGGGAAGCTGGGAGTGCTCCATAACGCTCAACGGTTACAGAGATCGAGTGCGCCTATTGTTGCCAGATACGTCCATGCGTGAGCGCCGCATCATTTTTTCTGTTTATCCAAGACATCCTCAGCCAGCACGGAGCGTGAGGCATCGCCCATCAGATATCGAGCGCCGCTCCCGCGCCGTCTGGCAACGTCTTGAGGATTGTAGAGTGCACACGATTTCAGCGAAAGGCACCCGCAGCCCACGCAGGACGTGAGCTGATCGCGCAATGCGATGAGTCCGTCTATGCGCTCCTGAAGCAGCGGGTGCCACGTCCGTGAGAGACGCTCCCAATCCTGCTTGGTCGGAGTGCGTTGCCCCGGCAACGTTTCAAGGGCAGAACGAATCTCTGAAAGATTCAGTCCGACAGCCTGTGCCGCACGGATGAACCCAACCCGGCGAAGCGTGTCCCTGCGATATTGCCGTTGACCGCCTTCCGTTCGGGTGCTGCAAATCAGCCCCTGTTCCTCGTAGAAACGGATCGCACTGGTCGCTACGCCAGAACGCTTCGCCAGTTCGCCAATTGCAATTGCCGTCTCGTTCACGACACCTCCAGAAATTTCTTCTTGACTTCAAGTTTACTTTAACTTTCACAATGAGGCTCCCTTGCTTCAAGTGTGAGATGGCAACATGCGAACAGACTCTGTTCACCTCAAGTTGAGCGAGCTTCTGAATGCAAACGAGCGCTTCGCCCTCGCGGCTAGAGGTACAACGAATCATTGTCCGATGGCGCTAGTTGCGTTGGCTGAAATGGGGGCGTCGCCAGCTCGACTGCAGGAATTTTTCGATATGTGGGAACGCGAGTACGCTTTGGCTGCACCCTTTGTCGACACAATCATTTCTCGTCACGAGTGGTCGGGGCACCTCGGCGATACCTCCGCTTTCGGAGCGTTGCGTCTTTGCTTTCTAGACTGGATCGCCGACGCCGGGCCTGTTTCTGTCATCACGGAAGTTCTGCAGGCGGTTCCTTTTGCTCCTGCAACACAGGCTTTTCACGCGCTCATCCGATTGGCTTATGGCATTGAGGCTGAGCATGCCGGCGAAATCGCCTCGGGGTTGGCATCGTTAGTCTCGTCCCATCTACCTATTGACGTTGCTGTAGACGAAAATCGCACGGCGGAAAGCGTCGATGCCGGGCTTGATCATGTCGCCCGGGCAATGAGTGGCGTTGTTATTCACGGCAACTCAATCACATCGCGTCTGCGCGTCGTCGCGAGCGATGTACGGTTTGCGAAAGCAGTCCTCGCACCTCCGGCCGATGTGTATTTGCTGGACGATCTGGCGCGAGCGACGATCGAAGCGTACTGGCGTAACCCAAACTTCACGATACTCCATACGGTCACCGCAACGCGCGCCGCGCGAATCGTCTTCGCTGAGCTACCTGACACGCTGGTCGGGCAATTGCTGCCGAGCCTGTGGGTCGCGCTGTGCGCGGCTTACACAACTGTCGGCTGTCCGGCAAACGCAAATGCACATACTGTCGACGCCACTGTTGGGTGGATCGACGTGTGCAGGATGGCAGTGGCTTCGAACGACGACCACGTTATCAAGATGGTGTACACGTGTCTTTGCGAAGATCGTCGCAATCCATCGCCTCTTTACCTCGCGTCAGCGGCGAGGCTGTTATAGGTGCGCCAGCCGAGCCGGACCTGCCCGCCACTTGAATCGCGCCTCGAAGAGGCACCACCTGCATTAGCCGTGAACCGAAGTAACGGGATTGTTAGCATCTGGCCAGAGATGTCGAACGACCGGTCATGGCCGAACGCGGGCCGACGGCGAACGCACCAAACCGACCCGGAGCGGACGGCCAAGCATGCGTAAAGCGGACACTGGCGGTGGCGTTGCGCTGCAATCGACATAGGCAAACGGACTTAGAATTGCTGCTCTCACTTCGAAAGTGTACCTGATGCTTACAATCCGTCCACTCACCAGCGAATCGCACAACGATTGCACGAATGTGTTGCGCATCTTTCTCGAAGCACCGTCATACACTCAACTAGTCGAAGGTCGGTCGCCGTCGAGAGAAGATGTCAAAGACTTCTTCAACGGCAAACCAGCCGGTAAGGATGCAGCTGACAAATCAGTCTTCGGGTTCTACGTTGGTCCAGACATGGTCGGCTGTGCCGACGTGATTCGCTCCTATCCGACCGATGACTGTGCGTGGATAGGGCTGCTGCTTTTTTCCGGCGCGCACCAGAGTCGAGGCTACGGAAAGACCGCGTTAGCGTTAATCAACGCGATTGCGCGTGAGTGGGGTTGCCGCCAAGACAGAGGATCAGCAAGTGATGCTAAGCCTTCATCGTATGCGCTCGTTGCTCGTCAAGTTTCGAACAATGCAAATAAATCAGCTGCGCGGGTTGCTGTATGAATTCGGCGTTACCTTTCGCGCAGGGCGCGTTGCAGGGCTCGATGAGATCAGGGAGCGCATGGCAGAACTCGAAGACACGCTGCCACGATCAATAGTTCTGAACCTCCTCGAACAGTTGCGTCGCATCAACCTGTTTGAGGAAGACATCAATCAACTCGAGAAGAGGATTGGTGCATGGCAGAAGCAGGAAGCGGCGTGCCGTGCGATTTCCGAAGTACCGGGAATCGGCCGCCTGACTGCAACGGCCTTAGTCGCAACAATTGGAGATGCGAAGACATTCAGGTCAGGCCGCGAGTTCGCAGCGTTTCTGGGGCTCGTTCCTCGTCAGAACGGTACGGGCGGAAAGATACGGCTCGGCTCGATCTCAAGGCGCGGTG
>NZ_AWZT01000108.1 GCF_000472525.1 Paraburkholderia dilworthii
GTTGGAGAGAAAGCCCTTGAAGACCTCGAAGCTCAGTTCGGAAGTCAGGCTCTGGTCGAAGAGGTACAGCAGGAACGGAAGAAAAACAAACAGCAGACCCCCGCTCAGGCGATGCAGGATCGACACGCGCCCCGCCAGCGGCAGGCGATACGCCGTCAATATCTGCCCGATACCGATGTTCCGGAATTCCGGCCTCGGTTTTTTTACGGCTTCAGCCATGCTAGACCCCTACTTGTAGTCACACTAATCCGCGATTTTAGCGCCTTTTCATATCGCGCTGCAGCGAAAACCCCGACAGGTCCGTTACAGCACGCGCAATAAAGGCGCCGTCAAAAGGCGCGCGTGCGGGACGCCGCGCCCTCATTCAGCCCAATTCAGCTGAGATCGTTCTGATAGTAATAGCCGGTTGTGACATACCAACCTCGCCGGACTTCCACCGGCCGGTCCCCATAGGTATAGGACACGCGTTCGACCGACAGCAGCGGGAAGCCGGGCGGCACGTGCAGCAGGTCGGCCACCGAGGGATCGGCCGCGACCGCGCGGATTTTTTCCGTGGCGCGGATCATGCGCGTGCCGAATTCCGTCTCGAACATCGCGTAAAGGGGACCCTTGTACTCCGACAGCCGCTCAAGCGTGAGTCCGCGAAACACGGCGCCAGGCAGCCAGATTTCGTCGAGCACGGTGACTTCGCCGTCGAACTGCAGCAGACGCTTGATCAACACCACGGGATCGGCCGGCTTCAGGTCGAGTTGCCGGGCAATATCGGCCGACGCACGCAAACGGCGACACTCGAGCAGGCGGCTTACATGTGGATGTTCGGCGCCGTCATCGGCCAGTAACCGGAGAAAGCGAAACTGCGCGCGATCTTCGTTGTGCGTCGCAACGAACGTGCCCTTACCTTGGCGACGCACCAGCAGATTTTCGGCGGCCAGTTCGTCAATTGCTTTGCGCACCGTGCCCTGGCTGACCTTGTATCTCGCCGCCAATTCGACTTCACTAGGAATGATCTCGCCCGGCTTCCATTCGCCGCTTTCGAGACTCTGCGTTATCAGCCCCTTGATCTGCTGATACAGAGGACTGAAAGTGGGTGACGCAGCAGGGACGGCCGCGGATACACCTTCGCCCGCAGCCGTTTGACCGCCTGGATTCGTGGTGTTGGCCGGGTTCGAATTCATCCGCGCATTTCATCATAAAGGGCTGGGCTGCGTCCAGCATTTCTCCCGCCATAGATGTGTCTTATATAAGACATAAGATAGGGTTGACTTTGCGTCTGCCGACTCCTACACTCCCTGTCGAGCAAGGGTTTGCGGGTTTTTCAGGCGGTTGCGATCTCCATCTGTTTCGTAGCGCCGCGACGCACCGGCAGCCGCTCTGCACCATGCTGTTCCCACGCAATCCAGGTTTCGATTCGCCGCCGTTCGTTGGTCAGACGCTTGCCGAAACGCGCTGTTTGCAGGAGCCCGCACCGTGCGGCGGCTACGCAGGCGCCCCGATGTCCGCTCCCGCTCTCTCAAGAAAGCACCGGCCCGCAGGAAGTTTCCGTACGTGGGCGGAATCCGCGTCAAACGCTGGCTTGAGATGGCTCGGCAGTACAGGTTTCCGGCACGGCGGTCTCGCCGCAGCGCCGCTTCGGCCCGCAATTAATGGGCCGACAGCGGGCCGTCCGCGAACAGTGAATTCCGCCGTGTTTCACAACGCTTCGAGGAACGCGCATATAGAATGGCGTTTTCCCTAGCGTCTAACGCATCGTCCTGGAGATTTCTCAATGGCTAAGCCCGCAAAGCGCGTTGCCGTCACCGGCGCCGCAGGTCAAATTGCTTACTCCCTGCTGTTCCGCATCGCCAATGGTGATCTGCTCGGCAAGGATCAGCCAGTTATCCTGCAGCTGCTCGACCTGCCGCAAGCGCAAGGCGCCGTCAAAGGCGTCGTGATGGAACTGGATGATTGCGCATTCCCGCTGCTGTCGGGCGTCGTGATCACGGACGACCCGAAGGTCGCATTCAAGGATGCCGACGTCGCCCTGCTGGTCGGCGCGCGTCCGCGTTCGAAGGGCATGGAGCGTAAGGACCTGCTGTCGGCGAACGCTGAAATTTTCACGGTTCAGGGCAAGGCGCTGAACGAAGTCGCGAGCCGCGACGTGAAGGTGCTGGTGGTCGGCAACCCGGCCAACACCAACGCTTACATCGCGATGAAGTCGGCACCGGACCTGCCGAAGAAGAACTTCACCGCCATGCTCCGCCTGGATCACAACCGCGCGCTGTCGCAACTGGCCGCCAAGTCGGGCAAGCCGGTCGCATCGATCGAAAAGCTGGCTGTGTGGGGCAACCACTCGCCGACCATGTACCCCGACTTCCGCTTCGCGACCGCAGAAGGCCAGGACCTGACCAAGCTGATCAACGACGACGAATGGAACCGCAACACGTTCATCCCGACCGTCGGCAAGCGCGGCGCGGCGATCATCGAAGCGCGCGGTTTGTCGTCGGCGGCATCGGCGGCTAACGCTGCAATCGACCACGTGCGCGACTGGGTGCTCGGCACGAACGGCAAGTGGGTCACTATGGGTATCCCGTCGGACGGTTCGTATGGCATCCCTGAAGACATCGTCTACGGTGTGCCGGTGATCTGCGAAAACGGCGAATACAAGCGCGTGGAAGGCCTGGAAATCGACGCGTTCTCGCGCGAGAAGATGGACGGCACGCTGCAGGAACTGCTGGAAGAGCGCGAAGGCGTTCAGCATCTACTCGGCTAAGCACCTGATGCAGAGCAACCGGAACTCCGTAGCTTCATCGCAGCGGGTTCCGGTTTTTTTCGTGCGAATCCCGCAGATCGACGGATCTGTGCGGTTCGCGCCTGATCCGAACGCGTTTTGCCTGTCTGCCTGCACGACCAGACAGAGCGCGGCCGAATCGGTTTTTCCTCAACAAAACCCACGCCCCTGACGCCGAAGATGCGCGCCCTCACACCCGCCGAAGTGCTGTTTGACGGCGAAGTGCCGCCCGCTGTGCTGCCTGCCTGCGATCACTACGCCGGCAGTGAAAAGCTGATGCTGAAATCGCTCGCGTTGCAGCAGCAGCTTGGCCCCGTGTTCGACGTCACGCTCGACTGTGAAGACGGCGCCCAGGTCGGCCATGAAGCGGAGCATGCGGACCTGGTCGCGTCGCTGCTCGGCGGCGAGCACGACCGCTTTGGCCGCGTCGGCGTGCGGATTCATGACTTCGACCACGCCCATTGGCGCGACGACGTCCGCCTCATTCTGCGCGCGGCCAGGCGTGCGCCTGCTTACATCACGCTGCCCAAGATCCGCAGCGTGCCCGACGCCGCCGAAATGGTGGCGTTCATCGAGGCCACGCGGCGTGAGTTAGGCATCGCCAAGCCGGTGCCAGCGCAATTGCTGGTGGAAACTCACGGTGCGCTCACGCGCGTGTTTGAGCTCGCCGCATTGCCCGGCGTCGAAGCATTGAGCTTCGGCCTGATGGACTTCGTCTCCGCGCACGACGGCGCGATTCCCGATACCGCCATGCGCTCGCCCGGCCAGTTCGATCATCCGCTGGTGCGACGCGCGAAGCTCGAGATCGCGGCTGCGTGTCATGCGTACGGCAAGGTGCCGTCGCACAACGTCAGCACCGAAGTGCGCGACATGAGCGTGGTCGCGGGCGACGCCGCTAGGGCCCGCAACGAGTTCGGCTACACACGCATGTGGAGCATTCACCCCGCACAGATCGAGGCGATTGTGGCCGCGTTCGCGCCGCGCGACGAAGAGATCGCGACCGCCACCGAAATTCTGCTGGCCGCACAGTCCGCGCAATGGGGGCCCACGCGCCATCACGACACGTTGCACGACCGCGCGAGCTACCGTTACTACTGGTCGGTGCTGCGTCGCGCGCGATCCACCGGCCGCGCCGTTCCGCAAGATGCAGCGCCGCTTTTCGGGGAAGTCGCGCAATGAGCAAACAAACAGGAGAGTGCGGGAGATGAGCGAGACAACGCAAACCGCCGGCGCACAAGGCGCATTCAAACCGAAAAAATCGGTTGCGCTGTCCGGCGTGACCGCAGGCAACACCGCGCTCTGCACGGTCGGCAAGACGGGCAACGATCTGCACTATCGCGGCTACGACATTCTCGACATTGCGGGCAACTGCGAATTCGAGGAGATCGCGTATCTGCTGGTGCACGAAAAGCTGCCGACGCAGGCCGAACTGACTGCGTACAAGACGAAACTCAAGGCATTGCGCGGCCTGCCCGCGAACGTCAAGGCCGCGCTCGAATGGATTCCTGCCGCCGCGCATCCAATGGATGTGATGCGCACCGGCGTGTCGGTGCTCGGCACCGTGCTGCCGGAGAAGGACGACCACAATCTGCCCGGCGCGCGCGATATCGCCGACAAGCTGATGGCCTCGCTCGGCTCGATGCTGCTGTACTGGTATCACTATTCGCACAACGGCAAACGCATTGAAGTCGAGACCGACGACGATTCGATCGGCGGCCACTTCCTGCATCTGCTGCATGGCGTCGAACCGCCGAAGTCGTGGGTCGATGCAATGCATGTGTCGCTGAACCTGTACGCCGAGCATGAGTTCAATGCATCGACGTTTACGGGTCGCGTGATTGCCGGTACAGGATCGGACATCTATTCGGCGATTACCGGCGCAATCGGCGCACTGCGCGGACCGAAGCACGGCGGCGCGAATGAAGTCGCGTTCGAAATCCAGTCGCGCTATCAGACGCCGGATGACGCGGAAAGCGATATCCGCAGGCGCGTCGAGAACAAGGAAGTGGTGATCGGCTTCGGTCATCCGGTCTATACGATCTCGGACCCGCGCAACAAGGTCATCAAGGAAGTGGCGAAGAAGCTGTCGAAAGAAGCGGGCAGCACGAAACTGTTCGATATCGCCGAGCGCCTTGAAACAGTCATGGCCGAAGTGAAAAAGATGTTTCCCAATCTCGACTGGTTCAGCGCCGTGTCGTACCACATGATGGGCGTGCCGACGGCGATGTTCACCCCGCTCTTCGTTATCGC
>NZ_AWZT01000109.1 GCF_000472525.1 Paraburkholderia dilworthii
TTCTCGAACCAGGCTCGCTCGTCTGCCCGCTCTTCTTCAGCCATCTCGCTCGCGCAATGACTATAACGCGTGCCAGGTTACCAGGTTTCGTGGCTGAAATGTGGGTAATCACAAGGTGTGGGATGCGCTTACTGCCGAAGCTGATCACTTGCTTCGAGACCTTTGTTTCATCGCCGGTTCTTTAAAGATGGCCGGATCGAACAGCGGCTTGCGCCCGCGCTTCGGTCCTTTTCTGCCGCGCGAATTAGGGTTGATGTTAGGCACCATGCCGCGATTGCAAATGGCTTTGCGGTTGGGCCGGCAATCGTACACGCCATCCAGGCTCATAACCGTACCCCGCAGATCCAGCCCCACCGCACGGGCGATGCTCGTAAGGCGCGGCAGCGCTTCTCGTAACAGTGGCGATTCATTGCGATTGCCCGGTGCTCTGACGAACCGCGCGATGACGTTGCAATTCCTGTCACACAGGACAACCACATTGCGCCCTTGAGCTTCTTGTGGCCGCTGAAGCCGAGATTGTCGCCGCCATTCTTCGCGGCGGTTGTCCTGCCATCGCCATGGATGATGCGCGTGTCCAGGCGGTGATCGCCATGAAGCCAGAACACCGAAGCCTCGAAAACGGCATCAAGGCATCCGTCCGATTCCCAGCGTCGGAAGGCGCTATAAATGGGGGTATGGTGGATTTCGGGACGGCGATGCCAATCCTTCTCGATGGGCAACTCCTTGCACTTGCAGCCGAGACAGAGCGCCTTCAGGATGTAGTTGAAAATCGCATGCGCACTTTCGGGCGGGCCCGCGACGGTCGTTGCTCAGACGTGGCCAGACAAATTGCTCGAACTCTTTGACGCCCAAGTCCGTTGGGATTTCTTGCCTAGACTGACTTTCGGCCATTTCGACCTTCAAAGCGTCGGAATTCTAGCCGATTCGTGTCGGGCGGGTAGAGCCCGCGCTCGGCGGGCCTTTCACCCGATGCCGCTAGCTGGAAAAACCCGCGACCAGTTGCGTGCCAGGGGCAAGTTCTCCTCAATACACATCCAGCATGCCTGCTGGGCGATGCTTGAAGCGGCGGTGTACCCAATAGTACTGCTCGGGAAAGCGCAAAATCTGCTGTTCGAGGAAAGCGTTCATCGTGCCGGCATCCTGCACTTCATTGCCCGAGGGATACTGAGCCAGCGATTCAAATACTGTCAGCTTGTATCCACTGAAACCGGGGCGGACTTCAGTGACAAACGGTACGACTCGCGCACCACTCAGCTTCGCTAGACGGGACACCGACGTCAGCGTGCACGCGGGCTCGCCGAACAGCGGAGCGAACACGGACCCCGTGGTTCCGTGGTCCATGTCGGCAGCTAGCATTCTCCCGACGAGCTTCGAGCGAACGCTGACGCAACAGATCCAGCTCGTATTCGTTCAGGCTGCCCTTCAAGCCGAGCAGCAAACGATCGTTGCTCTGCCGCGGTGAGTAGACGGTCTCCTGATCGACGAGCACCGTGTCGACGACACGGCACACCTCAACCAGTTGCTGCCACTCGCGACTGTTGCGCGCGAATCGTGAAACCTCGCGAGCGGCAACTGCGCCGACGTGCCCAAGACAGACCTCTGCGACCATCCGTTCGAAGCCCGTGCGCGTTTGCGTTCCGGCCGCAGAGCGTCCCAGATCCTCGTCGATCACCTCGATCTCGTTCCAGCCCAACTGATGCAGACGATCCTGCATCGCATACTGCAGCTTCTGGCTCTCCAGATTGTGGCTGACCTGATAGGCCGACGACTGGCGCACGTACAGCATGGCCTTGCGCGCCAGATGCTGCGCCCGAACCTTGTCACTCATCGCGCACCTCCGGCTCGTGTACGGCGGCGAGCAACCCGCGACGCTGTTGCCGCAGCAGTTGCGCCAGCAAACGCACCGTCTGCTGCCGGACCTCTTGCGGCAGGTGCGCCCATTGTGGTGTCTTCGGAAAGGGACGGAACAGGTCGAGTTGACCGCCCGGTTGGGGGTTTGTCTGGCGTCGCATCAGCACTTCCTGTACGGAGCAAAGGATGGTGCTCGGCTTGTACCATACCGCGCGGCGTGGCAGCAGGCGCCTGCGCCAGCAGGTACTTCAGTTCCCTCAATGCTTCACAGTTGACGGCGGGAGACGTTGCCGAGGTAATGCGACAGCAGGCAACGGGTCGAACATCCATTGCGGCACCTCCAGCAAGCCTGCCGTGTCGAACGGCTCTCGCCCACAGCGCAGCACTGACTCGGCGTTCTTCCTCTCTATCGTGGTGAAAATCCATACCGTGTGCCCGTACCACGGGTGCCAGCGGTAGAGAACCTCCGTTGATACGCTGATATGGGCGTTGTGTTGACGGCTTGTACAACCAGAAAAGGCCGCATTCAAGTCTCTCAGACCAGACTCCAGATGAAGCCTACTTCGCGATGCTGCCCACGATTCCAACAGCAGCGTGACGCCCAGCGTTCAACTTAAAAATCGAAAAGACTGTCGGAACGAACGGGGCCACCTCAACGCGCCTCTCTTTATCGCAAACAACTCGCCGCCCGATTCGCTGCGTGGCTTGCATTCACCGAGCCCAGCCAAAATCCGTCGACCGCTTTCTGAGCAATCTACCTCTTTGGCACTGCGCCGGCTCACCACCGCCAAGTGCAAATTTAAGGCTCCCTTAAGCAACAGGCATTACTGTACGGCGTCCATGTGGACGCGATTAATCAGCTGGTTCTGCTGCCAGGCGCTTTTGCGGTGCAGATCGGTGGCACTACGAATCGATTTTGAGCGTGTGTGCAACGGCCAAGGTAAGCTAGGTCCATGTCGGTTCTTTTTCGAGAAGGCCGCCCAAGGGGGCGCGGCGCAAAATACGTCCGGTCGCTCCCATGTCTTTCCGGGGCGATCTTTAAACCCGGCCTTGACTGCCGGGTTTCTTTTTAACAGCGATGCGAGACCCGTCGCCAGACCGCGGGTTATGCGCATTCACTCACGGTGCTGCCGGTGTCCAATTCTTCCGCAATCTCTTCACGCATGAGCGCGCCGGAGAGGCGTGCGACCATGTCGCTCGCCGGCGTCTTCGCGCTGCGCATGCTCGGCCTGTTCATGATCATGCCGGTGTTCTCGGTCTATGCGAAAACAATCCCCGGCGGCAACAACGTCCTGCTGGTGGGCATTGCGCTGGGCGCATATGGCGTCACGCAGTCGCTGCTCTACATCTTCTACGGCTGGATTTCCGACAAGATCGGCCGCAAGCCCGTGATCGCCACCGGCCTGCTGATCTTCGCGCTCGGCAGCTTCGTCGCGGCGGGCGCGCACGACATCACGTGGATCATTGTCGGACGTGTGATTCAGGGGATGGGCGCGGTGTCATCGGCGGTCATCGCGTTCATCGCCGACCTTACCGCCGAGGAGCATCGCACCAAGGCGATGGCGATGGTGGGCGGCAGCATCGGTGTATCGTTCGCCGTGGCGATCGTTGGCGCACCGGTCGTGTTCCAGTGGGTCGGCATGAGCGGACTATTCACGCTGGTCGGCGTCTTCTCGATCCTTGCGATCGGAGTGGTGCTGTGGGTCGTGCCCGATGCGCCGAAGCCGATGCATGTACGCGCGCCGTTCGCCGAAGTGCTGCGCAACGTCGAACTGCTCAGGCTGAATTTCGGCGTGCTCGTGCTGCATGCGACGCAGACGGCGCTCTTTCTCGTCGTGCCGCGCATTCTCGAAGCGGGCGGCCTGCCGGTCGCTTCGCACTGGAAGGTGTACCTGCCGGTGACGGGTCTCGCGTTCGTGATGATGGTCCCGGCCATTATCGCTGCGGAAAAGCGCGGCAAGATGAAGGCGGTGCTGCTGGGCGCGATTGCGCTTATCCTGATTGGACAGTTGCTGTTAGGCACCGCTCCCCATACGATTCTGATCGTGGCGGCAATCCTGTTCGTCTACTTCCTGGGCTTCAATATTCTCGAGGCCTCGCAGCCATCGCTGGTGTCCAAGCTGGCGCCCGGTTCGCGCAAGGGCGCGGCCAGCGGCGTGTATAACACCGCGCAGTCGATTGGTCTTGCCATGGGCGGGATACTGGGCGGCTGGCTGCTCAAGGTAGATGGACAACGCGCGGTCTTTTTTGCCTGTTCGGCCCTGGTGATGTGCTGGCTTGTAATCGCCGCAAACATGAAGCAACCACCGCGCAGGAAGGCATGACAAACCCAGCCTGCGGTGGGTCGCGCCATTCCGGTTCCGCGTGCCACCACGGAGCTGGTCCCGAATCTGGAGGTACGGGTACGCGCCGCCACCAACTTCGTACGGATCTGGTGCAAATAAAGGCGATCAAAAGAAAAGCCGCCGCTTTGCCGTTGCCCTATCAAGCTGAGAGAACTGCCTTCCAGATGGCGGACATAGTGAGATCTTTGAGGCGCAGACTCGCGAGATCGAATTGTCCTTTGCGAATCCGATGCGCCAACTCGATGCCAGCGATTTTGACGGCCGCGTGTCTGAACCGTTTGAAGCCGTGCATGGCGTTCGTCCTGGACTTGATGTTGCGATGGTCCTGCTCAATCACATCGTTGAGGTATTTCGAGGATCGGACTTGGGTGTCCTCAGGCAGCAAGCCGTCGACCTTCAACTCGCGCACCGCGCGATGCGACGCTGCGTATCCATCGAGCGTGATGGTTTGCGGCGGCTGGCCTTGATTGATTGCCTTGCTGAAGAACGCTTTCGCCGCGGCGACATTGCGCTTTGCCCGGAGCATGAAGTCAACCGTGTGCCCGGCTCGATCAACCGCCCGATATAGGTAGACCCACTTGTCACGAATTTTCAGATAGGTCTCGTCGACACGCCACGACCGTCCGGCGAGCGTGTCGAATCGATTCCAACGTTTGACGAACTCCGGCGTATAGTGC
>NZ_AWZT01000110.1 GCF_000472525.1 Paraburkholderia dilworthii
GGTTGCCGCCAAGACAGAGGATCAGCAAGTGATGCTAAGCCTTCATCGTATGCGCTCGTTGCTCGTCAAGTTTCGAACAATGCAAATAAATCAGCTGCGCGGGTTGCTGTATGAATTCGGCGTTACCTTTCGCGCAGGGCGCGTTGCAGGGCTCGATGAGATCAGGGAGCGCATGGCAGAACTCGAAGACACGCTGCCACGATCAATAGTTCTGAACCTCCTCGAACAGTTGCGTCGCATCAACCTGTTTGAGGAAGACATCAATCAACTCGAGAAGAGGATTGGTGCATGGCAGAAGCAGGAAGCGGCGTGCCGTGCGATTTCCGAAGTACCGGGAATCGGCCGCCTGACTGCAACGGCCTTAGTCGCAACAATTGGAGATGCGAAGACATTCAGGTCAGGCCGCGAGTTCGCAGCGTTTCTGGGGCTCGTTCCTCGTCAGAACGGTACGGGCGGAAAGATACGGCTCGGCTCGATCTCAAGGCGCGGTGACCCATACCTGCGTACCTTATTGATACATGGGGCACGTTCTGTTCTGTGTCACACCAAAGTACCAACGGCATGGCAAAAGGCGATTCAGGCGAGACGCCCAGCAAATGTGGCGGCGGTAGCCTTGGCAAACAAAATGGCAAGAACCGCCTGGGCGATCCTTGCTCACGAGACTTCGTACGAAGCGAATCATGTAAGCCACAGAGCTGCATAGCGGAGTGTGGACGTTGAAGCGTCACGGAACTGGTAGGTTGCTAGGGTTGATTTCAATGTGATGGCAAAACAGGTCGGACCGCAGGAGTGCAAACCTGAACACAGCCTTGTGCCTGAAGCACGCGGCCGAGATGAGGACATTCCTGGCGCATTCCATCAGGGCTCGCGGCTTCGGCCTGCGTAAAGCCGGATATAAGACCGCAGCCGATACCTCGTTGCGGCATCACATCACAATCAACCTGGCAAACCGGGCGGTGTCCATATAAGGCCGTGTGAAAACGCATGCGGAATGCGGTGCTCGAAAAAATTGACCCTCCAGATCGCTCTGTGTTGGCCTGGTGGCAACTCGGGAAGGGTAAAGCGACACCCAAAAACCGAGTACTTTTGCGTTTTCACACGACCTTATATGGACACCGCCCGGTTTGCCAGATCGATCTTCGCGTGATATTCAAACGAGGTATCGGCTGCGGTCTTATATCCGGCCTGTAGTGCAAGCCGAAGCCCGCGGGCCCTGATGGAATTCGCCGGGAACATCCTCATCTCGGCCACGCACTTTAAAGCGCAAGGCTGTGTTCAGGTTTACGTTCCTGCGGTCCGACCTGTTTCGCCATCACATGTTAATCAACCTCAGCAACCTATCGGCACTTCACCTCGTCTTTCGTTGCTCGTCTGCTAAACGGTTCTCACGCTGACGTAATTCTTCTCGTAAGTACTGCCGTGGGCCAGAATGGCCCATGCGATGCGTGCCATCTTGTTGGCCAGGGCAACCGCCGCGACGTTCGCTGGTCGTCGTTCCTGAATTGCCTTCTGCCATGGAGTTGGCACCTTTGCATGACACATCACTGAGCGCGCGCCGTGGATCAACAGCGTGCGCAGATACGGATCACTGATTGCAACATGCAAGCCACGTCGCAGTTGCTCTTCGTTGGCCACGGATCCGTAGGGAACTGCAAACGCAATAAATCTGTTCTCGGATTGACGAGGATCACGACTAAATGTGGGAGAGGACCCGCGCGTACAAATCATTTCTACGTAGGATGCCTTATGCCCGGAGAGCGCAACGCAGTTTTCGAGAATCGCTGCAATCTGATCGCGATCGTAGGGCAGCTTCATTCGTAGGCGTTCCATTCCCCCGAGGAAACGATCTAAATGCAAGTCGAGACGAAAGAAACGTCCGTTCCACACGTGCACCGTGTCATACGTAGCGTCAGAGTGGAGAAAACCCCAGTCAAGGACGGAGATCTTCGCCTCGGACATTGGCAGATACTGGCCGTCCATGAAGGCGACTCCGTGCGGATAGCGTCGATGGTCATTGTGTCGGGTCGTTACGGAGGGCAGCGAAGCTTCCAGCCCCAGCCCTGAAGTGGCGTTGGTCATTGCGATCTCGGACAAGGACGTTGGCCACACCATCTATGGGTAGCGAACATCCGGTGGTGTAAGAGGGAACTGAGCAGTATTAGAGGCTCGTCGTCGTCGATCTGCCGTTGGTTGACGAGTGCCGATCTATTTACTTTGGAGCCCATACAAAACGCTGCCTGCGAAAAAAGTATAACCACGTGTGGCGCTCGAAAAATCTATAGTTGAGGCAGTTTTCGCAGGATCGTTGCATAATGCATTGCATGTACGCCGTTTATTTGCCAAGAGGTCGGAGAAGTGGCGGTAGCTGCTGGCGGATGGTCAAAATTTCGCGCTTTCGCTTATTCGATTTGATGTGTCTAGCTTTGGAGATGACGGGCGGCATTGACACCCACACCGGGTAAACTGGATTCTGGAGGCGGATCTTCGGAGCTTCTTCGACTCGGCTAGCCAGTCTTGGCTAGTCTGCTTCATGGAGCACCGGATCGGCGACCAGCGCATCATCCGCCTACAAGTGGCTCAAGGCAGGCGTACTGGGAGACGGAGAACTGCGTTGAGCAATTGTTGCTTTCGCTCGAGTTACTGCCGCCGTTCGAGACTCAGTCAACGGAAGGCAGCTCTTGCCAGTGGCGGTCATCCGATATCCGGTGATTTGAATACTCAATGCAGCCGTTGCAGTCACCCATTCGGCCTGTCAGGTGTCACCATTAGTGAAAAATGGTTCGTTGAATTTAGGGCGATTTTTCACGAAGAGTGGCATCGAGCGACCAGCACTTGCCAAGGAAAGTGAAATATCCGTGGCGCACCGCCGCAGTAAGTGAAAAACCCGGGCGATCAGCGACAGGCAAGGACCGGCCAATTTGAGACGTTCGACATAGGCGCCTACATCGTCGACAATCGGCGAACGAACACCAGATCGCGCCCTCATCGACGTTGACAACCATGAAAACTGCATCCCCTGTCGCGCTTATCACCGGCTCGACTTCCGGCATTGGTGCCGCCATCGCTCGGCGGCTCGCAAGCGATGGCTTCTCAGTCGTCTTGCATTCGCGTAGTTCGGTGGAAATAGGGCAAGCGTTGGCTCGTGAACTCGGCTCGGCAATTTACGTACAGGCCGACCTAACCGACGATGCGGACAGGGTACGGCTTATCCGCGAGGCTGTCGCCGCGTGGGGGCGACTCGACGTTCTAGTCAACAATGCGGGAATCAGCCGTGTTATCCCACATGCGGATTTGGCTGCGGCCACGCCAACTGTGTGGTCGGACCTGCACGAAGTCAATGTGGTAGCTCCGTTTCGCTTGATAGCCGAAGCGGAAACTGCATTACGCGATGCCGCTCAACGGGGCCGCCCGGGTAGCGTGATCAATATCAGCTCGCACGCGGGTGTCCGGCCAAAGGGCGCGTCAATCCCTTATGCGGCCACGAAGGCTGCACTGAACCACATGACTCGCCTGCTGGCGCTATCACTTGCGCCCGATATCCGGGTGAATGCTGTTGCCCCAGGGCTAGTGGATACACCATTGACCGCAGACTGGACGCAGGCGCAGGAGGTTTGGAAAACAAGAGCCCCAATGCGGCGGTCAGCTAGTCCCGAAGACATTGCACAGGCGGTCGCGATGCTGGTCGCTTCAGACTATCTAACTGGAGAAATTCTGCTATCGGATGGTGGGTTGAATCTCACGTAACAAATCGATGTCCTCGGTTCGAGTTTCCGAACTCGGGCCAGTATCGGACACTCGACACCGCCGGGTACATTGCCCACAATCCGAAAGATTCATTCACCGCCTAGTTCGCCGGCAGATGGACCCACCTTGCGGAGAATACGTAATGCCAATCCACCTGACGGACCGGTTGCGGGAAAACCTCTCTTGGCTTGCTTCGAATTGGGAAGCAAAGCAGCTTCAACATATTTCCGATTTCAACGAGGAGTTCCACGCGGCTCTGCTTGCAGTGCTTGATGGAAATACAAGCCGCGCGGCGATTGAACTGGTCATCGAAGGAACCCGTGGGACAGTGGCCGACGGTTACGCTCACCTGCTTGCGGTTGACCCGGAACGCGTAGCGAAAGACCCATTTATCGCGTTGCGCATTCTTGGTGACATCTCGACAGAACTTGCGCAGATCGAGAACTCCTATTGACGAACGAGCCATCCCCCGTACCAAAGTCGGCTTCGACCGACCGCTTCCGGCGGTTCGGACTGACCGCTCCGGGTCGGGGCCGGAAGCTCGGGCCGAGGACGCGCAGCGCTCGAACTTCGATCTTCGGCAACCGGCCATCAGCGGTCAGTCGGCCTTGATATGAAAATCGTCGATAATGTTCCTTAGCAAAGACAACGCAACTCAGGAAAAATTTCACGACATGAATTCCGCCGATGTTATGCACATTTTCGAGGCGCTTATCGCTCTAGCCCTGATCGGCCTGGTAGCCTACGGCCTTATGCAGAGCAAAATCGCCGCCAAACTGCAGAGAGACTATCCGGGAGAAAGCGCGCGCCTCGGGGATGACGGTAAATTCAACTACGCGCCGATTATCTGGCTGGTGAGCGGTGACTATAAATCACTGAACGACCCACAAATTGATAACTGGGCCGGCGTAGCAAGGGCGGCACTGCTTGTCGGTGC
>NZ_AWZT01000111.1 GCF_000472525.1 Paraburkholderia dilworthii
CTTTGTTGCAGATAAAGCGTCGTCGACAGCTAGTGTTGGCCCGCATTCAGTAGCATCCAAATTCGAAGCGTTGGCGGTCCTCTAAGGACTCGCGCAAACACTGCGCGACAACGTTCGCATGTGTAATGCTCTTCCGCATGCGCGTCCTTAACGGCATCGACGCTGTTCAAAGTAAGGTCCGAATGCGGAGGCTCAGCGGCCGATTTTCCGTAAAGGTCGGCGCACCGGGCACAGGGTTGAATCCAAAGTTCCATCAAAGTTTCGGCTTTGCCGGCTGTTATAGATGCATAGATGCGGGTGTATTTGATGCCGGTACGTCGCGCTGATATTTGGCGCAAGGATTTGAAATCAACGTTCTCCCATCCCATGGCATGAAGCCGACCATCTGGTGGGGCTAAGCATGCCCTCCGTCCGGTTTCCGCACGCGCCAAAATTGAGAGCAAAAACGAATCCTTGTAGGCCGGCGTCATGATGCGCCGTCGCCGGCGCGTGGTGCCGTCAGCTTTCGCAACAACCACGGCTGGGGGTTGTCTTTAGCCCATAGGCCTACGGCGCGTCAATCACTCGACAGTTACGCTGTTACTACAACCGATTTTCAGTGCATATGAGGACATTCAATGGCCGCCCCTCTTCAAATTGTCGCAATGGTCGACGATGACGACGCGGTTTGCCACGCTCTAAACGCTAGCTGCACTCTGTCGGGATAGAGGCAGAGATCTTCAACAGTGGCGAGGCGTTCTGGACATGCTGTCGTCGGCAACTTCGGCCCCGCCAAGTTGTTTCATCGTAGACTTCCAGTTGCTAGGAATGGATGGGCTGGAGCTGCAGTGTCAGCGATAGGCGTTGTCCAGTCCTTCAACCATGTCTGCGCGACACTGAGACATCAGCATCAGGTGGTCCGCCGGCTCGCCGATGTAGCAGACGGACCGTTCCAGAATTTGGGCTTGCTTGGCGATGGTCACTGGCATAGCGCAGTGACGCTGGAGGAGATGCGCCAGTTTACTTTGTGCGTCACTCGGCCGATGCAGCACTACCATGAATACTGCCGGGCAGTCAGCGGGAAAGGAAGAAAGAAGGTTCGCTATATCGACGAGCCCTTGCGGACCTGGGGCTCCTATTGCAACGAACCAGTCGGTCGTTGAAGAATGCATCATGCCTCCCAGGCAAAGCTGCTGCCACCTGTTCTGTCGGACATCGCCGGACTGGAGTGGCAGTTCAATAGCCCCGACGAGCCCAAGTGACAACCGCGCAGCGAAACTGCTCCAATCGCACTGGCGTTATGACATAGCGATTGATGCAGCCTCGCAACTGCGCTCTCGCCGCCCGGCTTTTTAGAACGTTAGGACGACGGCGAAGCGACGAAAATTTCCAGCTCCGAATGTTCAGCAACGCGTTGCTACCGTCGATGGCCATAAATTTGGGCCGAGAACCACGGAGACAGGTCGTCGTGTCGACGACGGTTCCGAGAGCCTTCGAGTCGCGAAAATCCATGGCTTCACAGGATTCGTGGTTGATGTCGCAGTCCTCGAATGTTTGTGGGCACGGAAGGTCGAGAGCGACAGCCTTGCCGCAGTGTTGTGGTCGAGGCAAATCGCCAACTCTGCCGGCACAGGGTGCTGAAGGGAAAACGCGCAGGATGTGAAGGTCCAATGTGTGAAACGGTTCACTAAACCACAAACGCCCGGGTGACGGCTTCCCGCAGTACCATGGTCGCGCGCAGCATAAACGACTTGCGGGAGCCTCTCGCCTTGGCGGCCGACCAAAACAGTGAACCCGATGTACCCTTGCCGTCGCGCAATTTCGAGCTGACGCGGCGCGTGCTCGCCGTCGTGCTGGTTTTGTCGGTCTTTGTTCCTCTTGGTTGTGTCGCGGGTTACGGCTACTTCGACTATCAGCGGCGTATCGTCGACGCGAGCGACATCGTGGACCGCATGACCAGGGTTGCCCAGGAGCACGCGCTGAAGGTTGCCGACATGAACCACGAAATCGGAACGCGCATTGTCGAGCTTCTGGATAATGACGATGATGCGGAAGTCAACAGGCATGAGGACCGTGTACATAGCAGGCTCAACACGATTGCAGCGGACTATCCGCAGCTTGCTGCCATCTCTGTGTTCGGTACCAACGGCGACTTGCTGGCAAGCAGCCGTTTCTTTCCGGCACCACCAATTTCAATCGCTGGACGCGAAGACTTTCGAGCAGCACTAGCATCCGCACCGGCTCCCTACTTCTCCCGGCCGCTATCCGGCACGGTCATGCAGTCGGACATTTTCACGACAAATATGGCCCGCATCGCTAGCGACGGCGACTTCCTGGGCGTGGTATCCATCGCGCTTAAGCGGCAGTACTTCAGCGAATTCTACGCGGACCTGACCAACACCAACCCTGCGCTGCTCGTCGGACTTTACCGCCAGGACGGGACTATTCTGGCCAGACTTCCGGACGTGCAAGCCCTGAGCAGTCCGGCGCCGGATACCCCCTTTACGACCGCGCTTGCGAGCGCGGTGCAAGTGGGGCGGGTCAATATGATTTCTACCGTAGACGGCATTGAGAGAATTCTGTCGTTTCGACGCGTGGGACGGTATCCACTGTATGTTGCCAGCGGTTACGCTACGACAGCAATACTTGACCAATGGCGCAAACATTTCACCGTCGTCGCTATGCTCACGCTTGCGCCGTGTATTGGACTCTGGGCACTTATTTTTTTCTCGCTTCGTCAGCTGCGAGCTGAAGAAGCGGCATGGAATCACTGGAAAAACGAGTGGGTCCGGCGTGCGTCCGCCGAAGCGTCGAGCCGTCAGCTTCGGCGCATGGGCGCGCTGGGAAACCTGGTCGCACGAGTTGCTCACGACTTCAACAATCTGCTGATGGTCGTGGCCGCGAATATGGAGCTGGCGACTCGCAAAAACTATACGAACGTTGAGAGACAAGTCACCGCGGTCAAGCGAGCCACAGTCGGAGCGCAAGAACTGGCCCGCAGACTGATGAGCGTCGCCCGCAAACAGCCTCTGAAGCATGAAGTCGTTGACTTGCCCGCGTGGCTTGCGAGTGCCTGTAGCATCATAGGCACAGCGCTCACAGAAAAAATCGATTTCACCCTGGACGTCGCGCCGGATACATGGCTGGTTAAGGTGGACGTCACCGAGTTGGAGTCGGCAATTTTAAACATCGCCGTGAACGCCAGAGATGCCATGCCCGACGGGGGCCACTTCTCTGTCCGATGCGCCAACGTCCGAATAGCAGAATCTCGACATGGACTACAGGCCGGAGAATACGTGTCAATAGCGCTGTCCGATGACGGGCATGGGATGCCTCCAGCCGTGAAGGAGCACGCGTTCGAACCGCTGTTTACGACGAAAGCACTTGGCGCTGGAACCGGTCTTGGGCTTGCACAGGTATTGGCCACGTGCGAACAGTCCGGTGGGACTGCGATGATAGAGAGCGAGTCCGCTAAAGGAACGACTCTCAGACTCTTCTTTCCTCGCTATCAGGGGACAGAAAGTCTTGTAGAACCGGCGTTGGGGGGACCAGTTGCTGCGGCAGCGCCTAAGCCCCAACATGTGTTCGTCGTAGAAGACAACCTCGAGGTGGCCGCCGGAATCTGCGCCGTTCTGGAGGTGCTCGGGTGCACGGTACGACACGCCATGAGGGCCGACGAAGCGCTCGAGGTGCTCATCGGGGGCGCCGCGTTTGAATTCATACTTTCGGACGTGCATCTGCCCGGAAAGATGAGCGGTATCGACTTTGCAGAACAGGTGCGGAGCAGGTGGCCGGCGCAGAAGTTTGCGTTAATGACCGGCTATGCGGATGACCTTGAGCGCGCGAAGCTCGCCGGCGTGACCGTTTTGGCAAAACCCTTCAATATCGACGAACTGAGCCTGCTACTGAGCGATACCGCCACGTTCGCCCGGCCCTAGCCAGCGAATCCACGTTGACGATAACAAAGCGCACGCGACGGCGCGCTGATTTGGGCTTTACCTAGTTTCGTAACAGCGAACCGCCCCCCCGCCGTGCGGTGAAGGCGTCGGGCGAGCTGGACCGCTGCAACGCGATTCCGGTGGAGTGACCAAGCACCGAGCCGGGTAGGTAACACGCTTGCGCCAATCCTCGCTGCCCCGTGGGCTTTACTGCAGTACGCGGTCTCAGTGGGCGAACCTATATTCTGACCAGCATGGAGAAATGCCATGAACCAAGCGGAATATGGAGGTGCAATCAATCGGTTGATTGCAGCGGCACAGCTGCTAGTGTCAGGCGCGTCGGAAGAACAGAGACTGGATGCTCTCGGGGTTCTCGCGTTCTTCCGACTTCGACGCGCACGCATCGCCGAGCAGGGCGTTCCAGAAATTTCGAACGAAAAGGAGCCTGTCAGATTTTTAGTGTGTCGAGGTCATGAGACGATAACGGAAATAACGTCCAATGACCGAAACAACAGTGACCAGGAAGAGCAAGAACCCGAAGGCGCCGAAGCTGTTCCCCGATGAGCTGATCGATCAACTGCTGGCGCAGGTGCAGAACAGGAACGCCGAGTCGGTTCTCGGGGAATCGGGCCTGGCCGGGCGACTGAAGAAGCAACTGGCTGAGCGCATGTTGGCCGCGGAGCTGACGCATCACCTGGAGAG
>NZ_AWZT01000013.1 GCF_000472525.1 Paraburkholderia dilworthii
CGTCGAGTACGAAACGGCTAACCGCCACTACGCGCACGTTGACTGCCCGGGCCACGCTGACTATGTGAAGAACATGATCACGGGCGCCGCACAGATGGACGGCGCGATCCTGGTGTGCTCGGCCGCTGACGGCCCGATGCCGCAAACGCGTGAGCACATCCTGCTGGCGCGTCAGGTCGGTGTGCCGTACATCATCGTNTTCCTGAACAAGTGCGACATGGTGGACGACGCCGAGCTGCTGGAGCTGGTCGAGATGGAAGTGCGCGAGCTTCTGTCGAAGTACGACTTCCCGGGCGACGACACGCCGATCATCAAGGGTTCGGCGAAGCTGGCGCTGGAAGGCGACAAGGGCGAGCTGGGCGAAGTGGCGATCATGAATCTGGCCGACGCGCTGGACACGTACATCCCGACGCCGGAGCGCGCAGTGGATGGCGCGTTCCTGATGCCGGTGGAAGACGTGTTCTCGATCTCGGGTCGCGGCACGGTGGTGACGGGTCGCGTTGAGCGCGGCGTCGTGAAGGTCGGCGAGGAAATCGAGATCGTTGGTATCAAGCCGACGGTGAAGACGACCTGCACGGGCGTGGAAATGTTCCGCAAGCTGCTCGACCAGGGTCAGGCGGGCGACAACGTCGGTATCCTGCTGCGCGGCACGAAGCGCGAAGACGTGGAGCGTGGCCAGGTGCTGGCCAAGCCGGGTTCGATCAACCCGCATACGCACTTCACGGCTGAGGTGTACGTGCTGAGCAAGGACGAAGGCGGCCGTCACACGCCGTTCTTCAACAACTATCGTCCGCAGTTTTACTTCCGTACGACGGACGTGACGGGCTCGATCGAGTTGCCGAAGGACAAGGAAATGGTCATGCCGGGCGACAACGTGTCGATCACGGTGAAACTGATCAATCCGATCGCGATGGAAGAAGGTCTGCGCTTCGCTATCCGCGAAGGTGGCCGTACCGTCGGCGCAGGTGTGGTTGCCAAGATTCTCGAGTAAAATCGCAGATTGACTTTGCTTTAGGTGGCGCCCGGAGCCGGGCGCCTGTCGATAGGAGTTAGCGCTTCACAACGCTTACTTCTATCTCATGCCCGGCTCTACGTTCTTTTACTATCTGGCGGCGCAATACCGCCTCGCTCTTTTCCAAGGAATTGTCATGCAGAACCAGAAAATCCGTATTCGCCTTAAGGCTTTCGACTATCGCCTGATCGATCAATCGGCTGCTGAAATCGTCGACACCGCGAAGCGGACTGGCGCAATCGTTCGTGGTCCGGTGCCCCTGCCGACTCGCATTCAACGTTTCGACATCCTTCGTTCGCCGCACGTCAACAAGACGTCGCGCGATCAGCTCGAAATCCGTACGCACCAACGCCTGATGGACATCGTCGATCCGACGGACAAGACCGTCGACGCGCTGATGAAGCTGGACCTGCCGGCTGGCGTGGACGTCGAAATCAAGCTGCAATAAGGCTCCCAAACGTTACCCAGCTTGTCGGGCAACGCTAAGTCTTTGATTGCTTGCGAAAAACGAAAAGCCTCGCTATAATGCAAGGCTTTTCGCGCATTTGCGCAAAAAAGTCGGTGTGCTGCAGCATGATTTCATGCCCGAAACGGCACCGGCATTTTGTAAATTAGCCCCGACCAATCGCAGTCGGGAATGGAGAAAACGATGAGCCTTGGACTCGTAGGTCGCAAGGTTGGCATGACCCGTATCTTCACGGCAGAAGGGGATTCGATTCCCGTTACCGTGCTGGACGTGTCCGACAACCGCGTGACGCAGATCAAGACTGTTGAAACCGACGGCTACACGGCCGTGCAGGTTGCATTCGGTACGCGCCGTGCATCGCGTGTGACGAAGCCGTTGGCCGGTCATCTCGCCAAAGCCGGTGTTCAAGCCGGTGAAATCCTCAAAGAATTCCAGATCGACGCCGCTAAGGCTGCCGAGTTGTCGAGCGGCACCGTGGTCGGTCCTGACCTGTTCGAAGTAGGCCAGAAGGTCGACGTGCAAGGCGTGTCGATCGGTAAGGGCTACGCCGGTACCATCAAGCGTTACAACTTCGCATCCGGCCGTGCATCGCACGGTAACTCGCGCTCGCACAACGTGCCGGGCTCGATCGGTATGGCGCAGGATCCGGGTCGTGTTTTCCCGGGTAAGCGCATGACCGGTCACATGGGTGACGACACGGTAACGGTGCAAAACCTCGAAATCGCTCGTATCGACGCTGACCGCAAGCTGTTGTTGGTCAAGGGCGCCGTTCCGGGTGCGAAGGGTGGCAAGGTATTCGTTACGCCGGCCGTGAAGACGCGTGCCGTGAAAGGAGCGAAATAATGGAACTTAAGCTCCTGAATGCCAATGGTCAGGAAGGCGCAGGCGTTAGCGCGTCGGACGTCGTGTTCGGCCGCGATTACAACGAAGCCCTGATTCACCAGGTGGTGGTTGCGTATCAAGCGAATGCCCGTAGCGGCAACCGCGCGCAGAAGGATCGTGAGCAGGTCAAGCACACGACCAAGAAGCCGTGGCGCCAGAAGGGTACGGGCCGCGCCCGTGCCGGTATGTCGTCGAGCCCCTTGTGGCGTGGCGGTGGCCGGATTTTCCCGAATTCGCCGGAAGAAAACTTTTCGCACAAGGTCAACAAGAAGATGCATCGCGCAGGGCTCTGCTCGATCTTCTCGCAGCTGGCCCGCGAAGGCCGCATCTCGGTGGTCGACGAGCTGACGCTCGAAGCACCGAAGACCAAGCTGCTGGCCGAAAAATTCAAGGCGATGGGTCTCGACTCCGTGCTGGTGATTACCGACACGGTTGACGAAAACCTGTACCTCGCGTCGCGCAACCTCGCCCATGTGGCGGTTGTCGAGCCGCGTTACGCCGACCCGCTGTCGCTGATCTACTTCAAGAAGATCCTGATCACGAAGGCTGCGGTCGCCCAGATCGAGGAGTTGCTGTCATGAGCGAGATTCGCAAAAACGATCATCGTTTGATGCAGGTCCTGCTCGCGCCGGTGATCTCCGAAAAGGCGACGCTGGTGGCCGACAAGAACGAGCAGGTTGTGTTCGAAGTCGCGCCCGATGCCACGAAGCAGGAAGTGAAAGCTGCAGTCGAGCTGCTGTTCAAGGTGGAAGTCAATTCCGTCAACGTGCTGGTCTCGAAAGGCAAAGCCAAGCGCTTTGGCCGCTTCATGGGCAAGCGCAAGGACGTGAAGAAGGCGTATGTCTGCCTGAAGCCCGGCCAGGAAATCAACTTTGAAGCGGAGGCCAAGTAATCATGGCAATCGTTAAAGTTAAGCCGACTTCGCCGGGTCGCCGCGCGATGGTCAAGGTGGTCAACAAGGATCTGTACAAGGGCAAGCCGTTCGCACCGCTGCTCGACTCGCAGTCCTCGACCGCCGGCCGTAACAATAATGGCCACATCACCACGCGTCATAAGGGTGGTGGCCACAAGCATCACTATCGTGTCGTCGATTTCCGTCGCAACAAGGACGGTATCGCAGCGAAGGTCGAACGCCTCGAATACGATCCGAACCGTAGCGCGAACATCGCGCTGGTTCTGTACGCAGATGGCGAGCGCCGCTACATCATCGCTCCGAAGGGGCTCACCGTCGGTCAGCAACTGATGTCGGGTTCGGAAGCGCCGATTCGCGCAGGCAACACGCTGCCGATCCGCAACATCCCGGTCGGTACGACGATCCACTGCATCGAAATGCTGCCGGGCAAGGGCGCGCAAATGGCGCGTTCGGCTGGTACGTCGGCGATGTTGCTGGCTCGTGAAGGCATCTACGCACAGGTCCGCCTGCGCTCGGGTGAAATCCGCCGCGTCCACGTTGAGTGCCGCGCGACGATTGGTGAAGTTGGCAACGAAGAGCATAGCCTCCGTCAAATCGGTAAGGCTGGCGCGAATCGCTGGCGCGGTATCCGCCCGACGGTGCGCGGCGTTGCAATGAACCCGGTCGATCACCCGCACGGCGGTGGTGAAGGCAAGACGGCTGCAGGTCGCGATCCGGTGAGCCCGTGGGGCACGCCTGCTAAGGGTTATCGCACCCGCAGCAACAAGCGCACGACGAGCATGATCGTCCAGCGCCGTCACAAGCGTTAAGGAGTAGGCAATGGCACGTTCTGTAAAAAAAGGTCCGTTCTGCGACGCCCATTTGCTGAAGAAAGTTGAGGCGGCAGCAGCTTCGCGGGATAAGAAGCCGATCAAAACCTGGTCGCGTCGCTCGACGATCCTCCCGGATTTCATCGGTCTGACGATCGCCGTTCATAACGGCCGTCAACACGTTCCGGTGTATATCTCGGAAAACATGGTCGGCCACAAGCTTGGCGAGTTTGCATTGACCCGTACGTTCAAGGGTCACGCAGCCGACAAGAAGGCTAAGAAATAAGGGGCTCATGATGGAAGTGAAAGCAATTCATCGCGGTGCCCGCATCTCGGCGCAGAAAACGCGCCTTGTGGCTGACCAGATCCGCGGTTTGCCGGTCGACAAGGCGCTGAACGTTCTGACGTTCTCGCCGAAGAAGGCTGCGGGAATCGTGAAAAAGGTCGTGCTGTCGGCGATCGCGAATGCGGAGCATAACGAAGGCGCCGATATCGATGAGCTCAAGATCACGAGCATCTACATCGACAAGGCTGCGTCGCTCAAGCGTTTCACCGCGCGCGCTAAAGGCCGCGGTAACCGCATCGAGAAGCAATCCTGTCACATCACTGTGACGGTCGGGAATTAAGGGGTCATACGATGGGACAGAAAATTCATCCGACTGGCTTCCGTTTGGCCGTCAGCCGCAATTGGGCGTCGCGTTGGTACGCGAACAACAACAATTTCGCGACGATGTTGCAGGAAGACATCGGTGTTCGTGAATACCTGAAGAAGAAGCTGAAGAACGCTTCGGTTGGTCGCGTCGTTATCGAGCGTCCGGCGAAAAACGCGCGCATCACGATTTATAGCTCGCGTCCGGGTGTGGTCATTGGTAAGAAGGGCGAGGATATCGAACTGCTGAAGTCGGAACTGCAACGCCGCATGGGCGTTCCGGTCCACGTCAACATCGAAGAAATCCGCAAGCCGGAAACCGATGCGCAACTGATCGCGGATTCGATCACGCAACAACTCGAGCGCCGGATCATGTTCCGCCGCGCGATGAAGCGTGCGATGCAAAACGCAATGCGTCTGGGTGCTCAAGGCATCAAGATCATGAGCGCTGGCCGCCTGAACGGTATCGAAATCGCCCGTACGGAATGGTATCGCGAAGGTCGCGTGCCGCTTCATACGCTGCGTGCTGATATCGACTACGCAACGTCGGAAGCGAAGACGACGTACGGCATCATCGGCGTGAAGGTGTGGGTCTACAAGGGCGACACGCTCGGCCGCAACGACGCACCGGTGGTTGAAGAAGTCGCCGAAGAAAAGCGTCCTCGCCGCAACGCACGTCCGGGTGGCGATCGCCGTCCGCGTCGCGATGGTGAAGGTGGTGGCCCGGCAGGTGCACGCCGTGGCGCTCCTCGTCGTGCTGGCGGTGCCGGCGGCGACGGGAAGACTGGAGAATAACGATGCTGCAACCGAAACGCAGAAAGTATCGCAAAGAGCAGAAGGGTCGTAACACCGGTGTGGCTACCCGCGGCAACGCGGTGTCGTTCGGTGAGTTCGGCCTGAAGGCTATCGGTCGTGGTCGCTTGACCGCGCGCCAGATTGAAGCGGCACGTCGTGCAATGACGCGTCACATCAAGCGTGGTGGCCGCATCTGGATCCGCATCTTCCCGGACAAGCCGATCTCGCACAAGCCGGCTGAAGTACGTATGGGTAACGGTAAGGGTAACCCTGAGTACTACGTCGCAGAGATTCAACCGGGCAAGATGCTGTACGAAATGGACGGCGTAACCGAAGAGCTGGCACGCGAAGCGTTCCGTCTGGCTGCAGCTAAGCTGCCGCTGAAGACGACGTTTATCGTGCGTCAGCTCGGCGCCTAAGGAGCAAATGATGAAGGCTTCCGAACTTCACCAGAAAGATCAGGCCGCGCTCAACAAGGAGCTGTCGGACCTGTTGAAGGCGCAATTCGGCCTGCGCATGCAACTCGCGACCCAGCAGCTCACGAATACGAGCCAGCTGAAGAAGGTCCGTCGCGACATCGCACGTGTGCGGACCGTCCTGACTGAGAAGGCGAACCAGAAATGAACGATAGCGTAAAAACCTCGCTCAAGCGGACGCTGGTCGGCAAGGTCGTCAGCAACAAGATGGACAAGACGGTCACCGTGCTGGTCGAGCACCGCGTGAAGCACCCGATCTACGGCAAGTACGTTGTGCGTTCGAAGAAGTACCACGCGCACGACGATGCGAACACGTACAACGAGGGTGATCTCGTTGAAATCCAGGAAACGCGTCCGATTTCGAAGACGAAAGCTTGGGTTGTGGCTCGCCTGGTCGAGGCTGCTCGCGTCATCTGACGCCGCAAAGTTGTAGAAGTAATTGAAATCGCAGTAAGTTTCGCTTGCAAGGCCGGGATTATTTGTTATAATCTCGGTCTTCCCTCTTTTATGGGAGCCCCGTCGCGGGCGAAGTTGGTGGGGGAAGCGGTTCAGGCGCCAGTCTGTTCCGAAGGATTCACCGGATTGCGATGGCGGGTTTCGTTTGCCGTCGCTGCTGTTCTAACCCAAGCAGCCGATTGGCTGACGGGACCAAGACTGACCGGGTACGCCATGGTGGTGTGACCGGATTAAGTTGGGAAAGATAAACCATGATCCAGACCGAAACTCGGCTTGAAGTGGCCGACAACACGGGTGCGCGTGAAGTCATGTGCATCAAGGTGCTCGGCGGCTCGAAGCGTCGTTATGCCAGCATTGGCGACATCATCAAGGTGACCGTCAAAGAAGCAACGCCGCGCGGGCGCGTGAAGAAAGGCGAAATTTATAACGCCGTGGTGGTTCGTACCGCCAAGGGCGTGCGCCGTCAGGACGGCTCGCTGATCAAGTTCGATGGCAATGCCGCAGTGTTGTTGAATGCCAAGCTCGAACCTATTGGCACCCGTATTTTCGGGCCTGTCACGCGCGAGTTGCGCAGCGAACGATTCATGAAGATCGTTTCGTTGGCACCTGAAGTGCTGTAAGGAGTCGCGATGAACAAGATTCGCAAAGGTGACGAAGTTATCGTCATCACCGGCAAAGATAAAGGCAAGCGCGGCGTCGTGCTGTCCGTTGGCGAAGGCAAAGTGATTGTCGAGGGTATCAACCTCGTCAAGAAACACGTCAAGCCGAACCCGA
The DNA here is from genome assembly GCF_000472525.1 of Paraburkholderia dilworthii. GTDB lineage: Bacteria > Pseudomonadota > Gammaproteobacteria > Burkholderiales > Burkholderiaceae > Paraburkholderia > Paraburkholderia dilworthii. Next base: position 7,233 of record NZ_AWZT01000013.1, read on the forward strand.
TGAAGGGTACGACGGGCGGTGTGGAAGCCAAGACGATGCCGCTGCAAATTTCGAACGTCGCATTGGTCGACGCGAATGGCAAGGCGTCGCGTGTAGGCATCAAGGTCGAAGGAGACAAGAAAGTCCGTTTCCTTAAGACGACCGGTGCCGAGCTGAGCGCCTGACGCTGCGGAGTAAAAAAATGGCTCGTTTGCAAGAGTTTTACAAAGAGAAGGTTGTACCCGGCCTCATCGAGAAGTTCGGTTACAAGTCCGTGATGGAAGTGCCGCGCATCACCAAGATCACCCTGAACATGGGCCTTGGCGAAGCGGTTGCTGACAAGAAGATCATCGAAAACGCCGTTGGAGATCTGACGAAGATCGCAGGCCAGAAGCCGGTGATCACGAAGGCACGCAAGGCAATCGCTGGCTTCAAGATCCGTCAGGGCTATCCGATCGGTGCAATGGTCACGTTACGTGGTCAGGCAATGTACGAATTTCTGGACCGTTTCGTGACGGTCGCGCTCCCCCGTGTGCGTGACTTCCGTGGCGTGTCGGGTCGTGCGTTCGATGGTCGCGGCAACTACAACATCGGTGTGAAAGAGCAGATCATTTTCCCCGAAATCGACTACGACAAGATCGACGCACTGCGTGGGCTGAACATCAGCATCACGACGACTGCGAAGACCGACGACGAAGCAAAGGCTCTGCTCGCCAGCTTCAAGTTCCCGTTCAGAAACTGAGGTTACCGTGGCTAAACTGGCACTGATCGAACGTGAAAAGAAGCGGGCTCGCCTCGCTGCTAAGTACGCGCCTAAGCGTGCAGAGTTGAAGGCGATCATTGGCGATATGAGCAAGTCGGACGAAGAGCATTACGCAGCACGTCTGGAATTGCAACAACTGCCGCGCAACTCTAACCCGACCCGTAAGCGCAATCGTTGCGCGATTACTGGTCGCCCGCGCGGTACGTTCCGTAAATTCGGGCTGGCGCGTAACAAGATTCGCGAAATCGCGTTCCGCGGCGAGATCCCTGGCCTGACCAAGGCGAGCTGGTAATAGGAGAAACGTAAATGAGCATGAGTGATCCTATCGCCGATATGCTGACTCGCATCCGCAACGCGCAGATGGTTGAGAAAGTTTCGGTGACAATGCCCTCGTCGAAAGTCAAGGTTGCGATTGCGCAGGTCCTGAAGGACGAAGGCTATATCGATGATTTCGCAGTGAAGTCCGAAGGTGCGAAGTCTGAATTGAATATCGTGTTGAAGTACTACGCTGGCCGTCCGGTTATTGAGCGCATTGAACGCGTCTCCAAGCCCGGTCTGCGTGTGTACCGCGGCCGTAACGACATTCCCGTGGTCATGAATGGCCTCGGCGTGGCAATCGTGTCGACGCCGAAGGGCGTGATGACGGACCGCAAGGCGCGCGCAACGGGCGTTGGCGGCGAAGTCATCTGCTACGTCGCTTAAGGCCGAAAGGAGAGAAACATGTCTCGAGTAGGTAAAAGCCCGATCGCGCTGCAAGGCGCAGAAGTGGCCCTGAGCGACGATCGCATTACCGTCAAGGGCCCGCTGGGTACGATTACGCAGGCGGCTAACCGCCTCGTGAAAGTGGTGAACGACAACGGCATTCTGAAGATCGAGCCGGTTGACGAAAGCCGCGAAGCGAATGCGATGTCGGGCACGATGCGCGCACTGGTGGCGAACATGGTGAACGGCGTGACGAAGGGTTTCGAGCGCAAGCTGACGCTGGTTGGCGTCGGTTATCGCGCGCAGGCGCAAGGCGACAAGCTGAACCTGTCGCTGGGTTTCTCGCACCCCGTGGTGCACCAGATGCCGGAAGGCGTGAAGGCTGAAACCCCGTCGCAAACCGAAATCGTGATCAAGGGAATCGACAAGCAGAAAGTTGGCCAGGTCGCTGCAGAAGTGCGCGGCTATCGTCCGCCGGAGCCCTATAAGGGCAAGGGTGTGCGCTACGCCAACGAGGTCGTGATCCTCAAAGAAACGAAGAAGAAGTAAGGGTGCGCAATCATGGATAAGACTCAATCTCGCCTGCGCCGCGCTCGTCAGACGCGTGTCAAGATCGCTGAGCTGCAGGTCGCGCGTCTCGCCGTGCATCGCACGAACACGCACATCTATGCGCAAGTGTTCTCGCCGTGCGGCACCAAGGTGCTCGCCAGTGCGTCGACGCTCGAGGCCGAAGTGCGTGCGCAACTCGCTGATCAAACGGGCAAGGGCGGCAACGTCGCTGCTGCTACGCTGATTGGCAAGCGCATCGCAGAAAAGGCTAAGGCTGCCGGCATCGAATCCGTCGCCTTCGACCGTTCGGGTTTCCGTTACCACGGCCGCGTGAAAGCGCTGGCTGATGCGGCGCGCGAAGCCGGACTCAAGTTCTAAGGGAAGAATTCGTCATGGCAAAGATGCAAGCGAAAGTTCAGGCTGACGAACGCGACGACGGCCTGCGCGAAAAGATGATTTCGGTCAACCGCGTGACCAAGGTCGTGAAGGGTGGCCGTATTCTCGGTTTCGCCGCACTGACCGTGGTTGGCGACGGTGATGGCCGCGTCGGTATGGGCAAGGGCAAGGCGAAGGAAGTGCCTGTCGCTGTCCAGAAGGCGATGGAACAAGCCCGCCGCAACATGTTCAAGGTGCCGCTGAAGAACGGTACCCTGCAACACGAAGTGCATGGTAAGCACGGCGCATCGATGGTCCTCCTCGCTCCGGCGAAGGACGGTACCGGTGTGATCGCTGGCGGCCCGATGCGCGCAGTGTTCGACGTGATGGGCGTGCAGAACGTTGTGGCCAAGAGCCACGGTTCGACGAACCCGTACAACCTCGTTCGTGCAACGCTCGACGGTCTGCGCAAGCAGTCCACGCCGAGTGACATCGCGGCGAAGCGCGGCAAGTCCGTCGAAGATATTCTGGGCTAAGGTGGACACCATGTCTGATAAAACTGTCAAGGTCCAGCTCGTCAAGAGCCTGATCGGCACCCGCGAAACGCACCGCGCAACGGTGCGTGGCCTGGGTCTGCGCCGACTCAACTCGGTTAGCGAGTTGCAGGACACGCCGGCCGTGCGCGGCATGATCAACAAGGTTTCGTACCTCGTTAAGGTCATCAGCTAAGCGGCTGACCAGGACTCAAGGAGTTGATAATGGAATTGAATAACCTGAAGCCGGCTGAAGGCGCGAAGCACGCAAAGCGTCGCGTTGGTCGCGGCATCGGCTCCGGCCTCGGCAAGACCGCCGGCCGTGGTCACAAGGGGCAGAAGTCGCGTTCGGGCGGCTTTCACAAGGTTGGCTTCGAAGGCGGCCAAATGCCGCTGCAACGTCGCCTGCCGAAGCGTGGCTTCACCTCGCTGACGAAGGAATTCGTCGGTGAAGTGCGTCTCTCCGATCTGGAAAAGCTGCCGGTCGACGAGGTCGACCTGTTGGCTCTAAAGCAAGCCGGTCTGGTTGGCGAGCTGATCAGGAGCGCCAAGATCATCGCGACGGGGGAACTCAAGCGCAAGATCGTTGTGAAGGGTCTGGGTGCGACGAAAGGTGCGCGCGCTGCTATCGAAGCAGCCGGCGGCTCTTTTGCCGAGTAACGCGCAAGTTATTTGCCGTCACTAGCATTTGCATCGGAGAAGGTACTTGGCTAACAGCCCGAGTCTCGCAAAACCCGGTCGCAGCGCGGCGAAGTTTGGCGATCTGCGTCGGCGGGCAGTGTTTCTGCTGCTGGCGCTGATCGTCTACCGTATCGGCGCGCACATTCCGGTGCCGGGTATCGACCCGGACCAGCTGGCAAAGTTGTTCCAGAGCCAGTCGGGCGGCATCCTTGGCATGTTTAACATGTTTTCGGGTGGCGCGCTTTCGCGGTTCACGATTTTCGCGCTCGGGATCATGCCGTATATCTCGGCGTCGATCATCATGCAGTTGCTGGCTATTGTTTCGCCGCAGCTGGAAGCGCTGAAAAAGGAAGGGCAGGCGGGGCAGCGGAAGATCACGCAGTACACGCGTATCTTCACGGTCTTGCTGGCAACGTTCCAGGCATTCGGCATTGCCGTGGCATTGGAAAATCAGCCGGCTCTGGTGATCGATCCGGGAATGGTGTTTCGGTTGACGACGGTCGTGACGCTGGTGACAGGCACGATGTTCCTGATGTGGCTTGGTGAGCAGATCACGGAGCGCGGGCTTGGCAACGGTATCTCGATCATCATTTTCGGCGGCATTGCAGCGGGTTTCCCGAATGCAATCGGTGGTCTTTTCGAACTGGTGCGAACCGGCTCGATGAGCATCATCTCGGCGATTATCGTCGTCGCGCTGATCGCTGCTGTGACGTATCTGGTGGTGTTCATCGAACGTGGCCAGCGCAAGATTCTTGTGAACTACGCCAAGCGGCAAGTCGGTAACAAGATTTACGGCGGCCAGTCCTCGCATTTGCCGCTGAAGTTGAACATGTCGGGCGTGATTCCGCCGATCTTTGCATCGTCGATCATTCTCTTCCCGGCAACCATTCTGAACTGGTTCAGTTCGGGGTCGCGTACCAGCTGGTTCGCAGACACACTGCACAACGTGGCCGAAGCCATTAAGCCCGGCCAACCCGTGTACGTGTTGCTGTACGCGTTGGCGATCGTTTTCTTCTGCTTCTTCTACACCGCACTGGTGTTCAACAGCAGAGAGACGGCCGACAACCTGAAAAAGAGTGGCGCTTTCGTTCCTGGCATCCGCCCGGGCGATCAAACGGCGCGATATATCGACCGCATCCTGACGCGTCTGACGCTGGCCGGTGCGATCTACATCGTGTTTGTTTGTCTGCTGCCCGAGTTTCTGGTGCTGCGCTGGAACGTGCCGTTTTATTTTGGTGGAACGTCGCTGCTGATCATTGTCGTCGTCACAATGGATTTCATGGCGCAGGTGCAGTCGTACGTTATGTCGCAACAGTATGAATCGCTGCTGAAGAAAGCTAATTTCAAAGGCGGCGGCGTCCCGATGCGTTGAAAGGACTTATGGCCAAAGACGATGTTATCCAGATGCAGGGTGAAGTCATCGAAAACCTGCCTAACGCTACCTTTAGGGTGAAGCTGGAAAACGGCCATGTCGTATTGGGACACATATCCGGCAAGATGCGGATGCACTACATCCGAATCCTGCCGGGCGACAAGGTGACGGTTGAATTGACGCCTTACGATCTGTCGCGTGCGCGGATCGTGTTCCGGGCGAAGTGATTTGAAAAAAGGGTAATATCATGAAAGTGATGGCATCGGTTAAGCGCATTTGCCGCAATTGCAAGATCATCAAGCGCAAAGGCGTTGTGCGCGTGATTTGCAGCTCTGATCCGCGCCACAAACAGCGTCAAGGCTGAACGCCGCGCTTTTTGCTTGCGCTTTTTGTTTGAGGAAAAACAATGGCTCGTATCGCAGGGGTTAACATCCCGAATCACCAGCATACTGAAATTGGCCTGACGGCTATTTACGGTGTCGGCCGCACGCGCTCGCGCGACATTTGCGTCGCAGCTGGTGTGGCATTTTCGAAGAAGGTCAAAGACCTGAACGACGCAGACCTCGAAAAGCTGCGTGAAGAAGTCGGCAAGTTCATCGTTGAAGGCGATCTGCGCCGTGAAACGACGATGAACATCAAGCGCCTGATGGATCTCGGCTGCTACCGTGGCGTTCGGCATCGTAAGGGCTTGCCCTTGCGCGGCCAGCGTACGCGTACGAATGCCCGTACGCGCAAGGGTCCGCGTCGTGCAGCGCAATCGCTGAAGAAGTAAGCGGAACTGACAGTTACAGGAAAACGTAATGGCTAAGGCTTCGAACAACTCCGCGGCGCAACGCGTTCGCAAGAAGGTCAAGAAGAACGTCGCCGAGGGCGTGGTTCACGTTCACGCGTCGTTCAACAACACCATCATCACGATCACCGATCGTCAAGGCAATGCACTTGCCTGGGCAACGTCGGGTGGTCAGGGCTTCAAGGGTTCGCGTAAATCGACCCCGTTTGCAGCCCAGGTGGCGGCCGAATCGGCTGGCCGCGTGGCGATGGAATACGGCGTGAAGAACCTCGAAGTGCGGATTAAGGGCCCCGGTCCTGGCCGTGAGTCGGCGGTGCGCGCGTTGCATGGTCTTGGCATCAAGATCACCGCGATCTCCGACGTGACACCGGTTCCGCACAACGGCTGCCGTCCGCCGAAGCGTCGTCGTATCTAAGACGCTGTTTTCGCTAGCGCCTGTTGCCGCCGGATGTAGTAACCGGCGAAACAGGCTGCTTGCGCTATTGAATTGACTAAGCCCACTGTTCGACCCAAAGGGTTCGGACTAGCGCGGGTGCTTGCACTCGCGTGATCAATCAACGAAGGAATCAACGTGGCACGTTATATCGGCCCTAAGGCCAAGCTGTCCCGCCGTGAAGGCACTGACCTCTTCCTGAAGAGCGCCCGTCGTTCGCTCGCTGACAAGTGCAAACTCGACAGCAAGCCTGGCCAGCATGGCCGCACTTCGGGTGCACGTACGTCCGACTACGGCACGCAGCTGCGCGAAAAGCAAAAAGTGAAGCGCATCTACGGTGTTCTCGAGCGTCAATTCCGCCGTTACTTCGCTGAAGCCGACCGTCTGAAGGGCAATACGGGTGAAAACCTGCTGCAATTGCTTGAATCGCGTCTGGATAACGTCGTGTATCGCATGGGTTTCGGCTCGACGCGCGCTGAAGCGCGTCAGCTGGTGAGCCACAAGGCGATCACGGTGAACGGCGTCGTGTCGAACATCCCGTCGATGCAAGTGAAGGCTGGCGACGTTGTTGCAGTGCGCGAACAAAAGAAGAAGCAAGCGCGTATTCTCGAAGCGCTGTCGCTGGCTGAGCAAGGCGGTTTGCCGAGCTGGGTCGCTGTCGATTCGAAGAAGTTCGAAGGCACGTTCAAGTCGAAGCCGGAACGCAGCGACATCGCTGGCGATATCAACGAAAGCCTGATCGTCGAATTGTATTCGCGGTAATCGGATTAATGGCCGGGGCACCCCGATTGCGTTGCGCAAGCGGGCGTCCCGGCTGTTTATTTTCAGGTTGTTACCGGTCAGCCTTATCGGTGTAACGAGCCGAGGGTATTGAAAAGGAAAACCTATGCAAACCAGTTTGTTGAAGCCCAAGATCATCGCAGTTGAATCGCTGGGCGAAAGCCACGCGAAAGTGGTCATGGAACCGTTTGAACGCGGTTACGGCCACACCTTGGGTAACGCGCTCCGGCGCGTGCTGTTGTCGTCGATGATCGGCTATGCGCCGACTGAAGTGACGATTGCAGGCGTCGTACATGAGTATTCGACGCTCGACGGTGTGCAAGAGGATGTGGTCAACCTGTTGTTGAACCTGAAGGGCGTGGTGTTCAAGCTGCATAACCGTGACGAAGTGACGGTTACGCTGCGCAAGGAAGGCGAAGGCGTTGTTACCGCCGGCGACATCGAGCTCGCGCATGATTGCGAAGTGATCAACCCCGATCACGTGATTGCGCATCTGTCGAAGGGCGGCAAGCTCGACGTTCAGATCAAGGTCGAGAAGGGCCGCGGTTACGTGCCGGGCAACGTGCGTCGTTATGGCGAAGAGTCGGCCAAGATCATCGGCCGTATCGTGCTTGACGCGTCGTTCTCGCCGGTTCGCCGCGTGAGCTACGCCGTTGAAAGCGCTCGTGTCGAACAGCGTACCGACCTCGACAAGCTCGTGATGAACATCGAAACGAACGGTGTGATCTCGCCGGAAGAAGCGATCCGTCAATCGGCTCGCATTCTGGTCGATCAACTGTCGGTGTTCGCTGCACTGGAAGGCACCGAAGCAACGGCTGAAGCGCCGTCGCGCGCGCCGCAGATCGATCCGATCCTGCTGCGTCCGGTCGATGATCTCGAATTGACGGTTCGTTCGGCGAACTGCCTGAAGGCTGAGAACATCTACTACATCGGCGATCTGATCCAGCGCACGGAAAACGAGTTGCTCAAGACGCCGAACCTGGGCCGCAAGTCGCTGAACGAAATCAAGGAAGTACTGGCGTCGCGTGGTTTGACGCTCGGCATGAAGCTCGAAAACTGGCCGCCCGCTGGGCTGGACAAGTAAATCGGCGCTTCGTCCCGGGACAGAGCCCGCCGCTGCACTGGCAAAGACGCGGATTTTCCTTTAAAATCCGCGTCTTGTCTTTTTTTACTACCGGCCCGTGCACTCGCTACTTCGCAGTAGATCGAGCGCGATAGAAGAGCTGGACCAAAACTCTGAATCGAAGGAATTAACATGCGTCACCGTCATGGTCTGCGGAAACTGAACCGCACGAGCAGCCACCGTCTGGCAATGCTCCGTAACATGTCCAACTCGCTGATCGAGCACGAAGTCATCAAGACCACGCTGCCGAAGGCGAAAGAACTTCGTAAAGTTGTCGAGCCGCTGATTACGCTCGGCAAAAAGCCGTCGCTGGCAAATCGTCGTCTGGCATTCAACCGTCTGCGCGATCGCGACTCGGTCACGAAGCTGTTTGAAGTCCTCGGCCCGCGTTACGCTACCCGTCCGGGCGGCTACCTTCGAGTGCTGAAGTTCGGCTTCCGCGTCGGCGACAATGCACCGATGGCTCTGGTCGAACTGCTCGACCGTCCGGAAGTTGAAGAAGTTGAAGTGCAAGAAGCCGAGTAAGCTTCCAGGCGCGGAAAAGCCAGACGCCAAGTCTGGCTTAAGACTGCTGATGAACCCCACGTTTTTCGGAGCGTGGGGTTTTGTTTTTCAGGCGAGGCGAATGCTGCCGTTAAGCCCGACGGCGCTTGGCGCAGAAAGGCAATGCGTGCGATGGTGCTTCTCAACAGTTTTGGCGGCCCTGCGCAGCGCACAAAAACGCCTTGGGCTCGCCACGAGTAAAGTTTTCCGGCTCCGACAGCGGGTGCGCGTCGGCAAACCGCGCGACCAGATGCCGCACGCTTACGCCCGAGCTGCCTGCGGTGCCTTAAGGCTAGGTGATACGATATCGGCACCCGAATCGTGCTTTGCTGGAGCTTTCTGTGAGCGTGAGCATTACTTTGGTCCTGACGACGGTGCCCGACGCAGCCGTAGCTCAGAAGCTCGCCGCGGAGGCGCTGGCCGCGCGGCTGTGTGCGTGCGTCACGCAACTGGGTGCCGTGCAGTCCAGCTACCACTGGCAGGGTCGCGTCGAAACGGCAGAAGAAATCCAGTTGCTGTTCAAGACAAGCGCCGCACGCGCACTCGAGCTTGAGCAGTACATTCAGACGCACCACCCGTACGACACGCCGGAAATTCTATCGTGGCAAGCAGTTACCTCTGCCGCCTATGGTCAGTGGATCATTGCTGAAACCCAACGCCCTCTACATGTTTAACGGTCCACATCGGCGCGCGCTTCACGCGTTTCGCGTCGCATTTTTCGTGCTTGCCTGCGTGGTTCTCGCACAATTCGGCACGCCCGCTCGTGCGGTGGACGACTTCCTCGATCCGGCCGTAGCGTTCAAATTCAGTGCGAGCGAAAAGCCAGGCGAAGTCGACGTCACGTACAAAATCGCTGATGGCTATTACATGTACCGCGAGCGTTTCGCGTTCGCCACCCGCAACGGAAACGCGACTATCGGCGAGCCGCAGTTGCCTGCCGGCCATATCAAGTTTGACCAGACTTTCAACAAGGACGTCGAGACTTACCGCAACGAGTTGACGATCCGCATTCCGGTAAAGCAAGCGGCAGCAGGGTTCGATCTGGCCGTTACAGCGCAAGGCTGTGCGGACGCTGGCATCTGTTATCCGCCGATGGAGCGCGTCTATCACGTAAGCGGCGCCGCACTGCAACCGGCGGCCAGCGCAGCCGCGCAGCAATCCACGGCGAGCGATACGCCCTGGTACGAGCGGGCGACCAGCGCGGACTATGCGCAATCGCTGCTGCAAGGCGGCGGTTTCCTTGCGATTATCGGACTGTACTTTGTCGCGGGCATGGTGCTGAGCTTGCTGCCTTGCTCGTACCCAATGATTCCGATTCTTTCGGCGATCATTATCGGCGAAGGCGCACGAGTGACGCGCGCGAGGGGCTTTGCGCTATCGCTGGCCTATGTAATCGGGATGGCGCTCGTCTACACCGCACTCGGCATTGCAGCCGCGCTCGTTGGACAAAGTCTCGGCGCGTGGTTGCAGAATCCGTGGGTGTTAGGCGCGTTCGGCGTACTGCTGACGATTTTCGCGCTCACGTTGATTGCAGGTTTCGACATCACGTTGCCGCAACGCTGGCAGCAAGGCGTTTCGCATGCGTCGGCCCAACGCTCGGGCGGTAAGTTCGCAGCCGTTGCCGCGATGGGCGCGCTGTCTGCGCTGGTGGTGGGCGCCTGCATGACTGCGCCGCTTTTCGCGGTGCTGGCCTTCATCGCGCATACGGGGAATGCCGTGCTCGGCGGCGCCGCACTGTTCTCGATGGGCCTTGGGCTTGGCGTGCCGCTGTTGATCATCGGTTTTGGGGCGGGAACCCTGCTGCCGCGCGCCGGCGCATGGATGGACGGCGTCAAGGTATTGTTCGGCGTTGTGCTCCTCGCGGCGGCGCTGTGGATTGTCTGGCCGGCGCTGGGAGCAACGGCCGGCATGCTCCTGAGTGCGCTCTGGCTATTGATCGCTGCCGCATCGCTGGGCCTCTTTTCAGCGCCTTTGGCGCAAGCGTCGATATGGCGCCGGCTTGGCCGCGGTATCGGCGCCGCTCTGGCCGTTTGGGCGGCAGTGTTGCTCGTCGGAGTTGCGGCGGGCTCGTCGGATCCTCTGCGCCCGCTGGCGGTGCTTGCGTCGCGCGGCGCAGCGCCAGCGGCCGAGCGTGCGTCTGGCGTGCCTCAAACTGCGTCGCAGGGCGATCTGGCGTTTCAGCCGGTGCGTTCATCGGTCGAACTGGATCAGGCCGTTAAAGCCGCCGCACAGCCCGCCATGCTCGACTTTTACGCCGACTGGTGTGTCAGTTGCAAAGAGATGGAGAAATTCACGTTCAGCGACCCGCGCGTCCGAGCGAAGCTAAAGCAGATGAACCTGCTGCGCGCCGACGTCACCGCCAACAATCCCGACGATCAGGCGCTGCTCAAGCGCTTTGGTCTTTTCGGCCCGCCAGGGATTATCTTTTTCGACCGCGGCGGCAATGAGGTGCTGCGCGTCGTCGGTTATGAGTCGGCCGACAAATTCCTGCGCACGCTAGAACGGGCGAGCCGGCCGCAGGCGTGATGTCATGACCGTATGAATGAACTGGGCTCGCGTGCGAACCCGTAAAAAACGGAGGCGTGACTGAAAGTCCGCCTCCGTTTTTATTTTCAGCGCCCCCTGATCTCGCGGATGAGTCGACGCGCTGCGTCCGAGAGAACGCGTCGCGTATTGAGCGCGGAACTACTTCTGTGAGCGCAGAATCCGCGCAGCATCCAGCGCGAAATAGGTCAGAACGCCGTCCGCACCTGCGCGCTTGAAGGCGAGCAGAGATTCCATCATCGCCTTGTCGTGATCGAGCCAGCCGTTCTGGGCCGCGGCCTTCAGCATCGCGTACTCACCGCTGACCTGATAGACGTACGTGGGAAACTGGAACTCGTCCTTCACGCGGCGCACGATATCCAGATACGGCATGCCTGGCTTGACCATCACCATATCGGCGCCTTCGTCGATGTCCGCCTGTACCTCGCGCAGCGCCTCGTTCGAATTGGCCGGATCCATCTGGTACGTCATCTTGTTGCTTTTGCCGAGGTTCGTCGCCGAGCCGACTGCGTCGCGGAACGGCCCATAAAACGCCGACGCGAACTTGGCCGCATAAGCCATGATGCGCGTGTGGACATGATCTTCGCTTTCGAGCACTTCGCGGATTGCGCCAATCCGGCCGTCCATCATGTCCGAGGGCGCCACGATATCGACGCCGGCTTCCGCTTGCGCGCGCGCCTGCTCGATCAGGATGTCGACGGTCTCGTCGTTGATCACGTAGCCGTTTTCGTCGAGCACGCCGTCCTGGCCGTGGCTGGTGTATGGGTCCAGTGCGACGTCCGTGAGCACGCCCAGATCTGGGAAATGCTTCTTCAGCTCGCGAACCGCGCGCGGAATCAGGCCGGCCGCGTTGGTCGCTTCGCGGCCGTCGGGCGTCTTCAGCGACGGCTCAATCGCCGGAAACAGCGACAGCACGGGCACCCCCAGTTCGACGCATTGCTCGGCGACTTTTATCAGCAGATCCACCGAGACGCGCTCGACGCCAGGCATCGACTGAACGGCTTGCCGCACGTTAGTGCCTTCGACCACGAAGACGGGGTAAATCAGATCGTTGGTGGTGAGAATATTTTCGCGCATCAGGCGGCGCGAGAAGTCGTCGCGGCGCATGCGGCGCGGACGGTAGTGCGGGTAGAAGCTCATGTGGGATTGAAGATCGTGGATGTCTTGACGTAGGGCAGTGACGCGAGCGGTGCTCGGAGAGCCGGCGCCCACTCACGGAAACTTTTCAAGACAATGGTATATCATACCGATCGAGCAAGGCGCTTGGCGCTGACCTCCCCGCTTCTCCTCCCTGAGCGGGTGCCTGTCGTTTTTCGATTAGGCTGTTTGACCCGCCGTTAAAGCGGCGGGTTTTTTTATGGGCGGCTGAAATAGCGCGCTCAGGCTCGGCAAAACCGTGCCGCGCTTTTACTGCGCAGCGTCCGTTTCGCCCTTCATTTCGGGGATGAGCCAGCTTTCAACCAGCTCGTGTGCTTCGTCGATACCCACTCGCTTGAGCGCCGAAAAGAGCTGCGCGGTCAGTTCGCCCTGATAACCCGCGGCCCGATACTCGGCAAAACCCTTCTGCGTCGCGCGCAACGCGCTCACGCATTCCTGGCGCGTCAATTTGTCGCATTTGGTCAGCAGCGCGTGAATCGGCTTGCCGGTCGGCGCGAACCACTCGATCATTCGCCGGTCGAGATCGGTCAACGGGCGGCGCGAATCCATCATGAGGATCATGCCGCGCAATTGCGAACGCGATTGCAGGTAGGTGGAAAGCAGTGCCTCCCAGTGGGCCTTGGCTGCGCCAGGCACTTCCGCATAACCGTAGCCCGGCAGATCGACCAGATGGGCCGTCGGTTCGTCGGCCTTGCCGACGGAAAAGTAGTTGATGTGCTGAGTGCGTCCGGGCGTTTTACTCGCGAAAGCCAGCCGCTTCTGATTGCACAGGATATTGATCGCCGTCGACTTGCCCGCATTCGAGCGCCCCGCAAAAGCAATCTCAGGTTGAGCGGTGGCCGGCAGATCGCGCAGGTGATTGACGGTCGTGAAAAAGCGGGATTGGTGGAGCAGGAAGGACATGATCAGACCGGATTTCGAGACGCCGGGGAACCCGGAGTGGGGACGGGTCAAGCCCGACTGGCGTCTTAGCGATTAGCGAGTTATTGTACAATACGATGGTTTACTGAAAACCTGAGGGGGCCAGCCCGCGTGCCTCGGCGGCTCCTGGCGGTCACTTGGGTCGCCGTCGTATTGTGCAAAACCTCTAAAATCCCACAAGACGAGACAGGGTGTGCGAATGAATCGACTGTGCAAGGCTCTGATGGTTTTTCATGTAGCAGCAGGTCTTTCAGGTTTGGCAATTCAGGCACGAGCAGCAGATCCGGCGAAGCCGGACATCAACCGGGGGCAGGCAATCGCAGTGCAGGTTTGCGCGTCGTGTCACGGCGCAGACGGCAACAGTGCGGGCGGCGCATACCCCAAGCTCGCGGGTCAGCATCCCGACTACCTCGTCAAGCAACTCAAGGATTTCAAGCCGCAGCCCGGCGCCAAGCAGCCCGCGCGCAACAATGCGATCATGACGGGTATGGCAGCGGCGCTGTCCGATCAGGATATGGTCAACGTCGCCGCCTATTTCGCGACGCAGGCTCAGAAGCCGGGCTATGCGCACAATAAGGACACGGTGCCGCTCGGGCAGAAGATTTATCGAGGCGGCATCGCTGACAAAGGCGTGCCGGCCTGCGCGAGCTGTCATGGACCCACGGGTCAAGGTATTCCGTCGCAATACCCGCGCTTATCGGGGCAATGGGCGGAATACACCGTTGCACAACTGAACGCGTTCACCCAGGGTCCGGGCGCGCGCAATAACAACGAGGCGATGCACGCTGTCGCATCGCGTCTGTCGGACAGTGAGATCAAAGCTGTAGCCGATTACGTCGCGGGCTTGCACTAAGAGGTCCGCGCGCAACTGCAACCGGCCCGCCGAGGCCGGTAAAAAACAAGAAAAGGGTGGGGGCGTCGTGTCTACGAACGCCCTTCACCCTTTTTTGCTGTTCAGTCGGAGTATGAATGAGCGTCACCACGTCGGGTTTGCAGTCGAAGTCGAGCAATCGCATCGTGCGCAGCGTCGTCGAAGTATTGAGTTCGATGCGTTTTGCCATTGCGCTGCTCGTGATTCTGTCTATCGCCAGCGTTATCGGCACTGTCCTCACGCAGGACGATCCCTATCCCAACTACGTCAATCAGTTCGGCCCGTTCTGGGCTGACATCTTCCGCGCGCTGAGCTTGTACACGGTCTACAGCTCGTGGTGGTTCATGCTGATTCTGGGTTTTCTAATGGTGTCGGTGTCGCTGTGCGTGATCCGCAACGCGCCGAAAATGATCGCCGACGCGAAAAGCTGGAAAGACAAGGTCCGCGAAGCCAGCCTCCGCGCGTTTCATCACAAAGGCGAATTCGCGGTGCACGGCACACGCGCGCGGACGGCCGCGGTGCTCGCGAAACTATCGGGCAAGCTCGGCTATAAGTTCGTTATGCGCGAGTCCGACGGCGCCACGCTGATCGCGGCGAAGCGCGGCGCGTTGACGAAGCTCGGCTACATTTCCGCGCACATCGCGATCGTCGTGATTTGCCTCGGCGGCCTGCTGGACAGCAATCTGCCGATCAAGCTGCAAATGTGGCTGTTCGACAAGTCGCCGATCCGCGCGAACACGGTGATCAATGACATTCCGCCGGAACATCGGCTGTCGCAATCGAACCCGACATTTCGCGGCTACGCGTGGGTGCCGGAAGGCCAGCACGTATCCACCGCGATCCTGAATCAGCCGGACGGCTCGCTGATCCAGGACCTGCCGTTTTCGATCGAGCTGCAGAAGTTCATCGTCGATTACTACTCGACGGGCATGCCGAAGCTGTTCGCAAGCGACATCGTCGTGGTGGATCACAAGACCGGCGCGCGCGTGCCGGCTCGCATCGAAGTGAATAAGCCGTTCGAGTACGACGGTGTGTCGATCTATCAATCGAGCTTCCAGGACGGCGGCTCGCAAATGCAGATGACGGCCTACCCGATGACCGGCCCGAGCGCGAAAACCGCGCCGTTCGGCGGGACTATTGGCGGCAATGCGCCGCTGAGTTCGGCCACATCGCTCGCCGACGGGCAGACGGTCGAGTTCACCGATTTCCGTGCGATCAACGTCGAAAACATCTCGAACGGCAGCGGCCAGACCGATGCCCGCGGCGTCGCCGCGCATCGCTCGCTGAAGGAAGCGTTCGACGAGCGGCTCGGCTCCGGCGCGAAGACCTCAAAGCCGCTGGATCTGCATAACGTCGGGCCGTCGGTACAGTACAAAGTGCGCGACAAGGACGGTCAGGCGCGCGAGTACAACAACTACATGTTGCCGGTGGCGGTTGCAGGAGAACGCTTCTTCCTCGCGGGCATGCGTCTGAATCCCGACGATCCGTTCCGCTATTTGCGCATTCCGGCCGACAGCGGCGGAACCGTCAATGAGTGGATGAATCTGCGCGCCACGCTGGAGAACCCGGCAATGCGGGCGCAAGCCGCTCACCGCTTCGCGCAGCGCTCGGTGCCGCAAGCGAACACCGAACTGCAGCAGCACCTCGAAGAAAGCGCGCTGCGCGTGTTGACCCTTTTTGCCGGCGCGGACAGTTCGGTCAAGATGCCGAACGGCCAGCCAGTGGGCGGCTTCCAGGCGATCGCCGGCTTTATCGACCATTCGGTGCCGAAAGGCGAGCAGGAAAAGGCCGCAGGTCTGTTGCTGCGCATGCTCGAAGGCTCGATGTGGGATCTCTGGCAACTGTCGCGACAGCAACTCGGCGAACCCGAAGCGCAGGCCAACGCGGATGCAAGCCGCTTCGTCCAAAGCTCGATCAATGCGATATCCGACAGCTTTCTGTATGGATCGCCGGTCTACTTGCAGCTTGACTCCTTCAAGCAGGTGCAAGCCTCGGTATTTCAGCTGACGCGCGCACCGGGCAAAAAAGTCGTGTATCTTGGCAGCCTGCTCCTCGTGTTGGGCATCTTTTCGATGTTCTACGTCCGCGAACGGCGCCTCTGGTTCTGGCTCAAAGATACTGAGCAGGGCACACATGTCGTGATGGCCATGTCGAGCGCCCGCAAGACGCTCGACTTCGAAAAAGAGTTCGTTCAGACGCGCGAGGCGGTCGGCGCCGCGCTGGGCGCCAAGCTCATTGATGCATCGCCCGGCAACGCCGGCGCGCCGTCCGCAAGCTCACAAGATTCGACCCGGTAATATCATGGACTTGACGCAGGTTTCTTCATCTTCTCCTTCATCCTCCCGGCCCTCCAAGGCGTCGGCAGACGAAGCGTTCAATGTTGCCCAATTCGACGAGCGGCCGTTCCTGAAACGGCTGGGTATCGTGGACTGGCTGTTCGCGCTTGCGATGGTCGCGGGCGCCGGGTTCGCGCTGTCGCGCTATCACCCGTTCATGAATTACTACGACAAACTGGTGCTGGTGTGCGCGGTGCCGGTGTTCGTCGTACTGGGCTGGCGCTGGAAACCCGTTCGTCCGCTAATGGTGGGCATTGCGGCGCTGTCGCTGCTAGCTATTCAGATCTATCACGGCGATTTGAGCCGCGCCGACAGTGCGTTTTTCCTGAAATATTTCCTGTCAAGCCAGTCCGCGATTCTGTGGATGAGCGCGCTTTTCGTGTTCGCCACCGTTTTCTACTGGATCGGCCTGCTGTCGCGCTCGCCCACGGGCGCCGCGATCGGCTCGAAAATGACCTGGGCCGCCGTGCTGATGGGCTTCGTCGGCCTGATGGTGCGCTGGTATGAGTCGTATCTGATCGGCGCGGACGTCGGCCACATTCCCATTTCGAACCTGTACGAAGTGTTCGTGCTGTTCAGCCTGATCACCGCGCTCTTCTATTTGTACTACGAACAGCACTACAACACGCGCGCGCTCGGTGCGTTCGTGCTGCTGGTAATCAGCGCCGCTGTCGGCTTCCTGATGTGGTATTCGGTCGCCCGCGACGCGCAGCAGATCCAGCCGCTGGTTCCGGCGCTGCAAAGCTGGTGGATGAAGATTCACGTGCCGGCGAACTTCATTGGCTATGGCAGCTTTGCGTTGTCGGCAATGGTCGCCGTCGCGTATTTGACGAAGGAGCGGGGTGTGCTGGCCGACCGCCTGCCGGCGCTCGATGTGCTCGACGACGTGATGTACAAGTCGATCGCCGTCGGCTTCGCGTTCTTCACGATTGCGACAATTCTCGGCGCGCTGTGGGCAGCGGAAGCTTGGGGCGGCTACTGGAGCTGGGACCCGAAGGAAACGTGGGCGTTGATCGTCTGGCTGAACTACGCGGCCTGGCTGCACATGCGTCTAATGAAAGGCCTGCGCGGCGCGGTTGCAGCATGGTGGGCGCTGACCGGCCTGCTGGTGACGACCTTTGCGTTCCTCGGCGTGAACATGTTCCTGTCGGGGCTGCATAGTTACGGCAAGCTGTAATATCCGCCGTACTCAGCCGACAAAGAACCGCCGCGTGCTTCGCACCGGCGGTTTTTTTATGGCTGGCGGAATATTTGCGCATCGAATGTGTTCGTCATAAGAGTACGCATGGATGGCTCAACGAGCGATCATCACACGGCCCCGTTAGATGTCTGAAGCGGCGGCCGGCAAGGAGCAGCACGATGTGGATCAAGCGAAGCGACAGGATGCAAGTCACCGGCGACGATATCGCCCGCAGCGAAATCACGCCGCAGCACATTTTCGAGAACCGGCGGCGCGTGTTGCAGGCGGCCGGCGCATTGGCGCTCGGCAGTCTGATTGGCGTGAACGGCGAAGCGCTGGCGGCCTACACGTCGTCCGATCCGAAGGCGCAGAAACTGGCGGCGAAGACGAATGCAAAGTTCGTCGCGCTCGACAAGATCACCCCGTTCAAAGACATCACCACCTACAACAACTACTACGAGTTCGGCACTGATAAATCCGATCCGGCGCAAAACGCGGGAACACTGCGTGCGCGTCCGTGGAAGGTGAGCGTCGAGGGTGAGATCAAAAACCCGAAGGTTTACGACATCGACGAATTGCTCAAGCTCGCGCCGCTCGAGGAGCGCGTGTACCGGTTGCGTTGCGTCGAAGGGTGGTCGATGGTGATTCCGTGGATCGGCGTGCCGCTCTCCGAGTTGATCAAACGTGTGCAGCCGACAGGGAACGCCAGATACGTGCAGTTCATCACCCTGGCCGACCCGTCGCAGATGCCCGGACTGTCGACGCCGATACTCGACTGGCCGTACTCCGAAGGTCTGCGCATGGATGAGGCGATGAATCCGCTCACTTTGCTGACCTTGGGCGTGTACGGCCAGGTGCTGCCGAATCAGAACGGCGCGCCGGTTCGCGTGGTCGTGCCGTGGAAATACGGCTTCAAGAGCGCGAAGTCGCTCGTGAAAATCCGCTTTGTCGAGAAACAGCCGGCGACGAGCTGGAATACCTATGCGTCGAGCGAATATGGTTTCTATTCGAACGTGAATCCGAATGTCGACCATCCGCGCTGGAGCCAGGCGACCGAGCGGCGCATCGGCGAAGACGGCTTTTTCACGCCCAAGCGCAAGACGTTGATGTTTAACGGCTACGGCGATCAGGTCGCATCGCTGTATCAGGGCATGGACCTGAAGAAGAATTTTTGAGCGACCTGACGATGGCTTTCGATACTCAAACCGTCGCTCGCACGGAGCGCAATGCGCCGCGAGACAAAGCACGCACGGCGCCGCCGGCACCCGGGCCGGCAAGGCGGACGAGCGCCGGTTCGCGCTGGGTCGCGCCCGCGAAGATCGCGGTTTTTATAGCGGCGTGGTATCCGCTCGCGCGCATCGTGCTGTTCGGCGTGACGGACCGTCTTGGCGCGAACCCGATCGAGTTCATCACGCGCTCAACGGGCCTTTGGACGCTCGTGTTTCTCTGCATCACGCTGGCTGTGACGCCATTGCGCCGGCTGACAGGCGTCGCGGCATTCGTGCGTTTTCGCCGCATGCTCGGGCTGTACGCGTTCTTCTACGCGACGCTGCATTTCACGACGTATCTGTGGTTCGACAAGTGGTTCGATGTGGCGGAGATCATCAAAGATATAGGCAAGCGGCCGTTCATTACCGTCGGTTTTGCGGCGTTCGTCCTGCTGATCTCATTGGCCGCAACGTCGCCGCGCGCGATGGTGCGCAGGCTCGGCCGCCGCTGGCAGACGTTGCACCGCGCAATCTATGTCATCGGCGCGCTGGCGATTCTGCATTTCTGGTGGATGAAGGCGGGCAAGCACGACTTGATCCTGCCGAAGATCTACGGCGCGATCATGCTGGCGTTGCTGGGTTGGCGTCTGATTGTATGGTTGAGAGAGCGGCGGCTGAAGCCGCGCTGACTGCGCACACACGCAGGTGTTAACGCTAACGAAAAAGGCGATGCCACAATGATGACATCGCCTTTTTTATGCCCAGCCGATTTTCGGCTTTGGTTACGCCGGCAAAACCGTTTCGCCCGCGAACAATTGCTGGACTTCTTCTCGCGCACGAACAACATGCGCTTGTGTACCATCAACCATCACCTCCGCTGCACGCGGGCGGGTGTTGTAGTTCGAGCTCATCACGAAACCGTAGGCGCCCGCCGAACGAATCGCGAGCAGGTCGCCCGGCCCCACCGAGAGCAGCCGCTCGCGCCCGAGCCAGTCGCCGCTTTCGCATACTGGTCCGACGACGTCGTACACATGCGCTGGGATTTCCCGCTTAACGACGGCGTCGATAGCGTGGTACGCCTCGTACATCGCGGGGCGGGCGAGATCGCTCATGGCCGCGTCGACGATTGCAAAGTTCTTCTCAGCGCCCGGTTTCAGAAATTCGACGCGCGTGAGCAGCACGCCGGCATTGCCGACCAGCGAGCGGCCCGGCTCGAAATACACTTCACGATGGCCGTGACCGCGCGCCTCGATACGATCGAGCACGGTGCGCACGAACTCGCCGATGTCCGGCGGCGTTTCGTCGTCGTAAGTAATGCCGAGGCCGCCGCCTACGTCGATGTGACGGATCGTGGTGCCGTCCTGCTCGATCTGTTCGACCAGTTCCAGAAGTTTGTCCACCGCGTCCAGATAAGGCGCGACTTCGGTGATCTGCGAGCCGATATGGCAGTCGATGCCGACCACCTCAAGGTGCGGCATGGCAGCCGCCGCCTGATACGTGGCGCGGGCATCTTCGAACGCAACGCCGAACTTGTTCGACTTCAGGCCCGTGGAAATGTACGGATGCGTTTTCGCGTCGACGTCGGGATTGACGCGCAACGAAACCGGCGCCTTCTTGCCCATTTCCGCGGCCACCGCGTTCAGGCGATCGAGTTCCGGAATCGATTCGACGTTAAAGCATTTGACGCCGGCAGCGAGCGCCTCCCGCATCTCGTTCGCGTGTTTGCCGACGCCGGAAAACAAGGTGTTTTCCGCTTTGCCGCCGGCCGCCAGCACGCGCGCGAGCTCGCCGCCCGACACGATGTCGAAGCCCGCGCCGAGACGCGCGAACACGTTCAATACCGCGAGATTGCTGTTGGCCTTGACGGCCACGTGCACGCTCGCGCGACGGCCGGCGCACGCGCCGGCGTAGGCGTTCCACGCGTCGGTGAGCGCGGCGCGCGAGTACACGTATAGCGGCGTGCCGAACTGTTCGGCGAGCGAAACGGCGGACACATCTTCGGCGTGAAGCACGCCGTCGACGTAGTCAAATGCGGGTCGAGTCATGCGAAGGTCTTATTGAGCGGGAGTGGCGGCGGAAGCAGGCTGTGAAGCCGACGCACCAGAAGCGGCGGATGCAGGAGACGCCGACAGTTCGTTCGCCGGTGCGAGCGAGAGCGGCGTGCCGGACGTGTCAGGAATGGAGTCTGAGTCGGACGCGGTTTCCGCGCCGGGTTTTACTTCATCAGGCGACGGCTGCGTGCGGTCGATGGGCTTGGCCGGCAACGGCGGCACCGTAGGCAAATAGAGCGAACCGCGTTGTCCGCAGCCGGCGAGCGAACCACCGAGCGCGCAACCTGCGAGAATGGCTAAACCCGCTACAATCGCGCGGCCGGGCGCCGCCGCGCGCATCCGAGATACGACTCGCATGACTGTCCCTGAATAATTAATCGATGGAGTTTAGCATGTCCGATAGTGATTACCTGACCCGCGCGGAGGCCGCGCTAGCCGCCATCGAACGCGCGCTGGACGACACCGAGGCCGACATCGAACTGGAGCGCAGCGGCAATGTGCTGACACTCGAATTCGCGAATCGCTCGAAGATCATCGTCAACCTTCAGCCGCCGATGAGCGAGATCTGGATCGCCGCGAAAGCGGGCGGTTTTCACTACCGTTTCGTCGATGGCGAGTGGCGCGATACGCGCAGCGGCAACGAGTTTTTCGCGGCGCTGTCGGAGTACGCGACCCAACAGGCCGGCGAGCCGGTTCACTTCGAAGCCTGATCGAAGCCTGATAGCAGTGCTCGAACGAACGGCACAGCGGACCTCGCTTCGACACGATAGAAAAAAGCCGCCGCGCAAGAAATTGCGCGGCGGCTTTTTTACTGGTGCGCGCGGGCGGTTGCGTCAGTGCCCGCGGAACAGATTCATGATGTCCTGCTTTTCCTGCTCGCCGACTTGTCCCGGCGCAGCCGACGCGGCGCTCGCTTCATCAAGTGTCGCCTGACTGATGCCGACCGTCGCGACGAAACCGTGGCCCGGCGTGAACTCGTCGAAATACAGTTCCGAGCCGAGCTCGACTACGCCGTCGGGCATCGGCATCTTGTAGTCTGGCACGCCTTTGAGCGCGCGCCCCATGTACTCGATCCACACCGGCAACGCGAGGCCGCCGCCGGTTTCCTTGTCGCCCAGACTGCGCGGGTTGTCGTAGCCGATCCACGCAATCGCGGTGAGCGTGTGCTGATAGCCCGCAAACCAGGCATCGCGCGAATCGTTCGTCGTGCCCGTCTTGCCGCCGAGGTCAGTGCGCTTGAGCACGTTCGACTTGGCGCCCGTGCCGCGCTGTGCGACGCTTTGCAGCAAGCTGTTCATCACATAGGCGTTGCGCGGCTCAATTGCGTGCGGCGCGCTCTGCTCGGCGATGAGCGGCTGCGCATGCGCGACCACGACGCCGCGCGGATCGGTGACTTCCGCGATCAGATACGGGTTGACGCGATAGCCGCCATTCGCGAACACCGAGAACGCGCCCGCCATCTGCAATGGCGTGACGAGGCCCGCGCCGAGCGCCATCGGCAGATAAGCCGGATGACGGTCCGCGTCAAAACCAAAGCGTGTGATGTACTGCTGCGCGTACTTCGTGCCGATGTGGTTCAGGATACGAATCGACACCAGGTTTTTCGACTTCTGCAACGCGGTGCGCATAGTCATCGGTCCGTCGAAACCACCGCCGTAATTCTTCGGCTCCCACGCCTGGCCGCCGGTTTCCGCGGCGCTGAAAAAGAGTGGCGCGTCGTTGATCACGGTTGCCGGTCCAAGCCCCTTTTCAAGCGACGCCGAGTAAATGAACGGCTTGAAACTCGAGCCCGGCTGACGCCATGCCTGCGTCACGTGATTGAACTTGTTTTTGTTGAAGTCGAAGCCGCCGACGAGCGCGCGAATCGCGCCGTCCTGCGGCACGACGGAAACGAACGCGCCTTCGACTTGCGGCAACTGCGTGATCGCCCACTCACCGTCGTCATTCTTGATGAGGCGGATAATCGCGCCGGGCCGCACGCGCTGGTTCGGCTGCGCGCGCGCGCTCAATGCGGATTGTGCGAAGCGCAGGCCGTCGCCTTGAACAGTTGCGACGTTGCCGTCGATAAACGCCGCCTGCACCTGCTTCGGACTCGCAGCGGTCACGACCGCGGCAATGATTTCACCGTTGTCCGGATGTTCGAGCAGCGCGTCGTCGATAGCCTGCTCGCGGTCGTCGGCGTCGGACGGCAGGTTGATAAACGCTTCCGGGCCGCGATAGCCGTGGCGCCGTTCGTAGTCCATCAAGCCTTTGCGCAACGCGCGATAGGCGACGTCCTGATCGGCGGAGTCGATCGTCGTGACCACGTTGAGGCCGCGCGTGTACGCCTCCTCGCGGTATTGCGCGTACATCATCTGCCGCACCATTTCCGCGACGTACTCGGCGTGCACGCTGAATTCCTTGCCGGCGCCCTTTACGACGAGCGCCTGGCGGCTCGCTTCGTCGTACTGCTGCTGGTTGATGTAATGCAGTTCGTACATGCGCTGAAGGATGTACTCCTGGCGTACCTTCGCGCGCTTTGGATTCACCACCGGGTTATACGCGGACGGCGCCTTCGGCAAGCCCGCCAGCATTGCGGACTCTGCCAGCGTCAGATCCTTCAGATCCTTGCCGAAGTACACACGCGCCGCGCTCGCGAAACCATAGGCGCGCTGACCGAGATAGATCTGATTCATGTACACCTCGAGAATCTGATCTTTGCTGAGCTTCGACTCGATCTTGTACGCGAGCAGCATTTCGTAAATCTTGCGCGTGTAGGTCTTCTCGCTCGAAAGGAAGAAGTTGCGCGCTACCTGCATGGTGATCGTGCTCGCGCCTTGCGTCGCATGGCCATTGGTCAGCGCAACAATGCCGGCGCGCGCGATGCCGGTCAGATCGACGCCGCCGTGGTCGTAGAAGCGCGCGTCTTCGATTGCGAGCACGGCTTTCTTCAGGCTGTCGGGTACATCCTGAATGCGGACGATGTCGCGTCGCTCCTCGCCGAATTCGCCGATCAGCACATGGTCGGCGGTATAGATGCGCAGCGGCACCTTGGGCCGGTAGTCGGTCAGTGCGTCGAGCGGGGGCAGGTTGGGCGTGGCGACGACGAGCGCATAACCTAGCACCAGCAGCACGCACACAATGCCCGCGACGATCAAGCCGAAAAAGCCCAGCAGGAGCTTGAGCCACAACGGGCGTTTGCGCTTCGGCGGCGCGGGCGGGACAGACGGGGGAGACGTGGATTGCATATAGGCACCAAAAAACAGTCCCGCGATTATAGCCGCCCAGCTTTTCAGCTTTCGGCAGGCTTACCGACAGTTCTTTACAAGCCTCGGCGCCGCGTGGATTGAGGCTTAACTGTAGCTGCTTTGATGCCCGCGAAGGGTGCCGCATTTCAACGTTAGCCATTTGGCTGAGTGTCGCCCGGCGGCGCGCTTACGCACAATTCTTCCTCGCTACTCGCGTTCGAATGGTTCGCCGCGTGAGCCTCAGGGAGGGCGTGATGAAGTTAAGAAATTCATGGCTGGAAGCCGTGCAGGTAGGTGTGCAGCGTTTCGCTGCCGGTATCGACGTGGGTACGCAGAGCGTGCGGCTCGTCGTGGTGAGTCAGCGTGCGCGCGCTTGCGCTTCGTTGCAGATCGAATATGCGCGCACCGTGCCGCTTCCTGCAAACGCGATGGCCGGCGCCGAGATCGCCGACCGGCAGGCAGTCGCTCGCGCGTTGCGCGACGCGTTTGCCGATCTGCCGCACTCGTGCGCGACGCAGGCGTTGCGATGCGCGATGGCGGTGCCTGCGTCGGCGACGTTGACCGCCACCGTGCCGCTCGCGCGGCTCTCGGCGCAAAGCGGTTGCGCGGAAGACGGCGGGCATGAACTCGCCGAACTCGAACCGGCGGTAATGAACGAAGTGGAACGCATTGCGGGACTCGAGCGGCATGCGCTGGCCGTCGACTGGTATGTCGACGACAGGCCGTCGCCGGTTCGCTCAGTGACGATTGCCGCGACCGGACGTCAGCACCTCGAAGCGCGGATCGAATGCGCGGCCGCCGCCGGCATCTCGCTCACGGCGATCGACGGCGAGCCGCATGCTGCGCTGCGCGCCATGCGCTACGCGGCCAGTCACGAGCTCGACCCACACGAACCGTATGTCGCGTTGTGGATCGGCGCGGACGGCGTGCATGGCTGGCGTCTTGTCGACGACAGCATCGCAGTTGAAATGCGTTACCCCGCGCCAGAGCATTCCGATCTCGCGGACGCATTGCGCGACCTCGTGCATGGCCCGGTGCTCGACTGCGCACTGGTGAGCGGCGAAGTGGAACTGCTCGAGGGAGTCGGCTTTTCGATTGCGGACATCGCGGACATATTGGGCTGCACGGTCTTGCCGTTCGAATGCGCGGCGCTGGGCGGAGTCGCTCCGCAATTGAACGATCTGCTTTTGCATGACGCCGCCGCGGCCGTCGCATTCGGACTTGCGTTACGCGGGGTGTTCGAATGAGCGCCGCGGTTTTCGACGCAGGGCGCCTGAACGCAGCGGCGCAATTACATGTCGCGCACGACATGCGCAGGCTGCACGCCGTTCGTCCGTTCAAACTTTGGCTCGGCGGCTTCAATCTGCTGCCTCACAGGCAACGCAAGGCCCGGCTCGCGCGCCGGCGATGTCTGTTTGCATGGACTGTCGCTGCGTTCGCCGGTTGCACAGCGGTTGTTGCGCTCGCTGGATACCAGGCGTTAGAGAAAGCGCGGCTCGATGCGCAGCGGGCGTCGGTCGAGCAATCGCTTGCACAACTCGCCGCGCCGCTCACGGAGCATGCGAGGGTGCTGCGGGCGCGCGACCAGCAACGCGATGAAGCCGCTCGCGCTAAACACCTGTCCGAGCCGCTCACGTATTTGCGCGACCTGCTCGATGTGCTGAGTTTCGAGCCCGGCGACGGCGTGTTGTTACAGCAACTTCGCCAGCGCGGGCACGAGACGGAACTCGCCGCGACATCGCGAGCGCATTTCGATTCGGCGCAGTGGCTCAAGCGTCTCGGGGCGATTCCCGGCGTTGCGGGCGCGGAGATGAGCGAGTCGCATCGCTCGTCGCCGCATGCCGATGCAAATGCTGGTTCGGCTGGCGCAATTGAATTCGGCGCTCGGCTGCGTTGGGAGGACTCCGCAAAAGACGTCGCCAGGGGCGCGAGCCTCGCGGCATCGTCGAAAGCAAAGGCCGATCAGATTGGAGGTTCGAAATGAGTACGACTTTTGCCGAATCCGGCGGATTGCTATACGCAAGCTTGTCGCTGTCGCATTGGTTCAAGCGTCTGCGCGCGCCGCTTCACACGTGGAGCCCGCGTCGTCGCTGGGCGGTTGCGTTGCTGATTGCGCTGGTCGTCTTCAGCGTTGGCGCGCATGGGTGGATCGTGGCCGACCTCGGGCGTCTTGAAGCGAGCCGCGCGGCATTGCAGGCGAGCGCGCAGCGACTCGCGGATGCGAGGCGCGTGGTCGCGCAATTGCCGTTGCTGCGCCGTGACGTCGCTGCGGCAGGTACGGTTAGCGTCTCGCCATCGCCATCGCCATCGCCATCGCCATCGCCATCGCCGTCGCCGTCGCTCGCGCGGTGGACGTCGGCCGACGACGTGCGCGTCGTCTCCGAACTCGCCGTGCAAAACGGCGTTGTGTTGCTGGCAGTCGAGCCCGGCGCTGCAAGCGGCGAGGGCGCTCAAAGCGAGCGTCCGCTCCAGATCGCCGCGCGCACAGACTTCGTTCACCTGATGTCGTTCATGCGCGGGCTGACAGAACTGCCGGTGCTGATGGTTCCGGTCGACGTCGTCATCAAGCGCGATGGATCTTCGCTGTCGGTAAGCGCGACACTGCGCGTGTACAGCGGCTTGCGCCCGGCGCCGGCCAGCCTCTCGGTACAGGAGCTCGCCGACGCGAGCCTCGATTCGGATGACGAAGAAGATGTCGTGTTCTTCGATCCGTTCTCGTCCGCGCAGATGCAGGCGTCAGCCGATCTGCCCGGGCTTGCGCAACTTCATCTGGTCGGATTGCTGCACGATCGCGTGCACGGTCTCGCATTGTTCGATACGCCGGACGGCGCAACTACTGTCGGGTCGGGGCAGCAGATCGGCGACGAGCGCGTTACACGCTTCGACGCGTTCAGCGTTACGCTCGCTAAAGGCGATGCAACGCGTACGCTTGAGCTCGCGGAGGCTTCGTGATGAACCCATCGAAGTTGTTGCACATGGACGCTCCGGCATTTATCGGTGCTGTGCCCTGCGTTCGTGCGTGCGTCCGAGCGGGGTTGTTGGTGAGTCTGTCGCTTGGCGCGGCGCTAAACGTCGGCGCCGCGCGGGCCGCGGTTCCATCGCTGCCTCCCTTGCCTGCCTACATGCCGCTCGACGATACGGTTGCATCGTCCGATTCGCCATACAATGCGCCGCCGCTGCCTCGCGGTGCGAGCGCCGAGACGTCGAACCCGTTTCGCGACGATTCCACGGACGATATCGCCGTCTCGCGCACGCCGACGCTGGCCCGGCAAAGTCGCGCGGACGATGCCATCGACGACGCCGACGGTTCAGTGCCTCTTGGCCGGCAATCGGTTGCCGGCGCCCGGGACGCCTTAGTGACGGGAGCGGCGCTCGAAGGCCCGCCGGTGCCCTTGCCGCCGCTCGTGCGCCTGAGCGGCGCGCCGAAGACTGCCGCCGACGCATCGCTCGCCGCCGACGACAAGCCGATCTCGCTGAACTTTCAGCGCGCTGAACTTGGCGCCGTTCTGAATGCGTTTGCGCAGTTCACCGGCTTGAACATCGTCGCAAGCGAGAAAGTGCGCGGGTCCGTGTCGCTGCGGCTCGACAAGGTGCCGTGGCGCGTCGCGTTCGATACGCTGCTCGACGTCAACGGCCTCGCGATGGAGCGCCACGGCAACGTGGTATGGGTCGCGCCGATTGCGGATCTGGCGGCGCGCGAGCGGCAGCGCTTCGAGGCCCACGCGCGCACCGCCGATCTGGAGCCGCTCGCGAGCCGTACGTTCGAGTTGCACTATGCGCGCGCCGAGGACGTGCGGCGCCTTCTGACCGGCTCGGGCAACCAGCGCGTGCTGTCCAGGCGCGGCGCGGTGACCGCCGATCCGCGCACCAATCTGCTGTTCGTGACAGATCTGGATGGCCGCCTCGCGCAAATTGCCGCGCTGCTTGCTTCCGTCGACCGGCCTACGCGGCAGGTGCTGATCGAGGCGCGCATCGTCGAAGGCGAGTATGGTTTTTCGCGCAACCTCGGCGTGCGACTGTCGATGGCCGGCACGAGCGCCGATGGCACCACGCGCGGCTTGAGCGGCGGCAAGGACGGTCTCGTCTATGATCTGTCGGCCAGACCCATCGCGGGCTTCGAAGCGGCGACGGCCGGCCTGACGCTGTTCGCGGCAGGCGCGACGCGGCTCCTGAATGTCGAACTGAGCGCTTTGGAAGCCGAGGGGCGCGGGCAAATCGTCTCAAGTCCGCGCGTCGTCACGGCGGACCGGATGAAAGCCGTGGTCGAGCAGGGCACCGAACTGCCTTATCAGGCGAAAGTCGGGCAGGGCGTGTCGGGCGTGCAGTTTCGGCGCGCGACGCTGAAGCTCGAAGTCGAGCCGCAGATCATGCCGGACGGCCGTGTCGTGCTGGACCTGGATGTTGCCAAGGACAGCGTCGGCGAACAGACCGACGCCGGGCCTGCGATCAATACCAAGCACGTGCAAACGCGCGTCGAGGTCGAGGATGGTGGTACGGTGTCCATCGGCGGAATTTACGCGACCGACGGCCGCGACGATGTGACCCGCGTGCCCGTCCTGGGCAAAATACCGGTTCTAGGCGCGCTTTTTCGCCATCGGGCTCACCGCGATCAGCGCAGCGAACTGGCTGTTTTCATCACGCCGCGCGTCGTTCAGACGAATTAGGCGCACGCTGCCGCCGCCCGAACGCGGCGGCGGGCAGGCTCGACAAGGCAGCCGCTTTGCCAGTAAGCTGCGGCACGAACCATACCGGATTAGCCAGAGGACACCGTTGCAAGCGCGGGACGCACACGCCAATGTATTTTTTGTAGGGCTCATGGGGGCAGGAAAGACCACCGTGGGCCGGGCCATTGCGCGCCGTCTCGATCGCCCGTTCTTCGATTCCGATCATGAAATCGAGGCGCGAACAGGCGCGCGCATTCCCGTGATCTTCGAGCTGGAAGGTGAAGCCGGGTTTCGCGAGCGTGAGTCGAGCGTCATTTCGGAGCTGACCGGGCGCGACAATATCGTGCTGGCGACCGGCGGCGGCGCGGTCTTGCGGCCGGAAAACCGGGCGGCGCTGCAAAGCCGTGGCGTGGTGATTTACCTGCGCGCCAATCCGCACGATCTCTGGCTGCGCACGCGGCGCGATAAGAATCGCCCGCTTTTGCAGACCGAAGATCCCAAAGCGCGCCTCGAAGCGCTTTACGAAGTGCGCGATCCGCTCTATCGCGAATGCGCGCATTTCGTCATCGAAACAGGGCGGCCTTCGGTCAACGGACTCGTCAACATGGTTCTGATGCAGCTCGAGATGGCCGGCGTCGCCAAACATCCTGCGTCATAATGGGCCGTATGATTACCGTCAATGTCGAACTGGGCGAACGCGCCTACCCCATCCATATCGGTACCGATCTGATCGGCCAGACCGCGTTGTTCGCGCCGCATATCGCCGGCAATTCGGTCACCATCGTTACGAACACGACTGTCGAGCCGCTCTATGGCGACAGGCTGCGCGCCGCACTCGCGCCGCTCGGCAAACAAGTGTCCACGGTCGTCTTGCCGGACGGTGAGGCGCACAAGAACCTTGAAACGCTGAACCTGATTTTCGACGCGCTGCTCGGTTCGCGCGCCGATCGCAAGACCACGCTGATCGCGTTGGGCGGCGGCGTAATCGGCGATATGACGGGTTTCGCGGCTGCCTGTTACATGCGCGGCGTACCGTTCATTCAGGTGCCGACTACGCTGCTGTCGCAGGTGGATTCGTCGGTGGGCGGCAAGACCGGCATCAATCATCCGCTTGGCAAGAACATGATCGGCGCGTTTTACCAGCCGCAGGCCGTGATCGCCGACATTGGCGCGCTGCGCACGCTGCCCGCGCGCGAATTGGCGGCGGGCGTCGCGGAGGTGATCAAGACGGGGGCGATCGCCGACGCTGGTTTTTTCCGCTGGATCGAAGCCAATGTCGAGGCGTTGAATCGCTGCGAACCCGAGGCGCTCGCCGAGGCCGTCAAGAGGTCGTGCGAGATCAAGGCGTCGGTGGTCGCTCAGGACGAGCGTGAAGGCGGACTGCGCGCCATCCTCAACTTCGGTCACACATTTGGTCACGCGATCGAAGCCGGCCTCGGCTACGGCGAATGGCTGCATGGCGAGGCGGTCGGATGCGGAATGGTGATGGCGGCGGACCTGTCCGTGCGTCTCGGCTATCTTGACGAAGCGTCGCGCAAGCGGCTCGTCGATGTCATCGTCGCCGCGCATTTGCCGACCCGCGCGCCGACGCTTGGCGAGTCGCGCTATGTCGAACTGATGCAGGTCGACAAGAAAGCGGAAGCCGGTGCGATCAAATTCATTCTGCTGAAGCGTTTCGGTGAGACGCTCATCACCCAGGCGCCCGACGCTGAGGTGCACGCCACGCTGGCCGCCGCCGTCTGACAAGGCAGGCCGTTGCAGTGTGGCGCCGTGCACGGCGTCGAGCGGCGCCGCCCATGTTTCGGAGAACCCGGTGACAGACAGGCGCAGCGACGATGTAAAGCAGGAACTCGCAGCGGACGCCGCAGCGCTCGGCGTCCCGACGCAGGAAGCGCTCGAAGCGCATCTCGCGCCGTACGCCGCGCATTCGGCGCACTCGCGCGGGCGCCGCTATCCGGAAGCGCCGCCGAGCGCCCGCACCGAATTTCAGCGCGACCGCGACCGCATCGTTCATTCGACGGCGTTCCGCCGGCTCGAATACAAGACGCAGGTGTTCGTGAATCACGAAGGCGATCTGTTCCGCACGCGCCTCACGCATAGCCTCGAAGTCGCGCAGATCGCGCGTTCAGTGGCGCGCAATCTGCGCGTGAACGAAGACCTGGTCGAAGCCATTTCTCTTGCGCACGATCTCGGTCACACGCCGTTCGGCCATGCCGGCCAGGATGCGCTGAACGAATGCATGCGTGAGCACGGCGGCTTCGAGCACAATCTGCAAAGCCTCGCGGTCGTGGACGATCTCGAGGAGCACTACGGCGCGTACAACGGCCTGAATCTGTGTTTCGAAACGCGCGAGGGCATTCTGAAGCATTGCTCGCGGGAAAACGCGCGGCGGTTGGGCGCGCTCGGCGAGCGTTTTCTGGAAGGACGTCAGCCGTCCATCGAAGCGCAGATCGCGAACGTGGCCGATGAGATCGCGTACAACAATCACGATGTCGACGACGGCTTGCGCTCCGGTTTGCTCACCGTCGAACAACTCGCCGAAGTCGAGCTATGGCAGACGCACTATGAAGCCGCGCGGCGCGACTTTCCGCAGATCGAAGGGCGCAGGCTGATTCACGAGACGGTGCGGCGCATCATCAATACGCTGATCGTCGATCTGATCGACACGACGAAGCTGAACCTGGCCCGTCATGCGCCGGATTCGGTCGACGCCGTGCGCGCCGCGCCGGCACTCGTCGCGCACAGCGAAGCAATCGCGGCTCAAGCGGCGGCGCTCAAGCGCTTCCTGTTCAAGAACCTGTATCGCCATTACCGCGTGATGCGCATGGCCAACAAGGCGCGGCGCGTCGTCGTCGGTCTGTTCGACGCGTTCACCGAAGATCCGCGGCTGCTTCCGCCGGGTTACCAGTCCGCCGATGCCGCGCTGCAACCGCGGTTGATCGCGCATTACATCGCGGGCATGACAGACCGCTACGCGCTGAAGGAGTATCAGCGGCTCTTTGTGATCGAGGATAACTGAGCACGCGCAAGAGCCGCGGCCACCGCGCGACCGCAACGCGATGGCGGCCACGCGATGGCAACCGCAGCGGGATGACCGCAGCGCACCAACCGGGCTAGCCAGGCCGAGCGCACAGCCGGGCACGGTGATTTGGCCAATGCCCGTCGCTCGCCGCCGATATTGGCCCGGCAGCGCAGCGCCAATGCAACCGGGCGCCGCTCAGCCGATAAACCGCGACGACCGCGACTCCGCGACAACCGCGTTCCTTCAGCGCATGCGCGACGCGAACAACGCGCCTGCGATCAGCGCGACGCCGCCGACAATCGCCAACGTCTGCCACGGATTTTCATGGACATAGTCGTCGGCACCGGCGAGCGCTACACCGGCGCGTTCGCGTACCGCCTCGCGGGTGTCGTCCAAACGGGCGCGCGCCGTATCGAGCTGCTTGCGCAGCCTGCCGCGCAGCGCTACTGCATCGGCCTGGGTGCCGTCCGCCAGCGTGGACTCGAGTTCCGACATCAGCGTGCGAAGCTCGCCTGCAATGTCTTCGGCCGCATGGCGGCTGTGGCGGGCGATACGCCGCGCGCGGCGGCTCGTGCTGGTCCAGGATTCGCCGAGGGCGTCTCGCGTATTCGGAAGTGCTGTCATGGTCGCTCCGTCGATGAGGGTAAAAAGGCCCACGTTCACGGTTACGCTTAAACCACATCGCAACGCAGGAAACACCAGCAGAACGCAACTTCGGTGCCAAACGCAAACGCCCCGCGCGCGCAGGCGCAGCCGCGGATTGGTCAGCAGATATTGCACGAAGCGCAGCACCCGTGGGTCATATTTACAAACGCACGGACTGTGCTGCGCGCCGCATCGGTAAAGGCAGCGCAGCGCGTCTCACCATGCGCACAAAATAAAAAACGCCGCCATTGGATGAATGACGGCGTTGTTCAAGCCACGGGAATTCGACTACCCTAAACCCACGGCGTCGTTCGATCATGCATCACGAACTGTGTTAGAAGCGGTAACCGATATTGACGTAGGTAACGATGGGGTTCAGCTTGATCTTGGTTTGCGACTGCACGTTGAGCGTACCGACCGGCGTCTTCGCCTGCGTGTTCAGTTTGGCCGTCGTGCTGAGCGGCAGGTACGACACCGAAACGCCCGCGAACCAGTGCTGATTGAATGCGTAAGTGAAACCCGCATTAAACACCGGCTCCCACGAACTATCCGTAGTCACGCTGGTCGGACCATGCAGGACGTTTGCCTCGAACGCTCCGTTGGTGATCTTCTCGTCGGTGAACCAGATACGGCTCACGCCGATACCAAGATACGGACGGAAGGTGGCAGTTGGAGCGTTGAAGTAGTACTTGAACAGCAGCGTCGGGCTCCACTGCTTCGCCTGACCCAGCTTGCCGAATTGTGCGAGGTTGCCGGTGCCGTTCAGGTCGAACGAAGGCGGATAACCAATCACGAATTCAGTCGCAATGTGGTCGGTGATGAAGTAGCCCGCGGTCAGGCCGATGGTGTCGGCCGAACTGAGCGAGGCTCCGGTATTGGCTTCTGTGATGTTGGTCGGGCTGCCGCCGATGCTCGTCACTCGCAGGGGCTCGCTACTCGATTGAGGCGCAAGATGGAACCAGCCTGTTGAGACGAAAAAGCTACCGGCCGATTGCGCGTGCGCTGCCGTTGTCATGCCGGCTAGTACCGCGGTCCCCACTACGGCCTGTTTTAATTTCATATGTGCTCCTCCAAAAAAGGCCCGCTCATTATGACCACAACGTTTGAAACTAACCATACGCGCCGGTTAGAGTTTTCTCCCTAAGCCGGGCGCGCTTGCTGGCCTGGCCGCGCCGCGTCGAATCTCCGGCGCATGCGGCTCTTCGGACCTTCGGGTATGTACCAACGCGACTATCGGATACTTCAGCATGGCACGGCTTGCACGTCTTTATGTTCCTGACCAGCCGCAGCACGTCATCCTCCGCGGACTCGATCAGCAGCCTGCGTTCGTCGACGACCAGGACTACGAACTGTTCATCGACTGTTTGAAAGCGGCTTCGCGCGATCACCACTTATCGATCCACGCTTATGCGTTGATGCCGGGCGCGGTCCAACTGCTCGTCACTCCAACGGAGGAGTCGAGCCTGCCCAAAGCGATGCAGGCGGTGGGGCGTCGCTACGTGGCGCACTTTAACCGTCGCTACGCGCGGCGCGGTACGTTGTGGGAAGGGCGCTATCGCGCCACGGTGATCGAGGGCGAGCGGTATTTCCTGCTGGCGAGCCGCGTCGTCGAAATGTGCCCTGTGCGCATGCAGATCGCAAGCGCGCCGGAAGACTACCGTTGGTCGAGCTACCGTCATCACATCGGTCTCACGCTCGACAGCCTCATCACCGACCACCCACTTTACTGGTCGCTCGGCAATACGCCGTTCGAGCGGCAGCGCGCGTACCGCGAACTCTGCGAGCAGCCGCTCGACGAGCGCGAGGCAAGCCAGCTTCAGCAGGCCACGTTAAAGGGCTGGGTGCTCGGCAGCGACACCTACCGAGAATGGGCGGCGCGCGCGGCGAACCGGCGAGTATCGCCGCTTCCGCGGGGACGGCCGCGCAAGGTGCGTGAGACGCCGCAAACGCAGTAAACGATTCCAATCAAAGGTCTGCGTTCTGAACGGCATCGAGACATGCCGTTTTATTTTGGCTTCATTTGATATGGCACCAATAAAAAACAATCGCAATGCACCAAATTGATAATTGGGGATCGAGCATAACGTTTTATTTGCTATTCCATTGATTCGTCGCGTATATTCCGAATTCCGGCGTTTTTGGATGCGTACGGTGCCGCATCAGAAGCGCCTTCGCCGTTGCGGGTGTGCACGTGCGGCAATAGAAAAACGGATTAAACGGCCTGTCCGGCCCCTCACAGACGGTGTCCCCATGAACGATCACCAACAACCGGCTCATCCGGTTCCCGCCGCGCAAGGGTTGTACGACCCGCAAAACGAACATGACGCCTGCGGCGTCGGCTTTGTTGCCCACATCAAGGGCAAGAAGAGCCACGAGATCATCGAGCAAGGCCTGAAGATTCTCGAGAACCTCGACCACCGGGGCGCCGTCGGCGCAGATCCGTTGATGGGCGACGGCGCCGGCATCCTGATCCAGATTCCGGACGGTTTTTATCGCGAGGAAATGGCAAAGCAGGGCGTGACGTTGCCGCCGTTCGGCGAATACGGCGTCGGCATGGTGTTCCTGCCGAAGGAACACGCGTCGCGTCTCGCCTGCGAACAGGAGCTCGAGCGCACGGTGAAGGCCGAAGGTCAGGTCGTGCTCGGCTGGCGCGATGTGCCGGTCGACCACACCATGCCGATCTCGCCGACCGTCAAGGCGAGCGAGCCGCTGATTCGCCAGATTTTCATCGGCCGCGGCAAGGACATCATGGTGACCGACGCGCTCGAACGGAAGCTGTACGTGATCCGCAAGACCGCGAGCCACCGCATCCAGGCGCTCAAGCTCAAGCACGGCAAGGAATACTTCGTGCCGTCGATGTCGGCGCGCACCGTCGTCTATAAAGGTCTGCTGCTGGCCGGCCAGGTCGGCGTGTACTACCGCGACCTGCAGGACGAGCGCACCGTTTCGGCGCTCGCGCTCGTGCACCAGCGCTTCTCGACGAACACGTTCCCGGCGTGGGAACTGGCCCACCCGTACCGGATGATCGCCCACAACGGCGAAATCAACACGGTGAAGGGCAACGTCAACTGGCTGAACGCCCGTACCGGCGCGATCGCGTCGCACGTGCTTGGCGACGACCTGCCGAAGCTGTGGCCGCTGATCTATCCGGGCCAATCGGACACCGCCTCGTTCGACAACTGTCTCGAACTGCTGGTGATGGCCGGCTACCCGCTCGTCCACGCAATGATGATGATGATCCCCGAAGCCTGGGAACAGCACACGCTGATGGACGACAACCGCCGCGCGTTCTACGAATACCACGCCGCGATGATGGAACCGTGGGACGGGCCCGCCGCGATCGCGTTCACCGACGGCCGCCAGATCGGCGCGACGCTCGACCGTAACGGCCTGCGCCCGGCGCGCTACATCGTCACGGATGACGACCTCGTCATCATGGCGTCGGAAGCGGGCACGCTGCCTATTCCCGAGTCGAAGATCGTCAAGAAGTGGCGCCTGCAACCGGGCAAGATGTTCCTGATCGACATGGAACACGGCCGCATCATCGACGACAAGGAACTGAAGGACAACCTCGCGAACGCGAAGCCGTACAAGAGCTGGATCGACGCCGTGCGCATCAAGCTCGACGAAATCGAGGCGAAGGCGGAAGACGTCGCGACGGAACGGCGCGAAGCCGCTGCATTGCTGGACCGTCAGCAGGCGTTCGGCTACACGCAGGAAGACCTCAAGTTCCTGATGGCGCCGATGGCGCAAGCCGGTGAAGAAGCCGTCGGCTCGATGGGCAACGACTCGCCACTCGCGGTCATGTCCAACAAGAACAAGACGCTCTATCACTACTTCAAGCAGTTGTTCGCGCAAGTCACGAACCCGCCGATCGACCCGATCCGTGAAAACATGGTGATGTCGCTCGTGTCGTTCGTCGGTCCGAAGCCGAACCTGCTGGACACGAACAACATCAACCCGCCGATGCGTCTTGAAGTGTCGCAGCCCGTGCTCGACTTCAAGGACATCGCCAAGATCCGCGCGATCGATCAGTACACCGGCGGCAAGTTCAGCTCGTATGAACTGAACATCTGCTATCCGGTTGCATGGGGCAAGGAAGGCATCGAAGCGCGCCTCGCGTCGCTGTGCGCGGAAGCCGTCGATGCAGTCAAGTCCGGCTACAACATGCTGATCGTGTCGGACCGCAAGACGGACCGCGACAACGTGGCGATTCCGGCGCTGCTGGCGACCGCCGCCATCCACACGCACCTCGTGCAGCATGGTCTGCGCACGAGCGCGGGTCTCGTCGTGGAAACCGGCTCGGCGCGTGAAACGCATCATTTCGCGCTGCTCGCAGGCTACGGCGCGGAAGCTGTGCACCCGTACCTCGCGATGGAAACGCTCGGTCAGCTCGCAGCCGGTCTGAAGGGCGACCTGTCGCCGGAGAAAGCCGTCTACAACTTCACGAAGGCGGTCGGCAAGGGCTTGCAGAAGGTCATGTCCAAGATGGGCATTTCGACCTACATGTCGTACACCGGCGCGCAGATTTTCGAAGCGGTCGGCCTGGCTGAAGACCTCGTGCAGAAGTACTTCAAGGGCACGTCGTCGAAGGTCGGCGGCATTGGTCTGTTCGACGTCGCGGAAGAAGCGATCCGTCTGCACCGCGACGCGTTCGGCGACAACCCGGTTCTCGCGAACATGCTCGACGCGGGCGGCGAGTACGCCTACCGCGTGCGCGGCGAAGAACACATGTGGACGCCGGATGCGATCGCCAAGCTGCAACACTCGGCGCGCAGCAATTCGTATCAGACGTACAAGGAATACGCGCATCTGATCAACGACCAGACCAAGCGTCACATGACGTTCCGCGGCCTGTTCGAGTTCAAGCTCGATCCGACCAAAGCGATTCCGCTCGACGAAGTGGAACCGGCAAAGGAAATCGTCAAGCGTTTTGCCACCGGCGCGATGTCGCTCGGCTCGATCAGCACCGAAGCGCACGCCACGCTGGCGGTCGCGATGAACCGCATCGGCGGCAAGTCGAACACCGGCGAAGGCGGCGAGGACGAAAACCGCTATCGCAACGAACTGCGCGGCATTCCGATCAAGAACGGCGACACGATGAAGTCGGTGATCGGCGACGAAGTGATCGTCGACATTCCATTGAAAGACGGCGATTCGCTGCGCTCGAAGATCAAGCAGGTGGCGTCCGGCCGCTTCGGCGTGACGGCGGAATATCTTGCGTCGGCCGATCAGATCCAGATCAAGATGGCGCAAGGCGCGAAGCCGGGCGAGGGCGGCCAGTTGCCGGGCCACAAGGTGTCGGAATACATCGGCAAGCTGCGTTATTCGGTGCCGGGTGTCGGCCTCATTTCGCCGCCGCCGCACCACGACATCTACTCGATTGAAGATCTGGCGCAGCTCATTCACGACCTGAAGAATGCGAATCCGGCGGCTAGCGTGTCGGTGAAGCTGGTGTCGGAGTCGGGCGTCGGCACGGTGGCCGCAGGTGTCGCCAAGGCGAAGGCGGACCACGTCGTGATCGCAGGCCACGACGGCGGCACCGGAGCGTCGCCGCTGTCGTCGATCAAGCATGCCGGCACGCCGTGGGAACTGGGTCTCGCGGAAACACAGCAGACGCTGGTGCTCAACCAGCTGCGCGGGCGTATCCGGGTGCAGGCCGACGGTCAGATGAAGACCGGCCGCGACGTCGTGATCGGCGCGCTGCTCGGCGCCGACGAGTTCGGTTTCGCGACGGCGCCGCTCGTCGTCGAAGGCTGCATCATGATGCGCAAGTGCCACCTGAACACCTGCCCGGTCGGCGTTGCAACGCAAGATCCGGTGCTGCGGGCCAAGTTCAAGGGGCAGCCGGAACACGTGGTGAACTTCTTCTTTTTCGTCGCCGAAGAAGCGCGCGAAATCATGGCGCAACTGGGTATCCGCAAGTTCGACGACCTGATCGGTCACGCCGAACTGCTCGACACGAAGAAGGGCATCGAGCACTGGAAGGCGAAGGGTCTCGACTTTTCGCGCGTGTTCTATCTGCCGCACGTGCCGGCCGAAGTCGCGCGCAAGCATGTGGAAGAGCAGGATCACGGTCTAGACCGCGCACTCGATCACACGCTGATCGAAAAGGCGAAGGCGGCCATCGAGAAGGGCGAGCATGTGTCGTTCATCCAGCCGGTGCGCAACGTCAATCGTACGGTCGGCGCGATGCTGTCCGGCACGATCGCAAAGAAGTACGGCCACGACGGCTTGCCCGACGACACGGTCCACATCCAGTTGAAGGGCACCGCGGGCCAGAGCTTCGGCGCGTTCCTCGCCAAAGGCATCACGCTGGATCTGGTCGGCGACGGCAACGACTACGTTGGCAAGGGTTTGTCGGGCGGGCGCATCATCATCCGTCCCACAAACGATTTCCGCGGCAAGTCGGAAGAGAACATCATCTGCGGCAACACGGTGATGTACGGCGCGATCGAAGGCGAAGCGTTCTTCCGCGGCGTGGCGGGCGAGCGTTTCTGCGTGCGTAACTCGGGCGCGACGGCGGTTGTCGAAGGCACCGGCGACCACGGCTGCGAATACATGACGGGCGGCACGGTCGTCGTGCTCGGCGAAACCGGCCGTAACTTCGCGGCGGGCATGTCGGGCGGCATCGCTTATGTGTACGACCCGGATAACACGTTCGCGGGCAAGTGCAACAAGTCGATGGTCGCGCTCGATCCGGTTCTGCAACAGGCCGAGCAGGAGCGCACGGTCGACCGTGGCCTGTGGCACGCCGGCACGACGGACGAAGCGCTGCTCAAGGGCCTCGTCGAGCGTCACTTCCAGTTCACCGGCTCGCCGCGTGCAAAGGCGCTGCTGGAAAACTGGGACGCGTCGCGCCGTCAATTCGTGAAGGTGTTCCCGACCGAATACAAGCGCGCGCTGGGCGAAATGGCAGCGAAGAAGGCGAACAAGGAAGTCCTCGCCGCTTAACTGCTGACCGTTCGCTGATTGTTTCCCGACAGCAGAGCCACCTTTAGCCGTACCCGCCGCCGCTCGGTGATCCGACGCGCGGCGGGTTCAGATCACCCCCTAGATACAGATAGAGAAGAGAACCACATGGGCAAGGCAACCGGTTTTCTCGAGTTCGAGCGCCGCCACGAGGCGTACGAAGCTCCGCTCACGCGTGTGAAGCACTACAAGGAATTCGTCGCGGCACTCACCGACGACGAAGCGAAAATTCAAGGCGCACGTTGCATGGACTGCGGCATTCCGTTCTGCAACAACGGCTGCCCGGTGAACAACATCATTCCGGACTTCAACGACCTGGTGTTCCATCAGGACTGGAAGAACGCGATTGAAGTGCTGCACTCCACGAACAACTTCCCGGAGTTCACGGGCCGCATCTGTCCGGCACCGTGTGAAGCGGCATGCACGCTCGGCATCAACGACGATCCGGTCGGCATCAAGTCGCTCGAACACGCGATCATCGACAAGGCATGGGCCGAAGGCTGGGTCGCGCCGCAGCCGCCGAAGCACAAGACCGGCAAGAAGGTTGCGGTGATCGGCTCCGGCCCCGCCGGTCTCGCGGTCGCGCAGCAACTCGCGCGCGCCGGCCACGATGTGACGGTGTTCGAGAAGAACGACCGCATCGGCGGCCTGCTGCGTTACGGCATTCCCGACTTCAAGCTGGAAAAGTGGCTGATCGATCGCCGCATGCGCCAGATGGAGGCAGAAGGCGTGACGTTCCGCGCGAACGTGTTCGTCGGCAAGCCCGATTCGCTGCCGCCTTACATTGGCAACACGGCGAAGGAAACTGTCACGCCGGACCAGTTGAAGGAAGACTTCGACGCGGTCGTGATCGCGGGCGGTTCGGAAACGCCGCGCGATCTGCCGGTGCCGGGCCGTGAGCTCGAAGGCATCCATTACGCGATGGAATTCCTGCCGCAGCAGAACAAGGTGAA
This sequence comes from Paraburkholderia dilworthii, assembly GCF_000472525.1. Classification (GTDB taxonomy): domain Bacteria; phylum Pseudomonadota; class Gammaproteobacteria; order Burkholderiales; family Burkholderiaceae; genus Paraburkholderia; species Paraburkholderia dilworthii. Next base: position 47,608 of record NZ_AWZT01000013.1, read on the forward strand.
TGCCGGCGACAAGGTCGCGAACCAGTTGCTCGCGAAGGGCAAGCACGTGGTCGTGATCGGCGGCGGCGACACCGGTTCGGACTGCGTGGGCACGTCGAACCGTCACGGCGCGAAGAGCGTTACGCAATTCGAACTGCTGCCGCAGCCGCCGGAAGAAGAGAACAAGCCGCTCGTGTGGCCGTACTGGCCGATCAAGCTGCGCACGTCGTCCTCGCATGACGAAGGCTGCTCGCGCGATTGGGCTGTCGCCACCAAGCGCCTCGAAGGCAAGAACGGCAAGGTCGAGAAGCTGATCGCGGCGCGCGTCGAATGGAAGGACGGCAAGATGCAGGAAGTGCCGGGCTCGGAATTCGAAATGAAGGCCGATCTCGTACTGCTCGCGATGGGCTTCACGCAGCCGGTGTCGCCGGTGCTCGAAGCGTTCGGCGTCGACAAGGATGCGCGCGGCAACGTGCGTGCCTCGACCGAAGGCGACAAGGCGTACTACACGTCGGTGGACAAGGTGTTCACTGCCGGCGATATGCGTCGCGGCCAGTCGCTGGTGGTGTGGGCAATCCGCGAAGGCCGTCAGTGTGCGCGTTCGGTCGACGCTTTCCTGATGGGCCGTTCGGACCTGCCGCGCTAATCGTCGCTGCCGGTCTGCGGCAACTGTAGTTCGTAGCGCCAAGCCGGCTAATGCTTGCGGGAAGAGGTGGAGACGACGGCGTGCCGGGTAAGCGGTAAGCGGCACACCGAGGCGGTACACAAAGCGGTAAAAACAGAGCCGGGCGCCCGAGAGGGTGACCCGGCTTTTTAACGTGCGTTTCCTGACACTTAGTTCGCAACGTTACTTTCCATAACGCGCCAGCGTCAGCCCGTCGAGATCGATTTCCGGCTTGCGCTGCGTGACCAGATCGGCGACCACGCGCGCCGAGCCCATCGACATCGCCCAGCCTGTCGAGCCGTGGCCGAGATTGAGCCACACATTGTCGATGCCAGACGGTCCGAGCAATGGCGCGCCGTCGGGCGTCATCGGGCGGCGGCCCACCCAGAAATGCGCCGACCTCGGCGCGGCGGCGTGCGGAAACCAGTCGCCCAGCACTTTCATCAGCGTCTGCAAGGCCTGCTCGCGCAATGTGGCCTGGCGATTGCCCAGTTCCGCCGTGCCCGCCACCCGCAGGTTGTTGCCGAAGCGCGTGATCGCTGTCTTCAGCGACTCGTCCATGAGTGCGGCGCGCGGGGCCTTTTCATCGTCGATGACGGGCAGCGTCGCCGAATAGCCCTTCACCGGATAGAGCGGCACCTTCACGCCGAGCGGCGCAAGGAGTGCCGCACTGTCGACGCCCAGCGCCACCACGACGCTATCCGCCGGCACGGTCTCGCCGCTGCGCCCGCCGGCGTTTGCACCGACGTTTGCACCGCCCTGTTCCCCACCGCTTTCACTTTGGACACGCACGCCGCGCACCGCACCGCCTTGCACATCGAGCGATGTCACGCGAGTGTCGAAGCGAAACCGAACCCCGTTGCGCTCGCAGATCGCGCGCAGTTCGCGAGTGAAGCGCGCGCAGTCGCCGGCTTCGTCGTCGGGAAGATGAATGCCCGACAGCGGAGTGACGCGCGCCCAGCGCAAGCCGGGCTCGATATCGACGCATTGCGCGGCGCTCACTTCCCGATACGCGATGCCCGCGTCGCGCAGCACAGCCAGCGCCGGTTGCGCGAGTTCGGCGTCGTACTCGCTGCGAAAGAGTTGCAGATAGCCTTGGCTGCGCCCGTAGTCGAACGGATGATGGCTACGGAATTCGTGCAGGCATTCGCGGCTGTAGTAGGCGATACGCTGCATCCGCTGCTTGTTGACGCGAAAACGTTCGAGGTCGCATTCGCGCAGCCAGCGCGCGATCCAGCGCCATTGAGCCGGGTCGAAGGTCGGACGGAAGATCAGTGGCGAAGCCGGCTTGAACAGATACTTGAGGATCTTGGCTGGCATGCCCGGCGCGGCCCACGGCGTCACGTAGCCGGGCGCGATCACGCCCGCGTTGCCGAAACTCGTGGCGAGCGCGACGTCCGGTTCGCGCTCGATCAGCGTGACCTCGCAGCCTTGCTGGCGCAGGTAGAAAGCAGTGGCGACGCCGATCACGCCGCCCCCCAGAACAATCGTTTTCATGTGCTTATACGGCAAAGATCAGCAGCGATGTCAGGCGGCAGGATTGGCCGTGCCGAGCACCTTGCCCTTCGTTTCGGGCAGGCACAGCGCGGCGACGATCACGAGCAGATAACCCGCGCCGGCGACGATGCCCATTGCCTTCACGAGCGACATGCCCTGCGAAAGCGTACCGACGAGAATCGGAAAAAACGAGCCGAAGCCGCGTCCAAGGTTGTAGCAGAAACCTTGCCCCGAGCCACGAATGGCGTTCGGATAAAGCTCGGACAGGTACGCGCCCACGCCCGCAAAAATACCTTGTACGACAATGCCGAGCGGAAACCCGAGCGCGAGCATCATGCCGTCGGTGATAGGCAGCATCGTGTAGACCATGCCGAGCACGAACGAACCGACCGCGAACAGAATGAACGACGCGCGCCGCCCGATCTTGTCGCACAAAATCGCGCCGACGATATAGCCGGTAAACGAGCCGACAATCAGCACGATCAGATAGCCGCTCGTGTTGAACACGGACAGATGACGCACGGTCTTCAGATAGGTGGGCAACCACGTGGTGATCGCGTAATAGCCGCCCAGCATGCCGGTGCACAACGCGCTGCCCAGCAGCGTGGTGCGCAAATGCGGCCCTGAGAAAATCTGCAGGAAGTGCGCGGTTTCAAAGCCGCTCTCGCGCGCACGGCGCGTCTCCAGATAGATATCGGGGTCGCTGACGTTGCGGCGAATATAGATGATCCAGGCCGCCGGCAGCAGGCCGATCCAGAAGCACGCGCGCCACGCATATTGTTCCGGCAGCAACGCAAAAAACGCCCAGTAGATGATGGCCGCTGCCGCCCAGCCGAACGACCAGCTGCTTTGCACCGTGCCCACAGCTTTCGCGCGATGCTGCGGCGAGCGGATCGTCTCTGCCATCATGATCGTCACGACAGACCATTCACCGCCGAAGCCGATTCCCTGCAGTGTGCGCGTGGCGAGCAACTGCCAGAACGAATGCGTGAAGCCCGACAGAAACGTGAATAGCGCGAACGTCGCGATCGTCCACTGGAGCACGCGGATGCGGCCATACCGATCGGCCAGAATGCCGGCGAGCCAGCCGCCGAGCGCCGACGAGATCAGCGAACTGGTGGCGATCATGCCCGCTTCGCTTTTCGTCATGCCCCACGTCGCGATCAGCGTCGGAATGAGAAACGAGTAGATCATGAAATCGAACGCGTCGACGGCATAGCCGCCGAAACCGGCGTACAGGGTGCGGCGTTCCCGCTGCGTCAGTTCGGTGAACCATTGGAGAGAGGGCATGTTTTGTTGTGTTCTCCAAGTTTTTTGTGTGCCGGCGGCTTGTGGGAGGTATTTCTATTCTACGGGGACGAGGCATGATGCGGCCATGCGTGGTCAAAATTGGCAGCAACATTGGCAACAAGCATTGGCAGCGAAAAGTAAGCGGCCGATAACTGACGAAATGCGTGAGAAATCGATTTCGCCGCCTGATTCCAACCGGCATACGGGCTAACGCGCGTTGGCCGGGGAAAGGCCACGCGAGCGTTTGCTTACGAACTAATACGCCGTAACCAAAAAAATATTGAACACCGTTACACTGCGCGCGCAGCGCATAGACTGCACTTTATTTACTCACGCTCGCGCCCGCTACGTCTAATCGCCTAATGTCCGCCACCGCGAAAACCTGCCCGGCACCTCGCCGCCATTTTGCGCGCACGGCCGTGCCCGCTCACGTACCTGCGGCATGCCCGTCGCGCCGGACGTTCCTGAAGCGCTCGGCCAGTGTTCTGCTGGTGTCCGGCGTGAGCAGTTCGCTGCTTTCCGCGTGCGGCGGCGGTAACCTCGATAACGAGCAGGGCCAGACGCCGCGACTGGCATCGGTCGACAATTTTCGCGATGTCGCTGGCGCTGCCGCGGGCTATCCGACCGTCGACGGCAAGACGATGCGCCGCGGCGCGTTCTTTCGCGCGAACGTGCTCGCGCTCAGCGTGGCGGATCAGATGGAGATCGAGAGACTCGGCATTGCCGGCATCTACGATTTGCGCACGCCCGGCGAGATCGAGCGCACGGCCGATATCCTGCCGCGCGGCTCGGTATCGCAGACCTTGAATGTTCTTGGCGTCCGCGACTTCGTCGCCCCCGCTTTGAATTCGGCGGCCGACGCAGCGGCGTTCATGGAGTCGCAGGCTCGAGGCTATGTGACCGGCGGCGCGCAGCGAGCGAACTTCGGCGCGTTGCTGCGCGACCTGGCGGATGGCGCGGGCGCGCAGCTCTTCCATTCCAACGCCGGTAAGGATCGCGCCGGTTGGGTCGCGGCGCTGTTGCAGAGCATTGCGAACGTGCCGCTTGACGTCATCATGCAGGACTACCTGCTGAGCAACGTCTATCGTGCTCAAGCCATCAGGTCGCAGAAGGAAACCTTGCGCGCGCAGGACGGCGATGCGCTCGCCGCGATCCAGGAGCCCTTGCTCGGCGTTCAGGAGAGCTTTCTGCAAGCGGGCTTCGATCAGGTGCAGGCAAGCTACGGCACGATGACGCGCTATCTGACCGAAGGCCTTGGCGTGTCGGAGTCCGCTATCGAGAGCTTGCGTAGCCGGCTCGTCATCTGAGCGGCGTGCGAACGGCGCGGCGACAGAGCCGGCAAGAGCCGCGGACAACAAAACCGCGGGCAAAAAAGATCCGCCCCGGATAAGCGGGCGGACTGAGAAGGGCGGCATCGAGGTTGCCGGGGGCGACTATAAGGCCGCCGGCCATGCGACAGACGATCCGGTAAGGTGACGTAAGCGCATGTGCGGCGCCCGCTAGTTCACGGTTGCAGCCGGCGTCCTATGTCGACGCCGCCCCCGACACAACCGGCAGTTCGATACACACTTCCAGACCGCCTTGCGCGTGATTGCGTACCTCGCAACGTCCGCCGCGATCATGCGCAAGCCGCGCGACGATCGCGAGGCCGAGGCCGCAATGGCCTTCGCCGCCGCGCGCGGCGTCGAGCCGCACGAATGGCTTCATTGCCGCGGCAATGCGCTCGTCGGGGATGCCCGCGCCGTGGTCCCGCACGCGAATGACCCAATGGCCGTCGTTGCGCGCGGTGGCGATATCAACGGGTGGCGCACCGTGTTCCAAAGCGTTATCCACAAGGTTCGTGACGAGCCGGTCGAGCAGCGTGCGCGGCAGCGTGAACGACGGGCCCGCGCGCAAATCGAGCGCGAAGAGCGGCGCGTCTTCCGTACTGCTGGCGCCGTCGGTATTTTCGGCGATGCTGTCGCTGGCGGAAAACTGTTCGCGCAGGAACTCGTCGACTTCGACCGGAGGCCCTGCGTCGGCGGATTGGCCGGCGAATTCGAGAAACTGCTGGACGATGTTCGTTAGCGAATCCACGTCGCGTATCAAGCCCGCACGCTCGCTTTCCGCTACCAGCACACTCGCGCGCAACTTCATGCGCGTGAGCGGCGCTTTCAGGTCGTGCGCGACGCCGGCGAGCATGACGGCCTGATCGTCGCCCGCTTCGTTCAGGCGCCGCATCATGTCGTTGAACGAGCCGATCAGATCGCGCAGTTCGCGCGGGCCTTGCACCGTCACGGGCTCCGGCCGCCCGCCCGAACCGAACGCGCGCGCGGCGTCGGCGACGCGCGACAGCGGGCGCTGCATCTGCCAGACCGCGAACAGCGACAGGATCAGCGCGGCCGCCAGCATCGAAATGGATTCGATCAGAAAGCGCGGCGGCGGCGGAAGATCGACCGGCAGCACCACCCAGTTCGACTTGCCCGGAAACAGCACCCACAGTTGCGGCGGACGCAGGTCGTCGACGGCAATCCTGGTGCCGGGCGGAAGATTTTGACGCAGGTGTTGCGCCAATTCGACGACGAGATGTTCCGTCGGTTCGTGCAGATGGATATTCGGCGGCATGTTCCAGGTTGGAACGAGATGCACGCGCATGGCGGGCGCGAGCGCGGCGCCCTTGATCGGCTCACCGTTGATGGCTTGCAGGACCAGCACGATGCCGCGCGCAAAGCCGTCGATTTCATGACGCGGCGGCTGCATCACCACCAGTACGAACCAGCCGGCCTGAATCGCCAGGAGCACCGCCGTCGAAAGCAACGCCATTCTGCCGAATAGCGTGTTCAGCGGGTTTCTCATGCGTTCGAGGCAGCCTCTTCGGAGAACGGTGTGCCGTCCGCATCGGGCACGAACACGTAGCCTTTGCCGCGCACCGTTTGCACGTAGCACGGATTGGACGGATCGTCCTCGATCACGCGGCGCAGCCGCCAGATCGGCACGTCGAGGCTGCGGTCGCGGAATGCGAGGTTGTCGCGGTGCACGAGATCGTGAATCAGCACGCGCGACAGCACCTTATACGGATTGTTGACGAAGATCTTCAGGAGCGCGAACTCACTGTCGCGCAACGGAAGCCTGGAGTCAGCACGCGACAGAGAGCGCGTGGCGAAATCCAGTTCGAACGGGCCGAACTTGTAAGGCTTGCGGGCTTCGGGCGCGCTCGTGGTCGACGGGCCGCGCCGGCGCAGAACTGTGTGGATGCGCGCCAGCAGTTCGCGCGGATCGAACGGCTTGGTCAGATAGTCGTCGGCGCCGAGCGAAAGCCCGACGATGCGGTCGGCTACCGTGCCGCGCGCCGTGACGAAGATCACCGGAATGTCGTCGCCCGCGGCGCGCAGCGCGGTGAGCGCGCGCAGGCCGTCGGTGTTCGGCATCATGATGTCGAGCACGACAACCGACGGCCGTTCGCGCTCGAGCCGGCGCTGGAGATGGGTGCCGTCATGCAGCACGGACGCGTCGAAGCCGTTCGACTGCAAGAACTTGCAAAGCAGATCGCGTACGACCGGATCGTCGTCGACGATAAGGACCTGTGGATTCATGGCGAAATTCTAGACTGACGCGCGCGACGCGCGGCCGACTGTTTTCTTACGAATGCTTACCCGGCGCCGCGTGGGTTTGGCGCGTTTGCGCGTAACGCCCGTCACTGAAGGCTCGCAGCATATTTCAGCACGGCCATATTTGGCAATGCGGTTGGCAATGCGGTTGGCAATGCGATTGGCAACGCGATGCAACGCGGCCAGGGCGATGCAGTCACAACGCCGTGCATGACGTCGAATTTTTCATACCGCGAGCCGCTTTCCGGAAACAAATCGCGCGCAACGGGAAGCAATGGAAATCACTCGAAACCGGTCGTAAGAACCGCTGAAAAGCGCGCTTTTCTTCGTGCATCGCAACGGTCACGGCGGCGGGATGATTCGTCCTGCAATACGTTGCGCCGCACGCCGGAAGAGCCCAACGCCTGGGCCCCGGCATAGGCGGCGCGAGACCGATATTCCGCCAAACCATGCGAGGCTCATCATGACCGTTCCAACCAACCTTAATTCCACACGCTTTTCTCCGGTGGCGCCTACCAAAGCGACGGAAAAGCCGGCGTCTACTGGCACTTCCGCAAATGCCGGCAGCACCGCGCAAGCCAAGGGCTCCGCGACCCAGCCGCAGCCGTCGATGCCCGCGGGCCTCGTCGGCCATCACGTCAACACGACGGCCTGACCTACCGAGGCCCACGTGTCGACCCCGAGAATCCTTGAGCGTTTTACCCGCGCCGCTGCATGGCTCGCGCTTGGCGCGGCGTTGCTGCCGCTCGGCGGCTGCGCCGTTGCCGCGCTGCCCTGCCGGCTGACTTCAGCCACGCTGAAAATCATCCCGGTCGTCGGCCATGCAGCGGCCAGCCCGTTCGACATGTGTTCATCCGCAATCGACTGAATCATGACACCCACACGGATTGCCTGCACGTTGGCGCTCGTTTGCAGCGCGCTTTCGCTAACCGTGCCGGCGTTGCCGGCGGTGGCGCGCGAACCGAGCGCGGCCGCTCCCGCATCGAAAGACGGTTTGCCCGACGTACGGCGGCGCGCGCAGGACACACCGTTCGCCTTCCGCGGCATTGCGCTTGGCATCACACTCGACGAATTCCGCGCCGGCTCGAAGGTGCGCGCGACACCAGTCGGCAGCGTGCCGGTGTGCGAGACCGACGTGCAGGCAGGCGCGCTCGGCATGCGGCTCAAGTCGCACGAGAGCCTGACGGTCGCGTGCCGCTGGGCGCATCGCGGCGACAACGGCTGGGCGTTGTCGCAAGCGGTCGTCGACGGCGCGCCGGCGGCTGAGCACGTGCTGCGCTTTGCGCGTACTGAACGGCAAAGCGGGGGACAAAGCGGAGGACAAAGCCCGCTGCGTCTCTACGAGATTTCCTTCGTGATCGACGAAGTCACCGCCGAGGACTTGCGCGATGCGCTCGCGGAGCGCTACGGCCCGCCGCGTCACGCGACGCAGAACGTCTCGGCGCCTGGCGCGTTGCCCGTCTACGTATGGGAAAACGCGGTCAGTTCGATCACATTGTGTTTTCTGCCGGGCACTCGCAACGGCACGCTGACGTACCTGCTGAAGGGTTCCGACGCGTGGGTCAAGTCCGTCGTGCGGCAGTGGCAGGCGAGCGATGCGGAAGCCGGTTGATGCGCTATGCGGCCATTACGGCCAATGCGCTTGAAGATGAGGCCGATCAGGCCAGGGAGCAAAACAATGGCTACGCTACGTTTTTCCGTCGCGATGTGCGCGATGGCCGGCTTATCGGCTTGCGCCGGCGGACAGAAATCGATCGTCGAAACGCCGATGGCGCCACCGCTGGTGTCCGCCCCACTGAACGTCAACACGCAGGGCGCGATCTACCAGGCGGGCACGCTGATGGTGCTCTACGAGACGCCGCGCGCCCAGCATATCGGCGACGTGCTCACGATTCGTCTCTCGGAGTCGTATAGCGGCAACAACAGCTCGACGGCAGCGGCGAGCCGCGCAAGTAGCATCACCGCGGATGCCGCCGATCATTCGAGCGGTGCCGCCGCCCGGCTCGCGAGGCTTTTCAACGTCGGCTCGGCAAGCACGGAATTCAAAGGCCAAGGCAGCCTCACCGACACAAGCGGCATGAACGGCACACTCGCTGTCACGGTGATCGGCACGATGCCCACGGGCAACCTCGTCGTGTCCGGTGAAAAGATTATCTCGATGAGCGGCAACCGCGACCGTCTGCGCTTGTCGGGCGTCGTCAATCCTAAGGATATCGAAGCAGGCAACTACGTGGCGTCGAGTAAGGTCGCGAATGCACGCATCGAACAGGCGGGCGTGGGCATGATCTCCGATGCCACGACCGTGGGTTGGCTGCAGCGGATGTTTCTGAGCGTGCTGACTTTCTGACGCGGATGCGGCGCAATACATCGCGCCGTGTCTGCCTCCTGTGTGCGTTGGGCCGCGTATTGCCGCAGCCCTTGCCGCGCTTACTGTGAAACGGTGGCCGGGCCGCGCTCCGCCGCGCCGATCTCGCCGTCCGGCACGAACACATAGCCGCGTCCCCACACCGTTTGCACGTAGCGCGGTTCGGACGGATCGACCTCGATCAGCCGGCGCAAACGCCAGATCGACACATCCAGACTACGGTTGCGATGCGCCTCGCTGTTGCCGTGCAGTTTTTCCAGCAACTGCGCGCGCGTCAGCACCGTCATTGCGTGCGTGACGAACACTTTCAGCATGGCGAATTCGCTCGAACGCAGCGTGATGCGCTCACCGTCCCGGCGCAATTCGCGCGCCGGGAAGTTGACTTCGAAGCGGCCAAAGCGATACGGCGCGCGTTGTTCCGGCGCGCTCGGCGCAATCGAACCGCGACGGCGCAGCACCGTGCGAATTCGCGCCACCAGTTCGCTCGGTTCGAACGGCTTGCCGAGGTAATCGTCGGCGCCCAGTTCGAGGCCGATCACACGGTCGATCGGATCCGCGCGCGCGGTGAGAAGGATCACGGGAATATCGTCGCCAGCAACGCGCAACGCGCGCAGCGCGCTGATGCCGTCGAGCTCGGGCATCATGATGTCGAGCACGACCAGTGCAGGGCGCTCTTCCTGAAGCTTGCGCTGAAGCGCCATGCCATGTTCGAGCGTGGCGACCTTAAAGCCGCGCCCTTCGAGATACTGGGTGACGAGCTCGCGTACGACGGGGTCGTCGTCGACGACCAGAATGGATTGGTTCATTCAGACCATCTTAGTGATCCGCGCGGACGCAGCAAAGCGGCTGACGCTTTCCAATACTTTCGCGTGTAAGAGAAAGCAATGAGCGCCCGTTTCAATTGACTTGCGAGGTTTGGATCGTCCGCTGCGTCTGGCGGCCGAAATCGGTCTGATCGACCACCATCCTGTCGATGAGTCCGTTCAGCTTGGTCGATGCCGAAGAGAAACGGTCGGTGTTCAGGCCGCCCGTCTGATAGCGCGCGGTGACGAGAATGCGGCCGTTCTGCACGAGCGTCAAATCGATGATCGACAGATACTGGATCGACTCGTCGCTGAACGAGCGGCGGCCGTAATCGATCGCCGCGTTGTAGACGAGGCGCGCCTCGCAGCCCGCGGGCGACGTGCCCGGATTGTAGACGTCCGAACGAATGCCGCGGCGATCCAGCGCGAGTTGCAGCGCCGGCACGAAATCACCGACCGACACCGTCTGATTCACTTCGATGCAAACGTGACGCACATCCGCGGGACGGCCGTTCACGAAGGTCGGCGACGAATAGTTCGCGGCAATCGCGTAGCCGGCCTGGATCACGGAGCCGGTGGCGTCGGCTGCCTGGATTAGCGTCCACGCGCAGCCGTTCAGTCCCACGGTCAGCGCCGTGCAGGCGACAAGCCGTGCGCTCGGCCGCCGCAACATGACCCAGGCCGCCCGAGGGGCTCGCGTGAAAGCGTTAGGGTGGGTGCCAGGCAGGAAGGTCATGAAGCAGAGCCAGGTGACGATGAAAGCAGGCAAGAGATCAACGGTATGCGACGCAATACGACGACAAGCGCATGGCCGCGACGCTTAGCGCGTGACGCGCAGGCGCAGTTCGTTTTGCCCTTGCACGCTGGCGGTCACGTTGACGCGGCGCTCGGCGGTCATGACGATGAAGTGCTGGCGCGTCGGCGTATTGACGTCGTGCACGACGTTCGGGAAACAGGCGGCGATGTCGGCGCCGATTTCTTCCAGCGGATCGTTGACGACACCGTCGGCCTGCCAGTGCGCGCGCCAGTGGCAATCGTACGCGTGCGCGTTCGAGCGGCAATCTTCGGCGCTTGCGACGCCCGGCAGTTGTGCGGCCGGCTGCGTGTGCAGTTGCTTGAAGTCGGAAGCCTCGACGATGTGCTTGAGCGCGGGGCACAGGTCGGCCGGCTCGTTCGGCGGTGTGGTTTGTGCTGCGTGCGCGGCGCTCGCGAGCAGCATGGCAGCGCCGAGAGCAAGCGCAAGGCGGTGAGTCCGATGAAGAGAGCGGCGATCGAGTGACATGAGCAAAGAGTCCGTTAGCAGTGGATGGCATGCGGGCCGCAGAGACGGCGCGCACGACTATCGTCGCTGTTCTGGTCTCTTTTCAAAGGGCGGAAAAGCTTGCCCGCTTCGCAAATGCTTTCGAACTGTTCTCGGGCGTTTCCGGATGTTGCCGCTGTGCGGAGCCGATGCGCCAGCTTCGTTGCTCAGGGCGGTTGTGCCGGCGCGTTGTTCGACTTGGTGGTTGAACTTGGCAACTGAGCTGCGTAGTTGAGCTCCCGTAGTTGAGCTCCGTTGTTCAACCCAGCGTCAATCCGCCGTCGACGTGAATCACCTGGCCGGTGATGTGACGCGCTTCGTCGGAAAGCAGAAACGCAATCAGCGCGGCCACATCCGCAGGTTCGGCGATATGGCCAAGCGGCGTCGACTCGGCGGCGTGTGTCCAGAGCGCGGCGTTGTCGGCGCTCGGCCCGCGGTCTTTGCGCGTATAGCCGGGCGCGACGCAATTGACGGTCACGCCATGCGGCGCGAGTTCGGCGGCCGCGGTTTTCGCCAGCGATTCGAGCGCCGCCTTGACCGCCGCGGTGGCGGCAAACGGCGCGTCGGCGCGATACCGATGTGCGACGAACGAACTGAGCGCGACAACGCGGCCACGCTTCGATGTTTCCAATGCGGGCGTGGCGCGTTTGACAAGCGCTGCAAACGCGGCGGGCATCGCGGCGAACGCCGCGCTTAGCGTGTCGGGATCGAGTGTCTGGAGCGTTTGGCGTTGCGCGTGGCCCGCGTTGGCGACCAGTTGATCGAGTGCGCCAAAGCTTGCGAGCGTTTGATGCACGACATGTTCCGCCGCGCCTCGCTCGGCGAGGTCGCCGAACACGGTCGCGCAAGCCGCGCCGTTCGCGCTGCACTCGGCGGCAACTTGCCTGAGGCGTTCACGCGACTCCTGTTCCGCGCCGCGTGCGTGCAGCATCAGCGCAATGCGCGGAGCGCCGAGGGGAGCGGCCGTTGGGAGAGCGGCCGTTGGTACGGCGGCGGTTGGTGGAGCGGCCGTCGTCAGCGGAGCGGTCAGCCGCCGTGCCAGCGCCGCGCCGATGCCCGAGCCAGCGCCGGTAATAAGCACGACGCGCTCGAAAGCCGCGTTGTTTCCGCCGTCGACGTCGCTGTCGGAATTCATGCCGCGACCGCTTCGCCTGCGCGCTCGACCTCGAGCGTCTCGTCATGGAACGCAGCAAGCGATTCGCGATGCGCGACGCTGACAATCGCCGCCTTCGGCAAGCGCTCGGTGAACAGGCGATACAGACGCGCTTCGTTCTCGGCGTCGAGCGCGCTCGTCGCTTCGTCGAGGAACAGGTAGTCGGGCTTATGCAGCAACACACGCGCGGCGGCGAGGCGCTGTTGCTCGCCCGGCGAGAGAATGCGCGTCCAGTGCCCCGGTTCCTGCAAGCGGTCCGCGTAGTGCGACAGATGGCAGGTGACGAGCGCCTCTCGGCATTCGTCGTCGCTATAAGTGTCGGCCGCCGACGGATACGTGAGCGCCGCTTTCAGCGTGCCGATCGGCATGTAGCTGACCTGCGGAATGAACATGATGCGCGCGTTCACCGGCGCGTCGATGGAGCCGTCGCCGAATGGCCAGAGGCCGGCGAGCGCGCGCATCAGCGTGCTCTTGCCCGAGCCGGAAGCGCCACGCACGAGCCAACGCGAGCCGGGTTCGATTGCGATATCGCGTATGCGCGACAGCGGGCTGCCGTTCGGCAACGCGAGCTTGAGGCCGTCGGTGGAGAGCCTGTCGGCATCGACGAAATGCAGGTTGATGCCGCCGTGCGCGGTGGCGGGCGACACCGATTCCTTCAGGCGCGGCGCGTGCACGATGCGCTTGAATTCGCGCAACCGGTTCACGGTCGCGCGCCACTCCACGAGGCTCGTGTAACTGTTGATGAACCAGGAGAACGAATCGCTGACCGTACCGAATGCGCTTGAAATCTGCATCAGCACGCCGAACGTGAAGGCGCCCGCGAAGTAGCGCGGCGCTGCGACCACGATCGGAAAGATGATCGCGATCTGACCATAGAAGGCCGACACGAAGGTGAGCCGCCGCGTGTACTTCATCACTTGCCACCAGTTGTCGCGGATTCGGCCGAACAGCGTGTGTGCGTTCTTCTTTTCCGTGTCCATGCCGTTGTAGAACGCGATCTGCTCGGCGTTTTCACGTAGACGGATCAGACCGAAACGGAAATCCGCCTCCACTTTCTGCGCCTGATAGTTGATCGGCACGAGCGGGTGGCCGACTTTCTGGATGAGGAACGATCCGATCACCGCGTAGAGCGCCGCCGCCCACACCATATAACCGGGGATGTGCAAGGGTACGCCGCCGAGCGTGATGGTCAGCGCGCCGGCGAGCGACCACAGTATCGTGATGAACGACACCAGCGTGACGACCGTGGACAGCAGGTCGAGCGTGAGCGAAAGCGTGGTGGTGGCGAACGATTGCAGGTCGTCGCTGATCCGCTGGTCGGGGTTGTCGGCGAGACGGTCACGCTCGATCCGGTAGAACGCGCTGTCATGCAGCCACTCGTTCAGATACCGCGTGGTCAGCCACTGACGCCAGCGGAAGCCGAGCATCTGCCGCATATAGCGCCCGTACACCGCGAGAATGATGTAGCCGAACGCGAGGCCCGAGAACACCATCAGCAGATGCGGGAAGTCGCGCACGTTCTTGGTTTGCAGCGCGTTGTAGAAGTCCGCGCTCCAGCGGTTGAGCCGGACGTTGATCCACACGACGAGCAGGTTCATCACGATGATCGCGACGAGCAGCGCCCACGCTATCTTCCGTTCTTCCGACACCCAATAAGGTTTGATCAGACTCCATGCGGAGACTTTCTCGTCGGGTGGCAGCGCGGGGCTGACAGAGGTATTCATTGACATGAGCGTCCTGAGGAGTTCTGTTCCATTCGGGCCGACCCACGCAGGCCGGTCCATCGCGAGTATGGGTGTATGTCCAGGCGGGGCGCTTGCGGCCGCCCGCCGGGGCGGTTGCCGGGGCGGTTGGTGATTCTCGCGCGAAGCCCTTAAGCGAAAATTAATTATCGGCGCGGGTTTTGCCGGGGATCACGCGGCAGATGTTCCGCAGGCGTCGCCGCAAGCTTTCACCGCTCCCACCTCGCGCGATGCCGCGTTCAGCGCCATCTCTGCTGGCATTGTGCCAGAGCGCCGTGCCGGCGATAGCGGCGACATCAAACGCGGTGCCGGATCAAGGCGCGTGCGATGCGACGCGCCGCTCGTTTGCGAGCGCCGTGCCTTTTATGGTCTAATGACCTTCGACGAAACAGGGGTGCTTCGCACTTGAGCGGCGTGATTTTCACGCTGCGGCAGCGAGGCTGAGAGAGACCCTTTGCACCCGATCCGGGTAATACCGGCGCGGGAAGTTTCCGGAAGCAGCCAGTCTTCCATTCCCCGCCGGGCGGCGTTCTTCATTGGAGCACGCATTTGCCTGGCCGGCCTTGCCCGCCGGTTTCGTCCTGGGTACGCGCTTCTTTTTGGCCGTACGGAAAGGACTCGATGACCGCCTATTCTTCAGTTATGTTTTTTGCTCCTTGTCACGTCGCCGCCGGCGTGAGCTGGTTTGCTATTGCCCGTCGCATCGAATCGGAGCGCGCACGATGAGCCGCGCCACACAACCCGATTTCGCGGTGCTCGGCGGCGGCCTGTGTGGGCGTCTCGTCGCGTGGCGGCTTGCCGGCGAAGGGCATCGCGTGGCGCTTTATGAGCGTGGTGACGCTGCCGGTTCGCAAGCCGCCGCGTGGGTCGCCGCTGCGATGCTGGCGCCGCTCGCCGAAGCTGCCAGTGCCGAACTTCTAATCACGCGATTGGGCGCGACCTCGCTCGATACCTGGCCGCAAGTGCTGGCCGAACTGCCCGAGCCGGTGTTCTTTCAGCGCAATGGCACGCTTGTGGTCTGGCATCACGCGGATCGCACGGAGGCGCCGCTGTTTGAAAGGCGCGTGCGCTCGAACGCGCCGGCCGAACTGCTGGACGGTGGCTTCGTCACGCTGGCCGGCGCACAGCTTGGCGCGGCTGAGCCCGCGCTGGCGGGACGCTTCAATCAGGGCTGGCTGCTGCCGCGCGAGGGTCAGCTGGATAACCGCCAGGTGCTTCGCGCGCTCGCGGCGGGTCTTGAGCAACGCGGCGTTCAAACGCACTGGAACACGCCAGTGAGCGATAGCGCGCTGCCGCCTGCGCGCGTCACGATCGACTGCCGGGGCCTCGGCGCGAAGCCCGTACTGCCGACGCTGCGCGGCATTCGCGGCGAAGTCGCCCGCGTGCATGCGCCCGGAATCAATCTGACACGGCCAGTGCGGCTGCTGCATCCGCGTTATCCGCTCTATATCGCGCCGAAGCAGGACGATGTCTACGTAATCGGCGCGACCGAAGTGGAAGGCGAGGACATGTCGCCCGTCAGCGTGCGTTCCGCGCTGGAACTTTTGAGCGCGGCGTTTTCGGTGCATCCGGGCTTTGGCGAGGCGCGCATTCTGGAACTGAATTCGCAGTGCCGTCCAACTTTGCCCGACCATCGGCCGGCGTTGCTGTGGGACGGCTCGCAGACATTACGTGTGAACGGACTTTACCGGCACGGCTACATGATCGTGCCCGAAGTCGCCGACGAAGCCGTGCGTTTCGCGGCGGCGCTGCTGGACGGGCGCATCGGTGACGCCGACGCGTTCGCGGACTGGCAGCGCGGCGCGCGCTGGAGCGAGCTTTTCCAGCACGGTTGCGCACGGGAGCCCGCATGAGCGCCGCACCGTTCCGCGGCGCGGTTGGCCCGCTTGTGCTTTAGCCATCGACTGAACCGTATTCGAACATCATGGACATTCATATCAACCAGAAGCCGTTGTCGCTGCCCGAAGGCGCGACTGTCGCCGATGCGCTCGCCGCATACGGCGCGCGTCCGCCGTTCGCGGTCGCGCTGAACGGCGATTTCGTCGCGCGCGCGCAGCATGCGGCGCGCGCACTGCAGCCGGGCGACAAGCTCGATGTCGTGCAACCCGTGGCCGGCGGATAAAGCCGCCACGCATTGCCGGAGACCAGGATCATGCAAATGACTACCCCGCAGGCCGCCGACGCGCTCACGCTCTACGGCCAACCCTTCGCAAGCCGCGTGCTGCTCGGCACGTCGCGCTATCCGTCGCTGCAATCGCTGTCCGATTCGATCGACGCCGCGCGACCGGGCATGGTAACCGTCGCGCTGCGCCGGCAGATGAACGAAGGCGGCGCCGAAGCCGGCTTCTTCGATCTGCTCAAGCGTCACGGCGTGCCGCTGCTGCCGAACACGGCCGGCTGCCTGACCGTCGGCGAGGCGGTGGCCACCGCGCACATGGCGCGCGAAATCTTCGAAACGGAGTGGATCAAGCTCGAGCTGATCGGCGACGACTACACGTTGCAGCCCGATCCGGTCGGTCTGATCGAAGCCGCCGCGAAGCTCGTCAAGGACGGCTTCAAGGTGCTGCCGTATTGCACGGAAGATCTGGTGATCGGCCGCCGTCTGCTGGACGCCGGTTGTGAAGCGTTGATGCCGTGGGGCGCGCCAATCGGCACCGGCAAGGGCGTCATCAATCCGTATGGCTTGCGCGTGCTGCGCGAGCGGTTGCCGGACGTGCCGCTGATTGTCGACGCCGGACTCGGCGTGCCGTCGCATGCGGCTCAGGTGATGGAGTGGGGCTTCGACGGCGTGTTGCTGAACACTGCGGTGTCGCAGGCCACGCATCCCGATGCGATGGCGCGCGCTTTCGCGCTGGGCGTCGACGCGGGCCGGCAGGCTTTCCTCGCAGGACCGATGGCCGAGCGCGAAAGTGCGCACGCGAGCACGCCGGTGGTCGGCATGCCGTTCTGGCATCAGGACGGGAGCGCCGCATGACGCAGACACTGGCTTTGAAAAACCGCGACCTGTTCTGGCCGCCCGCGGACGAACTCACCGAAGCGACGGAGCGCATCCGTGCACGCCTGGGCGACTGGCCGCCTACTCATGCGCCGTGGCGCATCTGCCTGACGGCGCCCGATGAGCCGAACGGCGGCGACCTGATTATCGTCGCCGACGCAGCGAGCCACGGTGAACAGGTAGCTCGCTGGCTCGTGCGGGGCGCGGCGGTGGTGGAAGCCGCCGAGAACAGGGCGACGCTGCATCTGGGCGGCGAAAAGTACCGCCTTGAAGGGCATCTCGCGGAAGACTGGATTCCCGCGCTCGCCGCGTTTCTCGATTGCGGTTTCGATCCGCACGACGCGCTCGTGCTGGCGCTCGCCTGGCGCGACGGCGACGAAACCCGGACGAACGCGGACGGCGATTCATTCCCCTGCGATCTGGCGACTTTCCCGCGCCTCGCCGGATTGGCGCAAGCGCCGGCGCAGGCGTTCCCGCGCTGTCCGGAGCGGCTCGGGCTCTACCCGGTGCTGCCGAGCGCGGAGTGGGTCGAGCGGGTAGTCGGTTTTGGCGTGAAAACGGTGCAGTTGCGCCGCAAATCCGCCAATCCCGCAGACGAGCTTCAGCGTGAAATCGCCCGCTGCGTGGCGGCCGGGCGCCAGCACGCCGCGCAGGTTTTCATCAACGACCACTGGCAGGCCGCGCTCGACGCAGGCGCCTACGGCGTGCATCTCGGCCAGGAAGACGTGCATACGGCGGATCTGTCGGCGCTGGCCGCGGCCGGCGTTCGGCTCGGCCTGTCAACGCACGGTTTCTACGAGATTCTGAAGGCGCTGCATTTCCGGCCCAGCTACATCGCGTTGGGCGCGGTGTTTCCGACCACGACCAAGGTGATGCCGACGGCGCCGCAGGGCCTGAAGCGTCTCGCGCGATATGTGCGGCTGCTGGACGGCGTCGTGCCGCTCGTGGCAATCGGCGGAATCGACTTGCAGGTGTTGCCCGAGGTTCTGTCGACGGGCGTCGGTTGCGCGGCGGTGGTGCGCGCGGTCACGGAAGCGGCTGATCCTGCCGCCGCCGTTTCCGCACTGCAACAAGCGTTTACGCAATAATCGTCATGATTCGTTAAGGGACAGGGCACCTCACGGCAACTTTTGCATGATGGCCCTATAATTCGGCCTTCCGTGTAAAAGGATTGTCAGTCAGTGTCTTCCCCTACCGAGACCTTACTCGAGCTGCGCGACGTCGACTTCGGTTACGGCGACCGGCTCGTCCTGTCTAACCTGAACCTGCGCTTCAAACGCGGCCAGGTGGTCGCGGTCATGGGCGGCTCGGGCTGCGGCAAAACCACGGTGCTGCGACTGAT
Organism: Paraburkholderia dilworthii; assembly: GCF_000472525.1. Lineage (GTDB taxonomy): Bacteria > Pseudomonadota > Gammaproteobacteria > Burkholderiales > Burkholderiaceae > Paraburkholderia > Paraburkholderia dilworthii. The sequence goes on from NZ_AWZT01000013.1 coordinate 66,325, forward strand.
CGGCGGTCTGGTGCGCGCGCAGCGCGGCCAGATTCTGCTCGACGGCGAAGACGTCGGCGGGCAAACGCGTGACGGGCTGTACGCGCTGCGCCGCAAGATGGGCATGCTGTTCCAGTTCGGCGCGCTGTTCACGGACATGTCGGTGTTCGAAAACGTTGCGTTCGCACTGCGCGAGCACACGGAGCTTCCCGAAGAACTGATCCGCGACCTCGTGCTGATGAAGCTCAACGCGGTCGGCCTGCGCGGCGCGCGCGACCTGCTGCCGTCGGAGATTTCCGGTGGCATGGCGCGGCGTGTGGCGCTGGCGCGCGCCATCGCCCTCGACCCCGAACTGATGATGTACGACGAGCCGTTCGCCGGCCTCGATCCGATCTCGCTCGGCATCACGGCGAATCTGATCCGGGCGCTCAATCAGGCGCTCGGCGCAACGTCCATTCTGGTTACGCACGATGTGCCGGAATCGTTCGCCATCGCCGACTACGTCTATTTCCTTGCCAATGGCGGCGTTCACGCCGAAGGCACGCCAGCGCAACTGCGCGCGTCGACAGACCCGACCGTGCGGCAGTTCATCGACGGCGCACCAGACGGCCCGTTCAAATTTCACTATCCGAGCAGGACGCCGCTCGCGGCAGACTTCGGCGTCGGCGGAGGTCAATCATGATCGGTTCACTGATCAGTTCGGTTGGCCGCTCGGTGCTCGACGGGCTCGGCACCGCCGGCTATGCGACGCGCTTTTTCTTCCGGCTGCTGTTCGAGTTTTTCCCGTTGCTGCGCCGCCCGCGTCTTGTCACGAAGCAGATCCACTTCGTAGGTAATTATTCGCTGGTGATCATTGCCGTGTCGGGGTTGTTCGTCGGCTTCGTGCTCGGTTTGCAAGGTTATTACACGTTGAATCGCTACGGCTCCGAGCAGGCGCTCGGGCTGCTGGTCGCACTGTCGCTCGTGCGCGAGCTGGGGCCGGTGGTCACGGCGCTGCTGTTCGCCGGCCGCGCAGGCACGTCGCTCACGGCCGAAATCGGCCTGATGAAGGCGGGCGAGCAATTGACTGCGATGGAAATGATGGCGGTCGATCCGGTTAAGGTCGTGGTCGCGCCGCGCCTATGGGCCGGCATCATTTCGATGCCGATTCTCGCCGCGATCTTCAGCGCGGTCGGCGTGACGGGCGGCTATGTGGTCGGCGTGTTGCTGATCGGCGTGGATGCCGGGGCGTTCTGGTCGCAAATGCAAGGCGGCGTGGATGTCTGGCGCGATGTGGGCGCGGGTGTCATCAAGAGCGTGGTGTTCGGCCTCGCGGTGACCTTCGTGGCGCTCTTTCAGGGCTATGAAGCCAAGCCGACGCCGGAAGGCGTGTCGCGCGCCACGACGAAGACCGTCGTGTACGCGTCGCTCGCAGTGCTCGGCCTCGATTTTCTGCTGACCGCACTGATGTTCAGCTAAGACTGCGTTGCGCGTTGTCCGCTGCGGCGCGTCACTAGCCGCGCGGCGGCGCAATAACGGTGATCAACGGTGGTCAATGGTGATGAACGGTGATCAACGGCGGCGCGGCAGATTCACTTTGGGATGACGATGAAAAAGACTGCTCTCGACTTCTGGGTCGGCCTGTTTGTGGTGCTGGGTTTTATTGCGTTGCTGTTCCTCGCGCTGAAGGCGGGCAACATGAGCTCGCTGTCGTTCCAGGCGACCTACCCGGTCAAGCTCAAGTTCGACAATATCGGCGGATTGAAGGCGCGCGCGCCCGTGAAGAGCGCGGGTGTCACGGTGGGCCGCGTCGGTTCGATCGGTTTTGACAGCAACGCCTATCAGGCGGTCGTCACGATCGACATCGACAAGCAGTACCAGTTTCCGAAGGATACGTCGGCGAAGATTCTGACCTCCGGTCTGCTCGGCGAGCAATACATTGGGCTCGAGCCGGGCGGCGACTCGGAAATGCTCAAAGCCGGCGACACGATTTCGATGACGCAATCGGCGATCGTGCTGGAAAACCTGATCGGGCAGTTCCTCTATAGCAAAGCGGCTGATTCGGGCGCGTCGAAGCCGGGCACCGGATCGGCGGCAACTGCGCCGGCGCCTGCGGCGGCTTTACCCGCTTCCGGCTCGGCCGGTCAATAAGGAGAACAATAATGCAGACCTTACACGCCGGGGGCGCGAGCGCCTTCCGGGTGGCCAAACTGGCCGTCGCCGCCGCGCTGCTCGCCGGCTGCACCACGGTTCAGACGCCGACCAAGGGTGATCCGCTCGAAGGCTTGAACCGCACGATCTTCACGGTTAACGACAAGCTCGATCAATACGCACTGAAGCCGGTCGCCAAGGGTTACGTGTTCATCACGCCGCAGCCGGTTCGCGACAGCGTGACGAACTTCTTCTCGAACATCGGCGACGTCTATATCGCGGCAAACAATCTGCTGCAATTGAAGATCACCGACGGTGTGCAGGACATCATGCGGATCGTGATCAACACGGTCTTCGGTGTCGGCGGCCTGTTCGACGTGGCGACGCTCGCAAAGCTGCCCAAGCACGACAACGACCTGGGTCTGACGCTCGGCCACTATGGCGTGCCGGCAGGTCCGTATCTGGTGCTGCCGCTGTTTGGCCCGAGCACGGTGCGCGACGCGGTGGGTTCCATCGGCAATTACTATGTAAACCCGCTCAGCTACGTCGACCCGGCGGGTTTGAGTTGGGCGTTGTACGGCCTGAACATCGTCAATACGCGTGCGAATCTGCTGAACGCAAGCGACGTGCTGGAAGGCGCCGCCCTCGACAAGTATTCGTTCGTGCGTAACGCGTATTTGCAGCGGCGTCAGTATCTGCTGTCAGACGGCAAGCAGTCGCAGGCGTTGCCGAACTATGGCGACGAAGCGCCGCTGCCGAAATACGAGGACGTCGACGGCACGGCCGCCGGTGCGCCAGCAGGCGCGGTGACGGGCACGGCGGGCGCTGCGGGAACGAGCGGTGCTGCCGCGAAGGCGTCGGCCGCGTCCGGTGCAAGCGCTGCGACGCCGGCGCAAGCCGCTTCGGGAACCGGAACGGCTAACAGCGCCGCCGCACCCCAGGCCGCTTCGGGCAGCGCGGAAGCCCCGCCGCTGGATGTAAACGGCGGCCCGGAAACCACACAAATCCCGGCAGGCCAGCTTGTTCCGCCCACGCGGTTCAACTTCCCGTCACTCAAGTTGCGCTGACAGCGTGGCCGTAACAGATCGATACGACTCTCGCAGTTTGCGCATGGATTGCCGCTGAACTCGCGTGTTAATGTCGGCTCAAACGGTTGCACTATTTTTTTACGCAAGGCTCGATATGAAAAAATTCTTCCTCATTCCGTTGTTTGCTGCGCTGTTCTCGTTCATGAGTGCTGGTGCATCGGCACAAACCGTCGACAGCAGTGCGCCGGACGTTCTCGTCAAAACGGTCACCCAGCAGGTGATCGACGCGGTGCGCGCCGACAAGTCGATCCAGCAGGGCGACATCTCGCATATCACGCAGCTCGTCAATCAGAAGATCCTGCCGTACACGGATTTCCGCCGCACCACGCAACTGGCGATGGGCCGCAACTGGCGCACCGCGACGCCCGAGCAGCAGAATCAGGTCGTCGAGCAGTTCAAGATGCTGCTGATCCGCACGTATTCGGGCGCGCTTGCTCAGGTGCGCGACCAGCAGATCCAGTACAAGCCGTTCCGCATGAACCCGGACGACACCGACACGGTGGTTCGCTCGGTCGTGATGAACAACGGCTCGCCGATCGAACTCGACTACCGTCTCTACAAGACGCCCCAAGGCTGGCGCGTGTATGACATCAACGTGCTCGGCGCGTGGCTGATCCAGGCGTATCAGCAGCAGTTCAACGAGCAGATCCAGCAGAAGGGCGTGGACGGGCTGATCCAGTTCCTCACGCAGCGCAACCAGCAACTCGCCGCGGGCAAACAGTCGTGAGCGAAGTGCTGAGCCCCGTCGCCAATCGCTTCGCGAGCGGCGCGACGCTGACCCACGCGAGTGCCAAAGCCGCGCTCGCGGCGGGCCTCGAGCGGATCGCGGCGGGCGCGGGCGGCGTCGATTGCGCGCCGCTCACGCAGTTCGATTCGTCGGCGCTCGCGGTGCTCCTCGCATGGCAGCGAGCCGCCCAGGCTCGCGGTGCCGCGTTCGAAATCCTCAATCTGCCTGCTGGCCTTGCCAGTCTTGCCCAAGCCTACGGCGTCGATACCTTGTTGCCGGCGCGACATTGACGCTCGCCTGACGCGTTCAACGCGTCGCTTGCCACTCCCCGCTACCGAATAGGGCCGCTGATTTTTGCCCTATAATCAAACGTTTTTTAGGGCCCGGTTCTGCTGCGTTTGGCAACATAACCGGCCCCAATTCCGTTTCTTTCAGCATTTTTGCGCCCGCCCAGGGCTCCTTTAAGCGCAGCCCCGCGCGCGGCGCACTGTCATGTCAGCCATAGAAATTCGTAACGTCAAGAAGCGCTACAAGGACTTGCAGGCGCTCAAGGGCGTCAGCCTCTCAGTGGAAGAAGGCGAGTTCTTCGGGCTGCTCGGTCCGAACGGCGCGGGCAAGACAACGCTCATCAGCATTCTCGCGGGCCTCGCGCGCGCGGACGAAGGCAGCATCGCCGTGCGCGGCCACGACGTGGTCGGCGATTTCCGCGCGGCACGCCGCGCGCTAGGCGTGGTGCCGCAGGAACTCGTGTTCGATCCGTTCTTCACGGTGCGCGAAACGTTGCGTATTCAGTCTGGCTATTACGGGCTGCGCAACAACGACGCGTGGATCGACGAGATCATGGCGAATCTCGACCTCACCGACAAAGCCGACGCCAACATGCGCGCGCTATCCGGCGGCATGAAGCGCCGCGTGCTGGTCGCGCAGGCACTCGTGCACCGGCCCCCCGTGATCGTGCTTGACGAGCCGACCGCCGGCGTCGATGTCGAGTTGCGCCAGACGCTCTGGAAATTCATTTCGCGCCTGAATCGCGAAGGCCACACCATCGTGCTGACCACGCACTATCTCGAAGAAGCCGAATCGCTGTGCGACCGCATCGCGATGCTGCGTCGCGGAGAAGTGGTGGCGCTCGATCGCACCAGCACGCTGCTGCAACGCTTTGCCGGGATGCAGTTGTTCGTGCGTTTCGCGCAAGGCGTGCTGCCTGCCGAACTGCGGCTGCTCGAAGCGGAGGGCGGCGCGGACAACGGCAATGGCCGCCAGCACTTGCTGCGTCTCACGAGCTATGACGACGTCGAGAAAATACTCGCGCAATGCCGTGCAGCGGGCTGCACATTCGAAGAAATCGAGGTCCGCAAAGCCGACCTCGAAGACGTTTTCGTTCAGGTGATGAACGGTCCGGAAGTGATCGAGGGGCTCGCATGAGCGGCTATAGCGGTTTCGGCACGCTGTTCTACAAGGAAATCCTGCGCTTCTGGAAAGTGTCGTTCCAGACGGTGCTCGCGCCCGTCATCACCGCGCTCCTGTATCTGACGATTTTCGGCCACGCATTGCGCGACCATGTGCAGGTTTATCCGGGCGTCGAATACACGAGCTTCCTGATCCCGGGGCTCGTCATGATGAGCGTGTTGCAGAATGCGTTTGCGAACAGTTCATCGTCGCTGATCCAGTCGAAAATCACCGGTAATCTGGTGTTCGTGCTGTTGCCGCCGCTGTCGCATTACGAGATGTTCGGCGCATACGTTCTCGCGGCGGTCGCGCGCGGGCTCGCGGTCGGCTTCGGCGTGTTCATCGTGACGATCTGGTTCGTGCCGGTCAGTTTCACCGCGCCGCTCTACATCATTCTGTTCGCGATGTTCGGTGCGGCGATTCTCGGCACGCTCGGGCTGATCGCGGGCATCTGGGCCGAAAAGTTCGACCAGCTCGCCGCGTTCCAGAACTTTCTGATCATGCCGCTCACGTTTCTCTCGGGCGTGTTCTACTCCACACATACGCTGCCGCCGGTATGGCGCGAAGTGTCGCGGCTCAATCCTTTTTTCTACATGATCGACGGCTTTCGCTACGGGTTCTTCGGGATGTCGGATATCAATCCGCTCGCGAGCCTCGCAATTGTCGCCGGTTTCTTCGTGGTGCTGGCCGTGGTGGCGATGCGCATGCTCGCGTCCGGCTACAAGCTGCGCCACTGACAGGAGCTTTTCTCATGTTGCCGACTCCCGAACAGGTCAAGCAATACATCGCCGCTGGTCTCGCTTGCCAGCATCTCGAAGTCGAAGGCGACGGTCAGCATTTCTTTGCGACCATCGTTTCTCCGAGCTTCGAGGGCAAGCGTCTCATTCAGCGTCATCAACTCGTGTACGCGGCGCTCGGCGACCGCATGCGCGAAGAAATTCACGCGCTCAGCATGAAAACGCTGACGCCCGCCGAATGGCAGAACGCGTAATCTGGAAATTTAGTGCGAATTACTCAGGAAGGGCGCGACGCCCGCAGCGGCGCGTCGAACACAATCAAAGCAGTCCCGGCTGAAGTCCGGGTCGATCAGGAACAGACAGGCATGGACAAACTCGTCATTGAAGGTGGCTACCCGCTGTCGGGTGAAGTCGTTGTCTCGGGCGCGAAAAACGCGGCGTTGCCGATCCTGTGCGCCAGCTTGCTGAGCGCGGAGCCGGTGCAACTGGATAACGTCCCCGATCTGCAGGACGTGCGCACGATGCTCAAGTTGCTCGGCCAGATGGGCGTGCGCATCGAAAGCGGCAATGGACGCGTGTTGCTCGACGCGTCGAAGGTCGACAACCTCGTCGCGCCGTATGAAATGGTCAAGACCATGCGCGCGTCGATCCTCGTGCTCGGCCCGCTGGTCGCGCGCTTCGGTCACGCGCGCGTGTCGCTACCCGGCGGTTGCGCGATCGGCGCGCGCCCGGTGGATCAGCACATCAAGGGTCTGCAGACGATGGGCGCCGAGATCACGATCGAGCACGGCTTCATCGAAGCGCGCGCGGAGCGTCTGAAGGGGGCTCGCATCATCACCGACATGATCACCGTCACGGGTACCGAGAACCTGCTGATGGCAGCGGTGCTCGCGGAAGGCGAGACGGTCATCGAAAACGCGGCGCGCGAACCGGAAGTCGGCGACCTTGCGCATCTGCTCGTGCAGATGGGCGCGAAGATCGAAGGCATCGGCACGGATCGCCTCGTGATTCAGGGCGTGGACAAGCTGCATGGCGCGAAGCACACCGTGATTCCCGACCGGATCGAAGCCGGTACGTTCCTGTGCGCAGTGGCCGCGGCGGGCGGCGACGTCACGCTGCGCCATGTGCGTCCGCAGATTCTGGAAGCGGTGACCGACAAGCTGCGCGAAGCCGGCGTGACAATCGAGGAAGGTGACGACTGGATGCGCGTGCGCATGGACAAGCGTCCAAATGCCGTGTCGTTTCGCACGTCCGAATATCCGGCGTTTCCGACCGACATGCAGGCGCAGTTCATGGCGCTGAACACGGTGGCGGACGGCAAGGCGCAGGTCGTCGAGACGATCTTCGAAAACCGCTTCATGCATGTGCAGGAATTGAACCGGCTCGGCGCTAACATCACGACGGACGGCAAGACTGCGCTCGTGACCGGCGTCGACAAACTCTCCGGCGCGAAGGTGATGGCGACGGATCTGCGTGCGTCGGCCAGTCTCGTAATCGCGGCGTTGCGTGCGGAAGGTGAGACCCTGATCGACCGCATTTACCACCTCGACCGCGGCTACGATCGGATGGAAACCAAGCTCAATGCGATCGGTGCGAAGGTGCGCCGCATCGCCGGGAGCCAGGCATGAGTTCGATGCCGCAAACGTCGAGCTCGCCGGCGGTCAGCGCGCCGCTTACGCTCGCTTTGTCGAAGGGGCGTATCTTTGAAGAAACGCTGCCGCTTCTCGCCGCAGCCGGCATCGAAGTGGCCGAAGATCCCGAGAGCTCGCGCAAGCTGATTCTGCCGACCACCGACGCCAATCTGCGCGTAATCATCGTGCGTGCGACCGATGTGCCGACCTATGTCGAATACGGCGCGGCCGACTTCGGCGTGGCGGGTAAAGATGTGCTGCTGGAACACGGCGGCAGCGGGCTGTATCAGCCTGTGGATCTCGATATCGCGCGCTGCCGGATGTCGGTCGCGGTCGCGGCCGGTTTCGATTATGCGAACGCGGTGCGCCAGGGCGCCCGCTTGCGCGTGGCGACCAAGTACGTCGAGACCGCACGTGAGCATTTTGCCGCCAAGGGTGTTCACGTCGACCTGATCAAGCTGTACGGTTCGATGGAACTGGCGCCGCTCGTCGGTCTTGCTGATGCGATCGTCGATCTGGTCAGTTCGGGCAACACGTTGCGCGCCAATAATCTCGTGGAGGTGGAAGAGGTCATGCAGATTTCATCGCGCCTTGTTGTGAACCAGGCGGCACTGAAGCTCAAGCGCGCCGCATTGCGGCCGATTCTCGACGCGTTCGAACGCGCCACGAAAACCGGCTTTGCCGCGGCCTGACGTCTGAATCGTGCCAGTCTGACTTTGCTTTAAGCGCGCCTTACCGAAAACGGATACCCGTATGTCTATCAAGATTCGCAAACTCGATTCCAGCGCTCGCGACTTCCAGAAGTCGCTGCACGCGGTGCTCGCGTTCGAGGCGAGCGAAGACGAAGCAATCGAGCGCTCGGTCGCACAGATTCTCAACGATGTGAAGGCGCGCGGCGACGCGGCTGTGCTCGAATACACGAACCGCTTTGACCGTCTGGACGCGAAGAGCGTCCAGTCGCTCGAACTGCCCATGTCCGAGCTCGAAGCGGCGCTCGAAAGCCTCGAGCCGAAGCGCCGCGCAGCGCTCGAAGCGGCGGCAGCGCGCGTGCGCGGTTATCACGAGAAGCAGAAGATCGAGTGCGGCAGCCATAGCTGGCAATACACGGAAGCCGACGGCACCGTGCTCGGCCAGAAGGTCACGCCGCTCGATCGCGCGGGCATCTATGTGCCGGGCGGCAAAGCGGCGTATCCATCGTCGGTGCTGATGAATGCGATTCCGGCCCGCGTTGCTGGCGTGCGCGAAATCGTCATGGTCGTGCCCACGCCGGACGGCGTGAAAAATCCGCTGGTGCTGGCGGCCGCGTTGCTGGGCGGCGTGGATCGCGCGTTTACGATTGGCGGCGCGCAGGCCGTTGGCGCCCTAGCGTACGGCACGCAAACCGTGCCGGCCGTCGACAAGATTTGCGGTCCTGGCAATGCTTATGTGGCGTCGGCCAAGCGACGCGTGTTCGGCACCGTCGGCATCGACATGATTGCCGGGCCGTCGGAAATCCTCGTGCTGTGCGACGGCACGACCGACCCGCGCTGGGTCGCGATGGATCTCTTTTCGCAAGCCGAGCACGACGAACTCGCGCAGTCCATTCTGCTGTGTCCGGACGACGCGTTTATCGGCCGCGTGAAGGATGCCATCGACGAACTGCTGCCCACCATGCCGCGCCGGGACGTGATCCGGGCGTCGCTGGAAGGGCGCGGTGCGTTGATCAAGGTGCGCGACATGGCGGAAGCCTGCGCGATCGCCAACGACATTGCACCGGAACACCTGGAGATCTCGGCGCTGGAGCCGCATCAGTGGGGCCAGCTGATCCGCCATGCGGGCGCGATTTTCCTCGGCCGTTACACGAGCGAGAGCCTCGGAGACTACTGCGCGGGGCCGAACCACGTTCTGCCTACGTCTCGCACCGCACGGTTCTCGTCGCCATTGGGCGTCTATGATTTCTTCAAACGTTCGAGCGTGATTGAAGTGAGCGCGGAAGGTGCGCAAACGCTTGGCGAGATCGCCGCCGAACTCGCTTACGGCGAAGGGTTGCAGGCGCATGCACGCAGCGCCGAGTACCGGATGCGGCACGGCAGCTGAGCGCGGCTTGAGCGGCAAGGCGGCTAAGCGGCCACCGGCTGAGGGACTAAGCGATCCGAGCGGCTAGGCAGCTTAAGCGCTTCTCACCGCGAACTGCTGAAAACGAAGCGGGATCGAGCCGATGCATTGATGCCGCGCAATTCCGCCACGTACCGCGCAACGCCATTTCACGAATCCGCATCCAACAACGACAACGCAGACCAACCTGGCGCGGCAAGCCCGCCGCGAAACGAGGCGAGTCCGAAGCGTTCCATGCGCCAGATGCATGCGACGCACACGGCCGGCCAACTGACCTATGACGACACCTCAAGACATCATCCGCCGCGACGTGCTCGCGATGACGAGCTATCCCGTTCCGGACGCGACCGGCTACATCAAGCTCGACGCAATGGAAAACCCCTTTCCGCTGCCGCCCGTGCTGGCCGCGCATCTTGGCGAGCATCTGGCGGGCGTCGCGCTAAACCGTTATCCGGCGCCGCGCCCCGAAGCGCTGATCGAGAAGATCAAGCGCGTAATGGGCGTGCCGGCCGGCTGCGACGTGCTGCTCGGCAACGGCTCGGACGAGATCATCAGCATGGTGTCGATCGCATGCGCGAAGCCGGGCGCCAAGGTGCTCGCACCGATGCCGGGCTTCGTCATGTATCAGATGTCGGCGAAGCTCGCGAATGTGGAGTTCGTCGGCGTGCCGCTGAGCGCGGACTTCACGCTCGACACCGAAGCCATGCTCGCGGCAATCGCCGAGCACGAGCCCGCGGTCGTCTATCTCGCATACCCGAACAATCCCACGGGCACGTTGTTCGACGACGCCGACATGGAGCGCATCATCGCCGCGGCGACGAAAAGTCTTGTGGTGATCGACGAAGCGTACCAGCCGTTCGCGCAGCGAAGCTGGCTGCCGCGCGCCGACGCGTTTGACAACGTCGTCGTAATGCGCACCGTGTCGAAGCTGGGTCTCGCCGGCATCCGTCTGGGTTATCTGGTCGGAAAGCCCGCCTGGCTGACCGAGTTGGACAAGGTGCGCCCGCCGTACAACACCAACGTGCTGACCCAGGCGGCGGCGGATTTCCTGCTGGACCACGTCGATGTGCTCGACTCGCAAGCCGCGCAATTGCGCGACGAGCGCACGAAACTCGCGCAGGCCGTGGCTGAATTGCCAGGCGCCGAAGTCTTTCCGAGCGCCGGCAACTTTCTTCTTGTGCGCGTGCCGGATGCTTCGGTTCTGTTCGAAACCCTGCTGACTGCGCGGGTTTTGATCAAAAACGTGAGTAAAATGCATGCACTGCTGGCCAATTGCGTGCGTTTGACCGTCGGGTCTCCCGAGGAAAACGCCCAGTTGCTCGCCGCACTGAAACTTGTGTTGCACTGAGCGGACTGCGACACGCAGCGGTTCGCCGTTCCCATCCCACACTACTATCGCTTCACAGCTAGATTCGAGGAATTACCATGCGCCTTGCGGAAGTCGTTCGCAATACCAGCGAAACGCAGATCCGTGTCAAGATCAATCTGGACGGCACCGGTCAGCAGAAGCTGGCCACCGGCGTGCCGTTTCTGGACCACATGCTCGACCAGATCGCGCGGCATGGCCTGTTCGATCTCGACATCGAGGCGCATGGCGACCTGCATATCGACGACCACCACACCGTCGAAGACACTGGCATCACGCTCGGTCAGGCTGTCGCAAAAGCAATCGGCGATCGCAAGGGCATTCGCCGCTATGGCCACTCGTACGTGCCGCTCGACGAAGCGCTGTCGCGCGTCGTGATCGACTTTTCCGGCCGTCCGGGACTCGAATTTCACGTGCCGTTCACGCGCGCGCGCATCGGCACGTTCGACGTCGATCTGTCGATCGAATTTTTCCGCGGCTTCGTGAATCACGCGGGCGTCACGCTGCATGTCGACAACCTGCGCGGCCTGAACGCTCATCATCAAATGGAAACGGTGTTCAAGGCTTTCGGTCGTGCGCTGCGCATGGCTGTGGAGCTGGACGAACGCGCGGCGGGACAGATTCCGTCGACCAAGGGCAGCCTTTAAGCGACGCATTTACCAGGACCGGGACCGCGCGGTGCGCGCCCGGTGTTCAATGGATATTCTGAAGTCGTTTATCTCGCTGCTCGCGCTGATCAATCCGATAGGCGCCATTCCGTTTTTCATGAGCCTGACGGCGAATCAGAGCGACGTCGAGCGGCGCAGAACCATCCGGATCGCGGCGATTTCGGTGTTCTGCGTGATTGCGATAACCGCGATGCTCGGGCAGCAGATCATCAGCTTCTTCGGCATTTCGGTCGGCTCGCTTGAAGTGGGCGGCGGCATCATCATGTTGCTGATGGCAATCAACATGCTGAACGCGCAGATCGGCAACAGCCGCTCGACGCCCGAAGAGCGCCACGAAGCCGAGCAGAAGGACAACATCGCGGTCGTGCCGCTGGCGATTCCGCTGTTGACGGGCCCCGGCGCGATCAGCACAACGATCATCTATGCAGCTGGCTCGCCGCACTGGTACGACCGAATCAGCCTGATCTTGATCGGCGCGGTACTGGCGGCGATCTGTTTTTTTTCGCTGCGTCTTGCCGAACCGATTGCCCGCTGGGTTGGTCGCACGGGTATCAACATCGGCACGCGGCTCATGGGTTTGATGTTATCGGCGCTGGCGGTGGAATTCATCGTCGATGGATTGAAGGCTTTGCTGCCTAACTTGAAATGAAAACTTCGATAGCGATTGTGGATTACGGCATGGGTAACCTGCGCTCGGTGGCGCAGGCATTGCGCAAAGCCGCGCCGGAAGCGGACGTGGCGATCGTCGACCAACCCGAAGCGATCCGCGCGGCTGACCGCGTGGTGCTCCCCGGCCAGGGAGCGATGCCCGATTGCATGCGCAGTCTTGCGGAATCCGGCTTGCAGGAAGCGGTCGTGGAGGCGTCGCGAGCGAAGCCGCTGATGGGCGTATGCGTCGGCGAGCAAATGCTGTTCGACTGGAGCGCGGAGGGCGATACGCCCGGACTCGGACTGTTGCCCGGCAAGGTGCTGCGTTTCGATCTGGAAGGCCAGGTTCAGGACGACGGCTCGCGCTTCAAGGTCCCGCAAATGGGCTGGAACCGTGTGCGTCAGGCGAAGCCGCATCCGCTGTGGGACGGCGTGGCGGACAACGCGTTCTTCTACTTCGTGCACAGCTACTACGTGGTGCCCGACAATGCCGCGCATACTTCCGGCGAAACCGTGTACGGTGTGCCCTTTACCTCGGCGGTGGCGCGGGATAACATCTTCGCGACCCAATTCCACCCGGAAAAGAGCGCCGATGCGGGCCTGCGCGTGTATCGCAACTTCGTGCACTGGAACCCGTGAACGCCTTTTTTCGTGCCGTTGCCGTGCGTCGTTGCGCCACCAGCGCGACGTTCGCCGCGCGCCAGAGCTGCTGCACCGCGACTTCGCGCGGCCCTGCCGCTGCGCAAGGCCGCCGAAAGAGTTGTACTAAACTAGCGAGACGGCGTTCCGGCGGGCTGGTCAACCAGCCGCTGCCGCCGACCTTCAACCCCTTCCCAGACACCACCCGATTGCTATGCTGCTGATCCCCGCCATCGACCTGAAAGACGGTCAGTGTGTACGCCTCAAACAGGGCGATATGGACCAGGCGACGATATTCTCCGAGGAACCGGCGGCGATGGCCCGACATTGGGTCGAGCGCGGCGCGCGCCGTCTGCACCTCGTCGACCTGAATGGCGCGTTCGCCGGCAAGCCGAGGAACGAAGAGGCGATTCGCGCAATCATCGAGGAAGTGGGCGGCGAGATTCCCGTGCAGCTCGGCGGCGGCATCCGCGACCTGAACACAATTGAGCGCTATCTCGACGACGGTCTCGAATACGTGATCATCGGCACGGCGGCGGTGAAGAATCCTGGCTTTCTGCAGGACGCGTGCACGGCGTTCGGCGGCCATATCATCGTCGGTCTGGATGCAAAAGACGGCAAGGTCGCGACCGACGGCTGGAGCAAGCTGACGGGCCACGAAGTCGCCGATCTCGCGCGCAAGTTCGAGGACTACGGCTGCGAGTCGATCATTTACACCGACATTGGACGCGACGGCATGCTTCAGGGCATCAACATCGAAGCGACGGTGCGTCTTGCGCGCGCGGTGAAGATTCCTGTGATTGCAAGCGGCGGGCTGTCGAACCTGACCGACATCGAATCGCTGTGCGAAGTCGAGGGCGAAGGCATCGAAGGCGTGATCTGCGGCCGGGCCATCTACTCGGGCGACCTCGACTTTGCGGCTGCGCAAACCTTGGCGGACCGGCTGCGCGAATCGGACGACGCCTGAACGGTTGCGGCGCTTGTGGCGCTCGTGGCGCGTGAGTGAAACGCGGCGGCGCGATCGGTTTGTTTTCGTGGCGCCAGCAGCTAACGCTCGCAGCGACACGCGCATGCGGCGCAGTTGTAAGCGCGCTATTAGTCCAGCGTAGCGCAGGCGCAACGCAGGTGCACCCCGGGCGTAGTCTGTGGCGCACATCAGGCGTAGTCCGGCGCTCCAGGCCGTCCGAGAGCGCACCTCACGTGTGGATCGAGGTGCACTTCACGAGCAGCCCGAGGCGCACTTCAGGCGCCCCCCCCCCCGGCGCCGCGGCTCGCCTCCCCGGCACACCACCGCTCGCATCGAGTCGAAGCGAGCGGCCTTATCAGCGGTATTGGCGGATTTGCAAGATCATGGCTCTAGCTAAACGCATCATTCCCTGTCTCGACGTCACCGCTGGCCGCGTGGTCAAGGGCGTCAACTTCGTCGAGTTGCGCGACGCGGGCGACCCGGTCGAAATCGCGCGCCGTTACGACGATCAGGGCGCGGACGAACTCACTTTCCTCGATATCACCGCGACTTCGGATCAGCGCGACCTGATCCTGCCGATCATCGAAGCGGTTGCCTCGCAGGTCTTCATTCCGCTGACGGTCGGCGGCGGCGTGCGCGCCGTCGAAGACGTGCGGCGCCTGCTGAACGCGGGCGCGGACAAGATCAGCATGAACTCGTCGGCGGTTGCGAATCCGCAACTCGTGAAGGACGCAACCGACAAGTACGGCTCGCAATGCATCGTCGTCGCAATCGACGTGAAGCGCGTATCCGCAGACGGCGAAGCGCCGCGCTGGGAAGTGTTCACACACGGCGGGCGCAAAGCCACTGGCCTCGAAGCGGTTGAATGGGCGCGCAAGATGGCCGAGCTCGGCGCGGGCGAAATCCTGCTGACGAGCATGGACCGCGACGGTACCAAGAGCGGCTTTGACCTCGCGCTCACGCGCGCGGTGTCGGACGCAGTGCCGATTCCGGTCATCGCCTCGGGCGGCGTCGGCAATCTGCAGCATCTCGCCGACGGCATCAAGAGCGGCCATGCAGACGCCGTGCTCGCCGCGAGCATCTTCCATTATGGCGAGCACACGGTGGGCGAGGCCAAGCGTTTCATGGCCGAGCAAGGCATTTCGGTGAGGTTGTGACGTGGTGAACCCAACGGCAGTCAATTGGCTCGACAAGGTCAAATGGGACGCGAACGGCCTTGTGCCGGTCATCGCGCAGGAAGCGTCGACGAACGACGTGCTGATGTTCGCGTGGATGAACCGCGAAGCACTGGCGAAAACGGTGGAACTGGGGCGCGCCGTGTACTTCTCCCGCTCGCGCCAGCGCCTGTGGTTCAAGGGCGAAGAGTCCGGCCACGTGCAGCATGTGCATGAAGTGCGGCTCGATTGCGACGAAGACGTCGTGCTGCTGAAAGTCGAGCAGGTGTCCGGCATTGCGTGCCACACCGGCCGCCACTCATGCTTTTTCCAGAAATTCGAAGGCACGGCCGAAGATGGCGACTGGATCGCCGCCGATCCCGTGCTGAAAGACCCCGAACATATTTACAAATGACGCAGACCACGCCAGCCACACCTTCCACGCCGTCCACGACCGACACGCTGATGCGTCTTGCGGCGATCATCGACAGCCGCAAGGGTGGCGATCCCGACGTCTCGTACGTCTCGCGTCTGTTCCATAAGGGCGACGACGCGGTGCTCAAAAAGATTGGCGAAGAAGCCACCGAAGTCGTGCTGGCCGCCAAGGACACGCGCCACGGCGGCCCCACGAAGGCGCTGGTGGGCGAGGTCGCGGACCTGTGGTTCCATTGCCTCGTGATGCTGTCGCACTACGATCTCAGCCCGGCCGACGTGCTCGCCGAAATGGAGCGGCGCGAAGGCATGTCCGGTATCGAGGAAAAGGCGCTGCGCAAGAGCCGCGAACGCGAACAGAACGGCGACTGACCCCGCGATTTTTTCGTTAGTGTTTTGCCCGCCCTTCTTGAAGTGGCGAGCGCCGGCGCCCACATTGCACTGAACGCATCGCAAAACGCATCCCCGGGAGGACGCAAGCATGGAACAGTCGCACGAGAGTTATCCGCCGCCAGCGTATCGCCACGCTATCGAGCCGGAGCGGGAACGCAGCCTGCGCACGCTCACGCATGTGCTGTACGCGCTGTACGCGGTCCACTGGCTGACGGGCGGATTGACGATCCTCGTCGCGATCATCATCAACTATGTGAAGCGTGGCGATGTGGCGGGCACGCCATACGAAGCGCATTTCGACTGGCAGATCCGCACGTTCTGGATCGGCCTCCTGGGCTATGCGATAGGCGGGTTGCTGATCTTCGTGGTGATCGGCATCCCGGTGCTGTGGGCTGTGAGCATCTGGATGTTGTACCGTATTATCAAGGGCTGGCTGTATCTGTACGATAACAAGCCGCTCGGGAATCCGCGTGCGTGGTTCTGATTCGTCCGATGTATGACTGCGCCGGAACCGCGCCACGCGGTGTCAAGCCACGCTTTGCGCTTTAGCCACACCGCATCAGGAATACGATGAGTCACGACCCGAACTGCCTCTTCTGCAAGATCGCCGCCGGCGAGATCCCGTCGACCAAAGTCCATGAAGACGAAGAGTTTGTCGCCTTCCGCGACATCCGTCCGGCGGCCGAAACGCATGTGCTGGTTATCCCGCGCAAGCACGTTGCCACTCTCAGCGATTGCACCGAAAGCGATGCGCCGCTGCTTGGTAGAATGCTTGTTTTGACGGCGCGTCTTGCCGATCAGCTGGGCGTGGCATACACCGGTGGCGAAACCGGCTTCCGCACGGTCATCAATACCGGACCGGGCGGCGGGCAAGAGGTCTATCACCTGCACGCGCACATTCTCGCGGGGCCGCGTCCGTGGCAGCGCATGGGCTGACCGCCGCAAACGAGGTGAGCAGCCTGTCGCGCCGGCGTTATTTTTGCCGCGTTGTAATTTCGGCGACGCGATTCGCTGGTCACAATAGCACCGTGTCGTGGGGACTCGGCGGTGAGGGCGGTACAGCCGCCGTAACGTATAGAAGAAGCGCATGCGCTTCGATTCACGCCGCAAGGCAGACGAATTTTTGCCGCATCACGTGCGGCGTCGGGGTTAAGGAGAGTAGTCATGGGTTCGTTGAGTATTTGGCATTGGTTGATCGTGTTGTTGATCGTGGCGCTCGTGTTCGGCACGAAGAAACTGCGCAATATCGGCGGCGATCTGGGTGGCGCTGTGAAGGGTTTCAAGGAAGGCATGAAGGAAAGTGAAACGCCGGCGAGCGACGCGCAGCAGCGTGAACTGCCGCGCAACGGCGCCGTGGATGTGGAAGCAAAGGAAAAGACCCCGCGTTCGGGCGATTACCGCTAAGCCGCGGGCTAACCGCGTTACTGACGGACATTTCTCCCCATGCTGGACCTCGGTCTAACCAAGATGGCGCTGATTGGCGTCGTCGCACTGGTCGTGCTCGGCCCTGAGCGCCTGCCGCGCGTCGCCCGCACGGCCGGCGCGCTGTTTGGCCGTGCGCAGCGGTATATCAACGACGTCAAGGCGGAAGTCACGCGGGAAATCGAACTCGACGAACTGCGTCGCATGAAAACCGAGTTCGAAACGGCGGCGAACAATGTCCAGACGTCCGTGCAGGAAAATCTGCGCAAGCATGAGGCCGAGCTGAACGACGCATGGAATAGCGGCACGTCGGTGTCGCCAAGCATTGCCGGCGGTGCAGTCGAAGACGCCGGCAACACTTCGTGGCAAAGCAGCACGCCCGCGGGGGCACCAAGGCGCAAGAACTGGCGCGTCAAGCAAACCGCAATGCCCACCTGGTACAAGCGCGCAACCACCCGCCGCACGCGCGTGCAGTCGGGTGCAGCACGCGTCGCGCGGCATACGCCTGCCACCATGCGTCGTCCGACGCGGTTTTTCTGATGATCAGAACGACAATCTCTAACCGAGGGCCGGTGTGAGCGACCCCCAGAAAAGCCAGGACGAAGGCACTGAAGAGACCTTCATTTCCCACCTCGTTGAATTGCGCGACCGGATCATCCGCGCGGGCCTAGCCGTCATCGTGGTGTTTGTCGGGCTGGTGTATTGGGCGCCGGATATCTTCCGGCTGCTGGCGCGCCCGCTGATGCAGAACCTGCCGAAAGACGGCAAGATGAT
This sequence comes from Paraburkholderia dilworthii, assembly GCF_000472525.1. Classification (GTDB taxonomy): domain Bacteria; phylum Pseudomonadota; class Gammaproteobacteria; order Burkholderiales; family Burkholderiaceae; genus Paraburkholderia; species Paraburkholderia dilworthii. The sequence continues at coordinate 84,623 of NZ_AWZT01000013.1, forward strand.
CGTCACCGACGTGACCGGTTCGTTTTTCGTGCCGATGAAAGTGACGATGCTGGTCGCTTTCGTGATCGCGCTGCCCATCGTGCTGTATCAGATCTGGGCGTTCGTCGCGCCGGGCCTTTATCAGCATGAAAAGAAGCTCGTCGGGCCGCTGGTCGGCAGCAGCTATACGCTGTTTCTCTGCGGCATGGCCTTCGCGTACTTCGTGGTGTTCCCGACCATCTTCCGCGTCATGGCGCATTACAACGCGCCGTTGGGCGCGGAAATGACCACCGATATCGACAATTACCTGAGCTTCGTGCTCACCATGTTCATCGCGTTCGGCGTGACGTTCGAAGTGCCGATCGTCGTCGTGCTGCTGGTTCGCATGAACGTGGTAACGCTCAAGAAGCTCAAGGAGATTCGACCGTATGTGATCGTCGGCGCGTTCGTCATTTCAGCCGTGGTCACGCCGCCAGACGTGTTCTCGCAGCTCATTCTCGCCATTCCGCTGATCGTGCTATACGAGGCGGGCATCGTCGCTGCGCGGTTGATTGTCGGCAAGCAACCGGCCGTTGTTGAAGACGCGAGTCCGCCGGCTTGATTTGAGCGCGCCGCGACGCTTGCGGGGCGGTCAGTGCGGAGTGCGGCCAAACAAAAAGGGCAGTCCGTCACGGACTGCCCTTTTTGCGTTCTGCGTTTCCCCTCACGGTTAAGCGTGCGCGAGGTTACCGCTCGCCCGTTAACCGCCGTCGTCGTCCTGCTGATCGCTGTCGTCGACTGGCTGTTTCGGCGGCGGCGGGCGCTTGCCGATGATCACGTCGAGATCGAACTCGCGGTTCTTGCGCACCAGGTGCACCTTCGCGGCCGTGCCCGGCTTGATTTGCGCGATGACGTTCAGCAAGCGCGTGGTGTCGGTGATTTCCTGGCCGTTCACACTCACCAGAATGTCGCCCGGCTTGATGCCCGCGCGGTCGGCCGGACCGTTCTTCAGCACGCCCGCGACGATCGCGCCCGACTTCTGATCGAGCCCGAACGACTCGGCAATCTCCGGCGTGACGTCTTGCGGCTCGACGCCGATCCAGCCGCGCGTGACCGAACCGGTGGTGATGATGCTCTCGAGCACGCTGCGCGCAGTCGAGACCGGAATCGCGAAGCCGATGCCGAGCGAACCGCCCGAGCGCGAGTAAATGGCGGTGTTGATGCCGAGCAGATTGCCGTTCACGTCGACGAGCGCGCCGCCCGAGTTGCCGGGATTGATCGCCGCGTCGGTCTGAATGAAGTTTTCGAACGTATTGATGCCGAGATGGTTGCGCCCGAGCGCGCTGACGATGCCCATTGTCACCGTCTGTCCGACGCCGAACGGATTGCCGATGGCGAGCACGACGTCGCCCACCCGGGTCTGTTCCATGCGGCCAAGCGTGATGGTGGGCAGGTTCGTCATGTTGACCTTGAGCACGGCCAGATCCGTTTCGGGATCGATGCCAATCACCTTGGCATTCGTGGTGCGGCCGTCGGCCAACGCGATTTCGATCTGATCGGCGCCGTCGACCACGTGCTGGTTCGTTAGAATGTACCCTTCTGAACTCACTATCACGCCGGAGCCCAGGTTCGCTGCCGGTTGCTCCCGTTGCTTGCGATTGTTCTTGTCGCCGAAGAAGTAGCGGAACAGCGGATCTTTCGCGCGCGGATCCGGCGGCAGTGAGCCATCTTTGCTGGAAAACACATTGACGACCGCGGGCATGGCCTTTTGAGCGGCGTCGGCATAAGACGCCGTTGCCGGCCCGCTGCCGATGCCAGGCGCCACTTCTCGAAGGGCGACGATTGGTTCGGCAAGCTGCTTGCCGAATTGCCCTTGACGCTGGAGCCACTGCGGTTTGAGGGTCGCGATGATGAACATCAGCGCCAACAGCACAGTCACCGCTTGGGCAAAGAACAGCCAAAAGCGTCTAAGCATCTGAAGACTAGAGGTTTATATGGATCGGATCGAACTTGAATTGTACTTGAACAATCTCCTCGAAACCGCGCGCTTCAAGGACTATTGCCCCAACGGTCTGCAAGTGGAAGGGCGCCGCAAAATCAGCAAACTCGCAACCGGCGTGACGGCCTCGGTGGCGTTTCTCGAAGCGGCGCTCGATTGGGGCGCGGACGCCGTGCTGGTTCATCACGGCTACTTCTGGCGCAACGAGGCGCCGCAGATCACCGGCCGCAAATACGCTCGTCTGAAGCTGCTGCTCGGCAACGACCTTAACCTGTTCGCCTATCACCTGCCGCTCGACGACCATCCCGAGTTCGGCAACAACGCGCAGATCGGCGCGAAGATGGGCTGGATCAGCGACGCGCGCTTCGGCGAAAACGACCTCGGCTGGCTCGCCACTTTCGCGATGCCGATCACGCTCGCGCACTTCACCGCAGAAATCGAGCAGACGCTCGGCCGCGCGCCGCTGGTGTTCGGCGACCCGGATCGCAGTCTGCGCCGCGTAGCCTGGTGCACGGGCGCCGCGCAAGGCATGTTCGACGCAGCAATCAACGCCGGCGCCGACGTCTATCTGACCGGCGAGGTGTCGGAGTCGGTGATGCACACGTCGGCGGAAAGCGGCGTCGCGTTTCTCGCGGCCGGCCATCATGCAACGGAGCGCTTCGGCGTGCAGGCGGTGGGCAAGCACCTGTCCGAGCAATTCGATATTGAGCACCTCTTTATCGACATCCCCAATCCCGTTTGAATCGCGGGATTATCAAATGCGCATTAGCTAAGAAAAAGGCACGAATAACGGAGGGGGCACTTAAAAGAAGCTGCGAAAAAGTTTGCGATAAGTACGGAGAAACCCTGAGTTATCAAGGGCTTCGCACGGTTTTTGGCAATCGGGCCTTGTAAATGGCGACTCCATTCGAGCAAACTAGCGGCGGTAGAAGCGACGTGAAGGAAAAATCCAACTCAGAAGTGGGGCGTGTGATGCGAGACAAGGAAGATGAACGCGTCGACGGCAGCCGCCGTACCTGGCTGATAGCGACGACCGTAGCAGGTGGCATTGGAGGCGTTGCCACTGTCGTACCCTTTGTTAGTTCGTTTGCACCATCTGAAAAGGCCAAGGCAGCAGGTGCCCCGGTCGAAGTGGACATCAGCAACTTGAAGCCCGGCGACATGATGACCGTTGCATGGCGCGGTAAGCCGGTCTGGATCATCAACCGCACGGACAAAATGCTCGCCGATGTCCAGAAAGCCGATAACGAAGTAGCCGATCCCCACAGCAAGAACGTTTTTTCGATGCCGTTGCCGGAATACTGCAACAACGAATTCCGTTCGCGCACCGACCGCAAGAACATATTTGTCGCCGTTGCCGTGTGCACCCATCTAGGCTGCACGCCGACGCCGCGCTTCATGGAGGGCGCGCAGCCCAATCTTCCGGACGACTGGCCTGGCGGCTTTCTGTGCCCCTGCCACGGTTCGACCTATGACATGGCCGGCCGCGTCTTCAAGAACAAACCTGCGCCGCAGAACCTCGACATCCCGCCTTATATGTTCACGTCGGCCAACGGGCTCGTGATCGGCAAGGACGAGAAAGGAGAAGCGTAATGGCGATCGAACACGAAGTAGAGACGACCGGGCTGGTCGGCTGGATCGACCGGCGTTTTCCCCTCACGTCCACTTGGAAAAAGCACGTTTCCGAGTATTACGCGCCGAAGAACTTCAATTTCTGGTACTTCTTCGGTTCGCTCGCGCTGCTGGTGCTGGTCAATCAGATTGTCACCGGCATCTTCCTCACGATGAACTACAAGCCCGACGCGACGCTTGCGTTCGCGTCGGTCGAGTACATCATGCGCGAAGTGCCGTGGGGCTGGCTGATCCGTTATATGCATTCGACGGGCGCGTCGATGTTCTTCGTCGTCGTGTACTTGCACATGTTCCGCGGGTTGATGTACGGCTCGTACCGCAAGCCGCGCGAACTCGTGTGGATTTTCGGCTGCGCGATCTTTCTGTGCCTGATGGCCGAGGCGTTTTTCGGCTACCTGCTGCCGTGGGGCCAGATGTCGTTCTGGGGCGCGCAGGTGATCGTGAACCTGTTCTCGGCGATTCCGTTTATCGGACCCGACCTGTCGCTGTGGATTCGCGGCGATTACGTGGTGTCGGACGTCACGTTGAACCGCTTTTTCGCGTTTCACGTGATCGCGATTCCGCTCGTGCTGCTCGGACTTGTCGTGGCGCACCTCGTGGCGCTGCATGAAGTCGGTTCGAACAATCCGGACGGCATCGAGATCAAGGCGAAGAAGGACCCGGACGGCATTCCGCTGGACGGCATCCCGTTCCACCCGTACTACTCGGTGCACGACTTCTTTGGCGTGTCGGTCTTCCTGATGATCTTCGCGGCGATAATTTTCTTCGCGCCGGAAATGGGCGGCTACTTCCTCGAGGCCAACAACTTCGTTCCGGCGAATCCGCTGCAAACGCCGCAGGAAATCGCGCCCGTGTGGTACTTCACGGCCTTTTACGCGATGCTGCGTGCCACGACCGATCCGTTCAAGATCGTGTTGATGGTCGTGATCGCGTTGCTCGGTCTGCTTGCGCTGGTGCGCGCGCGCGGCAAGTGGAAGTTCGGCTTGCCGGTGCTCGCGGTGCTGGTGATTCTGGCGATGGCGTTCACCGAATCCAAGTTCTGGGGCGTGGTGGTGATGGGCGGCGCGGTGATTTCGCTCTTTTTTCTGCCGTGGCTTGACCGCTCGCCGGTGAAGTCGATCCGTTACCGGCCGTTCTTCCACAAGGTGTTTTACGGGATCTTCGTGCTCGCTTTCCTGACGTTGGGCTTCCTCGGCACTAAACCGCCGTCGCCGGCCGCTACGTTGATTGCGCAGGTGTGCGCGTTGATCTACTTCGCGTTTTTCCTCGGCATGCCGTTCTGGACGAGGCTTGGCACGTTCAAGCAGCCGCCCGAGCGGGTGCGGTTCAAGTCCCACTAATGGCGAGCGAGGAGAACACGAAGATGAAGAAACTGCTTTCGACGTGCGCGCTGATCGGCGCGACACTGCTCGCCGTGCTGAGCGGCCCGGCGTTCGCGGACGAGAATGTTCATCTCGACCGCGCGCCGGATAACGCGGACAATTTCGCTTCTTTGCAGCACGGTGCGCAATTGTTTGTAAACTACTGCCTGAATTGCCACAGTGCGAACCTCGTGCGCTACAACCGGCTGACCGATCTCGGCATTACGCCGAACGAAATTCAGTCGAACCTGCTCTTCACCACCGACAAGGTCGGCAACACGATGACCGTGGCGATGCGCCCGGATGACGCGAAAGCGTGGTTCGGCGCGAGTCCGCCGGATTTATCGGTGGAGGCGCGGGCGCGCGGCAAGGACTGGCTTTACACGTATTTGCGCAGCTTTTACCGCGACAATACGCGGCCGACCGGCTGGAACAATCTGGTGTATGAGAACGTGAGCATGCCTCACGTGCTGTGGCAGCTTCAGGGGCAACGTACCGCGAAGTTCGGTGACGAAGTCGACGAAAGAACGGGCGAAACGGTGCACAAATTTGTGGGCTTCCAGCAGGTCACTCCGGGGACGATGTCGCCGGTAGATTATGATTCTGCTGTGGCCGACCTTGTGTCGTATCTGTCCTGGATGTCCGAGCCGACTCAGAAAACCCGCAAGCAGCTTGGCGTGTGGGTGCTGATGTTCCTCGGCATTCTGAGCTTTTTCGCCTGGCGACTGAACGCCGCGTACTGGAAACATATCAAATAATCACGCCGCTACACGGCGTGGGGCCGGCGCCAGGAAAAACCTGTGAACGGTTTTTCCGCGCGCTGGCCCTTCAGCTTTTTGAGGAAACGTAAACATGATGGTTCTGTATTCCGGCACAACTTGCCCGTTCTCCCAGCGTTGCCGGCTGGTGTTGTTCGAAAAGGGCATGGACTTCGAGATCCGCGACGTCGACCTGTTTAACAAGCCGGAAGACATCGCCGTGATGAATCCGTATGGTCAGGTGCCGATTCTCGTCGAACGGGACCTGATTCTTTACGAATCGAACATCATCAACGAGTACATCGACGAGCGCTTCCCGCACCCGCAGCTGATGCCGGCCGATCCGGTTCAGCGCGCGCGCGCTCGCCTGTTCCTGCTGAACTTCGAGAAGGAGCTGTTCGTTCACGTCGGCACGCTCGAGAACGAGAAGGGCAAGGCCGCCGAGAAGAATCACGAGAAGGCGCGCCTCGCGATCCGCGACCGCCTGACGCAACTCGCGCCGATCTTCCTGAAGAACAAGTACATGCTCGGCGAGGAGTTCTCGATGCTCGACGTCGCGATCGCGCCGCTCCTGTGGCGTCTGGATCATTACGGCATCGAGTTGTCGAAGAATGCGGCGCCGCTGATGAAGTACGCCGAGCGCATTTTTAGCCGTCCGGCTTATATCGAGGCGCTGACGCCTTCGGAAAAGGTGATGCGTCGTTGATTTGGCTTTTGGGTTGCGGGCGCCCGCGTGGCTTGACGCGCGTGCGCCCGTGGCCGGTAAGAGGACCGCTGATGCAAGAGATTTCCACGAAGCCATACCTGTTGCGGGCGCTGTACGAGTGGTGCACGGATAACGGCTACACGCCGCACATTGCAGTGCGCGTCGACAACCAGACGCGCGTGCCGCGGCAATTCGTGCGCGACAACGAGATCGTGTTGAACATTAGCTTCGAGGCCACGAGCCAGCTGCAAATGGGCAACGAGTGGGTCGAATTCAGCGCGCGTTTCTCCGGCAAGTCGCACAAGATCGAGGTGCCGGTCGCCAACATCCTGGCGATCTACGCGCGCGAAAACGGGCAGGGCATGGCGTTTCCGGTCGAGTCGGCGGGCGGTGAAGCGCAGGATTCGGGCGCGGACGCTGAAACGACCGAGCCGGCCGCCGCGCCGGTTACGCCGAGTGCGCCGCGGGCGGTCGAGAGCCGCTCGGCGGCCGATGACGACGCCGCTAAAACCGACCGCGCGCCGGAGGGCGACCAGCCCGACGACGACGGTTCGAAAGGTGGCGGTAGGGCTCGCCTCAAGATCGTAAAATGAAGTAGAATCACGGCCTCATGCCGGCTTAGCTCATCAGGTAGAGCGCTTGACTTGTAATCATGAGGTGGCGGGTTCGAGTCCTGCAGCCGGCACCAGTAGTACGAAACGGGGTTTCTGTTCAGTCAGGAACCCCGTTTTTTATTGGGCCGTTATCCGGTGGTTATGGACCCGGGTACTTGGCCGCAATCGTGGCCCATCACCGCTTGTCGCCGTTTGGTGAGCGGTTTCCAGGGCTCAGATTCGCCATATCTCTTTCACCTTGTCGTTTTTGGACGAAACTGTCTATCTTCGTTGTCAATTCGATGGTTAATAGCGTGCCGCAGCCCGAGGCGGCAGAGGTTACTATTCGGGCGTCGGCCCGCATTGCGATCCGCTCACGCATACCGGTGCAACATCCGCGCGTAACGCCCTCCAACGAAGCCACGTCTTACCGCGTCGCTCCCGCAACACGACCCACCTCATCATGACTAGCCCCGCAAGCATCACCTGGCCCGAAGCCGACGGCCCCCGCACCGCGCGTTGGCGCTCCGAAGCGGCGGTGCCGCCGCCCAAACGGGTGATCGTCGCCGATGACCGGACCTCCGCCGACTCCGCCTACCGGCTTGCGTGCGAAGGCACCGCGCTTCTGTGGAACGGCGACTTCCAGAACGCGCGGCAGCTGTTGCAGGCGGTCACGCGACGGCTGGAACGCAAACCGCGCAAGCAAGGCGCAACGCCGCTCGAGGCGTTCAACCTGCACCGGCAGACGCAGTCGCAACGTGCGCGTACGCTGGGCATGATTCTGATTCCGCTCGACCCCGCTTACGTGATTCCGTTGCGCCGCGCGCCGGAGGTGCAGCAGGCGTGCATCGAAACTTATGGTCACCCGACGGACGAAGCGTCGGTCGTGTCGCTGCGCGAACTGCTCGGGCTGATAGGCGCGCACGAGTGGCGGAAGAAGGGCGTCGAAATTCCCGCGCTCGGCGAGCGGATTCATCCGTATTACGGGGTTTTTTCGCCCGTGCGCGGTGAATACGTCGATCTCGTCGCGCGGACGCCGCTGCCTTCGTTGAATAAAGCGTTCGACATCGGCACCGGCACCGGCGTGCTGTCGGCGCTGCTCGCGAAGCGCGGCGTGAAGAAAATCGTCGCCACGGACCAGGACCCGCGTGCGCTTTCTTGTGCGCGGGAGAACATTGTGCGTCTCGGGTACGAGCAGCAAGTCGACGTCGTGAAAGCGGACCTGTTTCCCGACGGACGCGCGCCGCTGGTGGTGTGCAACCCGCCGTGGGTGCCGGCGCGGCCGGCTTCGCCGATCGAGTATGCCGTGTACGATCCGGAAAGCCGCATGCTGCTCGGTTTTCTCAATGGTTTGGCGGAGCATTTGTCGCCCGGCGGCGAAGGCTGGCTCATTCTGTCGGATTTCGCCGAGCACCTCGGTTTGCGCAGGCGCGAGTGGTTGCTTGCGGCCATCGACAATGCCGGGCTGACGGTGATGGGGCGCGAGGATATTCGTCCGAGGCACCCCAAATCGACCGACGAAGCCGATCCGCTGCACGCGGCGCGGGCCGCGGAAGTTACATCGCTGTGGCGACTGAAGGTGCGGTCTTGATGCGGGCTGAATACGGCGCAGAGGCTCTGCGGGGCAGTGGCTCAGTGGGTCGGCGGCCCAACGGCTTATCGGGACAACGGCTCAACGACCCCACGACCCACGGACCCAACGCCCCGTCCGTTTAGCGACATCGTCCCCGCTTCACCGCAACGCGGCGCGCGCCCGCACAAACGCCGCCGCGCCGCGCCCGGCCACCAGACCGCTCGCAAAACATGCAGTCAGCAGATAACCCCCCGTCGGCGCTTCCCAATCGAGCATTTCTCCCGCACAAAAGACGCCAGGCAAGCGCTCGATCATCAAATCCCGATCAAGCGCTTCGAACGGAATGCCCCCGGCGCTACTGATCGCTTCTGCAATTGGGCGTGCGCGAACGAGCCGTACCGGTAGCGCCTTGATAGCGTGCGCAAGGCGCGCGGCATCGGCGAAAACGTCCTTCGGCAGAATCTCGTGCAGTAAGGCCAGTTTCACGCCGTTGATCCCGACTCTTCCGTGCAGATGGCTCGATATCGACCGTGAGCCGCGCGGCCTCGTCACCTCCGCTATCACTCGCTCAAGAGCCAGGCCCGGAGCCAGATCCAGCGTGATCGTGAGTTCGCCGTCAGCGAGGATTCGCTCGCGAATCGCCGCCGACAACGCATAAATCAAACTGCCCTCGAGGCCCGTTTCGGTCAAAAGTATTTCACCTTGTCGATTGTGGACTTTTCCGTCTACATCGGCAAGTGAAATGGCCACGGACTTCACCGGCTGACCGGCGAAACGCTCGCGCAGATAAGGGCTCCAGTCCGCGTCGAAGCCGCAGTTCGCCGGTTGCAGCGGGCGCACAGGCACCTTGCGCGACGCGATCAAGGGCACCCAGGCCGCGTCCGATCCGAGGCGCGGCCAACTCGCGCCGCCGAGTGCCAATACGACCGCGTCGTAGGTCTCCGCCTGTTCACCGTCCGGCGTCGCGAACGAAAGCGAGTGCGCGGCATTGGGCGTCGCAAGCGCATTAGCGGCAGTCTCGGGGTCAACTTGCCAGCCGATCCATTTATGCCGCATGTGAAAGCGCACGCCTCCTTCCCTCAACCGATGCAGCCACGCACGCAACATTGGGGCGGCTTTCATGTCGGTGGGAAAAACGCGTCCCGAACTGCCGACGAAAGTCTCGACACCGAGCCCTCGCAGCCAGGCGCGCAACGCGTCTGGTCCGAAGGTTTGCAGCAGGGGCGCAATCCATTCGCGGCGCGCGCCGTAGCGATCGAGAAACGGTTGGAGCGGTTCGGAATGCGTGATGTTCATGCCGCCTTTGCCGGCCATCAGGAACTTGCGGCCGACGGAGGGCATCGCGTCATGGACGTCGACCTGCACGCCTTGCAGAGAAAGCGCCTCGGCCGCCATCAGACCGGCGGGGCCTCCGCCGATGACAGCGACGCGGGCAGAATCGAACGAAGATGACATGCGGACCTGAGCGAAAGAGGCGGCGCGCCGCCAGCACCGACGGCCGGACAGCGCGAAGGGGCGCTAACAACGACCACAGGGCGCTACGAAGGCATCAGGAGCCAACGCAACGCGCAGCAACCCGCCGGAATGCGCCACGAAGCGCGCTATTTTCACACACCGCACACAGCGTGGAGCAAAACGCGCCCACCGCTAAACGGGCGTGAGAACGCTGGATTCCGGCGCCCTCGCTCCCTCACTCGTACGGCCCACAACTTTCTTATTCAGCATGGCGAACTATAATTTCTGCACACCTTCCATTCGGCGCATTCGCGTCATTCCCTACGTCATACGAGTAATCGCGTTGTCCACCTCGCCGCATGTCGTGGCATCGGCAGTGGCGGGTTCGGGTTCGCGCGTTACGCCTGCGTGGAAGCCTTAACATATCGATGACGGAGACTGCCATGACGCGCAAATACATCGACTGCCGCGAATTCCCGAGCGAAATGAATTGCACCGTTGCGCTCTCGGCAGACAACGACGACGAACTGCTAGACGCGGCCGTGCAGCATGCCGTCAGCGTGCACAAACACGACGATTCGCCGGAACTACGTTCGCAATTGAGGACGCTCTTCCACGAAGGCACGCCGCCGGTCGAAGCGCCGCGTGCCTGATTAGAGCCGGTCGGGATGAAGAGCCGCCGCGCTGACTCGCGGGGGAGGCGAGCGGCGGCGGGCCACTCGCGCGAGTCGCGGCGTGGGTTCGATGTTGTCTGCGATGTCTCGCCGGACCTTAGCTCGGGTAAGCCTCGTCCACCTTGAGGCCAGCAAGCTTGAAGATGACCCGCAGCGTTTGCGGTTTGATATCGCGCCGCGAAGCCAGCGTCGTCATCACGAAGTCGAGCACTTTGGCGTACTTGAGCAGCGTCAGGCATGTCTCCATGTCGGCGCTCCCGTCCCGCATGACTTCCGCAAGACGAAGCATTTCGGTTGAGATGTCGCGCGCCATTTCCAGTTCCAGTTGCTGCTTTTCGGACCAGGCCGGCATGGCGGTGAGCTTCGCCATCATTTCCTGGAACTTCTGTTCGACGTTTCCGTTGGGTACCGTATCCATTGCTGCCTCTTCTATTGTCCGGGCGCGCATCCAGTTGAGATCGCGTGGCGCTGCCGGTTACGTAACGTTCGGCTCGTGTTACCGAGCCGCCCTCCCCACATGCATCCGGTCCGTGTGTCGTGATCACGGCCGGTAGCCTATTGTTATCGGCATCACCGCGTAAGCCCCGGAAACCCGACCGCGCGAAGCGGTTCTGTGCCGCTCGGGAAACGTCCCGCGTCGTGCCGTTAGGAGCAGGAAGTGTTCCAGGAATGTTGCACTTCCGGCAGTTTTTGCGCGGCTCTTCGGTGAGCGGGCCGTCGTTTGGGTAAACTGGCAGCAACTTTTTCTTTTTTCCGTCACCTGACGCACGTTCGCGTTGCAATCACTGGCGGTTCCCCACGATGTCCAGTAAAACCCACGAAATTCGCCCGAACCAGTCCATCGAACTGCTGAAGGAGCTTCATATCCTGACGCGCGACGGCAAGATGAACCAGGACAGCCGCCGCAAGCTGAAGCAGGTCTATCACCTGTTCCAGTTCATCGAGCCCTTGCTCAAGGACTTGAAGGACGAGCAGGGCGCCGTAACGCTCGTCGACCACGGCGCGGGCAAGTCATATCTAGGTTTTATCCTGTATGACCTGTTCTTCAAGCAGTTTCAGGATGCCGCAGGTGGGGCGTCGCACATTTACGGCATTGAAACGCGCGAGGAGCTCGTCGCGAGGTCGGAGGAACTGGCGGCACGGCTGGGCTTCAAGGGCATGTCGTTCCTAAATGTGTCCGTAGCGGAATCCATTACGTCGGACCGCTTGCCCGCCCGAATCGATATCGTCACCGCGCTGCATGCCTGCAATACCGCAACGGACGACGCGATTCGCTTTGCCCTCGAAAAGAAGGCGAAGTACATCGTGGTCGTGCCATGTTGTCAGGCTGAAGTGGCGGGTGTTTTACGCCAGAACAAAAGCAAATCGCTCGCCAATGCGTTGACGGAAATCTGGCGGCATCCATTGCATACGCGCGAATTCGGCAGCCAGATTACCAATGTGCTGCGTTGCCTCCAATTGGAGGCACACGGCTATCAGGTGAGCGTAACTGAACTTGTGGGCTGGGAGCACTCGATGAAAAACGAGCTGATCATCGCGCAGTTCAAGGACCTTCCGCGACGGCGGCCGGCCGAGCGGCTTGACGAGGTGATGCAAACGCTTGGCATCGAGGAACTGAAAGAGAGGTTTTTCGTTTCCGAATAAATCAGGACTTCATCAATTTATTCCAGCCGGCGAGCCCGATTCGCCGAAGCGTTTCCTGATTCCGCTCGTAAATCTCTTCGGCGTCGGGAAATGCCTGAACCGCCCGCTCAATACTATCTTCTCTGAGTAAATGAAAAATCGGATAGGGCGCGCGATTTGTGTAATTCTCGATATCGTCCGGTTCAGTGCCTTCGAACTGATAAAAAGGATGAAAGCTCGCAATCTGGATAATGCCGGTGAGGCGAAGTTGCTCGAGCATTCTTTCGGCGAAGAACAGTGCGTCGTTATATTGCAGAAATTCGCCTAGCGTCTGCGGCAGAATCAATAGTGTGGTGTCCAACGCGGTCGGGTCTGCGGCGGCGAGCGTCTTGAGCTCGATTTCGAGGTCGGCCAGCGCGCCTTCCAGGTCGGTCGCATCGCTAACCGCATAGCGGATTTGCCCCTTTACGTGGACGGCTTTTGCGAACGGACACAGGTTAAGCCCGATCACGGCTTCAGTCAGCCAGTGACGAGTGGTGGCAACGACAGCGTCGTGCGATTCGGAGGTCAACGGCATGGCAGGCAGCGATAAGGGCAAAAAGCCATTTTAACGGCGCCTGCAGTGGCCAGCCCGCGGTTCCCTCAAACGAAGCCGCAAAAAACGAAGCCGCAAAAGAAGCCGCAAAAACGAAGCTGTAACGCCAAGCGTGCGAAACGCAAGCCGCAGCGGCACCCGGAGAGCGGAGTTGAGAATCGAAGCCGTACAGGCAAGCGAGGAACCACGCCCCCAACGGCTAGCGCGCCGCCTTCCCGCCGCATGCCGCAGCAATAAGCAGTGCGGCGGCCTTCGGCGCGGCGAGCACCGGGCCGGATCCTGCGCGGTAAGTCTGGCTCGCTGCGTACACGCCTTCAATCAGCAAAGCCAGCGCGTTCGCAAGCGTCTCAGGATCGTCGGCGCCCGCGGTGCTCGCCAGTTCGGTTAGGCGCGCGAGCAGGCGTTCCTTGTTGCGGAACACGAACTGCCGCGCGGGATGGGCGCTATCGGAGAACTCCACCGCGACGTTCACGAACGGGCAGCCGCGATAATCTTTGAGTGACGCTCGCACGGCGAGATCATCGAAGTATTGCTGCAACTGCTTGGCCGGCTGTCCGGCGTGTTTCGCGAAGCTCTTTTCGACATAGCCGAAAAATTGAGCGTCTTTGCGCTCCAGGTACGCCATCACCAGATCGTCTTTCGACGAGAACTGGCGGTACAGGCTCATCTTGTTGACGCCGGCGCGCTCGACGACAGCGTCCACTCCGACTGCCCGCACGCCCTCGCGGTAGAACAGTTCGTCGGCCGCGCTCAGCAGGTGCTGTTGCGCTTCAGGCCCAGAAGTCTTGCTGCTTCGCGCGCGCCGCGACGTTGGCGAGGAAGCAGCCGAAGAAGCTGGCGAAGACCCCGCCGCCGAGGCGCCGCGCTTGGAGATTTCGCTTTCAGACATAGACCGCTCCTGAATTCAATTGACGCCTTGACATGTTACCGACCGGTAACTAACATCGCAACACCAATTGTGACCGATCTGTCACAAGTCCTTTACCGAAACAGTAATAGTGCGAACGGCGGAGCGGGTCAAAGCCGCGTTGATAGGAGAGCCGATGAACTGGGCAGCAAAACTGATAGGCAGGCGTTTCCACTACGGCTGGTTGACGGTCGCCGTGGTGTTTCTGGTGTTGCTTGCGGCGGCCGGCACGCGTGCCACGCCGAGCGTGATGATGGTGCCGCTCGAGCATCAGTTCGGCTGGAGCCGCGCGACAATCTCGCTCGCGATTTCGGTGAATATCGCGCTATACGGGCTGATGGGGCCCTTTGCGGCGGCGGCGATGCAGCGCTTCGGCGTGCGCCCCACGCTGCTGATCGCGCTCGGCACTATGGCGGCGGGCGTGGCCTTGTCATCGCTCATGACGCATCCGTGGCAGATGATCCTGATCTGGGGCGTGATGGTCGGCGGTTCCACGGGGGTGGCGGCGCTGTCCTTGTCGGCGACCGTGGTAACGCGCTGGTTCACCACGCATCGCGGGCTCGTCATGGGGATTCTGACCGCGAGTTCCGCGACTGGCCAACTCGTATTTCTGCCGATGCTCGCGGCCATCGTCGAGCATTACGGCTGGCGCCAGGTGGTGTGGGTCGTCGCGGCAGCCGCGGCGATCGTGCTGCCGCTGGTCGCGTTTCTGCTGCCGGAGCGCCCGTCGGACGTGAAGCTGCGTCCTTACGGCGAACCGCACGACGCGCCCGCGGCGGCCACGGCCACCAGGCAGAATCCGCTCGCGATTGCGTTCGGCACACTCGCGATGGCGAGCAAGACGCGCGATTTCTGGCTGCTGTTCTTCAGCTTCTTCATTTGCGGCGCCAGCACGAACGGTTATGTTGGCACGCACCTGATCGCAATGTGCGGCGATTACGGCATGTCGGAAGTGCAGGGTGCGTCGCTGCTTGCGGCGATGGGCATCTTCGATCTGTTCGGCACGACGCTCTCCGGCTGGCTGTCCGACCGCTTCAATAGCCGCGTGCTGCTGTTCTGGTATTACGGGCTGCGCGGCTTGTCGCTGATGTATCTGCCGCACGCTTTCGGCATCGACTTTTTCGGGTTGCCGCTCTTCGCCGTGTTCTACGGCCTGGACTGGATCGCCACTGTGCCGCCAACCGTGCGTCTCGCGACGGACGTCTACGGCAAGGAGGCGGCTCCCGTAGTGTTCGGTTGGGTGGTGGCCGGGCATCAACTCGGCGCGGCGTTTGCGGCGCTCGGTGCGGGCATGCTGCGCGCGAGCCTCGGCACGTACACGGTGGCGTCGATGATTTCCGGTGGTCTGTGCCTCGTGGCTGCCGTCATTGTTTTGCGGATCAATCGGCCCGCCAAGGCGCCGCAGCCACAGGCGGTCTGACGCGGCGCGGGAAAGACGCGGACCCGCGCCGCAGCGCGCCCGCGTCTTTCCACGCTACGGAAAAACTAACTGCGCGCCTCATGCAGCGCGCGCGCCGAACCCCGGTTATGCTATGTGGCCTCGGGCAGCCGCCCGCGATCATGAATTTCTACTGAGAGAAGCGCATGACCAACAAACCCGCCCCTACCGCAGTTGCCATTCACGAGCTGATTGCCGGTCGCTGGAGCCCGCGCGCGTATTCGAGCGAGCCGGTGAGCCGCGAGAACCTGCACGCTGTGCTCGAAGCGGCACGCTGGGCGCCTTCCTCGTATAACGCACAACCCTGGCGATTTCTCGTATTCGACCGCAGCGTCGACGAAGTCGCGTTCAAGCAGGCATTCGCCACCCTCGTGCCGTTTAACCAGGGCTGGAACGGGCCGGCGCCCGTGCTGATCGCTGTCACCACGCTGACGCGCACGACCAAGGGCGAAGTCAACCGCTGCGCTCAGTACGACGCCGGCGCGGCCGCAATGGCGCTCGTATTGCAAGCGCATGCGCTCGGCCTCGCCGCGCATCAGATGAGCGGCTTCGACCCGAACGCGTTCCGCACGGCTTTCGATCTGCCGAACGACGTCGAACCGATCGCCATAATTTCGCTCGGCCATTACGGCGACGTCGACAAGCTCGACCCCGTTTTGCGCGAACGTGAGAAGTCGGTGCGCCAGCGTCTGCCGCTTGCGGAAATCGCCTACGGCGGCGCCTGGAAGAAGCCGTTCTGAACGGGGTTCCTCCGCTTCATAGGTCTCAGAAAACGCGCGGCACACACCGCGCTTTTTTTATGGGTGCGTCTACGGCGCGTCGTCGGCGACGCTGGAGAGCGGCGTCGCAACATGTTCGAGAGATTTGCGCTCGGCATCCACGCCCCAGATCGCTGCTATCACGGCGGCCGCGAGCATCAGCGCGGAACCGACCAGGTAGCCGGAGAATACTTCGCTGCGTTGATGCGTGTCGATCAGCCGCCCGAAGAAAGCTGGCCCGGCGATTCCGCCGAGCGCCGTGCCGAACGCATAAAACACGGCGATCGCGAGCGCGCGGATTTCAAGCGGAAACGATTCGCTGACCGTCAGATAAGCCGAACTGGCCGCGGCGGATGCGAAGAAGAAAATCACCATCCACGCGACGGTCTGCGTGACGACCGTCAGCATGTGCTGCTCGAAAAGGTAGCCGCTTACCGTCAGTAAAATCGCCGATACGCCATAGGTCGACGCAATCATCTTGCGCCGCCCGATCACATCGAAAAGCCGGCCGAGCGCGAGCGGTCCGAGAAAATTGCCGAGCGCGAAAGGCAGCAGATACCAGCCTATGTGGTCGCCCGGCACGCCGTAGAAATCGGTTAGCACGAGCGCGTAAGTGAAAAAGATCGCGTTGTAGAAGAACGCCTGCGCGGTCATTAGCGACAGGCCGACCAGCGCTCGTCGCCGATGCACATTGAAGAGCGTGTGAAACACCTCGCGCAGCGGTGTGTGTCCGCGCGCGCGCAGACGCAGGCGCATGAGCCCGTCCGTGGAAAGCGTGTGGCCTTCGCTGCGAAAGCGCGTTTCGATTCCTTCGACGATCGCACGTGCGTCGCGCTCGTTGCCGTGGGTGAGAAGCCAACGCGGGCTTTCGGGCACCCAGATGCGCATCGGCAGCACGATCAGCGCGAGCGCCGCGCCGATGAAAAAGCACGCGCGCCAGCCCCAGTCGCCCGGCAACAGATGCGGATCCAGCAAGATCAGCGAACCCGCCGCACCCAGCCCTGCCCCGACCCAGAACGTGCCGTTGATCGCAAGATCGACCCAGCCGCGCACGCGAGGCGGCGTGAACTCCTGAATCGTCGAGTTGATCGCGGTGTATTCGCCGCCAATGCCCGCGCCCGTCAGAAAACGGAACAGCAGGAAACTGGCCAGATTCCACGAAACGGCGGTCGCGGCGGTCGCGGCAAGATAGAGCGCAAGCGTGATGAAAAAAAGTTTGCGACGGCCCAGCCGGTCCGTAAGCCAGCCGAAGCCGAGCGCGCCAAGCACCGCGCCGGCGATGTAAGCGCTGCCGGCGAGGCCGACTTCGGCGTTGGTGAAATGCAGCGACGGGCTCGACTTCAACGCGCTCGCAACCGCCCCGGCGAGCGTCACTTCGAGTCCGTCGAGCAGCCATGTCACGCCTAGCGCGACGACGATCAGCGTGTGAAAGCGCCCCCACGGCAGGCGGTCGAGCCGCGACGGCAAATCCGTTTCGATGGTCCCGGCGGTTCTTCGCTCGACGTCGGCGGCAGGCGGCGCGCTCATTGCTGAAGGTCTCCTTGAATGTGGAATTTGGCGGCCTTATCTGGGCTGCATGCTCTGACGACGTGAACAGCCGGGAGAAGCAATTTGTGTTCCGCGAGCATGCGCCGCAATTGCACGTCGCGGCTTTCTATTGGCAAGTTGATGCTGATCCGGCTTTCGTGATACAAAGCCGCTCCCCCTTCCTGTCCGCGCCAGCCGTGAGCGGCGATTCCTGCCATGAACTATTGCGCGATTGACTTCGGTACTTCCAACTCGGCCGTAGCCGTTCCAGACGGCGCGGCGCTCAAGCTCGCGCCGGTCGAAGGCGCCTACACGACGCTGCCCACCTCGGTTTTCTTCAATACCGACGAAGACACCCGCGAATTTGGGCGTGCGGCGCTCGCGGCGTACATCGACGGCTTCGACGGCCGGCTGATGCGCTCGATGAAAAGCATCCTGGGCTCGCCGCTTGCCGAGAATTCGACCGATCTCGGCGACGGCTCCGCGATCAAGTACACGGACGTGATCGCAATTTTCCTGGACCACCTGAAGCGTTCCGCCGAAAAAAGCGCCGGGGCGGCGATCGATCGCGCGGTGCTGGGCCGCCCGGTATTCTTCGTCGACGACGACCCGCGTGCCGACCAGATGGCGCAAAAGCAGTTGGAAACGGCGGCGCGCGCGGTAGGTTTGCGTGACATTCACTTCCAGTATGAGCCGATCGCAGCGGCATTCGACTATGAATCGCGTCTCACGCGAGAAGGGCTTGTGCTCGTGGCCGACATCGGCGGCGGTACGTCGGACTTTTCGCTCGTGCGCGTCGGACCCGAGCGAATGAACCAGGTGGAACGCAAGGACGACGTGCTGGCACACCACGGCGTGCACGTCGCGGGAACCGACTTCGACCGCCGCGTGGAACTGACGACAATTCTGCGCGAACTCGGGTATCAATCGCTCGATCCGGAAGGCCGCGAGATTCCGAATCGCGTCTATTTCGATCTCGCAACGTGGCATCTGATCAACACGGTTTATGCGCCGAAGCGCGTCAGCGAACTCGGTCTGATGCGGCACCTTTTCACCGACGTCAAGTATCACGACCGTCTGATGCGTGTGGTGGAGCGGCGCCTCGGGCATGCGCTCGCCGCGCACGCGGAAGAAGCGAAAATCGGCGTCGCGGCGGGCGGCGAGACCGTGATCGACCTTGATGAAGTCGAAGACGATCTGCGCCTCGCGTTCGATGAGGCCCAGCTTATTGAAGCCGGTCAGGAAGAAACGCGGCGCATCGTAGCGGCCGCGCGCGACACGGTTCAGGCCGCGGGTGTTTCGATTCGCGACATGAGCGCGATTTACTTCACGGGCGGCTCGACTGGTCTCGCGTTTCTATCCGGCGCATTGGCGGCGGCATTTCCAGATGCAGAAGCGGTATTCGGCGATCGTCTTGCGAGTGTCGCAACGGGACTCGGTATTCACGCGCGGCGCGTGTTCGCATAACCACCAACTACTCCCCGCATACTGCGAAGATAATCGCCGCAGTGAGTAGCGACGGATATAAAAAAACCCCGCCGAGGCGGGGTTTTTCGCGTCCAGAAGGAAGCAGCGTAGCGCTTACACCGGCTTGATGTTAGCAGCTTGCTTGCCCTTCGGGCCCGTCTTCACTTCAAACGTAACCTTTTGGTTTTCTTGCAGCGTCTTGAAGCCTTCCGTGCGGATTTCCGAGAAATGCGCGAACAGATCTTCGCCGCCGCCGTCCGGCGTGATGAAGCCAAAGCCCTTTGCGTCATTGAACCACTTGACGGTACCGGTTTCCATATTACTTGTTCCTAAAGATGGTAAATAAGGCCGAAGCCCAATGGGTGCATGAAAATCAAGGAAGGGGGTAATGGGACCAACCGGAGTACCGTTGATGGGCGAACTACGAAAGACCAATTCACTCGCCGCTTGAAATCCTGCCCGAACGTTATACGGCGATTTCGAGAGAAGGTCAACACTCGGTCGGCAACTTTACAAAAATTTCGCGATAGCGCCCCAAAAAAGTTGCTTACAAAGCTTGCTATGTAGCCGGATTTTTTGCTAGGGAGAACCCTTACTTGCGCTGCAGGCGACGGGTGCAACCGTTAAACTACGCGCCCGCGCCGGTTGCACCACTGGGATAACCGCCGCGCATGCATGCGTGCCACCCGTTTTCAGCGTCACAAGCGCAGGTCTGGGGTGCCGACATGGTTCTGAAAAAGGAGAAGACGTGAAAAGTTCTATACAAAGGAACATCGGGCCGTTCGCACTCATGCTGACCGGCTTGGGTTCGATCATCGGCTCAGGCTGGCTGTTCGGCGCGTGGAAGGCCGCGAAAATCGCGGGCCCGGCTTCGATCTGCGCGTGGATCATCGGCGCAGTCGTGATTCTGGCTATTGCACTGACCTACGCTGAACTGGGCGCGATGTTCCCGGAGTCGGGCGGCATGGTACGTTACGCGCGGTATTCGCACGGCGCGCTGGTCGGCTTCATTAGCGCGTGGGCCAACTGGATCGCCATCGTGTCGGTGATTCCAATCGAGGCCGAGGCATCCATTCAATACATGAGCACCTGGCCGTACGACTGGGCGCACGCTCTATTCGTAGATGGATCGTTAACTACGAACGGGCTGTTGCTCTCGGCAGCCCTCGTGATCATTTACTTTCTGCTGAATTACTGGGGCGTGAAACTATTCGCGCGCGCCAATTCCGCCATCACGATCTTCAAGTTTCTCATTCCGGGCGCGACGATCCTCGGCCTGATGCTGACCGGTTTTCACAAGGAAAACTTCGGCGAAGCGAGCACGTTCGCGCCCTACGGCTGGTCGGCTGTACTGACCGCGGTCGCGACGAGCGGTATTGTGTTCGCGTTCAACGGTTTCCAGAGCCCGATCAACCTTGCCGGTGAAGCGCGCAATCCGGCGAAGAGCGTGCCGTTCGCGGTGATCGGCTCCATTCTGCTCGCGCTCGTGATCTACGTGCTGCTGCAGGTCGCGTATATCGGCGCGGTGAGCCCGACCGACGTGATGAAAGGCTGGAGCCACTTCAACTTCGCTTCACCGTTCGCGGAACTGGCGATCGCGCTGAACCTGAATTGGCTGGCGATTCTGCTGTACGTCGACGCCTTCGTCAGCCCGAGCGGCACCGGCACGACCTACATGGCGACCACCACGCGTATGATTTACGCGATGGAGCGCAACAACACAATGCCGAAGATCTTTGGCAACGTGCATCCGTTCTACGGCGTGCCGCGTCCGGCGATGTGGTTCAACCTGCTGGTCTCGTTCATCTTCCTGTTTTTCTTCCGCGGCTGGAGTTCGCTCGCGGCGGTCATTTCGGTCGCGACCGTGATTTCGTATCTGACGGGGCCGATCAGCCTGATGGCGCTGCGCCGCGCGGCGACGGACCTCGAGCGCCCGCTGCACATTCCGGGCATGCAGGTGATTGCGCCGTTCGCCTTCGTCTGCGCATCGCTGATTCTGTATTGGGCGAAATGGCCGCTGACGGGCGAAATCATCCTGTTGATGGTCGTCGCGCTGCCGGTGTACTTCTACTTTCAGGCGAAGTCGGGTTTCGGCGGCTGGGGCCGCGATCTGAAGGCGGCGTGGTGGCTGGTCGCGTATCTGCCGATCATGGCGATTCTGTCGCTGATCGGCAGCAAGGAGTTCGGCGGCCACGGCATTCTGCCGTACGGCTGGGACATGCTGGTGGTGATCGCGTTCTCGCTCGTGTTCTATTACTGGGGTGTGCGTAGCGGCTACCGCTCTGAGTATCTCGAAGAGCGTCAGACGCACGACGAAGTCCTCGAGGGGATGGGCGCGCATTAAGACGCTGGCTGCGCCGTCCACTCCTTCGGTTGAGCGGTCCAAAGGTCCGACGCAATATGAAAAGCCCGCCTGAGTCCTGCTCAGGCGGGCTTTTTCGTTCTTCTACGGCCTCTTGCGGCCGCGTGCACCGTGCCGTCCCCGACGCTCACGCGGCGGTCCCGAACACGTAGTTCGTCATCGCGAGCGAACGCTGGTATGTGCCAAGCGATTGAACTGTCAGCGAATAATCGTCGTCGGCGGCACCGAGCGCTGCGAATACCGGCAGCAGATGCTCGTCGGTCGGATGCATCAGCACGGCGTGCGGCGCGCGGCGGCGATAGTCGAGCAACTCGTCGATGTCGCGCGCGGCGAGCCTGGTCTCGAACCAGTCGGTGAAGTCGGCGACGCGGGGGTCGGCGTCCTCGGGCCGAGCCGAAAAATCGGCGGCGCGCAGATTGTGCGTGATCTGCCCGGAGCCGATCACCATGACGCCTTGCTCCCTCAACGAGCGCAGCGCGCGGCCGACGCGAAAATGGTGTTCCGCGTCCAGGCGCGGCTGGATCGACAACTGCGCGACGGGCACATCGGCATCGGGAAACATGAGCAGCATCGGCACCCATGCGCCGTGGTCAAGGCCGTGCGGCTGCACGTCGGCGTGGATGCCGCTATCGCCGAGCAAAACGGACGCACGTCGCGCGAGATCGGGCGCACCGGGCGCCGGATACTGGATTTCATAGAGCTGGCGCGGAAACCCGAAAAAATCGTGGATGGTCTCAGGTTCCGTCGACGTGCTTGCGACCGGCTGCGCCGTTCCCCAATGGGCGGACAGCATCAGGACGGCCTGAGGACGCGGCAACTGCGCGCTTAGCACGGCGAATTCAGCGGACGGCAGCGACGGGTCGATCGGCAACGTCGGCGCGCCGTGGGAAAGGAAAAGCGAAGGTAAGCGGTTCATGGCAGCGGCGCGGCCGCGAGGCGCGATCGGAAGTTCGGTTGCTGCCAATATAGAGCCGCACCGCCGTTTGATAAATGGCCGAAAGTGGAATTGATTGTGTTCCGACTGTTGGTAATTGTTGGCGGCGAGTGCCGTTGCCTGTCGTTTGTAGCAGGCACGGCTGGCAACCGCGGCGACGATTGGCAACCCGCTACTCTCAGCGCGCCCGT
The DNA here is from genome assembly GCF_000472525.1 of Paraburkholderia dilworthii. Classification (GTDB taxonomy): domain Bacteria; phylum Pseudomonadota; class Gammaproteobacteria; order Burkholderiales; family Burkholderiaceae; genus Paraburkholderia; species Paraburkholderia dilworthii. The sequence goes on from NZ_AWZT01000013.1 coordinate 107,134, forward strand.
TCTTTCAGCCGTGGGCGTATTTCGTCCGAGGGTTACTCGTCGGCGCCGCGCAATCCCGCCCACGAGGGCGACAACGCCGGCCCGAGCGCGAACAGATCGAGCACGCGCGCTACCGTGTGATCCACCATCTCGTCGATGCTGGCAGGTTGATTGTAGAAGGCAGGCAAGGGCGGAAAGATCACGCCGCCCATTTCGGTGACGGCCGTCATATTGCGCAAATGTGCGAGGTTGAACGGCGTTTCGCGCACCAGCAGCACAAGCCGACGGCGTTCCTTCAGCGTGACGTCGGCGGCACGGGTAATCAGGTTGTCCGAGAAACCATGCGCGACGCTCGCGAGCGTTTTCATCGAGCACGGCGCGACGACCATGCCGTCTGTCGCGAAAGAACCGGACGCAATGCTTGCTCCGACGTCGCGCACGGAGTGCACGACATCCGCGAGCGGATGCACGTCTTCCTTGCCGAGCTTGAGTTCGTGCTGAATATTGAGCCAGCCGGCGCTGGAAATCAGCAGATGGCTTTCGACGCCGCCGACTTTGCGCAGCGTCTCGAGCAGACGGATGCCGTAAATGGCGCCGGTCGCGCCGGTGATCGCGACAATCAGCCGGCGGGGCATTGGAGCGCGTGTTTCCATGCCTCGCGGCGCCTTTTCAGAGCAGCTTTGAAGTGGACGTTCAGGTTGCGGCAAAGAGTTGCTGCAGTTCGCCCGATTCGTACATTTCCATCATGATGTCCGAGCCGCCGACGAATTCGCCCTTCACGTAAAGCTGCGGAATGGTCGGCCAATTCGAGAACTGCTTGATGCCCTGGCGGACTTCGTCGTCTTCGAGCACGTTGACCGTCTTGAACTCGTTGACGTTGCATGCCTTCAGAATCTGGATTGCGCGACCGGAAAAGCCGCACATCGGGAACTGGGCGCTGCCCTTCATGAAGAGCACGACGTTGTTTTCGTCGACGATTTGCTTGATGCGTTGTTGCGTATCCATGACTGACCTTGCGGTTCCGGTATGTGTAGGGAATAGGCTGAAATGATAGCGGATTTCGCCCGCGCCGGCCGACGGCCGCTTTGTCGCCCTGCGTTTTGCGTCTATTGCGGCGACGATTGCGGCGGCCGATGCGGCGGTCCGCGCCAAGCTCCCTCAGCCAGCGAGCCGCCCGCCGCTGATCCGTTCGATGCCTGCAAGATCGCGTTCCGATCTCACGTCGGCGAAACCTCGCGCAGCCAGAAGCTCGCGCACGGCTTCGGCTTGATCGTAGCCGTGCTCCACCCACAGTACGCCATGTGCAGCGAGATGCGCCGGCGCGCCCGCGGCGATCGTGCGGATCGCGCTCATGCCGTCGGCTTCGTCGGTGAGCGCGGCGCGCGGTTCGTAGCGCAGATCGCCCTGCGACAGATGCGGATCGCCGCTCGCGATATAAGGCGGATTGCTCACTATCACATCGAAGCGCAGCGCCGCATCGAGCGAGCCGTACCAGTCGCTCTGCGTGAACGTCACGGCGCCGCCGGGCCGTTTCGGATCGACGAGGCGCGCGGCGTTGCGCGCGGCGACCGCAAGTGCTTCTGCCGAACGATCGAGCGCGCTGACTTGCGCATCGGGCCGCATCGACGCAATTGCCACAGCAATCGCGCCCGTGCCCGTGCCGAGATCGAGCACGCGCGGGCGGGCGAGATTTTCCATCGCGGTGAGTGCCGTTTCAACCAGCAATTCGGTCTCGGGGCGCGGGATCAGCACATCCGGCGTAACCTCGAATTCGAGCCCGAAAAATTCGCGGACGCCGACGAGTTGCGCCACCGGCTCACCGGCCACGCGCCGCGCTTGCAACGCCAGATAGCGCTCGACGCACCCGCTGTCGAGCGCTTCCTCGGCGCGCGTGATCAGTTGCGTTTGCCGCCAGCCGAGCACGTGTGCGAGCAGAATCCGCGCTTCCAGCGGCGGCAGCGGTGAGGCGCGCAACAGTGCGGCGGGCGTAGCGGCACCGTTGCGATTGGCCGGCGCGTTCGACGTCATCGGCGCTTAGTCCGCGTCGCCGAGCGAGGCGAGCAACTCGGCCTGATGCTCGCTGACGAGCGCACCGATCAGTTCGTCGAGATCACCGTCCATGATCGCGTCGAGGCGATACAGTGTCAGATTGATCCGATGGTCCGTCAGACGTCCCTGCGGAAAGTTGTAGGTGCGGATTCGCTCCGAGCGGTCGCCCGAGCCGATCAGGCTCTTGCGCGTCGCGGCTTCCTTCGCTTGCTGCTCGTGCGACTGCTTGTCCTTGATGCGGGCCGCGAGCACCTTCAGCGCGCGGTCCTTGTTCTTGTGCTGCGAGCGGTCGTCCTGACATTCGACGACGATTCCCGTCGGCAAGTGCGTGACGCGCACAGCCGAATCCGTCTTGTTGATGTGCTGTCCGCCCGCGCCGGACGCGCGGAACGTGTCGATCCGCAGATCGGCCGGATTGATTTCGACTTCGCCGATTTCGTCCGCTTCCGGCATCACGGCCACCGTACACGCGGACGTGTGAATACGGCCCTGCGTTTCTGTTGCCGGCACCCGCTGCACGCGGTGGCCGCCGGACTCGAATTTAAGCTTCGAATACGCGGCTTCGCCGGCGATTCGCACGATCACTTCCTTATAGCCGCCCAGGTCCGATTCGCTCGCCGACATCATCTCGACCTGCCAGCGATTACGCTCGGCATACCGCAGATACATGCGCAAAAGATCGCCGGCGAACAGCGCGGACTCGTCGCCGCCCGTCCCCGCACGTATCTCGAGGAAGATGTTGCGGTCGTCGTTCGGGTCTTTCGGCAGCAGCATTTTCTGCAGTTCACCGCCGAGCAGTTCCATGCGGTCGCGCGCCGCGCGAATTTCCTCTTCCGCGAATTCGCGCATGGAAGCATCGGTCAACAGTTCCTGGGCGGTGGCGGCGTCGTGCATGGCCTGGCGCCATAGCGCGTACTGCTCGACGACCGGTCCGAGCTCGGCGTGCTCGCGCGTGAGCTTGCGGTATTGGTCGAGGTTCGCTGTGATGTCCTCTCGGCTCAACAGGTCGTTCAGTTCGGCCAGCCGCGTAGTCAGCTGGTCGAGCTTGCGTTGCATGCTCGTTTTCATCGGGCGGGTATCGGAGCGGGCTCCGGCAAGGACGACAACTAGGGAAGTGGGCGGATGCCCGGGTCAGAAGCACGTCACGAGCCACTTGCGGCGGCGCGGACTGGCGGCGTGCGCGCCGCTAACGCTCAGTGGAGCCTGAGTGCTTGTAGAAGCCGCTCATCAACTCGATGAGCGTGTCGCGGTTTTCGCCGCTCGCGCGGTTGAGCGCGTGGGTGGGGCCGTGAATCAGCTTGTTGGTGAGCGCTTGCGAAAGCGCCTCGATCACCGCGGCCGGATCGTCGCCGCGCGCGAGCATTTTTTGCGCGCGCTCGACTTCAGCCCGGCGCAGCACGTCGGCTTGAGTGTGCATATGACGGATAACCGGCACGATGCTGCGTGCTTCGAGCCACTGCATGAAATTTTGCACGCGCGTTTCGATGATCGCTTCGGCCTGCGCAACCGCGGCCTGCCGCGACGCATTGCCTTCGCGGACGATTGCACCGAGGTCGTCGACGGTGTACAGGAACACATCTTCGAGCTTGCCGACTTCCGGTTCGATGTCGCGCGGAACCGCCAGATCGACCATGAAAATGGGCCGATGGCGGCGCGCTTTCACCGCGCGCTCGACTGCGCCCAGGCCGATGATCGGCAAGGTGGAAGCCGTGCATGACACGATGATGTCGAACTCGTGCATGCGGGTGGGCAGTTCCGACAGCGGAATGGCTCGGCCGTTGAAGCGCTCGGCGAGCCGCGTGCCGCGCTCCGCGGTGCGGTTCGCAACCACGAGTTCACGCGGCTGCTGCGCGGCGAAGTGAGTGGCACACAACTCGATCATTTCGCCCGCGCCGATAAACAGCACGCGCTGGTTCGACACCTTGTCGAAGATCCGCTGAGCCAGCCGCACGGCGGCGGCGGCCATCGAAACCGACTGCGCGCCGATTTCCGTCGTGCTGCGGACTTCCTTCGCGACGGCAAACGTGCGTTGGAACAACTGGTTCAGATAGGTGCCGAGCGCGCCTGCTTCAGACGCCGTGCGCACGGCGTCCTTCATTTGCCCCACGATTTGGGTCTCGCCGAGCACCATTGAATCGAGGCCCGAGGCGACGCGAAACGCGTGGCGCACGGCTTCTGACTGCGGCAGCGCGTAGACGTGCGGCGCGAGTTCCTCGATGGGCAGGTTGTGATATCTGGAAAGCCACTGAATCGCGGCTCCACGCGCGGCCTGGTCGTCGGTCGCGCAATAGAGCTCGGTGCGATTGCAGGTGGACAGGATTGCTGCTTCGGGCGCCGAGCGGGATGTGGTTCCGAGCCACACGCTTTTGAACGTGTCCAGTGCGGGCTTGATCTGTTCGAGCGGAAACGCCACGCGTTCGCGCAAGGCGACAGGCGCAGTGTGGTGATTAATTCCGATCGTTAGGAGCTGCATTCTGGAGCGCTATGGTTTAGCCCAATATTATAGCGTTTTCACGATTCTTACATTGTGCCGCGCGTCAGCCGGGACCAAGGCCTCAACTGGAACCGGCAAGGGCTTCCGGCGCGAAAGCGTCCAGCTGATACCCGTAACCGTAAAGCGGCGTGAGCGAATAGCCGAATTCCGGGCGCAGTTCGAGCTTGGACCGCACACGCGACGCGTGCGTGTCGACGGTGCGCGACTTTACGTCGCGGCGGCGCGCCCACACCGTTTCGAGAATGTGTGCGCGCGACACGGGCCTCGACAGATTCGTGAACAGCAGCAGCGCGAAGCGGAACTCCTTCGGTGTCAGCATGGCCGTGCGGTGACGGAACGTCACCGCGAAGTTGGCGGTATCGAACGCATAGCCGCGGATCACGTCGTGCCGGCGGTTGGGCGGCCGGCGCAGTCCCGCGCGGCGCAGCAGCGCGTCGACGCGCGCGAGCATCTCGGGGCCGCGGACCGGTTTGGCCAGACAGTCGTCGGCGCCGGCGTGGAGCGCGGCGACGATCTGGCTTTCGCGCGGCTCCGTTATCAGCACGATGACGGGCAGGCTCGGCAGGATGGACCGGGCGCTCGCAATCACGTCTTCGGCGGAACGGTCGCCGGTCCAGTTTTCGGTGATCAGCAGATCGAAGAATTGATCGGCGGCCTGGTCGAAAAAAGGGGCGCTGCTGGTGAAGTGCTGACACCCGTGGCCGCCGGCGAAAATCAGCCGTGTGACGAGTTTGGCGTGTCTCGGGTCCGGCTCGATGAGGGCGATTCGCATGCGCGCGTTGAGTTTGACGACGGCCAGAAACCAGGCTGTTCCGTAAGGCCTACAGCTTGCCTAACATCACCCCGACCCCTAAACTCAACCGCTGTGCGGAAAGCGCCGTGCTGATTTTTTGAGAAAGAGACAAAAATGCTAGCTGTCGTCGAGCCTCGCGCCTATGAGACAAATCCGAAACTGCGCGAGACCGGCCGCTGATGGGTTGGCCCGGAATCGTAGTGCTGGGAGCCGCAATTGGCTTCGCGGGGTGGTGGCTGCATCCGCTGCGCCGCTTGAACCGCTTAAACCGCTCGGGCCGCGCCCGCTTGTGGGTGGCAGTGCTTGCCGGCGTACTGGGCGCGAGCGTCGCGCGCATGGCCGGCAATGTGATTGGTCTTTTCCATGACGGTGAGACGCTCGAATGGCCCGTTTGCACGGCCGTCGCCATGATCGCCGTCGCCGTAACGGTCGGCTTGCTTTCCCGTCGATGAACATTTGCAGGTGACTTCCATGAATGCCCGACTGCCCCAAACCTTCCCCATTCCCGAACGGCTCGCCAGCTTGCGCAGCGCGATGGCGCGCGAAGGCGTCGCTGCTTACCTCGTGCCGTCGGCGGATCCGCATTTGTCCGAATATCTGCCTGGGCGTTGGCAGGGCCGGGAATGGCTTTCCGGCTTCACCGGCTCGGCGGGCACGCTCGTCGTCACGGCAGACTTCGCCGGGGTCTGGACGGACAGCCGCTACTGGGAGCAGGCCAACGCGCAGTTGGCCGGCACCGGCGTTCAACTCATGAAAATGACCGGCGGTCAGCAAACCGCGCCGCATTTCGACTGGCTCGCGGAAAACGTCGCGTCAGGCGGCACCGTCGGTGTGGACGGCGCCGTGCTCGGCGTGGCGGCGGCGCGGGCGCTGACGCAAGCGCTCACGGCGCGCGGCGTGAAGCTGCGCACCGACGTCGATCTGTTCGACGCAATCTGGCCGCAGCGTCCATCGCTGCCCGGTGCCGCCGTGTTCGAGCACGCGGCGCCGCATGCGAGCGTCGCGCGTTCCGAAAAACTCGCGCAGATTCGCCGCGCAATGGCAGAGAAGGGCGCGCAATCGCACTTCATTTCCACGCTCGACGACCTCGCATGGCTGCTGAATCTGCGTGGCGCCGACGTCAGCTATAACCCGGTCTTCGTCGCGCACGCGCTGATCGGCGAAAACAGCGCGTCGCTTTTCATCGCCGACGGCAAGGTGCCGCAAGCACTTGCCGAAGCCCTCGCGCGCGACGGCGTCAGCGTCGAACCGTATGCGAAGGCCGCAGACGCGCTCGCTGCGTTGCCGGCCGGCAGCACGCTGCTGATCGACCCGCGCCGTATCACATACGGCTCACTGCAATCGGTGCCGTCGACGGTCAAGGTGATCGAAGCGCTCAATCCGTCCACCTTCTTCAAGTCGCGCAAGACCGAGGCCGAGGCGAAGCACGTGCGCGAAACGATGGAGCAGGACGGCGCCGCGCTCGCGGAATTCTTCGCTTGGTTCGAAAGAGCGCTTGGTCGCGAGACCATCACCGAATTGACTATCGACGAACGTCTGACGGCGGCACGCGCGCGTCGTCCGGGCTTTGTGTCGCTGAGCTTTGCGACTATTGCGGGCTTCAACGCGAACGGCGCGATGCCGCACTATCGCGCCACCAGCGAATCGCATTCGGTGATCGAAGGCAACGGCCTGTTGCTGATCGACTCCGGCGCGCAGTATCTGAGCGGCACCACCGACATCACGCGCGTCGTCCCGATCGGTACGATCAGCGACGAACAGCGGCGCGATTTCACCATCGTGCTGAAAGGCACGATGGCTTTGTCGCGTGCCAGGTTCCCGCGCGGCATCCGTTCGCCGATGCTCGACGCAATCGCTCGCGCGCCGATCTGGGAAGCCGGCGCCGATTACGGTCACGGCACGGGTCATGGGGTCGGTTATTTTCTGAACGTGCACGAAGGCCCGCAAGTCATCTCGCACTACGCGCCGGCCGAACCGTGGACGGCGATGGAAGAAGGCATGATCACCTCGGTCGAACCGGGCATTTATCGGCCGGGCAAGTGGGGCGTGCGCATTGAAAACCTCGTGCTGAACGTGCCGGCCGTCCAGACGGAATTCGGTGACTTCCTGAAGTTCGAAACGCTAACGCTGTGCCCGATCGACACGCGTTGTCTCGACCTGTCGCTGCTGCGCGACGACGAGCGCGCGTGGCTGAATGCCTATCACGAGACGGTGCGCGCGCGCCTCGCGCCCCATGTTTCCGGCGAGGCGAAAGCGTGGCTGGAGCTGCGCACGCAGCCGATCTGAACGCGGTAACCGCAACCGCATAGCTACGGAGAGCGCATGGCCATCAAGGCAGTCGTGTTCGATTTCGGCGGCGTGCTGATCGACTGGAGTCCCGAGTATCTTTACCGGCAACTGATTGCCGACGAAGCCGAGCGACGCTGGTTTCTGACTCACGTCTGCTCGATGGAATGGGTCATTCGCCAGGACGGCGGCCAGCCGATCGCCGAGGCGACGGAAGAGCTTGTCGCGCAGTTTCCCGATCACGAAGCGCTGATCCGCGCGTTCTACGAGCGGTGGCACGAGATGGTGGCCGGCGTGCTGGAAGAGGGCGTGGCGATCATGGAAAAGCTCGAAGCCGCAGACGTCCCGCTCTTCGGCCTGACGAACTGGTCGGCGGAGACGTTTCCATATGCGTGGGAGCATTATCCGGTGCTGCGGCGCTTTCGGGATATCGTCGTATCGGGTCGCGTGGGGCTGGTCAAGCCCGATCCGGCGATTTTCGCGGCAATGCGCGAACGGATCGACGCGCAAATGCCAGGCGTGCAGCCGAGTGAACTCGTGTTTATCGACGACAACCCGAAGAACGCCGAGGCCGCCACCGCACTCGGCTGGCATGGTGTGCATCACACCAACGCCGCGCAAACAGAAGCGAAACTGCGCGAACTGGGCTTGCCGCTCTGACGAGGCGGACGCTGCGCGGGCGGGAACGACCAGCGATTCGAGTTAGTGCTTTTTCCGCGTGGCGTCGGTATCGGCCGCAGCGTCAGCATCGACGTTAACCGCAACGCGCTTCCCATACCGCGAAGCCTACTGCCCGAGTAAATTCTTCAAAGCATTGCCGAGGCCTTTTACGGTTTCGCCCGCGCCTTTGGCCACGCCTTCGACACTGACGCCCAACGCTTTCGCGAAGCCTGCGGCGATGCGGGTCGTCAAGCCTTCCTGCACTGAGAATTTCGGGTCACGCAAGTTGCCGTCGAGTACGAAGTGCAACGTAATGTCGCCATTGTGAGTCTTCAATGCGGCGACTGCGGCTTTTGTCGGAATGGACATGAAGGTGTCGAGCGGATTGCCGGAGTCGGCCAGTTGCAGCTCGTGGACCGTTATCGTGCCGGGCGCATGCAATTGATAGTTGCGCACCGACGACTCGATGCTCATGTCGACCGTACCGCCCGTCACCTGCGCCTGCGCTCCGGCTTTCTTTACGAGATACGGATCGAGCATCACGACGTCGACGCCGCGCAGTGTGCTCGTCGTTTGCGAATCCTTGCTGGCGATCTTGATCCATCCGCCGAATGTGACCGTGCCCGTGTGCGACGGGCCCTGGATCGTGCCGCGGACATTCACGTTGGTCGGCTCAGCGAGCGCCGGCAAGTGCACATTGTCGACCGTCGCATTTGCGTTGCTTACCGTCACCTTGTAGGCAGGCGGTCCGACGGTCATATCGTAGAAATGGAACCGGCCCTGCTCGAAGCTGATGTGATCCACCTGTTTTTCGCGCGGCGCGGAGTTCGCTGCGGCGCCGCTCGCGTCATCATTTGCGCTGGCGACCGACTGGCGCAGATTCGGCAGCAGACGGATCGCGCCGCTCTGAGTGCGTAGCACCGCCATATCGAAACCGCGCACTACAACGCTGCGAATATGCATGCGCCGCGCGAGCAGATCGCGGATATCCGGCGTGAGCACGATTTCGTCTGCTCGCAACGGATCGCCGGCCGGCCATCCCGGTGGCGCCTTCGACACAACGTTGCTGAGATGGACCGAGGTCAGGCCGACATCGATGCTCTGCGCGCTACCCAGCGGACCGAGCGCGGCCACTACGCGCTCTTTCACTTCGCGCTGCGCGTATTGCAGCACGCCGAGCGCAATGACGACGAGCAAGACCAGCGCGCTGCCCACGGCAACGACCCAGCGTTGGCCCTTCGACATCGACATGTCCACCTCCTCCTGGCCGCCGCAATGCACGGCGTGGCTGCAACTGCGCGCCTTCCTGGCCCGTTCGCGCGCGGACGATAGATAACACGCCGGGTCAGCAATGCGCATGCCGTGTCGTCAGCCGCCGAGGTTTGGCGTTTGTAGCCGCTATGGACGTGATGTTCGCTGCTGAGCGAATCGCGAGCAGCGCGACGACGCTGCCTGCACAAAAGGAGATAAGGAAGCGCAGGCCGCGCTGATGCAGACGGCCGCAACGCAACCCACCCGTCTCCCGACGGGCAAGCTGCGGTTACTCCCAGGTGCGGCGAGGTTTAACGCGTAATCGGCTTATAACGCAGACGCTTCGGACGCGCGGCTTCTTCGCCCAGGCGTGCGCGCTTGTCCGCTTCATACTCCTGGTAATTGCCGTCGAAGAACGTCACTTGCGAATCGCCCTCAAACGCGAGAATGTGCGTGGCGATCCGGTCGAGGAACCAGCGATCGTGCGAAATGACCATCACCGAGCCGGCGAATTCCAGCAATGCGTCTTCGAGCGCGCGCAGCGTTTCGACGTCGAGATCGTTCGACGGTTCGTCGAGCAGCAGCACGTTGCCGCCCGCGATCAGCGTCTTCGCGAGATGCAAACGGCCGCGCTCGCCGCCCGACAGATTGCCGACGATCTTCTGCTGATCACCACCCTTGAAGTTAAAGCGGCCGATATAAGCACGCGAAGGCGTCTCGTACCTGCCGACGGTCAGCACATCCGCACCGCCGGAGATCTCTTCGAATACGGTCTTCGAAGAATCCAGCGCGTCGCGGCTTTGATCCACGTACGCGAGCTTCACGGTCGGGCCTTTCACGATCTCGCCCGAATCCGGCTCTTCGCGTCCGGTCAGCATGCGGAACAGCGTGGACTTACCCGCGCCGTTCGGACCGATGATGCCGACAATGGCGCCCGCCGGAATCTTGAAGCTGACGTTGTCGAGCAGCAAACGGTCGCCATACGACTTGCTGACATTCTTGAACTCGATCACTTCATTGCCGAGGCGGTCGCCGACGGGGATGAAGATTTCCTGCGTTTCGTTGCGCTTCTGATAGTCCTGGCTGTTCAGTTCCTCGAAGCGGGCGATACGCGCCTTCGACTTCGCCTGACGGCCCTTCGGGTTCTGGCGCACCCACTCCAGTTCCTTCTTGATCGCCTTCTGACGCGCCGATTCCGACGACTCTTCCAGCTTCAGGCGCTCTTCTTTCTGATCGAGCCAGCTGCTGTAGTTGCCCTTCCACGGAATGCCGTGGCCGCGGTCGAGTTCGAGAATCCACTCGGCGGCGTTATCGAGGAAGTACCTATCGTGCGTGACCGCGACGACGGTGCCCGGAAAGCGCGTGAGGAACTGTTCGAGCCAGTCGACCGATTCGGCGTCCAGGTGGTTGGTCGGCTCGTCGAGTAGCAGCATGTCCGGCTTTTCGAGCAGCAGCTTGCACAGCGCAACGCGGCGCTTTTCGCCGCCCGACAGATGTTCGATCTTCGCGTCCCATGCCGGCAGGCGCAGCGCGTCGGCGGCAATCTCGATCTGCTGTTCGGCGCTGCCGCCGTCGGTTGTTGCGAGGATCGCTTCGTACTTTGCCTGTTCGGCGGCGAGCGCGTCGAAGTCCGCGTCCGGCTCAGCGTAGGCCGCGTAGATTTCGTCGAGCTTCTTCTGCGCGTTGAACACGTCGCCGAGACCCTCTTCAACGGTTTCGCGCACCGTCTTGTTCGGATCGAGCTGCGGTTCCTGCGGCAGATAGCCGATGTTCAGGTTCGGCATCGGCGTGGCTTCGCCTTCGATGTCCTTGTCCACACCGGCCATGATGCGGATCAGTGTCGACTTGCCCGAGCCGTTCAGGCCGAGCAGGCCGATCTTCGCGCCAGGGAAAAAGGACAGCGAGATGTCTTTCAGGATTTGACGCTTGGGCGGCACGATCTTGCCGACCCGATTCATGGTGAAGACGTATTGGGCCATTTGCTTGCGAGACGTTGGCGACGCCGGCCGCGAGTGGGCGGGCAGTCGTGGGTGAATGGGTAACCGGTATCACTGCGGTGTCACGGCGATGTCATGGCCGGCCGGAGTGCCCGGCGCCGGCCGGCGCGGCGTCGAGCGCGGTGTACAGCTCAACGACGGCCGCGCGCGGGCCGTGTGCAGATGGCATTGTACTTCGGCGCGAGGACGCGGCGGCAGTGGGGCTTGCGCAGTTTACCTGCCCGGCCCGGATCGCCGCGATTTACAGCCAGCTGGCTACGCCGCCGTGCCGCGAACAGGTGCCGCTATGATGCCGGCTGAAACTGTAAGTGCCGTCGCGGCACCGCGCCGTCGCGCCGTCAGGCGCCTTGCCCGAGAGCGAGCGGGCCGGCGCGTGGACCGCGTTGCCGTCGCGATTGGTGTAGGTGTTGTGATTGCTGAGGTCGGCTTCGTTGGGCGTCGTGCCTGGAGAGACGTATGCCAACGCCGCCGACATGCTCAAGGACAGCGCCACGAACAGCGCGGCTGCAACGGATACGCGGCAGGCAGCGGTTTTCGGGCGAATGCCTTTCATGGTCTTTGCGGTTTTTTGTTGTCGTGAGGCGCGCGAGCTTACGCGCGAAGTCAGTTCGCCCGCCGCCCGCTCGCCGGATCGAAGAAATGCAGATGCCGCGCGGGCAACGCGACTTGCAGCGTCTCGCCGGCCGCGGGCCGGTGCGTGTGTGGCAAACGCACGGTGACGTCGTGCTTGCCCCAGCGTCCGTGCGCGAGATTATCCGCGCCGAGCAACTCGCATGAATCGACGGTGAGCGTTGCCTGCGGCGCCTCCGTCTGGCCGGGGCTCATGTGCTCCGGACGAATGCCCAGCGTCCACTCGCGTCCTTTGGCGACTTCGCGGCCAATCGACACGACGCCGGCGAGCGGCAGTTGCGGACCGTTGCTGGCCACATCGAAAGTGCAACCGTCATCGGACACGCGGCCTTCGAGCAGATTCATACCCGGCGAACCGATGAAGCCGGCGACGAACACGGTTGCCGGCCGCTCATAGACTTCGGTCGGCGCACCGATTTGTTCGGCGTGACCCTTGTTCATCACGATCACGCGTTGCGCCAGCGTCATGGCTTCGATCTGATCGTGCGTCACATAGAGGCTGGTGGTCGCGAGCCGCGCGTGCAGACGCTGGATTTCGAGCCGCATTTGTACACGCAGACGCGCGTCGAGATTGGACAGCGGCTCGTCGAACAGAAACACAGCGGGTTCGCGCACGATCGCACGTCCCATCGCCACACGCTGACGCTGCCCGCCCGACAACTCGCGCGGCGTGCGTTGCAACAGCGGTTCGAGTTCGAGAATCCGCGCGGCGGCGTTGACGCGCTGCGCGATCTGCGCTCGCTCCACGCCCGCGATCTTCAATGCGTAGCCCATGTTCTCGGCGACGCTCATATGCGGATAGAGCGCGTAGTTCTGAAACACCATCGCGATGTTGCGATCTTTCGGCTCCAGCCCGTTCACCACTTTGCCGGCGATCGAGATACTGCCCTCGGAGATTCGCTCAAGCCCCGCGACCATCCGCAGCAATGTGGATTTACCGCAACCCGACGGGCCGACCATCACGACGAACTCGCCGTCGTTCACATCGACGTCGATGCCGTGCAACACGAACTGTTTGCCGTCGTAGGTTTTTTTAACGCCTTGCAGTGTCAGTGCAGCCATGCGGTTCTAGCCCTTCGTTTGCGTGTCGTTTATCTGTTGCCTGTGCGGCGTGGGTGCGTTGGTGTGCTGGTCTGCCGGGCGCGGCGCGGATCATTTCTCGGCATCTACGAGACCGCGCACGAACCAGCGCTGCATGGTGAGCACCACGGCGAGCGGCGGCAGCATCGCGAGCAGCGTTCCCGTCATGACCAGATGCCACTCCGTTGCCGTGTCGCCCGAGGCGATCATGCTTTTGATACCCACCACGGCGGTTGTCAGCGACTGCTGGCTCGTGATCAGAATCGGCCACAAATACTGATTCCAGCCGTAAATAAACGTGATCACGAAAAGCGCCGCCATGTTCGTCCTGGACAGCGGCAGCACGACGTCCCAGAAGAAGCGCATTGGGCTCGCCCCGTCGATGCGCGCCGCTTCCATCAACTCGTCGGGCAGCGTCATGAAGAACTGGCGGAACAGGAACGTCGCGGTGGCCGACGCGATCAGCGGCAGCGTCAAACCGCTATACGTATTACTCAGATGCATCGACGAGACGACTTGCACGGTCGGGAAGATCCGGACTTCGACCGGCAGCATCAGCGTGATGAAGATCAGCCAGAACGACAGGTTGCGCAACGGAAAGCGGAAGAACACGATCGCAAATGCGGAGATCATCGACACGGCGATCTTGCCGATGGCAATGGCAAGCGCCATCACGAGACTGTTGAACAGCATGCGCCCGAACGGCGCGGCCGCGTTGCCGCTGCCGTGCGCCCAGACCGTCGCGATGTTTTCGAACAGATGCGAACTGGGCACCAGCGAAAGCGGCACGCTGAATACTTCATGCTCGCTCATGGTCGCCGCGCAGAACGCGACATACACCGGAAACACGACCAGCGCGACGCCGAGTATCAGCACCGCGTGGCAGAAGAGGTCGAAACCGCGGCGGTTTTCGATCATGAGTATTGAACCCTGCGTTCGATAAAGCGGAATTGCACGACCGTCAACGCGACGACGATCACCATCAGAATCACGGACTGCGCGCCCGAGCTGCCGATGTCGAGTCCCTGGAAGCCTTCCGCGAAAATCTTGTAGATGAGCGTGCGGGTCGATTGTGCGGGGCCGCCGCCCGTCGCGGCGTCGATCACGGGGAACGTGTCGAAGAATGCATAGGTGATGTTGATGACCAGCAGGAAGAAGCTCGTCGGCGACAGTAGCGGCAGCGCGATGCCGAAGAAGCGCCGCACGGGGCCGGCGCCGTCGATGGCCGCGGCTTCGATCAGCGAGCGCGGAATCGCCTGCAAGCCTGCGTAGAAGAACAGGAAGTTATAGCTGACCTGTTTCCACACCGACGCGAGCACGACGAGAAACATCGCCTGGCCCGCGTTCAAAGCGTGATTCCACACGATGCCGTACTTCCCGAGCGCAAACGTGACGAGGCCGATACTCGGATTGAACAGGAACGACCACAACACGGCGGCAATTGCGGGTGCAACTGCATACGGCCAGATGAGCAGCGTCTGATAAGCCTTCGCGCCGCGCGTCACGCGATCCGCGCAGACGGCCAGCAGCAGCGAAATCACGAGGCCCGACACCGTGACGAGCGCACAGAAAATCAGCGTCGTATTGAACGACGACAGGTAAAGTGGATCGGCGAATAGCTGCCTGAAGTTTGCGAGCCCGACGAATTCGCTCGACGTGCCGAACGCGTCCTGACTTTGCGTGGATTGCCACAGCGCTTCGCCCGCCGGCCACAGAAAAAACAGCGCCGTGATCGCCAGTTGCGGCGCGACGAGCAGGTAGGGCAGCAGGCTGGTGCCGAAGCGGGAGCGCTTTTCCATCGAAGAATTCCAAGGGTTTTGCTGCAAGCGGGTCCCGACGCGAGTGCGCCGAAACCCTGCCGACTTGCTTGATGCTTCTTTTGCACCTGGCCGCGGTTTTATATCCCTATTGCTGGACAGGCCGCGCGGGCTGCTTGCTGCGCTTAGCTGCCCGCTTTCTCGAAGCGTCGCAGCAATTCGTTGCCACGCGAAACCGCCGAGTCGAGCGCCTGTTGCGGCGTCTTCTTTTCAGCCCACACCTGTTCGAGCTCTTCGTCGATGATCGTGCGGATCTGCGGCATGTTGCCCAGACGCAAGCCCTTCGTGTACGGCAGGGGCGGCTTGTTGAGCATCTGCTTGATGGCGGTGTCGCTGCCGGGGTTCTTCTCGTAGAAGCCTTGTTGCTGCGTCAACTGATATGCGGCGGTCGTGACCGGCAGATAGCCCGTGTCCTGATGCCACTTCGCTGCGACCGGCGCCGACGACAGATACGACAGGAACCTGGCTACGCCTTTGTAGACGGCCGGATCCTTGCCCGCCAACACCCACAAGCTCGCGCCGCCGATGATCGCGTTCTGCGGCGCGCCCTTCACATTTGCGTCGTAAGGCATCATGCCGGTGCCGAAGTTGAACTTGGCGAATTTCCTGATGGTGGCAAGCGAGCCCGACGAGTTAGTAATGATCCCGCAGTCGCCGCTATAAAACTTGGAGATCGGTTCGTCCTTGCGGCCAGCATAGGTGAACGTGCCTTCCTTTTGCATGTTCTGCAGGAACTGGATGTGCGCGACCTGCTGCGGCTTGTTGAATTCAAGCTGCGCATCCGCGCCGTCGAAACCATTGTTCTTCGACGCAAACGGCAAGCCGTGCCACGCACTGTAGTTCTCCAACTGAATCCAGCTCTGCCAGCCCGACGAATAGCCGCACGCCATGCCCGACGCCTTGAGCTTCTGCGCGTCGACCTGCAGTTCGGCCCACGTCTTCGGCGGCTGATTCGGATCGAGGCCGGCTTTCTTGAAGGCGTCCTTGTTGTAGTAGAGCACCGGCGTCGAACTGTTGAACGGCATCGAGATCAGCTGGCCGCTTCTGGCATCGCTGTAATAGCTGGCGATGGTCGGCACGAACGCTTTGTCATCGAGCGGCACACCGGCTTGCTTGAACACTTCGGAGACGGGGACGACGGCCTTTTTTGCCTGCATCATCGTCGCGGTGCCGACTTCGTAGACCTGCAAAATGGCCGGCGCGTTGCCGCTGCGATAAGCGGCGATGCCGGCGGCAAGCGTCTGGTCGTAGGTGCCTTTGAACACCGGCACGATCTTGTAATCGGATTGCGACGCGTTGAACGCGTTCGCGATGTCGTTCAGACGTTCGCCTAGCGCGGCTTCCATTGCGTGCCAGAACTGGATTTCCGTGGCGGCCTGGGCCGGCTGGCTAATGCCGATAGTGCCGACACTCAACACGGCGGCAACAGAAAGCGAACGGAACAGCGGCTTCAAACTCATCGATTTGTCTCCATGCAAAGCAGTCGATCGTAATTGGCGCTTTAGCGCCCACTCCGATCCCGTGAAAGATGGTACGGAAGGGGCGCAACTGCGAATCGCGCGATTCTATTTGTGTTCGATGACAGTCCGGCGTCGCTTTTTGGCGGGCGCCGAATGCCGCAATTTAACATCGCATGTCATGAAATTGAAACATGCGCGGTTGGATCGGGTATTGGAATGTTCGGGTTAGCGCGGCGCGACAAGTGGAGTTGCGAACAAAGGCCGTCGCGCTCCGCATCGATGGCAGACCGTTCGCAGACACTTCGGAGAGCCAGCGGAAAAGCACAAAGCCCGCGCGAAGCGGGCTTTGAGACATGCGCGGAACGGGCAAAAGCCGCGAGCGGCTGAGCGGCCATACATCCGCCGGCAGGCGCTCGTTGCGAGCGCCGGACTTACACGTTGAACAGAAAGTTCATCACGTCGCCATCGTGCACGACGTATTCCTTGCCTTCCGCGCGCATCTTGCCGGCTTCCTTTGCACCTTGCTCACCCTTATAGGTGATGTAGTCATTGAAGGAGATTGTCTGCGCGCGAATAAAGCCGCGCTCGAAGTCGGTGTGGATCGCACCCGCGGCCTGCGGCGCCGTGTCGCCGACATGAATCGTCCAGGCGCGCACTTCCTTCACGCCAGCCGTGAAGTACGTTTGCAGGCCGAGCAGCTTGAAGCCCGCGCGAATCACGCGGTTCAGACCCGGCTCTTCCATGCCCATATCGGCGAGGAACACTTCCATGTCCGCTTCGTCGAGGTCGGCGATTTCCGCTTCGATTGCCGCGCACACGGCGACCACCGGCGCGTTTTCCGACGCGGCGAACTTCGTAACCGCGTCCAGATGCGGATTATTCTTGAAGCCGTCTTCCTTGACGTTCGCGACGTACATGGTCGGCTTGGCCGTGATCAGGCAGAACGGCTTGAGCGTGGCCTTCTCTTCGTCCGACAGGTCGAGCGCGCGGACCGGCTTGGCCTGATCCAGTTGAGCGCGCACCTTTTCGAGCACCGCGGCGTTCTTGATAGCTTCCTTGTCGTTGCCCGACTTGGCGGCCTTCGAATAACGCGCGAGCGCCTTTTCGACCGTTGCCAGGTCGGCGAGCGCCAGTTCGGTGTTGATGACCTCGATATCCGACAGCGGATCGATCTTGTTGGCCACGTGAATCACGTTCTCGTCTTCGAAGCAGCGAACCACATGCGTGATCGCGTCCGTTTCACGGATGTTCGCGAGGAACTGGTTGCCGAGACCCTCGCCCTTGCTCGCGCCCGCCACCAGACCGGCGATGTCGACGAATTCGACGACCGCCGGCAGGATGCGCTCGGGCTTGACGATTTCGGCGAGCGCCTTCAGGCGCGCGTCCGGCACTTCGACGATGCCGACGTTCGGCTCGATCGTGCAGAACGGATAGTTTTCGGCGGCGATGCCCGCCTTGGTCAGCGCATTGAACAGGGTGGACTTGCCGACGTTAGGCAAGCCGACGATGCCGCATTTGAGGCTCATGGAAATCCTTCAGTGATTCGGTAAATTGCGTGATGCGCTCGACGCTGTGTGCAGGATTCGGGAAGTCTTCGCGTTTGGCGGCAAAGGAAACGCAGCGGAGCGGGACACGACACCAGAGCGGGCGTTGCCTCGACGATTCTGGGCGGGTTTTGTCACGGAAAGCGTAATTGTAACCCGTTCCAATCGGCTTCTTGACGTGGCTTCAGAAAGCTGCGCGCCCGGTCGGTCCCCCGCAAACCCCGCGGCTATAATGCGCGGATGAACGCACACCATCAGACTTTCGATGCTGCCGTGATCGGCGGCGGGCTGGTCGGCAAGACCGCGGCGCTTGCGCTCACGCAAGGCGGACTGCGCGTCGCGCTGCTCGCGCAGGCTTGCGCGCCGCTGCCCCCCGGCGCTTCGTTCGACTCGCGGGTGTACGCGTTGTCGTCGAGTTCGCAGGCGTTGCTCGAACGCTTGCGCGTCTGGCAGGCGCTCGATCTGTCGCGGCTCGGCCCGGTGTACGACATGCGCGTCTATGGCGATGCCCATGCCGAGCTGCACTTCTCCGCGTTTCAGGCTTCGGTGCCGCAACTGGCGTGGATCGTCGAGTCGTCGGTGATCGAGCGCGCGCTCGATGCGGCGCTGCGCTTCCAGCCGAATCTCACGTGGATCGACAGCCGCGCGCAGGCGCTCGACTTCACTGCGGACAGCGCAAGCGTCGGTCTCGCCAATGGCAGCGTGCTCGCGGCGGATCTCGTCGTCGGCGCGGACGGTGCGCATTCGTGGGTGCGCGCGCAGATCGGCTCGAAGATGAATCGGAGCGACTACCGGCAGACCGGCGTGGTCGCGAACTTCAAGGCGGAAAAGCCGCATGGCGAGACCGCGTACCAATGGTTCAAGGAAGGCGAGATCATCGCGCTGCTGCCTATGCCGGAGGGTCACGTGTCGCTCGTCTGGTCGGCGCGCACGGAGCACGCCGAGCAATTGGTCGCTCTCGATCCGGCGCAACTCGCCGCGGAAGTAGAGCGGGTCACCGGTGGCCAGGTCGGCGGCCTCGATTGCGTGACGCCCGCCCAGGGGTTTCCGCTCGCGCTGCAAACGGTAGACCGCCTCGTGGCGCCGCGCGTCGCGCTGGTCGGCGACGCCGCGCATCTGATCCATCCGCTCGCGGGGCAGGGCATGAACCTCGGTCTGCGAGATGTCGCCGCGCTCGCCGATACCGTCGCCGGCAAGGAATCGTTCCGCAATCTCGGCGACATGGTGCTGCTGCGGCGCTACGAACGCGCGCGCCGCGAAGACATTCGCGCGCTGATGATCGCCACCGACGGACTGCAAAAACTGTTCTCCGTGCCCGGCCCGTTGGCCAAGATCGTGCGCAACAGCGGCATGGCTTTCGTCGGCGCGCAGCCCTTCATCAAGCGCTGGCTGGTGTCGGCCGCGCTCGGCTGAGGAAGTGGACTGCAATCCTGCTGCAACGCGGCACGGCATCCCAGGCCGATGAGACAGGTATCATGAACGCACATATGCCGCTGCCTCCCGATGCAAAGGAAGGGCAACGGCACGAACGCCCAACGCGCGCCACGCGCGATTGAACCAGGAATTCAGCATGAAAAAGACCTTCCGCATGGCGGCCGCCATGCTCGCGATCGCGGCCGTCACCATCGGCTGCTCCGCGCAGGCCGACCAGACCACCGACAAACTCAAGGCCACGCTGCAAACGCGTCTCGCCGACGTGACGATCAAGAGCGTGACGAAATCGCCGATTGCCGGCCTGTATGAAGTGAACCTCGGCAGCCAGATTGTTTATAGCGACGCCAACGGCGATTACGTGCTGCTCGGCGACATGGTCGACACGAAGACGCGCAAGAACCTGACCGAAGCGCGCCTGTCCGAAACCAACCGGATCGACTTCGCAAGTCTGCCGTTTGCCAACGCGGTGAAGGTGGTGAAGGGCAACGGCTCGCGCAAGATCGCGGTGTTCTCCGACCCGAACTGCCCGTACTGCAAGCAGCTCGAAACCACGCTGAAGTCAATCGACAACGTGACGGTTTACACGTTCCTGTACCCGGTTTTATCGCCGGACTCGACCGCCAAGTCGAAGTCGATCTGGTGCTCGACGGATCGCGCGAAGGCGTGGGAGTCGTGGATGCAGAACCATCAGGCGCCCACGGCCGCAGGCACCTGCGACACCGCCGCGATCGACAAGAACCTCGCGCTCGGGCATGCGATGAACGTGGAAGGCACGCCGACCGTATTCCTCGCCGACGGCCGCCGTCTGCCTGGCGCAGTGCCGGCCGACCGGCTCGACAAGGAAATGGCAGCCGTCCACTGAGCACACGGTTCACGTCAAAACGAGGAGGCGCAAAAGGCGCCTCCTTTCGCATCAAGCTCCCAACATCCACGCCTTAAAAAATCCCAATCGCCGCCGATGAAGCCGATCCGCTACACCATCGTTCCTAAGCAACCTGCCGCCCACCTGTTTGAAGTCACCGTAACCGTCGCCGATCCGGACGCCGCCGGCCAGCGTTTCATGCTGCCGGTCTGGATTCCCGGCAGCTATATGGTGCGTGAGTTCGCGCGCAATATCGTCATGCTGCGCGCCTTCAACGATGCGGGCCGCAAGGTGCGTGTCGAGAAAATCGACAAGCACACATGGCAAGCGGCGCCGGTAAAGGGCGCGCTGACGTTGCGCTACGAGGTCTACGCGTGGGATCTGTCGGTGCGCGCGGCGCATCTGGACGACACCACGGGTTTTTTCAACGGCACGAGCGTGTTCCTGTCGCCGCTCGGTCACGAGCAAGCGCAGTGCGTGGTCGATATCCAGAGGCCGGATGGCGCGGCCTACCGCAATTGGCGCGTTGCGACCGCGCTGCCCGAAGTGCGCGGCACGAAGCGCTACGGCTTCGGCGAATATCGCGCGCAGAACTACGACGAGTTGATCGATCATCCAGTGACGCTGGGCCAATTCGAGTTATCGACGTTCAACGCGCACGGCGTGCCGCACGACATCGTGATCGCGGGGCGCGTGATCGGGCTCGACATGGCACGGCTTAGCGCAGACCTGAAGCGGGTCTGCGAAGCCCAGATCGCACTCTTCGAGCCGAAGTCGAAGAAAGCGCCCGTGGATCGCTATGTGTTCATGACGCAAGCCGTCACCGATGGTTACGGCGGGCTCGAGCATCGCGCTTCGACGGCGCTGATCTGCAATCGCGGCGACCTGCCGGTGCAAGGCCGCGACGCGCTGACGGAAGGCTATCGGACCTACCTCGGCCTGTGCAGCCACGAATACTTCCACACGTGGAACGTGAAGCGGATCAAGCCTGCGGTGTTCGCGCCATATGACCTTTCCGTCGAGAACTACACGTCGCTGCTTTGGCTGTTCGAAGGCTTCACCTCTTATTACGACGACCTGATTCTCGTGCGCAGCGGGCTGATTTCGCCCGACGATTATCTGGGTATGCTCGGCAAGGTGATCGGCGGCGTGCAGCGCGGCAGTGGGCGCCTGAAGCAGAGCGTCGCGGAAAGCTCGTTCGACGCGTGGGTCAAATACTATCGGCAGGACGAGAATGCGCCGAACGCGATCGTCAGCTATTACACGAAGGGCTCGCTCGTTGCGCTCGCGTTCGATCTGACGATCCGCGCGCAGACCGGCAATCGCAAATCTCTCGACGACGTAATGCGTCTGCTCTGGCAGCGCTTTGGCCGTGACTTTTATCGCGGCAAGGCGGTCGGCGTCGATGAAAACGAGGTCGAGGCGCTGTTCGCCGAAGCGACCGGCGTGCACCTGGGCGAGCTTTTCGCGCAAGCCGTGCACGGCACGCGCGACCTGCCGCTCGAAGCGCTGTTGGAACCGTTCGGTGTCGCTATCGCTCCGGAGGCCGACAAGAACGGCAAGCCGTCGCTCGGCGCGCGTGTGCGCGGCGGCGCGGAGTGTACGCTGGCGGCGGTCCACGAAGGCAGCGCTGCGCAGAAAGCGGGGCTCTCCGCCGGCGACGTGCTGATCGCGCTCGACGGTCTGCGGGTGACGGGCTCGAATCTCGACGCATTGCTCGCGCGTTATCAGCCGGGCGCTAAGGTGGAAGTCCATGCATTCCGCCGCGACGAACTGCGCACCGCGCAGCTCAAGCTGGACGGCCCCGAGGCGTCGCGCTACAAGCTCACCGTCAGCGACAAGCGGCCAGCCGCGCGCAAGGCCCGTGAACGCTGGCTGACAAGCTGATCGTAATCCCTGATGACGTCAATTGACGTTGCGAGGCGGCGGATTGTCCTATCACTGCAACAATCCGTCGCTACCGGATGGCTTTTTCCGGGGTCGGTAAAAAAACACAATGGCTCCACTCGCGCAACACAGCGCGCCCCTACTGGAGTCAACCATGACCACGATCCTGCAAATCAACTCGGCAGCCCGCTCGCAAGGTGCGAACTCGACGCTGCTCGTCAACGAGCTGACCGCAAAGCTGCAACAGTCGAATCCGGGCGCGCAAGTCGTCGTCCGCAACTTGCAAGCCGAACCGCTGCCGCACCTGGACGACGCGGTTCTCGGCGCGTTCTTCACGCCGGCTGACCAGCGCACCGCCGAGCAGGCGGCAATCGCCGCACGCAGCGAAGCGCTGATCGCCGAACTGCAAGCCGCCGACATCGTCGTGATCGGCGCGCCGATGTACAACTTCGGCATATCGTCGCAACTGAAAACCTACTTCGACTTCATCGCGCGCGCCGGCATTACGTTCCGCTACACCGCGAACGGTCCGGAAGGTCTGGTGACGGGCAAGAAGGTCTATGTCCTATCCGCACGTGGCGGCAAGTACGCCGGTACGCCGAACGACAGCCAGACGCCGTACCTGAAGACCTTCCTCGGCTTCCTCGGCATGACGGATGTGAACTTCATTTACGCCGAAGGCCTGAACATGGGCCCGGACGCTGCCAGCACCGCACTGGCCGCCGCGCGCGAAGCCATCGCAGCTGCTTGATCTCGCTTGTCAGGCTTTGTTGCCTGACTTCGTTGCTTAAATTCGTCGCTTAGGCTCGTCGCCTAGGTTCGCGGTCTGGGCCGATTGCGCCGCTTTGCGCGGCGCGCCCGCCTTGCAACGTTGAGGCGTGAGGTGCTGGCTGCGTTGACGCGTCGAGCGTGCAAGCATCGCAAGCGCTGAAAACTGAAAACGCCACGGAAATCCGACTCCGTGGCGTTTTGTTTTTTGCGCTTCGCGTTTGCTCCTGGCGCTGGTCGCGTCCGCGGCTAGAAGTACCCTTACGCCAACATTTGCGCTTCGTCGGGCAGGCGCCAGTCGATCGGTTTGCGACCGTGCTTGACCAGATACTCGTTGGCCTTGGCAAAATGCCCGCAGCCAAGAAAGCCGCGATGTGCCGACAACGGCGACGGATGCGGCGCCTCCAGCACGTAATGCGACTTGCCGCCGAGCAGCGCGCGCTTCGCCTGCGCATGCGCGCCCCACAGCATGAACACGAGGCCGTCGTGGCGCATCGCCAGTTCGTGGATCAGCGTGTCCGTGCATTTTTCCCAACCCCGCTTCGCGTGACTGGCCGCCGAGTTCCGCTCGACGGTTAGCACGGTATTCAGCAGCAGCACGCCTTGCTTCGCCCATGTGTCGAGGCAGCCGTGCCGCGGCGGCTCGTGTCCGAGACTCGCCGCGATTTCCTTGAAGATGTTGCGCAGCGACGGCGGCGTGCGCACATTCGGCGCGACCGAAAACGCGAGCCCGTGAGCTTGCGGCGTGCCGCGGTCTTCGCCGTGATACGGGTCCTGGCCGAGAATGACCACTTTCACGTCGTCGGGACTCGTGAGCCGCAGCGCGCGAAACACGTCGGTGGGATAAACGGTTTTGCCGGCCGCGCGCTCACCGTCGACAAAACGGCAGAGCGGCGCATATGCGTCGCTTTCGATGAAAGGCTTCAAGTGCACGCGCCACGCAGCCGGCAACGCGGCGAACTGCGCTTCGAGCGTGAGCGGCGTTCCGGCGGCACGCTGTTGCGATTGTGGCTCGGCGGACGCGGCGCCAGCCGGTGCGGCGTCGTCGCCGAATAACGATGCCTGGGATGGCGCTAAGCGCGTACGGGGTGCGGTAGTCATGGCGCAGAAGTGTCGCAGCAAACGCAGTGCGACTCAAGCTGAGGTCGCGGCGCATACGCACCAGGCGCTCGCATGCCGCGCGCCATCAGCCCGCTCGCAATTGATATCCACGCTGCGCTTTGCTGATGTTCTCGGGCGCAAGGCCGGCGACCTGCTTGCCGAGTTCGGTCGAGAGCGTGTGCAGCGCGGCTTCGTCGCCCGACTTCAGTTCGAGCTCGATCTCCGAGATAGGCGCGCGGCGCAGTTCGCCGTTCACTTCGGCGAGTACGTTGCCCTGGTCTATTGCGGCTTCGACCTCCGACCCGTCGACGCTCACATGCCACAGCGTGCGCGTGAAATCCGTGCGAAACAGTTCGATCAATCGCGGCGCCGCTTCACGCAGAGCTTGCGCGGCAGTGGGCTCGTCGCACTCGCGCAGCAATGCGTCGATCTCGAGCGCCTCTCCCGCGACGGACATTTCCCATTCGTGACGACTATGCAAACCATTGGTCGCACTGCCAACGGTCTTAAACGTTTGCAGCCAGCCGTCGGGTGTATGACGCAAGCGCAGCGCGCTCTTCGACGCTGCCAGCGTAAGCTGCGGCGTATCGAAGTAAATGTTCGACAGTTTGATCGCGCGCCCCTCGTTGCCGGTGCGCGCAACGAACCACCGCACGGCCGCCGCGACCTGCGCAGCGGGCAGCAACAACTTGATCTCGCGCTCCATGCCCATGATGTGCTCCGCTACGTGCGACGCGGTAACTTCACGCCGCGCCAGGAAAAAACATGCGAGCAAGCTCCACGCCCGGTTCGTCGGCGCGCATGAACGCTTCGCCGACGAGGAACGTGTTCACGTCCATTGCGCGCAGCCGTTCCACATCGGCGCGCGACAGGATGCCCGATTCGGTCACGACGATGCGCTCGTCGGGAATCGATTCGAGCATGCCGATGGTCGTTTCGATCGACGTTTCGAACGTGCGCAGATTCCGGTTGTTGATGCCGATCAGCGGCGTTTTGAGCGTGAGCGCCTGCATCAGTTCTTCGCTGTCGTGCACTTCGACGAGCACCGCGAGGCCGAGCGAATGCGCGAGCGCTTCGAGGTCCTGCATCTGCGAAGTTTCAAGCGCGGCGGCGATTAGCAGGATTGCGTCGGCGCCCATCGCGCGAGCTTCGACGATCTGGTACGGATCGACGATAAAGTCCTTGCGCAGCACCGGCAGCTTGCACGCGGCGCGAGCCTGCTCCAGATACGCGACGCTGCCCTGAAAAAACTGAACGTCGGTCAGCACGGACAGACACGCAGCGCCGTGTGTTTCATACGAACGCGCGATTTGCGCCGGAACGAAGTTTTCGCGCAGCACGCCTTTGGATGGGCTCGCCTTCTTCACTTCCGCGATCACCGCGGCGAGACCCGCCGCATGCTTGGCGCGCAACGCGCCGACGAAATCGCGAATGTCGCGCGATGACGCTTCGAGCCGCAACTCTTCGAGCGGTGCGCTCTGCTCGGCGGCGCGGACTTCTTCGCGTTTGACCGCGATGATACGGTCGAGGATGTCGCTCATAAATGTCTCGCTACGTTGAATTGCTTCCTGATCACTGCTTGAATTGCTGCGTGAAGCGAATGAGCTCGTCGACTTTCGCACGAGCCTTGCCGCTGGCGATCGCTTCGCGTGCAAGCTGAATGCCGTCGGCAATCGACGACGCGACGTTCGCCGAGTACAACGCCGTGCCGGCGTTCAGCGTGACGATTTCGCGCGCGACGCCCGGCTTGTTGTCGAGCGCTTCGAGCAGCATGGCCTTCGACTCCACGGCGTTCGCCACTTTCAGCGTGCGGTTCGACACCATCTGCATGCCGAAGTCTTCCGGATGAATCTCGTACTCGTGAACCTGGCCGTCGCGCAGTTCGCCGACTTGCGTGGCCGCGCCAAGCGAGACCTCATCCATGCCGTCCATGCCGTACACCACGAGCACATGCTTTGCGCCGAGGCGCTGCATCACGCGCACCTGAATGCCGACCAGGTCCGCGTGGAACACGCCCATCAGTTGATTGGGCGCGCCGGCGGGGTTCGTCAACGGTCCGAGAATGTTGAAGATGGTTCGCACGCCAAGTTCGCGACGCACCGGCGCGATGTTTTTCATCGCCGGATGATGATTGGGCGCAAACATGAAACCCATGCCGGTTTCGGCAATCGACGCCGCGACTTGTTCCGGCTGCAAGTCGATATTCACGCCGAGCGCTTCGAGCACGTCCGCGCTGCCCGACTTGCTCGACACGCCGCGATTGCCGTGCTTCGCGACTTTCGCGCCGGCTGCAGCCGACACGAACATGGTCGCCGTGGAAATATTGAAGGTATGCGAACCATCGCCGCCAGTGCCGACGATATCGACGAAGTTCGAGTTGTCCTGCACTTCGACGTGCCGGGCAAATTCACGCATCACCGTGGCGGCGGCGGTGATCTCGCCGATGGTCTCTTTTTTGACGCGCAAGCCTGTAATGATCGCGGCCGACATCACCGGCGAGAGTTCGCCGCGCATGATGAGCCGCATAAGATGCAGCATTTCATCGTGGAAAATCTCGCGGTGCTCGATGGTCCGTTGCAGCGCTTCGTGGGGCGTGATTGTCATGACGTTGTCTCGCTTCATCAGGCTGTGCGTTGGGCCGTCTTCGCTTTCGACTGCTTCACGAAGTTTTCGAGCAGCGCGTGGCCGTGTTCCGAAAGAATCGATTCCGGATGGAACTGCACGCCTTCCACGGCCAGTTCTTTATGACGCACGCCCATGATTTCGCCGTCTTCGGTCCATGCGGACACTTCCAGGCAATCCGGCAGCGATTCGCGTTCGATGGCGAGCGAGTGGTAGCGCGTCACGACAAAATGTTTCGGCAGGTCCGCGAATACGCCTTTGCAATCGGTTTCGATCGTGCTCACCTTGCCGTGCATGATGGTTTGCGCGCGCACGACGCGGCCGCCGAACGCTTCACCAATCGCCTGATGACCCAGGCACACGCCGAGAATCGGCGTCTTGCCGGCGAATTCGCGCAGCACGTCGAGCGTGATGCCGGCGTGTTGAGGATTGCTGGGGCCGGGCGACAGGCAGATGCGCTCGGGGTTGAGCTTTGCGATTTCGTCGAGCGTGATTTCGTCGTTCCGATAGGTGCGCACGTCTTCGCCGAGTTCGCCGAAGTACTGCACCAGGTTGTAGGTGAACGAGTCGTAGTTGTCGATCATGAGCAGCATGGTGTGTCTCCGGTCAGAAGTCGCTATCGAGGCCGTCTTGAACCTGCTCGGCTGCACGCAACACCGCGCGCGCCTTGTTCTCGGTCTCTTGCCATTCGGATTCCGGCACCGAATCCGCGACGACACCCGCCGCCGCCTGCACATACAGATTGCCGTTCGCGATCACGCCGGTGCGGATCGTGATCGCCAGATCCATTTCGCCGGTGAACGACAGATAGCCGACCGCACCGCCGTACAGGCCGCGCTTCACGGGTTCGAGCTCGTCGATCAGTTCCATCGCACGGACCTTCGGCGCGCCCGACAGCGTGCCCGCCGGAAAGGTGGCGCGCAGCACGTCGAAATTGGTCGTGCCGGGTTTGAGCTTGCCTTCCACCGAACTCACGATGTGCTGCACGTGCGAGTATTTTTCGATCACCATCTTGTCGGTGACGACCACCGAGCCGATCTGTGCGATGCGGCCCACGTCGTTGCGCGCTAGGTCGATCAGCATCACGTGTTCCGCGACTTCCTTCGGGTCGTTCAGCAGTTCGGTCGCGAGTTCGGCGTCGCGTTCGGGCGTATTGCCGCGCGGACGCGTGCCGGCAAGCGGACGAATCGTGACGATGCGATCTTCAGCGCGTTTTTCCTGCCGCACGAGAATTTCCGGCGATGCGCCGACCACGTGGAATTCGCCGAAGTTGTAGTAATACATATACGGCGACGGATTCAGCGAACGCAGCGCGCGATACAGCGACAGCGGATTGTCGCGGTACGGCTTCGTCAGACGTTGGCCGACCTGCACCTGCATCAGTTCGCCCGCGGCGATATATTCCTTCGCCTTGCGCACGGCGGCCAGATAATCGTCTTTTGCAAACTCGCGGTAGGTCTCGGTGCGCACGCTCGCCGATGTGACCGGCGGCTCGACCGTTGCGCGCAAACGCTGACGCAGTTCGCGCAGGCGCTGCTTCGCCTTCGCGTACGCCTCCGGCTGCGTCGGATCGGCGTAGATCACGAGGTACAGCTTGCCCGCGAGGTTGTCGATCACCGCGACTTCCTCTGTGAGCAGCAACTGGATGTCCGGCAAATTCAGATCGTCTTTCGGCGCGGTGTGCGCGAGCTTTTTCTCGATGTAGCGCACCGCGTCGTAGCCGAAATAACCGGCAAGGCCGCCGGCGAAACGCGGCAAGCCCGGACGTTGCGCGACCTTGAAACGCCCCTGGAATTGCTGGATGAACTCGAGCGGATCGCCCTCGTGCGTCTCGACAACCTTGCCGTCGCGCACCACTTCGGAGACACCATTACGCGTGCG
This sequence comes from Paraburkholderia dilworthii, assembly GCF_000472525.1. Classification (GTDB taxonomy): domain Bacteria; phylum Pseudomonadota; class Gammaproteobacteria; order Burkholderiales; family Burkholderiaceae; genus Paraburkholderia; species Paraburkholderia dilworthii. Next base: position 135,729 of record NZ_AWZT01000013.1, read on the forward strand.
CAGCAGGGTGCGGGCCGGCAGTCCGATGAACGAATAGCGGCCAAAGCGCTCGCCGCCCACCACCGACTCCAGCAGGAACGAGTTGGCGCCGTTGCGCTCGGTTTGCGCGAGCTTCAGGTACAGCGAGAGCGGCGTTTCGAGGTCGGCGAGCGCCTCGGCGATCAGCGGAATACGGTTGAAGCCCTCGTTGGCGAGGGACTGGAATTCGAGTTCGGTCATGTTCCGATCCTGTACGTAGGTCCGGCGGCAGCGTGCGTCGGACAAAGCGGGGCATTGCGCGGCCGGTCAGCCGTTCGTTCGAGTTTTTCGATGATGAACTAACCGGCGCGATTTTCCCATCGACGCAAGCACGGAGTGCCGGCGCGCGGTCGTACTTTGCAAGTACACGCAGGCCGAATCAACCGGTGCAGCGAAACTGAACGATGGAAAAACGCGTGAGCGCAGCGAAGTAAAAAACGGTTGCCGAAGCCAAGCTTCAGCGTACCTCAAGCGAGGTTAGCGCGACCAGCGACGCCAGGGCCAGGCTCCCCGGTCGATGCTAATCAGACTCCGTTTTTTATTCAGAAACATGAGGACGAGGGACTTTTCAAGTCGTGGATTGGTGCGCTGCGATCGCCTTGGCGGCGTCCAGCAGCGAGGCAACTATACCATCGGATTTTATTGTTTGTATAGCTTGGCCGTGGTTGTAGCCGTAGGGCACGGTCAGCGTCGACATCCCCGCCGCGCGGCCCGCCAGCGCGTCGTTTTCCGAATCGCCGATGGCGACCGTGGCGCGCGCTTCGACGCCCAGTTGCGCCGCGGCCGTGAGCATGGGCAGCGGATCTGGTTTCTTTTTCGGCAGACTGTCGCCGCCGAGCACGACGCTGAAATGTTGCGCGAGCCCGTATTGTTCAAGCAGTTCGACCGCGAAGCGATGCGGCTTGTTGGTCACGCACGCGAGCTTCAGACCGGCGTCGCGCATCGCGGCGAGTCCGGCTTCGACATCCGGATAAAGGCGCGTGTGCCGGCCGTTGATTTTTGCGTACTCGGCCTGATAGATGGCGAGCGCTTCGTCGAAACGATCTTGCGCATGTTCCGTTTCGAAGCGCGGCGCGAGCACGCTGCGAATCAGATGCTCCGAGCCTTTGCCGACATAGCCGACCACTTCTTCACGTGACGTTTCCACTGCGTCGAGTTGCGCGAGCATGCCGTTCAGGCCGGCGGTGAAGTCGTCGGCGGTATCGATCATCGTGCCGTCCAGGTCGATGATCGCGGCTTGCAGGCGCGGGCCGGTGAAAGTCGGGGCAGGAAACGAAGCGGTCATCTGGCGGGCGGGATTAGTGCTGAATGTTGGCGAGCGCTGCGCGCATCTTGTCGATCACGACCTTGTGATCCGGCTGGCCGAAGATGGCCGAGCCCGCCACGAAGGTGTCCGCGCCGGCCGCGGCGATTTCGGCGATGTTGTCCACTTTCACGCCGCCGTCTACTTCCAGATGAATCTCGCGGCCGGTCCGCTCCTTGTACGCGTCGATCCGCTTACGCGCTTCGCGCAGCTTGTTAAGCGCTTCGGGAATGAACGACTGGCCGCCAAAGCCGGGATTCACCGACATGATCAGCACGAGGTCGAGCTTGTCCATTACATGATCGAGGTAATTCAGCGACGTGGCCGGATTGAACACGAGGCCGGCCTTGCAGCCGTGATCGCGAATCAGCGACAGCGTGCGGTCGATGTGATCCGAGCCTTCCGGATGAAAACTGATCAGATTCGCGCCCGCCTTTGCGAAATCCGGCACGATGCGGTCGACGGGGCGCACCATCAGATGCACGTCGATAGGCACGTCCACATGCGGACGAATGGCCTCGCACACAAGCGGGCCGATGGTCAGGTTCGGCACGTAGTGGTTGTCCATCACGTCGAAATGGATCCAGTCGGCGCCGGCGGCGACGACGTTGCGCACTTCTTCGCCGAGGCGGGCAAAGTCGGCGGACAGAATGCTGGGGGCGATGCGGAATTGCGTCATGGCGGCGGACGAATGCAAGCGGGAAAGCGCCATTTTACCGTTTTGTGTCGCGCGCGCGGCAAGCGGCTGGCGGGCGGCTGGCCGATGCTCCCCGCAGCTTCCGGTTCGAACCGCCAAGACGCCCCAACGCCTTAAGCGTCCCTGGCCAAAGGTTATGGCCGGTTGCGGGCGTGTCGCGCATGACGCAGAATGCCAAACCAAGGCGCTGTGTCGTCAATGGCCTCTTAAGCCGTTGGCGCTCGGGCTTTCCAGCGATTATGTCGCACCCCCGTGTCACCAGATTGGAATCAGGATGAGCCAGTACGAATTCAGGGTGTCGGCGCAGGTGCAATTTCTGCCCGAAGAGTCGGACCCGGAGCGCCGCCAGTATGCGTTCGCCTATACGCTGACCATCCGCAACACCGGTCAGGTGCCCGCGCAATTGATCGCGCGGCATTGGGTGATCACCGATAGCGACAAGACCGTGCAGGAGGTGAAGGGTTTGGGCGTGGTGGGGCACCAGCCGCTGCTCAAGCCTGGCGAGCAGTTCGAATATACGAGTTGGGCGGTCATTGCCACGCCGGTCGGCACAATGCGGGGCGAGTACTTCTGCGTGGCCGAGGACGGCGAGCGCTTCGATGCGCCAGTGCCGGAGTTCATTCTGCGCATGCCGCGTACGTTGCATTGAACCGTGAGCGCGCTGCACGGTCTTTAACGATTCAATGCGCGCCGTGGAATGCGTGAATCGGCGCAGCGTCAGTGCGGTTTTTGCGGTTTCCGTGTTTCGTTGCTGTCGGCGCGCGCTGCTTTCTTTTTACCGGACGACGTCCAGACGACGATGAACACGAGCAGGAACAGCGCGAGAAGCGATTCCAGCGCGAAGATGAGCATTGGGTATTCGTCGAACAGATCAGACATGGCGGTTTCCATCAAGAACGAACATTGTAGGCGTTTTGTCCGCGCGACCGGAGCTTGGCTCGGCGCGCTTTCGGTTGCGGCGATACTGGCCGCGTGCGGTGGCGGCGGCGCGGTTCGGCCAGTGGTTTCGCCGCCCACGGGCGCCGCGATCATTCCTGGCCAGATCGCCGCGACGCGGCTCACAGCGGTGGCGTGGCAACAGGTTCCCGGCTGGCAGGACGATTCACTGATCGGCGCAACAGCCGCTTTGCGGCAGAACTGTGTGAGGCTTGCGCGTCAACCGAACTGGGCGCGAGCTTGCGCGGCGGCGGCGCAACTCGACGATCTGGACGTCACGAGCGCCCGCGCTTTTTTTGAAGCGTACTTCACACCTTTTCAGCTAGCGAACAACGACGGCACGCTCGACGGACTCGTCACCGGTTACTACGAGCCGTTGCTGCGCGGCTCGCGCACACGTCACGGCGTGTATCAAACGGCGTTGTATCGTTGGCCCTCTGCGTATCGTCCTGGCGCGGCGCTGCCGTCGCGGGCGCAGCTTGAACGCATGGGCGTGCTCAACGGCAACGAACTTGTCTGGGTGGACGACCCGATCGAAGCGTTTTTCCTGCAAGTGCAGGGCTCCGGGCGCATCGTGATGGAAGACGGCAGCGTAATGCGCCTCGGTTTTGGTGGCACCAACAACCAGCCGTATAAGTCCATCGGGCGGTGGCTGCTGGATCGCGGCGAACTCACCCCCGCACAGGCGACCATGCAAGGCATCAAGGCATGGGCGCGCGCAAACCCAAACCGCGTGGATGCGCTGCTCGATACGAACCCGCGCTTCGTGTTTTTCCGCGAGATGCCGTCAGGTGACAGCATCCCCAAAGGGGGCGCCGACGGTCCTATCGGTGCTTTGGGCGTGCCGTTGACACCGGAGCGCTCGATCGCCGTCGATCCCACGTCGATTCCTCTCGGCACTCCGGTGTTTTTGCAGACCACACGCCCGCTGACGAACTCGCCGATGAACCGTCTCGTGTTTGCACAAGACACGGGCTCGGCAATCAAGGGTGGAGTGCGTGCTGACTACTTCTGGGGTCTCGGCGACGACGCAGGAGATCTCGCCGGCAAGATGAAGCAGGGCGGCCGGATGTGGTTGCTGCTGCCGAATTCCTGAGGCGAACTGCGGGGCGCGCGGGCGCGGAGATAGCGGTTGTGCGGCGGTCCGGCTGACCGCCGCTGTTATTGCGGTCGCTTACCACTGTCATTTACCACTGTCACCACCGCAACGCTTTGGGGCACCCTCGCCTCGACTCATAGCCCCGACTTACGCTTGTCGACTACCCGACGTGCCTTGCCCACCGACCGTTCAATTCCATTCACCGCCAACACGTTCACGACGGCGCTCACGCCGATTAACGCTTTGATGTCATAGGCGAGCGCGTGCCTGGCCGTGTTCAACGCCGCAGTATCGGGCGCCGTTTCCGGACAAGGCTCGACGTTCAGCGTCATTACGTCGAGTGGGCCTTCCCTCGTTAGTACGATCTGATAGTGGGGCGCAAGAGCGTGCTGCCTTAGCAGCAGTTCTTCGATCTGTGTGGGGAACACGTTGACGCCGCGCACGATCATCATGTCGTCCGAGCGCCCGGTGATTTTTTCCATGCGGCGCATGGTGCGGGCGCTGCCCGGCAAAAGACGTGTCAGGTCGCGCGTCCGGTAACGGATGATCGGCAACGCTTCTTTAGTCAACGACGTGAACACCAGTTCGCCCAGTTCGCCGTCTGGAAGAACTTCGCCCGTTTCCGGATCGATGATCTCGGGGTAGAAATGGTCTTCCCAGATGGTCGGACCGTCTTTCGTCTCGACGCATTCGGACGCCACGCCGGGCCCCATTACCTCAGACAAACCGTAGATGTCGACGGCGTCGATGCCCATGCGCTTCTCGATTGCGTGGCGCATGTCGTTCGTCCACGGCTCCGCGCCGAAGATGCCGATGCGCAGCGAGCAATTGACCGGATCGACGCCCTGGCGTTCGAGTTCGTCGGCGATCGAGAGCATGTAGCTCGGCGTCACCATGATGATGTCGGGCCGAAAATCCTGTATCAGTTGTACCTGCTTTTCCGTCTGACCGCCGCCAAACGGAATGACGGTGAGGCCCGCGCGCTCCGCGCCGTAGTGCGCGCCGAGGCCGCCCGTGAACAGACCGTAACCGTAGCTCACATGAACCTTGTCGCCGGGTTTGGCGCCTGCGGCGCGGATCGAACGCGCGACCAGATTCGCCCACGTGTCGATATCGCGAGCGGTGTAGCCCACGACGGTTGGCTTGCCCGTCGTACCCGACGAAGCGTGAATGCGTGAGATCCGGTCTTGCGGCACGGCGAACATTCCGAACGGATAGCTGTCACGCAAATCCTTTTTCGTCGTGAACGGGAAGCGCGCGAGGTCCGCAAGCGTAGTCAGTTCGCTCGGATGAATACCGGCTTCATCGAACTTGCGACGATAGACCGGCGAGTTTTCGTAAGCGTGATTCAGCGACCATTTGAGCCGTTCAAGTTGAAGCGCGCAAAGCTCGTCGCGGCTGGCGGTCTCGATAGGATCGAGCGGAAGGGCGGTGGTCATCGAATGTCTCCTTGCTGCTTCAATGCTTGGGTCTGGTATGCGTTGCGCTCATGCGGAAAATTTCAGACGACGGCGTTGCGTCTGCGGGCTGCCGCGATGCGGTGGATCGGTTGTGCGCGTCACCGCTCAACAGTCCTATGGACTGCGACTCTCGCGTGAAGCGCTTGCCGCCTTTCTATCTGCCCTTGTTCATGCTCCAGCGTCTTACTCTGGTCCTCCACGAGACGCTGTTGGCGGAATCACGTTGCCCTTGATTTGTGCCGATTTGCCGCGAAACATCGCGACGGTGTCTCCGGTGCGATTGGTGACGCGGATATCGTAGATGCCGGTGCGGCCGCTCAATGCCTGTTCGACGGCTTCTGCGATGAGCACGTCGCCGCCATGCACCGGGCGCAGGAATTCAATCGAGCAGCCCGACGCCACGGTGTTCAGGTTGTATGAGTTGCAAGCGAACGCAAAAGTCGAATCAGCGAGCGTAAATATCAGGCCGCCGTGGCAAATCTGATGACCGTTCAGGAAGTCGTCTCGCACGGTCATCCGCAAACGCGCGTAGCCGGCCCGCACTTCCATGATTTCGAGCCCGAGCGCGCGGCTGCACGCGTCGTTTTCATACATGGCCGCGGCGGTTGCGCGGGCGAGTTCGTCGGGTGTCATTTCGGCGGAATAGAGAGGTTGCGTCGACATATCAGCGGCCCTCAAAGCGCGGCGCGCGCTTTTCCACAAAGGCTTGAACGCCTTCTGCATAGTCGTGCGACGCGCCCAGTTCGCGTTGCAGATCGCGTTCGAGATCGAGTTGCTGATCGAGGGTTTGAGTTACGCCCGCGCGTATGGCCTGCTTGATCGCAGCGATGGCGCGCGTAGGTTGCTGCGCGAGTTGTGCCGCCAGTCTGGCGGACGTTGCCGCGAGTTCCTGATCGTCGACCGCTTGCCAGATGAGCCCCCAGCTTTCGGCCTTCTCTGCGCCGAGTTTGTCGCCGGTGATGGCGAGTCCCAATGCGCGCGCCATGCCGACGCGCTGCGGCAAGAACCACGTGCCGCCCGAATCCGGTACGAGCCCGATCTTCACGAAAGCCTGGATAAAGCTGGCCGAACGGGCCGCGAGCACGATGTCGCAAGCGAGCGCCAGGTTTGCGCCAGCACCCGCGGCCGTACCGTTGACTGCTGCTATTACGGGCAACGGTAATGCTTGCAGCCGGCGGATCAACGGGTTGAAATGCACGTCGATCAATTCGCCGAGATCCGTCATCGCGCCGGGGGTGAAGTCGAGGTCGGCGAGGTCTTGTCCTGCACAGAATCCGCGGCCCGAGCCGGTCAGAACGAGAGCGCGGGCGCCAGACGTTTCAACGTCGCTGAGTGCTGCGTTCAACTCCTGGTGCATCGCGCGCGTGAAGCTGTTCAGCTTCTCCGGGCGGTTCAGCGTGATGGTCGCTACGCGGTTCGATGCGTCGATGTCGAGGCGGATCGCTTCATATGACATTGGGTGTCTCCTCAAAGTCTCTTTCGGGGGACTGCAGCGCATGTGGCCGAGGTCAGAGCCGTTCGATTACGAGCGCGATGCCTTGACCTACGCCGATGCACATCGTGCAAAGCGCGAACCGCCCGCCGCTACGTTCGAGCTGGTAGAGCGCGGTCGTGACAAGGCGCGCGCCCGATGCGCCGAGTGGATGGCCGAGTGCAATTGCTCCGCCGTTCGGATTGACGCGCGGGTCGTCGTCGCGCAGGCCTAGCGTGCGCAGAACCGCAAGACCTTGCGACGCGAATGCCTCGTTTAACTCGATCACGTCGAACTGTTCGAGCGTCATGCCGAGCTGCTTGAGCAGTTTTTGGGTGGCAGGTGCTGGGCCAATGCCCATGATGCGCGGCTCGACGCCCGCCGTTGCCATACCCACCACACGTGCACGGCGGCGCAGACCATATTGATCGGCCGCCTGCTGATTGGCGATAAGAAGCGCGCAGGCGCCATCGTTCACGCCCGATGCATTGCCAGCAGTCACACTGCCGTCAGGACGGACGACGCCTTTGAGCCGGGCCAGGCTTTCGAGCGAAGTTTCACGCGGATGCTCGTCGAGCGTCACGCGAATCGGATCGCCCTTTTTCTGTGCGATTTCCACGCCGACGATCTCTTGCGCCAGTGTGCCGTCGCGCTGCGCGCGCGCTGCCTTTTGCTGGCTGGCCAACGCGAATGCGTCCTGATCGGCGCGGCTGATCCCAAACTCGAGAGCCACGTTCTCTGCGGTCTCAGGCATTGAATCGACGCCGTACTGGCGTTTCATTAGTGGATTGACGAAGCGCCAGCCAATCGTCGTATCGTAGATGTCCGCCTGCCGCGAGAAAGCGCTTGCGGCCTTGCCCATGACGAACGGCGCGCGAGTCATGCTTTCCACTCCGCCGGCGATCATCAGCCGCGCTTCGCCTGCCTTGATGGCGCGCGCGGCCGTCCCGACGGCGTCCATGCCCGAGCCGCACAGCCGGTTGATCGTCGCGCCCGGTGCGTTTTCAGGCAGTCCCGCGAGCAGCGCCGACATGCGAGCGACGTTACGATTGTCCTCGCCCGCCTGATTGGCGCAGCCGTAGATCACGTCGTCCACGGCACGCCAGTCCACGCCGGGATTACGCTCGATCAATGCCTTGATCGGTACGGCGCCGAGGTCGTCGGCCCGGATGTCTTTCAGGGCGCCGCCGTAGCGGCCAATGGGAGTGCGAATCGCGTCGCAGATAAAGGCGTCGTTCATATCGTTTCCTGCGGAGGCGGATCAGCGCGCAAGCCGATCCGATGTCTCATGTTAGTTGGCGCGCACGGCGTGGTCCATTCGGCCAAACGGCATAGGACGAAAGGCGTGCTTTGGTCTTATGCCGTTCAGCCAGCTACCGCGGGCACCGCTTTCGGTTCAACATGAACGCGGCTTTGAACTACGCGGAAGCGATTGGCGACAAAGGCCGCATCGGCGAGCGCGGCGTTTGCAGCCGGATTTGCGCCTGTGCCGTGGAAGTCGGAGAACGCAGCGGACTGGTTGACGAATACGCCGCCCGTCAGGTTGATCGATAGCGCGACGCCGCCGCGGATCGACGCCTCGTGCGCCTGTTCGAGCACGGCTTCGTCCGTGCTGTATACCGACAGCGTGAGTGCGCCATGCTCGGCTGCGATAGCGCCGGCGAGACCGAGCGAGTGAGCGGTCGAGTCGGTCGCGATAACGAACGAGATCGGGCCGAACCATTCTTTGGTGAACTGCTCGCGATCGGTTGCGGCGTCGAGCTGGAGAACAAGTGGAGTGCGCACGCGGGCACCGGCGAAAGCAGGATGCTCGAGCGCCTGGCTTTCTACGAGTACGCGGCCGAGCCCGGTGGCTTCGTCAATACGCTGGGTGACGCCTTCGTTTTGAATGGCGCCGAGCAGTTCGACGGCACGGGCCGGGTCGGCCACGAGTTTCTGCACGGCGCCGGCGATGGCCTGCGCGACTTCGTCGAACGTGAGTGTGCCGTCCGCGGTACGGATGCCGCCGCGCGGAACATAGATGTTTTGGGGCGCGGTGCACATCTGGCCGGAGTAGAGCGCGAGTGAGAAGGCGATGTTGCGAGCGACGGCTTTCATGTCGTCGGCCGAATCGATCACGATCTGGTTAACACCGGCTTTCTCGGTGTAGACCTGCGCCTGGTGGGCATTGCGTTCGAGCCACGTGCCGTTTTGCGTGCTGCCCGTAAAGTCGATCAGCTTGATTTCCGGGCGCACGGCAAGGCTCTGGACGATAGCGCCGTCGTTCGGTTGAGTTGCCAGTAGTGTGACGACATCAGGATCGAAACCGGCTTCGCGGAGAACGTCGCGCGCAATTCGTACGGTTAGCGCGAGGGGAAGAATCGCGCCGGGATGCGGTTTGACGATCACTGCATTGCCAGTCGCGAGATCGGCGAAGAGGCCCGGATAGCCGTTCCACGTCGGAAACGTGCAGCATCCGAGGACGAGGCCAGTGCCCCGCGGCACGATCGTGTAGCGCTTATGCATGGCGAGCGGCGGATTCTTGCCTTGCGGTTTTTCCCAGTGGGCGTCGGCGGGGATGCGGCGCAATTGGTCCCACGCGTACACCGCGGCTTCGAGCGCCCGGTCCTGCGCGTGCGGGCCGCCAGCCTGAAAGGCCATCATGAAGGCCTGGCCGGTTGTGTGCATCACGCTATAGCCGATTTCGAAGCTGGCGCGATTCAACCGCGTGAGGATTTCGAGCGATACGCCAATCCAGGCTTTCGGGCCTGCGGCGCGCCAGTCGCGTTGCGCGGTCGCAGCGGCCGCTAGCAGTGCGTCGGGGTCTGATTTAGGGTAACGAATGCCTAGCGGAAACCCGAATGGCGATACCTCGACGCCGACGGTTTCTCCCGTCGACGGTTGGTCCAACTCGAAGGTGTTATTGAGATGCGCTCTGAAGGCCGCTTCGCCGTCCGCGTTAGCTGTTTCCCCGTACACTTTCGGACTGGGCATTTCGACGAACGGGCTCCAATAGCCGCGCGTCTCGACCGCGGCGAGCGCTTTTTGCAGCGTGTCTTCGTGCTTGGTGAATAACGGATATGTCATGGCAGAGAGGGCTTGGCTGTGCGTTGGGAAAGCCTGTCGAATAATTGACCGACCGGTTGGTTGGGGAATGTTAGCATTATTGAGACGGCCGCGCGAAGCGTTTTTCGCGCTCGATTAATCATTAGGAGGCGGCATGGTTTACGAGAACATTCTGGTTGAAACGCGGGGGCGAGTCGGCCTCGTCACGTTGAATCGTCCGAAGGCGCTGAACGCTCTAAACGACGCTTTGATGGACGAACTAGGGGCGGTGCTGCGCGAGTTCGACGCCGACGACGGCATTGGCGCCATTGTGGTGACGGGCAGCGAGAAAGCGTTTGCCGCGGGCGCCGACATCGGCATGATGTCGACCTATACCTACATGGACGTATACAAAGGCGACTACATCACGCGCAACTGGGAGACGGTTCGTTCCATTCGTAAGCCGATCATTGCAGCGGTGGCGGGCTTCGCGCTAGGCGGAGGTTGCGAGCTGGCGATGATGTGCGACATGATTTTCGCCGCCGACACTGCGAAGTTCGGCCAGCCGGAAATCAAGCTCGGCATCATGCCGGGCGCCGGCGGCACGCAGCGCCTGCCGCGTGCGGTGTCCAAGGCCAAGGCAATGGACCTGTGCCTGACGGCGCGCTTTATGGACGCCGCAGAAGCAGAGCGCACCGGGTTGGTGTCGCGTGTTATTCCCGCTGCTTCTTTGATAGACGAGTCAATCGCCGCCGCCGCGACGATCGCCGAGTTTCCGCTGCCGGCGGTCATGATGGTGAAGGAGTCGGTCAATCGAGCGTACGAAACGACGCTTGCAGAAGGCGTGCATTTCGAGCGTCGGCTCTTCCATTCGCTCTTCGCTACGGACGATCAAAAGGAGGGTATGGCGGCGTTTGTGGAGAAGCGCAAACCGGTTTTCAAGCACCGTTAATACGCTTGTCAAAATAACGCTTGCAAGGCGCTGGGCGGCTCGCTAGAATCTCGCTCTTTCGTGCTCCGGACAGCGGAGCACGGGAAGCGGGAAAGCCAGCAGTGGCAAGGCTTCCAGCGGTGGCGGCAGGTTCGGTTGGTAGCAAAAACCTGTTGACGTTGCGGCGGAAGTTCTTCATAATCTCGTTTCTCTGCTGCTGATGCAGCGACGCAGAACGAAGCGGTGCCGGGTGGGTGATGGTGGGCAGCGCGACGTGAGGCGGACCGATCTTTAAAAACTAACAGCCGAT
>NZ_AWZT01000112.1 GCF_000472525.1 Paraburkholderia dilworthii
TTTGCTAGTCTTTGACGTGCGCATGTGTTTCTATACCCATTAGTACAGCAACCGATATGCTAGACTATAAAGTACATAAATTGCAAGGAGGAATTATTACGTGCAGAAAAGTTCGCCAGAGAGCCGCGTCGGTCGCCCGAAAGATGCCGCCAAGCACACGTCCATTGTGGAAGCGGCAACGAGGCTGTTCTCCGGGCAGCGCTACGACACCGTAACCATGGAGGCCGTCGCCGCAGAGGCGGGGGTGTCAAAGATGACGGTCTATAGCCATTTCTCGGACAAGGAAGCGTTATTCGAGGCCGTCGTGAGTGACGTTTCGGACCGGATGCTCCTGGTACTGCCGCCCGCGAGTTCCGAAAATTTACCCTTACGGGAACGGCTGTCTGCAATCGGCGCGGCATTCCTGAAGATCATTGTCAATGTCCATGTTGCTGGCATGGCGCACGCGCTGCCGACCGGGCACCAAGACCTGCCGCTAAGGACGCGCTTTTACGATGCAGGGCCGGGGCGGACTGTGGCGGTACTGGCCGGCATCATCAGCGACGCCGCGGCGCGCAACGAACTGATCGTCGACTCGCCGGAGCTCGCGGCACACGACCTGGTGAGCCTGTGGGCAGGTGATCTGCACGCGCGCATCCTGTTCGGAGTTGTGCGGCGGGCAACCGATAGGGAAATCAAGGAGCGGACACTCCGCGGCACCGACATATTTTTACGAGCTTTTGGGAAAACACGAAAGCGCGAGCAGTCATGATGTCTCCGGACTTGCGCGGGCTGCCGCCCTTCAGAACCTCCGCCTGCTCGATGCGCTCAGCTTTCCCACAAAGGCAAGAGATGACCCATTGGGCAGTCGGGTACAAAACATATTTGTGCAACCGACAGCCGCACACGGATTGTGAAAGTTGAATCCATGGCAGTCCAAAACCGCGGCCGGGCCAGGCTGCGTGGAGAAAACCCATGTCTTTCGATTAGCGACAGACTGCTCGGCAATGGCGCCATCCTCCTGGGAAAGACGAACATGTCTGAGCTGGCCGCGTCGTATGGTGGCTCGGCTACAGTTCCTACGGCGGTCAGACGGTCAATCCATTCAACCCGTTGCGTGACGCATCAGGCTCTGGTAGCGGCTCAGCGGCAGCGGTTGCCGCGCATTTCGCTCCGTTTGCACTGGGCACGGACACAAGCGGCTCGATTCGCGCGCCGGCCAGCGTTACCGGTACTGTAGACCTGCGACCGACGCTTGGACTGACGAGCCGTGCGGGCTCATTCCGCTATCACTGACGGCCGACTACGCCGGCGTCATCACCAACAATGTCCGCGATCAGGCGATCGTGCCCGACGTCATTCGCGGCGAGGACAATGCCGACGCCGCGACAAAGGAGATTCCACAGCCGTCGACACAGACACCGTTCGCCGCCTCGCTCGACGCGCGCGCGCTCGGCGGTCGCACGATCGCGGTGCTCGACAACTTTGACGGTAACAATCCGGACGTCGACCGTATCAAGTTCGAGGCGGAAAAAACGCTCCACAATGCAGGTGCACACGCCATTCACGTGAGCTTGCCGAAGATTTTCGAGAACTTGTGGAGCGTCGTGCGCGGCCCGGTCTGGCTCGCAGAATTCCGTCCGCAATTTGACGCGTACCTGGCATCGTTGCCGCCGGGTCAGCCGAAGGATATGGGCGCGTTCATGTCGTCGCTGGGCGCTCTCACGGACAACGGCACGAAGCTGATCAATCGGGACCGCTATAAAGCCTTGTAGAAAATCTCCGCACCGGGACGACGGATTCGCCAACGTACATCTCGATCTTGACGCATACAATCCCCGAGCTTCGGCAGCAATGAGCGACGATCATGAGCGACGGCAAATTCGATGCGCTGTTCTTTCCGACGATGAGCTGCCCGGCGTCAGTGATTCACGGCAAGAAAGGTTCGTCGTATGTTTGCGACGCGTCGGACGAATACGCTCCGTCATACATTGCATCGTCGACCGACTTCCCAGAGATATCTGTCACGGGCGGGATCGCGATAGGTAATGTGCCCGTCGGTGTGTCTTTTCTCGGCCGCGCAAATGACGATGCGAAATTGCTGGGCTTTGCATATGCGTTTGAAGCCGCCCGTTCGAAGACGCAATAGCGACGAGCCACATTGGGCCTTCGCGCTTGCACTTACGCGATTCGCTCTGCTTTGATGCAGGCGCCGACAAGACAGATCGCGAGCGTGGCGTCGAATCGCTTTCCGCGCTCGGCGATGATCTGTCGTGCCCGCTTGCCTCGTTGCCTTGCAGGTACATCGAGGTCGCCTGATCGATGATTGGCGGAGATCGCCGCGCACGATGGTGAGTTCGACACCGTGCGCCGGTGCATAGGCGGCAGGTTCGGCGCATCCAGTGCGGAGACGGGGGAGTCTGAACCGGCAATGGCGGATAGGCCGCCCGACATAGTCAGGCATGAAGGTCGTTGTTCGGGGATCGTGAAAAAGTCGCCCGTGGTTCGGAATGTTCGGTATCCCGGGAGACATCGGGACCCGATCGAAAGGAATGGCGCGGGCGGGCCTCCCGGACCGCCAGCCTTCGTCCTGTTCCCGTCGTTCAAGCCCGGTCGCTCACCAGGAAACGATCGAACAGGCAAGGGGTAAAGATTTCGCCAAACGTGTCGATTAACGCGCAAGGTTTCGCCCGATCACGAAACAGCCGCTTCATTCATCTGCAGGGACGTTCGTACTCAGCCTGCACCTGCAGTATGGGGCTCGCCTGTTCAAGGTGCCATTCCGTCGAACAGGCGAGCACGTACTAACGAAGCGCTTGTTTGTCTTCGCATTTAAGCCAGGCTTTCCGAGCATTTCTGAAGAACATGATTCGAGTCGCGAGCTCCTTCCTCACAAAACCCGCCGTGTTCTTTTTCGCTGGGATTGCAATCACGCTAGCTACGACCGGCGCCACCGTATCCTCGTTGTACGAAATGAGATTGGACGCGATGGCGCAGGCGCACGATGCCGCACAAAACCTCGTGATCTCGCTGCAGAAGGAGACGTAGCGTAATTTTGACATCTATCAACTCGCCATGCGCGAGGTCACTCAGCGCGACTTTCTGAGCGACCATGGCTGCCATTTGTACCAAGGGCGCCTTTTCTCGCCGCCGTTGCCGCCGGAGGGTTTTGTGCTCTGGATACGAGCGCATCGGCAGCGAACGTAAACACGCGGACCAACCAGTGCTCAGATTTGACGGAAAGCCTAAGCACGGCAGATCGTCTCCGTCCCAATGGATGCCGTCGGTACTGGCGCCTCGCGGGTAACTCGACTGTCTGAGTCGCTGTGTCTATCCTCGCTTGAACTGCGCACTGGTTAGAATCTGTGGCTAAAGCAAAACGCGAGATCGAGGCGCGGAACGGCGACCCAAGCTGGCGAACAAGGTCTGCCACCGACATCCCCAGTTCAGCCTGCTTGAACCCCGCCTCGGTCTACTCGACTGAGTACTGCTTGCGTTCCATCGTCAACCTCCCGCTCGCATTGGGAAAATTGCTCCGAAACACTAACACACTCATTCCTGTCCAGAGTTCTCGCGGCAGATCACTTTTTGTGGACAGAGTCGGTCACTCGGGTCCGTCGCAGCCGATGATTGCATCTTCTACGCAAGGCGGGGAGCGGTACAGATCAGATGCTTACTGCTTTTTCGACATGTTCGCTTCTCCAAAAAAATACGCGAGGGACGTAATTTTGTCGTTGCCTGCCGTGTGCGCTTCGCGAAAACGTGGTCGCTCGTCCCGGCGCCGGCGCCTCGAATGATTCGATCGGTGCGTTCTCGAAGCAAATTCCACGTCTGCTCATTGATGCCTGCATGCCGAACTTTTGAGGAGCCTTGGATGCAGCCATTGCTGATCGGTCGCGATAAACGGCCGGCCTTCAATCGGGCCGCCGCTGGCGAAGATTATTCGTTGTTTCTGGGTCGGCAATATGCGCGGAGTTCTGGTAGGACACGACCGAGAAGCATGGGACGATATCGCGATCGTTCGGTACGCGGGCTTCGGCGCACTACGACGGATTCTGCAAAGCGCGGCATACGTAGAACATGCAGCGCCGCATCGCCGCGCAGCGCTCGCCGATTGGAAGTTCATCGTGACGACTCAGCCTAAGCTCCCCGCATGAGGATCTTGATGGCGCCTTCGGCGTCAGTTTGCGGTTCAGCGAACGCCCTCACGTCACGCTGCGCGTCCTTGAAGACGCCGATAAGCAGCTCACGAACATCTTTGAGCATAACAATAAAACCGGCGAGTGCCTTCGTGCAGGCTTTCTCAGTAGAGGTTAACGTGCAACATTTGGTCGTAGGCCATGCCAGGTTGGGCCTTACCCCAATGCTACATAAGAGTGTGTTGCACCCACCGGTTGAATCCCCCTCCGCAGCGGACCTTCATGTGTAGATCACGTCAGTCGCGTCTCCGGTCTCATGGAAAAGAGGTAGGTGCACGATGATCGTGCAGCCGTTTCCCGGTGAACTGACAACAACGATTTGACCACCCAGCATCAGGACGCGCTCCTCCATCCCCGCCAGTCCGAACGATTTTTTTCTGGTCGCCAGCGGATCGAATCCTTGACCGTCGTCCCGTACTTCCAGCAGACA
>NZ_AWZT01000113.1 GCF_000472525.1 Paraburkholderia dilworthii
CGCCGGATAGATGATATCTTTGAACGCGCTTTTATAGATCATGGCTGAACCTGAGAATATGGCCGTACCCCGTGTACGGTTCACACACCAGGCTACGCGGCGGTGGCCAAAGTCAAGGAAGCGCCCGGCACGCATGGGGACTTACGCGGCGCTCTCGGCCTCATCCTCTCCCTGCTGGTCGTCCATCCCAGCGGCACTGGAAATGGTCTCGCGCAACCGGGTAGCGGTCCTATGACTGGACAGGCCCATCAGGTTACTCACCTGTTCATTGGTCTTGCCTTCCAGAAGATGTCTGCGACCATACGTGTTGCGCAACAACCGCGGACTTTCGTCGGCGGCCGCAGCGCCGGCAGCGCGTAACGCACTCCGTACGCACTGCCCCAGTGTTGCAGGCTTCATCGGCTTGCCGCCCGCCGTCGCCATGAATAGCAGGCGGTCTGACACCGGCAATGCCGCGCGCGCCTTCGCGTACTCGCGCACGAGCTCAAGCGCGAACCCGTCGACGGGCACGCGACGCGCAATGCGCGGCCCATGTTTTTTCACGTACACGGTGACTCTCGACCCTGCTGTGTCGAGATCGTCCATGCTCAGTGCGCTGAGTTCGGCCGCCGTAATACCGGTCCCGAGCAGCAGTGCCGCGATCGCCCGGTTACGCAGTTCCTTGAACGACTCGAAGGTCGCTGCGCGGCAGACATCCTGCAGGCGGGCATCTTCGTCTGGCCACAGAAAGACCGGCATCGGCTCATCGTCTGGCCAATGCTCGCGCGGCAGAAGAGCGGCGGCCGGATTGTCAGTGCGCAAGCCGACTAGGGAAAGATGGCGCGAGAGCCGGTCCATCAGTTTGAGATAGCGCAGGCGAGTCGACGTACCCGGCTCGCAGTCGCGGTCGAGGTCGGCAAAGAAACCGTCGATGTGATCAGTGCCGAAGTCCATCAGCGTAATGCCGCGGCTGGCGAGATAGCGATAGAAGCGGGCAAACATCGACCGATGCTGAACGATGGAGCGCTCAGCAAAGGCACGCCTGTCTGCGCCGGTCGCCTCGGCGCGTTGCCATTCGGCATAAGCCGCTTCAGGGTCCGACAGCCAGAGTTCAGAATCCATAAATGTATATACTGAAAGTGCACTTCCCCCCCAATCATAACGAAGCTCACGCTTCGCCGAAAACCCGGCCACCAAACGGGAGGGAGTAGCTTCAGGTCGAAGACGGGGTGGAGCGTCGGTTCATCAGTAGGGCAATGTGTGCGGGGGAAGGTCTGTCACCCATCGTACGGATCGCTGACTGATGTCAAGGCACGGTGCGGAAGATCAACAAGGGGAATCGCATGACCGAGCTATCGCAGCAGTGTCGAACGCTGCTTTACCGGATGATGTGGCAGACGACCGCCGGCGTCGTTGACGCGTTTGCGCTTTGCGCCACCCGCGATGAGGCGAGGCGTCTGTTCTACTCCGCGATATCGCTCCTGTCAGGCATCCAGGAGGACGAGCTCGAACTATTTAACCTCGAGTCGTTCGACGATCTGGTGAACGCTGGCGTCAGCAGTGACGAGGACGTGCGTATATTCGAGACACACTGGAACGGCGCCCGTGTTATCGGGTGGACGACAAGGCCGCTCTTCCTAACGCCTGATCCGACGTTGATCGCCAGGTTGGCAGACCTGCGCGCGGAGCTGGCCGCCGCACAGACCAACTCGGTCATCTCACGCATCAGCGGGCGCGGCTACTGAAATCAACACGCGATTGTCAGTCGCAGCCATATCGAGGGGACGAGCGGACATTTCCCGGGATAGGACAGCAATCGACCCTCTCCGGTCATACGAGGTTGCCATATCTCGAAGGCCGCTTACCGCTGCACAACGGCCACCTTTGCTGGCTCCTTATCAATCGTAGCGCCAGTTGATCACGTGCAAGGTTTCGAGGCGTCGGGCACCACCCAGCCAGCGGGAAGTGAGTGCTGTTTTATCGGCGCGTGCGCCGCCACTTTTCGCGGGATGCGCCCCGCTCGGCCTGACCGCGCGCTTCACCCGGCCGGATTGAACAAACCGCATCGCTCATTGGAGAAGGAAATAACACGCGCTCATATGTTTGTATCAGTTACAGCAATTACCAGCCCGCATCCCGAGGGATGTGCGGTCCGCGCGTTCGATACCGAGACATGGGCATTATTTGCCTGATCGGGACATGTTCCTGCGACCGCCGCCACCTGCAGCCGGTCGGCTGAGAGATCAGTTAAGCGCCTCGCCGCGGCCGTTCCCTAATGGCCGCAGAAACGTTGCACGATGCGAGCGTCGCAACTGCAGCGGCCCTGCCGAGCCGCATTGGCTCAAAGATCACCCATGATCTGTTCTTTCGGATCGATGGCGCCCAGCTTTTTGACGACCTTGAACCGGCCGCCGGTCGCTTGGGCGATGTACATGTTCATGCGGACGTGATGCTGCCCAGACACCATCTCCGCCGGGCCGCCGGGGCCTTGCGGGATCTTCGCGTGGTCGAGCGCCGCGATCACCTTGTTCTGGTCGACGGTGCCCGCCTCACGCACCGCCGCCTCCCAGAGCTTCATGCCACGGTAGAGGCCCGTGCAGGCGCTGCCGGCGGTGAACTGTGCGCTGCCGGGGAACAGCTTGTTGTAGCGGGCGAGCAGATCGCGGCTGAACGGATCGTCGACATCCTGGTAATAGTCGAGGCAGCCGTAGAGACCTTCGACCTGCTCGGCCGGCACCAGATTGAGGAAGTTCTCGTCGAAGTAGGTGCAGACGAGCTTACCGCCACGCTTCTGGAAGCCGGAATTGTAGAGTTCCTCAAAGAACGGCGTGAGACCGGGCGGGACGATCGTATTGAAAACGACGTCGGCACTGCTGGCCACGATCTTTCTCACCGTCTCGCGGTAATCCCTGTGATCGAGAGGATAGTATTCCTCCCCGACGATCTGGCCGCCGTTCGCGGTGACCAGGTCACGTACCTTCCTGTTCATCACGCGTGGCCAGATGTAGTCGGCCGACGGCAGATAGAAGGTCTTCGCCCCTGTTGTATGCATCAGCCAGGGAATGAGCGGCTCGAGCTGCTGCGCCGGCACTGGGCCGGTGCAGAAGATCAGCGGGTCGGCCTCCTGACCTTCGTACTGCTCGGGGTAGATGTATAGCTGGCCGCGCTTCTTGACGGGGCCCTTGATCGCCTGTCGCGTGGAGCTGTAGATCCCGCCGAGCAGCACGTCGACCCGATCGTGCTCGATCAGCTTGGTGGCCTTCGCTATTGCCACGCTATCTGTAGTCGCGCCGTCCTCGAGGCAGAGCCCGAGCTGCCGCCCGAGCAGGCCCCCGCTCGTATTGATGTCGTCGACCACCATCTTTGCCACGTTGGCATCGGCGATCCCCATGAACGAAAGCGGGCCGGTCTGCTCGGCGATGACTCCGACTTTGATGGGTGATTGGGTCATGACGTCCTCCTCATTTCCTGTCGGCGGGCGATCTTCCAGGCAACCGCTGTGGAGCGCGACAACATCGACACGATTCGAAGCAGTATAGGACGAGGAAGCATAACTTTTCCAATTCCGAGCGTTGCGGTATCCGACTTCGCGTTCGCAACGACGGGCGCTAACCCGCCGAATTCCAGCGGAGCCCGGCTAAAGTTCATGACGCATTCGGTGAGGGCTTCAAGCCTGTATCGAACGATCGTTTTCAAGCCGGGCAAGCGGCCTATGCGGCGCCGGGTCTACGAGCAAACATGGACCGGGTCTCGATGGCCAGACGCGCGGCGAGTCGTCTGCCGCAGCTAATCGACGGTCCGCGGTCAGCGCGTAGCCGACGCTCGAATGTCAGCGGTCTCGCTCGGTTCAACGGCGGTAACTGGCCGAGCTGAGTCCGACGATCTGCCATGGGCTTATGGTCAAGCCCAACGTCCTACAAGTTAGTCGCCAAAGAGATCGGGCGTCGACCTTGGCTGCTGCAGTTCAGGAAAATCCCCGCGACGGATTTTCGCGAGCGTCGCCGGCGGCAGCCATGTTTCTTCCATCGCGTCGATGCCACGCTCGATGATCTGCTGCAGAAAGAACGACTGTTTCCGTCCGGTTGTCTCCGCGAGCAGCCGCAGTCGGTGCTTGACCTGCGGATAGATGCGGACCGCCACCACCTTCAGCTTGTTGTCGGCACTTCTTTTCATTCAGGCTCCCGCCATTTCCAACGGCAGTGCGATCGCAATCAAGCTTTTTTCGGAGCGACCTTCCATCCGTCGTCGGTCAGGATCAGAAACGTCTCGCCGTTGAACTGGTTGTTCGTTGTCGCCGCGAGTTCGATGTGACCCACCAGAACCGATTCGTCATCCCAGGCAGGCCGGTCAACGAGCTGTGCCACGTAGTGCACATACACCTTATCGCCCGCCTGCGCCTTTACGCCCGCTGA
>NZ_AWZT01000114.1 GCF_000472525.1 Paraburkholderia dilworthii
CCGTAGATATAGATCTTGAGCATCACCTCCGGATGATACGAAGGCCGGCCGGTCAGCGCTGGCTCAACACCTTCAAACCCGAGCTTCTGAAGATCATGAACGGTCGTTTGTCTAAACATCATTCGGACGTTCAGATGTCGCCTCCGCCTTGGCAACGGGCATTCGGGCGCCACGAGGAATAGACAGCATCATCTGAGGTGGCCTCGTTCCTCGAGTGCCATTAAAGAATGGAGAAAGGTTGCACTTGCGCGATACCATTCGTGACCTCAATCGTCGCGATACGCCACTCGGTCGCTCCCCCAAGTTCCGGACAGTTCAGCACCGTGGTTCTTGTGCCCAAAGCGATAATGCAATCGAGATGCCCAGGGCCGAATTCGCCGGTGCCCGCGAAGTTGGTAGCAACCAGCACGTACCGGTTTGCATACCAAGCGCTGATGTCGATGCGCTCTTCACCGGGGCCCTGTCGCTGGTCTCGGTCCAGGCGCGCAAAAGGAGAATTTGCCAGATCACCCAGCGTGCGGAAGTCGATGCGTCGCTTCGACCCACTTTGTTCGTAAATCTCTAGCGCCAAGTCCACGTCGTCCAGCGTCGCGTCCCAGCGCAGACGAATGGAAGCAATGACCTGAGGGTCAAGGGTTATGGGCGTGATAGGTGCCAGCCCCACCTGAGCCGAGGCTTGGGGCACCACTCGAGGCGGAAATATCACCCGCCTAATGGCATTGCCTAGCCGCGCAGAGTGCCTTTCATCAATGGCAGTTGCGTCTCCGATGAACCCGGTCCTGCCTCGTAAGGACGGTTCGATGGACTCCTCTAGTGCGGCGTTGTCGATAGGGCCATGGTTGACCACCAGGACCGCGGCATTAGGACAACTGCGTGCGTAGTCCGCCGCCGCCTGTGAGAAGTTTGAAATGCGCGGGGCCAGGTAATGCTTGCACTCCAGTACCAGACGCGTCTGCGTGTTAGGCGAAGTGTTGAGACTCGGGCAAAGGACTCGGAAGTCCGGCTGGATCCCCTTCTTGCGCTTGAAACTGCGCCCTACGAGGGGCGAGCGCAGTTCAGCCCAAATATCGAACTGCTCACCGTCGTGGTCGTAGGTGGCGAGTCGGCTTCCGCCAAACGCGAAGGACAGCACGCCATCCGCGGCCAGGAAGCGGAAACTGTCAGCTTCGGCCTCTGCGGTGCGCAGCAGAATGCTACCGGCCCAGACGGAAAAGAGCTCATGACGTTTGCGCCAGGTGGGCAGGTTGAGAAGGTCGAGCAATTCGGTGTAGGTGCGAGTGATCCATTGGTCCCTATGGTCAAGAGACGCCAACAGAGGTATCAATTTCGACGCCGCGTCGTCTGCATTGATTGAATGCACCCCGACTCTTTGCGCGATTTGCTCCACAACATCGAGGACCGAGACATCCCAGAAGTCGTGCGCAGCGCCTATGCGCCTCCTGATAACATCATGCTCTGGATTGTTCCAGTCCGGGTACTGCTGACTCGCCGCGTTGTACGCTGCCTGACGCGTGACCCCGAATGACGAGCACCATGCCCGAAACTCTGCTACCAGTTCGGTAATAGTCTCAAGCGCTCCATCAAGCGCCGCGTGACCTGTCTTTGCGGCTGGCGCTACTGGAAGGAACCGCTCTTGCCCCGACCAATTGCTCTCTGCTAACTTCCCCAGTTCTTCACTCAATGCCCAGAGGTCCTTCGCCGGTGGCAGCTCAACGTGCGAGGCCAGTACCCGCTCTGTGCGCAGCACCGCTTCCCTGAACGCTTCCAACGTGAATCGAATCGGATCGCTGACCTTGTCGAATTGGAACTGCACGCCCAGAGTCTGATCGTCGCGACTCGCATTTGCCGAGATCAGCAACTCCAGCATGTCCCGCATCATGGCAGCATAACCTTGCTGGGAGGCCAGCACGGCGACTAGGAGTTTCTCCACGCTCACGTGCGGGTCAGCGGAAGCGGCATCCCCATCCAGCCAAATGTCGAGCGGCATGTCGCCGATGGTCAGGCCCAGTGCGGCCTTCAACGCCTCTTCAACATCGGCGTCGCGTCCCGGTGCACCGTTCTTGCGGCGAATCTCCAGCCCTGCGTCCGATTGGAGCTTGCGCCAAAGCTGATTAGCAGATTTCAGTGCACCCATTGTTCTTTTTCCCACTCGGCATTTTGTCCCATTATTCCTATGTCATGTTGAGGCGAATTCTTCAAGTCCATAACCTGTTCGCCGTCACAATAACGATAGTATCGGCGGCATTCGACGAAATGTACCCTTTTTCGACTGCAATCCGCACTCGACGATCGGGCGACATCTGTGCGGTATCGCACATCGCTGCGGCAAGTAATATGTTCTAAGAGCCACTGGCTTTCTCGAAAACGCTAAGGGGTGGTCGATGGGTCGGCAACTGGTCGTGTGCCTTGATGGAACCGGGAATCGTTTCAGTTACCGGCCGACAAACATAGTTCGGATTTTCCGATCCCTATCGACTCGCCCCGAGGAGTTGTTGTCGTATTACGACCAGGGCGTGGGCACCTTCGGACGGAGAGAGACCCTGTTCGAATGGCAGAAGCTCCCGTCACGCGTTTGTGGATTGGCGTTCGGCTGGGGGGTGAAGCGTAACGTTGAAGGTGCTTATCGCTTCTTGGCTCAGAACTGGGCGCCGGACGACGAGGTCTTTGCTTTCGGGTTCTCGCGAGGCGCATACGCTGTGCGAGCCTTAGCGGCTCTGATTCATGCTGTCGGGTTGTTGCCTGCTCATGAGGTGCACCTCTTCGATTACGCGTGGGCAATGCTTCTTGCCCGCGACGGGCCGGAACACAACCCCGACTTTGAGCTACAGGCTCGTTTCAAATCGACGTTTAGCAGGACAATCCGGATTCACTTTCTTGGGCTCTATGACACCGTGAAATCCGTGGGCTGGATCTATGATCCGGTGGTTATTCCCTATACCGCTGACAACCCCGCCGTGCGGTTTGTTCGCCATGCCGTATCTATCGATGAACGCCGATGCTTTTTCAGACAGCATCTTTGGCACGCTAGGCCATCAAGCCGGACCGACGTGGAGGAGGTTTGGTTTGCTGGTGTCCATTCCGACATTGGCGGCGGCTACCCGCCTGAACAGGCTCAACTAGCGCTTCTCTGTCATCGTTGGATGCTTGGAGAAGCCCTGTCGGCAGGGCTGCGCGTGGACCGAGCGCGGTGCTGGAAGTACATGCGCCCGGCCATCCATCACGCTTGGAATCCGTGCGCAGAAATGCACAACTCAATGACTACCGCCTGGAAATTGGCTGAATGGCTACCACGATTGGTATGGGACGACGCCACAGCAAAGCGTTCGTTAAAAGTCGGTACTGTGCCACCGTTTGGCACCGCGCGATGTCGCACCATGCCAACGGGGGCACTCGTCCATCGCTCCGTCGAGGAACGTATCGCGGGAAGGAGCGATTATAAGCCCGAGAACTTGCCGCAGCTTCGTCGCACCGTCGATGATGACCCTCGCGTTGCCGACATTCTGCAGGCGAGCGTACGGAAAAGAATGACCGTTTGACATCCGAAAGCTGCCGCCGAAACCGGGAACCGCTGATCGGCCGAGAAGGGTCGGGCTGGGTCCATCCGCGCTTCGAACTCATCGCCGCAAAGCGGTCATTGGTATTTCGCTTCCCGAAAGCGGCCGGTCGTCAACGCGCACTCCCGACCCACTCCGGTCAGACGACCCCCTCCAAAGCGGTCAGTCAGTCGAGTCAGCGCTTTGGAGACTGGAGCACCATAAAGCGGACGTTGGCGACCTCACCCAATCGGCCAGTAGCATAGGTAATTGGGCGGTCAAGAAGGTGGTCGGACGCTCCTAAAATCGCAGAACCAACTGTGCGAAGGAGGCTGTGATGACTTACTACACTGG
>NZ_AWZT01000115.1 GCF_000472525.1 Paraburkholderia dilworthii
AACGACATCGCGAGCATCGAATCCAACCAAGGTTTCAGCTTTCCTTGCCGTTGCAAATTGGCTAGTGGAAGTTCTGCAGGGAACCCCGGCGCTCCGATCCCCGCAACCAGCGCGTCGTAGTCGTGAGTTGTCGCAGGTCTGAGCAAACAACGGTCGGTCGCAACAATAGGGGTGGTCGTTTCCATTTTTTCTTGGACGTGGTCCGTTTGCCAAAGTTGGAATGCGTTGACCGTTCTGATTGTCGCCAATCTATGTCAGCCTGTCGAACGTCCCTTATTGGTCGCGTGCCGACTCATGCGATTGTTATACATGCTTCGGCGTTGCCCGTCTGCGTTCGGCAGCACCCGACCCACAAGCGACAGATGCGCCCCTCGAAAGCGGTCGTTGCAAATCAGTTCTGCACAGAATCCGATGGGATCCTGAATTGCACTTGAACGGCCTGCAGTTGTAGTCCACCTACTTATGCGTCTCGACCTCCTTCCAATAGCGTTTAGGCGCATGACCATAAAGGCGTTTGAACGCATGTCGGAAGGCGCTCTCCGATGAGTATCCGACTTGACTGGCGACGGCTGCGACCATCGATCCACGCCGCAAAAGATCACGTGCGATCCTCATTCGCCAGCGGAGCAGATAGTCGAGCGGGGTCAGGCCAACGAGCGACTTGAACCGCTTTGAGAATGCGGAGCGCGACATCGCCACAGCAGAGGACAGCATTTCCAATGTCCAGGGATGGGTCGCGTTGCCATGCATCAATCCTATTGCCTTTCCGATCCTGGAATCGGTTAGAGCGCTGATCCACCCAAAGTCTTTACCCTGATCTTGATCCAGAGCCGCGCGGAGAACCTGAACCAGAAGCACATCGACAAGCCTGTTCGTCACGATCGTTGCTCCGATTTGCGTCCCCCTGATCTCCGTCGAGATTATTTGAAGTGTGGAGCGGATGACCGATGCACACGGATGCTGTCCCGGTATGAGCAGAAAGCGTGGGAGCGAGTCCAGCAGCAGTTCGGCATCCGACGTTTCGAAGCTGAAGCTGCCCGCTACAAGAATGGTGTCGTCTCCCTCGTGATGCGCGACGTCTGACTGCTCCCAATTGAACATCGCTATCCCATCCTCAGGAAAGGCGCGCTCGTCGTTAGCGAGCACATAGCTCGGTGCGTTTGCCAGGAGGAAGGAGTCGCCGGCAGCAAGCGGGTGACGCGACCCATCGCCGAAATCCATCCAGCATTCTCCGCGAATAATCGCGCCAAATTTCAGCGCTGGCTTCGCGGGAAAGCGATACGACCAGTTTCCACTCGCTTCGAACCGTGTGCAACGCCCCGCGCGGACGTTCAGCAATGAAAAGACTTGAGATAAAGCGTCCATGGTTGATCCGATCGAGCCGATTTTGTGGACGTTCTAACATAGATCGTCTTTCCTCGCGATGCTAGGCTTGCGTCTCGGATCATTTCGAACGGAGCAATCCTATGGCTGGAATCAAAGGCAAAGTGGTCGTCATTACGGGAGCGAGCAGCGGCATTGGCGAAGCCACAGCGTTGCATCTTGCGGAACGCGGAGCCACCGTCGTACTAGGCGCGAGGCGACCCGAACGGCTTACGGCACTCTGCGAACGCATCGCTTCGAAAGGCGGAACGGCGACTTACCGCGTGACAGACGTCAAGCGACGCGAGGACGTTTCTCAACTTGTAGAACTGGCAGTCGAGCAACATGGGAAGCTGGATGTGCTGCTGAACAATGCGGGGATCGCTCCGATTTCCTTGCTCGATGAGTTGCGGGTCGAGGATTGGGAGAACATGATCGATGTCAACGTGAAGGGCGTTCTGTATGGAATTGCAGCGGCCCTGCCGATCTTCCGCCGGCAAGGCTTTGGACATTTCATCAACACGCTGTCCACGGCAGGGTTGCGAATCGTCCCGACAATGGCCGTATATGCGGGATCGAAGAACGCCGTCAGGGCAATTTCTGAAGGGCTTCGGCAGGAGGCGGGAGATAACCTGAGAGTAACGACCATCTCGCCAGGTTACGTGCACACGGAGCTTCCCTCTTCGATGTCCGATCCGGTGGCGCAGGAAAAAGGCCGGGCCGCAATGGAGAAGATGGCAATCCCGGCGGCGGCCATCGCCGATGCCATCGCTTTCGCTATAGGACAGCCGGACAACGTGGACGTCGGGGAAATCGTTGTCCGACCGACCGCCCAGGCGTGAGCGTGCTTTTCATCCGGTAGCTACGTCGGCACTTTGGCGTGGATAAACCTCTCGAACAACCGACCTGCTTGTCTTCTCGGCAGGCTCAGAAGCATAGGTAACCGGCGAGCGTAAATATGAGATAGCACCGTTGGGCGCCACTGCTGCCTGCCCCAATGTTGCCAATGTACAGGTCCGGCCCGAATGACCGCAGGTGGCCGAACCCGGTCCGACAGCAAACTCCGGCGAGGGGGCTGTACACCGCCGGACGCGATCGGCGGCACCCGACCCTCAACGGACCTTCGCAGTTCTCCAGAGCGGACGATCAGAGGTTCCCGCTATGTCAGTCCTATGTCGGCGCCTGCATATCCAGGGCCCTGAAGTTCGCGTTCTAAGACATTGTTTGCGCATTCTAACCATTTCGGAAACACCGCCCCGTCCATCGGGGTTCCCTTCCCGTTCGGTTCGCCCCATAAAGCAAGATTGCCGAGGAGCGCACCCAATACATCGGGCTTATCGAGCCGGTGCCATTCTCGTTCGAGAAACTGGAACATGATTAGATAGGCTTGACGCAATGTAACTGTGGATTCCATTGACGGAGTTTCCATTTTTCCCTCGACGCGACTGAAAAACAGAGGTTTATCTCGACACACCGCTCATGAACCCATTGACGTCAGTCCATTCGGAGCGACGGATTCAGGATCTGCAAGACCTCGGCGGTGCCGATAACTCGAGAGCCCTCTGCTACCTTTAGCTGTCTCCCGATCCAGAACGTTTGAGGGTATGCCTCAGGGGAGAGTAGCCAGACTTCGGCAAAGCTCTGCTCCCCGGTTGTCACGCTGTCCGTATCAACAAACTCGTGGTGAGCCGACGACCAATAGTCTGGTCGCACATCGTAAAGAGGACGGTAGCCAGACCTCACTTGTTTTAGCGCGCCCTCGATGGTGTGCTCAGTCAAAGCGAATTTCACCATCAGGTCGGGCCAGCGAATTGGACGAGTCATGTTTGGTCAACAGCTAAAGTGACGTCGTGATTGTCAGCGATCTTGGCAGTCATGTCGAACGTCTCAACCTGGCCGAGCCAAGCCATCGCGTCTATCGAAGTGTTCGTGTTCACCTGCGTCGAGCAGCTGTAAGGTGCATCCATCGAACTGCGACTATGCAAACAACAACTCCAACGACAATGAGGGCAATCCATGCTAACCATCCCTTCTTCGTAGTCGGAAGATCCACTGCTGCCGTCGCAGCGAACAGTAACAATACGATGGTCAGAGCACCGAAAATTGCCCGATGCAGCCATGAGAACACGCCGGTCGCACGATTGACCAGACTCCCTTCTCGATAGCGATTTTGCGACGGGCGTCGAAACTCGGGTCTCTTACTAAACAACATTTTTGAAAGTGTTCATTGATGGACTACTCGACGGTCCACCGTTGTCATCGGAAGAAGCCAACGTTGACGCGAACTGTCTGGCGTTTGTGCGTGCGATTGTCGACGATCTCAGTCGCACTGTCGAACGGCAGCTACTGGCCGATCGGTGCTTCACGCAGGCGGCACACGCGTACTGAGCCTGCACGACGCGGCGTTCGACTGCAGGCGACCCGAAGCCGCCGGTCAATTTGACGACAAGCGGTCACTTATATTGAGTGCGCGCGATATCGCCCGTACGCGAGCAGCACAAAAAACACCAAT
>NZ_AWZT01000116.1 GCF_000472525.1 Paraburkholderia dilworthii
CCTAGCATATGCTTGGTCTTATGCCTTACATCACATCGCAGACAGCCAAGGACACGTCACCGGGCCGCGCACAGCGCAAGGCGACCGCACGCTGGTGAGCGCGAGCACGCGTAAGTCGATGGGGCATTGAGCAAGATAAATGATGTTCGAGGGACGAAGTAAAACGGCGGCAATGGAGCCCCCGCTTTCCGATGCCTCGTGATTAACCCGATTGATGTCAGCGCGCCGTACTGGAAGCGGGCTTGGCTTAACCCAGCCATCCAGGACTGCGGCGAACATGGCGATCCTCTCGAAACGGTCCCGCCATCGTTGTTGCGCCAGGCGGGCAACATGCAGGGTGATCAAATCGGTCAGCCGCCATCGCATAAATGCGGCCGAACGGCAACGGCGGAGCCTTTGCTAGCGCAATTGGTCGTCCTGCTAGCAGAATTAATCAACCTCAACAACTGTAAAGTAATCCGGATCGAGCAGGAGACCGCCGAGGCAACGCCTTGGCCCCTGCGGGCTGCTGCCACCGAATAGTAAGGCGATGCAGGCGTTGCCGATCTTCCGCTCAATAAGGATGGGTAAATCTGCTCGTATCTGGTAGCTATGCGGCTCCGCCAACCATTGAGTCGCGGCCCTATGTGCGCAATCTCGATGTTCGTCAGTTTCGAGATTTCTGATCAGTCGAGGTGTTATCCCCCTTCGGTTTTTTCATGAACCGCCCAACAAGCCCCATGAACATGGGGGAAAGCGTTAGCCTGAGGATGATCGGCTCTATTGGCGCTTTCACAAGCCGGTTCAGCGGCGCCAGTTCCCCAGGCTTACGACTTTCACGGCCCATTCTTGGATTCACCGAACAACGCACCGGCATGGCCAAAGCCATGCGCCGCGCACACAGCATGTCGCGATCGCAACGGACGATGTCGTTGGTCCGTCCTTCGATGGCTTTCTGCGCATAGTCAGGATCGGCGAGCATCTGGCGAGCTTCCAGGACCAGATCGCCATGCCCGTCGGCGATGGCTTGCGCCGCTCGTAACGGGTCGTGGAGCGTGCTGAGCATCACCGGCACCGACAGCTCACGCTTGAAAACACGCGCGTCACCATTGTCAACCAGGTTCTCGCCGTCTCCGTCCGGCATCCGATTTATAGATTCATAGCAACCGTACACGAGCGCAACATAGTCGATGCCTGCCTTTTCCACTTCCTTCGCGATGGCGACAAAGCCCTCGGGTCCTTGCCCGTCCGGCATGTAGTCGTTGGCTGTGATACGTAGGCCGATGACGAAGTGAGGGCCTACGCGCTCACGAATCCCCTTCACAATGTCTACGAGCATGCGCGCGCGATTTTCAACAGAACCGCCATACTGGTCCGTCCGCCAATTCGTCCGCGGCGACATAAAGGACGCGAGGAAATAGCTCATGATTGCCGGGATTTCGACGCCGTCCCAACCAGCGCGGTGAAGCCGGTCAGCGGTAGCGACCATCTCGGTCTGAAGGCCCTCGATCTCTGCGACAGTCGCTTCTCTCGGTACGGGTGTCGCCATCTCGCCCCCGGGGATGGGCATGCCCAATACAGCGCCGCGCATAACAACGTTGATCGGGCTTGCGGAGATTACGTCGCGTCCGGGACCTGGTCGTCCCATCCGGCCCATACTGGGCGATATCTCGCCGATGATCGGAGTGCCGTGCGCATGGACTGCCGTGGCAAGTTTTGCAAGGTCAGGGAAGAATTCCTCGATGTCGGCTCTGATGCCGCCCGCAAAGGGAGTTTCCGCGATGGCGCGCGCCGCACCGCTGCAACTGACGATGATCATTCCAACGCCGCCCCGGGCCCGGGCCTCGAAAAAGGCGATGGTCTGTGCTGTCGGCTTGCCCTCTCTGGATGCGCCGGTTGCCGCCATAGGTCCCATGACCAGACGGTTCTTGAGGGTGAGCCTGTTGATATTGATGGGCTGGGAAAGAACTGCGGCTGCTTCTTTTGGCGTGGTCACTGGTATCCTCTCTGCAATGTTGTCGTTAACGATGCTTGCGGCGTCTGTGAGTACATCCGTGATGCCTGAATTCATGGCTGCACAGAAGCATGTCGGATGATCCCGTCGGGGCTACGAGTCGAATGTGAGTGGTGGCACAGGCACGTGCGTAACTGTGGGTCGCGTCTTGGGTATCGACGAACTAGCCGGACTGTGCCATCCAAGACCATTATTGTTCTTCCAGAACAAGCCGGACCAGTGCATCGCCAAAGTCCTCAGTCGTATATTTTCCCCCTGGTTTAAGCCAGGTCATGGCATGCCGCAGCGATCCGAAGATAACCTGTTCAGCGATCACGGGGTCGCAACGCAGCAGGCCAGATTCGTGACAGGCGTGAAGAGTCCGAATCCAGCTTTCGCGGTAGCGCGCCCGATATCGCTTCAGCTCCTGCAACGCAGACGGCGGGGCATCTCGCCAATCGAAATAGAGAACCATATGAAAGTCCTTCCGCTCATCATGAATGACTGCATCCAATTCCAGTCGAATCAACTCACGTAACTGACGATATGGGTCCTGATCTGCCGCGAGGACTTTGTCGAATCCAATAGAAACGGTGAGAAACGCTTCTCGCATGATCTCGACAAGCATTTCTTCCTTCGATGCGAAATGATGAAAGAGACTTCCAGACAAAAGGCCGACGGAATCGGCAATGTCCCTCACCGTTGTACCTTTGTATCCCCGCGAGCGGAATAGCGCCGCGGCGGCACGGAGGATTTTGTCGCGCGGCACTTCTTCATTGGAGCGGCGCGCACGTCTTCTCGCTGGAACCGACATGTCAGTCATCTTCATTTGGTTTCGCTGTTGCAAGTGATGTCCGCTGTATTCGCGCACATCAAGTCTCTGGGTGTAATGCCGCAGAAACGACGCACTGAGTGGCTTAAGTGTGTCAGGTCCGCATGGCCGGTCTCGAGCGCCAGCTCGGTGATGGATACCTCCGCGTCTAGACTCTCGAGGAAGTGTCTAACACGCTTCCATGCGCGCAGTTTGCGAAGCGGGATACCGACTTCCGATTTGAACAAGTGTAGCAAGCGTGAAAGGGAAACGTTGACGATGCCGGCGAGATCATTTGCGCTGTCCTGCGCGGACGGTTCCTCACGAATTCTTTCCAGCACGCGTTGGATCCGCGGATCGAGGTCGCGACGGGTGAGAGTCGCCCCGAAGATCTTCCACTCGGCATCCAGAGCGCTGAGCCTCTGCGGAGGAGCGGTCTGCTGCAAATCTCTAACGAGATGCAGCACCCGCTGCCTTAGCAGGTCCAATTGAGGCTGTCCGGCTATGTACGGCAACTCCTTTTGGAGGTCGAATACTTCAGGCTCGAGCAGGACCATGTGCACTTCGCCTTTGCTGTCGCCGGCCTGGAAGCGGTGAGGGGCGTGGTCGGGCACAACCGTGACGCAGCAGTTTTGCCAATGTTCTTCGCCCACCTGGATGCAGAATCCGTAGTCTGATTCAGACACGTAGACGACGGCAGCCCCCAAGCCGTGAACTGCGTCGGCAATTGGCATGCTGCGCAAGAGCAGCATTTCTGCAGAAGCCACAAGCAATGCTGGGCCGCACCTGCAGTGCGTGCGCTGCCAGCGTGCGGTCGCCTTGCGCTGTGCGCGGCCCGGTGACGTGTCCTTGGCTGTCTGCGATGTGATGTAAGGCATAAGACCAAGCATATGCTAGG
>NZ_AWZT01000117.1 GCF_000472525.1 Paraburkholderia dilworthii
ATGAGCGCCACATCTTGCATGATGGTTCCCCTTGGTAGAAGGCCTCCGTAGCGTAACCTGACCTCGGAGGCGGGGGCGACCATCTCATTAACACAGTCGTATGCCTACCCGCTATTGTAAGTGGGAGACTGTGTCCGGACTTTCAGGGGGCCGCTCCAGGGAGGCCCAGCACAATCTTCTTATGCGAAGGACTTCATTGTCCCGAGAGCTCCGAACCAATTGGCCGTAACCAGCCAGGCACGCCTCGGTAACCACCATGCGCTGCATGAGGCCGCAAACGAAACGAGCTCGGCATGTAAGCAGTTCCTCAAGCGCCTCCAATCGTGTACGGCCCGAGGAACTTGCCAGCGCTCCAGCACGTCCACCATCCTCGGCAGTGAGCCGATCGGATGAACTTCGCCATGCCGACCGGACTGCGCGGCATCGCTTTCTGCTGCTGTCTCCACAGTCACTCCATGTGTTGTTTATGAGGTCCGTTGACAAAAAGGGATGCCAACATTCCGTAAGGTGAAGGAATGGGCTCTGATGTGATGGACGACTCCCGCCCTTCGGAGTTCGGCATATGCCAAATCTATGGTCCACCCCGTTTTTGCAACCCTGATCTTCGATGGCGAGTTGGCTTGCTTAAATCTATTCGGCGTCGTTGTGGGGGTTGCTCCCCGCGCCACGATGAGATTCGCGCCTGACGATCCTTAACAGTGGATCGGCTTCGAAAAGCCTCTTTGGCACTCAGGTTCTTCGTCAGGCCGCTGCGCCGTTCACGTCATCAATTTTCAGTCGTCGCAAAACCAGTTGGGTGATTGAGTTAAGCAAAGATGAAGCTGTGCTCCTTCA
Organism: Paraburkholderia dilworthii; assembly: GCF_000472525.1. Taxonomy (GTDB): domain Bacteria; phylum Pseudomonadota; class Gammaproteobacteria; order Burkholderiales; family Burkholderiaceae; genus Paraburkholderia; species Paraburkholderia dilworthii. The sequence continues at coordinate 835 of NZ_AWZT01000117.1, forward strand.
GATAGGGCGAGTTGCGAAGCCAGCGTCGAATGTGGTTTGGCGTGCAACAATGGCCCAGGCCGTTCGGGCCAGCTTGTTGGCCAGCGCACATGCCACCACGTTTGAATGTCGTTGCGCGAGCATTGCGCGAACTCAGTCTGCCAGACGACCAGTTCGTTTTTCCAGGCCTCGCATGTAGGCTCGGGCGCACAGGACGAGCAGGCGCTGACATTTTTGTCGCCGCGCCGGCTGATCCCGAGAAGATTGGTCTTGCCACCCGTACTGAATTGCCGGGGAACGAGCCCAACCGATGCCGCGAAATCGCGACTGCATCCGTACTGCTTTGCGGCGCCCATCTTCGCGGCCAACGCGCTTGCGGTGACCGGGCCGACTCCCGGGATGCTCATCAGACGCTGTCCGACCTCGTCGTCAGCGAGTTGACGTGCGAGCTCATGGTCAATCTCACCAATCTGTTCCTCAAGGTACTTGAAGTGCTCGTGGAGGCGTTCGAGAATCGCAACCAGCCGGGGCGGCAGTTCCTGCATAGCGAGCACAGCCGGCAGACGTGTGACGGCAGTATTGCCTACCGGCAGACTGATGCCAAACTCGAGAAGAAAGCTATGCATCTGGTTGACGGTTCTGGTCCGCTCGCGCACCATCGATTCACGGACACGATGCAGCACGGAAAGCGTCTGTTGAGACTCCGTCTTCGGGGTTACGAATCTCATGGCCGGGCGCGACGCTGTTTCACAGATCGCCTCGGCATCGACGAAATCGTTCTTGTTTGACTTGACGAATGGCCTGACGAACTGCGGCGAGATAAGGCGCGCCGCGTGCCCGAATTCGGCCAGCTTGCGCGCCATTTGATGCGAACCGGCGCAGGCCTCCATGACGACGGTACAGGCATGGAACGTCGCGAAGAATTCGATCAGTTGTTTGCGGCTCATCTTTTTGCGAACACAGCCTTGCCTTTCGCGTCCTGCCCATGCAGGTGAAAGCTGTGTTTGCCGAGATCGATACCAACGAGCGTTACGTCGTCCATGATGGCCTCCAGTTCGGTATGAGCACTGCCAGCCTAACCTGTCCAGCGAGGTGGGGTGGACCATCCCATTAGTGGAGAAGTCCTGACTTCCACGGCAAAGGAGCGTTCATCATGAAGATAGCCACTGTCGGGCTAGATCTTGCAAAGACTCTGTTCCAGGTTCACGGAGTGGATTCACAGGGACATATTGTCGTACGCAAGCAACTGCGCGCCGCGCTGATGTACTGGCGTTTTTCGCGAAGCTTGACCCGTGCGTGATTGGCATGGAGGCATGTGGGTCGTCGCACTAGTGGGGCCGGGAACTCACGAAGCTCGGACACACGGCGTGCCTGATTGCCCCGCAGTTCGTCCCGCCCTACGTAAAGAGCAACAAGACCGATGCGGCCGATGCTAAGGCAATCTGAGGCGTTAAATTGACCGCACATGCGCTTTGCGCCGATCAAGACGCAGGCGCAGCAGACGATGCTTTCACAGCATCGGGCGCGCGCCGGGCTGGTTAAATCCCGTACGGCATTGGCCAATCAAATCCGCGGCTTGCTGGGCGAGTTCGGTATTGTCCTGCCACAAGGCATCCGGCTGCTCGACAAAGGGTCATAGAAGCCCTTTCCACTCGGGAGCATGAGCTTTGTGAACCGTTCCGGAGCCTGATCCAGTTACTTTTGGAGCACTTACGCGAACTGGGTAACAAGGCGGCTGAACTGGAGGGACGCATCCGCGCGATGCATCGTACCGATCCGGCCGGGCAACTTCTCGAAACAATACCCGGGTCGGGCCGCTCACCGCTTCCGCGCTGGCAGCGTCAATCGGTAAACCCCCGAGCCTTTCGGGACGGCCGCGGACTGCTGCATGGCTGGGTCTGATCCCGCGTCAACACCTCCTCAGGTGGCAAGCCACGTTTGCTGGGCATCAGCAAGCGTGGCGATACAGCACTACGAACGCTTCTGATGCACGGCGCTCGCGCTGTTATTCGTATGGCAGCCAATAAGCCTGAAATGACTGATTCGTGGGTCATGAAACTATGTCGACGCCGGCACAAAAAACATCGCCGCCGTGAGGGCTCGCCGCGCAGCGTCACGAACATTTCGTCGAGATGTCATGTGCTGGCCCGAGATGGAATGGACACCGCCCTCCCTTCGGGGAATTAGGCACGACTGAGGGCCTCCAGGACCGAACGGCATCAATGTGCCAGAGTGGAGTTGCGACACAACCACTTACGGAACGGAGGCCCCAGATGAATGCTACGACATACGGACTCGATATTGCAAAGCGGGTGTTCCAGCTGTACTGGGTCGACACCCAAACTGGCGAGATCGCGAATCGGAAGTTTGGACGAGACGATCTGATTACATTTCTGGCGCAACGCCCCGCCGGTCGCGTCGCCCTCGAAGCTTGCGGAAGTGCTCACTGGTGGGCGCGTAAGATTCGCGCGCTTGGACACGAGGTGGTGCTATTACACGCCCAATTCATTCGACCTTTTGTGCAAACGAACAAGACTGACGCGGCGGACGCCCGGGCAATCTGGACAGCAGTACACCAACCCGGGATGCGTACGGTTGCCGCCAAGACAGAGGATCAGCAAGTGATGCTAAGCCTTCATCGTATGCGCTCGTTGCTCGTCAAGTTTCGAACAATGCAAATAAATCAGC
>NZ_AWZT01000118.1 GCF_000472525.1 Paraburkholderia dilworthii
TTCGCGCTCGGCGATCTTTACTCGGAGCGCGCGGTGGCGGCGGGCATGACGACCGCGAAGGCTGACCTGACCTTTGCTTCCATTCCGTATGCGATTCTTCACGAGTTCCAGATTCCGGTCTTCAACGCAATTCGCGAACGCGATGCGGCGTTCTACGCGCGGCTCGAAGAAAGCGGCTTCATGCTCGATTTCGGCGACGACGATTCGGGTCTGTTCATGAAGTACCTGCGTCGCGGCTCCGGGTATTACATCGATGTCGGTGCGTCCGAACTCGTCGCCGACGGCAAGATCAAGCTGAAAAGCGGCGTGGACGTGGTGGAACTGAAAGAGCATTCGGTGCTGCTCAGCGACGGCAGCGAACTCGAAGCGGACCTCATCGTGTATGCGACAGGCTATGGGTCGATGAACGGCTGGGCCGCCGATCTCATCTCACGCGAAGTGGCCGACAAGGTCGGCAAGGTGTGGGGACTCGGCTCGAATACGACCAAAGATCCGGGTCCGTGGGAAGGCGAGCAGCGCAACATGTGGAAGCCCACGCAGCAGCAGGCGCTGTGGTTTCATGGCGGAAACCTGCATCAGTCGCGGCATTACTCGCAGTATCTCTCTCTGCAACTGAAGGCTCGCATGGAAGGCATTCCGACGCCTGTTTTCGGGTTGCAGGAAGTGCATCACCTGTCGTAGGCGTCGAGCAGTCGGGCCGGTTTTTCAGTTCTTGTTTGTCATTCCGCCGGCCCTTCTACGCCTCCATCTCCGCCAGCAGGAAGTCGACCAGCGCGCGCTGATGCACGTTGAGCACGCCGCCCGAGCTGACAAGTGCGAGCTCGGTCGGCGGCAGAGGCGGAAAGCCGCTACATACGCGATGCTCGGGGAGTACCGCTGTAGTCGGCAGAACGGAGATGCCGAGTCCAGAAGAAACCGCCGCCTGGATACCCGTGAGGCTATGGCTTCCGAATGCGATTCGCCAGCGGCGATGCGCCTTGTCGAGACCCCGGATTGCGCGCTGCCGGTAGACACAGCCTTGCGGAAATAGCGCGAGAGGCACGGGTTCGTCTGACGACTCCCTCCGGCGCTGGCGCATGCGCGCCTCGCACCCACACGAGCGACTCCGGCCATGAAGCCAGGCACTCCCCGCTCGCCGGCTCGCGTTTGACCAGCGCGATCTCGATCTCACCGCCCGAGAGCCTGCGTTGCAGTTCGGCGCTCATGCCGGCCACCGTTTCGAGCCGCACGCCTGGTTTCGTCTTGACGAAGCCGGACAACATCGCCGACATGCGGCGCGCGTCGAAATCTTCCGGTACGCCGATGCGAAGCGGCGTGACCGCGACGTCGCTCGTTAACGCATCTTGTGCTTCCTGCGCCAGCGCGAGCAGCCGCCGCGCGTATTGCGCGAGCAGTTCGCCGTGTTCGGTTGCCGTCACCTGATTGCCGGTACGGTCACGCATCAGCAACGTGCGCCCGACAAGTTCTTCGAGCCGCCGAACCTGCTGGCTCACCGTGGACTGCGTGCGATGCACGCGCTCGCCCGCACGCGTGAAACTGCCTTCGTCGACGACGCAAATAAGCGTATTCAGCAGGTCGAGATCAAGCATGGCGGACTCGCTTCGTTATTTAAGATGCAACTGACGTCGAGAGATTAATTTAATTTTCAAATATCTGTCAATGTGCTTAATCTGACGTCTTCACAGATCTACTTACGTCGGAGTCCATTCATGTCACTGCACAACAAATGGAAAAGCGTCAGTCCATCCTCTTGGATCTTTCTTTGAACATAGGGCAAAAATTTGATGAGAAACCGGAGTTCCGCATCGCTCGACGAAGGCAAGTGCCGCGAATCGAGGTTGCGATGGAGCATGCGCCATGTATCGCATGGCGTTGCACCGAGAAGCCCACGGTGCGGAGCCTGGTGGTAGCGTCTGGCGATCTCGACGGCAAGCCATCGCTCGAATTCACGAAGCGTCAAGGAAGCCGTCTTCTCAGACTGCCGTGCCTTGCGGCCCTTGGGCGATGACCCGGTCGCGCCTGGCAGGCCACGGACCCGCTCCATCAGCGTGCGGTTCAAGCGCTCAATGTGACCACCGAAATGAGGCTGTCCGACGGGGCGATACATTAGATGGATGCCGTATTCTCTGCAGCCGCTGCGTAGCGCTCTGCTTTTGAATTCAGCAGCATTGTCGAGATGAAGAACCCGCGGGATTCCACGCATTGGCCAATCCGCGTCTGCCTCGATTGTTGCAAGCCAAGGCGTCTTGGATAGTACGGTCCGTGTCAGAAGCAGTCCGACAGTAGCAGCTCCTGGACGATCCATACCGACATAGAAGCTCAACACGCACCTGGTAGCGACATCCAGGGCGATTGATAACCAGGGTCGGCCAATCACCTTCCGGTCGTAATCGCTGACTAAAACGACATCCGCTTGCGTATGGTCAATCTGGACAATGTCCAGTGGATACTTGGCAACAAGGGAGCCCGGCGCAGTCATGGCGTCAGGAAGCGCCGCGCGGTTCAGTGCGTCCACCTCGCGATGCTGCGACCACCGGCGGCCGATAGTGCTGCGGCTCGGTGCTTGCAGCCCGGCGAGTTCGCATCTGCGGCGAACCTCAAGCACCAAGTCGGTCGCAGGATGCGCCAAATGTCGTTGCTTTGGCAGCCAGACATGCACCACTTCGTCGATTACGCTGTCAACAGCGCTGCCCAGCCGATGGCCGCCCTTCGATGGGCCGCGGCGCTTCGGGACGACGGCGCTTGCTACCGGATTTGCGAGAAACTTCTGTCGTAGACGGTAGACCGTCGTCCAATGAACGCCCAACAGGTTCGCCGCGACCATCGCATGCTTCTTCGAAAGTGGTCCTCGCCCTAACGGGCGGAGCACGTCTGCGACTTTCAGAGCACGACTATCCGTTCCTTCAGAAGGCGTCATTCCCGCTCCTATTGCGCTTTCACCAGGCGCGTTAGCGGAATTAAAGGACAACGCCGCTGCGTTAGCAAAATAAGCGGACGTCGGAGCATGCAGCCGTTGTCAAAAAGCAACGGTGATCAAGGTGTCAGCAAGCGCCGCCGTTCATTACGCGGCGGCCGTCGGCACGTAAACTTACATTAGCGTAATCTGCGAACATCATTAGCCGAATTAATGAAATCCAACAACAGATACGGCTCACTCGCCCACAGGGACTCCCAACGACCGACGGCATATCGGCATGTCAAAGCGGTCACTGAAGCATCCGCGCGATAACTGCGC
>NZ_AWZT01000119.1 GCF_000472525.1 Paraburkholderia dilworthii
GTAGCTCACAAGCAAACTGCCTCACTTTTGTGTTCGGTCAAAAATAAGCGTCTTGCCCGTCTTGAACCGCCGCGGGGCGGTTCATCTTGCAGTTAGTCACATCATCTTCGAAACCAGACTTGATCTGGCGTCTGCCAATGGCTGAGCGTTCAGGAAAAGCCGTTGGGACAGGGGACCGATGTTTTTTTAGGGGCAACAAAGTAAGCCCGACTCGGGGCTCGTCAAACGCAGATTATGTTCAAGCGCCGATAGTCTCGCGCCATGGCGAGCTAACCGCAATAATCACCTTGAGCGGCCGGCTAAGGGTAACCGTCCGACGGCGACCGTTCTTGACAGCATGTTGATATCGAACAGTTGAACGCAGCGTTGAGTTCATGCGGCGTCGTGGTGAAGCTCATCGGCGACGACCCATGGCAACAGCTCGTCGCCGCGGTTGACGGGATGCTCGGCAATGCGAGCGATCACGTGGCGCAGGTAGGCCTCGGGATCAAGGCCATTCAGCTTGGCGGTACCAACCAGAATGTAGATAGCGGCCCAGCGTTCGCCGCCGCTGTCAGAACCGAAGTGCAGGAAGTTTTTTCGGCCGAGAGCGACGGCACGTAAAGCGCGTTCGGCGGCGTTGTTGTCGATTTCCACGGCGCCGTCATCGACGTACAGCGTGAGCGCCGTCCACTGATTCAGCGCGTAGTTGATAGCTTCGGCGGTACGCCTTTCTGCGACACCGTGCCCAATGTCGCGCGCAGCCAGATCTCGAAGGCATCGAGTAGCGGACGAGCCTGCTCCTGTTTGACACGTCTTCGTTCCTCCGGTGGCTTGCCGCGAATCGCGGCCTCAATTGCGTACAGTTCGCCGATCCGGTGTAACGCTTCGGTGTTGACCTCGTTTCTGCGCGCGACGAACAGATCGTGGAATTTGCCGCGCGCGTGTGCCATGCATGCCGCCTCACGCACATCACCACCCTCGTAGATCGCGTTGTACCCCGCGAACGCATCGGCCTGCAACGTTCCCCTGAAGTCCTTCAGATGGGCCTGTGGATATTCACCAGCCCTGGTAGGGCTGTATGCGAATCAGACCGCTGGCGCGTCCTTCGAGCCAGCCGGCCGGTCATCCCGAACGTACATCCAGAGCCGACCGGTACGGGTCTTGCCAGTGCCGGGCTCCAGCACAGGTACCGGCGTGTCATCCGCGTGAATCTTCGAGGCGCCCATCACATACCGGCGAACGACCTCTACGAGTGGCCGGAGCAACGCACTGCACTGGCCGACCCAGTCCGCGAGTGTCGAACGGCTGAGTTCCACGCCGTCGCGCGCATAGATCACTGACTGTCGGTATGGGGGACAGAATTTGGCGACCAGTACATGCGCGAGCAGCCCCGGACCGGGCATGCCGCGGTCGATTGGCCGATTGGGCGCAGCCGCCTGCACGATGCAGTCGCAACAGGTACAGGCCTTCTTGAGTCGGTGGTGACGAATCACTCGCCAGTGCCCTGGTACATAGTCAAGTTGCTCGGAAACGTCCTCGCCAAGCGCGCCACCGCATTGCGGACAGCACGCGTCCTCAGGGTGATGTACCACGTCTTCGCGATGCAGATGTTCCGGAAGTGGCTTGCGTCCCGTTGACTTGCCGGGCCTCAGAGCGGGGCTTTGCTGGTGCGTCGACCGTCGCCGCGCCATCGTCGGCCTGCAGATCTTCGAGACGCAATTCCAGTTGCTCGATCTGGCGATCAATCTTCTCCGACTTGCGCCCGAACTGCATGCGCTGGAGCTTCACGATCCACAGCTTCAGGTGCTCGATCTCGAGCGCCCGGTCCGAGAGTGTCTTCCGGAGCGTCGTTACAGTGTCGCGCAGATCCGTGAGCTCGTCTTCGTGCTCGTGTAACGCAGCCTCACGCGCGAGCAGGAGAGCCTTCAAGGCCTCGATATCGTCCGGAAACGTAGCGTCGCAGGATGCCATGCAGGTAGTTTACGCGCGTGCCTTGCGCTACGCCCGGGTTGTCACATACGTTTACAAAGCGCTACAGGGCGCGCTGCATCGACGGGCTGTCGCCAGTCGAATCCTTCGAGCAGAAGTCCGAGTTGAGCGCTGGTCAGCGAGACAACACCGCCGTCAGCACGGGGCCACACAAAGCGCCCACGCTCCTGACGTTTGGCGAACAGGCATAGACCGCCGTCGCGCCAGTACGGGCACTTGATGAGGTCGCCACCTTTGCCCCTGAATACGAAGATGTGGCCAGAGAATGGATCCTTCGCCAGCACGGTCTGCACCTTCGCGGCCAGGCCGTCGAAGCCGCAGCGCATATCCGTAAATCCGGCGGCAACCCAGATGCGCCTGTTTGCGAGCGGACCAATCATCGGCTCAGGCACTGGATCACCACGCGCAGCGTGTCGGGATCGACGCTGCCTTCAACGAGTATCTCGCCTCGTGGCAACTGGATACGTATCTTGCCAGGCGCCGGTGCCAAAGGCGTAGATGCTGCCGGTTCGGCCGCGCCGCTGTCACCGGCCTCATTCACGGTGACCGGCAGCAACGCGCATTCGCGACCGTTCATGGCAAGTCGTCCATCCAGATACTGCTAGCGCCAGTCGAACAGCTGATTCGCGTTCAATTCGTGATTGCGTGCAATCTCCGCCACCGAACGTCCACTGGATAACGTTTCTTCGATAATTTGGCGTTTTTCGTCCACGGTACGCCGACGATACTTCCGGGCGACTTTGACTTCGGAGAACTCAGTCACTGTGTCCATGATTCCTTTATAGACACAGTCACATTTGTGGCCCGGGGAAAGCATGGCTTCACCTTCATCAGGCGTCTATACGGTCAGGGTCGGACGGTTACGGCTAACGTGAATGCCGGCAAACTGCCTTCCTGCTTGAGGCTCTCCAGTTTGCGGCTCATCGCCTAGCAAGCCGGTTCGTCGCCGAGCTTAGGATTCAATAGGCGGGAGGAGAGAACGGTTGCGAGTCGCCCGACACCCCTCGCAGGCAGAAAGCGATAATCGCCGTGGCGTGGGCGGCTTGCTCCGGCGCAGGGTCTGCCGGGTTAATCGTAAGTGGCGCCACCAGGCCCTCAAACAGGCATCCCACGATGCAATCCGCCGAGGCGGCGGC
>NZ_AWZT01000120.1 GCF_000472525.1 Paraburkholderia dilworthii
CGGGAAAGCCGAATGCCGTCAACTTGCTGCCGTGCGCCGGTCGAAATGCGTTGACCGAGTTTGCTTCGACGCGCATCGGATTCGGATCGATATACCGGCTCTTTAGGAGCGGGGCGATGAACGCGTGTGCGTTCGATCTACAGTCGAGTTGCGGATCGAGCGCGTAGGCGTGCGAGCCCGAAGGGATCCCTGCGGCGATTGCAGTAAGTACCGTTACCCGGGCGTAGATTGCGGAAACCTTCATCAGTCGGTCCACTCAGTCGAGCTGGCTCATGATCCGGACCAGCATGTCCTGCACCCGCTCCGGTTTCATGGCCAGCACTCAGAAGCGCATTCCAGGCCAGCGCGAGGGCCTGCCTGGTGGCACTCCGGCACCATGTCTTCAAGATGACGAAGACTCCGCGCACAGGCCTCTCCAACACCGAGACAAATCGGATTCCTCAGCATTCGCCAACGCCGCTTCAAACGCATGAACAAAACGCTGAAACGCATCCAGGGTCCCATGGACGCTTCGGTACTCGGTGCGCCCGATCCTGCCGTCGAGTACGACCAGCATTCCGGCATTCCCCGCCAATTCCAAGATGTTCATTCCGTTCTCCTCAGATCGCCCGACTATCGACCCGCTCACGCCGCGAGCCGATAGGAGCGCATCGCGGGCATCTCAGCATCCCGCGACACCGCGTTCCTCAAACGAAAATCGGTCCGGCCTCATACAGGCATTGCCTTGCCAGCAGGATCCGGTCCACGATCTCTACGCGCGCGATGCTGAAGGTGAATTACGCCGTTTTCCTCTTCTGCCGCCGGTACGGTCACGCTTGATCAGCCTGTCGGCAGCTACCCTCAATACTTTAAACAGAAACGTCTTACCTTCGATACGAATAGGGATCCTTATTGTCTCCAGATCGCGTCAACGGCGCCGAGCTCGCTTTTCCCACCGGAGCGGGATGGCGCCATTAGGGAGGGTTCCGTTGGCTGGTTCGCACCACGCCGTTATTCATTGTGGTAAATCGCGAACTCTCGAGCAGGCGCTCGCTCCGTCCTCAATCTATTTTCGTCAGCCGACGTATCCTCATATCCGAGCGCCATGCCCGACAGCAGAATGTGGCTGTCAGGGATGTTCAGGATGTCGTGGACGACGCCACCATATTCGCACCAGGCTTGCTGCGGGCATGACACAATTCCGTAGCACTGTGCCGCGATCATTACGTTCTGCATGAACATGCCACTGTCAAGCCAGGAGCCCGCCAGGAGATATCTGTCCATGGTGAAGAACAAGCCGACGGGGGCACCGAAGAACGTGAAATTGCGAAGCATCGCTTCCTTGCGGGAAACATGGTCTGAGCGTTCAATCCCGTAAAGACTGTATAGGTCGAAGCCGACCTTGCGTCGTCGCGATAGATGCACGTCCTTCAGTTTTTCCGGCATGTAGGCGTACTCGTTACACCGCCTGCCTTCGCGAGCGGCCTCCAATACGGCTGCGGACAGCCGATTTCTGGCATTGCCGGTTACCACATGAACGTGCCAAGGCTGAATGTTCGTACCTGAAGGGGCTCTTGCAGCCAGGTTGAGAATGTCGTCGATCACGTTCGCGGTAATAAGTGTATCCAAAAACCGTCTTACCGACCGACGTTGGACAATAGCTTCGATCGTGCTCACGGAAGGCGTTGCATTCATAGGTTAGCCACTCTTTAATAGTGGCAAGACTAATTCGTCCCGGCACCGGCCGCGGCAATAGAACCGTCTCTTTTGCGCTGCTCGCGCAGCACAAACCGCTGGATCTTCCCGCTCGGAGTTTTGGGAAGTTCGGCGGAAAAGTGGACCTGGCGAGGGTAAGCGTGAGCCGCATAGCGGGTCTTTACCCACCGCTGAATATCATGTTCCATTTCGGGCCCCGCCTTTTCATGCCGACGCAGTACGACGTACGCCTCGATAACCTCGCCCCGCACCTTATCCGGTACCGCAATCACTGCGCATTCGGCGACATCCGGGTGCGCGGCGATCACCGATTCGACCTCAAACGGGCCGATCCGGTAGCCAGCCATGATGATTACGTCGTCCTCTCGCGAGGAAAAGAAGAAGAAACCGTCTTCATCGACGCGGCCTAGGTCGCCGCTCAGATACCATCTTCCGTCGCCGGCAAACCGCTCCGAGCTTTTGACAGGATAGTCCTGGTAGCCGTTGAACCAGGCCAGCGGGCTTTCCGCCAGTTCGAACGCGACTCGGCCCACCTCGCCGACTCCGATCTCGACGTCATTGTCGCGATCGAGCACAACCGCCTTCCATCCCGGCATCGCGACACCCATTGAGCCCACTTTCACAGGCCGCGCGAGACGTGGGTCATGATGGTTATTGATGAGCATGCCAGCTTCCGTTTGACCGTAATGATCAAACACTTCAAGGCCAAGGGCGCCGACTGCCCATTCATTCACATCCGGTGTGAGCGGTTCGCCCGCACTTGAGGCGCAACGGAGTGCAAGGCCGGGAGGCGGCTCAATTTCCGAACACAACAAAGAGCGATAAACGGTCGGCGCAGCAGCAAAGTTTGTCACGTTGCGATCGACCAGGACGCGGTACGTGGTCAGCGGGTCAAAACTGGCTTTCAGCAAGATACTGTGAACGCCGGTGCAAAAGGATGCGAGCACGCCAAAGTATAGGCCGTAGCCCCAGCCGGGGTCAGCAGCGCACCAGTAGACATCGTCGTCGCGTACGCCGATACCGAATTCGACATAGCTATGGAATGCGGCGAGCGCTCGAATCGGAACGACCACCGCCTTCGGCCGACCCGTGGTACCGGAGGTGAAGATGTGGATGAAGGGGGCATCCCCGCCCAGTGAGGCAGCCGCGCTTACCGGCTGCTGCGCACCGCCCTTGAGAACTGATTCGAAAGCAACGGCCAGCGGATCGGCGTTTGCCGCTTGCTCACCACCGATCACTACAACACGCCACGAAGGGTTTTCCGGCATATCTTCGCCTGGGGCTAGCTTTGCAGCTTGAGCGGAATCGCAGATCACGACCTTCGCATGACTGCCGGCTAGTCTCAGCGCTATCGCGGCCTGCGCGAATGCCGTGAAGAG
>NZ_AWZT01000121.1 GCF_000472525.1 Paraburkholderia dilworthii
CGACCCGAGTCCCATCCGGCGATCCAGTCGGAGACTACCCTCCCATGGATGACCGCAACGAGGATTGCTGACTGTGTCATCCGGCCCACGCGCTGGCGAGCATCGCTGTCCAAGACCAAAGCAGCTATGTGATTCATATGAGACGGCACGCGGCCAATTTGAGACGTTCGACGGCAACGCTTAAACTGTTGACAATCATTGCTCCCTGACACGCACCGAACAAAATGAGCGCAATTGAACTGTTGAGACCTACGACCGCATTGCTGCCGAGCTACGTTTCGGCTCTTGAGACGGGATGGTCACCTGACAATGTTCGTAAAGAGGTCGCTGCGCGCGAACAATTGCACGCTATCGAAGTGAGCCCGGAGGCATTTGTCGACGGCCTGGACGATCCAACCGCGTCGGGCGGTCCGATTCCTTTGCCCGATGGCTCGACCGTCGCCCGTCTGCCAAGCATTGTCCGATGGATTTGGGACGGCGATGTTAGCGGCGCAATCGGATTTCGTTGGCAGACCGGGACCACCGAATTGCCGCCGAACGTGCTCGGACATATCGGCTTCTCTGTCGTGCCGTGGAAGAGAGGCAACGGCTACGCCAGGCAGGCGCTCAATTTGATGCTCGGCGAAGCGAGGCGACAGGGTTTGTCCTACGTCGAGCTAACGGTTGACCCCGAAAATATAGCTTCGCAGCGGGTTATCGCAGCATGCAATGGTGTCTTGATCGAGCGCTTCCGAAAGACGGCGGCCTATGGACTCGCTGAGTCTCTTCGCTGCCGCATTGAACTAGGTCACTGACGAACCCGCCGAGCCCTCTTCGGCCATATACGGCCAAGCGGCATACCTCCGTGAATTGCTGACAATCGCTATCTGAAGCGTCGCCAGTCGCGAATCGGACATGTATGTCGTCCACTAGCGAAACGCCAGCGTCTGGAGGCATGCATCTAATTTCGGCAAAAAATTGTTGAGGTAGCATCATCGAACTCAATAGGGGGAAGACGTTGTTTCGGGGAATCAAATCTCACATAAACGCAATTGGCGTCCCTCTTGCCCGTCTGCTTCTCAGCGATCTGCTGAGGATCTTGGCAGAAATGGTTGGCTACATCACGCTCCCTTGGTGGATCGTTCATCTGGGTGGCGCACATGAATTGGCAATCTACAGCGTAAGCATTGCCGTCACCACGATTTTTGCAATGCCACTACTTTCGCCTCTTGGGGACCGCTACGCAAAGAGGCCGCAGATAGCATGGGGTCTGTGCGCCCTGATGGTCGTCGCCTTTACCCTCGCTACGCTCGCGTCCCTGTCCGACTACCGGCTTATGCTGATCGTCTGCATAGGCATGGTGACGGTTATCGCGAAAGCTTTCATCGATCCGGCTAGCTCCACCATTTCGGCTGAACTTGTTCCGGCGGATCGTTTGGCCAAAGTGCTTCGTCTTCGTAAATCGACGCAGGCGGCTGGCCGTGCCTTAGGACCCGCATTGGCTGGCGCGACTCTGGCGTTGGGCGGTATCGCCGCAACATTTTGGATGAACGGCATTTTGCTCGGCGTCGCTGCCTACGTGACCTGGCAGCTTCCATCGCATACTCAGCCTAACGAACGCAATCGCGGTTTAGCCCGTTGGTGGGAAGACCTGCGCGCCGGACTGCATGCTAAATGGATCGTCCCGTTGGAGCGCGGCTGGACGCTTGTCAATTTCTTCGTTTGGATATTCCAGGGCCCTGCAGTCGGCATGCTGATCCCGCTCAAAGTTCAATCACTTGGGCTATCGGGTCTTTGGCTAGGTGCTAGCGAAGCGGCCTTATCTTTAGGTTTGCTTCTCGGCAGTTTTCGTGGTTCTGATGCGTTGGTCAGTCGTTTCGGCCGATTCAATGTCAGGGTAGGGGCCGCCATGTGCGAAGGGCTGGCGCTTGCTGCTTCGGGCTGGGCGCACTCACCCATCGTTCTCATACTGGCGTTTACATGTGTGGGTTTCGCCAATGCATCGATGGGGCTCGTCGGCGCGACGCACCGTTCATTGGCTATCCCGCAGAACTTCCGCGTTCGCATTCTCGCTGCCAGCATGATGACTACGCAGATTGCGGGCATTCTTGGGCCAATGATCGCAGGTGCTGCGCTCACGCATTGGGCGGTGGGCGAGGTCTATACATGCTTCGGCTTTGCCACTTGTTTGCTCGCTTTCGGTTTTGTCCTGATACCGCGATCGCGAGAATTCTTTGCGCTCAACCACGATCAGGTGAAAGATTGGTTTCGTCACGAATATCCCCAGGCATTCAAAACATCTGCGGTGCCCGAATCGAAACAAACTACGTAGATCCCAACGCGGCAAGTCTCGGGAAACGCCACGTGTATGTGCGGATCGGACTTGCCCGAGACACGATCGAGTGACCGCTTTGTAGAAAGCTAGTCGACCGCTCAGGGTCGGGTGCTGCCGAACGCAGACGGGCAACGCCGAAGCATGTATGCCAATCGCATGAGTCGGCACGCGGCCAACTCCGCTCAGTCGACGCCGCTACCAAATTGGCGACAATCAGAGAAAATTCCGGTCGTTCAAGGCACAACGTCGAGTTCACTTCCTAACGTCAGCCAGACCGTGTCGCCGGACGGTCCCTTTCGAGCAGCCCGTATAACGCGCTATCCGACACCTCATCGCCAACTATCCAGCGATCGCGCAACAGCACCTCACGGACAAATCCAAGTCGTTCGAGAAGACGCGCCGAAGCTACATTGCGCGGGTCGATATCCGCCTCAATCCGACGCAAATTTAGCGTGCCGAACGCGTGCTCGATTAGTGCGGAAGCCGCCTCATTCATATATCCGTTCCTCCAATGCACGCGTTGCAGACTAAAGCCTATTTCCGCGCGTTGACATTGCTCGTCCGCATGAAAGAGCATGCAAGTGCCGAGCAATTCGCTGGT
>NZ_AWZT01000014.1 GCF_000472525.1 Paraburkholderia dilworthii
GTCGTGATGCAACACAGCGCTCAGTTTGCCGTCACGCAGCAAGTCAACGTTATCTTTGTCAAGGTCATGCCCGATAAAACATTTCGGCGCCTGACCCAGCGNGCCGAGCGCACGGAGTATTGCAACGTTGCCTCCNCCCATCGAATAGACCGCGACAATTTTGCGCTCTGCATCAACGGCCCGCTTGACTCGCTTCTCCGTTTCCCTGTCGAGGCCGTGCCCCCCGCTGGCATCGACGAGTCTTAGCTTCGGATTTCGGCGGGTCAATTCATCCCGAAAGCTCGCTCCGCGTTCTTCTTCCCCGCGAAACCGCTCACTACTCATGGTGACCAGAACATTGCCTTCACGGCGACCAAGCCATTGACCGATGAGGTAAGCGGCGGTCGCGCCTGCCATGTGGTTGTCGAGCCCGGCATAGGCAATGCGCGATGACCGCGGAATATCCGTAAAGATGGTGACGACAGGAATGCCCCGCTGCCGCAAGCCGGAAACAGCGGCAACAATCTCAGGGACATCTCGTGCCTTGAGCAACACACCGTGGCTGCCCCTGCGTCCAATCGCGCTCAATGCGTCCACAACTTCCGCAGTGGTCATCGTGTCTTGCATCAGAAACCGTGGTCTGAATACCGCCGGATGCAACCCCGGTAGCTCAGATTCCAACGCTTCCCGTATTTCGTCAGAAAACCTTTGCGGCGCTTCGACGACGACATCGACGACAACCTTGCGCCCGCTAGTCGCCAGCTGGAACTGTTGTTTCTCCAGTTCCTTTATCCCGTGCTGCACCCGTTGGCGAGTGTGTTCGCGGACGTGCTCCCGTCCATTCAGCGCGCGGTCGACTGTGGCAAGTCCAAGGCCCGCCTGGCAGGCAATCTCCTTCGTAAGAAAGCGGTGCGCCATGAGGGGCCTTCAAATGGAGGTGTTTTTGAGGCGTTTATCCGTTTCCTAGGAACCTCGATAAAGACCCACCACATGGTGGCTTAGCTCCCGCGAGCCAGCAGGATCTGCTACGTCGAGCGCTCGCTGAAGTCTGGCCCGAAGACACGTTCGTGACTGCGCCTCGCGAGCAGGTTGACCGACGCAATGGGCAGACCCGTACGGGGTGGATTCTCATTGCGTTTTCGGGAAGTCAGGATATAAATAAACCAGTTCGTTGCACTCAACAGTAGTTGGGGCGAAGTCGAACTGGCAATAGCGGCCCGAATGCCTTTCCGCATCGGCTTGCTCCAGACATGAAAGACTACGGGCAATAACATTCCGGGGTGACCTATGGCGGCGATACAGCACGTTTTCGTCCTGATGCTCGAGAATCGTTCCTACGACAGCGTGTTCGGATGGTCCAATCTGACGGGCGTCACACCCGGAGGTGAAACCACAACCGCCAACGGACTGCCCGCCACGCCCATAGTCAATTTCGGACGAACTGGGACAGCATATCAGCTAGGCAAAGGTGCGCCCTACGCGCTCGGCTTTGACCCGGGACATGAACTTACCGACGCCTGTGTCCAACTGTGCGGGTTACAGGTAGCCAGTGGGGATACCGTGCGTAACGACTCCCTCGTTTTCGGCGCGAGCGGCTATCCACCATTTGCGACGGACACTTCGACAATGGGCTTTGCCGCAACGTACGAAGACCATTCCGACGCAGTAGCTGACGCTTTCAACGCCTTTACACCGGACCAACTCCCTGTACTGAACTTCCTGGCCCGCCAATATGGTGTATGCGATTACTGGTTCGCATCGATGCCGGGACCGACATGGCCGAATCGTTTCTTTGCCGTAGCCGGTACCTCGTCAGGGCTCGACCATTCTCCGAGTGATGCGCAAGTTGTGGAAGCGGTGTTCTTCAACGCACCACTTTTCACTTTTCCGAACGGCACGGTTTTCTCAAAGCTTCAGGCGTCGGACTGGCTCATCGTGCAAGGCGACGTTGCACAGACGCGCGGTATTCACGGGATGCAAAATCTGCTCAGTCGTTTCGTTCGCATGGATACGCTGCTTTCTCGGCTTGCCGATAATTCATTGACCGAGAAGTTTATTTTTATCGAGCCAACGTACGACGCCAAGAATGACTTCAGAAACGGCAATTCGATGCATCCGGCCGGCGACGTACGGAACGGGGAAGCGTTGGTCAAGCAAGTGTACGACGCTATCAGTGGTTCTAACCTATGGTCCAGCAGCGTGCTGCTCATAGTCTTCGATGAGCATGGTGGCTTCTTTGACCATGTGACGCCTCCAGATGCGAAGCCGCCGGGCTCCGCCGAAAACGGCCGCCTGAAAACCCACAACTTTGCGTTTGACAGGCTAGGCGTACGCGTGCCAGCCATCGTCGTCTCTCCTTTCGTTCCCGCTGGCACCATCGACCATTCGGTGTATGACCACAGCTCGATTCTGAAAACAACAGACATGCTGCTTGGGCTCAATGGAGCGCTCAACCTGACGGCGCGTGTGCGCGCAGCGGACAATTTCTCGAAGATATTGAGCCTTTCGACGCCTCGTTCCGATATCCCGCAATGCCCGTCACCCGTCGCTGCGGGTAGTGACCCGCGGCCCACGAGCGAAGGGGCTCCGCGGTCGAAGGATCCCTTTCTGCCACTGTATGCGCATCACTAGGACCGGCGGCTCACGCCTGTACATCCGGCGCCCGACAGAAGGGCGCTTCACCAGCTTCCGGCAGTCACCAAGGGGAACTTCCGCCCTGCGGAGGTTCGCAAAAAAGTTCCACCCACTTATGGCTTTGTATGTCCAACAAGCTCTTCGAATGAGGAAGACGTAAAGACATATCTAGCGAATGACTTCAGGCAGATAAAAGCTAAAGCGCGCTGACCTGGCCGGTGATGCGTCGCGACGCACAAAGGCATTTGCTCCGTCGTTTCGAGAACCACTGTCGGCAGACCTGGCGCTCGAGTTGCACGCACCTTTACGGGCAGTGTCCTTCACCTTTCATGGCATCCCGAACGCGTCGATGCCGCAGCGCCGTCGAGCTTCTACCCGGCGACATAAGAGCTAAATTCAGGCCGGACGTTGGCGAGTGCGCGCTGCGCCGCGTCGAGCATTAACCGCTTTGGATTCTAGCGATGGCGAGCGCTCGGTCAGCAATGGCTGAGCCTCATCCTCGGCGCGTTCCGCCCCTGTGAACTGTTGGCGGTAAGCTGCAGGCGTCATTGCCTTCGTCGCTTTGAACTGCCGGTTGAAGTTGGCAACATTGGAAAAGCCAGAGCGCGTAGCGACCACGGATATCGGCAGTTGCGTGTCCGTGAGCATCCGGCAGGCATGCCCGATTCTCACCCTTGCGATGTACTGACCGATGCTTTCACCGAGGTGATGTGAAAAGTGTCGGGTTAGGGTGCGTTCGGAAAGGCCGGACGCTTGCGCGAGCGTCGCGAGTGGCAGCGGTCCTGCGAACTGTGTTTCAATCAACGAGAGAACGCGGTTGAGCTGTTCCGGCTCATGCCCTGACGGTGCGCCGATGCGCGCCTCGAAAGCGCTCGGCGAGGCTAAAGGTACTGCCGGTAAATCCGACAACCAGACCAGAATGTCGAGCACCGTCGTTAGACGTTCGCGTGAGTCTTCGGAAAGCAGCCGGTCCAGATACTGTCGCATGTGCGTACCAGCCCCTTCTTCGAACACCAATCCGCATACGGCCCGTCGCAGGAGAGTGCGCAGGTCCGCATACTCTGGGCAGAGGTCCGAGAAGCGCCGGACCCATGCATCGTCAAACCATATGACGATGGCGACCTGTGAACTCGTCGGGTCTATTGAGCGATTGGACGCCCACGTATGCGGCATGTCCGGAGGAACCAGGACCAGGTCGTCGTCGCCATAGACCGCCACCGAGTCGCCGATATACCGCTTCCCCTGGCTGTTCATAGTCAGGGTCAACTCGTATTGAGGATGATGGTGCCATTCGAACGGAATCCTCGGCAGCCGCCGATGGTAAACCCGCACGGAACAACTCCCACCGAATCCAACGTGCTCGTACGCTGCTTTCATGGCTGAATGTGCGAAGACATTGTCTGGATGTTATCACTGAAAACGTCGGCAGCATCGTACTCTTCAGTTGCTCAGCAACGATATGGAGACGATGCAATGGCACTGCACATTGATGACCTGCCGGCAGCAATCAGGAAAGCGAAGCGCGAGTTGCGCGAAACGCTGCCCAACTACAAGGCAGTCTTCGCCGAGGTCGAATCGGCGATGAACGAAGAGGCCAATCGCATAGCCGCGGTTCGAGACCGGGGAGATGCAGTCATTCCCGAAATCCAGTTCGCAGACATTGTTGCGAACCGGGTAAGCCCGGAACAGATTGCGCTTGTCAAATCACGCGGCGCTTGTGTATTCCGCAAGGTATTTGACCAATCGCTCGTCGAGCAGTGGGACAACGATATCGCAGACTATGTCGAGCGCAATGACCTCGATAAAAAACTGCTCACGCGCGCCGAAGACAAATACTTCGGTCAGCTCGCATCGAGCAAGCCCCAGATCTATGGCGTCTACTGGTCAAAGCCGCAGGTACTGGCGCGCCAATCCGACGAGCTTACGCAAGCGCGTGTGTTCCTGAACCGCCTTTGGAAAACGGAAAGCGAAGGTCGGGTCCATTTCGACCCGAACCACGTCCCGGTCTATGCCGACCGGCTGCGCCGCCGCCCACCGGGCTCGGAGTCACTCGGTCTCTCCGCGCACTGCGACGGCGGCTCGGTAGAGCGCTGGATTGAGACCAACTTCCGCAAGGTCTACCGGCACGTCTTCTCCGGGAACTGGCGCGACTATGACCCGTTCGACGCAGCGTGGCGAACCGATGTCGAAGAAATTGCATCCCCGGCAGTCTGCTCCATGTTCCGCACTTTCCAGGGGTGGACAGCGCTCACGCCGCAAGGTCCCGGCGACGGAACGCTGCAACTCGTGCCAATCGCAAACTCGATGGTCTACATCCTTCTGCGCGCGCTGCAGGACGACATCGCCGACGACGACTTGTGCGGAGCGATGCCCGGGCGCGCGCTGTCAATCAGGCAGGAATATCACCCGCCGCTATTCCGCGCGCTGTCTTCGATTCCATTGATGCAGGCTGGCGATACCGTGTTCTGGCACAGCGACGTCATTCATGCGGTCGAGGATGCGCATCGAGGCACGGGCTATAGCAACGTGATGTACATCGCGTCGCTGCCGTCGTGCGCCAAGAACGACGCCTATCTGAAGCGGCAACTGCCGAGCTTCCTTGAAGGAAAGAGCCCGCCGGACTTTCCCGCAGACCACTTCGAAGTCGATTTCGTCGGTCGTGCCACTGCCGATGACCTGACGCCTCTCGGTCGGTCACAAATGGGCATGAATCTGTAAGCGAACAGTGGCGTCTTATTAAACGAAAACACATTCGCCCACCATCAAGCGTCGGCAAATGCTCAGCAGTCGGATAACAATCAGGAGACAAATGATGAAAAAGTGTGGACTCGCCGCTGCAATAGCAGCGATTTTCGGTATGGTCGCTCCGCCGGCGGCTGACGCCGCCGAGTCCGTCTCGGTCTTGCATTGGTGGACGTCAGGCGGTGAGTCGAAGGCCGTCCGTGTCCTCAAAGACGACATGGAAAAGCAGGGATATGGATGGAAGGACTTCGCAGTTGCAGGCGGTGGCGGTGCGGCGGCGATGACCGCTCTGAAAACCCAGGTGATTTCGGGTAACGCTCCGTCTGCCGCTCAAATCAAGGGGCCGCTCATCCAGGATTGGGCGAGCCAAAGCGTACTGGCGAATATCGACAAAGTGGCTGCCGACTGGAAAGCTAACCTCCCCCCGACGCTCGATACACAGATGAAGGCAGACGGGCACTATGTCGGTGTGCCATTCTCAATTCACCGCATCAACTGGCTGTGGATTAACAAGGCGGACCTGGACAAGGTGGGTGGGAAACCGCCAACTACCTGGCCAGAATTCTTCGCGCTGGCGGACAAGTTTCGCGCGGCGGGCATCACCCCGGTAGCGCACGGTGGTCAGCCGTGGCAGGACATGACAATATGGGAAACCGTGGTGCTGTCCCAAGGCGCGGACTTTTATCGTAAAGCACTGGTCGACCTCGACCAGCAGACTCTGACATCGCCGCAGATGGTACAGGTCTTCGACATCGTGCGAAGAATTCATGGCTACCTCGGCAGCGGATATCAGGCGCGCGACTGGAACGTCGCTACGGGAATGGTGCTATCGGGTTCCGGCGGTATGCAGTTCATGGGCGACTGGGCAAAGGGCGAGTTCGCCAATGCCAACAAAAAAGCAGACGTCGACTATATTTGCGCGCCGGCTCCGGGCACATCGAATGCCTACACGTACTCTGTCGACTCGTTTGTGTTCTTTCAGGAGCGCGGAGCGAAAGACGCGACACCTGGACAACTGGCAATGGCCAAGACCATCATGTCGGTCGATTTCCAGCAGGATTTCAGCCTCTACAAGGGTTCTATTCCAGTTCGTCTTAACGTACCGATGGACAAGTTCGACACCTGCGCAAAAAAGTCATACGCGGATGAAATCGCGACTATCAAGTCCAGTGGCTTTGTCCCATCCCTCGAATTCGGTATGGTTCAATCGGCTGCGACCGAGGGAGCGATAACCGACGCGGTCACCAAGTTCATGAACTCGAACGAAGACTCGGCGCAAGGCGTCAAGGCGCTGGCTGCCGCGGCGAAGGTCCGCTGATAGCGGCAACGAAGCTAGCCCATGCGCCAAGGCGGCTCACGTACGCATTGCTCTGAAATAACATCCCGCCCGTCCGTAATCCGAGCAACATAGGCACGGTTTTCGTCATCGAGTATACGAGTCCATTGGGCAACAAGATATTCGTCGAGAGTTTCGAACACGCTGACCTGCGCCCAAGTGTTCGAGACGAACGCTGACATCGTGTAGCTGACATCGCTGGGACGGTCGACTAGAGCATCGTCCTCGGCGCGCACCCCCACAGTATAAATTTTGGCCAAGGCCCTTACTCGTTGGAAATGAAGCCGGGAAGCTCACGAGCTTCGGGCAACCGGGTGGCCGCGAATGCCTCGGCGAGCATCAGCGCGAAACCATCAACCGTTACCGCGCGGGTGGCGACACGCTGTCTAAGGAAATCCGCCCATGCAAATTTTGCGTTGAACCCGCCTGGATTTTCAAAGACGCCTGCGGCTCTGATGAAAGCCGCCAGGCTCTGGAAGATGTCATCGGGTATTGCTTCAACCGATTTCGGAAGCTCAGTTGCCGGATGTTCTCGCCCATGTTCGTCAAACGGGTGGACCCATCCTCGCTCCGACATGGTCTTCGCAAACTGTTCATCAGTCAGGCGGCTCAAATCCTCCTTGACGCGAACGGGCGCTTCGGGCAAACCTATCTCAAACCAGGCCCGCGCCCAATGATGGTGGTCAATCACATGTAGTAGTCCTTTCGGTCCCAGGATAGTCACTACGGCCTGTTCTTCAGCGAACCGGCGGCGCTTCTCGGGGCCAAGAGCAAAATAGCTCGCTTTCTTCGCCTGCACCTGGACATAGCCAATCGCACCTTGTGTTGGGCGCAGGACGTTCCATGAAACCCAGCGCGGGCTATCATCGCGGGCCGTCTTGCTTTCCTCCGGGCTCGATTGCTCCTTCATATGCGCCTCCTCGAAGTTGCGGCGCATGGACCGGAAAGTGCCGCAAGCACCGCAAGCTTCTGCAAGCAAGCCGTGCGCCCAGCTTTTCGCATGCCGCTTCCATAGACAAGGTAAAGGCGCGGTAGCCTCGTCCCATGCTGTACACCGAAAAGAGCACGCCGTCGTATGGCGAATAACAGGGTTCGGTGAATGCGAATTCAGTATGCTTGAGCATCGCGTTCTCCTTTCGCGGTATTGAAACGGGCCTTCCCGATGTTGCTTGTCAGTAGGCAAAACACAGAGCCGGATCTGCCAGTACTGTCGCGCAATTTCCTGGTAACGCGACGCGTGCTCGCCGTCGTCCTGGTTTTGGCGGTCCTTGTTCCTCTTGGCTGCGTCGCGGGCTATGAATACTTCGACGATCAGCGGCGTAGCGCAGACACGAGCGACGTCGTTGACCGCCTGATCAGGGTTGCCCAGGAGCCCGCGCTGAAAATCGTCGACATGAACAGCGAAATTAGACGTAGCTGTTGAACGTCTGCTGGTGGTCGTGGCAGGCACAGATTTCCAGTGGCTTGCACGCGTGCCGGTTGAGCGCTCTCCTTGGGGTGACGTGGCCCACAACCCCGCCACAAGCAGAGTCCGGCAACATCGCCTCAACTACTGTGCGACGTCCTTTCCGGGATCCCGGATTCGCCGCCAAGAGCACTAAGCGCAGTGGCCGTATCGACCTCGGTAGTGCCCCTGCACCAAGCTTGGCGGCTTCCCCGGCTTCAACAACCGGGTTCGTGGCCAGCATGTCCGCCATCGCCTCGGACGTTATCCGCTCGACTGCGACTGCAGGATTTGCGTCCCACGTTGTAGCGCGCTTCCGCCAGGGCGATAGTGCGCTTCCGTTGTATTGCTGCGATGCAGCAGCGACTTTTTGTGAATGGCGCACACTTTGTTGCATGCAAAGCGACGGATTCAACTTGGTGCAAACTGTGTTGTGCTCATACGCACAAAAAAAAAGCGTCACGTTTCCGTGACGCCTTAAAAAGTTCTAGCCATTCCGAGGGCCGTGCTAGAACCTGAGAGATGGTATTTCGAAAACGGCTGAGGCCACGCGCGCTGTGGTGGTGAGCATTCACGGCAGCCGCGAACCGGGACCGGTCTGCATCAGACTCCGCGCCCGATGGCGGCAAATTCGCGGCATGAAAGAACCATGCGTGATACCGTCTTTCGAAATGAGGTTCCATTTTTTACGGTTATGCTGACTAAGTCAAGCAAAATCTGAACAGCCTCGGCGCGCTGCGGAAAATTATTCCGATACAATGAATAATACGAAGAAAACAGGCGCGCACGCCGCCTGCGGGACGGCCTTGCGCGCCGACCGCAGCACCGTCGAGCAGGTCTTCAAGCAAATAACCTGAAATAATGTTCCAGAATCCACATGAACCCACGAACGCGACCCCACACCGCCGCCGACCCCGTCAAAGAGAAAGACGGCTCCGGCGACGAGGTCACCGCGCTGGCACGTGGCCTGACGGTGCTCCGTTCGATTGCCGCTGCAAGCGCACCGCTCAGCAACCGCGAACTAACCGAACTCACCGGCATTCCGAAGCCGACTGTCTCGCGGATCACCGCGACGCTGGTCGGCGCCGGCTTTCTGTTCCGGCTACCCGACAGCGAGCGCTTCGTGCTGACTTCGTCGGTCCTGGAACTGAGCAATGGCTTTCTGCGCAACTTCGATATTCGCGCGCGAGCCCGCCCGTTCCTGATCGAACTTGCGGAGCGCACGCGTCTCTCGGTGCATCTGGCCGTGCGCGACCGCCTCGACATGGTGGCGATCGACGTGATCCGGCCTCGTTCGGCCGTGCTCGTCTCGCGCCTCGAGGTCGGCGCGCGGATGAGCCTGAGCCGCACCGCGATCGGCCGCGCGTACCTGGCCGCGCTCGATGAACCCGATCGCGCGAAATTGCTGACCGGTTTGCAGGCCGCCGAGGGCGACGACTGGGGCCATGTCGGCGGCCCGCTGGAAACGGCGCTGCAGGAAACCATCCAGCGCGGTTTCGCCATTGCAACAGGCGAGTGGCACGACGGCCTGAACGCAATCGCGCTCGGCTTCACCGGCCCCTCCGGCGAGCGCTACGCAGTCAACTGCGGCGGCTCCGCCGACCAGTGCCCGCGCGACTGGCTGATCAACCGCGCCGCACCCGAACTGCTCGATTGCGTCGCGCGAATCGTGCTGGAGATCGGCGGCACGCCGGGGCGCCGCCTCGACAACTGAAGCGCTAAAACGCGCACTGCCTCGGGGCCGCGCGACTTCCTACATCCTGTAACCGGCGTAATCAAAAGAAAAATACGCAGGTGGACTGTTACAGAGCGCGGGACGTAGGATCATGCATTCCTGCCGCCGAGGGCCCGCGCGGTCTGGCGCAAGGCCGTTCGGCACGGCGCGACGAAGCCCGGACCGCATGAATGTCGCCGGGCACTGCGCAAGCATCCTTGCCGGCGTCTCAGGTAGCATCGCGCTGAACACGCGCGGGCCGCCCGCTGTCGAAACCGCCTGCCGTGCCGTCGCACGCTCAAGCGCCCAGCGTCGATGCGGCACAATCGCGTGAACGCCTCACTTCCAAGCCAGTCACTGACCGAACCGATGGACGAACAACAACAGCATTCGGAAACTTCACGCCCCACCGCTCCGGCCTCGCCTACGCCTCCGAGCGGCGCGCCAGACCGTCCGTCGCATAAACACGATAAGCGTGACACGCCGCCCGGCGTCGTCAGAAGCCATCGCGGCCGCAATATCGCGCTCATCGTCGCCGCGCTCGCGATTCTCGGCTTCGTGCTGTGGCGCTGGCATCCGTGGGGCTCGCCCGGCGGCACGGCGCCCGGCGCGAGCGGCGCGCATAGCGGCCGGCCCGGCCGCGGCGGGTTGGGCGGCATGGCCAACATGCCGCAACCCGTCCACGTGGCCACGGCAACGCAAGGCGAGATGCCGGTCGTGCTGACCGCGCTCGGCACGGTCACGCCGCTTGCCAGCGTCACGGTATTGCCGCAACTCAGCGGCACGCTGCAAGACGTGTATTTCAAGGAAGGCCAGATGGTCAAAAAGGGCGACCTGCTCGCCCAGATCGACCCGCGCCCGTATCAGATCTCGCTCGACAACGCGCAAGGCACGCTCGCGCGCGACGAAGCGCTGCTGCAAACCGCGCGTCTCGATCTGAAGCGCTATCAGACACTGCTCTCGCAAGACTCCATCGCGAGCCAGCAGGTCGATACGCAGGCGTCCCTCGTGCGTCAATATGAAGGCACCGTGAAGTCCGACAAAGCTAATGTCGATACCTACAAGCTCGACCTCGTCTATGCGCGGATCACTGCGCCCGTGTCGGGCCGCGTCGGCCTGCGCCAGGTCGATCCCGGCAACTATGTGACGCCGAGCCTGACCAACGGCATCGTGGTGATTACACAGTTGCAGCCGATCAGCGTGATCTTCACCACCTCTGAAGACAACCTGCAGCAGATTCTCGAACAGACGCAAACTGGCGCGAAGCTCTCCGTCACCGCGTACGACCGCAGCAACACCACGTCGCTCGAAGGCGGCGCGCTCGAGACGCTAGACAACCAGATCGACACCACGACCGGCACCGTCAAGCTGCGCGCGATCTTCCAGAACGGCAAGAACCTGCTGTTTCCGAACCAGTTCGTCAACACGCGCCTGCTCGTGAACACGATCAAGGACGCGGTGATCGTGCCGACTTCGGCCGTGCTCAACGGTTCGATGGGCCAGTTCGTATACGTCGTGAAATCCGACAACACTGTGACCGTGCAACCGGTCAAAGTCGGCCCCGTCGACGGCGAGCGCACCAGCATCAAATCGGGCTTGCAGGTAGGCGAGCGCGTCGTGATCGACGGTTCCGACCGCCTGAAGGAAGGCGCGAAGATCACCATTCCGGCCGACAAGCCGCGCGGGGCGTCAGGCGCCCGCGGTGCTTCAGGTGCGAACAGCGCGGCGGCCGCGTCCGGCGCCTCGGGCGCGCGCGTCCATCACGGCAAGCACGCGGCGCAAGCTTCGCAATAAAGGCACGGCACTTACCGCATGAATCCATCCCGCGCTTTTATTCTGCGTCCCGTCGGCACCGCGCTGCTGATGGCGGCGATCATGCTGGTCGGCCTCGTCGCGCTGCGGTTTCTGCCGCTCTCCGCGCTGCCCGAGGTCGACTATCCGACGATCCAGGTGCAGACGTTCTATCCGGGCGCGAGCCCGGACGTGATGACGTCGTCCGTCACCGCGCCGCTCGAACGTCAGTTCGGGCAGATGCCGTCGTTAAATCAGATGTCGTCGCAAAGCTCGGCCGGCTCGTCGATCATCACGCTGCAATTCAGCCTCGATCTGCCGCTCGATATCGCCGAGCAGGAAGTGCAGGCCGCGATCAACGCGGCGGGCAATCTGCTGCCGTCGGACCTGCCCGCGCCGCCGATCTACGCAAAGGTGAATCCCGCCGACGCGCCGATCATCACGCTCGCCATTACGTCGAAAACCCTGCCGCTCACGCAAGTCCAGGATCTCGCCGACACGCGTCTTGCGCAGAAAATCTCGCAGGTCGCGGGCGTGGGTCTTGTGAGCCTGTCGGGCGGCCAGCGGCCGGCTGTGCGGATTCAGGCGAACCCGCGCGCGCTCGCCGCCTACGGTTTGAATCTGGACGACCTGCGCACCACGATCTCGAACCTGAACGTCAACACGCCAAAGGGCAACTTCGACGGCCCCACGCGCAACTACACGATCAACGCAAACGACCAGTTGACCGACGCCGACGCATACAAAAGCGCGGTAGTCGCGTACAAGAGCGGCCGTCCCGTGATGCTGACCGACGTCGCCACCATCGTGCAGGGCGCGGAAAACACCAAGCTCGGCGCGTGGGTAGACGGCACGCCGGCGATCATCCTGAACGTGCAGCGCCAGCCGGGCGCGAACGTGATTCAGGTCGTGGACAGCATCAAGAAACTGCTGCCGCAGTTGCAGCAGGCGCTGCCGGCTGCGCTCGACGTGCAGATCGTCACCGACCGCACCACCACGATCCGCGCTTCGGTGCGCGACGTGCAGTTCGAGCTCGCGATGTCGGTCGTGCTCGTCGTGCTCGTCATGTACCTGTTTCTCGCCAACGTCTACGCGACCATCATTCCGAGCCTCTCGGTGCCGCTTTCGCTGATCGGCACGCTCGCCGTAATGTACCTGTGCGGCTTCTCGCTGGACAACTTATCGCTGATGGCGTTGACGATCGCGACCGGCTTCGTGGTCGACGACGCCATTGTGATGATCGAGAACATCGCGCGCTATATCGAAGAAGGTGAAGCGCCGCTCGAAGCCGCGTTAAAGGGTTCGAAGCAGATCGGCTTCACGATCATTTCGCTGACCGTCTCGCTGATCGCCGTGCTGATTCCGCTGCTCTTCATGGGCGACGTGGTGGGCCGCCTGTTCCATGAGTTCGCGATCACGCTCGCCGTGACCATCGTGATCTCGGCAGTCGTGTCGCTCACGCTCGTGCCGATGATGTGCGCGAAACTGCTGCGCCACACGCCGCCGCACGAGAGCCACCGCTTCGAGGCGCGTGCGCATCGCGCGATCGACTGGGTGATCGCCCGTTACGCGGTCGCGCTCACATGGGTGCTGAACCGTCAGCGCTCCACGCTGGTCGTCGCGGTACTGACGCTCGTGCTCACCGCGCTGCTTTACGTGTTCATTCCAAAGGGCTTCTTTCCGGTGCAGGACACCGGCGTGATCCAGGCGATCACGCAGGCGCCGCAGTCGGTGTCGTATGCATCGATGGCCGAGCGCCAGCAGGAACTCGCCGCGCAGATCCTGAAGAATCCCGACGTGCAAAGCCTGACCTCGTTCATCGGCGTGGACGGCAGCAATATCACGCTGAACAGCGGCCGCATGCTGATCAATCTGAAGCCGCGCGACGACCGCAGCAGTACGGCAAGCGAAGTGATCCGTCAGTTGCAAAGCGACGTCGCGCATATTGCCGGCGCGTCGCTGTACATGCAGCCGGTACAGGACCTGACCATCGATTCCACCGTGAGCCCCACGCAATATCAGTTCATGCTGACGGACCCAAACATGAGCGAATTCACGACGTGGGTGCCGAAGCTCATCGAACGGTTGAAGCAGTCGCCGGAACTCGCGGATGTCGCCACCGACTTGCAGGACAACGGCCAGTCGGTGTACATCGAGATCGACCGCGCCACCGCGTCGCGTTACGGCATCACGCCCGCCACCGTCGACAGCGCGCTGTACGACGCGTTCGGCCAGCGCATCGTCTCGACCATCTTTACCCAATCGAACCAGTACCGCGTGATCCTGGAAGCGCAGCCGTCGATGCAGCACTACACCGAGTCGCTCAAATCGATCTATCTGCCCTCTTCCACTTCGTCGGGCGGGCAGGTGCCGCTGTCCGCGATCGCGAAGTTCATCGAGAAGCCCGCGCCGTTGCTCGTCACGCATCTAAGCCAGTTTCCCGCGACTACGGTGTCGTTCAACCTCGCGCCGGGTTCATCGCTCGGCGCGGCCGTCAAGGCGATCGAGCAGGCGGAGAAAGACATCGGCTTGCCGGCGTCGTTCCAGACGCGCTATCAGGGCGCGGCGCTGGCGTTCCAGGCGTCGTTGTCGAACGAACTGTTCCTGATTCTGGCGGCCATCGTCACGATGTATATCGTGCTCGGCGTACTGTACGAAAGCTTCATTCACCCGATCACGATTCTGTCGACGCTGCCGTCGGCGGGCGTGGGCGCGTTGCTCGCATTGCTGATGACCGGACACGATCTGGACATCATCGGCATTATCGGCATCGTGCTGCTGATCGGCATCGTGAAGAAAAACGCGATCATGATGATCGATTTCGCGCTCTACGCCGAACGCGAGGAAGGCAAGGCGCCGCGCGAAGCGATTTACCAGGCGTGCCTGCTGCGCTTCCGGCCGATCCTGATGACCACGCTCGCCGCGCTGCTCGGCGCACTGCCGTTGATGCTCGGCACCGGCGCCGGCTCGGAATTGCGCCGGCCGCTCGGGATCGCGATTGCGGGCGGTCTGATCGTGAGCCAGTTGCTGACGCTCTTCACCACGCCGGTGATCTACCTCGCGTTCGACTCATTGGCCCGCCGCACGCGTGAGCGCTTTAACCGCGGCGGTCCGTCGCACGGCGGTCCGCCCGCAGGTGCCACGCCGCCCGCCACGGACGCAGGGAACTGATGCGATGAACCTGTCGCGTCCCTTTATCTCGCGCCCTGTCGCCACCACGTTGCTGGCAATCGGCATTGCGCTGTCCGGTATTTTCGCGTTCATGAAGCTGCCGGTCGCGCCACTGCCGCAAGTAGATTTCCCGACCATTTCGATCCAGGCGTCGCTGCCCGGCGCGAGCCCGAACACGGTGGCGACCAGCGTGGCGAGTCCACTCGAACGGCATCTCGGTTCGATCGCCGACGTCACAGAAATGACGTCGATGAGTTCGGTCGGCTCCACGCGCATAACGATGCAGTTCGGCCTGAACCGCAATATCGACGGCGCGGCGCGCGACGTGCAAGCCGCGATCAATGCCGCGCGCGCCGATCTGCCGGCAAGCCTGCGCAGCAATCCGACCTACCACAAGGTCAATCCCGCCGACGCGCCGATCATGATTCTCGCGCTCACGTCGAACACGCTCACCGCCGGCCAACTGTACGACTCGGCGGCTACGGTGCTGCAGCAGTCGCTGTCGCAAGTGGACGGCGTCGGCGAAGTGGACGTGAGCGGTTCGGCCAATCCGGCTGTGCGCGTCGAACTGGAGCCGCAGGCGTTGTTCCACTACGGCATCGGTCTCGAAGACGTGCGCGCGGCGCTCGCCGCCGCCAATGCGAACAGTCCGAAGGGCTCGATCGAATTCGGCCCGAACCGCGTGCAGATTTATACGAACGACCAGGCGAGCAAGGCGTCGCAGTATCGCGATCTCGTGATCGCCTATCGCAACGGCTCGGCGGTCAAGCTGTCGGACGTGGCCGAAGTCGTCGATTCGGTCGAAGACCTGCGCAACCTGGGCCTTTTCAACGGCAAGCGTTCGGTGCTCGTGATTCTTTACCGCCAGCCGGGCGCGAACATCATCGAAACCGTCGACCGGGTCACGGCGATGCTGCCGCAGTTGCATGCGTCGCTGCCCGCCGACGTCGATATTTCGCCCACCTCCGACCGTTCCGTCACGATCCGCGCGTCGCTCAAAGACACCGAGCACACGCTGATGATCGCAGTCGCGCTCGTCGTGATGGTCGTGTTCCTGTTTCTGCGCAACTGGCGCGCCACGCTGATTCCGAGCGTGGCCGTGCCGATCTCGATCATCGGCACGTTCGGCGCGATGTATCTGCTCGGCTTCTCGATCGACAACCTCTCGCTAATGGCGTTGACGATCGCGACCGGCTTCGTGGTCGACGACGCCATCGTGGTGCTCGAAAACATCTCGCGGCATATCGAGAACGGCGTGCCGCGCATGCAGGCCGCGTTCCTCGGCGCGCGCGAAGTCGGCTTCACGGTCATGTCGATCAGCATTTCGCTCGTCGCCGTGTTCCTGCCGATCCTGCTGATGGGCGGCATCGTCGGCCGGTTATTCCGTGAGTTCGCGCTGACCTTGTCGCTTGCCATCGGCGTGTCGCTCATCGTCTCGCTTACGCTCACGCCGATGATGTGCTCGCGCCTTCTGCGCGAGCCTCACGAACAGAAAGAGGAAGGCCGGTTCGGCCGCTGGCTCGAACGCGGCTTCATGTCGATGCAGCGCGGCTACGAACGCACGCTCGGCTGGGCGCTGCTGCATCCGCGCCTGATCCTGACGATTCTGCTCGCCACCATTGGCCTGAATATCTGGCTGTATATCATCGTGCCGAAAGGCTTCTTTCCGCAGCAGGACACCGGGCGGCTCGTCGGCGGCATTCAGGCCGACCAGAGCACATCGTTCCAGGCGATGAAAGGCAAGTTCGCGCAGATGATGGACATCGTCGGCAAGAATCCGGCCGTCGACAGCGTGGTCGGCTTCACGGGCGGGCGGCAGACCAATTCGGGCTTCATGTTCGTGTCGCTCAAACCCAAGAGCGAGCGCAAGCTTTCCGCCGATCAGGTGATCCAGCAACTGCGCGCGCCGCTCGGCGACGTCGCCGGCGCGCGCACTTTCTTGCAATCGGTGCAGGATATTCGCGTGGGCGGGCGGCAATCGAATGCGCAGTATCAGTTCACGCTGCTCGCCGATTCCACGCCCGACCTGTATCTGTGGGGACCGAAGCTGACCGAGGCGCTCCAGGCGCGCCGCGAACTGACCGACGTGAATTCCGACCAGCAGCAAGGCGGCCTCGAAGCGATGGTGACGATCGACCGTGCGAGCGCGTCGCGTCTGGGCATCAAGCCCGCGCAGATCGACAACACGCTGTATGACGCGTTCGGCCAGCGCCAGGTGTCGACCATTTATAACCCGTTGAATCAGTATCACGTTGTGATGGAAGTTGCACCGAAGTACTGGCAGAGTCCGGACATGCTCAAGCAGATCTACATCAGCACATCGGGCGGCAGCGCGAGCGGTGCGCAGACCACCAATGCGCCGGCGGGCACGGTGACGAAGGCGACCACCACGTCGTCCACGAGCGCTTCGTCGGGCGGCACGGCGGGCACGACGACGTCGAGCGCGGCAGCCATTGCCGCCGATTCCGCGCGCAACCAGGCGATCAATTCCATCGCGACGAGCGGCAAGTCGAGCGCTTCGTCGGGCGCGGCCGTGTCGACTTCGAAGGAAACGATGGTGCCGCTCTCGGCGATTGCCAGCTTCGGTCCCGGCAATACGCCGTTGTCGGTGAATCACCAGAGCCAGTTCGTAGCTTCGACGATCTCGTTTAACCTGCCGCCTGGCGTGTCGCTATCGACGGCAACGCAGGCGATCTACGAGACGATGGCGCAGATCGGCATGCCGGCGACTATCCACGGCAGCTTCCAGGGCACGGCCCAGGCGTTCCAGCAATCCATGTCGGATCAGCCGATCCTGATTCTGGCCGCGCTGGCAGCCGTCTACATCGTGCTGGGCATGCTTTACGAAAGCTATATTCACCCGCTGACCATTCTGTCGACGCTACCCTCGGCGGGCGTGGGCGCGTTGCTGGCACTGCTGCTCTTTAACACCGAGTTCAGCATCATCGCGCTGATCGGCGTGATTCTGCTGATCGGCATCGTGAAGAAGAACGCGATCATGATGGTGGACTTCGCTATCGAAGCATCGCGGCAAGGCCGCTCGTCGCGCGACGCGATTCATGAGGCGTGTCTGCTGCGTTTCCGTCCGATCATGATGACCACCTTCGCCGCGATGCTCGGCGCGCTGCCGCTCGCTTTCGGACGCGGCGAAGGCGCGGAGTTGCGCGCGCCGCTCGGCATTGCGATTGTCGGCGGGCTGATCGTGAGTCAGATGCTGACCTTGTACACGACGCCGGTCGTCTACCTTTACATGGACCGGATTCGCGTGCGATGGGAGTCGAGGAAAGCGCGCAGAAGCGGCATTGCTCCATCCGCTTGAGGCGTTGTGCGTGCGCGGCAGTATGTGTGCGCGGCGTTACGCATGCGCGGCCGACTGCGATCGAACACGCACAGCCGCCGCGCAACGTCATGCCGCCCGTTCGAGCGGCCTCACAGTTTCTGTTTCATCGCCAGCAGAAAAATGCGCTGCCATTGCTTTGCCTGCCGCTCGTTGTCCATAGGCAAGCGCCACATGCCGTGCGCGGCATCCTTCACCTTGAGCGCGACTTGCCATTGCGCCTCGTCGCGCTCGACGTCGGCCCCGAGCAGATCGGCAAAGATATAAGCGCCCTCATCAGCGCCAAGACGGATCTCACACAGACGCTTGCCCGACGCGAGCCGCACGGAGCCCCAACTGCCGTCGAGCCGGTGCGTCCAGTTGCCATCGCGAATATTCGGTGCGACTTCCTTACGCCGGCGCAGCCAGTACGCGCCCGCGGCAATCAGCAGCAACGCGGCCAGCACCGCCACGCCGACGGCGACCGCTGTGCCGAACGTCGCCTGCAACGCATCAAATGCGCGCACCGCGCCATACACCAGCGCAATCAGCGCCAGTAGTGCAACAATAATCGGCATCGCGAGCTCCCGACACAAGCCTTACGGCTGTTTGTGGGTCGCGGCCCAATCCTTCACGGCCTTCAGCGTATTCTCGACGTGCTTCTCGGGCGAAAGGCTCGTGTACTCGTAGATGATCTTGCCGTCC
This sequence comes from Paraburkholderia dilworthii, assembly GCF_000472525.1. Classification (GTDB taxonomy): domain Bacteria; phylum Pseudomonadota; class Gammaproteobacteria; order Burkholderiales; family Burkholderiaceae; genus Paraburkholderia; species Paraburkholderia dilworthii. Next base: position 18,833 of record NZ_AWZT01000014.1, read on the forward strand.
GGCGCGATCACGTACGACACGCGATTGGCCATCGAACTATGCATCGGCAAGCCCGCGTCGTATGCGCCGATCACTTTCGACTCCGCATCTGCTGCAACGGGGAATTTGCTGCGGCACTCGCTCACCGAGAACTTGGTCAACGTGTCGATGTTGTCGTGCGACACACCGATCACGGTCGCGCCGTACTTCTTGTATTCGTCGACGGCTTCGGCGAATTCATGCGCCTCGATCGTGCAGCCCTTTGTGAAAGCCGCCGGGTAGAAGTACAGCACCACCGGTCCTTTCTTAAGCTCATCGGCAAGCGAATAGGTGTAGGTCTTGCCGCCGAGCGACGCCTGTGCGGTGAACTGCGGCGCGGCATCGCCCGGCTTGAGTGTTGCAGAAGCCGTCAACGAATAGGCGGCGAGCGCCGCTGACACGGCAGCGGCCAGCGCCGCCGATATGACTTTCCTCTTCATCTGCTGATCCTTTGAGCGTTGATGCACACCGTTTCCGGGACGAGTCCACGGCCGCGCCGTTCCAGCGCACTTCGAGCACCTTGGAGCGCTTCGAAGCGCCTTTCAAGCGGCCCCAAGCAGCGTGAAGCCACACAGCCCGACATGAACGGCCGGCCTTGCGCTCTATTGGACCACGTACACGAAAAAACGTGCGGCGTGCGGCGCCGGATGCAAGCATTGGCGCCCGTTACGCGGCCGCTTCCTCCACATGCGCGCCGAACCACGCGGCCGCGGAGAGATTGAGTTCGGCGAGTATTTCGGGCGTAAGCGCCGCGAATTCCGGCGGCGCATCGGGTCCGAGTGCGATGGACGCCGCGTCGCCGCCCTCGCCTGCCACTTGCGCGATGCGCAGCAGTACGCCGAGCGGCCCGCGGCGCGTGACGATGGCTTCACGGATCTGCGGCGCGAGGCCGAGCTTTTCGAGCACGGCCTCCGGCGTGCTGCCGAGCAGCACATGCACGAGCGAAAAGATGCCGGTCATGAACGCGGCATCGGCGAATTCGTCGTCGGCGGGACGCATCCAGCCCGCCGCCAGTTCCATGAAGCGCGAACGGGTGCCGGCCAGTTGCACGAGCGGATCGGCGCGCCACGGCAATTCGCCGCTGTCCGCGTAGAGCAGCAGTTGCGCCCAGCGCGCGATCTGGCGCGTGCCTGTCGCGATGATCGCCTCGCGCAAGGACGCGATATTGCGTCCGAGACCGAATGCACTCGAATTCACGAGCCGCAGCAGTTGCACGACAACGCTGGGGTTCAGCTTCAACTCCGCTTCGAGTTCGGCGATGCCCGCATCGCGCGACAGTAACGCAAGCAGGCGCAAGAGGCTCGGACGCGGCGAGCGGTTGCGCGGCGCGGCCAGCACCTGCGGCCGCGCGAAAAAGTAGCCCTGAAACAGATCGAAGCTGAGATCGCGCGCGAGCGTGAAGTCCTCGCGCGTCTCCACCTTTTCGGCGATCAGCGTCTTGCCGAAGCCGCGCATGGCAGCGGCGAGTTCGGGCAGATGCGCACGCTCCGTCTGCAAAAAGTCGATCTTGACGATATCGGCATGCGGCAGCATGGCGAGCAGTTCGTCGGACAGCTCGCTGACGTCGTCGAGCGCGACCTGGAAACCGCTGCGTCTTAGCTCGCTCAGCCGGCGTGCGAGTTGCGCATCGAACTTCACGGTTTCGAGGATCTCGAGCACGAAGCGCTCGGGCGGCATCACGTGGACGATGTCGTCGAACAGCATCGCCCGGTCGATATTCACGAAGCCGCGATGCCGTGCGAGCACGGCAGGCACGCCGATTCCGCCGAGCGCACGCGCCACCACCTGCGCCGTCGCCTGAGCGTCGTCGGTGACTTCGGCATAGTTATGCGCGCCGGCCCGAAACAGCAGTTCGTATGCGTTGAGCGCGCCGCGGCGATCGAGGATAGGCTGCCGGCCCAGGTAGACGAACTGCGCGGCGGACGCCGGATCGGCGTCGTCGCCGGGCGAGTCGCGCACCTCGATGCGCCGGGCAGCGGCCCGGACCAAATGAAGTTCAGACATGGATCATCGGTGCAGCTTTCGAAGAGTTGCGCGGCAGCGGCGTGCCGTCACCGCACAAAGGGTTTGCCGTATTAACGGACGCCCGGCAGCCGCACTTTAACGGAATCAGCCCCGAACTGGCGGCCACGGCGCCACCGCTCTCCCTTACAAAATGTTTTTCTCGCACATCCGCTAAAGATTTCGGGGCGCGGGTCGTTATCTTGTTCTGATGGGGCGGCCTGATAGCTTCGGCCGCCTTCACCAGGCGAACAGCAAGCCGCTCCGCCTGCAGACGAATACAGGTTGCCAGCGACAAACATGGAAGCGAACAGGATCACCGCGCCCCGCCGGGGCTCCTTGCGCACGGTCGTCGACCGGCTATTTGCGCTCGGCCGGCGCGTGGATGACAAGCCGCAAGCAGGCCCGCCCTCACCGCCGCAGCTGGAGCAGGTGGTCGGCGCCGTCGATCTGCTCGCGCACGTGGACAGTGAACTGCGCTTTATCTATGTGTCCGACGCGAGCCTGCGCTTTATCGGCTATCACCGCGAGTATCTGGAGACGATCTCGCTGCACGAACTGGTGGCCCACGCCGACGTGGCGCGACTCGACGCGCTGCTCGCCCGCGCGTCGGCATCGGGCAATGTCGAGAAAGCCACGCTGGGGCTCATCAAGTCGCTGACCTACCCGATCACAGTCGAGTTGCGCGTAGTGCGCAGCAGCCACAACGGCATCGAGGGCTATGCGATCGCCGGCTTCGACGTGTCCGCCTGGCGCGCGAGCGAGGAGCGCCTGATCCAGGCGCTGCATCTGGATCGCCTGACCAATCTCGCCAACCAGTCGGCGCTGATTCCCGCCGTGCTCGAGGCGCAACAGCAAGCGGATGCGCACGGCACGCCCGCCGCGCTGCTGCTGCTCGACATCGACGATTATCAGCGCGTGAACCGCGCGCTCGGCTACGACGCCGGCGACGAGATGCTGCGCGACACCGCGCGGCGTCTCACGAACATGACGAGCTCGAACGAAACTGTGGCGCGTGTGGCAAGCGACGAGTTCGCGATTCTCGTCAAGCCCGCCGCGAACCGCACCGACGCAGCCGCCGCCGCGGAAGCACTGGCGCGGCGTCTCTTGACCGCGATCCAGCAACCGTATGTATTCAGCGGCCAGCAAGTGCATCTGTCGGCGAGCATCGGCATTGCGCTTTATCCGGATGTGCGTCACGCCAACGACACCGCCGCACACGACACGCATCTGCTGCGCTGGGCCGACCACGCGTTATTGCAGGCGAAGGCAGCGGGCGGCAACACGCTCGCGTTCTACGTGCCCGACGACAATCCTGCCGACGCCGAGCGCCTGAAACTGGAGGCGGATCTCTACGACGGTGTGCGCAACGGCGAGTTCTCGCTACACTTCCAGCCGATCACGAGCAGCCGAACGCATGGCGTGGTCGGGGTCGAGGCGCTGATCCGCTGGCTGCATCCGGTGCATGGTCTCGTGCCGCCGTCGATGTTCATTCCGCTTGCGGAATCGATCGGCCTCATCAACTTCCTCGGCAACTGGGTGCTGAAAATCGCGTGCATGCAGTTGATCCAGTGGGACGCCAAAGGCATTTCGCTGCAATACGTCGCGGTCAACGTGTCGCCCCAGCAGTTTCGCGATCCGCGCTTCAAGGACGCCGTGCGCGAAGCGATCGACCTGACCGGCATCGACCCGCGGCGCCTTGTGTTCGAGATCACCGAAAGCCTGCTGATGCACGACCCGGCCCACGCGAAAGTATTGCTCGAGGACCTGACGGCGATGGGCATCCGCTTCGCCGTCGATGATTTCGGCACCGGCTATTCGAGCCTGGCTTACCTGCAACGGTTTCCCCTTGCGAAGCTCAAGATCGACAGGAGTTTTGTCGAGAATCTGCTAACCTCCCGAAACGACCAGGCGATCGTCAGCGCGGTGGTCGGCCTCGCTCAGACACTCGACCTGGAACTGGTCGCGGAAGGCGTCGAAACGGAAGCACAACGGGCCCTGCTCACCGAGATGGGATGCGACCACATTCAAGGCTGGCTCGTCTGCAAGGCGTTACCGTCCGACGAACTGGCGCAGCGTTTCGAAGCGCGCTCGCTTCATCTGCACAGCGCGTAGCGGTGCGGGTCAAGCGCTTACGCAGCGGCACAAGCCGGCCCGAGGCCGGCGTGGCATTCATTGGAACATGTATGGCTTTTGCGGGAATCACATGGTAAAGGCGGCTGTGCTCGACCGGCTCTGGACGCGAATGAGCGAGCGCGGCGATTTCCCCATGCTGTCGCAGTCGCTGCGCACCACCATGACGGCGATGAACAACGACGACCTCGACTTCACCGGCCTCGTGCAAGTGGTGCTCTCGGACTTCGCGCTCACGCAAAAAGTGCTGCGGCTCGCGAACTCGGCCATGTATATGGCGTTCGGCGGCAATATCACGACGGTGTCGCGCGCGCTGATGGTGCTCGGCATGGATGCCGTCGGCCATCTCGTCGTCGGCCTGAAGATCGTCGATCACTTTCATCACAGCGCGCCGCGCCGCATCGACGCGAAGCTCGAACTCAACCGCACGCTGCTGTCGGGCTGCGTCGCGCGCAAGCTGACCGAGCGCGGCGACCTGCGCGCTGGCGAAGAAGCGGTGGTCTGCACGCTGATGCGGCAAATCGGCAAGCTGCTGGTCGTGTTCTACCTCGATGCAGAGTGGGACCAGATTCGCCGGCACATCGAAACCGGCACGCTGGAAGCGGATGCGTGCGTGCTGGTGCTCGGCGTGACCTTCGACGAAATCGGCGCCGAGGCCGCGGTGCGCTGGCGCCTGCCGGACATGATCCGCTCGGGCATGGGCGAGTTCGATCCGCAGGACACGGAACAGCCGCGCCAGGTGCAGTGGCTGCGCGCCATCACCAATTACTCGACGGCGGTTGCGGACGTCCTCACGCAGCAGAACGTGCCCGACTTCGAGCGCGAGCAACGTATCGCGGAGCTCGCGCAGGAATATAGCCGTGCGCTCAACACCGATCCGGAAGTGCTGCTGGAAATGAGCGTCGCGCTCGCCCGCGAGGAAGGCGGCGACGGCGTGATGCGCGAGATCGTCGAACTGCGCGCGAACGCCGATGCGATGGCGCGCGAGGCGCTGAATCCGGAAGCGCGCATCGCGGCAGGCGTCGAAGACCTGCGCGCACTGCCCGACAGCAGCGCGCTTGCGCCAGCGCTCGGCATGGCGTCGGAAACCGTGCTCGCAGCGCTCGGCTTTGCGCGCACCGTCGTGTTCGTCAAGCACAGCAACGGCACCTTCCGCGCGCGCCTCGGCCTCGGCCCGAAGATCGACGCGGCATTGCCGAAGCTCACGTTCGGTTCCGCATTCGAGCCCGACGTGTTTCACCTCGCGATAGCGAATTCGGTTGGCATCTTCATTGAAAACGCGCGCGATCCGAAGATGGTCGCACGGCTGCCCGAATGGTTCCGCCGTTCATTCGACGACGCCCGCGCCTTCGTGCTGTTACCGGTGGTGGACGAAACAGAGCAGACTGTCGCGCTGCTTTACGGCGACTGGTCACACACTCAGGAGCCTCGCCGCATCTCGCAGAAAGAGATGAGCGTGCTGAACGAACTGGCCAGGGAGTTAGGCCGTTTTTTCGGCCTGGGGCAAATGCGGGAAATGGAGACGATGTAAAGACGTGGCGTGATCGCTGATCACGGTGCGTGAGTTTCCAGTTTCTGCATTTGCCCGACGCCAGACTTTTACAAGCCCGATTCGCGATGCCGGCGTGCACTGCATGCCGGCATCGCGCAAGATTTCGGCCTCAATCCTCAGCCTCAATCCTCGATTCTTTCCAGGCCTTCCGCGCTGCGATCCGCGACACCTGCCCACGCGCCGGCCGCGAGCCCCATCTGAGCGACCTCCTCCACCGTCAGCGGTGCAAGCTGTGCGCAAAGTGCGGCAAGCTCGCCCCACGAACCGTTCTCCAGCGCCTCGACGGTGCTCAGTAACAAACCGAGCACGCCCTCGCGTTGCAAAATCGCCGCCTGGATCGGACGTGAGAGCGTCAGCACATTCAACGTGCTTTCGAGCGAGCCGCCGAACACTGCGTCGACGAATGAAAACACGCCGGTCAGAAACGCCGCGTCGGCTTCGTCGCGGCCGGCTTCCGGCAAGCGTTCGATGGCCAGTTCCATGAAACGCGCGCGAGTCGCAGCGAGTTGCAGCAAAGGATCGTCTTCGAGCGCGACCTTGCGGCCGTCCGCATAGAGCAGCAACTGCGTCCAGCGCGCGATGCGGTCGGTGCCGGTCGCATTGATTGCATCGCGCAACGTCGTCACTTTATGGCCGACCGCCAGGCCGCTCGAATTCGCCAGCTTCATCAAATGCATCACCAGCACTGGATTGAGCTTGAACTCCGCTTCAAGCTGCGCGACCGTGGGCTCACCCGCGAGCAATTGCAACAGATTCAGCAGCGCATGGCGCGGCGCGCTCACGCGACGCGTCACGGAGGTTTGCGGACGCGCGAAGAAATACCCCTGGAAGCGGTCAAAGCCCAGGCCATGCGCCGTTTCGAAGTCGGCTTGCGCGTCGAGGCCCGATGCGATCAGCAGCTTGCCTGCCGACTTGAGCACGCTTGTCAGTTTCGGCAACAGCGCGGCGGGCGCGCACGTAATGTCGATCTTGATGGCGTCTGCATAAGGCAGCAGCTTCGCGAAGGTCTCGTTGGGCTGCGTCACATCGTCGAGCACGAAACGGTAGCGCCGGCCGTGCAAGAGCACGATGCGTGCGATCAGTTCGTCATCGACTTGCATGTCGGGCGGCAGTTCGAACAGGAAGCGCTCGGCGGGCAGCCGCTCGATTGCGTCGTCGAACAGCATGTCCCGGCTCGTGTCGATGTATGCCGGATGCCCGGTCAGCGCGCCCCGCACATTGCCGTGAATGAAGCTGCGGATGATCGCGCGCGCTACGCGTTGCGCGGGCGTGGGCGCCGGGCCTGCCTTGGCGGTGGCGTCATCGGCGTCGCTTTCAGCGTCGGCGTGGAGGTCGGATAGCGCGTCTGCCGGCAATTCCGGCGCGCGTATCTTGAGCTCATAACCGCACAGCATGCCGTCCCGATTGAGGATGGGTTGCCGCGCGAAGCTGGCGTTCAACTGCTCTTCGTCCGTGGCGCCCGCATGGCCCGGCTTTTCGACTGCAATGGTGCTCATTCTGATCCCCCGCGAGGCGCCGCCCCGGCGCCTGTTGCTGTCTTGTGGCTGTCTTGTGCTGTTTTTGCCGTTACGGCTACACGGACTGCGTGCGGCCTTATCTTATCGTTTGCGGCGTCGTGCTTGCGACAGCAGCGCTGTCCGGCGATTTTAGCGCAGGCTGTCTCGCGCGGGCATGTCGGGAAAACAATATCGGCAAAAAAGTCGCGAGCGCGGAAAACGCGCATCCCGATGTCTCGAATAAAAAACGGCCGCAACTAGCGGCCGTTTTCATTGGGGCGTCAAGGCGTAACGCGTTACTTGAGCACCACCTTCACGTCGAAGTATTTCGCCGCGAAACGGTCGATCGTGCCGTCCGCCTTCAGTTCCTTCAGCGCCTGGTTCAACGCATCCTTCAACGCCTTGTCGCCCTTGCGGATGCCGAAGCCGACGCCTGCGCCAAGCAGCTTTTCGTCGCTGACGGGGGGACCGGCGAACTCGAAGCCCGCGCCTTGCGGCTTCTTCAGAAAGCCTTTCGACGCAGCCTCAGCATCCTGGAACGATGCATCGAGACGCCCCGACGCGAGGTCTGCATAGATCTGGTCTTGCGTCTGATACGGCACGACGTCGACGCCCGCCGGCGCCCAGCGCGCCTTCGCATACGTCTCCTGAATCGTGCCTTGCAGCACGCCGACATGCTTGCCCTTCAACGAAGCCGGCGTGGGCTGCAAGCCACTGCCCTTCTTCGCGATCATCTGATTCGGGATCGTGTAGATGGGGTCCGTGAAATCCACTGCCTGACGACGCTGCTCGGTGATCGTCATGTCCGAGTTGATCGCGTTGAACTTGCGAGCCTGCAATGCGGGGATCAGGCCGTCGAACGAATTCTCGACCCACACGCACTTTGCCTTCAGCTTCGCGCAGACAGCATTGCCGACATCGATGTCGAAACCCTGCAACTCGCCCGATGGCGACTTGGATTCGAACGGCGCATACGACGCTTCGACGCCGAAGCGCACTTCCTTGATGTCCGCCGCGACTGCGGAGCCTGCCGTTACTGTTATCGTTGCGGTCGCGAATAGCGCGAGCGCAGCCATGTTTCGCCAATTCATCTTCATTGCGGGTGTTCCTCTGCGGTATTGAACAAGACGGAGCCGAATCCGGACAGGCATGATTGCCGCGCCAAAAATGCGATTCAAACTCGTGCGGCCGATGTGGTGCAGCGCAGCAGCCGCGAGGCGGAGATTGTACAGGCGGCTCGGTCGCGCCTGCGGGCGTGCCAGCAAAGGCACCATTCGAAACGCGGATTCAAGCTCGCGTGCAAAGCTGCAACTCGATGTCGCGTCCACGCAAAAAGATGAGCGTCAATGCGGCTGCCCCTCACGTGAATGACGCAGTTAGACGAGCTTCGACAAAGTGTCCTGCGTCGTCTCGATCACCATCAGTCCTGCCCGCAGGCCCGGTTTGACGGTCGCGTTCGGGAACACCAGCCGCTCTTCATCGTGTTGCACGACGTAGCGATAGTCGCCATCGCGTGCGAGCACGATGCCCTTGCCGAACGGCGTGAAGTTCGCGACATCTGGCGCGACCAGCAATTCGAACGCTTCGCTTCGCTTTGTGATCTGATCGATCACGGTGAAAGCGCGCGGCAGTTCCGCTTGCGCACTGCCGTTCGTGCCCGCAAGCAGATGGCGCAACGCACGATCCGCGCCGACGAAACGCATCAGGTCGTTCTGGCCGAACGGCCGGACTTTGCCCAGTTCGAGCGTGCACGCCGCGGCTTCGCAGGTTTGCGCGGTGAAATGCGAATACGTGTTGCCCTTTGTGGTGTGCAACAGCACCGCGCTGATATGCGCTTGACCGAGCCACTCGAACATCGCGCGTGAAAACAGCCTGCCGGTGTGCGGCAGCAGCGCGAATCGTTCGAATGCCGATGCGCGGATGGCCGTATGCATATCGATATGCCAGCGCGCGCCAGGCTGCCGTGGCGCGGTGGCGAAGAACTGCGTCGCCGCCTGTTCGAGCGCGGCCGCACGCGGTGCTTCGTGACTGTGCGGCAGTTGCAGATGCCGCCCGCTGAACAGGCGGTTCAGATCGTCGTCGCGATAACGGCACGCGTCGCGCATTGCATCGACGTTGCCGAGAATCACCAGCAAGCGGCACGTCAAGGCCGCCTCGTCGCGTGCGATGTCGCGCACGAGGTAAGACAGCAGTTCGATGGGCGCGGTCTCGTCGCCATGCACGCCCGCTGACGCGAGCACGCTACGCGTGTCCGCTGTGAGCCTGGCGGGCTCCATTAGCAGTACGCCGTCGTCGAGCCACGACCAGCGCACGCCGCCGGCGCACGTGCCTTGCGTTTCGTTCGCGGCTGGCCGCGTGCCTGCAAGCGTATAGGCGAGGAAATCGTTCAACATCGCGAGTCGCCCGTCACCGCGCTCAGCGCTGGAAGTCATACAGCGATCCCAGACCGAGAATTTGCGTGAGTTCGTCAAGCGCCGCGCGCGACTCGGCGAGCAATTGCGGATCGGCCAGGTCCGACGGCGCGAGGCGATCGCGATAGTGCTTTTCGATCCAGCTGTCGAGCCGTCCGAACAGTGTGTCGTTGATCCACACGCCTTTTGTGACGGCCGCGCGTTCAGCATCGTTCAACACGACGCGCAGACGCAGGCATGCCGGGCCGCCGCCGTTCTTCATGCTCTCGCGCAGATCGAATACCAGCACATCGTCGATAGGGCCTGTATGCGATGTCAGGTCGTCAAGGTAAGCGGCCACGCGCGGGTTTTCGCGGCACTCCTGCGGCACGACCAGAACCTGCTTGCCGTCGGGGCGCGTCAGCAACTGACTGTTGAACAGATAAGACGAGACGGCGTCCGCCACGCTCACCTGCGCGTCGGGCACTTCGATCACGTTGAATTCAGCCTTCAGGCCAGAGAGCTTCGCGCGCAATTCGTCGTAGACCGCGTTCTGTTCGACGAACGCGAGCTCATGGCAGAACAGCGTATTGCGATTGCCGACCGCGATGACGTCGTTATGAAACACACCCGCGTCGATCACTTCGGGATTCTGTTGCGCGTACACCGTAGCTTCTTCGCTCAAACCGTGACGATGTGCGACCGCTCGGCTCGCCTCGAATGTTTGACGCGCGGGAAAGCGCTTCGGCTCCGGCCCGCGACGATACTCGCTGCGGCCATACACGAAGAATTCGACCCCACGTGTGCCATATTCCGAGCAGAAGCGCGTGTGGTTCGCCGCGCCTTCGTCGCCGAGGGCTGGCGTGCCGGGCAGCGCCTCGTGCACTGCGAAGCGGTCCGGGTCGCTGAAAATGGCGCGCAACGTGCGGCGCGTCGACTCGTGCTCGATCGCGCGATGCAGCTTGCTGCACAGATTGGCGGGCGTGAAATGCACACGGCCGTCGTGCGTGTCGGCGGACGGACTCACCGTCGCGGCATTCGCGGTCCACATCGCCGACGCCGAACTCGCCGCGGCCAGCAATTCGGGCGCGTTCTTCGACACACGCTCGATCACCGTTGCGTCGTCGCCGGAAAAACCTAGCTCGCGCAACAGACGCATCGACGGACGTTCCTGCGGTGGCAACACGCCCTGATGAAAACCGAGATCGGCCAACTGCTTCATTTTGCGCAGGCCCTGCTTCGCGGCGGCCTTCGGATTCGCAACCGACTTCTCGTTGTTCTGCGACGCGACGTTGCCAAAAGACAGCCCCGCGTAGTTGTGCGTCGGGCCGACCAGACCGTCGAAATTGGCTTCAGTGGCTTGCATCGTCGATCCTTAGAATTGGAGGCCCGGCGAGACGCTCGCGGGCATTTGCAGTTGCGCACTTTCGACGGACGCCATCGGGTACGCGCAGTAGTCGGCCGCGTAATACGCGCTCGGCCGGTGGTTGCCCGAACGGCCCGGCCCGCCGAACGGCGCACCCGACGAAGCACCATTAGTCGGCCGGTTCCAGTTGACGATGCCCGCACGAATGGCGCGCTGGAAATGCGTCCACAGCGATTCGTCGTCGGCAAGCAGGCCCGCGCAGAGACCGAACTCCGTGTCGTTGGCCTGTTCGAGCGCTTCGTCAAAGGTGCCGTAGCGGATGATCTGCGCGAGCGGCCCGAAATGCTCCTCGTCGGGCAGGTTCTTTACGGCGCTCACGTCGAGAATGGCCGGCGTGACGAAGCCGAGTTTCGGATCGCGTTGCTCCATCTTCAGCAGCGCTTGTGCGCCATCGGCAAGCAGACGCTCCTGCGCCGCGACGAGACGCGATGCCGCGCGCGCCGAGATCACCGCGCCCATGAAAGGCTGCGGCTCCGCGTTGTATTCGCCGACACTGATGCGTGACGTCACTTCGACAAGGCGCGCGAGGAAGCGCTCGCCGAACGCGTCGTTCGGCACGAAGATACGGCGCGCGCAAGTACAGCGCTGCCCCGCAGACAGAAACGCTGACTGGATCGTGTGATGCACGGCGGCGTCGAGGTCCGCGACCGGGCCGATCACGAGCGGATTGTTGCCGCCCATCTCGAGCGCGAGCACGATCTCGGGACGTCCACCGAATTGCTTGTGCAGCAATGTTCCGGTGTCCGAACTACCGGTGAAGAACAGCCCATCGATCTGCCGGTGATTCGCAAGCGCAATGCCCGTGTCCTTTTCGCCCTGCACGAGATTGAGTACGCCAGCGGGCAAGCCTGCGTCGCGCCACGTTTGCACGGTAAGCGCGGCGACGCCCGGAGCGAGTTCCGACGGTTTGAACACAACCGCGTTGCCCGCGATCAGCGCCGGCACGATGTGCCCATTCGGCAAGTGACCAGGAAAGTTATACGGCCCGAACACCGCCACCACGCCGTGCGGACGATGCCGCAATACCGCCGTGCCGTCCGCCATCGCCGAACGTTTTTCGCCGGTGCGCTCGTTGTAGGACTGAATCGAAATCTCGACCTTCGCGGCCATCGAAGCCGCTTCCGTGCGCGCTTCCCATAACGGCTTGCCAGTCTCGCGGCCGATTGCTTCCGCAAGCGCTTCCTTGCGTTCGGTGACGAGCGCGGCGAACCGGCGCACCACCGCGCAGCGCTCGTCGAGGCTCGCTGCCGACCACGCCGCGAACGCGCGGCGGGCGCTGCGCACCGCGCGGTCCACGTCGTCGGCGGAGGCGCTGTTGCCTTCCCACACCGTCGCCCCCGTGCCCGGATTGCGCGACGCGAACGCGGGTCCTGTGCCGGCGGCCCATTCGCCGTCGATGAAAAGCTCGCTCATGATCATCCTTGTTTGTGTTTCACCGGCAGCACCCGCACGGTGTCGCCTGCGTTCACGCCGAGTGCCGACGCTTCGAGCGCGTTCATGCGGAACACGCCGTCTTGCGGCACACCCGCGGCCACGCCGACGCGAAAATCGCCGAGCGACGTATTCGACAGCATTGAACGCGGCGCATCCTGCGCTGCGCCCGCCGGCACGTCGCCGATTTCGACGGGCACCAGCACGCTTTCGCGAACCGTGCGCAAGTCGGAGATATGACATTCGAGCACCGGACCGGCGTCAAAAATATCGACGTGGTTTTCGTAGCGCAGCCCTTCCGCTTCGAGCATGCGGCGCGCGGGAATCGTGTCGCTATGCGTAAGGCCGACGCACTGCTGCGCCTCTTCCGGCAACAACTCGACATACACTGGATAGCGCGGCATCAACTCCGCGAGAAACGCTTTACGTCCATGCGAACTGAGGTAGTCTGCCGCGTTGAAATCGATCTGATAGAAATGCGAGCCGACCGCGCGCCAGAACGGCGACGTGCCCTGTGCATCGAAATGGCCGCGCAATTCCGCGCACAGACGCTGCGGAAAGCGCTCGCGAAACTGCGCGAGAAACATGAAGCGCGAGCGCGACAGCAAGCCGCCCACACCGCTCGTGCGATAACGCGGGCTCAGGAACAGCGAGCACACTTCCGCGTAACCTGTGAGGTCGTGCGAGATATTCAGCGCACGCATGCGCGTCCAGATGCCGAGATCCTGGCTCGCGTGCACCACCGTGCTCACGCGATAGTTGTAGAACGGCTGTTGCAGCCCAACCGCTGTTTCGATTCCGCAGACGCCGGCCACGTCGCCGGTTGCGGTGTCTTCCATCACGAAGAAGTAGCCCGCTTCATGCGGCGCGGCTTTGTCTTCCATCGTGCGACGCGCGCGTTCGACGCGCGCGGCTAACGCCTCGCGATCCGGCTTGAACGTGGTGAGCCCTGGGCCGGTTTCCTGCGCGAGCCGCATCAGCGCGTCGACATCGCCTCGTTGCACCACGCGAACGACGATCATTGCGCGTCTCCCGATTGTTCATTCGTTTCCGCTTGATGCAACGGAACGCAACGCACCGCATCGCCGTCCTGCACGCCGAGCGCCGCACGCGCCGTTTGTGCGAGCGGCGCGCCTTCGTTGCGGGCTGCCGGCAGTTCGCCGAGCACGCAGCGGAACTCGCCGTCCGCGCCGTTATGCGCGATTAGATACGTCGAACCGTTCGACGCGGCCGCCGCCTCGTGTACCGCGCGCGTTTCGTTGCGCGTCACGCACGCGCTGCGATCCACCTGTGCGGTCAGGACCGGACCCGCATCGAAAATATCGATGAAGCGATCCGTCTCGAAGCCTTCTTCAAGATGAATCTCATACGCGAGCAAGGCCTTCGAATCCGGCTCGCCGAGCACGCGCTGCGCCGCTTCCGGCAGCAAGGGTACATAAATCGGGTACGTCGGCATTACTTCGGCGATAAATGTTCGGCTGCGTCCGCCCGACTCGATTTCAATGTCGGCGAAATCGCGGCCAAAGAACTTGCGCCCCACCGCTTCCCAGAACGGCGATACGCCGTTGTCGTCGGTCACGCCGAGCAGCAGCGAGAACACCTCGGGCGTGAAGCGCTTACGATTGGCCGCGATGTACATCATCCGCGCGCGCGACATCAGATGCGCGGCCGCATCGCCACGCAATGACGGATCGATGTAATAGCCCGCGAGCCGGCTCTTGCCGGTCAGTTCGTGCGACATGGTGAGCGCGTGAATCTTGCGGTTCACATGCAGTTCGCGCGACGCATGAATCAGCGCGTCGTTGCGAAACGCGTAGAACGGGTCCGAATAACCCGCGGCGGCGACGATGCTCGCTGTGCCCATCAGGTTGCCGGTATCCGAGTCTTCGAGCACGAACAGATAGAACTCCTCGCCCGGAAAATCGACGTCTGCACGAAACGAGTCTTCCGACAGCGCGACGCGTGCTTCGAGCGCACGCCGGTCGTGTGGCAGGGAATGCAGCACCGGTTGCGCGGTGCGCGCCATATGTTCGAGCGCATCGAGATCGGCGAGGCGGCCGGGGCGTACGAAGAGCATCATCGTTCCTGTTGAATGTGACGCATGAGCCAGTGCGGTGCGTTCAAAGCGCCGTTCATTTCGACGGCGCTTCGGCCTTCGCGCCGACTACATCCGCGACAGCTTTGGCGAGGCGCTCGAAGCCTTCGTTCATGTCGTCGAGCGGCATGATCAGCGACGGCACGAAGCGCAGCACATCGGGTCCCGCCATCAGCATGATCACGCCATGCTGGCCGGCCGCCGTGACGAAGTCTTTCGCGCGGCCCTTATAGGCGTTGCTCAGCTCGGCGCCGATCAACAGGCCCTTGCCACGCACTTCCTTGATAAGACCGAAGCGTTCGTTGAGCTTCGCCAAATGGCCCTTCAGCACTTCGCTGCGCGTGCGCACGCCTTCGAGCAGCTTCGGATCGCTGACCAGTTCAACGACCTTCTCCGCGATTGCCGAACCGAGCGGATTGCCGCCGTATGTCGTGCCATGTACGCCCACCTTGAAGTGCGCGGCCAGTTCGTTCGTAGTCAGCATCGCGCCGATCGGGAAGCCGTTGCCGAGCGCCTTCGCGGTGGTCAGGATGTCGGGCGTCACGCCCGTGTCCTGATATGCATAGAAATAGCCGCTGCGGCCTACGCCGGTTTGTACCTCGTCAAAAATAAGCAGTGCGCCGTGCTGATCGCATGCTTCGCGCAGCGCCTTGAGGAACGCGGGATCGGCGGGGATAACACCGCCCTCGCCCTGAATCGGCTCGACGATGACCGCACAGGTCTTTGCGCCGATTGCCTTTTTCGCCGCTTCGATGTCGTTGTATGGCAAGTGGATGATGCCTTGCGGCACCGGGCCGAAGCCTTCCGAATACTTCGGCTGACCGCCCACACTCACGGTGAAGAATGTGCGGCCGTGGAACGATTGCGTGAAAGAGATGATTTCGAATTTATCGGCGCCGTGACGCTCGAACGCGACACGGCGTGCGAGCTTCAGCGCGGCTTCGTTCGCTTCGGCGCCCGAGTTCGCGAAGAACGCGCGGTCGGCGAAGGTCAGTTCTTCGAGCCGTTTCGCAAGACGCAGCACCGGCTCGTTGGTGTAGCCATTACCGATGTGCCACAGCTTGCTGCCCTGCTCGTGCAAAACTTTCAGCAGTTCCGGATGCGCATGACCGAGCGCGGTGACGGCGATGCCGCCGGCGAAGTCGATGTAGTCGCGGCCCTGCGTATCCCAGACGCGTGAGCCGAGACCGCGATCCGGCACGAAGGCGGCAGGTGCGAATACCGGCACCATGACTTCGTCGAAGGTCTTGCGTGTCACAGTCAGGTCGTTCATGGCGAATCCTCGTTACAGGTGAGAGGTAATAACGCTAGTGTAGGAAACCGCGCGCGTTACGTCTTGCGCATAGGCGACGCTTTCTATGAGGTTCCGTGCAGGGCGTGGGTCACGCATGCTTACCGGCTGCATCGCCAACCGATGCCGATGTCGCTCGACCGCGGATTGCCGCTCTTCCACAGTCTTCGTCACGACGAAGGGATTGTGGCAGATCAAGCTCAGATCTCCGCGTTATGCGGCTCGAATAGATTACGCCCTATTTAAGAGTGTGCTGATACCCGATTGACCTCGCGCACCCGACGATCCCGGACACTTGACGGTTAGCGCCACCGGGTAGCCGGTCGGCCAGCTTGTCCTGGTACTGGGGGTGGAAAATGTCGGAGCGAGAAAGGTCACGAGGCGCCGTATCGCAGTGGTGGGCGACACGTTGAGCAGCGGCGGTCGCATATTGGCCTACGCGCAAAGCGTCGCGTTCCGGTTTCGTGGACATATGGCCGCGCTAATTGGCGGCGAGGCGTATTGCGATGTGTGCAAGAGCAGCGGCACGATTGCAAAGACGGGCGGGCCGCGCCGCATGCACTATATGACGACGCGAGATGTCGCTTTAGACGGCGATGTTGTTTTATGCAAATGCGGCACGCCGCCCCGTATCGTCGCGACTTTGTCGCTCGAATCGTGGTACGAGGACACGGCGGGACGCCATGCGGCCGCAACGGTTGGTGGTAGCAAGTTGCAAAGCGCCAGGTTTGCTACGACGAACAGTTCACGCTGATCGATAGTTCAGGCAAGCCGCTCGCAAACGTGCATTACCGCATTACGAGCGATTGTGGCGAGGTCTTCACCGGCGTTACGAAAGTAAATGGCGAAACGCAACGTTTCGCGACGACCACTGCTGCATCTTTGACGCTGGAAATTTCGGGGAATTCGTAGATGGCCGACTTTAAAAGGGAAGAAAACGCCGAGTGGTTTGAGGTACATTCTGGGGCGGTTACTAACACGAATGCGGGCTCGACGGTCTACGTGACGATTGACACGACGCCCATTTGCCCAAATATGATGGATAGTGAATTTCGGGCAATGGCGGGTCACCTTTTAAGACGTTCCGTTATAGCCGTTGATCGCCGCATTGCTGACTTGAACCACAACGATTCCAAGACAAGGCAGCGAATGCTGTATTGGTTCGGTCGAACCGACGACGACACACGGCAATATTTGCTTAATGGATTTTTTAAAGTTTCGGCCGTTCTCAAATCGCTGTGCCCGACAAATTTTATCCGCTCGGATCCAGAATCAGACCGTCAGTTGGGGTGAGTGCCGAACCTCAAAACCATAGATCGGGAGGCTGCTCACGTATGCGGGCCCGACACGTCGCGCAGATTGATAAGTATTGGAATGAAGTTCTGCGATGGTCTTCGCGACCAAAACATGTACGCGGACTCTCGCCTATCGACGCTGATTCATGAGGTAACTCACTTTGCCGATACGTTCGCAAGTAGCGATCCGCGATATGGAATCGATCCGACGGCAGCCCAATGGAGTCGCAGCAACCCCGAGCAAGCATTGCGCAATGCAGATAGTCTCACCGGCTACGTTCTGTACGATGAGCCGCTTCTCCCGGTTTGATCACGATTATGGATGTCTAACAAATGAAAGCCGGGATTCTAATTAAGTTGGCGATCGCTTTAGCACCAATTATTTTCGCCGCAGTCTTTTGCTGAATGCAATGGATCGACCAATTTACCATCGGAGCAAATACACATCGCATTCGGCACAAATGCAATAGCGGCGAGCGATTTCGAGTCCAAGCGGCTTAATGGATGGGTTACCACGATGAAAAGGAAGTACGTGATTCATGAATTCGTTACCATCGTTGGCAGTTCGTCCGAGGGCGAAAAGACGCCAAGAACGTTAGCAATGGCGCGTGCAATTACGGTAGCTAAAATCCTTTTGGACGACGGATTAGTCGATGCGCCTGTGCAAATTAAGGTGCAGGTATATCCATCAACTAGTCCGGGCGATGTCAGCGCGGATAGCCGTGAGGTTACGGTCCAGTTGAATCCCGGTTGCCCAAACCATTGCTGTATAGATGACTAACGTCGTGCGGAAACCCCCGCTTTGGCGGGATGCCTGTCTCGTCATCATAAAATCAATTCGCCTCGCGCCTGCTTTTTCGTTATCTGTCATACGTCCACTGCACGTTCTCGTACGAGCACTTGCCGCCTTCAATCGCCCCTATCCGGCCGCTCGATCAGCGCACCCGCGCGCGGCTCGCTGGCCGCGGCACCCGTCGCGCCGGTCTGCCTGTCGATCCAGTTGCGGCGATCCTCGCGCGGCGTGACGCCGAAGCGCTCGCGGTAAGCATTCGAAAAGTGCGCCGCCGACGAAAACCCGCAAGCCAGGCTGATCTGCACGACCGACTTGCTGGTGCGCTGCAATTGCGTGCGCGCTTTCGAAAGACGCAGGCCCAGATAGTATTTGGACGGCATCGAGCCGAGATACTGGCGAAAGAGGCGCTCCAACTGCCGACGCGATACGCCGACAAGACCCGCGATTTCGTCGGTTGTGAGCGGGTCTTCGATATTCGCGTCCATCAGCAGCAACGCATCGTTCAGGCGCGGATGGCGCTCGCCCGGCGCCGTCACGAACGGAATGCGCTGACGCTCCTCGCCCGCGCGCAACACGCCGACGCCAACCGTGTCCGCAATACGATCCGCCAGTTCCGGGCCATGCTCGCGACCGATCATCGCGAGCATGAAGTCGACGGTCGCCTGGCCGCCTGCGCACGTCGCGCGATCGCGGTCGATTTCGAAAATCTGTTGCGTGACGATGGAGCGCTCGAACTGCTCGGAGAACTGCTGATACGTTTCCCAGTTCACGCTCACGCGATAGCCGGACAACTGCCCCGCCATCGCGAGCCACCACACGCCGTGGTGAATGCCGGTGACGAGCGGCGTGCGTTGCCCGACGCGCGAAAGGCTCGCGAGAAACAGGCGATAGTCGGCGAATTGCTGAAACCGTTCGCTGACGATAATCAGCCAGTCGCACGCAATCGCGTCGCCGAACGCCGCGTCGGCGGGCCATTGCGCGCCACCCGAAAGCGGCACCGCGCGGCCGTCCCACGAGCACACCTGCACGCGGTACAACGCACGGCCGTCGATTTCATTGGCAAGGTTGAGCGCGTCGACAATCGGCCCGACGCCCGACATCGACACAGGCGGCAATGCAACGATCGCGACCTGGGTGGTGCGTGCGGGGCTGGACGTACGGGCCATCGGCTAAATAGAACGCTGCGAGCGCGGCTCGCGTTACTTCAGGCTGCCGGAGAGGAACTGCTTGAGCCGCTCGCTGCGCGGCGAGCTCAGCACCTCGGCGGGCAAACCTTCTTCTTCCGTGCGGCCTTGATGCAGGAACATCACATGGTTCGACACGTTGCGCGCGAAACCCATTTCGTGCGTGACGACGATCATCGTGCGCCCTTCTTCGGCGAGCTTCTGCATGACCTTCAACACTTCGCCGACGAGTTCGGGGTCGAGCGCGGAGGTCGGCTCGTCGAACAGCATCACGTCGGGGTCCATTGCGAGTGCGCGCGCAATCGCCACGCGTTGCTGCTGACCACCCGACAGATGCGACGGATACTGTTTTTCGAGGCGCGGCGCGAGGCCCACTTTCTCGAGATATTCGCGCGCGCGCTCCTCGGCTTCGCGACGCGGCAGACCGAGCACGTGAATCGGCGCCTCGACGATGTTCTCGATCACGTTCATATGCGCCCACAAATTGAAGTGCTGGAACACCATCGCGAGCTTCGTGCGGATACGTTGCAATTGCTTGTGATCGGCCACTTCGAGATTACCCGCGCGGTCGGCCTTCGTCTTGACCGCTTCGCCGTCGACGACGATCTGCCCCGCGTTCGGCCGCTCCAGAAAATTGATGCAGCGCAGGAAGGTGCTCTTGCCCGAGCCGCTCGCGCCGATGATGCTGATCACGTCGCCCTTGTTCGCATTCAGCGACACACCCTTGAGCACTTCGTTGTCGCCGTAGCGCTTGTGGATGTCCTGCACGGCGAGCTTGCAAGCTTCGGTTTGCGTGGTGTGGAGCAAGATGCTCTCCCTGTGAGAATTCGAATCGACTTTCGACGGCGCGCTTAAGACGCACCGCCTGCTGCAAACACGGCGCACTCAATGCGTGCGCACCGCGAGGTAGCCGAGCCAGTGACGCTCGGCGCGGCGGAACAACGCAACGAGAGCGAACGACACCACGAGGTAAATCAGCGCCGCAAGGCCGAACGCGTCGAACGATTGATAAGTGGCCGAATTCGCGTCGCGCGCCACCTTCAGAATGTCCGGCACCGTGGCCGTGAACGCGACCGTGGTGGCGTGCAGCATCAGGATCACTTCGTTACTGTACAACGGCAACGCGCGGCGCAGCGCGGACGGTATCACAATGCGGCGGTACATCGTGAACCAGCTCATGCCGTAGGCGCGTGCCGCTTCCACTTCGCCGTGCGACGTCGAGCGGATCGCGCCGGCAAAAATCTCGGTGGTATACGCGCAGGTATTCAAGGCGAACGCGAGAATCGCGCAATGAAAACCGCTGCGAAAGAACGCATCGAGCAGTTGATGCGAGCGCACGAACTCCAGGCTGTACATGCCGGTATAGATCAGCAGCAGCTGCACGTACAGCGGCGTGCCGCGAAACACATAGGTGTAGAGACGCACTGGCGTGGAAAGCCAGCGCTTCTTCGACACGCGCGCGACCGCAAGCGGAATCGCAAGACAGAAACCGATGCCGACCGACGCCACCAGCAGCCACAGCGTGACCGCGAGACCAGATATGCGCTGGCCGTCCCAGTAGAGAAACGCGCGCCAGAACTGATTGAGAATGTCGATCATGGTCTTAGAGCTCCGCGTGCCGTACGCCGATCGAATAGCGGCGTTCCAGCCAGATCAGCGCGAGGTTCGAGACGGTCGTCAGCGCGAGATAGATCAGCGCGGCGATCAGGATGAAGAAGAACATGTTGAAGGTGCTTTTGCCTGCATCCTGCGCGGCCTTGACGACATCGGCGAGACCGATGATCGACACGAGCGCCGTCGCTTTCACGAGCACCTGCCAGTTGTTGCCGATGCCCGGCAGCGCGAAACGCATCATCTGCGGAAACAGGATGCGCGCGAATACGCGCACGCCGCTCATGCCGTACGCGCTGCCCGCTTCCAGTTGGCCGCGCGGCACCGCGAGAAACGCGCCGCGAAACGTCTCGGTGAAGTACGCGCCGTAAATAAAACCGAGCGTCAACACGCCGGCCACGAACGGGTCGATGTCGAATTGCGGAAGGTCCAGCGCGTCGGTCAGATTGTTGACCGCGATCTGGATGCTGTAGAAGAGCAGCAGCATCAGCACGAGGTCGGGCACCGAGCGGATCAGCGTCGTGTAGCCGGTGGCGAGCGCGCGCAACGGCCGGTTAAGCGAGAGTTTCGCCGCCGCGCCCGCGAGGCCGAGCAGCACGGCGGCCGCGAGCGACAGCACGGACAATTCGACCGTCTGGATCGTGCCGGCCAGTAATACCGGACCAAAGCCGTATAGCACCACGCGTGTCTCCATCCAGTCTGGTTGAGAATCTTTCGAATGTCGTCGGCTGAACTACCCGACTCATCCTGCATGGCGCGAAGTCTCGCAAGCGAAAATTAAATTCTCAAAGGCTGGCGCGGGGTTTGCTGCGGCGCAGCAATCCCCCCATGACCGCGTTACGGCGCTGACGGCGCTTGGTTTAGCGGCGCGCAGAGCTATGCGACGTGAAGAGCGGGCAACGAGCGCCGCTGCGATTTCACAAGTTTGAGGTCGCTTTTTCGATAGACGGCGCGTGCTTCGCGCGAGGCGAAGCGCCGCGCTATAGCGCGGCCTTAACCCTCGTGGCCCGCGCGTCGCTAATCGATACCGAGGCGCGCGCGAATCGCCGGCAGCATGTATTCGACCGCCGCGCGACCTTCCTCGATGGCCGGGGCCGCGCGATGAAAATCGAAAATACCCATGCCGCCGAGACGCGGCTGGATCAGGATGTCGGCGGGCTCGCCGGCAAGACGGCTACGCGTGATCCGCACTTGCATGATGTCGATGCTTTGCGCGATCGAACTCAGCATCGAAGGCACGCGCGCGCTCGGTGCGGGCGGCACGCGCACGTCGTCGGTGACGCGCTCCTCGGCGGGTGCGAGCCAACGCGGCCAAGGCTTGCCGTTACGGCGCAGCGATACGGGTGGCGGCGCGCTCGGGTCGATGGCGGGCGTATCCACCACCGCGCCGCCGAAGTCGCGTCCGTTGAGAATGTCGTTGTTCAGATCGACCGCGATCACGCAGTCCGCCCGCATGCCGCGCGCGACCGACACTGGCACCGGATTACTGAGCCCGCCGTCGACGAGCCATACGCCGTTGTGCCACACCGGCGTGAAAATGCCGGGAATCGCAATCGACGCGCGCACCGCGTCGACCACGCTGCCGTCCTGGAGCCAGCTTTCGCGGCCCGAGTCGAGTTCGGTGGCGACCGCCGCGAACGGCATGTTCAACTGGGCGATCGAACGGCCGTTGAATTTGTCGGCGAAAAGCTGGATCACCTTGCGGCCGCCGAGCAGACCGCCCGACAGGCGCAAGTCGAGCAGTCGCACGACCGTCTGCCAGGTGAGCCGCGAGACCCACTCCTCGAGCCAGTCGAGGTCGCCGTTTGCATAGACCGCGCCGACCAGGGCGCCGATCGATGTGCCGCATACCACGTCGGGCTTGATGCCCGCGTCGTGCAGCGCGCGTATCGCGCCGATATGCGCCCAGCCGCGCGCCGCGCCGCCCCCCAACACCAGCCCGATACGGCTGTATCGACGTCGACGTATCATGATTCCCCGCCTTTATTTGTATCTCTGCTTTTCGTTGGTTCTAGCGCCCGCGCATTACGTCCGAGCGCGATGTCGTGTACACCTTCCTGTTCTGGTCGAAGTGCACGTTGAAAATGCCTTCTTCCGTCACGCCGCCTTCGCGCCACTTCCAGCTCCACACCGTCTCCGGCTTGAGCGGAAACACCGCGATTTCGCCCGGCTTGCCGAGCAGGCGCCGCACTTCGTCCTCGCTCATGCCGATGCGGACCTTGCCGAAGTTCGCCGCGGTCAGCACCTGCGTGATGGATTGAAGCTTACCGTCACGGTCGATGTCGACCATGTACGTATTCAAACCTTGCGGACCACGTGGATACTCGAAGCGCTTCGAGCCGTCCGTATACGTGCGCTCGGTTTCGGGCTTGCCCATCTGCTCGCGGATTTGCGCTTCGGTCGTGACGCCCGGCGTCATGTTCTTGAGCAGCAACGCGTCGGGCTTTACGGCATTGAACAATTCCTTGATCTTTTGCACGGCTCGCTCGCTCTGTTGATCGTCGCAAGCAGAGAGCGCGACGCACGCGGCCAGCATGGCAGCAATAGGCAGTTTCAGGCTCACAGCGATTTCCTGTATCGATGCGGGCCCGATTGCCCGCACCGCTCGTGTAGTGATTGCCGAAAGGGACTTCCTTTGGGACGCGCTACAGGATAACCGCGTGGAGCAAAAACCGCGAGCGCGGGCCGGCGGGCCAAATGGACCCATGCCGGCCTTGGGGTGCGGAAAACGCGGGACGTACAGCGTCTTTCTGGCGATCGTTCTTTCTGCGGGGATTTATTGCAAACAGCAAAACACGCAACAGAATGCAAAAAGGCGACGCCGTGCAAAGCGTCGCCCAGGCTCGCGGCATGCATGCGGTTGTTACGGCAGGTACGGTCAGTCTGCCAGGACCTGGAGACGAGGAGGAAAAGCGGCACCGGCCAAGACGGCACCGGGCATTAAAGCACCGCGGACGACGCGCAGCGGTCCGGTCCCGGCGCGGCGATGAACGACCTTGGCCGCTCACCTTGCGCCATCGCCGGAAGTGGCGAACCGCTGCTTGTCTGGCCGTCCTGGTCCCTCGATAAGCCTTCCAAGTGACAATAATCTAGCGGGATCGGACGGTTTAGACGAGAGCGCGTTTACACCGAATTTGCAGAGGATTTCGTCGCGCGAGAAAGCTCAAGGCACCGGAAAACTGCGATCGAAACTCGCGCGCACATCCAGATGCGCGCCAATCACGCTGGCTGCTTCGTAGGTGTCGGCGGTACGCTGCTGCGCGGCCACGACACTATCGTCGATGGCGACCGGATGCACCTGGCCGCGCTGATAGACGGTCTTCAATACGTCGGTCGGTAAGCCCGTGACGCGCGATTGCATCGCCGCGACTTCGTCCGGATGCGATAGCGCCCAGCGCTGACCGATCGCCACTCGCCTGAGGAAGTCGGCTAGCTGCGCCCGCTTGCCCGCAATCGCGGCCTCGGTCGCGACCTGATAGCTGAGCCCTTCCGACAGGCCCACGCCGTTCGCGATGATGCGGTCGTGATCGCGCGATTGCGCAAGCGCCGTGTACGGGTCCCACACCGACCACGCGTCGACGCTGCCCGACACGAGCGCGGCCTTCGCATCGGCAGGCGCGAGGAATACGAACGTGACGTCGCTCGCTGACAGATTCGCCTTCTTCAATGCGGCGAGCGCGAGATAGTGGCCGATCGAGCCGCGCGTCGTCGCAATGCGCTTGCCCTTCAGACTCGCGACGTCGGTGAGCGGCGAATGCGGGCCGACCACGATGGCGAGATCGAGCGGATTGGAGCGCGTCGCCGCCACGGCTCGCACGCGCGCGCCGGCAGCAAGCGCGAAGACGAGCGGCGCGTCGCCGAGGCCGCCGACATCCACGGCACCTGCATTTAACGCTTCGCCAAGCGGCTGCGCGGCCGGAAAGTTGAACCATTCGATCTTGTACGGCAGGTCTTTCAACTGGCCCGAGGCTTCCAGAATGCCGCGCGTTTGCAGCGATTGATCGCCTACTTTGAGCACGGGCGGATCGGCAGCAGCGACGGGCGTCGCGCACAGCATCGCGGCAAGCGCAAGCGCGGCGGCGGCGAACGGTGTGACGAGCGTGCGTTGAAGGACAGAAAAAATCGCGGAAGGAACGTTCAAAGGCATCATGTGGACAGTGTGAAAATGAGTTTGAAGCGACGATAAGCGAGCGAGCCGTATAAAACAAACGCATTATTCTTCTAAGCAAATATGCGAAATTTTGTTGGTTGCGTGCGTCGTGAAAAAGGCGATACGGGTATCATCGGGCGCACGAACCATCTGAGCGCTCACCATGAAGATCGACGAAATCGACGCCTACGTCACCGTTATTCGCTGTGAGTCGCTACAGCAGGCAGCGCTCTCGCTCGGCCTCACGCAACCGGCCATCACGCGTCGTCTGCAGAATTTCGAGGAAGCGCTTGGCGTCGAATTGCTAGATCGCAACACGCGTCCGCTGAAGGCAACGGCAACTGGCCGGGTCGTCTACGAACAATGCCGGGTGATTCAGCGCGAACTGGACGTGCTGCGGGAGATGGTCGCGACCGATACGCCGCCCATCGGCACGCTGCGCGTGGGTGTCGCGCAGACCATCGCCGACATCGCGCTCGGCGAAGCGCTGCGCGCGGTCAAAGCGGCCTACCCCGATTTGCAGGCGCGCGCGTCGACCGGCTGGGGCAGCCAGTTGCTGCAACGACTCGAAAACGGCGAACTCGACGCCGCCGCAGTCCTGCTGCCCGCGAACAAAAGTTTCCACGACACGCTGTCGGCGCGCTCGCTTGGCCGCATCAAACTGGCGGTGGTCGCGCGCAAAGGCCTGCTGAAAAAGCGCGTGCATAGGCTCGCGCAGTGCCAGTCGACCGGGTGGGTGTTGAATCCTGATGGCTGCGGTTTTCGCGACGGCCTTCAGCGCGCGCTAACGGGCCTCGGTCTCGCGCTGAAGCTGAATCTGGAAACGCTCGGCACCGAGCTGCAATTACAGCTTGTCGCAGATGGCAACGGCCTCGGGCTCGTGCCGGTGCCGCTGCTCAATGCCAGCGCTTATGCGGATAGGCTCGACGTCGTGAGCGTCAGCGACTTCAAGCCGCTGATCGATATCTGGCTCGTGCATCCGCGCGTGCTCGGCAAATTGCAGCAGCCGGTGGAACAGTTCGGCGCAGCAATCGAGCGGCAGTTCAAGGAGGCGCGCGCGCAACGCGCCGCTTGAAAGCGCGCCGCGCGCCGTGGTACTCGCCGTGGTACTCGCCGTGGTTGCTGGCTGTCGTCGCTGGCTGTGTTTCTCGCCCCGGTTGCCGCCCTCGTTACTTGCCCTCGTTACTCGCCCTCGTCGTTGGCCATGTCTTGCAAAGCAAAAGCATCGCGGGCTGCACCACCAACATCAAATCACATGAAATCCATGTGTGCCGTCGCGAGCCAGTTGCGCGACGAGCCCATACTCCCACTCGAGATAGGCGTTCATCGCCTCACGCGCATTATCGGTGCCTTCATACGGACGCCGATAACGGTCGATGCGCGCTGACGCCATCCGCGTCTCGCCGTTTTCCACCGGCAAGCCAGCTTCGATCCACGCAGCCGTGCCGCCCGTCAGCACGCGTACCGGCTTGCCGGTCAATGCCGCCACCTCGGGCGCGGCGAAGCGCGCGAGCAGACTGCTGCCGCATGTGAGCACGTAGCGCTCGGCGTGCGGCAGCTTGTGCAGCGCCGTCTTCAGTTCGCTGCGGATCGCGAACCACGCGCCCGGAATATGGCGCTTCACATAGTTCGCGCTACTCGTAAAGTCGAGCACGATCGTGCCAGGCGACTGAAGCAGCGCGGCCAGTTCCGCGGGCGCGATTTCATCGGCGTCAGGCGGCTGGGACGCAAGGCGCGCAGCAGGCGCCAGGCCTTTTTCGGCGAAGTCGGCGGCGGTCAAACCGTCCACCACGTACACCTCGATGTTCATTTGCGCGAGCCACGACGCGGTCATGTTCGCGCGCACGCCGTCGCTATCCGCGAGAATCACACGCGCGCCGCGAACCGGTGCGAACATCTCCGTTTCCTGCACGAGCTGGCCGCCGGGCGCGGGACGAAAGCCAGGCACGTGGCCCGCTTCGTATTCCTCCGGCGTGCGCACGTCGAAGCGGTACACGGTGCGCACCGCTTCATCGGCCCAGCGGCGCGCTTCGTCGCGTGACGTGCGCCCCACTTTCGCGCGGTCCGCGACCGCGCGCGCGCCGTCGGCCGCAACGAGACGCAGCGCATCGTCGACGACGGGATGCGGCCGGCGTGAACTGCCGTGCGCGAGCGGCTGTCCGGCAAGCGTCCAGCCCATCGTGCCATTGCGCAGCGCGGCGACCGGATTCGGCACGCCTGCGTTGATCAGCGACTGTGCACCGATAATGCTGCGCGTGCGCCCCGCACAATTGACGATGATCCGCGTCGTGGGGTCCGGTGCGAGTTCGCGCGCGCGCAGCACCAGCTCCGCTCCCGGCACGCTGATGCTGCCGGGAATATTCATCGTCTGATATTCATCGAAACGGCGCGCGTCGAGCACGACCACGTTCTCTTCGCGATCGAGCAGCGCCTGCACCTGCTGCGCCGGCAGCGACGGTGTGTGACGCACGCTGTCCACGAGTTCGCCGAACGCCTTGCTCGGCACGTTGACATCCTGGAACAACTCGCCGCCGGCCTTGCGCCAGCCTTGCAAGCCACCTTCGAGCAGCGCGACATCGGTGTAGCCGACGCTCTCGAGGCGCTCCCCGGCACGCGCGGCGAATCCTTCGCCGTCGTCGAGTACGACGATCGGCACGTCGCGGCGCGGCAGGCGCACCGGTGCATCGAGTTCGAGCCGCGACAGCGGAAGGTTCGCGGCAAACAGCGGATGACTGCGCGCGTGCGGGTCTTCCTCGCGCACATCGACGAGCGCGATTTCCTCGCGTTCGAGCAGTGCGCGGCGCACATCTGCATAAGATCGGGTACGGAAATCTTTCACTAAAGTCATGGGATCGGAGACTCCTTCGACACATTCCAGATGTTCGGCAACACGTCGTTCGAGTAGCCGGACACAAACGTTTTGCGGCCAGTGCCGCCAGGATACACGGAACGGCTCACTGCGCCGATATTTCCACCGTACACGTGAATGCTGATCGACGTACGGTCACCAAATGCGTTGCTCACGCGATGAATATCGCCGACGCGCGGCGACACCGCATCCACAGCGCCGGTGTCGAGGCGCCGAGGCGGACCCACTTCAACGACTTCGCCGTGGGCCGCGACACGGTAATGCTGCGCAATTTCCGCGCCACGCAGCACCCCGATCAAACCCCATACCGTATGGTCGTGCACAGGCGTCGCTTGCCCCGGTCCCCATACGAAACTGACAATCGAAAAACGCTGCCGGGAGTCCCCGTGCAAGAGGAATTGCTGGTAGCGCTCGGGGTCGGGCCGCGCGAAAGCGTCGGGTAGCCAGTCGTCGTGAGCAATCAGTTCGCGCAGCGCGGCGCCGCCCGCTTCGAGCAGCGGGGCTTCGGGCGTTTCGGCGTCGACGAGCGACGCAATCCGGCCCACGAACGCACGCAGCCGGTCCGGCCTCAGGTTCTGACTCATCGGTAGTTTTAAAGGATAGTTCGGAAGATTGACGCGCGGGGACGGGCGATGCGCGTCGCGCACCTTCGGCGAGCGCCGCGTTGCAGGTAGCGGTCCAAAGCGGTGCAACTTCGACACGCCGCTCGATCCTCGCGTGCACGATGTCGCCGCGCGATCGGGGCGCTGCGATCGAACGTTGCGCCATCCTGGAAGACGCTCAGTTCAGTTCAGCACGTCGGGCTCCGCTTCGACGAGGCCTTCCAGCAGGCTCTGAAACGCGAACAATGCGCCGCTCGCGCGGCCGACCTGCTCGTGAGTAAGCGTCGCGACGTCGTGTGGAATGGCTTGCGGCGTGCCGGCTGCTTCGGCGAGCAGTTGCGCGTGACAGGCGCTGTCGAGCGCGATGTACCACCATGAGGCCGCCTCGACGCTCGGACCCGCCGTCAGAATGCCGTGATTCTTCAGAATCACGGCCTTGTGCTGGGCGAGCGCCGCCGCGATGCGCGCGCCTTCGTCGGTATCGAGCACGACGCCGCGGAAATCGTCGAACAACGCGTGGTCCCGATAGAATGCGCATGAATCCTGCGTCAGCGGATCGAGCATGCGGCCGAGCGTAGACCACGCCTTGCCGTACAACGAATGTGTGTGCGCCGCCGCGACGACATCCGGACGCGCCTCGTGAATCGCCGCATGAATCGCAAAAGCCGCCTGATTCACGGGCCCGTCGCCGACTACGATCTCGCCTTGCGCATTCACGAGCAGCAGGTCGGAAACGCGAATGCGGCTGAAATGCTTGCCGAACGGATTCACCCAGAAGTGGTCGGGCCATTGCGGATCGCGCGCGGTGATGTGACCGGCGAGCCCCTGATCGAAACCGTACCGCGCGAACAGACGAAACGCGACCGCGAGCCGCTCCTGCCGATAACGGCGTTCGGCAGCGACGCCTTCGCGCGGCGGCACGTCGTCGAACCAGAATTTGCGCAGCGGCGCGTGGCGTTTCAATGCCGATGAGTCGTCTGCGAGCGCTGGGTTTTCGACGGTCAAACGTGCGTGGGAAAGATTGGTCATCGCGTCTCCGTTACGCGGCCACGGTTTTGGCGGTGTGGGCCCCGTCAGCACCATCGGCACTTTCGGCACTCTCCGCTCCCTCGGCGCTGCGAATGCGTGCGATCCGTTCGCGCGTCGCGGGGATCAACGCGCGGCCGTAGTCGATCGCGTCTTCGAGCGGATCGAAGCCACGCACGAGGAAGGTCGAGACGCCGAGCGCGTAGTACTCGGCGAGCGTCGCGGCGACCTGCTCCGGCGTGCCGACCAATGCGGTCGAGTTCGAACGTCCGCCGATTTCTTTCGCGATGCCGGTCCACAGGCGTTCGTCGGTGCGATCCGAGTCACCGGATGCCGCGAGCAGCCGCCGCGCGCCTTCGCTTTGCGCGGGCGCGCCGACGCCGAGTCCTTGGGCTGCGCGCAGCCGTCTCGTTTCAGCGAGGATGTGATCGGCGCGCTCCCATGCGGCCGCTTCCGTCGCAGCGAGAATCGGCCGGAACGATACCGAGAAGCGCACGGTGCGTCCGTGCTTTGCGGCTTCCGCGCGCACGCGCGTCACCTGCTCGCGCACTTGCGCCTTCGATTCGCCCCACAGCGCGTAGACATCGGCATGACGTCCGGCAATTTCGAGCGCGGGTGTCGACGCGCCGCCGAAATACACCGGAATGTGCGGCTGCTGCACCGGCTTCACTTCGGACAAGCCCTGTTCGAAACGATAGTACTGGCCGTGGTGATCGAACGGCTTCGTCTCGGTCCAGATGCGCCGCAGGATATGCAGATACTCGTCGGTGCGCGCGTAGCGTTCATCGTGGGAGAGGAAGTCGCCGTCGCGGCGCTGTTCGGCGTCGTCGCCGCCCGAAATGATATGCACGGCGAGACGGCCGCCCGAATAGTGATCGAGCGTTGCCAGTTGCCGCGCGGCGAGCGTCGGCGCAACGAAGCCCGGACGATGCGCGAGCATGAAATGCACTTTGCTCGTCACGCTTGCGGCATGCGCGACGGTGAGGAGTGCATCGGGGCTCGTGGAATGATGCGGCACGAGAATGCGGTCGAAGCCCGCCGCCTCATGCGCGCGGGCAAACTGCCCGAGGTAGCCGAGATCGATAACCGGCCCTTGCGGCGCATGCGTTTCCGACACCTTGCGGGTCTGGATCATGCCGATGAATTCGATGGACACGCGAGTGCCTCCGTGAATGGTTGCTGCCCGGCGGGCGGTGGCATTGCACGCTGAATGCAGTGCTCTGTACGAGGCGTTCAAGGTAGCAGCGCGCCATGCGCTTGTTAAATATTGATCGGCGATATCTATATCGAACTTGCATGTAACGGCGTCGGTTCACGCAAAGGTCTGCGTTGCGTTACGCGGCCTCACGTGGACAAACCCTTTCGAGAACGTGGACATCGCGCCGCCGCGAGCAGAAAGCCGGAAGCTTTGGGAGAATGCCCCATCGCGTGAAAGCGCCAGAAACAGCAAGCGAACAGACAATGATTCCCTTTTCGGTCCTCGACCTCTCGCCGGTCATCGCAGGCGCAACGCCCGCGGATGCCTTCAGGAACACGCTCGACCTCGCGCAGCATGCAGAGCGGTGGAATTACCGCCGCTTCTGGCTCGCGGAGCATCACAACATGACCGGCATTGCGAGCGCGGCCACATCGGTCGTGATCGGTTATGTGGCAGGCGGCACGAAGACGATCCGCGTCGGCTCGGGCGGCGTCATGCTGCCGAATCACGCGCCGCTCGTGATCGCGGAACAGTTCGGCACGCTGGAGTCGCTCTATCCTGGCCGGATCGACCTGGGCCTCGGCCGCGCGCCCGGAACGGACCAGAGCACCGCTCGCGCGCTGCGTCGCGATCTGCAAAATAGCGCGGATTCTTTCCCCGACGACGTCGCCGAATTGCAGCGCTATTTCGCGGATCCGGTCTCGGGCCAGCGGATTCGCGCGGTGCCCGGTGCGGGTTTGCATGTGCCGCTGTGGCTGTTGGGGTCGTCGCTTTTTAGCGCGCAACTCGCGGCCGCGCTCGGCTTGCCTTTTGCGTTCGCGTCGCATTTCGCGCCGGATTATCTGCTCACGGCGTTGCAGGTGTATCGCTCGCAATTCCGTCCATCGGAAACCCTCGACAAACCGTACGCGATGGTCGGCGTGAATCTCTTTGCAGCCGATACCAATGATGAAGCGCAGCGTCTTTTCACGTCGCTTCGGCAGCAGTTCATCAATTTGCGGCGCGGCACGCCGGGGCAATTGCAGCCGCCGGTCGAGCGGCTCGCGGCTTCGGAAATGGAATTGAACTCGGTTGCGCATTCGCTCGCATGCACGGCGATCGGTGACCGCGATGCGGTGCGCGAAGGGCTGAAGTCGATCATCGATCAAACGGGCGCGGACGAATTGATGCTCACCGCACAGATCTACGATCACAAGGCGCGGCTTCGGTCGTTCGAGATCGGGGCGGAAATTCGTGGGGAACTGGCTGGCGGAAGGTGAGTCGCAGGTGAATGAAAAAGGGCGGCGCAAAACTCGCGCCCTTCCTTTTGGAAAACCCCTCAGGTGCAGTTCTCTGCTTTCCAGCGCCCGTATGGAGAGGCGCGATTACTCGCTTTCTTCACAAAGACGATTCGTATTCGATCGCTTACATGCAAGTCTTCGAACTCCATGCGGCGAACCGGGCGGTCTTTATGGCAATGCCGTGCCAATCGGTTGGGTCGCAGTGTTGCACCATATACGCTGAAGTTGATCTGTGATTACCGCAAAATCATACTCAGTCACGGTCAACGAAGAACGCCCCCGACGTGTACCCGTGTCTCGCTTGAGTTCCTCGGAAAGCCATTACGGTGTACCCGAACACCGCTTCGGTCGTGCCTCCGCAACGCATTAGCGTTATGTCGAATTTGTCATGCGGGTCTTAGGCGAGCCTCCTAGGCTTGGTAATTCTCGAACTCCCAACTTGCGAAACGGCTGAGTTTAATAGCAAGAGCCGACCAGTTTTCTGCTGTGAAACGATTGATCCGATTCTCCAGATACGACTGAATCATTGCCCAGTTGTATTCAAACACTATCAGCAAGTTTTGACCCAGCATGGCTGTCTTCCCAGCATTCTCCCTGCTTAGCCAGCCGGGAGTGCAGACCGTCATTTGGAACAGGTCAGCGGCATCGCGCCCTTCCGCTCCGATCCGGAGTGTTATCGGGAAGGAAAAACAGCTTTCATCTTCCGGCCAGTATGTTGCAAAGTCGACGTCTGGAGAGTCGACTGACTTCAGTTCGGCACGCATAGTTCTTCCTATGGAAGTATGTTCAGGTGGCCATTATTTTGCCATTCGCCGCTCGGGACATTTCTTGATTGATAATTTGCCTGCACCCCAGTCGTGGCATAGGGGCTGTCCTTCGCGCTTGGTGACCTATATTGCCTCAGCCCGTCTTTGCTAATCAATATTGAATCGTCACGACTCGAGGATCGGTAGTCCGGGCCTAAGAACTCTTGGGCCAGAGCGTCGGCGTCTGCGGCAGTTCCCTCACCCAAATTGAAATCCCCTTTGGTGGAACGCGCATCCTTCAACATGCCGATTAGTTCCCCAAGCGTCAGTTGCGACGGCACTTCCGCACATTGCTTCGCTTCAATTTCAGGCTTGAGCTTCTCGATCAAAATCACAGCCGGATCGCTTGTCGCTAGCTGGTATATCGTCCACGCAAAACGCACCGCCGTAAGGGCGGCTTCCCAAGGGGCGACGACCGGTACAAGAGGTGGTTCTGCGTTTGCCGCCAGCGCCTTGACCCAACCGAGAAAATTAGCCGGCGGTCCGACCGGAGTTACTCTCGTTGTAGTTCGATATCCACCGGTCTATTTCGTCGTCGCTGATCGACACCTCCGGCCCATTGTAGGCGCTTACGACCCCGCGTCGCGACATCAGTCGGCCGTCGGGTGAGTAGCCGAAGTCGACCTTCAACAGACGATGGACGTTACCGTTTAGAGGCCCAGCCTACTCGTCATACCAGAAGCTCTTAAGCCGACCGCGTGGGTCGTAGGCTGGAAGTGCAATGCCACCGCCGGGAACCTTAATCTGGACGGCTCGGTGTGCCGAATCGCGCACCGCCACCGTGTAATAGTTTCCCGCAGTGCGGTTGTTCATCTGACGCATATTGCCGGTCGCATCACGCGAGAGATACCATTCTTCCTTTAGCGCCCCGTCTTGGTAAATCTGTGCGTAATTGAGTTGATTGGCGGAATCGTAAGCAAAGCCGTAGCTGATTCTCTGAACACCGTCGGACGTCGCAGCGAAACCGCTTTCGCCAGTAAGGTCCTTTGTTGACCACTCGCTGAAGCCGGTCATATTCGATTGTGCATCGTAGGTAAATGCACGCACCCATCCAGGCGACGCGATCATTGACGGACGCAGACCATATCCATCGGCGTAACGAACCGAAGTAATCGTCGTTCCATTGAGGCCAGTATGCGCCGAGCGGGTCGGTCGGCCGGCGTCGTCGTACGCCGTCGAGCGACCGACTCCAGAGACGCCCGTCTGCGATAACAGATTGCCGGTCGCGTCCCATGTCGAACTGGCTGTACCGGCTGCCGAACTCGTCGCCGTTGGCCGAATCATGTTGCCGATCGACGCAAAGCTCATGCTGAGGGCCTTATCGCCGTAATTCACCAGAGTTCCGTCGTTGCCGTAGGCAAACGACACGTTGCGCGTGGCATCCGGGTGGGTCACTGCGTTGGCGCGACCCTGCGCGTCGTAGGTCCAGGTGCTGATGGGTGTGCCGGTCTCGTCAATGACGCTGGTCAGCGCGCTTGTAAAGCGCGAATCTGCATAGGCATAGCGCCTGACATTGCCATCGGGCCAAGTAATGGAAGTGAGATTGTTATTGCTGTCGTAACCGTACTGCGTGACACCCCCCGTTACGTCGGTCATCTTCGTGATTCGCCATTTCGCGTCGTAGCTGAGACGAATCGTGATATCCCAGAAAGAATTCGTGTTCGGTGCATGTTCGGTGATACCAATCAGCAGGCCGGGGGATGGCGCGATGTCTGGGGCCGTATTGGAGTCGCTGTAGGTCAGCGTTATCACCTGGCCGCCGTGAACATTCACGGAGAGCAGCACACCCTGCAGCGAATACGTTTCAACGGCCCCTGTGGCGAGGTCCGTAAGTGCCCATGTCGACGGACCTTGGGAAAGCGAAAACAACTTACTATCGCTCGCACGCCACGCGCCGCTCGATTTGTCGAACTTCACGATATCGCCATCTTCACGGGATGCAGTGATCTGCGGCGGGCTGCTGTTGACTTTCGCCAAGCCAAGCTGACGCTGCCAGTTATGGCCCCAACCAGGCCCAAAGCCGGCATCGGGTTTATAAAGTCCGCGCGACCGGTATGCGGCTGAAAACCACAGGTATGTCGTCCCCGCTGACGAAATCAGTCTCAGTGACAGTGGTCGTCCCGCTATTGGGATTGACAGGGTCGGCAACTGGACATGTTGCATCCGTCTGCGCCAGGTCCGGCGGGGCACCGCACCATCGCGTGATCCTCGCCGGTTCATTGACGCAGTAATGATTTGACAGATTAATTGGCGTGTTGCTCCACGCGTTCGCGAAGCACGCGGAAGTTCCTTGTATGGCGCCCGACCTGACATACAGCGGAGCGCAAACACCGTCTCCACTTTCGGCGTTTGCGCCAATCGCTGTCAGCAGCAGCGTGAAGACGGCGAACAGACGGCACAGCATGCCGACTGGGCCGCTTCGCAGCGTTCGATTTTTCATTTTTCTCCTTTTGATTGTTTGTTAAGCTTGCGAAAGCGTAAGCACTTTTAAGGAGAATGAATTATTTTGGAATCCGACGATTCCGAAAACTCTGATTGCGTTGACGTGGGGCATGCCGGCTTTAGCGGGATTAGCCAACGCAGTCGATCAGTAAATTCTGACGGTATCGCGGGCACTTTTCCCCACAAACTCGCCTGCCCGCGCCGGTCATCAATTGCGGGCATTGCTGTGCGGGGCAACGCGAATAGGCTATCAACTCAAATACCGGCGTTCTCCAGACTTTTGGCTGAGTTCTCCGATTTCCTCTTAGATGCGGCGCAAGCGGATCGCCTGCGTCGATATCCTCGCCCATTCACCCGCAATGGCACTCTGACGTTACCGCGCATGGCCGCGATCATGATGCCTGGCATGTGTGCCAGCGTGCAGGCCGAACTGACGGCCTACTTGGTCAACTCGGCAACAGTGGCGGGCTCACCCGCGCTCAGCGCTCAGGCGTCCAGCATCAGATAAATCCCGAAACGGTGCAGTTAATACGCCACCGCCATTCTTTTCCACCGCTTTATTTGCCAGTTTCAATCCGCTGCAGCCGCTAGCTCAACGATTCACTTGCACCGCCGCCAGCCCATCGAGCAGCGCCTTATGAAACGCTTCCGGATCCTGCATCTGCGGCGCATGGCCCAAGTCGGCGAATTCAACCAGCGTCGCGTGTGGAATGGCTTTCGCCGCAGCCTTGCCCAACTCCGGATAGTGGCCAATCTTCGCGCGCACCTCGGGTGACGCCGCGTCCTTGCCGATGGCGGTCGTGTCCTTCTGGCCGATCAGCAGCAGTGTCGGCATCTGCAACTGGCCGAGCTCGTACACCACCGGCTGCGTGTAAATCATGTCGTAGAGCAGCGCCGAATTCCATGCGACGATCTGCTTACCCGGTCCCCGGTACATGCCCGCGAGCATCTGCACCCACGGTTCGTAGGCCGCCCGCCATTGGCCTGCGTAATAGGTCGACTGCTCGTAGCGGCGAATGCCGTCGGCGGTGGTCTTCAACTCGCGCTGATACCACTGATCCACCGACAGCGACGGCACACCCTTAGCCTTCCAGTCCTCGAGTCCGATCGGATTCACGAGCACCAGTTGCTGCGTCTCACGCGGATACATCAGCGCATAGCGCACCGCGAGCATGCCGCCGGTCGAATGGCCGATGATGGTCGCGTCCTTCACGCCGAGCGATTCGAGCAGCGCATGCGTGTTGCGTGCGAGTTGCTGAAAACTGTACTGATAGTGCTCCGGCTTGCTCGACTTGCAAAAGCCGATCTGATCCGGCGCGATCACGCGATAACCGGCGTCGCTCAAACGATGAATCGTCGTCTCCCACGTCGCCGCGCAGAAATTCTTGCCGTGCAGAAGCACGGCCGTGCGGCCGTTGGCGTGCGTCGGTTTCACGTCCATATACGCCATATGCAGCGCAGCGCCTTGCGAAGTGAACGGGTACTGCTCGACCGGCGCCGGATAGTCGAAGCCCTCCAGTTCGGGACCATAGACTGGGCCGGCATTGCCGTCGGGCCGAGGAGCCTCGCGCGCGGCGCTGGCAGACGCGACTGGTGAAACAACGGCCGACGCCGTCAACGGAGAAGCCGCGGAGGCGGCGCGAATCGCAGCCGGTGCAATGCAGAATGCGGCGGCGCTCAATGTGGCAAGTGATGTGGCGAGCGATGAAAAGCGGCGAAAGCTCATGGACATTTTTTGCATACGGTTGAAGTACGTTCGGAAGCCCGCCGCAAGCACGCGCGGGGATTGCGAACCGGCCGCGACGATTCTACGACGCTCATCGCAGCCGCGCAGCGGCGCACGCAATGCTGAGCGCGGCCAAGCGCGCCCGCAGTGGCACGCATATTGCACGCCGGACCTCGCAGACTATGTGTCGTGCCGCACAGAGCGCGGGCGCGCCGGGGTCGATCGTTCACAGTTGTACGCAAGGCGGCTAGCGCACGACAAACGTCGCCCGCGCGAGGCGATTCGGTGCTAGAACTACGGGACGGGCTCGCCAGCGCAGCGGCCCCGCGGTGAGATTCGATATGCAGAGCCGGGTGACCGGCATCAGCGGGGAATAGTAGGCAGTAAGTTAAGCAGCAACCAATTGCATGGCGCGGTAGAGGGATTGCATGAGACTGGCGTAAGCGTTGAAGCGCCAACTCCGGTCGACCGCGATAAAACTGCATGGGACCGGAGTAAGCACTAAACCGCCAACTCCGGTCGACCGCGATAAAACTGCATGGGACCNGAGTANNCNCTNAANCGCCAACTCCGGTCGACCGCGATAAAACTGCATGGGACCCGAGTAGACGCTGAAGCGCCAACTCCGGTCGACAAAGGAGACGGACATGGATACTCCGGCACGGCTGAACGACCTGCAACGCACCACCCTCGCCATCGTCCTCGCCGGCGGACGAGGCACGCGGCTCGGGCCGCTCACCAACAAGCGCGTCAAACCGGCGGTGCATTTCGGCGGCAAATTCAGAATCATCGACTTCGCGCTGTCCAATTGCCTGAACTCCGGCATCCGGCGCATCGCCGTCGTCACGCAGTACAAGGCGCACTCGCTGTTGCGCCATCTGCAGCGCGGCTGGGGCTTCCTGCGCGGCGAATTCGGCGAATTCATCGACCTGTGGCCCGCGCAACAGCGCGTGGAAGGCGCGCACTGGTATCGCGGCACAGCCGACGCGGTATTTCAGAACCTCGACATCATCCGTTCGATACGGCCGAAGTATGTGGTCGTGCTGGCGGGCGATCACATCTACAAGATGGACTACACGCGCATGATTGCGGACCACGCCGAAAGCGGCGCCGATTGCACCGTCGGCTGCATCGAGGTGCCGCGCATGGAAGCGGTGGCCTTCGGCGTGATGGCCGTCGACGAAAACCGCCGCGTGACCGGCTTCGTGGAAAAACCCGCCGACCCGCCGGCGATTCCCGGCCGCCCGGACACCGCGTTGGCGAGCATGGGCATCTACGTATTCAGCGCCGACTACCTGTACGCGCTGCTCGAAGAGAACATCTCGAGCGTGGATACCGATCACGACTTCGGCAAGGACATCCTGCCGCGCGTCGTCACGCAAGGCACCGCGATCGCGCATCCGTTCAGCATGTCGTGTGTGTCGTCGGACCCGAACGTCGAGCCGTACTGGCGCGACGTCGGCACCATCGACGCCTATTGGGCCGCCAATCTCGACCTCGCCTCCACGATTCCGACGCTCGACCTTTACGACCGCAGCTGGCCGATCTGGACGTACCAGGAACAACTGCCGCCCGCCAAGTTCGTGCGCGACCTGAAGGGTCTGCAAGGCTCCGGCAACAATCTGATCGTATGCGGCGGCTGCGTGATTTCG
Source organism: Paraburkholderia dilworthii (assembly GCF_000472525.1). GTDB lineage: Bacteria > Pseudomonadota > Gammaproteobacteria > Burkholderiales > Burkholderiaceae > Paraburkholderia > Paraburkholderia dilworthii. Next base: position 57,300 of record NZ_AWZT01000014.1, read on the forward strand.
GGTTCGCAGATTTCACGCTCGGTGCTGTCGTCGAATGTGAAAGTGAGTTCGTTCTGTAACATCAATGAGGCAGTCTTGTTGCCGCAGGTCACCGTCGGTGCAAGTTGCCGCTTGCAGAAGGTGGTCGTGGACCGCGGCTGCGCGATCCCGGACGGGACGGTGATCGGCGAGGACCCAGCGGCCGACGCCGAGCGTTTCTATCGCACCGACGACGGCGTCGTGCTGGTCACGCCCGAGTCGCTGCGTCAGGACGCGACCTGACGCCTGCCGGCCGCACGCGCCTGCCTTGGCCGTGGCTTCGCCCGGCCTGGCGCGCGGCCCGCATCGCGATGCATTGCTTTCCGGCTATCACCCAAGGAACGAGACCGAGCCTATGACGATTCGCGCCCTGCACGTCGCAAGCGAGCTGTATCCCCTCCTGAAAACGGGCGGTCTCGCCGACGTCGTGGGCGCGTTGCCGTCCGCGCTGGTCGAGCGCGGCGCCGACGTCCGCGTGCTGTTGCCCGGCTTTCCGGCAGTAGCCGCCGGTTTGCGCGACGTGCATCCAGTCGCGCAACTGGGCCGCCGTTTCGATGCGCCTCACGTCACGCTCGAACAAGGCACGCTGCCGTCGAACGGCCTTATCGTCTACATGATCCGCGCGGCCACGCTGTACGACCGGCCCGGCAATCCTTATCTGAACGACGAGCATGTGCCGTATGGCGACAACGCGCAGCGTTTTGCGCTGCTCGGCTGGGTCGCCGCGCAACTGGCGCAGCAGCTCGACCCGGCGTGGTCGCCGCAGATCGTCCATGCGCACGACTGGCATGCGGGACTCGCCGCCGCCTATCTGAAAGCGGCCGAACGGCAGCTTGGCCGCGCCCCCGCGCGCAGCGTCTTCACTGTGCACAACCTCGCGTATCAGGGTGTTTTTCCGGCGCATCAGTTCGGTCAGCTTGGGCTGCCCGACGATTTTTTCAGCATGTATGGCGTCGAATTCTATGGACAGCTTTCGTTTCTGAAGGCGGGGCTTTACTACAGCGACCGCATCACCACCGTAAGCCCCACCTATGCCCGCGAAATCCAGACGCTCGCGCAAGGCGGCGGACTCGACGCACTGCTGCGCAGCCGCTCGCACGACCTGAGCGGCATCCTGAATGGCGTCGACTATACGGTGTGGAACCCGGCGAGCGACGCGCTGCTCGAAAGCCGCTACACCGCCACCCGGCTCGCCGGCAAACTGGCGTGTAAGGAGGCGTTGCAAAAACGCTTCGGCCTCGCGCAGAATAGCGACGCGCTGCTGTTCGGCGTGGTGAGCCGCCTCACCGAGCAGAAGGGCCTCGACCTGCTGCTCGAAACCGTGCCGGAGATTGTCAAGCGCGGTGGTCAACTCATCGTGTTCGGCACCGGCGACCCGGCGCTCGAAAACGGCCTGAAACGCGTCGCGCAGACGCATCCCGAATCGGTCGCCGTGGAACTCGGCTTCGACGAAAAGCTCGCGCATACGATCATCGCGGGCAGCGACGTGGTCGCGGTGCCGTCGCGCTTCGAGCCCTGCGGGCTGACGCAGCTTTACGCACTCGCCTACGGTTCGTTGCCGCTCGTGCATTGCGTGGGCGGTCTCGCGGACACCGTGGTGGACGCATCGCTTGAAAATCTCGCCGAGGACCTCGCCACCGGTTTCGTCTTCGAGCACTTCCAGCCGCGCGGCCTCGCCGCGGCGATCCGCCGCGCCTTCGCGCTCTATGGCCGCCGCACGGAATGGAAAGCGACGCAGCGGCGCGCAATGCGCCAGGACTTCGGCTGGGGCGCGTCGGCGGACCGCTATCTCGCGCTGTATCGCGAGCTTGCCTGACCGCTGAGCCGTCGGGAAACCGCGAGCTTGTCCGAATCGTAAGCCGTCGTGAACCGCGGCCTGCGTGAACCCCACGCTGTCCGATCACCGCCGGGCGCGGCACATCCCGGTGCAAACCGTGCGCGCCGAGCATCCCGGGTGATGGTTCGGCGCAACAGCACGGGGACGGATCAACTGCCTTGCGGCAAACTCATGTATTGTTTCCTGACGATGCAGACCGTGCATTCTTCTTGCAAGGTCTGAAGCAGTCCTGCGCGCGAGGCATTCGGCTCATGTCGAAACACAATCGCGGCGCATCCCTCCCGTTTTCACCGACCGCGCACGAACGGCTGCGCGAGCCATACCATGACGAAGAACGTTCTGAGCATTCAGTCACATGTCGTTTTCGGGCACGCCGGCAACAGCGCCGCCGTGTTCCCGATGCGTCGACTTGGCGTGAATGTGTGGCCGCTGAACACGGTGCAGTTCTCGAACCACACGCAGTACGGCCATTGGACCGGCACCGCCATCAACGCCGCGCAGATGGAAGAACTCGCCGAAGGCATCGGCGCAATTGGCATGCTGCCGCGCTGCGACGCCGTGCTTTCCGGCTATCTCGGCACGTCGGAGCAGGCGCAGTCGGTACTGGAAATCGTCAAGGCAGTAAAGGCCGCGAATCCGCGCGCCTGGTACTTTTGCGATCCGGTGATGGGCGCCGCGAGCGGCCGCAAGGTCGAGCCGGGTATCCAGGAATTTCTCGTGAATACCATGCCGGAGATGGCCGACGCGATGGCGCCGAACCATACCGAATTGCAGCGGCTCGTCGGCCGCGAGATCGAGACGCTCGAAGAAGCCGTCGCCGCGTGCCGCGAGATCATCGCGCGCGGACCGAAGCTCGTGCTGGTCAAACATCTGCTTGACCGCAATAGTCCCGCTGACCGTTTCAACATGCTGGTCGTCACCGAACGCGAGGCGTGGATGGGCCAGCGTCCGCTCTATCCGTTCGCGCGGCAGCCGGTTGGCGTCGGCGACCTGACGAGCGCGGTGTTCGTCGCGCGCACGCTGCTCGGCGATACGATTCGCGCGGCGTTCGAGCACACGCTCGCGGCCGTCAACGCGGTCGTCAAGATGACCTGGCAAGCCGGCCGCTACGAGCTCGAACTGGTGGCCGCGCAAAACGAAATCGCGCAGCCGCGCGAGTGGTTCGACGCGTGGGTGGCCGAGACCACCTAGCCGCCGCGTTCGGCGCGGCCGGCAATGCTGCTGGCCGGCCGTGCGCCGCATGGAAACTTGTCGGCCAGCCGCTCGTCCTATAATGCGTGCCGCGTGCGCGAAGCAACACCTCACGCACGCGGCAACTTTCTCAGGCATCCGGCATTCAGCATTCAGCAGACGAGGCATCGATGGACGGTTATATCCGCAGCGAGCGGGAAGAGTATTTCGAACAGTTGTGCATCAGCGTCGATGCAGACGAAGTGCACGAACAGGAAGCCATCGAGTTCTTCGAGAACCAGTTCGACCAGCCTGACTTCGACCCCACGCAGTGGCTCGACATCGCGCTCTACTACTCGCCCGCGGTGGCGCGCGGCATCATCGACATGGTGACGCCCGACGACAAGGCGCGCAGCAACATCGCCGAAGTGATCGCCGACAACCTCGATATTTCCTATGGCGAGGACGAGTGTCAGCAGTTTGCCGAGACGATCGAGTTCGCGCTGAACAACGGCGTGCCGGTGGACCTCGACGTCGTGCTCGACGGCTGCCAGCGCGCGATCGACGATCTCGACACGTGGGCCGACGACGAAACCAAGGCGCCGCTTCTGCGTCTGCGCGAAGAAGTATTGCGTCAGCAAGGCGAGCGCTAGGACCCGGCGCATCGCTGGGCGCGCAAGCACTGCGCTTGCGTTTCGCGTTTGCGCTTGCCTTTGCGTTTGTGAGGCGCTTACCGCCATTCCCCTGCCGCAAACACGCGGCTCGATACCCGCGCGTGTTTAAACATCTCCCCAAGCGTCTCTTCGACGTTTCTTAAGCATATGCGGTAATCCGCATCCCCGCCCCGCCATCAGGCGCGCCGCCCGCCCACGCGCGCGCGGCTTATGCCGAAATCCTCATCCAAAGCGCCGCGAACTGCCAAGACGCCGGCATATTGGCTTTCTATATTCGCGCCACATGACCGGCATGCAAACGCGAGTGCGCGTATTCCAGCATTGTGTATCGCGAGCCATCGTCCTTAGTCTCTTGATGCACGCCGGACCCGCGTCATAGCCTTGCCGCTTTCATAACCTGGAACTGTCGAAGTAAGGAGAGACCATGAGTTTTAACAACACGCTCAAACCGCTTGCTTTGTTCGTTGGCGCCATGATCGCAGCCGCGCCGCTCGCCAGTTTCGCCGACGACCTGCCGGTCAAGATCGGTTTCGCCGCGCCGATGACGGGCGCCAACGCCGGCTACGGCAAGGATCTGGAGAACGGCGTGCGGCTCGCCATCGAGGAAGCCAACGCGCAGAAGATCAAGATCGGCGATAAGGTCGCCCCATTCCAGATCGTCTCGCAGGACGACCAGGCGGACCCGCGCATCGGCGTGCAGGTCGCGCAGAAGCTGGTCGACGCGGGCGTTTCGGTGGTGGTCGGCCACTTCAACTCGGGCACGACGATTCCCGCCTCGCAGGTGTATGAGCAGGCCGGCATTCCGGTGATCGACCCGGCAGCGACCAATCCGATCATTACCGGCCGCGGCTTCGCGAACACCTTCATGGTGATCTCCACAGACGCGCAAAACGCCGGCAACGCGGGCGTCTATGCAGTCGAAGTGACGAAGGCCAAGCGCATCGCCATCATCGACGACCGCACCGCCTTCGGTCAGGGCGAAGCCGACGAGTTCGAGAAGGCCGTGAAGGCGCATGGCGGCAACATCGTCGCGCGCGAGTACACCGACAATCACGCGGTCGACTTCAGCACGCAGATCACCAAGATCAAGGCGGCGAACGCGGACCTGATTTTCTTCGGCGGGCTCGACACCCAGGCCGCGGGCTTCGCGCGGCGCATGAAGCAACTCGGCGTGACGGCGCAACTGGTGGGCGGCGGCGGCGTCGAGGACCCCGAGTTCATCAAACTTGCGGGCGATGCAGCCGAAGGCGTGATGGCCTGGGAATACGGCCGCCCGCTCGCGCAACTGCCGGGCGGAAAGGACTTCTCCGCGAAGTTCAAGAAACGCTTCGGCGGCGACATCCTGTCATATGCGCCGTTCGGTTACGACGGAGCGTGGGCCGCCATCAAGGCGATGCAGCAGGCCAAATCGACTTCGCCCAACGATTACCGGCCGGTTCTCAAGGCGATCGACTTCGAAGGCGTGACCGGCAAGATTTCCTTCGACAACACAGGCGCGCTGAAAAGCGGCGCATCGACGCTGTACCAGGTCAAGAACGGAGCGTGGGTTCCGATCGTGACCAAGAGCGGGTCCTAAGCGGCGCTACTTCGCGCTCGGGGCTCTCGCAGCCCTCGTCATGCTCGCGGCCTTGACGACGATTTGCGCGTCGAGGTCGCGCTCGATCCGCACGAGATCGTCTTTCATCGCGGCGAACTCTTGTGCGGAGCACATCTGGTGTCCGAAGGCGGCATGCAAATGCCGCCTGATCTGTAGCACACGCGCCGCGGAGTCGAACACATAGTGCGACGAGAAGGTCATAAACCGGTTCTGCACGTCGGTATCGATGGGCGTGTCGGTCAGCTGGACAAAGCGCGGCAGCGTGATTTCCAGTGTCTCGTCGAAGTCCCCGCCGATGCACGCCCACGGCTGCGTACGCACCGGCTCGGCGAGCCACGCCTGGACCTGCGAGCCCATGCCGCCGGAGAAGCTCGTGAATGCCGGCATTGCCGTGGTGCCGTCGGTCCACACGAAGTGCTCGATCTTGCCTTGCACCGACGTCGCGAACGGCCCATCTGTTACCGCCACGTCTGCGGTACGCAACTGCGCGGTGCCATGCAGGCCGGTCTGCAACAGACGGCTGCCGGCAATCTGTTGCGTACGCTGGCGCGACGCGCGTCGAAAGATGTTGCGTTCGATCTCGGCGGTAAAGCCCGCGTCCTCCACGCGATACGCGTAATCCGCAGTACCGTTTTCATCGACGTCGATCTGCACGCGCGCGCGCCGCTCGCGCGATTGCGTGGCCGGCGTGCGCGACAGCACGCCTTCGCCGACCAGCAGAACCGGTCTGTCCATCACCGCCACAGGCAGGTAGCCGAAGCCCACGCCGCCCGCCGTCGTGTCCGCGTACAGCGATAGATCAGGAATCCAGACAATCGCGTGATTGATCGCGCTCGCGCCGTAGCCAGGCACGTCCGGCAAGCTGTAGTAAGGCCCGAGATTGAGCAGCACGGCCTCACTGCGAATACCGACGGCGGCCAGCAGAGCGCTGTAGAGCGCGACGTGATCCTTGCAGTCGCCATAACGATTGCGCAGGATGTCGGCCGCCTTGTGCGGAATCGCCGCCGTCTCGCCCAGAAAGAGCGCGACGTAGCGGATATTCATGCGCACCCAGTCGTACAGCATGTGCGCCTTGTCGCGCGGATCGGCGGCACGCGCGGTGAGCGACTGCGCAAGCCGCACGATTGCCGGATCGTCGAAGGTGACATCGGTTGCCGGCCCGCGATAACGCGCGGCGAAGCTCGCAAAGTCGGGCACGGTGGACACCATCAGACGGTCGCCCCAATTCGCGTAGCCGACCGCGCCCGCTTCGAGCCGCGCATACGGCCCGTGCCGGTAGTCGAATTCATAGCGTGTGCGGCCGTTCGCCGTGACCGGCGGCAACGCGGTGTAGCCGCGCGCATCGGCATAAAGCGGCACGTCGGCGGGAAGATCGAAAATCAGGCGCTGTTCCTCGACGGGTTCGCGTGTGGGTTCCACGAGATATGCGAAGGTGCCCGCCTGCAAGGGCTTTGCGCGCGTCTTGCGAAACGTGAGGTGCACGCGTGAACCGGGCTCGACGCCGGGAAAAATCACGGTGCGCAATACGCCGTCCTGGAAGCTCGGCGCACCCGCCGAGCGCGGCTCCTGGATGTCGCGGATCGCTTCGGGACCGACCACGTGTGTCGCGCCGTCGGGATCGATCGTCTCGGCTGCGAGCAATTGCACCTGCTCGATGTCCTTGTTGAACCACACGTAACGTTGCGCGATGTCGTCGACGCCGCTCGTCGTATTCGCGCGCAACACGCTGTCGTCGTGTTCCTCGATGGACCCGTCTTTCTGGATCGTGAAGAGATGGACGTCACGCTCCATCGTGTAGGGCGCGCGCTCGTCGCCGGATGAGTTCGAGGGTGTCTCGTCGGCGAAAGCGATGGCGGCTGTCGCGCTTAACGCAAGCGCGGCGGCAATCTTCAGGGATGCCGTGTAACGCATCATGAATAATGTTGTCGGCGCGGCGCGCACCGTGATTGCGCGGCGCATATGAGTTGCCGTGATTGCATTCGCTGCGAAGTGCCGGCCTGTGCGTCGTTCGTGCCCCTTGCGTCCTCTGCGCCCTTTGCGTCCTTCGTGGCGTTGCTGCCGTTCGAGCGCTGTGCGCCCTTCCTGCCGCTCACGTCGCTCATCAATCGCCTTCACCGATCTGCCCGAGCAAAGCCTGCAGTCTCTCGACATGCCTTAGCAGCAAATGCCGATGCTTCTCGATCTGTTCGAGCCGCCCGGCGAGATCGGCCTGGATCGGATCGTCGGAATCGGCGGCGGCGATCACGTCTTCCACCTTCGATCGCAACGATGCGAGTTCAACCGGCGCATGAACGAGATGCCGCTCGAAACGCCGGACCTCGTGGACCGCCAACTCACGGACCTTGCGAAAATACGCCTGGCGTCGATGCGCTTCTGCGTCGACGCTCTCGTCCTCGATACGTTTAGCAGGCGACGTCTGGCCAAAAATCGGCTCGGGCGGCCGCAGCACGGTTTTCTTTCGCACGGGATGCGCGGTGCCGCGAAAACGCGCGAGCGGCTGTTCGTTGTCGATCGCCTCGCGCGCGTTGGCCGGAATGTCCGCTTCGGTGTGGGGCGTGTTCATCCAGCCATTCGGCAAACCCGTCACGGCTTCGATGCCGCGCACGAACTCCTCGCTGAATTCGCGTTGGCCCGACAACATCAGCTTCAGATAGCTCGCGGAAAAAGTCATCATGCGTGCGAGGCGACTGGCCGCGCCCACCTCGCGCGTCAACAGCACGAGATTCGCGCGCCAGACCGGGAGCAGCAATTCGTCGGAATCTTCCATCGCTGGGTCTTCCATCTTTTGCCCGATGTAAAGACAACGCCGTTGCGAGCGTCATCGTTTTGAAAGGGTAGCTGTTGCATGGCCTCGCTGGCAAGCGGCGTGCGCGACCCGCGCCCGACCGTATGCGTCGAATTTACACGCATCGCTGAACCTCAATGCACAAGGCGTTTTGCGCCCGTCGTCGCGCTGTTCGACAGCTTGCATCGCACCGGCGTTCCTCCGCCACCCGCGTCGATGTGGCATGCTTGCAAATCGTGCGGCATACGTCGTACTGCATCACGAATTTCCCAACACTGATTAGGGGTTTTGTAATGAAGAAAATCGTTCTGGCTATTGCCGCAGCCGTCGCTGCCCTCAGCGCAATCGCGCCCGCACAAGCTTATGAGCATCACCATCCGGTGTGCCATAAGGTGCGTGTGCATCATCACTGGGAACGCCACTGCCGCTGATCGTTACCTCGCATCGAGGATAACGACGGCCGCCGCGAACGCCGTGCGTCGCGTGCATCGCAAAGCCCCGCTACGTGCGGGGCTTTTTTCATCGACGGGTCGGCATGACGCGGGCAAATGCGCCGGATACCGGCGCCATGACGCTATACGTTGTGCGCGAAAGGCGCGGCGCGCAATTGCGGACACACGCTGTTACACCTTTGCGGTCTGGACCGACGCGGCAAGGCCGTGCGCGAATTACGCCAGCGCCGTGAACCGCGTGGAAACGAGGCGAGAGATGCGGGGAACCGAAGCGTTGCGGGACCGCGTTCAACAGGCCCTGACGCGCTCCAGCGCCGTCGCGACCAGTTGCTCCAGCAACGGTTCAATCATCGCGGCAAGCGCTTGATCGTATGCATACGGCGGCTGTTCCTGCATGTAGGTGATCTGCGACAACTCCAGCTGCACAGCATGCACGCATTGCGAAGGCTGACCATATTGCCGCGTGATGTAGCCGCCCTTGAAGCGGCCATTGGCGACAGCTGAATAGCCGCCGTGCCGCTCGACCACAGCCGCCAGTTCCTCGCCCAAACCCGCCACCGCACTTGCGCCATTCGACGTGCCGAAATTGAAATCCGGCAAGCGTCCTTCGAAGAAACGCGGCACATGCGACCGGATCGAATGCGCCTCCCATAGCAGCACGTTTCCGTGCTGAGCTTTGAGCGCGGCAAGTTCGCCCGACAGAGCGCCGTGATACGGCATCCAGTAAGCGTCGCGGCGGCGGGCCACTTCGGCCTCGTCCGGCAGACGGCCTTCGAGGTACAACGGCTCCTTGTCGAAGGTATCGACGGGCAAGAGTCCTGTTGTGTCCTGCCCCGGATAGAGGTTCGCTCCGTCGGGCGGACGGTTCAGGTCGATCACATAGCGTGCATAAGTGGGCGCGAGAATCGACGCGCCCATGCGCTTCGCGAACGCATAGAGCCGGTCGAGGTGCCAGTCGCAATCGTCGGTACGAAATGCCGCGGGCGTCATCGTCGCGGCAATATCGGCGGGAATCTGGGTGCCCAGATGCGGAATGGAGATCAGCAGCGGCAGGCTTCCTCGATGCAGCGTGAAAACCGGCGGAGTATTCGGAGCAGTCATGTCAGTCCTCTTTCAAAGGATCTTTGCAGCGAGAGATGCACGCGACGTGCGTAAGGCGCTGCATGCTTCACGTCATTTGAACAGTTCGGCGAGCGCCACGCGATAGCGCGCGTAAGCGCCCTCTTCGTCGCGATGCCGGCGATTGTCGACCACCTTGTCGCCGCCCGCGTACACGTCGCGAATCGGCGTCTCACCGTGCTCGCAGAATACAACACCGGAAAGCCACGCGTTCGGCGCATGTTCGGCAATGCTCGCATGGTCCGGGTCGAGCACCAGCCAATCCGCGCGATGCCCCGCTTGCAATGCCCCCGTCGCCCGACCCGTGGCTCGCGCGCCGCCTTCGAGCGCCGCGTCGAAAAGACGGTCTGCCACATACGGCGTTTGCGCGGACGCCAGCACGTTGCGTTGCCGGCGCGTCAAACGCTGCCCATATTCGAGCAGGCGCAATTCGGCGCGCCAGTCGACGCCGATATGGCTGTCCGACCCGAGGCCGATACGCCCTTGCGCGTCGAGATATTCATGTGCGGGGAAAATGCCGTCGCCAAGATTCGCCTCGGTGGTCAGACACAAACCCGCGACCGCACCGCTCTTCGCGAGCGCAAGCGTCTCGTTCGCATCGACATGCGTGGCGTGCACGAGGCACCACCGGCTGTCGACGTCGAAACGATCGAGCAACCATTGAACCGGACGCGCGCCCTCCGTTTCCATGCACGCGTCGACTTCGGCGGTCTGTTCGGCGATATGGATGTGAACCGGCGCGCTGTCGTCCAGTCCGCCAAGCAGTTCGCACAACGATCGTTCGGAGACGGCGCGCAGCGAGTGCGGCGCTACCCCGTAGCGCAGCGCCGCGCTTTCGGGCCGCGCGGCGCGCAATGCGGCGAGCAGTTCGAGCAGGCTATCGGGCGTGTTGACGAAGCGCCGCTGGTCGTCGCGCGGTGCACGCGCGCCAAAGCCGCTGTACTGATACAGCACCGGCAGCATCGTCATGCCGATGCCGCTCGCCGATGCCGCATCCACCGCGCGTTGCGCGAGTTCCGCCGGATTGCCGTAGCGGCCGCCGTCCGGCATGTGATGCACGTAATGGAACTCGCACACCGACGTATAGCCCGCCTTCAGCATCTCGATGTAAAGCCATTGCGCGACGCTTGCCAATCCCTCGGGTGTGATACGCGCGGCAAAGCGATACATCAGATCGCGCCAGCTCCAGAAGTTATCGGCGGCGCCTGTACCGGAGGCCGCGCGATATTCGGTAAGACCGGCCATCGCGCGCTGAAACGCATGCGAGTGAAGATTCGGCATGCCAGGCAATATTGGGCCCGCGGCTGTGGCTACGGACGCGGACACGTCTCGCGTGTCGGGCCTGACCGCGGTCAGTGTGCCTTTAACGTCCCATTCCAGCAGCACGTCGCGGCGCCAGCCGTCGGGCAAGTACGCATGCTCGGCGAGTAGCGATTGTTTTGCTTGTGTCATCTCTCAGGTCCTGGCTCAATTCGCGCCGCGTATCGAAGGGCGATAAACAGTCTCGCCCGCGCGCACGACCCGCGCACACAACGGACGCCCGATCCAATAAGTCAATTCCGCCAGCGAATCGACTGACCATACCGCGAAGTCAGCCGCGCGGCCCGCTTCGAGCGAGCCGTGCCGGTCCGCCTTGCCGAGCGCGCGCGCCGCATGCGACGTCACTCCCTTCAGCACTTCGGGTACGGTCATGCGGAATAGCGTGGTCGCCATGTTCATCATCAGCAGCAACGAGGTGGTGGGCGACGTACCTGGATTGCTGTCGGTGGAAATTGCAATCGGCACCTCGTAACGCCGCAGTAAATCGAGCGGCGGTAGCTGCGTCTCGCGAATGAAGTAATACGCACCTGGCAGCAACACGGCCACCGTGCCTGCTTTTTTCATTGCGGCGACGCCGGCTTCGTCGAGAAACTCCAGGTGATCAGCGGACAGCGCGCGATGGCGCGCGGCAAGCGCCGTGCCGCCGCCGTTGGACAACTGCTCCGCGTGCATTTTTACCGGCAGCTTGTGGCGCGCGGCCGCATTGAACACGCGCTCGCTTTGTTCGAGCGAAAAGCCGATACGCTCGCAGAACACATCGACAGCATCGACAAGGCCTTCGTCTGCGAGTGCGGGCAGCATGGTGTTACAGACTTCGTCGATATACGCGTCGGCGCGGCCCGCGAATTCGGGCGGCAACGCGTGCGCGCCGAGGAAGGTCGTATAGACCGTCACTGGATAACGCTCGCCCAACTGGCGCGCGACGCGCAGCATCTTGCGCTCGGCCTGCAGATTGAGCCCGTAACCGGATTTGATTTCTACAGCCGTCACACCTTCGCGAAGCAACGGTTCGAGCCGCGCGGCGGATTGGCGGAACAACTCTTCTTCGCTCGCAGCACGCGTCGCGCGCACCGTGGACACGATGCCGCCGCCCTGCCGCGCAATCTCTTCATAGCTGACGCCCGCGAGGCGCTGCGCGAATTCATCGGCGCGCTGCCCGCCGTACACGAGATGCGTATGGCAATCGACGAGCCCCGGCGTCACCCACGCGCCGTGCAAATCTTCGCGCGGCCATGCAGCGTATTCAGCGGGTAATTCGGCAGCCGCGCCGAGCCATACGATCTTGCCGTCTTCGACGGCTATCGCGGCATCGGCCAGCGTATGTTGTGGATCGCCCTGAGGGCACAGTTTCAGTTGATGCCAGACGGTTTGCTTCATCGCGTGCTCTTTGCAGCTTGTTGCGTGTCTGTGGAGGTTCGCGTGCGCGCGTTGTTGTGCGGCCAGGCGTGCACGTGAATCGTCGTCATCGTCGGGCGGCGTAGCGGATGCTGATTGCGAGCAGCGCGCCCGTGCCTTCCACCTTGCATGGCAAAGCATTCGGCGTATCGATGCGCAACGCGTCGCCAGTTTGCAGCCATTGCTCGGGCGCGTTGCCCAACGTGACGGCAAGCGGGCCGTTCGCGCAGTAGAGCAGCGCCACGTCGGCGGACAACGTGCGTTCGTGCCGCGCTGCATGCGGTGCTATGTGTCCGGCCGCGCGCCACACTTCGAGCTCGCCTTGCGCCGACTCGCGATGCACCATCAAGTTGAAGTCGCGCGTTGCGCCGTCGACAAGCCGCGCGTCGATCGGCGCCTCGCCATTGAAGCGCGCGATATCGAGCGGCCGTGTCAACGCGTGTGTCTTGACCGTATCGTCGCACTGGGCTTCGTCGAGCAACATGCCCGCGCCGGACAACAGCACGAGCGTGCGATCGATCCCAGCAAATCGCGAGAACGGTCCCGCTTGCGCGACGTCGGCCACACTCACGCGCCATATGAACGTATCGAGCGCTGCGTGCGCAGGAAACGCCGCGACTTCGCGTGTGACGCCGCCGCCGTTTTTCCACGGCGCGGCTACGAGCTCCGCACCACGGATCAATGTAACGGCGCCCGTTGAGCCGACCGTAACAGCGCCTGTGCTGAGCGCAAACGTCATGCTCAACGGCCCAGCATCGGCAGATTGAGGCCCGCCTCGCGCGCCGTTTGCTGCGCGAGTTCATAGCCCGCATCCGCGTGACGCATCACACCCGTCGCCGGGTCGTTGAACAACACACGGCCGAGGCGTTCCTTCGCGGCATCTGTACCGTCCGCGACGATCACGACCCCCGCATGCTGACTGAAGCCCATGCCGACTCCGCCGCCATGATGGAGCGACACCCACGACGCGCCGCCTGCCGTATTCAGCAACGCGTTCAGCAACGGCCAGTCGCTCACGGCGTCGGAGCCGTCCTTCATCGACTCGGTTTCGCGATTCGGGCTCGCCACCGAACCAGTGTCGAGGTGATCGCGGCCGATTACGATCGGCGCCTTCAGCTCACCGTTCTTCACCATCTCGTTGAAAGCCTGGCCCAAGCGGTAACGATCCTTCACGCCAACCCAGCAGATACGCGCGGGCAAGCCCTGGAATGCAATGCGTTCGCGCGCCATGTCGAGCCAGTTATGCAGATGCGGATCGTCGGGAATCAGCTCCTTGACCTTCGCGTCCGTCTTGTAGATGTCCTCGGGATCGCCCGAGAGCGCGACCCAACGGAACGGCCCCTTGCCTTCGCAGAAGAGCGGACGGATATACGCCGGCACGAAGCCCGGAAAATCGAACGCGTTTTCCACGCCCATTTCGAGCGCCATCTGCCGAATGTTATTGCCGTAGTCGAGCGTGGCCGCGCCGCGCTGTTGCAACGTCAGCATCGCTCGCACCTGTTCGGCCATCGACTGCTTCGCCGGCGTGACGATCGAATCCGGCGCGGTCTTTTGACGCTCGCGCCAGTCTTCCAGCTTCCAGCCTTGCGGCAGGTAGCCGTGAATCGGATCGTGCGCGCTCGTCTGATCGGTCACGCAGTCCGGCGTGATGCCGCGCGTCACGCACTCGGCGAACACGTCGGCGGCATTCCCGAGCAAACCGATCGACACCGCGCGGCCCGCCTGCTTCGCTTCTTCGAGCATGGCAAGCGCTTCGTCGAGCGTCTTCGCTTTCTTGTCGACGTAACGCGTCTTCAGACGGAAGTCGATGCGCGTCTCGTCGCATTCGACGGCGATCATCGAGAAGCCGGCCATCGTCGCGGCGAGCGGCTGCGCGCCGCCCATGCCGCCCAAACCGCCCGTCAGAATCCAGCGGCCCGCCGGATCGCCATTGAAATGCTGGTTAGCCACCGAGAAAAACGTTTCATACGTGCCCTGCACGATGCCCTGGCTGCCGATGTAGATCCAGCTGCCCGCCGTCATCTGCCCGTACATCATCAGACCCTTGCGATCGAGTTCGTGGAAGTGTTCCCACGTCGCCCAATGCGGGACCAGGTTCGAATTCGCGAGCAGCACGCGCGGCGCGTCGGGATGCGTGCGGAACACGCCGACCGGCTTGCCCGATTGAATCAGCAGCGTCTCGTCTTCGTTCAGGTCCTTAAGCGAAGTGAGAATCTGATCGAAACAATCCCAGTTGCGCGCCGCGCGGCCAATGCCGCCATAAACCACGAGCGCATGCGGATGCTCCGCTACTTCGGGGTCCAGATTATTCTGAATCATCCGGTAGGCGGCTTCCGCGATCCAGGTCTTGCAGGTCTTCCCGGCGCCGCGCGGCGCACGGATCGTGCGAGTGGGATCGAGACGCGGGTCGATGTGTTTCGGGTTGTTCATGGTGGCCCTCGGAATGCCTGAAGATTGAGCGGAATAGGTCGGGGAAGAATCGGGAAAAGCGGGATCAGAAATGTCCAGTGAAGCGGTAACGGCTGCCCGGATGCCAGAGATTCGCGATCGACGCAACTTGGCTTTGCGACCACGTCCGCCGATGCAGCACGAGGCAAGGCTCCAGTTCGTCCAGCGTCAGAAGCTCGCGGGTGTCGCCGTCCGCGGCCAATGCCTCGATGCGGTACTCCACACGCTGCAACGGCGCAACCCGCACCAGGTACTGATTCGGCGTCGTGTTCGTGAAGTCCTGCGACGCATACTCGGGTGCGACAACCGGATTGACCCAGCGCTCCTCGAGTTGCACCGGCTCGTCGTTTTCGAAATGCAGCACGCGCGAATGAAATATCGGACTACCCGCGCTCACCTGCATTTCTTCGGCGAGCACCGCATCGGCGATGCTCGCGCCGATATGCAGCACCTTCGCCTGATAGCGATGACCGCGCGCGACGATCTCGTCGGAAATGCTGCGGATCGCCACCAGCGTCGATTCGTACTTGGGACGCGCCACGAAGGTGCCTGAACCCTGCACACGCGTGAGCACCTGCTCCGAGGTCAGCTCGCGCAACGCGCGGTTCACCGTCATGCGCGCGACGTTGAATTCGCGCGCAAGCTCGTTTTCGGAGGGCACCTGGTCGCCTTCGCCCCATTCGCCCGCATGAATGCGCGCGAGGATGAAGTCCTTGATGCCCTGATAGGCCGGTGCGTTCATTGGCTGCTGCCTCGCTGTCCGCTTACTGTTCGGACACGAAAGAGAACGGGCTCAGCTTCGCAATCGTGCCGTTCTGCACGAGACGCGTAACGGCCGCGATGTCCGGCGCGAAGTAGTGATCGAGTTCGTAATGCGCGACGTCCTTGCGCACCACGTCCATCACTTTCTGCAAGCTCGGGCTCGTCTTGTGCGGCGCGCGCAGATCGACACCTTGCGCGGCGGCGAGCAATTCGATCGACAGAATGTTGGCCGTGTTCTCCGCAATGTCACCAAGCTTGCGCGCGGCGAACGTCGCCATCGAAACGTGATCTTCCTGGTTTGCGGACGTGGGCAACGAATCGACGGAAGCCGGATGCGCGAGCGTTTTGTTTTCGGATGCCAGTGCGGCAGCCGTCACGTGAGCGATCATGAAACCGGAGTTCACGCCGCCGTCGCGTACGAGGAACGGCGGCAGGCCCGACAGCGTCGCGTCGATCAGCAACGCGATGCGGCGTTCGGCCAACGCGCCGATTTCCGCGGCGGCGAGCGCGAGATTGTCGGCGGCGAACGCGACGGGCTCCGCATGGAAATTGCCGCCGGACAGCACTTCGCCGGTGTCGGGGAAAATCAGCGGATTGTCGGAGACGGCGTTGGCTTCCAGCAGCAGCACGTCGGCGGCATGGCGCATCTGATCGAGACACGCGCCCATCACTTGCGGCTGGCAACGCAGGCTGTACGGGTCCTGCACCTTGTCGCAGTCCGCATGCGAGACGTTGATGCCCGAGCCTTGCAGCAGCGAGCGGTAAGCCGCCGCGGCGTCGATCTGGCCTTGATGGCCGCGCAGTTCGTGAATGCGCGCGTCGAATGGCTTGACCGAACCGGCCGCCGCATCGACCGACAATGCCCCGGCGACGAGCGCTGTGCGGTACAGATCTTCGATTGCGAACATGTTGTACAGCGCGAGCGCTGTCGACGCCTGCGTGCCGTTCAGCAGCGCGAGACCCTCCTTCGCTTGCAGCGTGAGCGGCTTCAGGCCGACGAGCGCGAGACCTTCGGTGGCCGGCAGGCGTTCGCCCTTCGCGAACACTTCACCGACGCCGAGCAAGACCGCCGACATATGCGCGAGCGGCGCGAGGTCGCCCGATGCGCCGACCGAACCCTTCACTGGAATGACCGGCAGTACGTCGGCGTTGTACAGCGTGATCAGCGCTTCCATGACTTCGCGGCGAATGCCCGAATGACCGCGGCCGAGGCTCGACAATTTCAACGCGATCAACAGACGCACGACCGGGCGCGACATCGGCTCGCCCACGCCCACCGCATGCGACAGCACCAGATTGCGTTGCAGCAGTTCGAGCTGGTCGTGCGGAATATGCGTGCTGGCAAGACGCCCAAAGCCCGTGTTGATGCCATAGGCCGGCTCGCCCTTCGCGGCAATGTCCGCCACGGCTTTTGCGCATGCGTCGATCGCAGCGTGGCTCGCGGGATCGAGTTGTAGCGGCACGTGTTCACGCGCGATCTGGCGCAGTTGCGGGAGAGTCAGGTGGCCGGGCTTCAGAGTCATCATGGTTGTTGTCCTGTCTATACAATTTGAGAGAAGTCTAGCCGCGCCGCCTTGTATATACAACTTGTTTTTAATGCTCCGGAGCCCAGGGCTTTCCACTAATGCGTCATGCGTCGGCTTCGGGAGCCGGTCGGCCATTTGCTGGCAGCGGGATAGGAGATCGAGGCCAGCGGAGCCAATGCGGCTCGTCAACAGCAAACTTGTATATACACGCCCAGAATCCAGGCCGCTATGTGGGCAAAAAAATGGTCTGGATTCATCGGCGGGCTATAGAAACATCCGCGCATAACGCAAGAAGCCCGCGAACTCTTGCAAGCCGCGGGCTTCCGTCAACAGCGGGTGACTTCGACCTCGATACGGGCTAGAGGCGCACGCGCGCCGCGATGAAATCCAGAAAGCACCGCACGCGCCCCGCCAGCGACGCACTCTGGTAATACACGGCGCTGACCGGCTGACGCTCGTCGAGCAGCACGTTGCCGAGAATCGGCACCAGGCGTCCGTCGCGGATGTCGGCGGCGATCATGAAATCCGCAAGACATGCGATGCCCCAGCCCGACAACGCCAGTTGCCGTAACGTTTCTCCGCTCGATGCCGCGATCGACGGCTCGATTTTCAACGGCTCGGCTTTACCTTTACCGTTGCCGTTGCCTTTACCCTTGCCTCGCTCGCGCAACGGCCAGCGATTCAGATGCTCGGGCGCGGTGAAGCCGATCATGCGATGCGCGCGCAACGCGTCGACCGATTTCGGCTCGCCGTGCTCAGCCAGATATGCGGGACTCGCGACCACCCGCAGTGTGCTGCTGCCCAATGTGCAGGCATGCAGCGTGGAGTCCTGCAACGCACCGATCCGGATGGCGATATCCACTTTGTGCTCGAGCAGATCGACGATGCGCTCGTTGCTGGTCAATTCCAGACGGATCTCCGGATACAGCTCGGAAAACGCCGTCATGTACGGAGCGATGCAGTGAAGCATGAACGGCGACGCCGCATCGACGCGCAAGCGCCCTGAAGGCCGTCGGCGTCCTCGCGTAACGGATTCCTCGGCTTCTTCCATCGCATCGAGAATGGCGCGGGCGCGCTGCAGGAAGCCCTCGCCCTCTTCGGTCAGCTGCAAACGGCGCGTCGTGCGCCGCACCAGCGCGGTGTCGAGCTTCGTTTCGAGGCGCGTGAGCGCGCGGCTCACGCCCGACACCGTCTGCCCGAGCTTCTCGGCTGCCGCCGTGATCGAACCGCTGTCGATCACGCTGACGAACACCAGCAACTCGTCTGTGGAGGTTTTCATTGTTGATTTCAAATCAAGATTGATTTGAGACTAACACGCTTTTTGCGAGAATCAAGACGATGGATACTGCTTGCCTGTCATCGTGTTTCCACTCGGGAGAAGGTCTTGGAGATTTTCATTACAGGCGCAAGCGGTTTTATCGGCGGTTCCATTGCGGCGCATCTCGTGCGCGCCGGTCATCAGGTCCGCGGTCTGATCCGCAAGCCCGAACATCGCGACGAACTGAAGCGGCTTGGCATCGAGCCTGTTATCGGCACGCTCGACGACCGCGCGTTGCTGATCGCCGAAGCGCAAGCCGCCGACGCCGTCATCAACGCGGCCAGCAGCGATCACGAAGGCGCGGTGAGCGCGCTGATCGAAGGACTCTCCGGCTCGGGCAAGCCGTTCCTGCACACGAGCGGTTCGAGTATCGTCGGCGACGCGTCCGGCGGCGAAGCGGCAGAAGCTCGCATCTACCGTGAAGATGCGTTGCCGGAGCCCACCGCGGATAAAGCCGCGCGCGTCGCGATCGACCGCCAGGTGCTGGAAGCCGCGCAGCAGAATATCCGCTCTGCCGTGCTGTGCAATACGCTGATCTACGGCCACGGCGCGGTGGCGGGCAGCGCGAGCGTGCAATTGCCGCGGCTAGTACGGCAGGCGCAGAAGAGCGGCGTGGTGCGCCATGTCGGCAGCGGCGGCAACACGTGGTCGAACGTGCATATCGACGATGTCGCCGAACTCTATCGGCTCGCGCTGGAGAAAAGCCCGGCGGGCACGTTCTATTTTGTGGAGAGCGGCGAGGCGTCGTTCCGCGAGATGAGCGCGGCCATTGCTCGCGCGATGAAGCTCGGCGAGCCGCAAGACTGGCCGCTCGAAGAAGCGCAAAAGGAATGGGGCTACGAAATGGCCTCGTACGGGCTCGGTTCGAATAGCCGCGTACGCGGCGAACGCGCGCGCAAGCTGTTGGGCTGGCAGCCGAAGCGTACGTCCGTGATCGACTGGATCGAGCGCGACATGACGTCCGGGCAGGCGGCGTAGCTGGGGCTTCATCCGTAATTTGTGTAAGCGTCGGCGTTGCAAATCCGTAAGCTCGGCTCGATAGAATCCCGCTCACCTGACCCGCGCGGTTCATGATTCGAACCGCACACGAGCCCGGATTTTTATCGATGACCTTGGCGTTGAATTTCGACTGGCTGACCAACCTGCTGGCGATTCTGTTCGTCGTAGCGTGCCTTTACGATGCACGCTACGACGAATACGGCACGTTGACTCTATCAGCGGCCTTGATGGGTCTCGCCGTGATGGCGATCGAGCTATTCCTCAAGCCCGCGTTCGATATGGCGCTGTAAGCGCGCGACGCTCGCGCTCGCACCTTCGTTGTCACCCTCGTTGCGATTCACGAACCGCAAGCGGCACAACCGCCGCCCTGCGCGTTCTCTTCGCTCTCTTCATAGCGGTCGTGGTGCTTGACCCAGTCCGCGAGACTGCTCGTTTCATTGCGGCCTTTCGGCGTAACGTCCAGATGCGCGTACGTGTTGATGAAGCGCTCGTCGCCGCGCCCGTAGCAGGAATAGGTGTGATACACGTCGCCGTTCGCGTCTTTATAGAAGACGCTGTGGCCATGTTGTTCGTCGATGCCGACGTCCTGCTCGGTGAAGTTATAGAAAGCCTTCTTGCTCGCCAATTGTTCGGGCGTAAATGACACGTGATAGTCGAAATTGAAATCGCTTCCGTTTGACGACACCCACGGGAAGGTCCAGCCCATGCGTTTTTTAAAGGCCTCGATCTTTGGTAGCGGCGCAAGCGAGACCGTCACATAAGACACATCGTGATGTTCCAGGTGCGCGACGATACCGACCATGTGATCCGACAGGAACGAGCAGCCGACACAGCCCTCTTCCCAATCCGCTCCCAGCATGAAGTGGTAAACGATCAACTGGCTGCGCCCGCCGAATAGATCGGCAAGTGTCTTGCGGCCCTGCGGCGTATCGAATACATACGTCTTATCCACCTTCACCCACGGCAGCTCGCGGCGTTTGCGGGCGAGTTCGTCTCCGGCACGCATGTGGGCTTTTTCTTCCACCAGCAGCGCCCTGCTTGCCTCCAGCCATTCCTGCCGCGAGCCAATCCGGTGTTGCGGGTCGAGTTGCGATTGCGTTGGTGATTGCGTCGGTTCCATCTGCGTCTCCTTCACAGTGATATGCACGGCATATGCGACTCATCGACGAATCGCGCCAGGCGAACGTGGCTGCGCGTCATGAACCGCGCCGCTTTCTCGCGGACGGGGAAGACTTGCGCGGCCGGGGTGTCGACAGTGCAGCGACGCGCGCGGCCGGCTTTTGTACCCGCGGCGCTTTGTCTTCTTCTTCGACGAAAGCAGCCAGACGATCGAGCGATTCGGACCAGAAGCGCTGATAGCGGCCGAGCCACGCCATTGCTTCTTCCATCGGTTGCGGGGAAAGGCGGCAGGCGACCGTGCGGCCGTTCTTGCTGCGCGTGATAAGGCCGGCACCCGAGAGAACGTCGAGGTGCTTCATCACCGCGGGCAAGGACATCGCGAACGGCTCGGCGAGTTCACTCACCGACAGTTCGGTTTCCGACAGACGCGCGAGCAGCGCACGCCGCGTGGGGTCGGCCAACGCGGCAAAAGTGCGATCGAGTATCGTTTCATTAAACTTAACCATGAGGTTAAGTTTAGGAGCGAACGCTCGAATGTCAAGGACAGGTAGGCAGTTTTCGCGAAGCGCGGCAAACATGCGCACGCACAGAACAAAAAGAAACGCGGCGCGTCGCAAATAGATCGTTGCAACACAGCGCGTCAGGGGGAGAACAACCGGCTGCGGTTCGAGCGGCGGCACGTGGACGATACTGCGTCGTTCTCGCGTTAGAACAAAAACGAGCAGGCCGCGAGCACGCCGCTGCCTGCTGAAAAAATCAGATCGCCCAGCCGCCGAGATAGAACCCGACCAGCACAATCGCAATCGCCACTGTGCCCACGTTGAGCTTGCGGTATTCGCCGCTTACTACGCGGCCGATGACGAGCGTCGCGAAACCGAGCATGATGCCGGTCACGATATTCGCCGTGAGCACGATGAACACCGCGCACATGAGACCCGACATTGCGTCGACCATGTCGTCCATATGCAGCTTGCTGACGTTCGACAGCATCAGCAGCCCGACATACATCAGCGCGGGCGCGGTTGCATACGAAGGCACGAGGCCGGCGAGCGGCGAGAAGAACATCACGCCGAGGAACAGCAGGCCCACCACCGCGGCCGCCATGCCGGTTTTCGCGCCGGCCGCCACGCCGACCGTCGATTCGATATACGCCGCAGCCGGCGCGCCGCCGAGCAGACCCGAGAAAATCGAACTGACCGAGTCGGCCGTCAGCGCGCGGCCACCGTTGATGATGCGGCCGTTTTCGTCGAGCTGGCCCGCTTGCCCGGCCACCGCGCGGATCGTGCCGGTCGCGTCGAACACGGCGGTCATCACGAGGGCGAGCACGCTCGGCAACACCGCCATCGACAACGCGCCCTTGATGTCCATCGCGCCGATCAGCGACTCGTGTCCCGGCGCGCTCAGCGACGGCACCGCGAATACGCCATGAAACGAGACGGCCGGATCGACGAGCAGCGCAATCGCGGAAATTGCGACGATCACGATCAGGATCGAGCCCGGCACGCGGCGGCGCACGAGCCCGAAGATCGCCGCGAGCCCCGCTACCGACATCAGCGCCGGCAAGGCCGTGATATTGCCGAGCGAGACCGGCAAACCGGCGCCCGGATTCTTCACGACGAGACCCACGTCGTTGGCGGCGATCAGCAATAGAAACAAGCCGATGCCGATGCCCGTGCCGTGCGCGATGCCCGTCGGAAGATTGCGCAGAATCCACGAACGCACGCCCGTCACCGAAATCGCGGTGAACACGACACCCATCAGGAACACAGCGCCGAGCGCGACAGTCGGATGCAAGCCCTTGCCGAGCACGAGACCGAACGCCGTGAACGCGGTCAACGAAATAGCGCAGCCGATCGCAATCGGCAGGCGCGCCCACACGCCCATCAGCAGCGAACCGAACGCGGTGGTGAGGCACACGGCGACGAATACGGCGCTCGTGTCGAAGCCCGCTTTGCCGAACATCCCCGGCACGACGAACACGGAATAGACCATCGCGAGAAAGGTCGTGATGCCCGCGACGATCTCCTGGCGCTGCGAACTGCCGCGCGAGGAAATTTCGAAGTAGCGGTCGAGAAAGCCCTTGGTGTCGAATGATTCGGCGCCGGCTTCGGAAAGCGGCTGGGCGTGGGGTTCCATCATGATGAGTGCCTCCTTTATCAGCATGCTGAAACGGCCGTCGAAGTGGCCGTCATCAGGTTCGTCTCGTTGCGTAGGCTTAAGGTGTGCCGCGCGCTTGTTCTCGTTTCTGTCTCGAAATGTAGGGCAACACAAATATATCTCCCATCGCATGAATGGCATGCCGGGCATGTCGCGACTCTTATATCGTTTAAGCGACGGCGAAGCCGCCCCGTCATCCGCGCGTATACACCTAGCGCTCGTCACGCTTCGTCATCGCGCCATGAAAGCGCTTTGAGAGCTTTCCGCAAGCTGCCGTACGCCGAGCCGTGCGCCGGGTCGGGTCCGGCGCGGCACGAAGCGTGCTTGGCGCCTACCCGTCACACGGCCCTCAAAACGGGACCGCCCGACGTCGCGGGTTAAACTCTGGGCCGTACTGTCTAACCGCGGCGCTCTATCGCCGCACCGGTTCATGGAGTTCTCCCTGATGAGTGGCGGCTTTTCGCTTCCTGCCTGGCGTCATACGATTCTCGCGACGTTCGCGCTGCTGGCGCTTCTTGCACTGTCCGGCTGCAGCAGCCTGCTGTGGGGAACGCAGCAGGCGCCGATCGTCGAGGCCACGGTCATGCCGGTCGAAGCCGCGAGCGCACCGGTGGCTGCTTCCGCGCCCGAGCCCGTCGAGACCGAAGCCGCCGAGCCCGAGCAGCCGAAGAAGCCGAAGAAGCCCGTCGTCAAGCCGCACAAGGTCGAGCCGCCGCCGCCCGTCGTCGCGGCGCCGCCGCCTCCACCGCCTCCCCCGCCGCTAATCGTGCTGCGCACGATCGGGCGCAACGACGCGCACACGCTGCTCGACAGCGAGGTGCAGAAACCCGACGGCAAAGTGGTCGGCCGGGCGGTCGACATGATCGCGGATGCAAGCGGCAAGCCGCGCGAAGTCGTGGTGAATCTGCAAGGCTTCCTGGGTGTCGGCGATCGCAAGGTCAACTTCGCGTGGAACGCGTTCCGCTTCACGCCGACCGCGAAGACCGCGCCGATCACATTGAATCCGTCGGCGACGCCGGTGAATCCCGCGAAGGCGAATGCCGCGATGCAATTGCCGTTGATCGACGCGACGGTCGAGCGTTCGAACGGCGCAAAGGTCGGCCGCGTGATCGACGTGCTGATCGACGTCAATGCGCAGCCGCAGGCGGTCGTGCTGGACGTCAACGGCATGGTGAGCACTGAGCGGCGCACGATTGCGGCCAACTGGTCGGCGCTGCGTTTCGTCGCGAAAGACAAGGAACTGCATCCTCAAATCGATCTGAGCGATGCGCAGATCAACGCGACGCCGCCATACGCGAGCGACAAACCTATTCGCGCCGTGTCCCCCGCTCCACCCGCGCCCGCCGCCGCTGCGGCGCCTGCCTCCGCGGCGACAGCCACGGCGGGTTCGAACGCACGGGCGGTCCGATGACAGGCCGCACTCTGGTTACGGCGCGCAGCCTGCGCGCGCTCGATTGGCTGAACTTCTTCGTCGCCAACGTGCAAACGGGTTTTGGACCGTTCATCGCGTCGTATCTCGCGTCGCATAAGTGGACCCAGGGCGAGATCGGCATGGCGCTGTCGGTCGGCACGATCAGCGCGATGGTGAGTCAGGTGCCGGGCGGCGCCGCTGTCGACGCGTTGCGCAACAAGAAAGGCGCGGCCGCGTGGGCAATCATCGCGATTATCCTGAGCGCGGTGTTGCTGGCAGCAAGTCCGACGGTGCTACCGGTGATCGCCGCCGAGGTTTTTCACGGCTTCGCCAGTTGCATGCTGACGCCGGCGCTCGCGGCCATCTCGTTCGCGCTCGTCGGACGTGCGAATCTCGGCGACCGGCTCGGGCGCAATGCGCGCTGGGCGTCGATCGGCAGCGCCGTCGCGGCCGGGCTGATGGGCGTATTCGGCGAATACTATTCGCCGCGCGCGGTGTTCTGGCTGACAGCCGGACTCGCCGTGCCCGCGCTGTTCGCATTGGCGATGATCCAGCGCACCGACACCATCCAGTTGCCGAAAGCCGCGCCGACGCCGGAGCAGATCGAGCGGCGCGAAAGCCTGCGCGAGTTGCTGCGCGATAAACGCATGCTGCTGTTCGCCGCTTGCATCGTGTTGTTCCACTTGTCGAACGCGGCGATGCTCAATCTCGCCGCGGGCGAAGTGACCGCCGGCATGGGCGACAACGTGCAACTCGTGATCGCCGCGTGCATCATCGTGCCGCAAGCGATCGTCGCGATGATGTCGCCGTGGGTCGGCCGTTCCGCCGAGCGTTGGGGACGCAGACCGATCCTGCTGCTGGGTTTCTCCGCGTTGCCGATTCGCGCGCTGCTGTTCGCCGGAATCAGCAGCCCTTATCTGCTCGTGCCCGTGCAGATGCTCGACGGTTTGAGCGCGGCTGTGTTCGGCGTGATGCTGCCTTTGATCGCTGCGGACGTGGCCGGCGGTAAGGGGCGCTATAACCTGTGCATCGGCTTGTTCGGGCTCGCGGCCGGCATCGGCGCGACGTTGAGCACGACGGCGGCCGGCTTCGTCGCCGATCACTTTGGTAATGGGATCGCGTTTTTCGGACTCGCTGCTGCGGGGGCGCTCGCTGTATTGCTGGTGTGGGCGGCGATGCCGGAGACGCGCGATGCGGCTGCGGCAGAAGACGGCGCGCCGGTGGCGGACGGGGGTGGGTCGGCGGTCAGGTAAATCGCGGTTGCTGTGCCTGCGGCGCCGGTTTGCACCGCAGGCAAACGAGACTGCCTGATCGATCGGGTTGCTGCCTGGCGACCATTCAAAACCGCACGCACGGCCCCGCCCGCGACGCCGCCGCAAACCCGCCTAATCCAGAAACTCAGCGGCGCGCTTGCGCAGCACCGCGCTGAAATCGTCTAGCCAGCCAATCGACAGACGCCAGCTCTGCCAGTAAAGATCGACGTCGATATGCTTGCCCGGCGCCATCTCCACAAGCTCGCCGCTCGTTAGATGCGACGCGATCATGCGCTCAGGGCACATGCCCCAGCCAAGTCCCGTCACGCATGCGCGCAAAAATCCGGCGACGTGCGGAATCCAGTGCAACGGAGGATCGACCTCCGCTCGCGTGATGCGGCGCATGAAGCGTTTTTGCAACTGGTCCTTCGGATTGAAATCCACGCACGGCGTGCGCCGCAAACTGTCGCGCGTGACGCCGTCCGCGAAATGACGCGCGAAAAACGCCGGCGAACAGACCGCGAGATAACGCATGCGCCCAAGACGCGTCGAGCGGCAGCCTTGCACCGGCTCGGCCTGCGTGGTCACCGCGCCCTGCACGCTGCCGTCGCGAATGCGCTGCGCGGTGTGATCCTGGTCGTCGATCACCAGATCCAGCAGCATTTGACGCTCGGCGCAAAACGGTGCGACGGCGTCGATGAACCACGTGCCCACGCTGTCGTCATTGACCGCCACGCGCAGCGTCGGCCACGCTTCGACGAGTCCGCCCGGTAGTGCAGGCACGCGGCCGGTCAATTCCGCTTCGAGCAACTGCACGCGTTCGGTATGGCGGCACAGCAACGCGCCAGAAGTTGTCGCAATGCACGGCTGGCCGCGCTTGACGAGCACACTGCCTACTCGCTCCTCCAGCAGCTTCACTCTCTGCGACACCGCGGAGGGCGTTACATTCAGTTCGCTGGCCGCGCGGTCGAACGAGCCATGGCGCACGACGGCGGCGAGCGCGTCGAGCAACGCGTAATCGAGCATTAACGATCCTTAATGGGCGTTAGATAAATTAGCTTCTCTTATGAGACGCAGAACCGCAGACTAGCCGTGTTCGCCTCTCCCGTCTACTGGATCGACTATGAACTGGCTGTCTTTTTCTCACGGCGCGGCGTTGTGCGCGTCGCTGATCGTGACCATCGGTGCGCAGAACGCGTTCGTGCTGCGGCAAGGCATCATGCGCTCGCACGTCGGCAAGATCGTCGCACTGTGCGCGCTGTCGGACTGCATTCTGATTAGCGCAGGCGTCGGCGGCGCATCGGTTCTGATCGAACGCTATCCGGTTTTCGTGCACGTCATGCTGTATGTGGGGCTCGCCTATCTCGCGTGGTTCGGCATCAACGCGCTGCGCCGCGCGGTGCGGCCCGGCCATGCGGTGATGGAGGCCGGCGCAAACCAGGCCGCGCCGTCCGCGCAACGCGCGACGCCGATCGTACTGATGACACTCGCCTTCACGTGGCTCAATCCGCACGTGTATCTCGACACTTTCCTGCTGGTGGGCACCGCGGGCGCACGCGAGCCTGACGGCGCGCGCGCGGCGTTCGCAATCGGCGCGATGACGGTGAGTTGCATCTGGTTTATCGGGCTCGGATACGGCGCGCGCGCTCTTGCGCCGCTGTTTCGCCGGACGAGCGCGTGGCGCGTGCTGGATGGCGCGATCGGCAGCATGGTGTTGTTGCTGGCCGTCACCCAGTTGCGGTGAGTGAGCCGCAATTACACACTTGCACACACTTGCGCAATGATTCTCACCCGGCGCTCGGCGGGCCGCGCCGCAAGAGCGGTTGCACCGTTTGTGCGCGCGTGGAGGTCTCGTCGAAACGTCCGGCGAGACCTCTAGCAAGATCGACGGTTCACGCGTAGCAGGCAGGCAAACAATGCCTCGTTGCAGCAAGCCGACATCCGTGCGCACCGGGCCACCCCGGGCCGCTCGTGGCGTATCCCACGTATTGCACGCATATATGAAGATGAGCCGCGGACAACGTCCGCCGCCGATGGGCACAGCTATTGCTCAACTTGGCTCGCCGGCAGATCGCTCGCTCAGGCACGTATGTCCGGCGCGAGTCGCCGTTCAACTTCAATCCAGCAATTCATCGGTGGGAGGCCTCATGCTTCGATACGCTGCAATCTTCTTCGTCATCGCTATCATCGCCGCGGTGTTCGGCTTTGGCGGCATCGCCGCGGGCGCGACGGAGATCGCCAAGGTGCTGTTCTTCATCTTCGTGGTGATTTTCCTCGTCACCTTGCTGATGGGCGTGATGCGGCGCTGATCACCGCATCGACTGTGTAAGCGGAGGAATACCCGCCCCGGCGGGCGTGCCGGCGACCGGTTGCAATACCTGCCACGGTGTATTGCAATAGTTGCCGCTCCCGCCGGGGCTTCCCCGCAACGCAACACGCAATGCTCATCCGCGTGCTGAGAGTTCTCCAACGCAACGCCCCTGCGCTTCTCTGCACCGGCATCCATATCCGCATCATTCGACAGACGGCACGCGCGGCTCGCTATCGCGCAAGCCTAGATGCAACTCCTCGCAGAGAAAAACCTGCAACGTCTGCACGGCCGCATCCTGCGCACCCGGAACCTCGCGCATGAAAAGGCCGAAGTCCGCAGCGGGCGCATCGGGCAAGCCATCGGCGTGACCGAGAATCCTCATGGAGTCCGAACGAATATTACCTTCCAGCAATACCGACACACCGAGCCCGGCTTCGACCGCTGACTGAACCGCCGGCAAACTCGTGCTCGTGCAGACGATGCGCCAGCCGATGCCCGCGCGGCGCAGCGCCATCAACACATGCTGTTGCCACAGACACGCACCGCCGAACGCGACGACGGGCAAGGCCGCGCCCGCTTCGCGCACATAGCCGCGTGCGCCGACCCAGAACAACGGTTGAGTCCATGTGAGCAAAGGCGTGCTGTCGACCAACGCGGGATCGGCGACGACCACATCGAGGCCGCCGTCCGCGAGCCGCTTCGACAAGATGGCGCTGCTGTCCACGACGATTTCCAGCGCAACCCGCGGATACGCAATCGAAAAGCGCCGCAACGCGCGCGGCAAACGACCGACAGCGATGTCCTCGAGCATGCCGAGCCGCACTGTGCCCGACACCTGCCCCGCGCTCAATGCGCGCCGCGCATCGGCGCCCGCGCCGAGAATCGCGTGCGCATAGGGCAACAGCAAATGGCCGGCCTCGGTGAGTTGTACGCCGCGCGGCGAGCGATCGAGCAGGCGCTGGCCAAGGTCTTCTTCGAGACGGCGCAGCTGCATGCTCACCGCTGCCTGCGTGCGTGCGAGGCGGCTCGCGGCCACGCCCACCGCACCTGTCTCCGCGACGGTGACAAAGGCGCGAAGCAGACTGCTGTCGAGGTCACGGGTCATCACGATTGTTGAAGTGGACATAAGAAATATCAACTTATCTTAGTAGCGCCGGAGCCGATAAGATAGCGTGAACATTCCTACGGTGACGCCAAAACACGATGCAGGACACGACGATCAAGTGCGCAGCCAACCCCGACCCCGCCACGGCACAACCTGCGGGCGCCGCAGCCGGTGCAGCGTTGCTGTGCGTGCTGTCCATGTCGAGCGTGCAATTCGGCGCCGCGCTTTCCGAACCGACAAT
The DNA here is from genome assembly GCF_000472525.1 of Paraburkholderia dilworthii. Lineage (GTDB taxonomy): Bacteria > Pseudomonadota > Gammaproteobacteria > Burkholderiales > Burkholderiaceae > Paraburkholderia > Paraburkholderia dilworthii. Next base: position 86,317 of record NZ_AWZT01000014.1, read on the forward strand.
GGCGGTCTACGGCTCGCTCAGTACCACGTGGCTGCGTTTGAGTTGGGCCGCGCTCGTCCTCGCCGTGCTGGTTCGCCCGCGCTTTCTCAGCTACTCGCGCGCGCATTGGTTCGCCGCGGGCGCCCTCGGGGCCGCGATGGCCGGCATGACGTTGTGCTTTTTTGCGGCGCTTCAACGCATTCCGCTAGGTCTCGCGGTGGCCATCGACTTTCTCGGGCCGCTTACGGTGGCAACGCTGGCCGTGCGCCGCGCACGCGCGCTGCTGTGGCCCGCGCTGGCGATTGCCGGCGTCGTGCTGCTCTCGCGCGATCGCGCTGGTTGGGTGGGCGAACCGCTCGGCGTCCTGCTCGCGTTTGCAGCGGCTTGCGGCTGGGGCAGCTATATCGTGCTGATGAAAAAGACCGGCAAGCTGTTTCCCGGACTGGAAGGCCTGTCGGTCTCGCTGATCGCCGCCGCACTCGTCGCCACGCCTTTTGGTCTGGCGGAGAGCGGCATGCAGTTGGCAGCGGGCCAGCTCGCGGCAACCGCAGGCCTCGCGATCCTGGTTCCTTTATTGCCGTACGCGCTCGAGATGGTGGCGCTGCGTCATATGCCGGCGAGTTCGTTCGGTATCCTGATGAGTGTCGAGCCAGCCATCGGCGCGGTGGCCGGCTTCATCGTATTGCATCAGCCGATGGGCATTTTGCAGATCGCGGGCACTTTGCTCGTGGTCGCCGCGAGTGTCGGCGCGGTGGTGGCCGCGCGTTAGTGAAGGTGCGCTGGTGAGGGTGCGCCAGTGAGGATACGTTTAGTGAAGCCGCGTTAGTCACAGCGCGATGGGGATATGACCGGATAATAGCGCCGGCGGCAGCGTCAACGGCACTCACTAGAAGCGCGAGGCAACAGCGGGGCATTGACGATGCACCCAGCGAAACACGACGCCGACGCAACAACGCCCGCGTAGCTAAGGCATGTTCTCGGCTTCGTACAAACGCCGCCCGGCGGCATCTTTCGCGCCGACGATCGGCTCGAAATCAATCGGCCATTCAATACCGATGTCCGGATCGCTCCACAAGATGCAGCGCTCCAGTTCGGGAAACCAGTACTCGGTCGTCTTCCACAAACACTCGGCGACGTCGGAGAGCACGACGAAGCCATGCGCGAAGCCGGGCGGCACCCACACCTGCCGATGGTTTTCGGCGCTCAGGTAAGCGCCGCACCACTTGCCGAAGTTCGGCGAATTGAGCCGTACGTCCACTGCGACGTCGAATATCTCGCCGGCCACGACGTGCATGAGCCGGCCTTGCGGACGCTGCACCTGATAGTGCAATCCGCGCAGCACCCCATGCACCGCACGCAGATGCCGGTCTTGCACGAAGTCGAAACCACGCGCGACGTCGTCGATGAACTCGTCCGCGGCAAAGCTCTCGTAACAGAAACCGAATTCGTCGCTAAACACCTCGGGCTCGATGAGTTTCACTTCCGGCAGTGCCGTCGCCAACACCTGGTTGCCCATGCCACTCTGCCCGTAAAAAACTGCTCGACAAAGAACGGGTGCCGCCGCGCGCTCGCGTGGCGGTGCTGAGGCGCGCCTGCCCTACAGGCGCGATTGAGTATCACAGCTCGGAGGAAGCGAGGCGGCTACGGGCGCGATATTCCGTTGGGGAGAGCGCCATGCGCTTGCGGAAGATCTTCGCGAGGCGGTCGCCATTGCCGGTGCCGCTGCGCCGCGCGATCTTGTCGACGGGCAATTCGGTTTCGGTCAGAAAGTTGCACGCAATGCGCAGCCGCACCTGCAACAGGTAGTCCGACGGCGTGACGTGCATTTCATGCTTGAAGCGCCGCAGGAAGTTGCGCTCGCTCATGGCGGCGACCTGGGCGGCGTCGGCCACCGACACCGGACGGTCACAGTTCGCTTCCATCCAGCGCGCCGCCGCACGGATTTTCTCGGCGACGCTCAGCGTGCCGCCCTCGGCCGGCAACGGAACCCACGTCGCGGCCATGCCCGGCATCACGCGTTCGGCGACGCTGCGCGCGAGCTCGGCGCCGAGATCCCGCTTGATGAACATCAGCGCGCTGCGGGCGCAGTCGTTGCGGTCGTTGGACGCGCTAAGAATGGCGTCCGCCCCGCCCCGACCGTAGCGGCCGATTTGCAGCGCCTCCGGGTCGCCGGGATTGGCGGCTTCCAGCACGAGCCGCCCTTCACCGATGGTTTCGATCGCACGAGTGCGCGCTTGCACCGAGCGCAGCCAGGCGAGCAGCCGCTGGTCGCGGGCCGCCTCGTGCGCGCCGTGCCCGCCGGCAACGAAGAGGACGTCGAAGCCGGTCCCAAAGCGCGTGTCGATGCGGTCGGTCCAGATGCGCGCGGCCGATGAGCTAGGCACGCTGCCGCCGTCGAGCGACAGGAACTGCACTTCATACGGCGGCTCTTCACCTGGCCGCGTGCCGGACAGTTCGTTCGCGGTCTGGAACATTTCGACGACCGTGCCGGGACCCAGCAACCAGAAACCGTCGAACAGCAAAACACCAATTCGCCGCGCCGCGGTACGAACGTTGACAGTGGGCGTATGTAACCAGGTAACCCTCGCAGAATCGACGTGGATGTGAGACATGGCCTTCCTCAAAATGTCTACGTGGTTGGACGAGGACGCGCGTTAGTCCGACGATATGGATGAATTGATATTAGCGATTCAACATCGGCAAACGCCGCTCACGGATTATTAGCGATGTTATCCGAATGAATCGCGTTAGTAAATTTGAAACGATGTAAATAGACCGACTATAAAAAGTATGAAGAAAAGCATTCTCATTTGATGCAAGTAATAAGTAGCGGCGCATGGATAGACAGCGGCAAAAGATACCGCATGCACACATGCGCTCCGGGGCGCGCCCGCAGCCGCTGGGCGTGTACGGCCCAGCTCCCTGCGGGCTATCATGCGACATGCATTGACACACTTGCGTCTTCCATTTTTGCGACGCTCAAAACGTTTCAAACCTGAACACCTGATTGCCTTGCGATGGCGCTTTGAATTCCATTTGTTATTCGCAAATAGGGAATTGGCGCCATAGCTATTGGTGATTAGCCAGCCGCGAATCTAATAGAGAGATTATCTGTTTATGCGACTCTATTACCGATGCTAAAAATGTTTCATTTCTGAAACATGGATCGTTGATTGATATGAATAAAAGCCGCCGAATCGAGCCGGCGCCTTTTAGTCAGACGATTAATGTGCCACGAGCTATTGCATTGTGGCAATGCACAAAAACCGCCGCGCGGCCCGCGTTAAGCAGCGAGCCGTGTGGCGGCCTTTAAAGCGTCAACTCAAACGCTTTCGCGAGGATGCCGGGCAATTGCATGCCACCTGTCGCGCGCTCTCCCCAAGTACCGTCGCTCAGCAGCAATTCGGCCTGCGCGCCGATTTGCTCCAGCTCGCTGCCGAGCAGGCGATAGAGGCTGTCGTCGAAACGCATGGCTTCGAGCGGCGCGGCGATCTGCCCGTCTTCGACCCAGAAGGTCGCAAAGCGCGTCATGCCGGTGAGACGGCAATTCATCCGGTCGGAGAAGTTCACGTACCACAAATTGCCGATGTAAAGACCGGTGCCGATCCGCGCGAGAATCTCGCCGTCGGCCAGATCGCCGGGCTGCATTGCGAGCGACGTCGGTGCTTCTTCGGCGAGCGCACCGTTCGGCGTCAAGCCATATTCGCGCGCGCTGCGCGCATTGGTCAATTGCCCGGCGCTGCGCCCGGCATCGATCAGCGCAACGCTCTCACGCAAGTAACCATCATCGTTGAAGCTTGGTGTAATGCCGAGCCCAAGTTCCTCGCTGAGCGTCACGCGAGCATCGAGCGCTATTTCGCCCGCGTGCAGCTTGTACAACTCGCTGCGCGAACTGGCCTGCGCGCGAGCCGAAAAGCCTCGCCATGCTGTGACGCCCAACAGTTCAGCAAGCGCGGCCGGTGCGAGCCACGCTCGATAATGCCCGGGCGCGAGCGCACGCGGCGCGCGAGCAAGCACCGCGAGACGCGTGGCGGCCTCTTCGACCTTGCCCGCAAAGATGGCATCGCTCCAGTCGTCGCCGGCATAGGTTGTCTTGATAGCGCGACCGCTGGGGTCGTACAGCGACCAGCTGAAATTGAAATTGTCGACTTCATACCAGCCGCGGCTGCCGCGCGTGGATGCGAAGCCGCGCACGATCGTGCCGCCCGCATAAAAGCCCACGAAATCGAGGCCGCGCGCGCATTGCGCGACGACGCGCGATAAGCCGTGCGGATCGGGCAACCTGCCCGAACGCTGCGTGGCACGCTGCCATGCCGAGGTGTCGAAGAGCAAATGCGGATCGTCGGCGGCATTGCGCAGACCTTCGCGCAGCGTGGCAAGCGCGGCGCTCACTTCGTCGATGTCGTGTTGCAGATCGCCGCACACGGTCAGCGTGGAATATGCCTGACGCGCGCCGTCGATCAGACGCAAGGTCAGCTTGCCCTGCGAGACGGTGCCGCTTTGCCGCACCTTACCCGCGTTGAAGCGGACGAAGTCGGATTGCTCGCCGGCAAACGAACTGAGCGTGGTTTCTCCGCCTTGCTGAAGACGCTCGATCGCATCGGCGAGCGACGTGAAGTGCCGCTGCCAGTCCACGGCATGCGTGACGCGCGATGACATGAAGTGGCTCATCATGCGCCTCCGAACACGTCGACATTGCTGAACACGCAAGCCGGCGACGCGTGGCCCACGCGAATGATCTGCGCCGGCTCTCCCTTGCCGCACATCGACGTGCCATACACTTCGCGCGTTGCCGCGTTGCCGACCGCGCTCAGGCTGCGCCAGAAGTTCGCGGAAATGCCGCGATAGTTCGGCTGCTTGACGATTTGCGTGAGCTTGCCGTTTTCGATCAGCTGCCCGAATTCGCAGCCGAACTGGAACTTGTTGCGATGATCGTCGATCGACCAGGACGTGTTCGTGCGCATCAGAATGCCGCGTTCGATGTTGCCGATCATCTCGTCCAGTGAACTGCCGCCGGGCTCGATGTTCAGATTCGCCATGCGGTCGATCGGCGGCCGATTCCAGTTCGACGCGCGCGAATTCGCCACGCCCGGCATGCCCGCGCGTTGCTGCGAAAGCGCGCCGCCAAGCGGTCGTTCCAGAACGCCGTTGCGGATCAGATATTCCTTGTGCGCTTCGGTGCCGTCGTCGTCGAATGCGTAGGCTGCGGCTTCTTCGCGCAACTCCGGGTCGAAAGTCACGTTCAGCAGTTCGGAACCGTAGCAATACGAACCGAACATCTCCGGCTTCACGAAACTCCAGCCCGCGAAATTGCGCTCATCGCCGAGAATGCGGTCCAATTCCAGCGGATGACCGATCGACTCGTGAATCTGCAGCATCATCTGATCGGGCATCAGCAGCAGATCGCGCTTACCCGACGGGCAGTTCGGCGCTGCCAGCAATTGCAGCGCCTCGACGGCCACACGCGCACCCGAGCCGTCGAAGTTAAAGCGCGCGAGCACGTCCATGCCGCCCTGCCCGAGCGTGCCGTAATTTCCACCGAGCGTGCGCACCTGAGTGTCGCCGTTCGCATGCGCGGCCACGCTCAGTTGCGGCATCACGAAACGGAACCGCTGATCGATACGCACACCGTCGCCCGTCATGTAAAGCTGGTCGGTGTGGATGATCTGCACGGCGGCCACGCGCTCGACGACGCGCGAATCCAGATTCGCGGCCGCGCATTCGGCGCTCAGCCGGTCGATCCATTCGGCGCGGCCCGGCAGCGCGTGTTGCGCATTCGGCGATACATACTCGCCGCTCGCCGAAGGACGAGCCACTTCGCGATGATCGATCAACGACAATGCGGCGCTCGCCTCGGCGCGTGCCGTGGCGAGATCGAGCGCCTGTTGTAAGCCGGCCGCCGACAGATTCGCCGTCGCCGCGTAGCCGGCTCCCGCGCCGACCCACGCGATCAGCATCGCGCCGCGATCGCGCACCGTGCGCAGCGGCTGCGCGATGTCGTTGCGAACCTCGTGATCGTCGATCCGTTCATCGACGATGCGCAGCGACCAGAATGCCGCGCGGCTCGTAAGCGACCGGGCGGCCTGCGCCCAGCGTTCGTCAATCATTCAGGCTCCGTAGGGTTTGCTAGCTTGCGGGTTTTCTTCAAATATTTCCGTCGTATTCGCTACCCGTTGGTGCCTTCGCCCGCTTCTATGGGTGCCGCGCCAGCGCCACCATTTGCCGTACGGTCGAGCACAGGCTTTAACGCTGTGCCAGTGTGGCTCGCGTGAATCTGGACGATCCCTTCGGGGTCCGTAGCAGCGACGATCGTTCCGCCGCCCACGCCACCTTCGGGACCGAGGTCGATGATCCAGTCCGCCTCGGCGATCACATCGAGATCGTGCTCGATCACGACGACGCTATGGCCGCCGTCGGCGAGACGATGCAGCACACGAATCAACTTCGCGACGTCGGCCATATGCAGCCCGACAGTGGGCTCGTCGAGCACATACAAGGTATGCGGCGGTTTTTGGCCGCGCCGCGTAATGTCGTCGCGCACCTTGCTCAACTCCGTGACGAGTTTGATACGCTGCGCCTCGCCGCCGGATAACGTAGGCGACGGCTGGCCAAGCGTGAGGTAACCGAGCCCCACGTCCTTCATCAACTGCAACGGATGCGCAATGTTCGAGATCGGCGCAAAGAACTCGACAGCCTCGTCGATTTCCATGATGAGCACGTCACCGATATTCTTGCCGCGCCATGTGACCGCCAACGTTTCAGGATTGAAGCGCTGCCCGTGGCAAACGTCGCAAGGCACCTTTACATCCGGCAGAAAGCTCATGCCGATGGTGCGGACACCCTGCCCTTCGCAAGCCGGGCAGCGACCCTCGCCGGTATTGAACGAGAAGCGCGATGCCGTGTAGCCCCGCGCGCGCGCTTCGAGCGTGCCGGCAAACAGCTTGCGAATCGCGTCCCACACGCCGATATACGTCGCGGGACATGAGCGCGGCGTCTTGCCGATTGGTGTCTGATCGACTTCGAGCACGCGGTCAATGCTTTCCCAACCGGTGATCGAGTCGCACCCCTGCCAGGCATGCGTGACGTTGAGCGGCGCACGGGGCGCCGTGCGCGCAAGCACGCTCGAACGACGGTTCGCGGCGGGCTTCTCTTCTGCCGCTGCTCGCGCGCGACGCGTAGCCGGCGACGACAGCACCGAGCGCCCAACCGCGTCGAGCAAGTTGGCCATTAGCACGTCACGCGCGAGCGTGGACTTGCCCGAGCCACTGACGCCCGTCACCGCGACGAGCCGCGACAGCGGAATGCCCACCGTCACGTTGCGCAGATTATGCAGCTTGCCGCCGTGCACGGTCAGCCAGTTCTCCGGCACCGCCGCCGCGCGTTTGCCTGGCGCCACGACTTTGCGGCGCGGCTGCAACGGATGCATGATCGGCGTGGCGAGGAACTGACCGGTCAGCGATTCTGGCTGCGCGGACAGATCGGCCACGCTGCCCTGCGCGATCAGCGTACCGCCGCGCTTGCCGGCGCCCGGCCCGATGTCGATGATGTGATCGGCCCGCCGGATCGTGTCTTCGTCGTGCTCGACGACCACGAGCGTGTTGCCCTTGTCGCCGAGCTTGCGCAGCGCGTTCAGCAGGATCTGATTGTCGCGCGGATGCAGGCCGATGGTCGGTTCGTCAAGCACATAGCAGACGCCTTGCAGGTTGCTGCCCAGTTGCGCGGCGAGGCGTATGCGCTGCGCCTCGCCGCCCGACAGACTCGGCGCCGCGCGGTCGAGGCTCAGGTAACCGAGCCCGACTTCTTCGAGAAACTGCAAACGGCTGCCGATTTCGCTGATCACATCACGCGCAATCTCTGCGTCGCGGCCTGTCATCTGCAAACCGTCGATCCACGCGCGCGTGTCCGAGACGGTCCATTGCGCGACGTCGGTTATCGCGTGAGCGTCGAACGTGACCGCGCGCGCGGTCGGATTCAGACGTGTGCCCACGCAATCCGGACACGGTTCGTCGACAAGCCCTTCGGGCTCCTGCTCCTCCGACGGCAAACTCTGTTCGCGGCCTCGATTGTCGTCGACCACGACCGTGTCGTCGTACGCGGCGCGTTGTTCGCGCGTGAGCGCGAGCCCTGTGCCGACGCAGGTCGTGCACCAGCCGTGCTTACTGTTGTACGAGAACATGCGCGGATCGAGCTCGGGATAGCTCGTACCGCACACCGGGCAGGCCCGCTTGGTGGACAGCACCTTCACTGCGCCGAGCTTCGCGGTAGGCAGCCCGCCGTTGATTGCGTCATGCAGGCCGTCGAGCGGCGCGAGCAGATGCATCACGCCCTTGCCGACTTCCAGCGTCTGATCGAGCGCGTGACGCAGTTGCGCCTCGTTGTCCGCCGACACGATTGTGTCCGCGACCGGCAATTCAATGGTGTGCTCGCGGAAGCGGTCGAGCTTCGGCCACGGATCCACCGGCACGAATTCGCCGTCCACCCGCAGATGCGTATTGCCGCGCGCCTTCGCCCATTTCGCGAGATCGGTGTACACGCCCTTGCGGTTGACCACGAGCGGCGCGAGGAACCCGACATGCTGGCCCTTATGGTCGCGCAGCAATTGCGCCGCGATCGACTCGACACTTTGCGACGTAACCGGCGTGCCGTCATGAATGCAATGCTGCAAACCGAGCTTCACATACAGCAGGCGGAGAAAGTGCCACACCTCGGAGGTGGTCGCCACGGTACTCTTGCGGCCGCCGCGCGACAGACGCTGTTCGATCGCAACCGTCGGCGGGATGCCGTACACGGCGTCGACCTCGGGCCGCCCGGCGGGTTGCACGATGGATCGCGCGTACGCATTGAGCGATTCCAGATAACGGCGCTGCCCTTCGTGGAAAAGAATGTCGAACGCGAGCGTGGATTTGCCCGAACCCGACACACCAGTGATGACATTGAACTTGCCGTGCGGAATGTCGACGTCGAGCGCTTTCAGGTTGTGCTCGCGCGCATTGACGATGCGCACGACATCTTCGCCCTCGATCGCCCGACGCGCGCGCGCAGCGCTCAGCGCCTTCTGCAACGGAATGCCTTGTGTGGCCGCTGCGTCAGGCTTCGCCGCCGCGCTCATCGCGCGGTCGTATTGCAACAGCGCTTCGCCGGTATGCGATTCAGGGCAGCGCTTGACGTCTTCCGGCGTGCCGGCGCACAGCACGCGGCCACCGCCGTCGCCGCCTTCTGGACCGAGGTCGATGATCCAGTCGGCTGCGCGAATCACGTCGAGATTGTGTTCGATAACGATCAGCGAATGGCCGCTTGCCAGGAGCTTGCCGAACGCCTGCATCAGCTTGGCGATGTCGTCGAAGTGCAGGCCGGTGGTCGGCTCGTCGAACATGAAAAGCCGTTTGGCGACTGCCTGCTTCGCGCCGCGCGCACTGCGCGCCTGCGCCGATTCCGCAAGAAAGCCCGCGAGCTTGAGCCGCTGTGCTTCGCCGCCCGACAACGTGGGCACCGGCTGACCGAGTTTCACATACTCCAGGCCCACGTCGACGATGGGCTGTAGCACGCGCAATACTTCGGCGTCCTTCGCGAAGAACGCAGCGGCCTCGCTGACGGTCAGTTCCAATACGTCTGCAATGCTCAACGCACGCGCGGGTTCGCCGCGCTCGATCTTCACTTCGAGCAGTTCCGCACGATAACGACGGCCGTCGCAGTCCGGACAGCGCAAATACACGTCGCTCAGGAACTGCATTTCGATATGTTCGAAGCCCGAGCCGCCGCAAGTCGGGCAACGCCCGTCGCCCGAGTTGAAGCTGAACATGCCCGGCCCATAGCCGCGTTGCTGTGCAAGCGGCGCCTTCGCGAACAGTTTGCGGATTTCGTCGAACGCGCCCACGTAGCTGGCCGGATTCGAGCGCGCGGTTTTGCCGATCGGCGACTGGTCGACGAACACGACGTCGGTCACCTGGTCCGCGCCGGTCAGACTCCGGAATGCACCGGGCGACTCGGTGGCAAGACCGAAGTGCCGTGCCATAGCCGGGTACAACACGTCTTGCAGCAACGTGGATTTGCCCGAGCCCGATACGCCTGTCACGCAGACGAGCCGCTGCAACGGAATGTCCACCGTGACGTCGCGCAGATTATGTTCGGTCGCGCCTTCGAGCACGATGCGCGGGGTGCTCGCCTCCACCGGGCGCTGCGACCAGTGCGCCGCGTCTGCCACGTGCCGGCGGCCACCGAGGTACTCGCCCGTCAGCGTGCCGGATGAGCGGATCGCCTCGGGCACGCCGTCGTAAATGATCGAACCGCCGCGCTCGCCCGGTCCCGGGCCCATGTCGATCAGACGATCCGCCGCCAGCATGACCGACGGATCGTGCTCGACCACCACCAGCGTATTACCCGCGTCCCGCAGACGGTGCATGGCCTCGACGATCCGGTTCAGATCGCGCGGATGCAGGCCGATGCTCGGCTCGTCGAGCACGAACAGCGTTTTCGTGAGCGAGGTGCCGAGCGCCGTTGTGAGATTGATCCGCTGCACTTCGCCGCCCGACAGAGTGCGGCTTTGGCGGTCAAGCGTCAGATAACCGAGCCCGACGTCGCACAGATATTTGAGGCGCGTGCGCACTTCAGCGAGCAGCAGCTTGAGCGCGTCGTCCAGCAAGGCGCTCGGCAAGCTGATTTCGTCGAAGAAGCGGCGGATGCGCTCGATCGGCATCAGCATCAGGTCGTGTAGGGTGAGACCGGGCAGCGCTTCCAGTTGCGCACGGTTCCATTCCACGCCGCGCGGCATGAAGCGCTGCGCGGGCGCCAGCACTTCATCGGCATTCGCCTTGCTGCCGAGGCGCCACAATAGCGATTCGGTTTTCAGGCGCGCGCCGCCGCAGGTTTCGCATGGCGTATAGCTGCGGTACTTCGACAGCAGCACGCGAATATGCATCTTGTACGCCTTCGATTCGAGATATTCGAAGAAGCGTTTCACGCCGTACCAATGGCTTTGCCACTTGCCGTTCCAGTCGGGCGAACCGTTGATGACCCAGTCGCGCTCCGCGTCCGTCAGTTCGCCCCACGGCGTGCCGCGGCGAATTCCGGCCTTCGCTGCATAGCGCATCAGATCGTCCTGACACTCCTTCCATGCCGGCGTTTGCATCGGCTTGATTGCGCCGTCGCTCAGCGTCTTGCGCGCGTCCGGGATCACGAGACCGAGATCGACGCCGATCACGCGGCCGAATCCACGGCAGACCTCGCACGCGCCGTAGGCCGAGTTGAACGAGAACAGCGCCGGTTGTGGGTCCGCGTAACGCAGATCGCTCTCCGGGCTATGCAGCCCTGTGGAGAAGCGCCAGATGTGCGGCTCGGGCGGCTGCGCTTCCGGCGCTTGCGGCACTTCCGGAGCGCTCGGCAGCACATAAATATTGACGCGCCCGCCGCCGCGCTTGAGCGACGCTTCGATCGCTTCGATCACCCGCTGCTTGTCGGCCTGGCGCAGGCGGAAACGGTCCGCGACGACATCCAGCAGCTTGCGCTTGCCGGTAGGCGAATCGACCTCGCGCTGCGCCTGCACGCGCGTATAGCCGCTTGCCGAAAGCCACTGCTCGACTTCCTGCTCCGACGCGGACTCCGGCAATTCGACCGGAAACGTAACGACGAGCCGGGGATCGTCCTGCTCCGTGCGCGCCAGCAGATCGGCGTAGATCGTCTCAGGCGTGTCGTGGCGGACCTGGCGCGCCGTCTTGCGGTCGAACAGCTCAGCCGCGCGCGCGTAGAGCAGCTTCAGGTGGTCGTTGAGCTCCGTCATGGTGCCGACGGTGGAGCGCGAACTGCGCACCGGATTGGTCTGGTCGATCGCGATGGCGGGCGGCACGCCGTCGACCCGGTCGACTTGCGGCCGGTCCATGCGATCCAGGAACTGCCGCGCGTAGGCGCTAAAGGTTTCGACGTAACGCCGCTGCCCTTCTGCGTAGAGCGTGTCGAACACGAGGCTCGACTTGCCGGAGCCAGACGGGCCGGTGACGACCGTCATTTCGCCGGTTTTCACGTCGAGATCGACGTTCTTCAGGTTGTGCTGGCGCGCGCCGCGAATCTTGATGATGCCGTTGGATGACAATTTTTCGACCGTCTGAATGAGTGGGCCACCTCTCACGGACGCCTCGCGACCGCGCAAGTTCAGTGCGAGCGGGCGGCGAGGAACTCACGCCGCGGCCCGCTTGCAGTTGAACACTATACTGTATATTTATACAGTTTTCCACGACGTGCATTCGCTGCATGTGTCGCACGTCAGACGGCAGCGGCGCCTCGCGTGGCGAGCGCCGTGCCGCGCGCCATTTGAGGCGTCAGGCGTCGCTTTCCTTGCGCCCTTCATAGGCTGTCAGAAGCTTGTGGGCGACCATGTCGACGGCCGGTTTGACAAGACCGTTCTTGTCCGTCCACACCTTGGGCGTGAGCGCCCCGCTCAACGCGATGCTGTCCGCATCGCTCAAGGCGAGCAGCGCGGTTTGCACGTCGCTGTCGAATGCAATGACGTTGACGAAAATCGTGTCGCCGTCATTGGTGGCCGCGCGCACCTTGCAGGTCACGAAGCGCGTGCCGTTTTGCCCCGTGCGAAGCTGCGCCTCGCCATATAAGCGCCCGCTCACCAGTCCATCGATCATTTGCTGCTCCGTTGATTGCAGATAACGCACACGATGTGCGGCGCATATGATCCCACGAGAGCGCGCGCCGCCGCGCATTCACGCGCTGCCCGCCGCCTCGAAGATATCGCGCAGCCATTGCGCGAACACGCGCACGCGCGACGACAGTTGCCGATTCTGCGGATACAGCACGGACACCGGCATCGGCGGCGGCGGGAAGTCGGCGAGAATGATCTTCAGACGCCCGGTCGCCAGTTCGTCCGCCACGCGGTAGCGCGGCACCTGGACAATACCTAGCCCGGCCACCGCCGAGCCTGTGTAGAGTTCGACGCCCGTCACGGACACCGCGCCGGGCAGGAGCATCGGCATAACGCGGCCTTCGACGCTGAACTCCAGCGGCACCGGTTTGCCCGTCGCGCTCGACACATAGTTGACCGCGCGGTGCGTGCCGAGCGCCGACGGATCGGCGGGCTCACCATATTTGTTCAGATAGGCCGGGCTTGCCACTGTCACTTGCGGCAGTTGCGCGACGCGGCGCGCCACCATCGACGAATCTTGCAGGTTGCCGGCTCGCAGCACGCAGTCGATGCCTTCGCGCACCAGGTCGACCAGACGGTCGTCTTCGCCGATTGTCAGCTCGATGCCGGGGTGGCGTGCGAGGAACGCCGGCAGCGCCGGCACCACGAAGTGCCGCGCGAGCGTGCCTTGCAGATTCACGCGCAACAGCCCCTTGGGCGCGAGGTTGGAGAACGAGCCCTCGGCGTCTTCCATATCGGCGATGAGCCGCACGCAGCGCCCGTAATACGCCTGCCCGTCGGGCGTCAGGCGAACCGTGCGCGTGGTGCGCTCGAGCAGCCGCGCGCCGAGCCGCTCCTCCATACGCTTGACGAGGTTCGTGACGGTCGCGCGCGGAATCTGCAAGTCGTCGGACGCGCGCGTGAAGCTTTGCCGCTCGGCGACCCGCACGAAAACACGCATTTCCTCGAAACGGTCCATAGGCAACGCACCTATTGTTAAAGCGAATGGAATGATGATGGCCACTCTAACCCGATTATCTCGAAGCCGAAAGCGTCCATCATTCAGTTACCCACTCAATACCGAAAAGGAAACGCACCATGAACACCGTCAGAAACGCTCAAATCGCTATCGTTACCGGCGCATCGCGCGGCATTGGCGCCGCCATTGCACGACGCCTGTCGAACGACGGTTTTGCCGTCGTCGTCAACTACGCATCGAGTTCCAATGAAGCCGATGCGCTCGTCGCCGAGCTCAACGCGGCGGACGGCCGGGCAATCGCGGTGAAGGCCGATGTGTCGAAAGCCGGCGACGTGCGCCGCATGTTCGATACCGCCGAGCAGCAACTGGGCAAAGTGGATGTGCTGGTCAACAACGCCGGCGTGATCAAGCCGACGCCGCTTGCCGACACCAGCGACGAACTGTACGACCGCACATTCGACATCAACGTGCGGGGCACCTTCAACACGTTGCGCGAAGCGGCGGGCCGCATGAACGACGGTGGACGCATCGTCAATTTTTCGAGCACGACCGTCGCGCTGAACATGCCCGGCTACGCGATCTACAGTGCGAGCAAGGCTGCGGTGGAAACGTTCACGCACGTGTTCGCGAAGGAACTGCGCGGGCGCAACATCACGGTGAACGCGGTGGCGCCGGGTCCGGTTGCGACGGCGCTGTTTTTCGACGGCAAGACCGACGAGCAGATCCAGCACTTCGCGAAGATGCCGCCGCTGGAACGCCTCGGGCAACCGGGAGACATTGCGTCGGTGGTGGCTTTCCTCGCGAGCCCGGAAGCCGGCTGGGTCAACGGTCAGGTACTGCGGGCGAACGGCGGGCTGGCTTGACGTGGTTGACGCGAATCTGGGCCGCTCTGTGAGGGATCGGGTCGATTCCGGCCCGATCCGACGCGATAAAAAGCCGCCTGACTAACGCCTCACGACGCGCTGCGAGTTGCGCGCTTACACCGCTTTTGGATTGCGCTCAGCGAACCCTTCCTGATGCCAGTACGGATAAGCCTGCCGCACGGCGCTCGCGGCGTCGAGCCTCGCGACCTGCTCGGGCGTCAGATTCCAGCCGACCGCGCCGAGGTTTTGCCGCAGTTGCTCCTCATTGCGAGCGCCGATCAGCACGGTCGACACCGTCGGACGCTGCAACAGCCAGTTCAGTGCAATCTGCGGCACCGTCTTGCCGGTTTCGACAGCGATCTCGTCGATCGCGTCCAGCACGCGGTACAGATATTCTTCCGGCACCGGCGGGCCCATGTCGGCGGTCTTGTGCAAGCGGCTCGTGTCCGGCAACGGCTGGCCGCGCTTGATCTTGCCGGTTAGACGTCCCCAGCCGAGCGGGCTCCACACCACCGCGCCCACGCCCTGATCGACGCCGAGCGGCATCAGCTCCCACTCGTAATCGCGCCCGACGAGCGAGTAGTACGTCTGGTTCGCGACATAGCGCGGATAGCCATAGCGGTCCGCCGTGTCCAGCGACTTCATCAGATGCCAGCCTGAAAAGTTCGACACGCCGGTGTAGCGGATCTTGCCGGCGCGCACCAGGTCGTCGAGCGTGGACAGCACTTCTGCTACCGGCGTTCTGGCGTCGAAACCATGCAGTTGAAAAAGATCGATGTAATCGGTTTGCAAGCGCTTGAGCGCGGCGTCGACGGCCTGAATCAGATGAAAGCGCGACGAGCCGACGTTGTTCGGACCGTCGTCGAAACGGAAGGTCGCCTTGGTCGAGATGATCGCTTTGTCGCGCTTGCCTTTCAGCGCTTCACCGAGCACCGACTCCGAAGCGCCGCGCGAATAGATGTCGGCGGTATCGAACATCGTCACGCCTGCATCGAGGCAGATGTCGATCAGACGCCGCGCTTCATCGACGTCGGTCGAGCCCCACGCCTGAAAAAATTCGCCCTTGCCGCCGAACGTGCCCGTGCCGAAACTCAGCACCGGCACCTTGAAACCGGATGCACCCAGATGTCTGTATTCCATTGATGAATCTCCGTGGCATAGCCGTCGTTGAAACGGAGGTTCAGTCTACGCCGGTCAGTGCGAACGCGTGGTCGGCGAGCGCAGCGCGCACCGTCTGCATCACACTGTCCCAATCGCCGAGCGCGGGTTGCCTGAAGAGCCTCGCGCGCGGATACCAGGGCGTGTCGCTGCGTTCGAGCATCCAGCGCCAGCAGGTGTCGAAGCGGTTCAGAATCCACACCGGCCGGTCGAGCGCGCCGGCCAGATGTACCGTGGATGTGTCGACGGAAATCACCAGATCGAGGTTTGAGACGAGCGCGGCCGTATCGGCGAAATCGTTCAGTTCGGCGGTGTAGTCCACGACGTGCGCGGCCCATTCGCTGGCAGGCAATTGTTGCGCCGCCGGTCCTTTTTGCAGGCTGAAGAATTGCACATTGGGGACGTTCGGCACGTTCGCCACCTTGGGGACGTCGAGAAGCGGCGCGAAGCGCGCGAGCGCGACCGAACGGCGCGCGTCGTTCTTGCGAAGCTCCGCCACGTGCGGCCGGTTGCCGCCCGCCCACACGAGGCCGACCTTGAGCCGGCCCTGCGCGTCTTTATCGATACGATTGCGCCATTCGCGAGCCGCCACCGGCTCCGGAAAAAGATAAGGCGTGGCTGACGGAATGCTGCCCACGTCTGTCCTGAACGCGAGCGGCAAGCTCAATAGCGGACAGTGGCAGTCGAACGGCGGCAGCGGCTCGCCCGCCTCGACGATCTGATCGACGCCCTCAAGTGTGGACATCAGCCGCCGCAATTCAGGCTGCACTTCGAGTATGACTTTGGCGCCGAGCCTCGCAACCATCGCCGCATAACGGCAAAACTGTAGCGTGTCGCCAAGTCCTTGCTCGGCGTGCAGCAGAATCGTCTTGCCCGCGAGCGAAAAGTCGCCGAGCCAAAGCGGTTGCGCAACGACGCGCCGGCTCGCCTTGATGCGGCTGCGCTCCCAGCGCCATTCGTATTTGCGCCAGCCGGCTTCGAGCTGCCCCATTTGCAGCAGACACAGCGATTCATTCCAATGCGTCTCGGCGGCCTCGGGATCCAGCGCGAGCGCGCGCTGATAACTTGCAAGCGCCTGCGTATGCCGGCCCTGGTCGATCTGGGTGAGGCCAAGGTTGTTCCATGCATCGACGAAACCCGGTGCCAGCTCGAGCGCGCGCTGGTAGCTGCGCTCGGCCTCTTGCGGCTCGTTCATGTCGGAGAGCGCATTGCCGCGATTGCTCCACGCTTGTGCGTAACCAGGCTGCAACGCGAGCGCGCGATCGCAGCTGGCGAGCGCATCGGCGGGACGGCCCAGGTCGCGCAGCACGCATGCACGATTGTTCCAGGCCTGCGCGAAATCGGCGGCGAGCGCAATCGCGCGGTCGAAACTCGCCAGCGCGACGAGCGGCTGATCGAGGCCCGCTTGCGCATTGCCGCGGTTGTTCAAGGCGTCGGGAAATTGCGGCTGCAAGGCGAGCGCGCGATTGGCACTCGCCAACGCTTCGTCGAAACGATGCAGCGCATTCAGCGCGTACGCCAGATTGGAATGGACTGCGGCCTGCTTCGGGTTGACCGCGAGCGCCCTGGTGAGCAGATCGACGCCCTCTGCGACGCGGCCGGATTGCAGCGCCAACGCACCCAGCAGTTGCAGCGCGTCGAAATGACGAGGCTTGAGTTCCAGAATCTCGCGATAGAGTTCCTGCGCCTCGGCGAGTGCGCCGTTCTGCTGAAGCGCGACGGCCTGCCGAAGCATATGGTCGAGCTGTTGCGGCAAACTGGCAGGCTTCTTCATGCGATGAGTCCGGAAAAACGCGCGCCGCACCGCTCTCTTCTGGCGAGGCCGCACGCGTGCACTGCTTTACTGCGCCGCCACCGACAGATGCTTGCGTTTGGCCAGTTCCTGCGCCATCGCGTAATGCTTCTGAATGGTCGGCAGCGCCATTTTCGCCGCGTCCTTCAACTGCGGATCGCGGCCCGAAGCGATTTCCGCCTGGAACGCCGACAGCGCCTTCTGCTCGCCGGCGAGTGCGACCTGTTCGATATAAGCCTTGTCGAACTCGGCGCCACGCAGATTGTTGATGCTCGCGAGCACGGCGGTGTCGGGGTCGTTCTTCGGCACGTCGACGCCGCGCGGGCTCGCCGCGCGCAGCGCGTCCGAGATCTTAGCGTTATCGGTCGAGACGCGCTCGGCAAATGCCTTGACGTCGCGGTCCGTGGAACGCGACGTGGCGATGCGCGCGGCATCGCGTTGGGTGGCGACGGCCTTGGTGCCGTCGGAGATGAACGTCTGGTCGGCGGCATGCAGACGGCCCGCGTCCGGCGCGGCGGCGGCCGGCGTCGTCTGGGCGCTGGCCGCCGTGGCGACGAGCAGCAGGCTGGCCATTGAGGCGCTGGCAATAGTGACGAGAGGCAAGCGGATCATACGTTCTCCTTGGATTGAAAGCGAAACGGCAACGATGCGGGGCCTGGCGCTGCGTCGGGCTTTGGCTTTGGCTCGCCTTCGGCTCGCAAAGCCGGCTCCCAAGCCCCCGCGAGCGCCGCGTGGCGCCACCCTTCATCGCCGGGGAAAATTCTAGAAGCCATGCCACGCGCCGTGTGATACGACGCTGTCGCTTGTGTAACGTTAGGTAACCCTCACACGAATACGCCGCCTCGTGCACGAGATCGAGCGGCTCACCCAGGGATTGCCAGCAGAAATCCGACGAAGCGCTGAATTTTTCGGCAGCCGCGCCGATAACAAAAAGTAAGAGGCGCGTCCGCATCAATCACGCAGCGCGCGCCACGCACCGCAATCCTGGAGAGATTCGATGGCAGCAGATAACCGCGCGCACGACGAACGCAGCAACCTGACGAGTTCCAACAAATTCGAACTGCTGCTGTATCGGCTGGGTTCCGTTCCCGGCAGTGACGCGCACGAGCTTTACGGCATCAACGTGTTCAAGGTTCGCGAGATTTCGACGATGCCGCCGGTCACGCCGATCGCCGGTTCGTCGCCGTATGTGATGGGCGCGGTCGACATTCGCGGCCAGATCATCCCCGTGATCGACTTGCCGCGGCTGATGGGCTGCGAGCCCACGCGCGGCCTGAACATCCTGCTCGTGACCGAATTCGCGCGCTCCACCCAGGCGTTCGCGGTCGAGGAAGTCGACGACATCGTGCGTCTCGAATGGAATCAGGTGCTTTCCGCGGAAGGGGCGGCGGGCGGCAATCTGGTGACGAGCATTGCGCGCATCGACGGCAATACGGGCGATTCGCGGCTCGCGCAGGTGATCGACGTCGAACAGGTGTTGCGCGATGTGTTCCCGTCGCAGCATCCGAGCGTGGACCCGGCGTCCGTTGGAGACGCGCTCGGCATTCGCCCGGGCGCGAAGATTCTCGCCGCCGACGACTCCGGCTTCGCCCGCAAATTGATCGAACAGGCGTTGACCGCGATCGGCGCGGAATACGTGATGGCGAAGACCGGCGAAGAGGCCTGGCAAACCTTGCAGCAGGTCGCGCATGAAGCGCAGGCGAACGGCTCGCGCGTCAAGGACAGCATCGCGCTCGTTCTGACCGACCTCGAAATGCCCGAGATGGACGGGTTCATGCTGACTCGCCACATCAAGGCCGACGAGCGGACTCGCGACATTCCGGTGATCATCCATTCGTCGTTGACGGGCGCGGCCAACGAGGCGCATGTGAAGAACGCCGGCGCGAACGGCTATGTCGCGAAGTTTGCCGCAGGCGAGCTGGCGAACGCAATCCGCGCCGCGCTGATGTCTTCCGCGGAAGCCGCGGCCTGACGATAGTGCATGGCGGCCGCGCGCTCGCTCGCGCGGATTCTACTGAGACGCGGCGAGCGCAATGGAAAAGGAGAGCCGGCTCGTCGCGACGCCCATCGTGTTCAGCATTCGCGGCGCATGGAAAGAGTCGAGCTTCGCGCGCTGCGCCGCGGTTCCGATATCGAGTTGCGCCAGCACTTCGGCAACCACCGCGTAAAGAACGCCGACATTGCCGTCTTCTATTTTCACCGCGATGCCGAGCGCGCCTTGCGCGCCCATCTTCGCCGTGTGCGCCGCCGTCTGGGTCGACGCGCGCACGCCAATCGCATAACTGCCGTCCGCGCCCACTTTACCGACGAGCGCACTGTCGAACGCGTTCATCAACGTTGTGCAGAAACGCCCCTCGCCTGCGACGAGTTCCGGATAAGCCGTCATCGCGCGGTAGATGCGCGCGAGCGCCGCTGTCCGCAGTGCGGGCACTGAACCGGACAATGCCGAGGACACATCGTCCTGCGCGGCGGCCAGCTTCATGAACAGGCGTGCGAGACGATCGAGTGGAAAGGCGGGCGTGGGCAGATTGCAACCGTCGATGGCCCATTGCACGCCATCGTCCGGCAGATCGCAGACGTCGGCGACCGTATGCTTCACGCGAATCTGCAACGGATGCTCCGGCTGTTCGTAGCCGCCAAGCGCCGCGCCGATCGAACGCGCGCCGGCCAGCATGCCTGCGTGCTTGCCCGAGCAATTGCTGCATACGGCGCCCGGTTTGAAATCGCGTTTGATCCAGTCGACGTACACCGCATCGGATAGTGGCGGATGACCACCGCAGCGCAAGTCCGTTTCGCTCGCCTGCGCTTTCGCCAACATGTGCCGCGCACGCTCGATGTGACGCGGCTCGCTGCTATGCGAGCCGCACATCAGTGCGAGGTCGGCTTCGTCGAAACCGAAGCGCTCCAGTGCGCCCGTTTCGAGCACCGCCAGCGCTTGCGCGGGCTTCGCGGCGGAGCGCGCCAACGTGACGCGCGACGGGTCACCGAACGAATACAACAGGCGGCCATTCGAATCGGCCACCGCCACATGCGCGCGGTGCGTGTTCTCTACCGAATCGCCGCGATAGACGGTCGCCGCAATCGGCCCGGCCGTGTGCAAAGTCATGCCCTTTCTCCTCGTGATCGCGCGAATCGTTGCGCCGGCAATCCAGCGTCGCGATCGCATCATGATAGCGGCTATGACTCGCCTCGGATCACGCTCGATCACACACCTGGGGCAGCCGGGAGGCGCTTGAATTGCGCCACTTGCGCTTCCAGTTCCTGGATGCGCTCATCGCGTTCCTGCAACGCGGCGGCCACGTCCGCGGCCTCGAAACGTTGCGGAATATGCTGCGGGCAATTGACGTCCCACGCATGCACGCTCATCACGACCACGCGTTCGCCGCGCGCCTTGTAACCCTCGGGCATCAGCTTCGCAAGCAGCGCGGGATCGTCGTCGATCACGCGCGCGTCGCCCCATATCTTGATGCGCCGGCGATGCGCATAGTCGACGAGAAAAAGATGCGCCTTCGGGTTGTCCGCAAGGTTGCCCGCCGTGATGTACTGTCGATTGCCGGCGAAGTCGGCGAAAGCGATGGTGTGATCGTCGAGCACACGCAGAAACCCCGCCGGGCCGCCGCGATGCTGGATATACGGCTGCCCTTGCGCGCTCGCTGTGGCAAAGAACACGCTCGTCTGCTGCTCGATGAAACGCGCGACATCGGGCGTCAGGCGCGTCTGCCAGCCGTGCTCTTCTTCCATGCGCGCATAGGCGTCGCGCGAACCGTTGCGGCTTTGCAATGACTTGACGGTGGGCGTAAAAGCGATGTCGCTCGGAAAAGCGTGCGGCTGCGGGTCGAGGCGTGTCATGAAGCGGCTCCTTCGCGGGCGGTCCCGCAGGTAACGCGCTCAACCTTAACCGTTCGAGCCTTCAGCGAGAAGCCGGCTGGAACGAGAACCGGGTTTTCATCAATCGAGAATAGCGCGCAGCGTGAGCCTGGGCGCGCCGCTCATACGCTCGGCACCAGTTCCTCTTCGCGTTCGAGCGAACGCGTATTCCCCAGTTCGGGGAAGAGCTTCATCCACAGCAAGGCGACCGTGATCGTCGCGATGCCGCCTACCAGTACGGCCGTTCGTGCGCCCCACCAGCCGGCTGTCACGCCGGATTCGAATTCGCCCAACTGATTCGACGTCCCAATGAAAAGCGAATTGACGGCGCTCACCCGTCCGAGCATTTCATCCGGCGTGCGAAGCTGCACGAGCGACAGACGCACGACCACGCTGATGGTGTCCGACGCACCCAGGACCATCAACGCGAGCAGCGAAACGATGAACTGATGCGACATGCCGAAGACGAGCGTGGCTACTCCGAACGCGACCACGCCGCCGAACATGGCCGCGCCGGGCCGGTTGCGCAGCGGGAAATGCGCGAGCCAGATCGTCCCCGCGAGCGCGCCGATGGCCGTGCCCGAGCGCAACAGGCCAAGCCCGAGCGGCCCCGTATGCAGAACGTCTCGCGCGAACACCGGCAACAACGCGGTCGCACCGCCGAATAGCACGGCGAACAGATCAAGCGATAGCGCCCCGAGTATGACCGGCTCCTTGCGAATAAACGCGATGCCGGAGAACACCGATTCGAGCGTGACAGGTGCGCGGCTCGCTGGCTTCGCGCGCAGCGGAATGGCCCACACGGCCGTGGCCGCGGCGGCGAAAGACAGCGTGCACGCGAGATATGCGGCGCCCGGACCGATGCCGTAAAGCAGCCCGCCGAGCGCGGGACCGGCGATCTGCGCAGTCTGGTTCGCCGAGGTGGCCCACGCGGTCGCCCTCGGCAATTGCGCGCGGGGCACAACGCCCGGCAGCAGCGAAGCGACCGCCGGCGATTCGAACGCGCGCGCCGCGCCCACGCATGCGGCCAGCGCATAGATGACCGGCGCGCTGATCCATCCGCCAAAGGTGCCGCACGCGAACAGCAACGCCGCGACGCTTTCGAGGCTCTGGCAGATGGCCGCGATGCGCCGGCGATCGTAGCGGTCCGCAAAGTGGCCCACTACGAGCGTGAGCAGGAACATCGGCAGGAATTGAGCGAGACCGACGAGGCCGAGTGCGAACGCACTGTGCGTGAGCGCGTAGATGTGCCATCCCATCGCAACGGCGAGCATCTGGAAAGACAGCGACGAGAGGATGCGCGTGCACCAGAAGCGTTGAAACGCAGGTTGCTTCGGCAGGCTGACGGCGGAGGGATTGGCGGAGTCGCTGGGATCGTTTGAATCGGCGGGAACGGGAGGCATCGAGGTCGTGGGAGTTTGATGTGACCGGGCGTGGGCGGCAGCTAGTTTAGAGCAAGCGTGTCCGTTTTGCTGGCGCGCGCCGTCAACGCCGCTGCGCAAGCAAAGCCGGACCTGCGCAGCCGCACTACCACTGTCGCAATGGTTTCAATTGATAATCATTCTCATTTACATTATCCTCTCGCATCCTTAATATGAACCGACGCCGCGAGGCATTCCGGACCGCTCGGGTGCGGGGATGCCGCGTCGTCCGAACCATCCATGCGCTTCGTGAAAACCTCCGCGCCGCCCGGCCGTTATCGCCGTTCCGGCATCCGTTTGCCTCTGTCGATGTTGATGTACATCGCGACCGCGCCCGCCGCAATGGCCGCCGCTTCGTCCGATGCTGCAAGCGCCCAGCCCACCGCTTCGACGGAATTGCCGGCGGTCGCCGTGCAAGCGGCCCCGCTCGCGGACCCGACCGCCGGCTATCGTCCGCACACGAGCCAAACGGCGAGCGGCATCGCGACAAAGATTCGCGACATTCCGCAGTCCGTCGCCGTGGTCAGTTCAACTGTGATGCAGGACCAGCAGGCGCGCACACTCGACGACGTACTGAGCAACGTGAGCGGCGTCACGCAGACCAACACGCTCGGCGGAACGCGCGACGCGTTCATCAAGCGAGGCTTCGGTTCGAACGACGACGGCTCGATTCTCGTCGACGGCGTTCGAGCGCCGATCCTGCACAACTATCTGGCGACGATCGACCGCGTCGAAGTTCTCAAGGGCCCCGCTTCGCTGCTGTACGGCATTCAGGAGCCGGGCGGCGTCATCAACCTGATCACGCGCAAACCGGAGGACACGTTCCACGGCTCCGTGTCGGCGAACTATACGAGCCATCGCGGCAGCGGGGCCGGCTTCGACCTGACCGGGCCCATCGGCCAGCCCGGGCAGGTCGCGGGCGGCACACTCGCCTTCCGCCTGACCGGCGAGTACAACACGGCTCGCTACTGGCGCAGCTTCGGACGTCAGCGCGACTCCCTGATCGCGCCGTCGCTATCGTGGCACGACGCGAACACCTCGATCGACGTGAGCTACCAGTACGTCGACTACACGACGCCGTTCGACCGCGGCACCGTGCTGGTCAATGGTCATCTCGACGATGCACTGCGCTTCACCCGCTATGAAGAAGCGTGGGCCCAAAGCTCCGGCGAGCAGGAGACGCTGCGCGCGAAGATCGAGCACCGCTTCTCCGACGAATGGCGTGTGCGCGCAACTTACGGATGGAGCCGCGATCGCTACGACCAGTACCTCACGCGCGCGACGGCGTTCAACAGCACGACCGGCATCATGAGCCGCTCGTCAGATGCGAACCTCCAGCGCAACGATTCCGACGAGATTGCCACCGTCGGCGCAATCGGCAATCTGAAACTCGCAGGCATGCGTCACGAGTTGTACGTGGGCGGCGAGTATGAGCGCCAGCGCAGCTTCCGCGGCGACACGATTCGTGGCAAGGCGGTGTCCGGCTTCGATCTGTTTGATCCCGTCTATGGAACGCTCGGCACGGGCGGCACACCGAGTGCGACGCAAAGCGACAGCCTGTCGAAAGTCCACACCTATTCCGTCGTCACCCAGGATACGGTTCATCTGACCGACAGGCTGATCGCTGTGGGCGGCGTGCGCTGGGAGAACTGGCAGCAACTGTCAGGCGTGGGCCGTCCGTTCGTGATCGCCGATCAGTCGCATGGGCAAGTGTGGCTACCGCAATTCGGCCTCGTGTATCGGCTGACGCCGGCGCTTTCCGCCTACGCCAACTTCAGCAAGTCGTTCGTGCCGAACGTCGCCACGCAAGTGAGCGAGCCGCTCGCGCCGGAGCGCGGGCGCGTCTATGAAACAGGCCTGAAGTTCGACGCGCACGGCATCACCGGCACACTCGCGGTTTATCAGATCGACAAACAGAATGTCGCGGTGACGGTCGGCGATACGACAGAAACGGTGGGCAGCGCGAGATCGCGCGGAATTGAACTGGACGTTGCTGGACGGCTCACGCAGCATGTCAGCGTGATCGGCAGCTATGCATACACGAACGCGACGGATCGCGACGACGGCACGCGCCTCGCGAATGCGGCACGTCATACGGGCAGCGTCTTCGCCGTGTACGACACGATGCTGCCGTATCTGCCGGGGCAATGGCGCTTTGGCGGCGGCGCGCGACTCGTGAGCAAGCGGCCAGGCGATACGGCGAACAGCTTCACGCTGCCGGGTTATGTCGTCGCCGATCTGTTCGCCGCCTATGACACGAAGATCGGCAAGATTCCGACGCATGTGCAGCTGAACGTGAAGAACGTGCTCGACAAAACGTACTATCCGTCGAGCAATAGCAATCTGATCATCGCGGTCGGCGAGTCGCGGCTGGTGATGTTGAATACGACGTTTTCGTTCTAAAACGGCGTAGTCGCGATCCAGAGGGCCGGATATTCACGCTCGTCCCGCGCGCGGAAGCTGGGGAGTCATCGGTTCGCCGACTTCTCGCAAGGTTTGCAGACCGAATTAACAGATCAACGACGCAGCAACCACATCAGATAAGGCCCGCCCAGCAGCGTCGCAATCACGCCGGCCGGCATCTGCTGCGGGAAGATCATGTTGCGCCCGAGCCAGTCCGACAGCACCATCAGCAAGCCGCCGATGAGCGCCGCAACGAGCATCTGCGAGCGCGCGCGCGGAAAGCCGAGCAGACGCGCGAGATGAGGCGCCATCAAGCCGACGAACGACATCGGACCGATCACGACCGTCGCGCCCGCCGTCAGAATCGCGGCGACCACGAGCAGCAGCAGCCGCGCGCGTTGTGCGCCCACGCCGAGCGCATTCGCGACGTTGGCGCCGAGCGGCAGAATCTCCAGCCAGCGCGCGCCGAGATACGCGACGAGCACAGCAGCAACCGTACACAGGCCAACGGCGATGGCCGTCGCGGGCACGATCAGGTAAGTCGAGCCGTACTGCAGCGGACGCAGCAGGTTCGCATAGGCGCCGCCGCTCGCCGTCGCGAGCATCACGACCGCCTGCGAGAACGCGCTGATTGCAATGCCCGCGAGCAACACGTGTTCCGGCGCAAAACCGCTGCGGCGGCCGAGCGCGACGATCGTCAGCAGGCAGACCAGTGCGCCCGCCGACGAACCCGCGAGCAGCACAGGCGTCGACGGCACCGTGGCGACGACGGCGGCCACCAGCATCCCGAGCATCGCGCCGCCGCTGACGCCGAGCAGATCCGGGCTCGCCATCGGATTGCCGGTGACCCGCTGCAGGATCGTCCCCGCAAGCGCGACCATCACGCCGGCGCCGAGCGACGCCACGAGCCGCGGCACACGCCAGAACCACAGGTCGCGCCATTGCTGCGCGTCCATCCATTGCCAGCCGTGCAGCGTGAGCGAAAAACACAGCGACACGACAACCCCAGCGAGCAGCAACCCGCCGAGCAGCAGCACGGCTACGGGTAACGCGCGGCGCGGCATCGCGCTGTCCGTCGATGCGGGACGCGGCGCCTCGATGTGCACGCGGCGCAACATCCACAGCAGCAGCGGACCACCGCAGAGCGCCACCGCGGCGCCCGTCGGCAGCAGTTCGCCGAGCACGCCCGGTAGACTCTGCACAGCCTGATCGGCAATTGCCAGCAACAGCGCGCCGACGAGCGGCGCCCACAGCAACTGGTCGCGCAGCCGGCGCGCGCCCATCAGGCGCGCGAGCACCGGCCCGCCGAGCCCAATGAAGCCGATCACGCCGACCGCGCTCTCCACGAACGCGCTCAGGATCACGGCGATGCCAAGCGCGACCGGCCGCGTCCATGCGAGCGACATGCCGAGCTGGCTTGCGCTGCCGTCGTCGACAGAAAACAGCGTGAGCGGCCGCACCAGCAGCGCCGCGGCAAGTCCGCAGGCGAGCACCCGCGGCAGCAGCCAGACGACGCTCGCCCAGCCGTTCTGCACGAGCGACCCGCCGCCCCAGACGAACACGGATGCGAGCGAGCGCTCGAACACAATCGTTAGGAGAACGGATAGCGCGCCGCAATACAGATTCACGATCATCCCCGCCAACACGATCGATACGGCGGCGAAGCCCTTGCGCCAGGTCATCGCCACGGTCGCCAGCATCGCGAGCGCGGCGCCCGTCAACGCAACCGTGAAGCGCATGTCGGCCACCAGCGCGGGCGCGATGACGGCGGCTATCGTTAGTGCAAGATAGGCGCCCGCCGACACGCCGAGCGTGAGCGGCTCTGCAAGCGGATTGCGCAGCACCTGCTGGAACACGACGCCGGCAAGCGACAACGCAGCACCGGCTATCAGCGCGATGGCGACGCGCGGCAGCCAGCCATAACGCACGACGAGCTGCGGCAGCGTCGCGTCGGCGCCGGATAGTACGACGCCCGGCCATTGCGCGACAGGTAGCCGCGCCGACAGCGTGCGATAAACGAGCCACGCGGCGAGCATCAGCAGCAGCACGGGCAGCCGCCACGCGCGAGGCGCGGCAAAGGCGGCGACGGTCGCCGTCGAGCGGTTCATGCGGTCACTCCTTGCAGCGCTTTCGCGAGGCTATCGGCGAAACGCATCGACGCAACGATACCGCCGAGCGCCGGCAGCGGGCCGATGTGCTGCACCCGATGCTGCCTGACGAACGGCAGCGCGCCCCATAGCGGGCTTCGCGCAAGTTGCGCAGCCACGCCCGGCGGCACGCCGATAGCGACGACTTGCGCATCGGTATGTCTCGCGAGCGCGCCCAGGTCCGCTTCGGTCATGCCTTGCGGATCGGCGAGGCCCTGCCACGCGTTGTCGATTTGAAGCGCGTCGAGCACCCCGCCGAACAGGCTGTTTCTGCCGAACACGGCGATATGCCGGTCGTCGATTGGACGTAGCAAATAGAGCGGGCGTCCGGTCGCGCGAAAACCCGCGAGACGCGCGGACGCGTCGGCGAGCACGGCGTCGGCGCGCGCGAAGAGCGCATCGGCCGCGGCGTCGCAGCCGAGCGCGCCGGCAAGCTTGCGGGTCGCGGTATGAACCGCCGGATAAACGTCGATGCCGGGGCCGAACAGTTGCACCGTCAGCGTCGGCGCGATCCGTTCCAGCAACGCACGCAGCGGCGCGTGCCATGACGTGATGACGATGAGCTCGGGCTTGAGCGCCTCGAGCACCTCGAAATTGGGCTGGTACAGCAAGCCTGTGTCGACGACCGAAGGCGGCAACGCCGGAACGCCGTCGAGCTTCGCATACCACGAGGGACGCGCAACGCCGACGGGTACTACCCCGAGCGACAGCACGACTTCCGTCAGCGGCCAGTCGAGCACGACGACGCGCGCAGCCGGACTTGCAGGCGAGCCAGCAGCCACACTCGCGACCGTGCGCCCTGCCAAACCGACGGCCGCCGCGCGCGCGAACGGCGCGCCCGATGCCGCCAGCGCCGCCGCGCCGAAACCCGCGAGCGCAAGGCGCCGCTTGCCGCTAAAGCTCATACCCGCCGTCATGACGACACGTGCCGCCAGCCATCCGCGCAGCCCTTCGTCATTGCCGTCACCATTGGTAGCGCGCCGTTCCGAGCACCGTACGCGTCGCACCCCAGTAACAAACAGCCGCTGTCGTGCAGTACGAGATGTACTCGCGGTCGAACACGTTGTTCAGATTGAGCGACAGGCGCCAGTTCTGGATGTCGTAATGCGCGCCCAGGTCGACGAGCACACGCCCCGGCACCGTGAACGTATTGGCTGCATCGCCCGCAGAACTGCTCATATAGCGCACGCCCGAGCCAAGGCCGAAGTTGCGCAGCGGTCCGCGGTGGAACGTGTAATCCGCCCACAACGAGGCCGTGTTGCGAGGCGCGATCGTCGGACGCTTGCCAAGGCTGGCAGCCGTCGTGGTGTTCGTCACTTCCTGGTTCAGATAGGTGTACGACGCGATCACCTTCACGTCCGCGGTGATGTTTGCGTGCGCTTCCAGTTCGACGCCGCGCGAGCGGATCTGCCCGGTCTGTAGCGCGCTGCCCGGATGGTTTGGATCGGTCACCTGCACGTTGTCCTGCGTCAGCGTAAACGCGGCCAGCGAGAAGAAGCCGTCGAACCAGTTCGGCTGATAACGCACGCCGGCTTCGACCTGCCGTCCCTTGGTCGGCGAGAACGGAGCACCGGAATACGTTGCGCCGAGCACCGGCTGGAACGAACGCGAGTAGCTGATGTACGGTGCAATGCCGTTCTCGAATTCATACGCGAGCCCGGCACGCCAGGTGAACGCGTGATCGTTCGAGTGGTAGGTCGTGCCGGCTCCGGTAGTGAGCAGCGTGGTCTGCTGGTTGCCGCCCGTCCAGTCCTCACGCACCCCGAAGGTCAGCACCCAGTTGCGCCAGCGCGCCTCGTCCTGCGCATACACGCCGACGGTGCTCAGCGAATAATCGAGGCGCGTGTTGGCCTGCTGCGTCGGCAGCGACGAGAAGTTCGGGTTGTACAGATCGACCGTGCCGAGGACGGAGTTGCCTTCAGTGTCGCCGAGCATGGTCCGCTGATAGTCGAGGCCGAACAGCAATGTGTGCTGCACCGGGCCCGTCGTCACCTTGGCCTGCGCGTGAGTGTCGACCTGGAACTGCGTGTAGTGCTCGTTGTCGACGTTGCCCCACATCGACACCGTACGCTTGTCGGCGCCGAGCGCGCTCGTTACCGACGTCTGGTAATAATGCTGATCGATATGCAGATAGCGCAGATTCTGCGACACGCTGACTTTGTCGTTGATCGCGTGATCGAACTGATAACCGAACCAGTATTGCGTGCGGTGCATGCCGTCGCGGTCGGGATCGCCGAAATATTTATCCGGGCCGAGCCGTCCGTTCGGATTACTGAAGAGTGTCGCGCCTGCCGGAACGGGGTTAAAAAGGCCACCGTTCGGATCGCGCTGAAAGCTGCCTTGCAGCGTGAAAGTGGTGTCCCGGTTCGGGCGGATCGTGACCGAAGGCGCGATGGCGAGCCGCTGGTCCTTGATCTGGCTGACCTGCGTCTCCGCAGTGCGGGCCACGCCCGTCAGACGGTACAACACGGTGCCGTTCTTGTCGACGGGACCGCTCAGATCGAAACCCAACTGATAGTTGTTGTGGTTGCCGATCTGCATCATCACCTCGTGATACGGCTGCTCCATCGGCAGCTTGCTCACGTAGTTGACGAGACCGCCCGGGCTGCCTTGCCCGTACAGCACCGAGGCCGGACCATGCAGCACTTCCATGCGCTCCATGAAATACGGGTCGATGCGCGGTGTCGCAAAGCGCGGCGACTGGTACAGATGCAGGCCGTCCAGATACGAGTCGAGCGCGAAACCGCGGCCGTAGAGCTGGTCGAAACGAATGTCGGTGCCGTCCTGCGAATAGACGCCCGGCGTATAGCGCAGCGCCTGGTCGACGGTCTGCGCGCCCTGGTCGTCCATCTGCTGACGCGTGATGACGGACACGCTCTGCGGATTCGTCAGCAACGAGGAATCCGTCTTGGTTCCAGTCATCGAACGTTTGGCGACGTAGCCGACGCCCCCCTGTGGGTCGTCAGCAGAACTGCGCACCTGAACCGCAGGCAATTCATTCGAGGCATCGGTGCCCGAGGCAGCGGCCGGCGACTCCTGCGCATGCGCGCCAAAGCCGGCGAGACCTAACATCGACGCGACGTAAATCGGGCGCAAGTGCGGCAAGCCGCGCTCCCCCAGAGAACCGCATTTCGCTGCCTGCTTTACCTTCATTCTTCTTGTTCCCCTTTCTTGTATCCCCGAGTCAGGAGCGGCGTGCGTGCGACGCTCCTGGTGCCCGGTGATTCTCTCAAGACGGGATATTAATGTAAATAATAATCGTTCGCATTCAGCATTTTTAATCTGTGGGAACGTCAGACACAGGCGCTAGCCGGACGCGCATGCAATGTGCGCCCGCCCACTGATGCGCCACGCGACCCACTCAGGACTCGCCGCGCGACAGAGCTGACGGCTCGCCGTCGCGTTGTGGCAGCGACTGCGCGAACCACTGCGCAAGCTGAGTCGCGAGGAGCGGATGGTGGACGATGCTCGAGTGAGTCGCGTCGATGTCAAACTCGTGCAGCCGGCTGCGTGTGCGCTCCGCCCACGCCATCCTGCGTCGCGGGTCGGCGATGCGCAGCGCGCGCCACACGTGCAGATCGCAGCCGACGCGCGGCAGCGCATGCCGGGACATCAACTGCGCGTGCATGGCGTCGGCGGCGAGCGCGTCGCCGAGCAGCGACGGCCCGGCCGCAGCGAGCAGAGCCAATTCGGGCGCCGCCACGCGACCCTCGTCGACGACGGCCTGCGCACCGTCCTCGCGATGCGTCGCCGTATCGACGATACCGACGAACGACACGCGCGCGCCGCGCCGCTCGAAATGGTCCGCGAGAGCGATCGCGAGCCGTCCGCCGAACGACCATCCGAGCAGCGCGTAGTCGCCGTGCGGCTGGAGCGCTTCGATGCACTGGGCGTAGTGCGCGGCGAGCGCCTCGAAGGTGTCGCCTTGCCACGGTATGCCGCGCACCGCCGGCGCCTGTATCGCGATCACGCTCACACGGCCGTTGAGCGCTTGCGCTAGCGTGCGGTATTCGCCGACCATGCCGTAGCCCGGATGCAGACAGAACAGCGTGGCCGGCGCACCGAGCGCGTTCAACAGCACGGCCGGCGACTGCGCGACGCGGGCGGGAGCATTCCCATTCTGCGGGCGGCGGCGCGCGAACCAACCAGCGAGCGCGTCGGCGGGCGGCACCGGCAGGCTGAATTCGTAGACGGCGCGCGCAGTCCAGCTTGCGGCGACTGGATCGTGCCGCGCGCGCGTCGCGAGCGACTCTGGAACCGCGCGGCGCGAATCGGTCGTCTCTGGCTGCGGCGTGGCGGTGCGCAAATGGTCGAGCAGTTGGCCAAGGGCGGACTCGAACGATGCGAGGAGTTTTTCGGCAAGCGCATCCGGTACGAATTGCGGGGCGTAGCCCCAGCTCAACGTCAGCGAGTCGCCTGCAATCCAGCCATTGATGTCCAGCGCCCGGTCGGGAAGCCGTGCGCGAGGCGCGATGGCGTCGCCTGACGATTCGGTCGCGAAGGCGAAACGGCCTGCGTCGTCGAACGTTTGATCGAAGCGGCCCAGGTAGTTGAAGCCGATCTCGGGGATTGGCAGCGCTCGCAGCGTCGAGCGGCTGACTGCGTCGGCGCAGCAGGCCAGCAGCCCCCAGCCGAGGCCGCGCAGCGGCACGCCGGCCAGACGCTCGTGCACGCCCCGTAGCGTGTCGGCGGAACGCGTGCCACGCGGCAACGCGAGTGGATACTGGGTCGTAAACCAGCCGACAGTGCGGCTCAGGTCGGCACCGTCGATCACGTCCTCGCGGCCGTGGCCTTCGAGTTCGACCAGCACTTCGTCGCGCAAAGTCATATCGCCGATGGTGCGCACGAGCGCGGCCAGCAGTACTTCGTCGACACGCATGCGGTAAGCGCGCGGCGCTTCGCGAAGCAACGCGGTGGTCAGTTCGGGTGATAGTTTTTTTTGCAGCGTCTTTTGCGGTTGGGGATGCGGACGGAGTGCGGGGAAGAGCGGGCCGGCGCGCAATGCGGGCGCGTCGAGCGCGGTTTGCCACCACGCGAGTTCGGCGACGCGTTCCGATGATTCGGCATACCGATGAAGCGCGCGCACCCAGGCGCGCCATGACATCGACGGCGCGGGCAGTGTGATGCGCTCACCGCGCTCGGCCTGATCGTAGGCCGTTTGCAGTTCTTCGAGCAGCACGCGCCAGGATACGCCGTCCACCGACAGGTGATGAATCGCGATCAGCACGCGCGTCTCCTGCGGCGTCTCGAAGTGGCCTACGCGCCAGAGCGGGCCGTGTTCGATGTCCAGGCTCGACTGGATGCGTTCGCAGGCGGCTCGCAGCCCGGACAGTGATGCGAGCTTTTCGTGCTGGACGATGGGTGGGTTGCGGCTGTGCGATGGTTGGGATGTCTGTGTGGTTTCTGGTGTCTGTGTCAGGTGTGATGGGGGTGACAGGTTTGAGGCTTCTGAGGCTTCTGAGGCTTCTGAGGCTTCTGAGGCTTCTGAGGCTTCTGAGGCTTCGGAAGGTTGCGACGCTTGCGCTGCGTGAGCCGCTGCTCCCGCTTGGGCCGCACCTGTGTCCATCCACCCGTCTCCCTCACGAACCGCAGACGCAGCGCGTCGTGCCGCGCCTCCAGCGCCGCCACCGCGCGCTCCAGCGCCGACGGCACGAGCCGCCCCTTCACCTTCAGCAGCACCGCCTGGTTCCAGTGCGATTCCCCGTGCGGATAGCGCTCGAAGAACAGCCGCTGGATCGGCGTCAAGGCCAGCGCCGCACCGTCGTCCGGCGCCTGCGCGAGGCCCGCATCGAGCCGCTGTGCGCGCTGCGCGAGACCCCCCACCGTCGGATGCTCGAACACCTGCCGCGGCGTGAGCCGCCAGCCCGCCTCGCGGGCTCGCGCGATGATCTGCAGGCTCTGGATCGAGTCGCCGCCCGCCTCGAAGAAGTTGTCCGTCACCCCCAGATCGTCGCGCCCGAGCACGGCCGCCCAGATCGACAGCAGCGCCGATTCCACTCCGTTCGACGGCGCCACGCGCTCGCGCACGCCCGCCTGCGGCGCCGGCAGCGATGCACGGTCGAGCTTGCCGTTGCGCATCCACGGCAGTCGCGCGAGCACCGTCACCGACGAGGGCACCATGTAGCCCGGCAGCTTCTGTTCGACTTCGCGTTGCAGACGCGCCGGGTCAAGAGGCCGCACGGCCGCTGCATCGGCTTCTGCCGCCACATACGCCGCGAGCCGCTGCTTCTGCCCGTCGCCCACCACGATCACCGCCGCCTCGCGCACGCCCTCGCACTGGCGCAGCACCGCCTCGATCTCGCCCAGCTCGATGCGCTGGCCGCGCAGCTTCACCTGCTGGTCCAGCCGTCCGAGGAACTCCACCGTGCCGTCCGCGCGCACCCGGCACAGGTCGCCGCTGCGGTACATGCGCGCGCCCGGCGCGCCGTAGGGGTCCGGCACGAACCGCTCCGCCGTCAGCCCCGCCCGTCCCGGATACCCGCGCGCCACCGTCGGCCCGCCGATGCACAACTCGCCGAGCCCGCCCACCGGCGCCTCGTCGCCGAACGCGTCGAGCACGCGTGCCGTGCGGCCCGGATACGGATGCCCGATCGGCACGCTCACCTGCCGTGCGTCGTCGGCTCCGGTGCGGCGGTACAGCGCCGCCACCGTCGTCTCGGTCGGCCCATACAGGTTATCGAGCCGGATATCCGCAAGCGGTCCCTCGCGCCAGCGCGCGAGCGCATCGCCCGGCAGCGCCTCGCCGCCGACCGTCACCTGACGCAGCGCGAGCTGCGCGCGCGGCGGCGCATGACGCTGCCACTGCTGCCACAGCGCGCTCGGAATCCGCGCGAACGTCACGCGCCGCTTCACCAGCCGCTCATTCAGGCTTTGCAGGTCCCACGGCTGAACCCCACGCATTTCGATCGTCGCGCCGCGCAGCAGCGCGGGCAGGGTCTCGTGCAGCGCGACGTCGAAGTTGATCGTCGATGAGTGCAGCACGGTGTCGTCGGCGCCGATGGCGTAGGTCGCGAGGAAGTCCTGCAGGTGCGTCCACAGTGCGCCGTGGCTGACGCCGACGCCCTTCGGGCGGCCGGTCGAGCCCGAGGTGTAGAGCACGTAGGCGAGCTGGTCTGGATGCAGGGGGGCCTCGGGGTAGTTGACCGTGCCCGCATCCGCCCGAGCCGCCAGCATCGCGTCCGTCTGCGCAACCCGCTCCGCATCCAACGCGACATCAACCACCTCACACCCCGTCAGCACCTCCGCCACCTGCTTCGCGCTCGCGCTATCGGCAACCACCTGCACGATGCCCGCGTCCTGAATCATCTGTGCGAGACGCGCGGCCGGATACTCCGGGTCCAGCGGCACGAACGCCCCGCCCGAGCGGATGACGCCCAGCAGTGCCGCAATCAGCGCCGGACCGCGCGTCACGCACAACCCCACGCGCCGCTCCGCGCCGACGCCGCGCACGACGAGCCGCGCAGCCAGCGCCGCCGACCATGCATCCAGTTGCGCATACGTGAGCGAGTCGTCTTCGCAGCGCAGCGCAGTTGCATGCGGCGTGCGCTTCGCCTGAGCCGCGAGCGCCACGCCGAGCGATTCGAACCGGTAACGATGCAACGGCGCGACTTCATGCAACGCAGGCAGCATCACGGATCCAACCCGCCGCTCCGCGCCATCCGCCATCTGTGCCAGCACCGCTTCGTACTGCGATGCAATTCGCTCGACGGTCTCGCGATCGATTCGCTCACCGTTCCACGCCCATTCGAGTGAAAGCGTGTGCGCGCGTGGGATGATGGCGAGCGCGAGCGGGTAATGCGTCGGATCGACGGAATCCACTGACTCCACCTTAAGACTCGCGTCGCCATTGCGCGCGGCATCGACGGGATAGTTTTCGAACACGACGATGCTGTCGAACAGCGCGTCCCCACTCCGTCCGGTCCACTGCTGCACACGCGCGAGCGGCGTGTGCTCGTAGTGACGCAACTCCGCGAGCTCGCCTTGCAGCCAGCGCAGCCATGCGCCGAGGTCCGCGCTCGCGTCCACGTCGACGCACACCGGCAGCGTATTGATGAAAAGTCCCAGCATCCTCTCGACGCCCGGCAGATGCGCCGGCCGTCCCGCGAACGCCGTACCGTAGGCAACGCCGCGCCGATGTCCGTAGCGCGCGAGCAGCATCGCCCACGCGCCCTGCATCAGCGTATTGAGCGTGATCTCGTGACGACGCGCCGTTGCCTGCAACCGCGCGACGAGCGCTTCGTCGAGAGCGTGGCGCCGCGCATGGGCGCCCGGCTCTGCCGCGCGCGGCTCGCCGAGACTTGCAGTGAGCGTCGCCGGATCGTCGGCGCGCGCGGCCCATGCACGCCACCATGTCTCGGTCGCCGGATCGTCGGCCGCCTCGCGAACCCACTCGACGTAACGGCGATACGGCGGCGCCGCTTCGAACGTCGCGGCCGCGCCGTTGGTCCGCATCCGATAGTCGCGCAGAATTTCGGCGAACAGCAGCGAAACGCTCCAGCCGTCGAGCAAAAGATGATGATGCGTCCACACGAGGTCGGCGGTATGCGCGTCGCGAATGAAGAGCGCGATGCGCATGAGCGGCGCGGCGTCCGGCGCGATGCCGTCGGCGAGATCGCGCGCACGCCAGTCGGCGAGGCGCGCGTCGTAGTCCGGTGCGGCCGACCAGTCGTGCGTCTCAAACGGCAACGCGATGCGGCGATGGACAATCTGCATCCCTGCGTCACCGTGTTGCCACGCGAAACGCGTACGCAAAATCCCGTGACGGTCGAGCGCGGCCTGCCACGCCGCGTGCATCGCGGCGACGTCGAGCGCGCCGGACAGCGTCGCGCGCATCTGGTTGAGATACGCGCGCTGCCCTGCCTCCGCCAGCGTGTGATAGAGCAAGCCACTTTGCAGCGGCGTGGCCGGGTAGACGTCCTCGATGTGCTCAGGCGTGAGGCCGAGCGCGCGCCATAGATCGGACGAGGTAGATACGCTTGTGGAAGCGTACGGTTGGATGGCAGCGGGCGATGTGGATGTCGAAGCCGATGCCGAAGTCGGGGTCAAAGCCGATGCCGGTGCCGAGGCTGGTGATCTCCATGTCAACGCGGCGGATGCGGACACCGGTCGGGCCGCGTATGCAAGCTGTTGCACGGTCGGCGCCTCGAACACCATGCGCGGCGTCATCTGCAAGCCAGCATCGCGTGCCTTCGCGACGATTTGCAGACTCAAAATCGAGTCGCCGCCGATCACGAAGAAATTGTCGGTCACGCCGATATCGTCGCGCCGCAAGACAGCGCGCCAGACGGCAAGCAATGCGGCCTCCGCGGGCGTCGACGCGACGACGGCCTGCGCAGCGTTCGCTACCGTCTCGGGCCCGGGCAGTGCCCGACGGTCGAGCTTGCCGTTCGGCGTCAGCGGAAAGCGTTCAAGCTCCACATACGACGACGGCACCATGTGCCCCGGCAGACGCGCGGCAAGCCATGTCTGCCAGCGCCCGACATCGCCCGTATTCGCCTCGTCGCGCAGCACCACGTACGCGATGAGACGCCGGTCACGGCTGTCGTTTGCCTTGTCGTTTGCCTTGTCGTTTGCCTTGTCGTTTGCCTTGTCGTTTGCGGTGTCGTTTGCGCTGTCGTTCGCGGTGTCGTTTGCCCTGTCGTTTGCCTGATCGTCCGCGTTGCCACTCCCACTTCTGCCCCTATCGCTCCCGCTACCCCACACCACCACCGCCGCATCGCGCACCTCCGGATGCGCCAGCAACGCCGCCTGAATCTCGCCCGGTTCAATCCGGAAACCGCGGACCTTCACCTGATCGTCGTTACGGCCCAGATATTCGAAGTCTCCATCCGTAAGCCGTCGCGCGAGGTCACCCGAGCGGTACAGACGCGCGCCCGGCACCCCATACGGGTCCGGCACGAAGCGTTGCGCGCTCAGACCGGCGCGTCCCAGATAGCCGCGCGCGAGCCCCGCGCCGCCCACATGCAGCTCGCCCACCGCGCCCACCGGCACACGGTTCAGGTCCGCGTCCAGCACGTGCAGCGTCAGGTCATCGAGCGGCGCGCCGATCACACTGCGCGTCTCGCGCAACGCCGCCTCGTCCAGCGCGCGGTGCGTCACGTGCACCGTCGTTTCGGTGATGCCGTACATGTTCACGAGCGCCGGCAGCACACCCTTGCGGCGCGCGCCCTCCGCCCACCGCGCGAGCGACGCCGGCTCCAGACGCTCGCCGCCGAAGATCACCGCGCGCAGCGATTCGAGCATGTTGCCGTCATCGGCCTGCGTCAGTTGCATGAACGCCGACGGCGTCTGGTTCAGCACCGTCACCCGTTCCCTGCGCAGCAGCGCATGAAATGCCGCCGGTTCGCGTGCGCTCCAGTGCGGCACGATCACGAGCCGCGCGCCATGCACCAGCGCGCCGAAAATCTCCCATACGGAGAAGTCGAACGCGTATGAATGGAACAGCGTCCAGACGTCCTGCGCGTCGAATCCAAAGTGGGACTGCGTGGCGTCGAAAAGACGCGCGACGTTCTCATGCGTGACGCCCACGCCCTTCGGCACACCCGTCGAGCCCGACGTGTAGATCACGTATGCAAGCTGATGCGGATGCGGATGCAAATCGGCACTGCCCGCATCGTCGACAGACACCCTATCCCGCAGCGCCACCGCATCCACCGTGGGCCGCGAGCCGAACAGCGCCGCATGCTGCGCGAGGCTCGGCGCATCGGTCACGATCAGCCGCAGCTGCGAATCATCGACGATATGCGCGAGGCGCCCAGCCGGATACGACGGATCGAGCGGCACATAAGCCGCGCCCGCGCGCAGCACACCGAGCAGCGACGCCACGAGCGCTGCGGAGCGCTGCATCGCGACGCCCACGCGCACTTCCGCCGTCGCCCCAAGCTGCCGCAATTCACGTACGATCGCGCACGACCACGCATCGAGTTGCGCATACGTCACCTGTTCATCGCCATCGACCAGCGCGACCGCTGCGGGACGCGCATGCGCCTGCGCGGCAATTCGCGCCGTCACCCGCTCGTAGGCGAACGCGGCCGGCAGACGCGGCGTCGCAAATGGCGTAGCGTCGTCGGTTGCCAGATCGCGCAGCCGCACGTGCGCGTCGTTGCCTTCGACGAGCGCAGTTGCGAGGCAGTCCAGCATCCGCTCGAAACAATCCGCGACGCAAGTGACGCCGTCTTCGGATACGCGCTTCGCATGCCGGTGCCACTCGAACCTTAGCGCGTCGCTGCTTCCCACATGACGCGGGGCGACGACCAGCATCAGCGGCAAATGGCTGCGGTTGTGTGCCTCGACGGCGCGTACGCGCGGAACGTCGCCGATCGCACCGAGTGCGTCGTCGAGCGGATAGTTTTCGAACACGACGAGGCTGTCGAACAACTCATCGACGCTCGCGTTCGCCCATTGCTGCAAGCTGGCTAGCGGCGTGTGCTCGACGTCGCGCAGCTCCGCGTTATGCCGCTGTAGCGCGGCGAGCCACAAGCGCACCGTCGCACCCGATTCGACATCGACCCACAACGGCAAGCTGTTGATGAAGAGGCCGACAATCGATTGCGCATCCGGCAGATCGACTGGACGGCCGGACACCGTCGTGCCGAACGTCACTTGCGTGCGGCCCGAGAAACGCGCGAGCACGAGCGCCCACGCTGCTTGTACGAGCGTGTTCAGCGTGACCTGCGCGCGGCGCGCGGCGCGCTGCAACCGCGCGTGACACTCACCGTCGAGCTCGCGGACCAGCGCTTGTGCCACTGCCCCATCGGCGCCATTTTCGGGCGACGGTCGCAACGCACTGCCGAGCGCGTCGGCGAGGCGCGCCGGTTCTGAGCGCGTCGCGAGCCGAGCGCGCCAGAACGCAGCGGTATCGGGTTGGCAGTGCAGCCAGCGAACATAATCGACGTAAGGTGTAGCCGGCGACATATCAGCGACGCCGCCCGCCGCGAGCGCCGCATACGCGCGCGCCACTTCGCTCACGACCTGCGCGGTGCTCCAGCCATCCGTCAACGCATGATGGTGAGTCCACAACAGATCGTGCGCGCCGTCGGGACGCTCGAAGATGTCGACGCGCATCAGCGGCGCAACGCCCGCCTCGAAGCCGCGCGCGACGATCGCCTCGCGCGCCGCCTTGTATGTCGCGTCGTATGTCGCGTCGTATTGCTCACCCGCCGGTGCCGCCGCGATAGGCGCAGCAGGCGCAGCCGGCACAACAGGTTCATTACGCGCATGCAGTTCGCACGGCATGCGCACGCGCCGCTCGACGATCTGCAACGGCTCCGCGCCGGCCGGCCACACGAACCGCGTGCGCAGAACCGGATGGCGCGCGATCACCGCGTCCCACGCGGCGCGCATCGTGTCGATGTGAAGCGCGTCGATCGTTAGACGCAATTGCGACACGTACATGCCCGGCTCGCCGTCGAGCATGCCGTGGAAAAGCAGACCCTGCTGCATCGGCGTGGCCGGATAGACCACCTCTACTGTGTCGCGGGAAACACCGGCTTGGGCGAACCAGAAATCGTCTTCGGCAGGTTGCGTCGTGTGCGGAGGTTTTGCGGCGGCGTGTGTCGTTCGTTGAGTCGCGCTTGCCCCTGGGCCTGTCGGCTCGCCTATCCCCGCGCTCCTCTTCCCGTCCGACCGGGCGCTCATCGCGACGCCCGTGTCCCCGCCAGCCCCCGCGCCCCCTCTCGCCGATGCCACCGCCATTGGAGCCGCGACGCGCGCCGCCGCTTCGATCGTCGGGTGGTCGAACATCTGTTTCGGCGTGAGCTTGAGTCCCGCGCCGCGCGCCTTCGCGATGATTTGCAGGCTGAGGATCGAGTCGCCGCCGATTTCGAAGTAGTTGTCCGTCACCCCGATGTCATCCCGCTTGAGCACCAGCTTCCAGATTCCGATGAGCGTATGTTCCGCCTCATTGCGCGGCTCGACACGCGCGGCGGCCGCCGTGTCCTCCTGCTGCGGCGCCGGCAATGCGGCACGGTCGATCTTGCCGTTCGCGGTGAATGGCAACGCGGCCAGCACCTGAAGCGACGACGGCACCATGTAGTCCGGCAATTCTGCAGCGAGACGCGCACGGATCGCACCGACGTCGAGCGGTTCGGCGGCACTCAGGTACGCGACGAGGCGCGGCGCGGCGCCGTCGCTATCCGCATACGCGATCACGATTGCGTCGCGCACGCCGTCCTCGGCGCGCAGGAGCGCGGCGATCTCTTCCGGCTCGACGCGAAAGCCGCGGATCTTCACCTGGTCGTCGAGTCGGCCGAGGAACGCGAATTCGCCGTCCGGCAGACGACGGCTTCTGTCGCCCGTCCGG
Organism: Paraburkholderia dilworthii; assembly: GCF_000472525.1. GTDB lineage: Bacteria > Pseudomonadota > Gammaproteobacteria > Burkholderiales > Burkholderiaceae > Paraburkholderia > Paraburkholderia dilworthii. The sequence continues at coordinate 126,848 of NZ_AWZT01000014.1, forward strand.
TAAAGCCGCGCGCCGTCGCCGTCGGGATCAGGCACGAAGCGCTCAGCCGTCAGTGAAGGCCGGTTCAGATAGCCGTGGGCGACGCTCGGTCCGCCGATGCATAGCTCGCCGGCCGCACCTTTGGGCACCGTATTACCGTCGGCATCGACGATGCGCGCCTCGACGTGCGAGAGCGGCTTGCCGAGCGGCAGCGTCGCCGCGCGACTTTGCGCGCCGGCGCGTGCGAGCACGCCGACCGCCGTCTCGGTCGGCCCGTAGTGATTGATCAACTGGCATTCGGGCCGCAGCGTCGCGATGCGCTCTGCAAGACGCGTCGGCGCGGGCTCGCCTCCAAGCGCGACGCAACGGCGCGGCAGCACCCATTCGGCTGATTGCGCCTGCAACAGCGCGTCGAGGTGACTCGGCACGATTTTCAGCAAGTCGACCGAATGCGCATGCATGTAGGCGGCGAAGGCGTCCGGGTCGGCGGCAACATCGGCGTCGATCAGATGCAGGGTCCAGCCGTGCCACAGCGCGCCGAACAGTGACGTGTGGCCGAGGTCGGCAGCGGGCGTCGACAGATACGCGGCGCTCGAGACACCCTTGGGCAACCGCTCGGAGACGCCGCGCAAATAGGCGGCGAGCGACGCGTGGCTGAGCACGACGCCCTTTGGCCGTCCGGTGGAGCCCGAGGTATAGATCACGTAGGCGGGCCAGATGAGGAGGCTGTCCTCGGACTGCGGATCAGCCAATCTGTGATGAAGGGTTTTGCTGCTAAGGTTGACGGTTGCTTTTGTGGCGTTGGTGGCGTTGGTCGCGTTGGTCGCGTTGGTCGCGTTGGCGGCGTCGCGCAACTCGTGCGGATTGAGCGTTGTCACGCCGTCGGGCAGCCAACTGGGACCGGTTGTCTTGATTGCGGCGCTGACCGCGTTGACTACGTTGGTGTGGTCTTTCGCGTTGGCGGTGTGAGCGGCATTGTCCATCGCACCTTCAACGCTCGCACCCATCACAGCATCCCGCGCTTCACCTCGCACCGCTGCGCCCGTGACCACCACGCGCGCGCCGCAGTCCTCGTCCTGCCAGCGCAGCCGCGCTTGCGGCAGCATGGGATCGAGCGGCACATAACACGCCCGCACCCGCCAGACGGCGAGAATCGTCGCGACGAGCGCCGCGCAGCGCGGCAAAGCGAGCACGACTCGATCGCCTGGCCGCACGCCCTCGTCGATGAGCGCATCAGCGAGCCGGCCGGACCACGCCCACAAATCACGCCAGGCCAATGGCCCCGTGCTATCGACGAGTGCAACGGCGTCCGGCCGTTCGATGGCGAACCGCGCGACGCGGGCGGGCAAAAAATCGGTGTCGAAATGAATGGCTTGCATGGTGTCCGTGTGTGATCCAGGTGTCTCGCGCCCGCGCGGGCAAGCGCGAGGTCGATGCATCAATGTGATGTCAATATGCCGACGGCGGCACGCTCAGAGCGCGAAAGTCCCGGCGACGGGCGCAATGCCGTCGACCGCCTCATCGTCGTTGAGGTTGAATTCGCCGATCGCGCGCTGCGGGGCGTCGACGATCTGTTCGAGCAAACCGACGTAGTGCTGCGCGAACTGCGCGACGAACGCGTCGTCGTAAAGTTCGGCCGCGTACGCGAACACGCAGCGCAGACCTGCCGCGTCCTGGCGATATACGTCGAGCGCTAGTTCGAAACGTGCGTCGCTCGCGTCGGCGTCTACCAGCGCGCAACGCACGCCGTCGAGATCGAGCCCGGTGTCGAACTCCTCATGCAGGACGAGCTTGATCTGCGCAAGCGGATTGCCGCCTGCGCGCCGCGCGGACTGCAACGCGGCCACGACGCGCTCAAACGACACGTCCGCGTTGGCCTGTGCGTCGATGCTGTCGTCGCGTACCTCGCGCAGCAGCGTCGCAAATGGCTTCGCACCCTTCACCGACGCACGCATCGCGAGCGTGTTGACGAAGAAGCCGATCAGTTCCTCCGTTTCGAGCCGGTCACGGCCAGCGACGGGCACCGCAATCGCCACGTCCTGCGCGCCGGTATAACGCGACAGCAATGCCGCGAACGCGGCAAGCAGCACCATGAACAGCGTGGCGTTCTCCCCCCGCGCGAGCGTCTCGAGACGGCTCTCGAGCGCAGCCGGGATATTCGCGCCGATGCGCGCGGCGCGAGGCCCATAGGCGCCACCGCGTTCGTTCATGGTCGGCAGATCGAGCAGAGCGTCATAGCCCGCTAGACGACCGCGCCAGTAGTCGAGTTGCGCGTCGAGTTGCGTGCTGCCGTCGCCGCTGCCGTCGCGGGGAAAGCGCGCACGTTGCCATGCGGCGTAGTCGGCGTATTGGATCGCCGGGGCCGGCAACTCGGGCGTGACGCCGCGCCGTGCCGCGCGATAGCCAGCCGCAAAATCGCGCAGCAGCAGATTGATCGACCAGCCGTCGCAGACGATGTGATGCATGACGAAATGCAGCACATACTGTTCAGAACCGCGAATAAACAGCGTCGCGCGAAAGAGCGGGCCGAGCGTCAGATCGAAAGGCTCGCGAGCGCGTTGGCGCAACTGCGCGTCGAAGTCGTCGGCGGTGAGGCCGTGCGCGTCGACGGTTTCCCAGCGCCAGGCATCGGCAGTCTCAGCGACCGGTGCGATCAGTTGACGCGGCGCGTCGCCGGTATCGGCAAAGCGCGTGCGCAGCATCTCGTGGCGGCGTACCAGCGCATCGAGCGCGGCTTTGACGGCGTGGGCATCGAGCGGGCCGGTCAGCGAGAGTGCAGCCGAAATGTTGTAGGCCGGGCTGTCCGGATCGAGTTGCCACAGCATCCATAGGCGCTCCTGCGGTAGCGATAGCGGCGCCTCGCCGCGCTCGCTCCCGGCGCGACGCGTGAGGGTCGCAACGGGGGCCGCCGCGTTGGATGGCACCGCCGAGCGCGCATCGAGCGCCGCGGCAAAGCTCGCGAGCGTCGGGTGGCTGAATAGCAGACCGACCGGCACGTCGCGCCCCAGTTGCACGCGCAGCCGCGACGCGACCTTCGCCGCCAGCAGCGAACGGCCGCCGAGCGCGAAGAAATCGTCCGACGCGCACGGCGTCGGCACGTCGAGCACTTCGCTCCACACCTGTGCGGTGGTTTGTGCGGTGGGTTGCATAGTGGCCTTCACAATGATCTGTGCGACGTCCTGTCCGGTGTCCTGTCCGGTGACCTGTGCGGTGGTCTGCGCGATGTTCTGCCCGGTGGTGTGCACAATGCCCTGCGCCGTGGCGTTCACATTGGCCTGCGCGATGTCCTGTCCGGTGGCCTGCATAGTGGTCCGCACGATGGTCTGCCCGGTGGCCTGCGCGGTGTCCTGCGCCGTGGTGTTGACATTGACCTGCGCATTTGCCTGCCCGTTGGTTTGAGCAACGCCCTGCGCCGTCAGCTTTAGCGTGTCGTCGCCATAATCGGCTGACCTGACCGCGCCCATCGCGACCGCCCCCGTTACCTTGGCTCGCGGCCACTCGAACCTCGCGTCGCGCGCCGCAAACGGCGCGAGCGCGCCGCTTTGCCACGCGGCCACGCATGCGCTGCGCTGAAGTTTCCCGCTCGACGTACGCGGCAGATCGCCGGGTTCGAGCAACAGAATCAACGTGGCTTCGTACTGGAACGCGTCGCCGAGCGCGGCGGCGATCGCGGCGAAGATGGTCTCGGGCGCCGCCTGCCGTGCCCTGCCGCGTGGCACTTCGGCGGCAATTCCGATGGCCTCGGCGCCGTCGGCCGCTTCAACCGGGAACGCTGTGACGCGGCCCCGCCGCAGCCATTCGACGCGATCCGCCAGCACGGTCTCGAGATCCTGCGGATACACGTTCTCGCCGCGCAGCACGATCAGGTCCTTCCGGCGTCCGCAGAAGAAGAACTGGCCGCGCTCGACGAAACCCAGATCGCCTGTGCGCAGCCAATGCCCGGAAAAACCGGGTGCGTCGTCGAGAAATACGGCAGCGCTCGCCTCGCGATTGCGCCAGTAACCGTGCGTGATGCTCGGGCCGCTGCACCATACTTCGCCGACGTGTCCATCCGGCAAGCGCTCGCACGTCGTCGGGTCGACGATGGCGAGCGCATGGCCCAACGCGGTCACACCGCAGCCGACCACGGTCTTGTTGTCGCTGCCGCCGTCGCTTTCGTTGCCGTTACCGTCCGCGACTCGCAATGCGACCGGCGCGCGCCGCGCGAGCGCCGATGCCGAGAAGCGCGTCTCGGGCGCGCCCGTGCCCACCTCGACGCCCGTGAAAAACAGCGTCGCTTCGGCGAGCCCGTAGCACGCGTACATCGCGCGTGGATCGAGGCCGTGCGTGCGGAAGCGCGCGGCGAAACCATCGAGGGTGGCCTGGCGAATAGGCTCGGAGCCGCAGAACGCGACACGCAGCGACGACAGATCGAGTCCCGCGAGTTGCGCATCGCGCACGCGGTCGGTGCACAGGCGATAGGCGAAGTCCGGGCCGCCCGTTACGGTCGCGCGTTCGCGCGCGATGCCCGCGAGCCAGCGCGCCGGGCGTTCGAGAAAATGCAGCGGCGAAATCAGCGTGACCTGAAATCCGCACAAGAGCGGCATCAGCACGCTGCCGATCAGCCCCATGTCGTGATAGAGCGGCAGCCAGGAGAACATGCGATCACCGACGCGGCAACCCATGCCACGCGACATCGCGCTAACGTTCGCGCATACATTCGCATGACTAACCATTACACCTTTCGGCGATGAGGTCGATCCAGATGTGTACTGCAGAAACGAAATCGCATCGGGCTGCGCGCTGTCGATGCAAAAGCCGTCATCATCGACGCCGTCGTCCCTGTTGGCGGCGTCGGGCGACAGCAGTATCGCGCCGCGCAGGTCAAGCTCGGCGCCCGCGTCGACAAGCGACGCATGCGATGCGTGATCGAGCACCGCGATGCGTGCCATGCAATCGCCCGACATCCGCCGTAACCGTTCGAGATGTCCGCTTTGCAGCGCTTCGGGCGGATACGCGGGAACCGCTATCATCCCCGCGTACTGGCAGACGAAGAACGACACCACGTAATCCAGTCCGCTTTGCAGCATCAGCAGCACGCGATCGTTGGGTGCGCCGTGTCTGCGCAACGCAGTCGCGAGACGCCGGGCGCGCACGTCGAGCGACGCGTAGGTCAGCTCGCGCGTCCGCCTCGCCGTCTGCGAGGAATCGCACCGCCAATTGATTGGGCCGCTCGCCGACGTGCAGTTTCATCACCGAGACGAGGTCGTTTGCGGGCGCCACCGCCCAGTTCGCGGTATCGGGCGCCGCGTCGGCCATCGCTCTGTTAAGCGTTGCCGCGTGAGCCGTTGTGCTGGCCGTTGTGCTGGCCGCCGTATTAACTGCGGCATTGCCGATCGTATTGGCCGTCGTATTCGCCGAAGTAGTACCCGCCGCGCGACCCACCCTGCTGGCTACCGCATTTTCCTCACCAGCCACACCCGCCGCACGAATGCCCACGCCATCCTGGCGCTGCGTATTGGTAACAGACATCCTCGCCTCCCGAGATATGCCGCGCGCCGCGCGGCCGTCATCGCCATGCACCACATCAGCGCGGCGCACAGAGACCGTCGCCGTCGCATGCTTGCGCCGGCGGCGTGAATTTCGTCATTGCGGGGAAGCAAGGCGTCTCTTGCGAACGCCGTTATCCGTTGCCGATCATGCGACGCGGGCCGCCTCGCATCATAACGATGCGAGGGCCGACACGCGCAGGCCGGTCAATACGCGAAACTGATTGGCGTGCCGCCGCGCGGATGCGCGACCGTACCCATTGGCACGCCGTAAATCGCGCCGAGCGTCTTTTCGTCGATCAACTCCGGCGCGGTGCCGCTTGCGAGCAGGCGGCCGCCCTTCAGCGCGATCAGGTCGTCGCAGAAACGCGCTGCCATATTGACGTCGTGCAGCACGACCACCACCCCTAAACCGCGCTGCTGACTCAGCGTGCGCACGAGATCGAGCACTTCGATCTGATGCGCGATATCGAGCGCGGAGATCGGCTCGTCGAGCAGCAAGCACCGGCTGTCCTGCGCGACCAGCATCGCGATCCATGCTCGCTGCCGCTCGCCGCCCGATAGGTTGTCCACAGCGCGATCCGCGAAACGCGTGATGTCGGTGAGCTCCATCGCCTCATCAACCTTCTCGCCGTCGACGCCCGTAAAGCGCCCGAGCGCCCCATGCCACGGATAGCGGCCGAGCGCCACCAGTTCGCGCACTGTCATGCCGCTCGCGGCGGGCTGCTGCTGGGGAAGATAGGCCGCCTGCCGGGCAAACTCGCGATTCTCCCAGTCGCGCAACGGGCGGCCCGCGAAACGCAGCGCGCCCGCCGTCGGCGACTGTTGACGCGCTAGCAGTTTGAGCAGCGTCGATTTGCCCGATCCGTTGTGACCGATCAGGCCGCACACGCGTCCTTTCGGCAGCGTGAGCGCGAGCGGATGCAACAGCACGCGCTCGCCGATGCAAAACGACACGCCGTCAAGTTCGTACATCGGCTCGCCGTGCGCGACGCCCGCGGAAATAACGGATGGATTGCCATTCATGTGCGTTGACATCCTGATCAGTTATAAGCGGACGTGAGGGTCGCCGCGTGCGCGGCGCCGGAGGCGTCCTCGACTATCTGGCCGAAATCGAGCTTGACGAAGCGCTCGGCGAGATGGAAATAGCGGTCGTCGTGCGTGATGACGAGCACGGTCTTGCCCTTCGCTTTCAGCTCGGGCAGCAGGCGCTTATAGAACACGTCCTTGAAGAGCGGGTCCTGATCCGCGGCCCATTCGTCGAACACATAGAACGGCCGGTCCTCGAGATACGCGACGACGAGCGCGAGCCGCTTGCGCTGCCCTTGAGAGAGATCCAGCGTCGAAAACTTGCCGTCCTTCACGCTGACCTTGTGATCGAGTTGAAGGTCGACGAGCAGTTGCTGCGCGAGCGCGTCGAGTCCATCGGTGTGCATGCCGAGCAGCGTGTCGAACAAAAAGAAGTCGCTGAACACGACAGAGAAATGCTGACGGTAAGCATCGCGCCGCGCTTCGTCGATGGGCTCGCCGTTCAGCAGCACGCGTCCGCTCTCCGGCACATACAGACCGACCAGCATCTTCGCGAGCGTGGTCTTGCCGCTGCCGTTGCCGCCGATCAGATAGACGAGTTCGCCGCGCCGGAACGTGAGATTGACTGGCCCGAGGGTGAACACCTCGTTTTCCTTCTCGCGGAAGTAGCGGTGCGTGGCACCGTCGAGCGCAATGGTGTCGAACGATGCGGCAACGGGCGGCTCGAGCATGACTTCACGCGGCAGTTCAGCGTTGACCTGCTCGATGCGTTCGAGCGCAACGCGCGCCGAGCTGAGGCTCGGAATCGCGGAGAGCACCGCTTCTATCGGCATGATCATGTAGACGAACACGATCGCATAACCCGACATCACGTGCGGATCGACCTTGATATAACGCGCGAATACGAACAGCGTGAGCCCGATGAACGCGAACAGAATGAAGTTGCCCCAACTCGACGCAGCCGCGTACAGCATATAGCCGCGGGTTCGCTGCACACGCACCGCCTCGACGTTGCTTGCGAGCGTGTCTTCAACGAACGCGTGCTTGCGGGCGCGATGCAGCTTCAGTTCCTTCGCGCCGTCGAAGAGCGCGCGGAAGTGCTTGACCAGATCGTCCTCGCGTTTGCGCGAGGCGCGCAGATGAAACATTGCGCGGTTGTGCGCGTAGCGAAAGCCCGCCATCCCCAATACGATGGTCACGATCCCGACCAGCAGAATCGGCCACGACATATAGCCGAGATACGTGAGACAGCCGACTATCACCGCGCTTTGCATCGCGAGCGACGGCAGGCTTACGAAAAACACCACGATGGTGTCGAGATCCTGCGTGAGCACCGCAAGCGATTTCGCCGCGCCCTGCTTTTCCAGGTGGGCAAACGCGGCATCTCCGATCCGACGAATCGTGCGCATGCGCAGCGTCGCCTTCGCCTGCTGGCCGAGCCACATGAACAGCGACTGCGCAAGAGCGCGCATTGCCAGCACCCCGAGGCCGACCGCGAGGAATTGCCAGCCGAGGCGAGCGAGCCCGTCCGGCGTCGCGACGAGCGCCTGGTTGATGAGCGCGAGCAGCGCGGCATTGCCGAGGCCGCCGAGCACGCTCGCGACGAGCGCCGCGGCGATCATCCAACGCGACTTGCTGACCAGTTGCAAAAGTACCGACATGAATCTCCTTTTCGTTGCAGCGTGAGAGCAAGAGGACCGCGAGCCGGCTCATGCCAGCGAATGCCGTGAGCGTCACGCAGATATCCTCGCGCGCCGGCCGCGTCAGTTATCGGTGCCTCGCGCAGCGTCTCCATGCGCGAAGGTTCTTTCGTGTTCGTTGCGCGCGTCGTGCGGTGCCACGTGACGGCGCGCCTGCGCGGACTGCGCGTCGGCCGCCGACATCTCGCGCGCCTGCGCGCGGCGTTTCAGGAACGGGCAGCGCTCCTCGATGGGCGCGTTGGCGTCGTCGAGAAAGTACTGCTTCCATTCGAGATTGCCGGGGTCGCCATAAAAGCCGAGATCGGGATGCGCGGGGATCTCGTCCCATGTTTCGAGACGCTTGCGCACCTGACTGCGAGCCTCACGGCCAATCACCTTGTTCGTGATGGTATCGACAAACACCGAACGCGGCTGAAACAGCAGCACCATGCCTGGACCCAGGTTGCGGCTATGGCGTGCGCGAAACGACGGGCACGCGCACACGACGAACATCTGCACGCCCGCATACGAGAACTCCCATGCCTCGTCCATCGGGTCGGGCTGCTGGTCGGCCGCCGGATCTGGATCGACGTCGTGCAACCGTTGCAGAATGCCCCAGAAGAATGTTCGGTAGGCATCGTGCGTAAGCGGTTGCCGGTCCGGCTCGAAAAATACCGCGATGTTGTTTCTCCTGTACTCGGGCTGCACGGCAAACTCCGCGAAGGTCTGCATCGTCGCGGGCAAATCGCGCAGATCGCGGCCGTTGACGAACGAGTAGAACATCTCGCCGCGCCGCTCCGCCATCGTGCCGAAAAAGCACGGATATGCCGGGTCGAGCACCTGCTCGCGCAGCGTTGCATACGAAGCGTCCAGCCACGCGGGCGCGGACACCGCCGCGCCCTTCGCCCTGCCGGCAATGATCCGGCTCTTCCAGTCGCCAACCTCGAATCGATCGGCCTCTGCGATAGCACTGTTGCCTGCTTGCATCGTTCGCTCTCTCTCCCTGACCCACAGTTGTGCGCGTCGAACGCGCGAGGCATCCCAGACCGCTGGCCGGGACGTCGATGCTGCTGTCGTGGGGGAAGAGGCGCATTTGTTGTCGATCTTTGCCGTTAGCGCCCGCATCGTGCTGCCGATTCGTTGTCGATCTCGTGCTATCAGGTCGAGGCCGCCATCGGTAGATCGAGCTCGGCGACGAGAGCCTCGACCCACTCGTCGGGAATGATCGGCTGGTGGTACGTGCATTCATCGGATACGACCGTCGAGCCGTGCAAACGGCCATCGGGAATCAGCACCATATCGCCTTTGTGCATCGAGAGCTGCATGCCGACGTTGCCCCAGAACAGCATGTCGCCCTCCTCGATCGTGACAAGACGGTGATCGTTGTGGACGTGCGTTGTGGAACACATTTCATGCGGCTCGACAAACGTCTCGCGGTCGATGCCGGGACACTCGGCGTCGATACGCGAACTGATGCGATGCGCAAAGGCCATGTAGTCGCGAATCGACGACAGCCAGCGCAACTGCTCGCCGAGATCCCAGCGCCCGCGCTCCGCGAGCCGCTGGCCTGCGACGATGCCCTGCACGCACTGAGCGCGCGCCGCGTCGCCGAAGCTGTCAACCATGCGCTGCAGCGCACGCGCGCAGCGCTGCTCCAGTGCCGCTTTCAACGCGACGGCATCCGCGGGGCCACGGCCGGCCGGTTGCAGATGGGCGCAAGCGCGTTCAAGCGCGAGACCGAACGCGAGCCATTCAGCCTCGGCCGCGAAGGCCGCGCCGACCAGGCCGAATGCGCGGTCGGGACGGCGTGCCAGTGCATACAGCAGATTGCATTTCGCGATGCTCGTCGGCAGATAGAACTGCCAGTAGGCGTGCTGCCTGCGCGCGATACAGCTTGCCGCGGCGACCCGCTCGAAGAGCGCGTCGTCAGGCAACTGGCGATGAAGACTCGGGCGCTCGTCGGGCGCAAGCATGTCGAAGAATCCACTTGCGCCGGCTCGCGCGAGCGCGCGGCGCTTCGATACCGCCAGCGCCCAGCGCTGCACCATGATGAAACGCAGCCCTTCGTCGAGGTAGTCGTTGCGCATGAGCCGCTCAAACGTGGCGCTCCAGAATGCGAGTTCCTCATCGACGATATGCGTCAAGCGCGCGCTTGCGGCGTCGATGCCCTCGCTCGTATCGACGTCCTTCGCCAGGTATTCGAACGCGTAGGCTTCGAGAAACGGCGCGATCTGCGCTCCGAGCACGCGCGTGTCTTCCCGATAGAAATCGGCAAAGCGTTGCCAGTCGGCCGGCTCGCTGCTTGCCGGCGCGCGCGCGACGTCGAGCTCGTAGATCGACATCAGCGTGCGCCCGGACGCGAGCGCCGGAAGACGGCTTACGTTGTGCTGGCGCACGGGCTTCATGAACTTGAGAAAATCGAAGTCCTCGGGACGCAACGGGCGGCGATGAAAGTCGTCGTCGAGCAGCAGTTCCTCGACAGTCGCGCTGCGAAACGGCTCGGCCGCCGCGAACTGTTTGATCAGCGCGACGTAGCGCTCGCTTTGGCCAACGAACGGCGAGAAATCGAAGATCGGCAGCGAAGCCTGGCTCATGATCATTCGGTCCTTATCCGGGTTGCCTCAGTACTGCGAGTGATGGTTACGAAGCGCACGGCGCGAGCTATTCACGCAACGGTTCCGTCATGCCGCGACGCCTTGCATGCTGTGCACGCCTCGCGCCTGTTGCGCTCGCTGCGCATGCTCAGCGAGCGCTTTGGCAACGACTGCGAGTACCGCTTCGCGCGCCGTGTCGATGAAGAAATGCCCGCCGTCGAACCAGTGAACCGCGCATACGCCACGCGTCTGCTCAGCCCAGGCATCGACATCCGTATGGGCGGCCGTGGCAGGATCGTCGCGGCCGACGAACACGTCGATCGGACAGTCCAGCGCGGCCGACATGCTCCGCACTCCTGCGGCCGGCGAGCCATGTAACATCGCGGCGCCCGCAGCGGCCCGCGCCGCGATATGTGCCGGATGCGCGCCGCACAGATGAAAGTCGGCGCGCAGCAGCGGCAACATGAAGTCGACGAAATCCGCGTCGTCAAGTAGTTCGGCAGGCGTGCCGCCGCGTTCGCGCAGACACGCAATCATTTCGTCATGCGAACAATCCAGCCAATGCGCTTCGTGATTGCGGCGCACGGGCGATATCGTGGCCGACGCCCCGAACCAGACCGGAGCGCGCTTGCCGCGCTCGCGCAGCGCGTGCATCAGTTCAAGGCCCACGAGCGAGCCCATGCTGTGGCCGAACAACGCAAACGGAGCGCCGCTGTCGATTAGTGCGAGGAGTTCATCCGCGAGTTGGGCGATGAGCGCGGGCCATTCGGTGTGCGGCGGCGTGGACCGGCGCATACCGTGGCCAGGCAGTTCGAGCGTGCGCACCTGCACGAATGACGGCAGCCGATGCTGCCAGTCCCGATAGAGCGCGACGCTGCCGCCCGCGTGCGCGAGACACACGAGCGTGAGCGCGTTCGACGCGTGCGGCGGACGATTCGACGGGGTCATCTGTTGGACGCCCGCGGATCACGCATCGATGACGCCTTCGGCCGCCGCGCTCTCGGCCATCGCCTGCCGCAAGCTCAGCGGACGCATGTCAGTCCAGACTTCGTCGATCCATTGCAGGCATTCGTCCTTTTTTCCCGACTTGCCCGCTTCGCGCCAGCCGGCGGGGATCGCTTTGTAGTCCGGCCAGATCGAATACTGTTCCTCATGATTTACAACGACAACGAAGTTGCTGTTTTCGTCACCCCAGCTCATCGCGGCTCCCGAATGAAGTTGTGTGCGTCTGTTTGATTGATGAAAGCGCCGCGCTGCTCTTCCGCGCAATGCGCCGCCGATTGCCTTGGTTACCTCGATTCGCCTGCCATTCGACATGCATCTAAATGCGAATCATTTCCATTAAAATCTACTCGCCGGCTGCGACGCATGTCAAGCTCTCTCTCGCTTCGATTCAGCGCCGAGGTGCTACCGCTGCCCGATGTGTTGTCACCGAATTCCGGGCGGGGCTGTTTAGGGCAAGCACCCCTGCTCACAGCGCTATGCGAACGGGTTATTGACGGCCCATTCATGCGCCGGGCACTGCCCCGAAATCAACCTACGGTCGACGAAGCGGACGTGCGCAGCAATCGAAACGCAGCTTAAGCTAAAAGCTTTCATCAGACAAGCAAATAAGAATCATTTGCATTATCGCGCGTTTATGGCGATCATCTATCGGATAGAAACTCGAGCCGACCGTCATGGACACCTCGCAGATCCGCCGCAGCGACCACACTGCTTCGCCGCCGCAACAAGCGTTCTTTGACACGCTGCTCTCGCGGCAGTCGTACTGGCCGTTGGCCGCGCCGGCGCCCAGCGGTACCGAGCTAGCCCTGATCTTCGATGCCGCGATGCGAGCGCCGGATCATGGAGCGCTGCGTCCGTGGCGCTTCGTGCTGATTCGCGACGACGCGCGCGCCGATTTCGGCGATGTTCTGGTCGATATCGCGGCGCGACGCGATCCGGCAACGCCCCGCGCGGAGCACGAGCATCGCCGGCAACTCGCGTACACGGCGCCGCTCGTGATCGTGATCGCCGCGGCGCCGTCTGCGGACTCGCGCATTCCGGAATCCGAACAATTGCTTGCGGTCGGCGCGGCCGCGATGAACATGCTCAATGCGATTCACGCGCTCGGTTACGGCGGCTTCTGGGCAACGGGCGCCGACGCGTACGACGCAAACCTGCGAGCCGCGCTCGACTTCGAGCCGTCCGAGCGCGTGCTGGGTTTTCTGTTTGTCGGAACACCGAGATCTCGCGAGCATCCGGTGGTGCGGCCACCGCATTCAATCTACGTGCGTGAGTGGTTAGGGCGCGCGTCTGTTTGAAGGTATTCGGCCAGGCAGCTGAGCGAGGTCTCGATAAAACGGTGCTCGACTTCGTGCCGACAGGCGGCAATCACGACACGAGCGGCAATGTCACGCACACTTCCAACCCGCCGCATTCGCCGTTGCGAAGCGCGATATCGCCGCCATGAGCGCGGATCACGGCTCGCGCGGATGTCAGCCCGAGACCCATGCCGCCTGTGCTGCGGTTTCTCGATTGCTCAAGGCGAAAGAACGGCGCAAATACCTGTTCGAGCGCGTGAGCCGGAATGCCGGCGCCGCGGTCGCTGACCGTGAAAACCATATGCGTCTCGCAACAGTTTAGTTGCAACTCAGCGCTATGGCCGTATTTGAGCGCATTGTCGACGAGGTTCATGCAGGCGCGCCGCAACGACGATGGCCGCCCGTTGAATGGCAGGCGATCGGGACCGGTGTACGAAACAGGCTGCCGCTGATCGCTATAGTCGTCGGTGATGGTGCGCAGTAGTCCGGCGAAGTCGAAAACCGTGGCCTCTTCGTCCTTGTAGTCGTCCCGGAAGAAAGACAGGGCCGAGTCCGCCATCGCCTGCAAGTCGTCGACATCGCGAAAGAGACGCGCCCGTTGATCGTCGTCTTCGATGAACTCTGCGCGAAGCCGGATCTTTGTGAGCGGGGTACGCAAATCATGCGACATCGCGGCGAGCATCATCGTCCGGTCCTCGATGAACTTGCGCAATTGCGCCTGCAGCGAGTTGAACGCCGCAATCGCCGCGCGTAGTTCTCGCGGCCCGCTTTCGCGTACCGGACCCGCGCGCGGATCGCCACCGATCCGGCGAAGCTCCTGCGCGAACTGCCTGATCGGCTTGGAAAGGAAATAGGTGGCCAGGACGGAGGCCGCAAGAATCGACAGTGCCACACATCCCAATGCGACGGCAACCTGCGAGGGTTGCAACAGCCCCCAGTCGCGATGCGTGGCGATAAAAACCACCCAGCTGCTATCGCGCAACTCGACAGCCAGAAAGTAGGCATGCGGATGGGCAGCGCGATCGAACGTGATTGCGCGAGAGAGCGGATCGTCGGAGCTGAAAAACAGCCGGCGACGCTGGCGGCCTTCTGTCAAAAACCACCTGGCCATATCCGAATTTGCATCGAGGGGTTGCTCCGCTGCGAGGCGACGGGCGACCTGCGAAGCGGCCGGATACCATGCGCCCTTACTCGATTCAATCTGCACTGCGCCCGCCAGTCGCGCGCGCTCGGCCGCCGACGCTGCATCGATCATGCGCACCGTGTCGTCCGCCCGATCGAGCAACGCGGTCTCGGTCGGTGTCGGACCTGCAAGGTGGTTAAAGAGCACACTGAGAACGAGCACGCCGATAATAGCCGCGCCGACCGTAAGCGCGATCCGCCACGCGATCGTATCCGGCGGACGGAGACCGGCCCTCATCCGCGTCGAACCATCGGAGTGAACATATAGCCGCCGCCTCGGACCGTGCGAATAACGGAAGGCGTATCCGGGCCGGCGTCGAGTTTTCTGCGCAAACGGCCCACCTGCACGTCGATGCTTCGATCGTAGACTTCATGCGACGAGCCGCGCGCGAGATCGAGCAATTGATCGCGCGTCAGTACTCGTTGAGCATGCTCGGCAAACACGAGCAGAAGATCGAACTCGCTACTGGAAAGAATAGTCAGCGTATGATCCGCGGAACGCAGTTCGCGCCGCGCAATATCCAGACGCCAGCCCGCAAACGAAAGTACTGGCCTCGTGGCCGTACCCGCGACTGCGGCCTCCGCCTGCGTCGTTCTACGCAGTACGGCCTTGACTCGCGCGAGCAGTTCGCGTGCATCGAATGGTTTGACCAGGTAGTCGTCAGCGCCCATTTCCAGGCCCACGATCCGATCGACATGGTCGGCCACCGCAGTGAGCATGATCACCGGCACTTTCGATGCCGCGCGTATCCGCCTGCACAGGCTAAAGCCGTCTTCGCCCGGCAGCATGACATCCAGAATCACGATGTCGACGTGCTGAACCTCCAGCGCCGCAAAAAGGCTCTGGCCGTCGGTCGCAATGCTCACTTCGTGGCCGTGCTTGCGAAAAAATCCGGTCAGCAAGGACCTGATGTCCTCTTCGTCGTCGACCACCAGTACGTGCGGCATATAAGTCATTCCCAATGCTAACCTGAGGCGGCTTACCGCTTGATGTCAGCCGTTCGTCGTCAATATTTCAGCGCGGACACATTGTATCGACGCGGAAAAATAACGCACATCATGCCGTTGAATCTCCTGAGTAATCTCGGGCTCCCCGACTGGAGGTTCGTGAATGGCAATGTCATCGAAATCGGCGCATGGCGAAGGCGCCTGTGTCTCAAAGTTTTTGCAGACCGCATCGGCAGCTATCGCGAGAAAAGACCGGCAGCGCAAATACCGGATGCTGTTGGCCACCGCCTCGCTTTTTTTGAGTGCCGGTATCGTTCGCGCGCAGAACGTGAACAATCCCGAAGGCTCCGGCTTCACGGTCCTGAGCAAGGCGACCAATGTGACCCATTGGGGACTCGGCGCCGGTGTGGGAATCGAGCCATCGCCGTACAAAGGCGACAGCGCGCGCATCACGCCGATTCCGCTCTTCTACGTCGATAACAAATGGATCAGCGCGTTTGCTACGACGCTCGATCTCAAGGTCGGCCAATGGAACGATGTCAGCTTGGCGTTGCGTGGCCGAGTCGGCATTCTCGAAGGCTATAAGGCATCGGACGCGCCGATTCTGAACGGCATGCAGAACCGCGACAGCGTCACGTTCTGGTATGGCCCGGCGCTCGGATGGCATTCGGGATTCGGTACGCTGACGGCGAGCTATCTGATCGGCGGAAACAAGGGACAGCAGGCCGCCGTTGAATTCAGAAAGACGTTCGAATCCGGGAAATGGACGATCGAGCCGCATGCCGACGCGAAGTGGCTGAACAGCAAATACGTCGACTACTACTATGGCGTGATGCAATCAGAGGCGCGAGCCGGACGGCCTGCGTATGACGGGAAATCCACAGTGAACGCCACGATTGGAACACGGGTTGCTTACCAGATGACGCAGCATCAGTCGGTGAGCCTCGATTTGCAGGTAACGCATCTCGGCAGCGCAATCTCCGATAGTCCGCTCATCGGCAAGCGCTTCATTCCCGCAGCCCGCCTCGGCTACATCTATCAGTTCAAGTGAACCAGGCACGTTGCGCGGATCGGACGCTTCATGCGGCTCGATCGCCAGTATCCCAATGCGGCCTTTCCGATAGCGGGCCGCAATTCGCTCGTACAATTAGAAGGAGCAATCCGATGCTGTTTGGCGTATCTAGCACCCGGCCGACCTCGTGGACGGAGCCTCACGATTGCGCGGAAAGCGGCTCCGCGACCGGGCAGAATGCTATTGGCCGGACTATGCAGACAAAGGGGATCGTTGGGTCGTCTGCCCGTCAGGATGTTCTCGCGGGCTGGAGAACCTGCGGTTCTGATCCGAATGAACGACGTCCGTTGCGCTGCCGGGACTTCATCGAGATCACGGATGTGACGGCAGCGATCCAACAGAACATCCTGCTTCGCAAGAAGCTTCGCGAAGCGCGGCAGGAAGTGGACATTCTGATTGAGGCATTGGAATACGCGAGGCGAATCAGCGCCGCATGATGTAGACAGACGAGTAACGCGGCGCCCCATCGGCAGAATCGGTTCAGTGCCCTTTCGAATGCACGGCGAGCAATTCGCGGTGGCGTGCTTCGGTTTCGTCGTCGGCGGGGAACATGCATTCGAGGCGGAGTTCCTGTGTCACAACGCTCTGCGGTGCACCAACGGTCGTCACCATCGAGAAATATCGAAGGACGACGCCATCGCTGATGAAATCCATTGGAATGACGGGCATCGTGGGCGCGGCGGGCGGCCCGTAATGTGTCTTCCAGTCGCGCGGCACGTCTGGGTACGCAAACAGTTCGTCGAGCAGACGCCGGGTGCCGGCGTCGACCATGTGACCGACCGATTCTCGATACACACGTTGCAGCAAGCATCGCGAAACGGTGTCCCAATCGGCCACGAATGGCCGCATCCCCTGCGGATCGAAGATCAGATGCAGCATGTTGCGCGGACCTTCACGCGCGGCCATGTCGATGAAACAGTCGAAGAAGCGCGGCGCTGCGTCGTTGGTCATCAGAACGTTCCAGTGGCGATCCATCACGATCGCGGGAAACGGCTCATGCTGGCGAACGACTCGTTCGAGCGCGCGGATGACGCTGTGCATCTCCTGTGCGTTCCACGGCGCCTCTGAATACAAGGGCGCGTAGCCCGCCGCGAGCAGCAGGGCATTGCGCTCGCGCAGCGGCACATCGAGCGTCTGTGCAAGCGTCAGCAACGTGTCCCGTCCAGGCACGCTACGCCCGCTTTCGATGAAACTGATCTGACGCTGCGAGATGCCGGCCTCGAGCGATAGTTCAAGCTGACTCACACCACGCACGTCCCGCCAATAGCGCAGCAGATCACCGAGTTCGACCGGCGGCGCTTTCGGATCGGGGCGGGTGGCATTCATCGAATTTTCCCAATTTACGTGGACGGACAATGATGACTCATGGTGCGGGCGCATGCCAGGCGAACTCCTCGAACTGCGCTTCGAGCGGCGGGTGCGTGACGCTGCTCGCGTAGTTCGTCATCGTCGATGCAGCCACCACGGCAATCACCTCGAGTATCTGCTCGGCGCTGAACCCGGCTTCCAGGAAGCGTTTCTTGTCAGGTTCGGCCAGGCGGCCGCGCTTTTCTATCAGCGTGCGAGCCAATGCCGAACACGCGGCCAATCCGGCGTCGTTCGGCAACACACCGTGCCGGATCGCGTCGACATCGGCAGGCCGCACGCCCTCCTTCAACGCGAGCGCCGTATGAAACGCGACCGGCCATTCGCTTGCGTTCGCCACCGCATTGGTCAGCAACAGCGTCTGAATCTGCGGCTCGGTCAGACTGCTCGCATGCACGCGCTCGAACAAGCCGATGAAACCGTTGATCAACGTCGGCGATACGGCCATCTTTGCGGCGATGTTCGGGATCATGCCGAACGCCTGTTGCAGTTGCTGAAGCACGGGCTTTGATTGCGCGGGAGCCGATTCGATCGTGTAAAGAGGATAGCTGGACATGGTATCTCCGTGGCCGTGAGCGCGACCGGAATGGAAGCGCGACAGCCGAAGAGTAGGCGCGGTCGTTCGTTACGCCAACTACATCGGATGTAATCGACGCTGCGAAGCACGGGCGGCGTGGTGCGAAATCGTAATGCGGCACGAGCGGGGATCGGGCCGCGTCCTGCCTTGCTGTATCGCGCGCTCGTGGCCGGCCTGAACGGATTGGTGAAGATCGTCCCGAGAGGAACAACGGCCGCCGCGAGGCGAATTTTGCGCAAACGACGTCTACCGCGTCGCGCAACGCGGTAGACGCCCATACGAGCGTCGCTCAGGAGACCATGATTCAGTGCGGGGCGACTTGCCAGCTGAGAACGGGGTGGGAGGCTCCGGGCAGCGTCACCCACACGCCGTTCGGGCCGAAGTCCCAGCCGGAAAAACTTTTCGGGTCGCTCATCTGAGCGGTAGTGAGCCCGTTCGATGCCGGCAGATTGCCGCCGCTCGACGGTTGACCCGTCGTCTGGATGTCCCAGTAAACGTCGCCGCCAAGATCGCCGCAGCCGGCGCAGATACCTCCTGCTCTCCCCGACGCTGCGACCACCCTTCCGGACGCAAACGACTGCGTGATCGTGCCGGTGTTCCCAACGAACGAGCCGACGAGTCCTCCCGCTGAACCGTGCGAGCTAAGTCCGGAGACCGGACCGGTGGCATACGACTCGGTGATCGTCCCTTTGTTACCGACAACCAGCCCGCCGGCAGCGCCATCCGCCGTAACGGTCGCGCTACTGCCCGATCGCGCGATCAACCCGAAGTTGGTCGCGACGAGCCCGGCGAACTCGTTGCCAAGGTTTCCCGATGCAATGGCCCCGGATGTAAACACGTTGGCAATCGTTCCGTGATTTTCAATGGCCAGTATCGCGGCCCCGTTAGGGAAGTAAAAAAGCGCCTGGCCGACGTTCGCGTTGACGTTCAGGTCGCGCACGACGCCGTTTGGACCGATATCGCCAAACACCGCGACGTAGGTCGGCAAAAGGTTTGAGATCGTATGCCACATACCGTCGAACTGCCCGGTGAACGACGTGCCGGCAGCGAAACCAAGCGTCTGGAACGTGGAATTGCCAGCGTCGAGGTCTTTGCCTAACGCGTAGTTGCCGGCAAGATTGTTCTCNATCTTCTGAAGGTCGGTGAGCGAGTTGACGAGCTGGTAGCCGGTTATCTGCGTCACGAGACCGCTGTACAGCGGCGCGAGCCAGGCCGGGTTAGCGACAAGCGTGCCTGCGCTAAAGCCGCCGTTCATATCGTAAAGCGCGCTGACGATGCCTGTGCTCTTCGACC
This sequence comes from Paraburkholderia dilworthii, assembly GCF_000472525.1. GTDB lineage: Bacteria > Pseudomonadota > Gammaproteobacteria > Burkholderiales > Burkholderiaceae > Paraburkholderia > Paraburkholderia dilworthii. The sequence goes on from NZ_AWZT01000014.1 coordinate 146,397, forward strand.
AGTCGATCGTGCCGCCGTTGATTACG
>NZ_AWZT01000122.1 GCF_000472525.1 Paraburkholderia dilworthii
GGGCTGCGACAAGTCTGCGAAGTTAGGCAAGCCTTAGTGCGGCTTGACGGCGTCATTGCAGTGCGAAGGAAGTGCCTATCACTGGCCGACGATTGTCAGCGACACGTCGATGATCGGCGCGACGTAGTCTCGATATGATATGCGGCCGGCATAACTCGACCCAAAAGGGACGGTCAGCTTTCCGCGAAGCGGACATCCGGACGACCTGCTAGACCCCATAGAAAGAGTAAAACTGCTCTATTGGAGCTTCGACCGCGGACGGCGGCCGAACTTTAAGTGGCGCCTGTTGCCATGCACCCGGATGCAACGGATTCTTCGACGTCAGCATCGAGGCCTTGTGAAGCTATCGAGTACATGGCCCCCAGGCACAGCCGCCTCCCGTCCGGTAGGACGCCAGAGAAAGGTCCACGTCGCATGCTTGGAATCAGGCCTTACCTGGCAGTCGCGGCACGGCAGTCCGGCTAAGTGGTCAGAATTAGTGTGACTACTTTAGCGCCAAAGCCTATAGCCGGGTTGCATCGACCGGTTGAATCCGCAACGCCTCCCGGTCGTTCGCTGCTGCGAAAGCCGAGGACCGCCTCGGAGATACTACGATCGCTCCAGTTCCTTTACCGCCACTCGTCATCGAATGCCAACGTGGATACAAGCGACAACCGTCGAATCCCCTCATTTTTGTGCGCCGTGATCCATAGATTGCAGCGCTGCTGAACCCGAACGGCGAGTCGGCGGTCAGGGCCCCGGACTCTGGAACTGGAGGACGAGGCCGGACGCCTGTCGCGGCGCGCAATGGCCGATAGGTTATTTTGAATGCACCGCCTCTGGCAGGAGCCTACATATGCGCAGCCCAGCGCCTGTGCCGACTCGCCTGTCCTGAGTCGGTTCAGCGCTCGGCCACGTCAATGCTACTGCGCTATCCCGGCTTGCGCGGTCGTTGGAGTCCTTGACTCGACTACCGTTTTACTGGTGGCTAGTGCCTCGCACGCCGGATCTTTCCAACGCGTTGTAGTGACCCGGCTATCATCATCGAATTGAATCTGGTACCGGCACGTCACGGTTCGGCCTGCGGTGCGAAAGTTCAGCAGGTAGTTCCAGACCCTCACGTGGACAATCCATTCGTGAAAGTGAGGCGGCCCGAGCAAGTCGTATATCTGATTCTTTGTCAGACCAGGTTCGACCTTGCCGAGATTCTCAAGGTTAGGAAAGGTGCCTTCTTTCATGGTTGCCGTATCGGGCTGCGGAAACGACGTATCTACGGTGCCGCAGCCAGTGACGGCGCACAGGCAGCAAAGCGTGGCAGACAGGACTAGCACTGATTTTCTGTTCATGTTGAATACTCCAAACGTTATGCGATGGACGCAGTCGGCTATCGTTCTCACCATTGATATCCTGCGCCCACCACGGCGCCGTATGTACCGCGGGTGTTGGTCGAGACTGCGGCCTTGTAGACCCAATGATCGTTCTCGGAGACCGTCGAAATGCCAAGCGCCTGCCCTGCCTGACCGCGATACACGCTGCCCGCGATAGCCACCATGCTCTTTCCTGGACCCGTCGGCTGCGGCAACCCTGCAACGGCCATCGCTGTAGCTGTCCCGCCGTCCGCATCGCGGCGGTACGAGTCAAGGTTGTTTCGCAACCCCGCGACCTGAGCGTCGGTGTAGGCGTTAGCCTGAGAAAGCGTGGAGTTCAACTGCTGGACGTTGACGGCATCCGTGGGCGCCGTGCCGGCTGCGAGGTTGACGATCTGCCGTGTCGTGTCCGCCGAGCCGACTGCCACCACGTTCGCGCGTCCGCCGTCGTTACTATTCGCGCCGAGCGCCGTCGAGCCGCTGCCCGTTGAGGTTGCGCCGGCTCCCACCGCGGTCGAACCGGTGCCCGCCGCTGTCGAGCCGTTGCCCACCGCGGAGCTGTTGTTGCCCGAAGCCACGGCGCCCTGGCCACCCGCCGACGAGTTCGTCCCCGAAGGCGTCGGCGGCGTCGGTGTGCCGGGCGACGACGAGAAGCTGCCGCCGTTATTGGTCGTCTGCTGGTTGATGAGTGTCGTCAACCGGCTTGCAACGGCGTCGAGCTGCGACACGTTCACAGCATCCGTGCCGGACTTGCCCGCCGCGAGGCCGGTGATCTGCCGGTTGCCGACGTTCACTTCGCCTATCGACGATTGCGGACTGCTCAAGCCATACGCGATGTAATTGCTCAAGGCACCCACCGTCGTGGCCGATCCAGCTCCAAGTGCGACGCTGTTCGCAAACGACGCGCTCGCCCCGGCGCCCAACGCGAGCGCGTCGATGGCAGTGCTGTGCGCGCCTGAACCGATGGCGATGGACCCGGCGTTGGCCGCGCTCGCATTCGCGCCTTGAGCAATCGACTGCGCGCCGCTCGCGACGGAGCCGCTGCCCACGGCAATCGCATCTGCCTGCGCCGAGTTCGCGGCCTGCCCGATGGCGACCCCTCCCGGCGCCGTCGAATCAACGATCGCGCCGTTGCCCATGCCCACGCCGTTGTCGCCGTTGACCACAGTGGTCGGTCCGACTGCAATCGACTCCGCGCCGACCGCCAGCGAATCCGCAGCCGTCGAGTTCGCGTGGAAATACATCTGCCCGGTCACTGCAAACGAAGACAACGCGCCGGCCAGCTGGCGGATCGTCACGGCATCGTGCGCCTGCGTACCATCGGCGACATTGGTCAACTGGCGATACGTGTTGCCGCTTGCGCTACCGAACGACACCGCGCCGAGCAACGTCTGGTCCGCCGTGTTGAACGGAATGGCGTGCGTGCCGTTGGCAATCGAACCGACGCCCGACAGCACCGC
>NZ_AWZT01000123.1 GCF_000472525.1 Paraburkholderia dilworthii
CCACAGCATCCCTGGCAACGCGGCTCGAACGAAAACACGAACGGGCTTCTGAGGCAGTACTTCCCTAAAGGCACTGATCTCTCCGTCTATTCACAAACCAGACTTAATGTCGTAGCCAGGCGGCTCAACGAACGTCCCCGAAAGACACTAAACTTCGACACGCCGGCTGAGCGATTTCATCAAACCGTTGCATCGACCGGTTGAATCCGCCGGACGTTGGCGTCATTTGGTTCGGGTTTTCATGGCTCCAATTATCGGCCGGAGCTTTGGTGTCGGGAGGCGCACAGGTCGTACACAGTCGACGAACCGGGTATCGATCCATACGTGACTTTCGGTTGAAAGGAGTGCGCCGGGGCCGATACCCTGGTTAGCAACGAGGCCATTCGGCGCTTAACGATGGTGAGGTCCAAAGACATCACGATGCCACCGGCCTTTGAGCGACCGCCTGATCAAGTTCGTTCCCAGCACGAAGACGATGCCGATTATGCTGCCAATCGCGACGTTTATCGCGCGGTCGTCGGTTGAAAAAAGGGCATGTCCAGCGACGATGATTGCGACGGCGTGCAGCGCGCATCTCGTGCCGAATGCTATGACATATTGATTAAACGCGACGAGCGTCAATGCGAGCGCGGCCGTCAATACGTCTGAGAGTAGCGGGGCGTGTGGCATGAAGATTCCCACCAGCATACCGGCGGGCACGCCGACCATCGCTCCCATCATCCGGTCTTTCCATTTGGCGCACGCCGTCGCGACATCACCGGTGACGACGCTGGCGGCCGACCAGACCAGCCATTGCGCGTAGTGAACGTGATGCCACTCGACGAGCGATGCGGCGACGCCGACGGCGAGGGCAGCGGCGATCATCCCTTCGAAACAGCCGGGTGACGGTGTTTCCGAGACTTGCCGAACGGCGAGCCAACCATGGCTGTTCGATCTGTCCGCGCAGCGCTTTGCAGGATAAGAAATGATCGCGTCCAGTATGACGGGTAGTGCCGCGCAAAGCAGATAGGGGAGCGTGTTGAGACCGAGAAGACCAAGCTGCGCCAGATTCCGCCCGTTCGCATCGTTCGCCGTGACGCAGGCGAGGTACAGGACGGGGATGAAGGTGAAGGAGCCTGCCCAGCGCATCTCTGTGCCTGCGGCAGTGACGGCCACGCAGGCCATCGCGAGCAACACTGACGCAATCACGAACAAAGCTGGCCTTCCGGCGGATATGGTCATTGCGACGAAACCGAGACCTACGACGAGCAAATGCAGCAGCACCCCGAGTGGGGCGAGGCGCGATCGCTCCGCCGCAATAAACGCTGAAACGGTCACGATTTCGATGCGGAACCACATCGGGTTACCTGTCACGAGTCCCGCGATGAAAATAGGCGCAAGCAGCGTGGCGCCGCGCGACAGCATCCTGACGTTGATCAGATTAAACATATGGGCAGTAAGCCTGAGACGACTAACGATTTTTTCTCTTATGGCCAACGCCCGGGTCGAGGCCGGGCGCCCACCGGACTTCTGTACGTCTTATCTGTACGGGCGGCGTTCCGCGCTCTATCTCGGTCGCCACGAACAGCGCGGACATCGAGTATCGGGTGCCAGTGCCGCATATACATGCAGCCAGTTGGGTTCTTCAGCTCACGGGGCTACAGCGCGATGCTTCCTGTACGCCCCTCGCAATGACCAGGCAGTACAAGCCGCTCAGTGCATCGTATGTGCTCCGACGCGCATGCATCAGTGTTGCCCACCGGCGGCTGTACAACAGGCGATATGTTCCCGTTCTTGCGGGTACCGAGCAAACGCCTCATCCGCATGACAGATCTTCGTCCGCCCATGCGGTGCCGGCTCGCCGCTCTCGTTGAGATTGACGAACACCATCTTTTCAACAGTCAGAATGCTCTTGCGGGTGATCTTGTTGCGGACTTCGCAGCGCAGCGTGATTGATGTGCTGCCGAAGTGCGTGGCGGTCATGCCGAGCTCAATGATGTCGCCTTGACGCGCCGAGCTGACGAAATTGATCTCCGACATGAACTTCGTGACAATGCGCTCGTTGGCGAGCTGGCAGATGGCATAGATTGCGGCTTCCTCGTCGATCCAGCGCAGCAGGCTGCCACCGAACAGCGTGCCGTTGGGGTTCAGGTCTTCGGGCTTGACCCATTTGCGGGTATGAAAATTCATCGGGTATCCCATCGTTGAAAGTGGCGCGGCCTTGACGCGGAAGCAAAATAAGGGTTAACACCTAATTTATACTAGGGGTTTCCCCTAGTGTCGTCAAGGATGACAAAAAAACCGGCTCGAGGCCGGCGTGCCGATAGGCGGGACACAATCACACTGCTGACTGTGATGAAAGAGGCCCTGTCTTGACGAGCCGCCAACGGATCGCTCAAACGACAATCACTGTCGGTCGGTCGTCGTCGCCTTGAAAAAACGGCGGCTCGTCGCTCGTCAACAGACGTTCGCCAACCCAGTGCGAAAGACTGCTTCTTTAATTGGGCGGTGATGTCAAGGGCCGATCTCCGATGGTTCGGTTTCGGAAACGTCGTTTGCGCGGGTCACGCTTCTTTCCGCAGTCGG
>NZ_AWZT01000124.1 GCF_000472525.1 Paraburkholderia dilworthii
AACGACATCGCGAGCATCGAATCCAACCAAGGTTTCAGCTTTCCTTGCCGTTGCAAATTGGCTAGTGGAAGTTCTGCAGGGAACCCCGGCGCTCCAATCCCCGCAACCAGCGCGTCATAGTCGTGAGTTGTCGCAGGTCTGAGCAAACAACGGTCGGTCGCAACAATAGGGGTGGTGGTTTCCATTTTTTCTTGGACGTGGTCCGTTTGCCAAAGTTGGAATGCGTTGACCGTTCTGATTGTCGCCAATCTAGGTCAGCCCGTCGAACGTCCCGTATTGGCCGACCACGGTCCGACAGCAAACTTCGGCAGGGGGGATGAGCACCGCCATTTGCGATCGGCGGCACCCGACCCTCAACGGCCCTTCAGCTTTCTCGATAACGGACGGTCGCCCGCCTCGTGAATAAACAAGAGACAGTTGCTGTCGAACGAAATTAAGGGGTCCCCAAATGTCTTGTGGCTCTGCGGATACGCGCGACCGACACCATCCTCGCGGCTATTTGTCGGCTTCCTGCCGCCCCGTTCTTCGAACGGCACAAACCTTCTCCGTATCGAGCATTGGCGTCATGCGATAGGCAACTATTTCCTTGTAGCGTTCACCTTGGTCCCAGAGGACTGCATACGTGGTGCCCCGCCAAGTCTCGAAGTAGACGAATGCCCCGCCGCAGTACCCCGCTTCCTGAGAGAAGCCGTCGAGGGTTGGATTGCTCACTAGCCTATAGCCATCCGCAGCACGGTCCAGATAGGTATCACGCATACAAGAAGCGGTGCCCACGTAACGTGCGATTCTTACAATGGGATTTGCTCTTCCGCGGATTGCTATGTCAGTCACGTACCCCGTCCAATCCGCATATTCAACCAATTTGGTTCGGATCGAGTCGGCGGCGCCCGGCGCGGCGTTCTCCCAAAACTGGTCAGCCCGAATCTGCTTTGCGGTGCAGTTATCAAAACACAGTTCGCGCGAACTCAAATTCGAAATATCGACATGTGGGTGCTGCCGTTTCAGCTCGGAGGTTGTCCTTTCAAAGTGCTCGCACGTTGCTTGTGCATGAACAACCGCGCTAAAACTTCCGAGGCATGCCAGCGACGCTGAAGCAATTGCAGCTCTCATGAATATACGCATATGCGGAGTACCCCTTCGAATATTCAGTTCCGTCGCCCCCCGCCGGTTCCTGAGGCGAATTGATACAGGCCCTCAACGATCCGGGCGGCGGTGTCGAACGGCTGATACTGGTCGCAATCCATTGCCACCGATTGCTCGTTTTAGCGCCCGGACATTGCTTTCGGAATATCTATCGTGACCAGCCGGTCATCGTCGGGATTCCCACCGATGTATCTAGGCCACGCCGTTTCGTTGCAGAACAGCCCGTCCAGCGTCCCTCCATTTTTGCGGATTGTCGCTTGTAACCGCTTGTCAGCGAGGGCACGTCGATGCGGTGTATCCGGCTCCAAGGTTACGGAAGGGATGAACTGCGCGTGCTCATTATTTTGGTTATCCTTATTCGCGTAGACCCAGAGTTCCCCTTGACGCAGCGTCAGATACCGAAATTCTTGTCCGAAGTCAGGGCACGCGGGGTAATAGCCATTCCCCGATTCGTCGCATATGCTCACGAGCGCAGAGTGATCGTCCAGCATCACGCCTGAGAGGCTGCCATCGTTATCTTTGGTGGAACCTTCATCCCACGTTCCCGACACTGCAGATCCATCCTGAACGACGTTGAATGAGATTGCGCGTCCTTTTGAACAATCCGTAGGCGGTGTCTCCCATACCCAACGCCCGGCTAGCTGCGCCGGTGCTGAACTCGCCGTGAACGCGATTACGGCTCCTACCAACCCAAGCCCGACTTTCGATACGTTCATTTGCATTGGACCCCGACAATCATCATTCGCGTTGGTTGTTGGACGATTGTCGACTATTTGGCAGTGGGAGTCGACTGGCTGCTATTGGCCGCACCCCGACCGACGATGCTGTCTCGACCATGGTGCCGTGGGGAGGTCGCAGCCCGGACCCAATATAGCCTCTCACATTTCTCTGATACGGACGTTCGGCCGGCGTGATGGCTACCTCTGCTCGAGTCGACTCTGAAGTTCACCAATGAGCCTTCCGCTTCCCCTGGGATGTAAGCGGGACTGGGCCCTTGTGATTACCCACATTTGAGCCACGAAACCTGGTAACCTGGCACGCGTTATAGTCATTGCGCGAGCGAGATGGCTAAAGAAGAGCGGGCA
>NZ_AWZT01000125.1 GCF_000472525.1 Paraburkholderia dilworthii
ATGGCTGAACCTGAGAATATGGCCGTACCCCGTGTACGGTTCACACACCAGGCTACGCGGCGGTGGCCAAAGTCAAGGAAGCGCCCGGCACGCATTGGGGACTTATGCGGCGCTTTCGGCCTCATCCTCTCCCTGCTGGTCGCCCATCCCAGCGGCACTGGAAATGGTCTCGCGCAACCGGGTAGCGGTTCTATGACTGGACAGGCCCATCAGGTTACTCACCTGTTCGTTGGTCTTGCCTTCCAGAAGATGTCTGCGACCATAAGTGTTGCGCAACAACCGGGGGCTCTCGTCGGCAGCCGCAGCGCCGGCAGCATGCAGCGCCCCTTGCACGCATTGCCCGAGGGTGGCAGGTTTCATGGGCTTGCCGCCTGCCGTTGCCATGAAAAGAAGGCCATCCGGGGCCGACAACGCAGCGCGCGTCTTCGCATACTCCCGCAGTATTTCAACCGCGAACGCGTCGACGGGCACGCGGCGCGCGATGCGCGGCCCACGCTTTTTGACAAACACGCTGACTCTCGATCCGCCTGCGTCGAGATCGCCCACGCTCAGCGCGCTGAGTTCGGCCGCCGTGATCCCGGTGCCGAGCAGCAGTGCGACAATCGCGCGATTTCGCAGTTCCTTGAACGACTCGTACGCCGGGTTGCTGCAGACGTCCTGAAGGCGCGCATCTTCGTCCGGCCAGAGAAAGACCGGCATCGGTTCATCGTCCGGCCAGTGTTCACGAGACAGGAGAGCGGCCGCCGGATTGTCGGTGCGTAAACCCAGCAGGGAAAGATGACGCGAGAGCCGGTCCATCAGTTTCAGATAGCGTAGGCGCGTCGACGTACCGGGCTCGCAGTCGCGGTCGAGGTCAGCAAAGAAGCCGTCGATATGATCAGTGCCGAAGTCCATCACCGTGATGCCGCGGCTCCTGAGATACCGATGGAGGCGGGCAAACATCGACCGATGCTGAACGATGGAACGCTCGGCAAACGCGCGCCTGTCTGCACCAGTCGCCTCGGCGCGTTGCCATTCGGCATAAGCCGCTTCAGGGTCCGACAGCCAGAGTTCAGAATCCATAAATATATATACTGAAAGTGCGCCTTCCCCCATCATAACGAAGCTCACGCCTCGCCAAAAACCAGCCACCATAAGGAAGGGGCACTGGTCGAAGAGGGTCTGGGTGTCGGTTCATCGGTAGGGCAACGTGTGCGACGGAAGGTCTGTCGCCCATCGTACCGATCGCCGACCGATGTCAAGGCGGGGGTGCGGAAGATCAACAAGATGGGGAATCGCATGACCGAGCTATCGCAACAGTGTCGAACGCTGCTTTACCGGATGATGTGGCAGACGCCCGAGGGCGTCGTTGACGCGCTTGCACTTTGCGCGATGCGCGAGGAGGCGAGGCGGCTGTTCTATTCCGCGATTTCGCACCTGTCGGGCATTCACGAGGACGAGCTCGAACTGTTTAACCTCGAGTCGTTCGACGATCTGGTGAACGCTGGCGTCAGCAGTTACGAGGACGTGCGTATATTCGAGACACAGTGGAACGGCGCCCGTGTTATCGGGTGGACGACAAGGCCGCTCTTCCTGACGCCTGATCCGACGTTGATCGCCAGGTTGGCAAACCTGCGCGCAGACCATGCTGCGGCACAGGCCAACTCGGTCATCTCGCGTATCAGCGGGCGCGGATACTGATCCGTCGAAACACGGCGGATGCGTCAGTTGCCAAAGAGGTCGCGGGTCGAGCCGGGCTGCTGCAACTCCGGCACGTTGCCCTGACGGATCTTCGCGACCGTCGCCCCTGGTGGCCATGCTTCTTCCATGGCACCGATGCCTTGCTCGATGATCTGCTGCAGAAAGAACGACTGTTTCCGTCCGGTTGTCTCCGCGAGCAGCCGCAGTCGGTGCTCGACCTGCGGATCGATGCGGACCGCCACCACTTTCAGCTTGTTGTCGGCACTTCTTTCATTCAGGCTCCCGCCATTTCCAACGGCAGTGCGATCGCAATCAATCTTTTCTCGGAGCGACCTTCCATCGTCGTCAGTCAGGATCAGAAACGTCTCGCCGTTGAACTGGGTGTTGGTTGTCGCCGCCAGTTCGATGTGACCCACCAGAACCGATTCGTCATCCCAGGCAGGCCGGTCAACGAGCTGTGCCACGTAGTGCACATACACCTTATCGCCCGCCTG
>NZ_AWZT01000126.1 GCF_000472525.1 Paraburkholderia dilworthii
ATTTCCGACCGTACCTAGCGTACCTTCGTACTCCTCCGTTACACTTTGGGAGGAGACCGCCCCAGTCAAACTGCCTACCATGCACTGTCCCCGATCCGGATTACGGACCAAGGTTAGAACCTCAAACAGATCAGGGTGGTATTTCAAGGATGGCTCCACGCAGACTGGCGTCCACGCTTCACAGCCTCCCACCTATCCTACACAGACCGGTTCAAAGTCCAATGCAAAGCTACAGTAAAGGTTCATGGGGTCTTTCCGTCTAGCCGCGGGGAGATTGCATCATCACAAACACTTCAACTTCGCTGAGTCTCGGGAGGAGACAGTGTGGCCATCGTTACGCCATTCGTGCAGGTCGGAACTTACCCGACAAGGAATTTCGCTACCTTAGGACCGTTATAGTTACGGCCGCCGTTTACCGGGACTTCAATCAGGAGCTTGCACCCCATCATTTAATCTTCCGGCACCGGGCAGGCGTCACACCCTATACGTCCACTTTCGTGTTTGCAGAGTGCTGTGTTTTTATTAAACAGTCGCAGCCACCAGTTTATTGCAACCCCTTCACCCTTTGCGCGCAGGCGCATCAAGCTACAGGGGCGTACCTTATCCCGAAGTTACGGTACCAATTTGCCGAGTTCCTTCTCCCGAGTTCTCTCAAGCGCCTTAGAATACTCATCTCGCCCACCTGTGTCGGTTTGCGGTACGGTCTTGTTGAACTGAAGCTTAGAGGCTTTTCCTGGAACCACTTCCGATTGCTTCGTCACCGAAGTGACTGGCCTCGCACCCTTGAATTACGCGCCCGGATTTGCCAAAGCGCCTTCTCCAATGCAAGGACCGGGACTTCCAACACCCGGACAACCTTCCGCGATCCGTCCCCCCATCGCATTCAACAATGGTGCAGGAATATTAACCTGCTTCCCATCAGCTACGCATTTCTGCCTCGCCTTAGGGGCCGACTCACCCTACGCCGATGAACGTTGCGTAGGAAACCTTGGGCTTACGGCGAGGGGGCCTTTCACCCCCTTTATCGCTACTCATGTCAGCATTCGCACTTCCGATACCTCCAGCACACTTTCCAGTGCACCTTCGCAGGCTTACGGAACGCTCTCCTACCATGCACATAAATGTGCATCCGCAGCTTCGGTATATGGCTTAGCCCCGTTACATCTTCCGCGCAGGACGACTCGATCAGTGAGCTATTACGCTTTCTTTAAAGGATGGCTGCTTCTAAGCCAACCTCCTGACTGTTTTAGCCTTCCCACTTCGTTTCCCACTTAGCCATATTTGGGGACCTTAGCTGGCGGTCTGGGTTGTTTCCCTCTTGACACCGGACGTTAGCACCCGATGTCTGTCTCCCGTGATTGCACTCTTCGGTATTCGGAGTTTGCTATGGCGTAGTAATCCGCAATGGACCCCACAACCATGACAGTGCTCTACCCCCGAAGGTGATACACGAGGCACTACCTAAATAGTTTTCGGAGAGAACCAGCTATTTCCAGGTTTGTTTAGCCTTTCACCCCTATCCACAGCTCATCCCCTAACTTTTCAACGTTAGTGGGTTCGGACCTCCAGTACGTGTTACCGCACCTTCATCCTGGCCATGGATAGATCACCTGGTTTCGGGTCTACACCCAGCGACTGAACGCCCTGTTCGGACTCGCTTTCGCTACGCCTGCCCTAATCGGTTAAGCTTGCCACTGAATGTAAGTCGCTGACCCATTATACAAAAGGTACGCCGTCACCCCCTTGCGAAGGCTCCGACTGTTTGTATGCATGCGGTTTCAGGATCTGTTTCACTCCCCTCCCGGGGTTCTTTTCGCCTTTCCCTCACGGTACTGGTTCACTATCGGTCGATCACGAGTATTTAGCCTTGGAGGATGGTCCCCCCATCTTCAGACAGGATTTCACGTGTCCCGCCCTACTTCTCGTACACCCAGTTCTTTCATAATGTTTTCGCCTACAGGGCTATCACCTGCTATGGCCGCACTTTCCAGAGCGTTCGGCTAACACTACAAATAAAGAGTACAGGCTGGTCCCATTTCGCTCGCCACTACTCTGGGAATCTCGGTTGATTTCTTTTCCTGCGGTTACTTAGATGTTTCAGTTCACCGCGTTCG
>NZ_AWZT01000127.1 GCF_000472525.1 Paraburkholderia dilworthii
TTGACGTTTGGCCGCCGCAATCGAAAAGTCGCGACCTGCGGCAAGGCAGGTTTCGTTAATTTCCGGTGTCTACGCGTTTTGACACGCTCTGGGCCGTTCGCGGAAGCCGCAATCAAGCGGTGAGCCCTGCGTTCGCCTCCGTCAAGCCGGGTGCAGTAGTTTGCCTCGGGAACAGCGCCGCCAAAGCGGCTCAATTCTGGATGTTTTCCTCGCAATCGTTCCAGTACCGCAGCGGGTCGCGATGTTGTGGATAGCGTAAGTTGAGCCACACTGACAACCTGGTCCATTCTGGATGATTGGTACCGGTCTGAGCGGACCAGATCGATGATCGCTCAAGAATCTGACCGTTGCCGCGATCACGGACAAGCAGGCTCCCAAGTCCGCTTGAACTGTTCGCTTGTGACTCAATAAGATACCGCGGCAGAATTTTGAGTTCAGCATCCGCAGCCCAACCGTATAAGGCGCGGACCACGCCAGACGGATCTCTCCGCTCTATGGGGCCGCTTTCCGGGCGAACGGCTGTCCATCCTTCGGGAAACTCGGTGACAACCTCGTTTTTACCTTCCCTCACCCACTTCACGCGCCATGCCCGGACCATCGCCTCGCGCATGCGAGACACCGACTCGTAGCCAACAGGCAACTCGATCGCCATCGGAAGCGTAATGAGGTTGTCTTTCCAGAGTTTGGTTTCGTCGTCGACGCGCTCGACCACGTCGAATGCTCCTGCTTCGAATGGGTTCTCGGGCCGGCCCGATGCTCTCACGTTGCCGCCGGGCAATCCCTCGAAAAGGCGCTCAGCATCATGGCGGGTAAGTTTTGTCTTTCCTTTCTTCATGGGTCTTCCTATAGCAAGGTTGTTGTCTCGCTAACGGCCTGGGCCCTCATGATTCCGCCACTGCCGGCCGCGCGTTTCCCGCCGACTTCGTCAGGGCTTCGCATCCTCCGGCTTGGGGCTCCAGACCGCAGCCAAGCGGCTTTGTACAGCGACGAGTTGGTCATCGGTAGGCGCCACCAGCCACAAACGTGAGTGCTCCGCGATTTGGCGGTTGTGGTCCTTCAACGGTCCCATTGTGGCAGCGCACTTCCAGGCCACCTGGCCCATCCGGCTGCTCCGGCCCGACGGCGCACCCACCAGCAGGCAGTAAGGTCCAAGAGGAAGCGAGACGAACGGAAGGGCCGGACTAGCGCGCACGCGCCAGTCGATGAACGGCGCCTCGTTGATGAGCAACGGAGTGGGCAAGCCGTAAAGTACACTGAAATCGTACAGCGACAGTTGCTCGCGCGCGCCCGCGTAGATACGCCGGATATCGTCGACAACCGCAGCGCGGATTTCATCGTCGAACATGGGCTCCTGCGCATAGCGTGCAGAGGCTTCCTGAGCGTCAATCTGATATGAGCTGAACAGGCCAAGTTCCACGCAGTCCTGCACTGCGCGCTGGACCTCCACCATAGAGCCGGCTTCCTCCGGCTTGCCCAACTGCGCTGCCCTCAAAAACCGGGCAAGACCCGCTTCCTGGATCGGAGGACCCTCCAGAGACGCATCGTCGTCAGCATCCTTGTCGAGCGGCACGAAAATGTATTCTTCGGACGCGAAGCGGGACTTCTTGCCTTCGTCAAACTTGATTTGGCCATCGATGCAGTCCAGATAGCGAGTACCGATTCGGCCATGCTCCCAGACCCAATTCTTCAGGAGCGGACGTAGCGGATGTAGCCTGTCGTGATTAGCCATGGGTGTCTCCAACTGCCCAAGTATAGATCCAGGTGGCCGCTTGCTCTGTTGGGGTCTAGTCTGGCAACGTTCGAACTAGATGGACAATCCAGAGATACTTCGCGCCTTCGTGTCATGGCCAGCGGCATCGCGAACGACAGCAATCAGCCGAGCAACGGCCGTTCATGCGCCTTCCGTGAACGGCTCTAACTGGCCGGTCACGGTCCGATGCAACTGCCGCCAACAATCACGATTCAGAGCGGCTCGCGGCCGGCAGAACCGGACCCAACTAGGCCGTCGACCGATTGCGGTCGAGCGATTTATCTCCGCTGGGAAAGGGG
>NZ_AWZT01000128.1 GCF_000472525.1 Paraburkholderia dilworthii
CTCTCAGAATAGTAGATCCTCGGCCTCTGTTTCATTGCAACACCTCCACTGCCTGCGCAGACTCTAGTGTGTTGCATCGACCGGTTGAATCCGCCCCTGACTTCGGTCATGAACGGTTTCGCCTACACCGCGGATACCGTCGCGGGATCAGGTGTGAACGGCGTTCAGAATCCGGACAGCAGATGGGCGGCGTCGTTCAGGAACGGGAAACGAGTCTGATCGTCAGAGCGGTTTCGTGATTACAGGTCGGGATCCGATGGACGGCATCGGTACGACCTTGATTGCAAAGAAAAAGTGCGCCGAAGCGCCCTTTCCATTACTCATCTCTGCTTCAGCGAAAGCCGGGGTCCGCTGGACCTTTGGCGTCCCGTGCCAACGGCTTGCCAAAGGTCGTAGGACGCCTGTCGCGCGATCCCGAGGTCCGCACGCCATTGCAGAAAGTGCTTCACATCTGCGCTGTACGAACTCGACCGTTTTCGGACAGGTCGCAACGCGAATCATTTGTCACGGGTTTACCCGAATCTGACAACAATCAATTCCTCCCTTCACCATTAATCTTAAGTGATTACTTACCTAGACTGTAGTCACTAGCTTCGAACAGGGCGTTCGAAGCAGGACAGGACAGAATTTCGGAGGTAAGTCATCATGAAGTCGCTCATCCAGGCCGTTGTTGTTACCGCTGCACTCGCTGCTCCGTTCGTTGCGTTCGCTCAACAGTCGAACGCGCCTGTCACCCGTGCGCAAGTGCGTGCCGAGCTCGTCCAGCTCGAAAAGGCTGGCTATCACCCGGGCGGCGACAACACCACCTATCCAGCTGACATCCAGGCCGCCGAAGCGAAGGTGGCTGCGCAGAACGGCGCGGCAAGCGGATACGGTGGTGTGGGGAGTGGCTCGTCGGACGCGGGACGTCCGGCCGTGTCGAAGGCCGACTGGAACGCGATGTACCGCGGCCGGTAACGAGTGGGTTGATTCCGGACGCGCGGGCAGGATGCCAAAGGCATCTGGCGTGAGCATCGCAGTCTGGCCGCGCAGCACCCTGCGCGCCCGCATTTAAAGAACTGGCTCGCTATCGCGGGAGAGCCCCCGCAGCGGGCCAGTTTCATGTCGAATACCTCGCTGTCATCGGGCTCCCGATGGCTTCGCCCAGACCTTCGCGGTCTGGGCGCTTTTCGCGTTCATGCCAGGGCGGTTTTTACGGGTATGGCCGCTAAGTGAATATTCCACGCCAAAGTGAACAGGAATTCCACGGCAAAAAAGAACAAGGTTTTCACGCCATCGCAAACAGGATTTGGGGGCGGCGACGACGCGGGTCAACGGTGGCACGATCGACGGTTTTGTCGGGAGTGCGGAATGGCAAATGTCAGGTTGACCATGCGTAAAATCAGGGAAGTGCTGCGGCTGCATTTCGAGTGCGACCGCAACCAGAGGGAGATCGCCGACGCGGTCGGCGCCTCGACAACAACGGTGTGGCATCATCTGCGCCGCACGCGGCTGGCAGGGCTGAGCTGGCCGCTGCCAGTGGAACCGCTGACGGACGACGCGGCGCTCGAGGCGAGGCTGTATCCGCCGCCGGCACGCGCGAGCCAACGCGCGGCATGCCGGACTGCGCCATGTAGCGCTGGTTGATGATATCCGCCGGATTCGCCATGTCCGCGAGTTGCATTTGCGTCCAGTCGTCTCAGTCCCGCTGCGAACTAAACGTGCGCCACCTCAACCGAAGAGCTTGTTGCGACCGGGCGTATTTCTAATTGTCAGCGATCTAGGCCGCAGTGTCGACCGGCGGTGATTGGGCCGAACTGCGCCCGTTATCCAGTGATTTGTCCGGTTGAAGCGTACTTCAACCGGACGTCAGGCCCGTCCTCAAAGCACGTCAGACTAGAGTTGGTTTGGTTATTAGCTGACGCCGCTTTCTGACCGCAAAAACCCGACGCTCCCGCATGGCGTTTGATCATCAGCCTCCATGCGGTCGGTGCGCCTCCCGCCCGCGCTTCGAATCAAAGCGTGCGCTGCACGGACCGCGACGCGCC
>NZ_AWZT01000129.1 GCF_000472525.1 Paraburkholderia dilworthii
TTTCCTCCCTCGAGCCTTGTCCAACGCCTGCCCGCATGCGTCGCCGTGCACTCATGGGCTGCGGACAAGGGCAGGCATCGAACAACGCTTAACGAGGGCGGTCCGCCGAGACAAGCGACGCGCAACTGCATGTTCGAAGCGATCATGAGGCCGGACCATCAGTTTCGGTCATTCGGCAACGTCGGGTTATTCGTCAACAATCGCACAACCAAGCCAAGCGGGCTATGCCGCTCGGTAGGCTCAAGCGACGAGACAACTGCCGCACGAGTGCGCCTTGCCCGTTCGCAGGCGCCCGGCGCTTACCTTGACCTCAACACCGCAGTCGCACCGGCAAGTCAACAATCCATCGCCCTCGTACCGCTTCGTTGTCAATTGACCGAAAACCTCGCCGCTCTTCAGCGCAGGTGAGCCCGGTCGCGACCGCCACACACGACGCTGCTCACGGCAGCCGCAATCATGCACTTCACCGCCCTCCACGTTCATCAGCGCGGCAGTCACATCGCGGCCACACCGGCATCGCCAGAGCCACACCTCCGCGCCGCAATATTGAAGCGCGACGAGATCTCCGAAGGAGCGACCAGCGACATCGCGACTTGGCGGAAAGGGCCATTGAGGGTGCAATGGGCGGCGGATACGTTTGTTCACGAGAGGTACATGGGGTGCAGAGTCCTGCTCTCAAGTGTAACTGTGCCTCTGGCTTGTAGCGGCTCGGCAACGCAATGACCGAGCCTCCCCGTGCCACGGGGTGTGGTCGGCCACAACCGGTCGTTCGACGACCGTCGTCAAATCGATGACAATTCCAGGAACTAGATTTTCTCGAAAGCGTAAAAGGCAGCGCCAATGCGATATAAAAACATTCACTCGGCGATCCACAATTTCGGCGCTAGCTTCACAAGCCTGATGAATTATTTTGCCAACGGATACGTGATCGACGACCTCGAGTTGATCCATCGACAGCAGATCGACATTGATATCGGTTGGCTGAGCGGCATCTTTAGCCCGGCGGAAAAAGCAACCGAACGAATTTTGATCTCAATCAAGAGCTACCGCTCGGGTCTCGAGCGCCACTTATTTTCTGAAAATGTCGAGCTTCGTTCGCTCGTCAAGCTTGAGTTTCACTGGCCCGTAAGTGGTCGAAAATTCATGGCTGCCGTTGATGATCGAGGCAAAGAGTACAAAATCTATGTGAATGAGTCAAAGTAACACTCTGTTCGCCTTGATGAGAGGTGTGGAGCTTACTTTTTGGCTAATCGCTAACCGCTTGCCAGCAGCCGTTCCCGCATGCCAATGGCCCGCTTCGAACAGGCGGATGCTGGCGACACACGCCCATGAACCGTCATTCGACACCTCGACCAAAATCATTGACAATCGACCGTTCTGACCATCCACTATGGACCAATGTCAATCGACGTTCCGGGAACCGAAGGTTATGCCGAGCATGCCGGGGTTTTGGCTAACGATTGGCGCAAGATTTCATTCGAAGACCTCCACCGACCCGTTCTGCACCTGATTCCGGACGCACCTTCACGCATCCTCGATGTAGGGGCCGGCATGGGTCGCGACGCTGCCGCATTCGCATCGATGGGGCACGCGGTGTTAGCGGTTGAGCCCGTCGATGAACTGCGGGCTGCTGCTACCAACTTCTATCCCGCTTCCAGCGTTGTCTGGCTCGACGATAGCCTGCCTGATCTCTGCCTCGTCCGCGAAAGGGCGAACACGTTCGACGTTGTCATGGTTACCGCAGTGTGGATGCACCTCGACAAAGTCCAACGTCGCCGAGGCATGGGCACAATCTCTGACCTGTTGGTCGATGGTGGCGTCGTCATTCTGTCGGTGCGACATGGGCCGTTTCCGGGTTTTGTCGCGGTAAGGCGATTTGGGCCAATGACAGCGAGATGATGAGGATTGCTTACATCGCCAGCGAGTGGAATTGCCGAGCGGCCGATGGC
>NZ_AWZT01000131.1 GCF_000472525.1 Paraburkholderia dilworthii
CAACACCAGCCAGGAAACACAACTGATCGTGATCGGCGAGACGCCGAAACCCGATAGTCGAATTCACTATTCGCTGAACGCGACGTGCGAATCGTCAGGCCGTGCCGCTCGCGTGCTATGCCGATCGGCATGGGAAGGATGTGGGGCAGCCGATGAGCAAGTCGAGCATGCAATTGGGGACAGAGGCAGCCATGTTTGCGAACCTCCAGCCCCCGGGTTCGCGTAGGACCCGGCGTTCGAGATGTGCGGCCCACGGCCCCGGCCATTTCGACCTAGACTTGGATTGATTCGCTCGCCAAGTTCGGCGTCCGGATCGCCACTGACGGACGCAAACGCGCCGTGCGCGAATGCCATAAGCGCGCGCACCTGCCCGGGTCCGAACGACGGAGGTCAATGCCATGGCTGAGAACTGGAAGGTTGCCGGTACGTATTTCGAAAGCTGCAACTGCTACGCCCCGTGCAGTTGCGTTTGTCTCGGTCCGCCGTCGGATGGAGACTGCGCGGTGCTGATCGGTTGGCACGTCGATCAAGGCGAGTTCGCCGACGTGACACTGGACGGACTCAACATCGCTCTCTTTGCGTATTCGCCGGGTCACATGCTGCAAAACAAGTGGAGGGTGGCGCTTTATCTCGACGAACGCGGGACACCGACGCAGCAAGAGGCCTTGGGTAAGATCTTCTCCGGCCAAGCCGGGGGACCGCTTGCCGCGCTGGGCCCGATGATTGGCGAAGTGATGGGCGTCAAACCAGCCGCGATCGACTACCACCTCGACGGGAAGCGTCGCAGCCTTCGCATACCCGATGTCGCGGACATGGAAATCGAAGCGTTGCCTGGTCAGGATGGAGGCGACGTCACCATCAGCAATCACCCGTTTACTCCTGTCCCAGGATTCGCGGCGGTGATCGGGAAATCGACGCGCTTTCGCTTCACCGACCACGGCTTTTCCAGAGAAATCTCAGACCGAAACGGCTTCTATTCTCCGTTCGCCTACCATGGCTGAGCGAGGTTTTCGGAGTGGGTTCGTGAGGCGACGGCTGCCGGTGCGGGACCGCGTGATCGTACTGTCGGGACTCACGGCTGCCGCGACGCTCGCGTGGATTTATCTGCTGTACATGAGCTGGGGCATGGAGCACATGGACGCGGGAGCGGCCATGGCCATCATGCCGCGCATGACGGATTGGGGCGCCTTCGATCTGCTTCTGGTGCTGGCGATGTGGGCCATCATGATGGCCGCCATGATGCTCCCGTCGATCGTACCGATGGTTTTGAGTTTCGCGTTCTTGAGCCGCCAGCGGCGTACGCAACGACTGCCGTATGTGCATACGAGCGTATTTGTTCTCGGCTACCTGGCCGTGTGGTCCGGCTTCAGCCTGTTGGCGACGCTCGCGCAGTGGGGCCTGCTCGAGGCCCGCCTCGTTACACCTATGATGGTGAGCGCAACCCCGCTGCTTGGGGGCGCTCTCCTGGTCATTGCTGGAGTCTTCCAGCTGACTCCTTTAAAGCATGCGTGCCTTAGCAAGTGCGCTTCCCCCCTCGGTTTTCTTCTGACCGAATGGCGCGACGGCACCCTCGGTGCCTGGATCATGGGGTTCCGGCATGGGGCCTATTGCGTCGGCTGTTGCGGGGCACTCATGGCGTTGCTCTTCGTGTTTGGCGTCATGAACGTGCTTTGGGTTGCCGCTCTGTCGATCTACGTGATGCTGGAAAAAATGCTGCCGCAAGCGCGATGGCTTCCTTTTGCGCAGGGGTTGCTGCT
>NZ_AWZT01000015.1 GCF_000472525.1 Paraburkholderia dilworthii
TTCCCGAGCGACGAAGCCGCCAGCAAACTGCTGTATCTGGCCTTGCGCAACATTGAAAAGGATTGGAAGATGCCGCCTATCACCTGGCGGCAAGCTGTCAATCAGTTCGCCATTCTGTTCGGTGAGCGATTCACCGCCGCCATCAGCTGAGATTTTTAACCGGCCTCAGCACACGAAATTTCTGACACCTCCGCGACGCGGCGCTCGCCTGCGCGACTACGCGCCACGTGCTATCTTTTTCGATTCACATTGCGCTTTCGCTCATCTGCACAACGACGCGCGCCAGCCGCCTGTCGGGCCGCCGGCGCGCGTCCGATGTCACAACATCACCATGTCCGATCTTTCTACTTCTCTTTCCCCCCCACCCCGCCGTTTCGACGTCAACCCGAAACCGCTTGCCGCAGCGCTCGTGCTCATCGCGCTCGGTGCCGTGTATCTGGCTCAGACGGTCAGCGGCCGCCAGGCCGCGCTATATATAGTCGGCGCGCTGCTCGGCATGTCGCTCTATCACGCGGCGTTCGGTTTCACGTCGGCCTGGCGGGTATTTATCGCCGACGGCCGCGGCGCGGGGCTTCGCGCGCAAATGCTGATGCTCGCCGTGGGCGTCGTGCTGTTCTTCCCGGCGCTTGCGTCGGGCAGCCTGTTCGGTCATCCGGTCGTGGGACTCGTGGCGCCCGCGGGCACGTCGGTGCTGGTCGGCGCCTTCATGTTCGGCGTCGGCATGCAGCTGGGCGGCGGCTGTGCGTCCGGCACGCTGTACACGGTCGGTGGCGGCAGCACGCGAATGATCGTCACGCTCGCGGCATTTGTAACCGGCTCGATCGTGGCGACCGCGCACATGCCGTTCTGGACCGCCCTGCCCGCCCTCAAGCCGCTTTCGATGGTGAAAACGCTCGGCGCGGGCGCCGCCATCGCGCTGAATCTGGCGGTCTTCGCGGCGATCGCGGCACTAACCGCGTTCGTCGAACGGCGCCGTCACGGGCGCCTCGTCAACGAGCCGGCGCGTGCGCCGCGCGCATCGCCGTGGCTGCAAGGTCCGTGGCCATTGTTCGTCGGCGCGCTGGCGCTGGTGCTGCTCAATTTCGCGACGCTCGCGCTGTCGGGCCGTCCGTGGGGCGTGACGTCGGCATTCGCCCTGTGGGGCGCCAAGCTTTTTGCGGCGCTGGGCGTGGACGTCGCCAGTTGGCCGTACTGGGCCACGCGCGCGAACGCTGGCGCGCTCGCAGCGCCGGTTACACGTGACGTCACCACGGTGATGGACGTGGGCATCATTCTCGGCGCAATGGCCGCCGCGGCGCTCGCCGGACGTTACGCGCCGGTCTGGAAAGTGCCGGCACGCTCGCTGATCGCCGCCGTGGTGGGAGGTTTGCTGCTGGGCTACGGCGCCCGCCTCGCCTATGGGTGTAACATCGGCGCCTATTTCAGCGGCATCGTCTCTGGCAGCCTCCACGGCTGGCTGTGGCTGGTCGCCGCATTCGCCGGCAACGTGCTTGGCACGCGCCTGCGGCCCGCCTTCGGGCTCGAAGTAGAGGGGGTCCGTCAGACGGGATGCTGATTCTTACCGAAAAGGTTACAAAGTGCCGCGTTTGTAACAGGGGCCATGTTTGTCCGTTACAGCCTCGGTCCGTCCCCAAAGCGTCTAATTAAAAGGTATTAATTACACGCTGCGCTTGCCTCTACAGTCCAATTTCCATTTCAGTCTTATTTACCGGTGGGAACGCGGCAAGTTCGTGTTGCGCGAATGACACGCTCTAGGCCCCAGCGGACAAGGGTTTTCATGGATCCGACGAAAGCTCGGCAGCCGAAAAACGCATGCAGCATGCCCTATTACGGGCTCATGAAATTCTTACCGAAATTTGATGCATCTTTTTGAGATATTTTTTTGAGAAGGGATTGATTTCTTGTTTTGCCCTTCATACAATTCGACCCAAGCTGTTACGAAATGTAACGCGATGTATCAAAAGGTCGCCATCTGTATCGAGGAGGCGACCCGTAGCCGAAGGACAACGTTTTCGGCGAGGCACAAAAGACATAACGGCGAAAAGCCGACTTAGTAATTCGGGGCTTCGGAAACAGAAAAAATGGACCGTAGCAGCGAGACGCTGGACTCAATCCGCGAGATTAACCTGTCGTACATCATGCTTGCGCAACGCATGTTGCGTGAGGACAAACCGGTCGGCATGTTCCGTCTGGGCTTGTCGTCGGAACTGGCTGATTTGCTTGCTGGGCTGTCGCTCGCGCAGATCGTCAAGCTGGCCTCTTCCGATCAGCTTTTGTGTTTCTTCCGCTTCAACGACCACTCGATGCTGTCGGCGTTGACGCAAACGACGAAGCACACCGCAGTTGCACCGACTCACGCGGCGATCCTGCTTGCAGGCCAGCCCGCCGAGCAATTTGCCTGATCGAGGTGACTGCGATGCTCAAGCGTAGCCTGACGGAAGACGCACAAGAAGTTTTTCGCGCCATCGCGCTGATCGAACTCGGCGCACGCATGCAGGTGCTGGAGAGCGAGTTGACGCTCTCGCGCGACCGCATGATCCGCCTGTACCGCGAGGTGAAGGGCGTATCGCCGCCCAAGGGCATGCTGCCGTTCTCGGCGGACTGGTATATGACGTGGCTCGCGAACATCCACGCGTCGCTGTTCTATAACACCTACCTGTTCCTGAAGAACGAAGCGCGGTGCTCGCATCTCGATGCGCTGACCAAAGGGTATCGGCTGTATCTCGAACATTGCAAGCACAGCGAGACCGAACCGGTGCTCGACTTGACGCGCGCCTGGACGCTGGTGCGTTTCTTCGACGCCGACATTCTGCAATTGACGAAGTGCTGCCGTTGCACCGGCAAGTTCGTCGCGCACAAGCATGATTTGCAGCACAACGTCGTGTGCGGCGCATGTCAGCCACCGTCGCGCGCGGGCAAGACGAAGAAAGCCGCAGCGGCTCGCCAGGAAGCACTCGAAGCCGCGCAGGTTGCCCAAGCCGCCTGATTGAATCAATCGATCTGATACACCTTCGATGACGGCTGGTCCGCCCGATTCGAAACCGAAGCCTCAAAAAGAAAAGGTCCGCCGATTTTTGCGCGGACCTTTTTTGTTCGACGTCGACACCTTGGCCACAGCGATGCAGCGACACAGCAATGCGCTGGCCTACGTTGCCATACGCTGCCCTGCGCAACTCATTGCGCAACGAGTCCCACCGTCTGCACGACCAGCCACAGATTCGCCGCCGTAATAACCGCAAACAGCGTCCACGCGAGCATCCGCGTGAGCAGCGTGTTCGCGAACTGGCCCATCAGCGAACGGTCGCCGGTCATGCGGATCAGCGGATAAAGCGCGAACGGCAATTGCAGACTCAGCACCACCTGACTTGCGACGAGTAGTTTGCCGACCGCGCCGTTGCCCATCATCTGCACGCCGATCAGCGCGGGGATCAACGCAAGCGCGCGCGTGATGAAGCGCCGCTGCCAGCACGGAATCTTCAGCTTCAGGAAACCTTCCATGATGACCTGCCCCGCGACCGTGCCGGTAAAGGTCGAGCTTTGTCCGGACGCAAGCAGCGTGATCGCAAACAACACGGCCGCGAAGCCGGTGCCGAGAATCGGCGCGAGCAGTTTATAGGCGTCTTCGATTTCGGTGACCTGATTGTGACCCGTCGCATGAAACGCCGCAGCCGCGAGAATCAGGATCGCCATGTTGATCATCAACGCGAGCAGCAGAGAGACGATGGTATCGATGCGCGACATGCCGATCGCGGAGCCGATGCTCGCCGCATCGCGCTTCACCGCGCGCGTCTGCACGATCGACGAATGCAGATACAGGTTATGCGGCATCACCGTCGCGCCGAGAATGCCGATCGCGAGATACAGCGGCTCGCGTGAGTTCAAAGCCTGCCACGACGGAATCAGTCCTTGCGCGACCGTGGGCCAATGCGGCTTCACGAGTGCGAGTTCGACGATGTAGCCGACGCCGATGGTCGCGATCAGCCCGAGCATGATCGCTTCGAGATCGCGGAAGTTCTTGCCCTTCAGGCCGAGCACGATCAGCGTATCGAACGCGGTAAGCAGCACGCCCGTGGTCAGCGAGCATTTGAAGAGCAGATGAAAAGCAAGCGCGCCGCCGAGCACTTCCGCAAGATCGCACGCGATGATCGACAGCTCGGCCAGCAACCATTGCCCTCGCGCCACCACAGGCGAATAACGGGCCCTCGACAATTCGGCCAGATCGCGCCCGGTGACAATGCCTAATCGCATGCTCAGACATTGCAGAGCCATCGCTGCGAGACTCGACAGCATGACGACGAACAGCAAACTATAGCCATAACGCGACCCGGCTTCGATATCGGTCGCCCAGTTGCCCGGGTCCATATAGCCGATCGAAACCAGCAGGCCAGGGCCGGCGAACTGCAGGATCTTTTTCCAGAAAGGCGCGCCTTGTGAGACGGCGACCGAGCCTTGCACTTCAGATGGACAAAACGGCGCCGTTGCCGTGGTCGGTAGTTTGAACTGCAATCCGGAATTCTCTTGAGAAGGGATGAAAGCGCGGCGCAGACTGGCTGCACCGCGGACCGCCTCAAGTGTACAAAGAAACTTCCGGCAATGTCCCGCTCAGTGCGTAACGGCCAACGTCGCGCACGCGATAGTCGAGCGGATCGTGCAGTGTGTGCACGCGAGCGTTGCGCCAGAAACGATCGAGCGCGAGCGGCGCATGCGTGGCGCGCGCGCCGCAGGCATCGAACAGTTTTTCGCTGACGTCGAGTGCCGCACGATGCGCGACGATCTTTGCTTCCGACGTGGCGAGCGCCACATGCGCGCGCGCTTCGGCGGAAAGCGAAGGGCCTTCGCGCCACGCGGCATCGAGCGCATTCGCGGCGCGCACGGCCAGCGCTTCAGCGCTCACCGCCTCGATACGCATTTCGCCAAAGCGCTGGATCAGATAAGGATCGTCCGTGGCTTTCGTCACGCCCGAGGCCATCCACGGCTTGCCGTATTGCGTGACGTAGGCGCGCGCTTCATCGAGTGCGCCTTGTGCAATGCCCACGAACAGATTGGTCATCACCTGCTGCGAGACCAGCGTGCGCAAACTTGCATACGGGGTGTCGGCGCGTTGCAGCACTTCTTCCGGCTCGACCCGGACATTGGCAAAAGAAACGCTGCCGCTGTCGGTCTGTCGCTGCCCGATCGGATTCCAGTCTTCGTTGACCGTGATGCCCTCGCGTGTGGTCGGTACTACTGCGAACATCGTGTTGCCGGTCTGCGGGTCGTGCCCGGAAACCGTCATCATCTGCGAACCTCGCGTGCCTGAGCAAAAGCCTTTCTCGCCATTCAGAAGATAGCCGCCGTCACCGGTTGCACCCGCAACGAGCCGTGTGTCGAGCGGATTCACCGCATTGCCCCACCACCAGCGCTCTTTTACGGTACCGCCCAGATAGCGCGCGCGTTGTTCCGCATTGCCCCACACATAAACGCTGACCTCCTGCAAGAACGTGAAGCCGAGCAGATGCGCGAGCGCGCTGTCGACCTGCGCGATCTTGCGAATCGTCTCGTAGATGTCGGGCCAGGTAGCGCCTTCGCCGCCGAATTCGCGCGGCACGGCGAGTGTGAGCAAGCCGGCGTCGGCGATCCATTGCTTTTCCTGCGCGGCGTGGCCGCCGGCAAGATCGCGTTGCGCGGCGCTCGCATGCAGTGCATCGAGCAGGCCGGCGAGATCGCGCACTGCGGGTGCGGCGGACGCGTCGCGCGCTTGCAGCGCCGCGGCCTGGCGAAGATCGTTCATGCTATTTCCACGTGATGATGTTCTGGAGGCGAACCTGCGGTGCAGGCGCGGTGCAGGCCCGCGTCGGTTGGACCAGCAGGTTCATGATAGGCGGTGATGCAGGCAACCGATAGGCGCGGTGATATTCATCATGCAAAATGCACTGCATGCAACAGCCGCGCCGCCTCGCGGTTAAGCGGGTGCCATCGCCCCCAAACTCACGCGCGCCGCGCGAGCCGCCGCACGAAGCGATCACCCAGCAGTTGCACCGTCGTCACGATCGCGATTAGCAACACGATCACCGTCACCATCACCGTCGTATCGAAACGTTGATAGCCGTAGCGGATAGCGAGATCGCCGAGGCCGCCCGCACCGACCGCGCCGGCCAGTGCAGAAGAACCGATCATCGCAACCACGGTGATCGTAAAGCCGCCGACAATGCCCGGTAGCGCCTCAGGCAACAGCACATGCGAGACGATATGCCTGCGTTGCGCACCCATCGCCTGCGCAGCTTCGATCAGACCGCGGTCCACTTCGCGCAGATTCACTTCGGCCACACGCGCGAAGAACGGAATCGCAGCGATGCTGAGCGGCACGATTGCCGCCCATACGCCGATGGTCGTGCCGATCAGCAAGCGCGTAAGGGGCAGCAGCGCGACCAGCAGAATGATGAACGGCGTCGAGCGAAATGCATTGACGAGCGCGCCGAGCGTGCTATTCACCGCGCGCTTTTCGAAGATGCCGCCGCGCGTGGTCGTGACCAGCACCAGCGCCAACGGAATGCCGATCAGTGCTGCGATCAGTGCGGACACGCCGACCATCACGACAGTATCGCGTATCGCACCGGCGAGTTCGGAGAGCCAGAGATCAGACATAGCCCAATACCTCGACACGGTTCGCATGGTTGCGCGCGCGTTCGAGCAACGCGGCGATCTGCGCCCGCACGGTGGCGCCCTCGCTCGCACTCATCTGCGCGGACACGATGAGGCGCCCTTGCGCACGCCCTTGAATGCGGTCGATTCCGCCATGCACGAAACTCACGCCGCTTCCGTCGATGCTTAGTGCCGACGCGAGGCCGGCAAGATCGGGATCGCGTGCATCGTCGCCGGTGAAGCGCACGTCGAGCAGCACGCGCGCGTCGGCTTGCGCGATATCGGTGAGCGGCTTCACGCTATCCGCAAGATCCGCCGGCAAATCGTGAACCAGCGTACGCAGCAGCGCTCGCGTAGCATTGTGCTGCGGATCGCCAAATACGCGCCACACGGGGCCGGTTTCGACTACACGGCCTCGCTCGATCACGGCTACCGTATCGCACACCTCACGAATCACCTGCATTTCGTGCGTGATCAGAACGACGGTCAGATTCAGCCGCCGATTGATGTCGCGCAGCAGCGCGAGAATCGCTTGCGTCGTTTCGGGATCGAGTGCGGACGTCGCTTCGTCGCACAACAGGATGTCGGGCTCGGTGACGAGCGCGCGCGCAATGCCGACGCGCTGCTTCTGCCCACCCGACAAGCTTGCCGGATAAGCGTCGCGCTTTGCCGCGAGACCGACGAGTTCGAGCAGCGCATCGACCTTTTTGTCTATCGCCGCTTTCGGCACGCCAGCGATTTTCAGCGGCAATGCAATGTTCTCGCGCACAGTCTTTGCGGATAGCAGATTGAAGTGCTGAAACACCATGCCGATTCGCCGGCGCAGCGTCACGAGTCCGCGTTCGGCGAGTTCGCCGACATTCACGCCATTCACGCGCACCGCGCCTGAAGTCGGCCGTCGAACTTGCCGCGCTCCAGTGTTTGCGCAAGACTCGTCCAGTAGTCGAGATCGGTGTAATGCGCCGAACGTCTCGCGGATGCGTCCACAAGCCATGATTGATATGGCCGACCGCATTCATGTTGAACGCGTTCAACAGGATCTTTTTCTTCGGCATCGCGTGACTCCTGTTGTTTCTATTCAGCGCAAAAGGCGCCGCTTACCAGGCGACCGCGTACAGATTGCCAAATGCCTTGTCGAGTGCGGCGCGCACGGCCGGCGAATGCTGATAGATCGAAATAAACTTGCGAATGCGCGGATCGTTCGCGCTTTCCGGACGCACGACCCATTGGATCGCGTAGTTCCTGTTTTCGAGGCCGTCGAACAACAGCGCGCTATTCGGGTCCGTCGTGCCCGCGAGCTTGATAAAGCTCGGGTAGCCCTGTGCAAGGTCGACGTCGTCGAGCGAACGGGCCAATTGCGATGCTTCGAGTTGAATGATCTTCAGATGCTTGGGGTTGTCGATAATGTCGAGCGTCGTTGCACGACAGTCGATGCCAGGCGTCAGCTTAATGAGCCCTGCGCGTTGCAGCAGCAATAGGCCTCGCCCACCGTTCACGGGATCGTTGGCAATCGCCACGGTCGCGCCGTTTTTCAATTCGTCGAAGCGTTTGATCTTCTTCGAGTAGAGACCGATTTTCATGATCGTGCCCGGCGCAATCGCGACAAAGTTATAGCCACCCTGCTTCTTCGCGTTCTCGAGAAACGGAATGTGCTGGAAGTAATTGACGTCGATGTCCTTATTCGCGAGCGCGGCGTTCGGCGTATTCCAGTCGGTGAATTCGATCACCTTCACGTCGAGTCCCTGTTCTTTGGCCTCGCGCACCGCGACTTTGAGTGCCTCGATTTTCGGGCTCGTGGCCGTGCCGATCTTCAGCGCGGGGGCATCCGCTGCGAACGCAGGCGCTGCGGGCAGAATCAGCGCGAAGCTAAGAGCGCTGACAAGCGCGAGCGTCGCGCGTGGAAAAAACGCCGCACGTTGGAAAGGAAAATGCGCATGATGGACTCTTGTGGTTGATACACGATGTTGTTCGCGGCGAGCCTGATCGGCGGCCCACGCCAAGGTGCGAATCATCATAGAGGCCACCATACATGCTGGTCTACGAACGGATTTTCGAAAGGAAAGTGCCAAAAAAGATTTGCGCGAAAAAAAACCGGACCGTGTTTGTCGCGCGGTCCGGCTTCTTTCCAGCACTCAGTTGCAGCACTCAGTTCCAACACTCAGCAATAGAAACGCCTAGCGCTTGGCCACCTGTTCGCCAGACACCGCAACGGGAACCGGCGTCGCAGCCGGAGCAGCGGAACCCACCGCGGTATCCGTCGCAGGCGCACCGCCCCAGCCGCCGCCGAGCGCACGAATCAGATTAACTGTCGCGACCGCCTGCGTGCCCTGCAAGTGGCTCGCTTGCAGTTGCGTACTCAGCACCTGACGCTCGCCGTCGATCACATCCAGATAGCTGACAGCACCTTCAGTGTACTGTGTACGCGACAGACGCGCCGCGCGCTGCGAAGCCTGCACTGCATTGTTCTGCTCGCGCATCTGATCTTCGAGCAGACGCAGGTCGGCAAGGTTGTCCTCGACCTCGCGGAACGCCACCAATACTTGCTGACGATACTGCGCGACGTCCTCGTCATATCTCGCACGAGCCTGCGCGAGATTCGCCTTGCGCCGGCCACCGTCGAAGAGCGGCACTGTCAATGCAGTGCCGGCGAGCGGCCCCAGAATGAACGCGCGGCTCGACCACATGAACAGATCGCCCAAAGTGGCCGACTCATAGCCGAATGCTCCGGTGATATCGAGCTTCGGGAAAAACGCCGACTTCGCAAGACCGACGCGTGCGTTCGCCGCGGCCATCGCGCGCTCGGCGGCAGAAACATCTGGCCGGCGTTCAAGCAGCGCCGAAGGCAAGCCCGGCGGCACACGCACCGTTACCGGCGCAAGCGGCGCTTCCCCGAACGAGAAGTCCGCTGGCGGCTTACCAAGCAGAATCGCGAGGCTATGCTCCGACGCCGCCCGCTGACGTGCAATGCCCACCGCGTCCGCACGCGCGCTCGCGAGTTCATTGCGGGCACGCGAAACATCGAGCTCGCTGATATCGCCTTCCTTGAAACGGCGCTCGACGAGCTTCAGCGTGTCTTCACGCAATGCCACTGTACGGCGATACAAGTCCTGATCGGTGTCGAGTTCGCGCAACTGGAAGTAGTTTTGCGCGACGTCGGCCTGCAACGACAGCTGCACCGAACGGAACAGCGCTTCGCTTTGCTGCTCGTCCGCGCGAGAGGCGTTCACGTTCGAGCCGACACGTCCGAACAGATCGGCCTCATACGACGCGCCGACCTGTGCACGCCAGATCGTGCCAGTCGTACCGCCCACGCTATCCGGTTGCAATTGCGAGGCCGCCGACGCGCGCTCGCGCGTCGGGCCAAAGCCCGCGTCGACCTTCGGGAACCAGTCCGACTTCGCCGCCCGCGTTACCGCACGCGCCTGCTGCACACGCGCCGCTGCGGCCTTGAGATCCTGATTCGCGGCAGCCGCCTGCTCTTCGAGCGCGTCGAGCTGCGGGTCGCCGAAAATCTTCCACCATTCGCCACGATGCGCGTCGTCGGCGGGCTGTGCCGTCTTCCAACTGCCCGCGTCCTGCGCCGACGCTGCCGATGTCGCAGACACACCCGAAGCCGCTACCGGCGCTTCCTTGAAGGCGGTGGGCGTATCCACCTCCGGCCTCTTGTACGTGGGCTCCACCGAGCAGGCGGCGAGCAGCGCGAGCAGCAAACCGCTTGCGGCCGCGCGGCCCCATCCACTCAAACTTTCAAAGCGTTTCATTGTTGTTTTCTCCTCAGGCGTCCGTGACCGGTGCGCCAATGCGCGGCGAATCCTTCTGCGCGACATGGATCGTTCCGCCGGCCAACGTACGCAGCACCACATAGAACACTGGCGTCAGCATCAGCCCGAACAGCGTGACGCCAAGCATGCCGAAGAACACCGCGACACCCATTGCATGACGCATTTCCGAACCGGCTCCGGTCGACAATACGAGCGGCACGACGCCCATGATGAACGCGATCGACGTCATCAGAATCGGTCGCAGACGCAGGCGGCTCGCTTCAATCGCCGCCGAGAGCGGTGTATGTCCGTCGTGTTCGAGCTCGCGAGCGAACTCCACAATCAGAATCGCGTTCTTCGCCGACAAGCCCACCAGCACCATCAAACCGATCTGCGTGAAGATGTTGTTGTCGCCGCCCGTGAGCCATACGCCGGTTAGCGCGGAGAGCACGCTCATCGGCACGATCAGGATCACCGCAAGCGGCAGCGTCAAACTTTCATACAGTGCGGCGAGCACGAGGAACACGAGCAGCACGCTGATCGGGAACACCCACAAGCCCGCATTGCCGGCGAGAATCTGCTGATACGTGAGGTCGGTCCATTCGAGCTTCACGCCGCGCGGCAGAACTTCGGCCGCCACGCGTTCGGCCGCGGCTTGCGCCTGGCCCGACGAGAAGCCCGGAGCCGGTCCACCGTTGATGTCCGCAGCCGTATAGCCGTTGTAACGCACCACCATTTCCGGACCATAGGTCGGCGTGACCGACACCAGCGACGACAACGGCACCATATCGCCCGCGGCATTGCGCGTCTTCAGTTGCAGGATGTCGTCGGCGCGTTGACGGAACGGCGCGTCCGCTTGCACCCGGACCTGATACACGCGGCCAAAGCGGTTGAAGTCGTTCACGTACAACGAGCCCAGATAGATCTGCATCGTATTGAACACGTCCGTGACCGGCACGCCGAGTTGCTTCGCCTTCACACGGTCGAGATCCACGTTCAATTGCGGCACGTTGATCTGATAGCTCGAGAACGTCGGGCCGAGTTCAGGCGTCTGCGCCGCCTTCTTCACGAACGCCTCCGCTGCCTTGTTCAATTCCGCGTAACCGAGCGCGCCGTGATCCTCCAGTTGCATCTTGAAACCGCCAAGCGTGCCGAGACCGAGCACAGGTGGCGGCGGAAACACCGCGACGAACGAGTCCTTGATCGCGCCGTATTGCTGGTTCAACGCGCCCGCAATCGCACCCGCCGAGAGCTTCTTGTCGCCGCGCTCCTTGAACGGCTTGAGCGTGACGAACACAATGCCCGCGCTCGAACTATTCGTGAAGCCGTTCACCGACAAACCGGGAAACGCCACCGCGCTTTCCACGCCTTTCTGCTTGAGCGCAATCGCGCTCATATCGCGGATCACTTTCTCCGTGCGATCCAGCGACGCCCCATTCGGCAACTGCGCAAACGCGATCAGATACTCCTTGTCCTGCGCTGGCACGAAGCCGCCCGGCACGACACGCGAGATCAGCACCGTTGCGCCGAGCAGGATCGCGTACACCGCCAGCATTGCGCCCTTGCGGCGCAACACGCCGGTCACGCCGCTTCCGTATGCCGTCGAGCCGCGATGAAACACCTTGTTAAAGCCCTTGAAGAAGCGTCCCAGCACGCGGTTCATCACGCGCGTCAGGAAGTCTTCCTTGGCGCCGTGGCTGCGCAGCAGCATTGCGGACAACGCGGGCGACAGCGTCAGCGAGTTGAACGCCGAGATCACGGTCGAGATCGCAATAGTCATCGCGAACTGCTTGTAGAACTGACCCGTGAGACCCGTCATGAACGCAAGCGGCACGAACACGGCGACCAGTGTGAGCGCAATGGCGATAATCGGCCCGCTCACTTCCTGCATCGCCTTATAGGTTGCATCGCGCGCACTGAGCCCGCTTTCGATATTCCGTTCGACGTTCTCCACCACCACGATCGCATCGTCCACCACGATCCCGATTGCGAGCACCATGCCGAACAATGACAACGCATTGATCGAGAAGCCGAATGCAAGCAACAACGAAAACGTACCGACAATCGACACCGGCACGGCGATCAATGGAATAATCGACGCACGCCACGTCTGCAGGAACACGATAACGACGATCACCACCAGCGCGATGGCTTCGAGCAGCGTATGCACGACCGCCTCGATACGCGAACGCACAAACTGCGTCGGGTCGTAGACGATTTTGTATTCGACGCCCGCAGGCATGTCTTGCGCGAGTTCCTTCATCGCGGTGCGGACTTCGTCGGAAATTGCGAGCGAGTTCGCGCCGGGCGCCTGGTTGATCGCGAGCGCAACCGCCGGCTTATTGTCGAGCAGCGAGCGCAGCCCGTATTCCGACGCCGCCAGTTCAACACGCGCGATGTCACGCAGATACGTCACGCCGCCATCGGGCGCCGTCTTCACGATGATGTCGCCGAATTCGCCCTCGGTCTTCAAACGGCCGCGCGCATTCACCGATAACTGCAATTGCGTGCCCGGCACCGAAGGCGATGCGCCGATCACACCGGCCGCCACCTGAATGTTCTGCTCGCGAATCGCGTTGACCACTTCGGTCGCCGTCAAGCCGCGTTGCGCGACTTTCTGCGGATCGAGCCAGACACGCATTGCGTAGTCGCCCGAACCCCACAACTGCACTTCGCCGACGCCCTGAATACGCGCGAGCCGGTCCTTGACGTTCAGCAACGCGTAGTTGCGCAGATACGTCATGTCGTAGCGGTTATTCGGCGAGATCAGGTGGACCACCATCGTCAGCGTGGGCGAACTTTTGATAGTCGTCACGCCGAGCCGTTGCACGTCTTCCGGCAGACGCGGCAGCGCCTGGTTCACGCGGTTCTGCACGAGTTGCGTCGCGAGGTCCGGGTTCGTGCCGAGCTTGAAGGTCACCGTCAGCGTGAGATTGCCGTCGCTATTGGCTTGCGACTGCATATACAGCATGTTCTCGACACCGTTGATTTGCTCTTCGAGCGGAGAAGCAACAGCTTCCGCAATCACTTTCGGATTCGCGCCAGGATACTGCGCGTGGACCACGACCGACGGCGGCACGACTTCCGGGTACTCGGAGATCGGCAGCTTGAAGAGCGAAATGATGCCCGCCAGCAAAACCAATACCGATAGCACGCCCGCAAAGATCGGCCGATCGATGAAGAATTTGGATATGTTCATTGGAAGCTCTTGATGTTTGGAGCAAGCGGTTGGAGCAAGCGCCGCGCATTCCATGCCGCGGCGGCTACGCTCACGAGTTCTTGTCCGCTTTGGCGCGCGCCTGTGCGAGCGGCGCGCTGTTCGGGTCCTGGTCGGTCGTCATGGGCACCATGTGCGCGCGGACCGCGTCGCCCGGACGCACACGCTGAACGCCGTTCACGACGATCCGGTCGCCCGCCTTCAGGCCGCTCTTCACGACGCGCAGATTGCCCTGCATATCGCCCAGGGAGATCTCGCGATACGCGACGTGATTGTTCTGGTCGACGGCCAACACGAACTTCTTGTCCTGGTCGGTGCCCACGGCGGCGTCGTCGATCAGCAGTGCGGGATGCGGTTCGCTGCCGCCCACTTTCACGCGTGCATACAGACCTGGAATCAACGTGCCGTCCTGGTTATCGAAACGCGCGCGCACTCGAATCGTGCCGGACGACGTATCGAGACGGTTGTCCACCGACTCGATCGTGCCGCTGCGCGAGTAGCCGCTTTCATCCGCGAGACCGAGTTCGACCGGCACCTTGCCGCCGTCCTTCGCGCGCCGCAGATATTGCAGATACGTTTGTTCGTCCGCGTCGAACGATGCGTAGATCGGCGAGACCGACACGAGCGTGGTGAGCGGCGTCGAGCCCGCGCCCGCCGACACCACATTGCCGACCGTGATTTCCGCGCGCGACACGCGGCCCGAGACCGGCGCAACAATCTTCGTGTAGCCGAGATTGATGCGCGCGGTTTCGAGCGCGGCTTGCGCGGCCTTCAGGTTCGCGCTAGCTTCGCGCGCGGCGTTCTGCTTCTCGTCGTAGTCGCGCTTGGCGATTGCGTTGTCGGCGATGAGGCGCTGCGCGCGCTCCCAGTCGCTTTGCGTGTAGCCGGTGCGCGCCTGCGCGGCCGCAAGCTGCGCCTCGGCGCGGGCCACTTCGGCCGCGTACGGGCGCGGGTCGATCACGAACAGCGTGTCGCCTTTCTTCACGAGCGCGCCGTCTTTAAAGTTGACGGACACGATGGTGCCCGGCACCTGCGAACGGACATCCACTTTTTCGACGGCTTCGAGGCGGCCCGAATAGCTCTGCCAGTCGGTAATCGTTTTTTGCACCACGGTGGCGACATCGACTTCCGGCACGATGGTCGGCGCGGCAGGCGAACTGGCATCCACACGAATCGCGCCGAACGTGCCCAGCCCGGCAACGACGATCACGGCTAGCGCGGCAATCGCCACACGGCGACGGGAAAGAGGAAGGATGGTCATTTAAAGCTCCCGGTATCGTTGATTAAAGTTCTGCTTATTTCTGTTTCAGCGATGAGCGCGCGCATCGAAGCGCCACTGAAAAAATCGCACCGCTTCCTGCAAGGCGGGCGGATGATCGGCCAACGCCGCATGCGAGATGCTCGGATAGCGGACCACCTGGGTCAGCACACCTGCGTCGATCAGACTGCTCGCGTATTTCTCCGCCTCCACATGCAGCACGTCGTTTTGCGCCGTCGCGATCAGCGTGGCGGGCAGGCCCGCTAGCCGCGACGATTCGAGCGGCGCCGCATATGGATGCATGCGTTGCGACGCCTGGGGCAGATATGCGCGGTAGCAGGCCGCGCACTCTCTTGCCGTGATGTCCGAGCCAAGGCGTTTCTCATCGCCGAGGCGCGTGAGGCTCGGGTCCAGCATCGGCCCGAACAAAGCCTGCGCGGAAATCTGCACGTCGCCGCGATCGCGGGCGATAAAAGCGAGGCAATTGGCCAATTGGCCGCCCGCATCGTGGCCGGCCACGCCAACTTTTCTGCTATTGCCGCCAAATGCACGCGCCCTTGTCTGCACCCACAACGCCGCGCGGTGCGCGTCTTCGGGGGCGGCGGGAAATGGAAACTCCGGCGCAAGCGAATAGCCCACCGACACGACCAGTGCCGGTAAATGTTCTGCGAAATAACGCGAGGCGAAGTCAGCGTGATCGATGGATCCCTTCGTAAAGCCGCCGCCGTGAAAATAAAGCAGTACAGGCAGTGCGGTTTTTTTCGCCTGCCGGTACAAACGCAACGTGATGTCCTGCGCGTGCCCTTCAATCTGCACGTCGGTGACTTCGAGTGCCGTGCTGTCGGCCTCTACCGGCGCACTGCCGGTGGGCACAAAAGAGTACGGCGGTTTAAATGCTTCCATGTCGAGCCGCGCAATGCGCAAAGAACTTCAATGGTGCGAATTGTGGGTTCGGCAGACTCGTAAATAAATGCCTATAATCCGGCAACACAATTCGGCGCCCCTGAACAATCGAATGAGATTGCTCTGTGGATTCGAATCCTGCTCAGTACGCCTGCCCCTTCTGGAGGTTTGCAATGGACCGGCTTCAGGCCATGCAAGTGTTCACACGCGTTGTCGACACCAACAGCTTTACCCGCGCAGCGGAAACGCTCGACCTGCCCCGCGCGTCGGTTACCACGATCATTCAGAACCTCGAAGCGTTCCTTGGTACACGACTCATGCATCGTACGACCCGGCGCCTGTCGCTCACGCCGGACGGCGCCGCGTACTACGAACGCTGCGTGCGCATTCTCGCGGACGTCGAAGAGACCGAGGCCAGTTTTCAGAGCGGCAATAAAAAGCCGCACGGCAAGCTGCGCATCGACATGCCGGGCTCGATTGGCCGCTTGCTGGTGATTCCGCAACTATGTGAATTCCACACGCGCTATCCGGACATCGACCTGCAACTCGGCTTGTCGGACCGGCCGGTCGACCTTTTGCAGGAAGGCGTGGATTGTGTGGTGCGCGTTGGCGCGCTACAGGATTCCTCGCTGGTGGCGCGCCGTATTGGCCTCTTTGAAGGCGTGACGTGCGCGGCCCCGGAATACATCGAACGCGCCGGCATGCCGGCTTCGCTCGAAGACCTGGAAAATCACAAAGCAGTCAATTACTTTTCGAGCCGCACGGGGCGCACGCTCGATTGGGCGTTCATGGTTGATGGTAAAGAGGTTGAAGTAAAAATGAAGAGCATCGTGTCGGTGAATGACGCCGATGCCTACGTGACCTGCGGGCTGGAAGGTTTCGGCCTGATTCAGCCGGCGCTTTTCATGGTGCTGCCGCATCTGCGTTCGGGTCAACTGGTCGAAGTACTGCCCGAGTTGAAGCCTTTGCCGATGCCGATTTCCGCAGTCTATCCGCACAGTCGGCATCTGTCGCCTAAAGTCCGTGTTTTCGTAGACTGGATCGCTGAAGTGTTTGATCGTTGCCCGCTGCTGAGCGGTCGTGGCACGCTCGACGCAACGTGTTCGAAGCGCACGCTGGAAGAACGCGAGTCCGCTCCCGCACTCGATACTCCGGTGATTTCCGAATGGGTTGCGTGATTGAGTTGAATTGAAGCACAGAAACTGAAACAGTGAATTCCAACCGCGGCGCTAATGCCGCGGTTGTTCTTTGTGCCTCTGTTTATATGGGCTTTGGTGCGATTGTTCCGGAATCGCGACAATTCATTTCGCGAAACCGCGATTTATCGACGTCGGCCCGAAGTCTACATTTCACCCTGTCGCAGCGCCGCTTGTGCTGCAAATGAATCGACAGGAGTGAATCATGAAACGCAATCTTCTCGCAGGTCTTGCTCTCTCGCTGCTCGCCAGCGCACCGGTATTTGCACAGAGCAATGGCGGGGGCAACGGCATCGGCCACGCCGGTAGTTATCAGACTCAACCGGTGCCGACGACGGCCGGAAAAACGCGCACCGAAGTACAGGCTGAACTGGTGGCCGCCTATCGTGACGGCTCGCTGCCTTCGCTCAATCGTACGAGCTACCCGAATAAAGGCTTGATCGGACAGACGCAGGCCGCGCGTATCGCTCTGCAGGAAGGGGCGAATGGCGACGTCACGCGTGTGGCTAACGGTCAATAAACACGTAACAAAAGAGCGATGCCGTAACGGTTAGTTTTCCGGAATAAACGCAGGTTACGGCAATAGCTTTCCATTCTTCAGAAAGGAGTACGTCATGACACCATCGGAACTCGATGATTGGGATACAGACGCCGCCGTTTGGACACCGTATCGCGCACCACAGCGTTAAGTGTCGTGCGCCGTTACAATGCGGGCCGCTTCGCGCGGCCCGCTTGCATTCGGCCTGGCAGTCGGCCTGGCAGTCGGCTTGGCAGTCGGCTTGTTAGTCCGCTTGTTAGCGCCTGGGCACGCCTTCGCGCCATTCGCCCCAATGCGTGACAATGTCCTGCACGAGCGGATTGCCCGAGCGGTACAGATTCTCAAGAGCAATCGTGAAGCCGCCTTGAGCGGCGTAGTTGAGCAGGTTGTCCGCGCTCGTCTGTCCGTCGTAAGGACGGTCGAAGTCCGAGCCCGCACGCACCACGGCCACACGGTTCAGATCGACCTTATGCACGGCGGCTGCGCGTTTTAGTGCCTCATACGTGGCATTGTCTTCCTGCTGCGTGGTGCAATAGACGCCCTTTCCATCGGTCAGAATCTTTGTCCAGTCGCGC
The DNA here is from genome assembly GCF_000472525.1 of Paraburkholderia dilworthii. Classification (GTDB taxonomy): domain Bacteria; phylum Pseudomonadota; class Gammaproteobacteria; order Burkholderiales; family Burkholderiaceae; genus Paraburkholderia; species Paraburkholderia dilworthii. Next base: position 18,070 of record NZ_AWZT01000015.1, read on the forward strand.
GCCCGCTGGCCTAGCAGCGTGCCCGACCACCACGTATCGCCGGCGAGCGTATCGCATTGAATGACGGTCGGCGGACGATTAGCCGGTGCGTACGAATATTTGGCGCGCGCGGCCTGCGCCTGTGCATTATCGGAAAGCACGACATTGCGCGACAAAGCGAACGCGGTATCGGCGAGTTGCGTATTGAGCTGGAATACTTCGGTCCGATAATCGAGCGGCGGCTTTTCTGAAGGGCTCTTCGTGTTGATCCCAAGATAGCCGGTATTCCAGCCGGCCGGAATCTCGCGCCCGTCGATCTCCCATTGAATGCCAAAGTCGACAAGGTATTTCGCCCACGCAGCGGAGCCGACCGTGCCCTGTTGAGGATCGATGCCGGCAATGCCCGCCACCATGAAATACGTGCGCCGCAAATCGAAACGCGGCGAGAACGTCAAGGCCATGATCGACGCCGCGGCGTTCGTGTGCCCCATGCCGGTCGTCATCACGCAGACGTCCTGGCGATTGCAATGCACTGCCGGATAATCCGGCGACAGGCCGTCTACTGGAATATCGCGCCACGGTCCGAGCTTATCGAGCCACACCTGACCCTCCGGACCGAACATCGAGATGATCATCACCTTGACGGGCCGGCCCCGCGAGCCGCCCTCGCCGTGCGAGGCAATATCGCTGTCGTCAGCGCTTGCGGGTCCGGAACCAAAGGCCGCGCATGCCGCGAGTGCAATAACGGAGAGAGCGCCAAATGTGCGAGTCAGCATCTTGATCTTCCTTTTGCTTGTGATGCAGTTTGGGAGAGTGCCGCTTCAAGCCGAAAGAAGTATAGATGCGAAGAAATTAATTTCCACTACGTAACACGCTATTTCCCTCGCTGACGCGAAGCTCGCACGAAGCTCATCGCAACTTCTCCGCAAGTCTCCGCAACCTCGCCGCAACTTCGCGTCGAATGACGGAGCATGAAAAAGCAGCTTCAGACGCGCGGCACGTCCGGTTCGAAAAACACCCAACGCACCTGTGGAAACGCGGCCTGCAAGTCCGCCTCGATCGCGTTGATGGCGTCGACCATCGCGCGGCCGCTCGTGTATTCGATCATTTCCGCCTGCACGGCCACCACCACATGGCGCCCCCATTGCAGCGTAATCATGCTGATGATGCTGCGGATCTCGGTGCGCGCGCGCAGATGCGCCTCGATTGCGCGGCGCACTTCCGGGCTTGCCGATTCGCCGACGATCATCGACTTCACCTCGCGCGCCACGAGCCCGGCGATCAGCATCAGCAGCACGCCGACGGCGACGGAGCCTAACGCGTCATAGACGGGATTACCGGTCACCAGCGTGAGCAGCACGGCGGCGAAAGCCATCGCGAGGCCGGCCAGCGCGGCAATATCCTCGCCAGCGACGACCAGCAGTTCCGACTCGCGCGTTTCTCTGAACCAGCGCCACATGTTCTTCTCGGGATGGACCCTGCGGATCTCCTTCAGCGCGCCCCACAGCGAAAACGCTTCGAGCACCACGGAGACGCCGAGCACCACGAGCGCGACATACGCGTACTGCAAAGGCTCCCGTGCGACGAGACGATGCACGCCTTCGTACACGGAAAACGCGCCGCCGACAAAAAACAGCAGCAGCGCAACCAGCAGCGAATAAAAGTTGATCTCACGGCCGCCGCCCATTGGATGCAAAGGGCTTGCCGGCCGGCGCGCCTGGCGTAGACCGAATAGCAGCAGCAATTGATTACCGCAGTCGGCGGTGGAGTGAATGGCTTCCGCGAACATCGAACCGGAACCGGTAAACGAGGCAGCGGCGAACTTGCAGACGGCAATGCCAAAGTTGGCGGCAAGCGCATAAATAATGGCTTTCGGCGATTCTTCTTTCATCGTCCTGGAGGGCGTTGGTCAATTTTCGAAAGGCTTTCAACTGCCGGGAGTCCGTATTATGGACATGCCGGACAGCATGCGTCCAACCGCGGCGCTATTCGCCGCGTGCCTGGCTTTATCGAGCCTCTTCACCGTCCCCTCCACGCAATGCTCATGCCCTCTCGAGCGCCGCCATTTCGCGGACGATCACCAGCAGCATCGAGAGGCTCGCGCCGCCCGTCGCTCTAAGGTCCGCGAGCAGGCGAGCATAGCGCTCGAGTTGCACGGCGCGCTTGTCGCGCCATGCGTGAACCAGCGCATCGGGCGTGGATGCGTCGTCGGCGCCGGCGAGCGCACTCATCGTCAGCGCGCGTTTGAGGCGCGCCAGTTCGGCCAATGCGGACGCGCGTGCCAGCATGTCCCAATGCGACGGTGCCGGCAATGCGGCCGCGCGCTCGCTGATCCAGTGGTAATTGAGCAGCGTGCCGAGCGCGAAGTAGACACCCGCCACGAGTTCGAGTTTGCGCTCGCAGGTGGACGCCACTTCGGCGATGTCGAGCAGTGCCGCTGAAATCTCGCCGCTCGCAATGCGCACCGCGAGTTCACTGTCCACGCCCGCGTCGACCAGCACACGCTGGCGCTCGGACAGTGCTTCGAGATCGGCAGCCGGCAGCAAAGCGGGCCACTGCGGCGCGAGACGCTGCGCGGCGTCGCGGCAACGTGCGAGCAGCCCCGTCACGTCGTCGCTATTCACGCTCGGCGACGACAGATGCCGCAAGAACCACAGCGCCGAACGTTCCACAAGCCGCGCGACTTCGACGAACATGCGCGCCTGCACATCGTCGGGGACACGGTTATCGAGCGCGTCGATGCTGCGCCATACATCGTCGAGATCGAACACATCGCGCGCCATGATGCAGGCTCGCACGATGTCGCCCGGCAGCGCATCGGTTTCCTCCATCAGCCGATGCACGAACTCGCAGCCGACGCGGTTCACCAACGCGTTGGTGAGATGCGTCGCAAGGATTTCGCGGCGCAGCGGATGACGCTGCATCGGCTCGCTGAAGCGCTGGCGCAAAGGCTTGGGAAAGTACTCAATCAGCATGTCGCTGACGAGCGGATCCTCGGGTACCGAAGAATCGAGCAGCGCGTCGTACAGCCACATCTTGCTGTACGCGAGCAGCACCGCGCGCTCCGGCGTGGTGAGCCCCTGTTTCGCGGCCTGGCGTTCGGCCACTTCTTCGTCGCTCGGCAGAAACTCGATCGTACGATTCAGGCGGCCCGCGCGTTCGAGATAGCGCATGAGCCGCGTTTCCGCGTCGAGCAGTTCGACGCCGTAACGGCCGGCAATAGACAGCGCCTGGGTCTGGTAATAGTTGTCCTTCAACACGAGCAGGCCGACTTCATCGGTCATTTCGGCGAGCAGCGCATTGCGTTGCTTGTCCGTCATCTCGCCGTCGGCCACCACGAGTCCCAGCAGAATCTTGATGTTGACCTCGTGATCTGAACAGTCGACACCCGCCGAGTTGTCGATAGCATCGGTATTGATGCGCCCACCGCGCTGCGCGAATTCAATGCGGCCGAGTTGCGTGAGCCCCAGATTGCCGCCTTCGGCCACGACCTTGCAGCGCAGATCGGCACCGTTCACGCGGATCGCGTCGTTCGCGCGGTCGCCCACTTGCAGATGCGTTTCGCGCGAGGCCTTCACATAAGTGCCGATGCCGCCGTTGTAGAGCAGATCGACGGGCGCCTGCAAAATCGCGCGCATCAGTTCGGCCGGCGAAAGCGCCGCCGCGCTGATGCCGAGCACCGACTGCACCGCCGGCGACAGCGCAATGGTCTTCGCCGTGCGCGGAAACACGCCGCCGCCCGCGGAAATCAGCGAGGCATCGTAGTCGGCCCAACTCGAACGATCGAGAAGAAAGAGACGTCCGCGCTCGGCAAGACTGACTGCCGGATCGGGATTCGGGTCGAGGAAAATATGCCGATGATCGAATGCGGCCACGAGCCTGATATGCGGCGACAACAGCATGCCGTTGCCGAACACGTCGCCGGACATATCGCCTACGCCGACCACTGTGAAGTCCATCGTCTGCGTATCGACGCCCATTTCGCGGAAGTGCCGCTTGACCGACTCCCATGCGCCGCGCGCGGTGATCGCCATTTTCTTGTGGTCGTAGCCGACCGAGCCGCCCGACGCAAACGCGTCGTCGAGCCAGAAGCCATACTCCTGCGAGATCGCGTTCGCGTAGTCGGAGAAGGTGGCGGTGCCTTTGTCGGCGGCGACCACCAGATACGGATCGTCGGGGTCGTGCCGCACCACGTCGCGCGGCGGCACGACTGTGGTGCCTGAGAGGTTGTCAGTCAGATCGAGCAAGCCACGCAGGAACGTTTGATAGCACGCGATGCCTTCGCGCATCCACGCATCGCGTTCCGTTTGCGGCGGCGGGTTCTTCACGACAAAGCCGCCTTTCGATCCCACCGGCACGATCACGACGTTCTTCACCATCTGCGCTTTCATCAGGCCCAGGACTTCGGTGCGGAAATCCTCGCGACGGTCCGACCAGCGCAAGCCGCCGCGCGCGACGCGGCCACCGCGCAAATGCACGCCTTCAACACGCGGCGAGTAGACCCATATCTCGAACATGGGTTTAGGTTCGGGCAACCCGGGCACTTGTGCCGGATTGAATTTGAACGATAGATACGGCTTCGGCTTGCGTTGCGCATCGAAGAGGTAATAGTTGGTGCGCTGCGTGGCTTTTATCACGCCTAGAAACTGCCGCAGTATGCGGTCCTCGTCGAGGTTGGGCACCTGATCCAGCGCACTGTCGATCGTCTTCAGTAAGCTTTCCACGCGAGCCTCGCGCGTATCGGCCAATGACGGATCGAAGCGCGCGACAAACAGCTCGACGAGCATGCGTGCAATCGCGGGATTGCCGGTCACCGCGCGTTCGATATACGCGTCGCTGAATGTGGAGCCCACCTGGCGCAAGTACTTTGCATACGCACGCAGTATCGTCACTTCACGCGCGCTCAACTGTGCACGCAGCACCAGGCGATTGAAGTCGTCGCTTTCTATCGCGCCGGTCCACACCTGCTCGAATGCATCTTCGAACAGATCCTTTACGCGCTCGATGTCGAACTCGGCGTCGTCGGCGAGTTCCAGGCCGAAGTCGTGAATCCACGCAGGCATCGCGCCGAGCGCTTCGATCAGATACGGCCGCTCTTCATCGACACGCACGCCGAGATGTTCGAGCATCGGCAAACTGCGCGACAACGCGATCGGCATTCCCGCGCGATAAACCTTGAAGCGAAACGCGCGCGGCCCTGCCTCGATCGGACGGTACAGGTTCATCGCGAGGCGCTCGCTGCCCTGCACGCGTTCGATCAATTCGATATCGCGCACCGCCGTGCGTGCGGGATAGTCGTCGCGATAGCCGGGGGGAAACGAATCCGCATAGTGTTGCAGCAGACGGTTGCCGTGCTCTTCACCGAACGCGTCGAGCAGCGCATCGGCGACATCGTCCTGCCAGCGGCGCGCGACCTGCACGAGACGCGCTTCGAGTTCGCGCGTATCGACGTCAGGCATACCGCCCGGCTTCGCATGCACGACGAAGTGAATGCGCGCGAGCGTCGATTCGGAAAGCAGCGGCGTGAACTCGACGCTTTCTCCGTTAAACGCATCGGCGAGCAGATTGGCGATACGTTGCCGCAAATCGGTGTTGTACTTGTCGCGCGGCACGAACACGAGACACGACACGAAGCGGTCGAAACGATCGCGCCGCACGAAGAGACGCGTGCGCTGATGTTCCTGCAAACGGAGCACACCGAGCGCGATATCGTAAAGCTGGTTCTCGTCGGCCTGGAAAAGTTCGTCGCGCGGATAGGTTTCGAGCACGGTCACGAGCGATTTCGCCAGATGACCTTTCGGCAAGAATCCGGCCCTTCTCACGATGTTTGCGCATTTGCGCCGAACGATCGGAATTTCGGCCGTCGATAAAAAATACGCGGTCGACGTGTAAAGCCCGATAAAGCGCCGCTCGCCGACCACCTTGCCGTCCCCGCCCGTCAGCTTGATACCGACGTAGTCCAGGTAGCCGGGCCGATGCACGGTCGCGCGCGAGTTGGCCTTGGTGAGAAAAATTGGCGAAGCGCTCGAAATGATTTCGGCAGCGGCGGGGGGCAAGGCCGTTACTTCGGAAGTAGCAGCGGTGCCATCCACTGCGCGCAGTTCATCGCGCATGATGCCAAGACCCGAGCCCGGCACCGCGCGCAAGCCGTAGCCCGCGCCCTGTTGCACGAGTTCGTAGTCGCGGTGGCCGAGAAAGGTGAAGTGATCGGCCACCATCCATTCGAGAAACGCGCGGGCTTCCATTGCATCCGGACCGCTCTCGCCCGTCTTCATAGCCTTGATCGTGACACGCGCGAGTTCGACGATCTTCGGCCAGTCTTCCACTGCGGCGCGCACGTCGCGCAGCACTTTCGCAATATCGTCGCGCAGCGCGTCGAGTTTCGCGGCGTCGCCGCAACGGTCTACTTCGAAGTGGATAAACGAGGCCAGTTGCGAGCGCGTGTCGGCGGCTTCTTCCGCGCCCTGGGTGACGCGCGCGATGTCGCCGTCGGCCGCGCGCCAGATGCGAAACACCGGATGCACGACCGAATGCAGCGCGAGCCCCTGACGGTTCACAGCCATCGAAACCGAATCGACCAGGAACGGCATGTCGTCGTTGACGATCTCGATCACCGTGTGATCCGAGTGCCAGCCATGCTGTTCGAGAATCGGGTTGTAGACGCGCAGCCTTTCCTTGCCGGGCACGAAGCGCTGCGCCGTCTGCCAATGCGCGAGCGCGGCGCCATATAGGTCGGCGATGGAGCGGCTTTGCAGATCGTCGGCGTCGACGAAATCGTAGTAGTGCCGCAGAAAGGGCTCGACGATGTGAAACGTCGGCTCGGGCAAGCGCCCTCGTGCGAACTCGACGACATCGTTCAGCAAGTGCGTGACGGCTTCTTCGTTCTTTGCTTGCATGATGAACTCCCCGGCTGGCGGCAATGGCGAGTATCGCCCGGATCGCATGCATCGTCTGAAGAGGGATTATGCGCCTGCACGCCGCAACGCGACCGATGCGGCGAGTTAGGTTATACCCGCTGCCCGGGCTCATGCTGCAAGCGCGCAATCGCAGCCTGGCGCATGGATTCGATGTCCACGGCTTCTTGCGCGAGCCAGGCGCGCAGCTGCTCGGCGATCCACGCGGGATCGTCGTGCGGCAGATCGTGCCCCGCCCACGCATGCTCGCGATGCGGCGCGCCCCACGCTGCGGCTAGCTTCGTGGAACAGATGGGATCGACTAGCCGGTCGTCGCGCGAAGACAGAACCAGCAGCGGACACGCCGGTTTGGCCGCGCCTGCCGTAAAGCGCGCCGCCGCGAACAATTGACGCAAGGCATTGACGCGGCTCACCGGCGCGCTGCGGCGAATCATGCTCCATGATTCGAGGTCGGCATTAAGCGCGTCGACGCTGTTGCATGTCAATCGATGAATGGCGCGCTCCGCGTGCATTGCGTCGTTCCAATGCATCACGATTGTCGAAAGACCCGGCCATGCCGACGGACGCAGCCGTTCGTGTACGCGGCTGAACGGACGCATGCTGGTGTTGATCAGCACGACCCGCGCGATTTCGCCGGGATGCCGCTGCGCCCACGCGGTCGCGACCATGCCGCCCAGTGACATTGCCAGCACGTTGAATGGGCCGCGCGGGGTTGTGTTGGACACATCGGCGCGGACTGCGTCGCTGCTGGCCGCGTTTCTGCGGGCCGCGCCTGTGCCAACCCGGCCTCCTTCCGCAGCAGCAATGCGTACGAACTCGACCATTCCGGCGACCGTGGCCGGCGCACGCAAATGCGCGAATTCGCCGTTACCCGGCAAGTCGATCAGCAGCACGCGCGACGCCCCAGCCGCTTGCCGTAACGCGTCCGGCAAGCCGCCCCAGTGACGCGTCTCGCGTGTCAGTCCGCGCAGTAGAATCCACGTGCTCATGCGGTGTCCGGCCTGTACCAGTGGTCGATCGCGCTTTGCAGCAATTGTTCGCGGCGATTGCCTTGCGGCAACCAGCGCTGCGACGAAAAAACCGCGCGCGCGAGAAAATCAAGCAGGTTCGCGTGCCGCCGCAACACGCGCGCCGTGCGATGCGCCTTGACCGGATTGAACATGCCCTGACGCGAAAACAATTGCCGCGGATTCTTCTTGATCCATAGCCACGAGCCGAGCTCGAGCGTCATCGGCAGGAACACGTTGGGTGCGGGCGCGCGGTCGTACGCGAAGTCCCAAAGATCGCCGTGCAGCAGATATTGATGACTTTGCGGCTCGAACGTGTACCCATGATGAGGATGCGAACGCTCGAACATGGTCTTCAGCACGTACATTTCCGGCAGATGCGGCATCAGCTTGCGTGTGCGCGCGTATGGAAACCAGATGCTGTCGGTCCAGCCGTAGCCCGAATGGCAATCGAGCGCGATGCTCAGCGGCCGCGCGGCCAGTTCCGTTTCGACGACGTGCAGCAGCGCGGCCGCCTCGGCTTCCATCGGAGCGCCGCGGCGTCCGCGATACCACGGCAGCCACGCGCCGACGCGCTGCCCACCGGCCAGCAGCGGCACGCGCTCGTCGGCATTCTGCGGCGCGTTGCGCATCAGATCGACGCCGTTCGGATTGGCGCGCGTGGCCGCCCACATGCCGCCAGGATTGACGATCGGCATGAAGACGAGGCGGATCGACTGTAGTTGCCGGACCAGCAGTTCGTCCCATTCGAGCCGCGCGAGCAGCGCGCGCATGTATTCGAGTACGAGTTGCGAGCCGATCCGCTCCAGTCCATGAATGCCGCCGAAGAAGCCGATGGCCGGCGCTCGCGGATCGGTCGAACCAATGCTCGCGGTATGCACACCGAAGCGCCGGCCGCGCACCGTCGTCTCACACAGCGTGCGGATCGCGAAACTTGCGCTGCCCTGATCGAGGATCGCTTTGAGATCTTCGTACTCGGCAAAGGTGTCGGGGAGGAAGCTCAAAGGCTGCATGAGGGCGTCGCGAGTAGTGCTGGATGTCGGGGACGGCACGGCGAATGAAGCAATATAGCCTGGCGGCGAGTCAGCATGCATGACGGCCACGCACCGATCAAACACTGTCATGCCGGCGTCATCAGGACGTCATACCGCCTGCCACAAATCGCCTCCTTTCTCCCCATAAAGCCCCTCCACTTTAGTCGCCCACTCATCGATCTGCGCCTTCTACTGGAATAATCACGGCCTTGCTGCCGACAGTCAGGCCAGCCAACCAAGTTCCGCCCCTCGCCTTCGATGGAAACCCTTGTCGTCTTGCTGGTCCTGCTGTCCGCGCTGCTGCACGCCACGTGGAACGCGTTCCTGCATCTATCCGAAGACCGCGTCTGGCTGCTCGGCATGATGGCGATTCCGTATATCGCCGTGAGCGCAGTCGGTGTGATGGTGCTGCCGATGCCCGCGCCCGCCGCGTGGCCGTATATCTTTGCGTCAGTGGTGCTGGAATTCGGCTATCTGCTCGCGCTAATCCGCGCCTATCGAAGCGGCGACTTCGGGCAGATCTATCCGATTGCGCGCGGTCTGTCGCCGATGCTGGTCTTCGTCGGCGCGCTCGTGTTCGCGCATGAATCGCTCAAGCCGCTCGCCGCGATCGGGGTCGCGCTCGTGTCGACGGGCATCGTCTCGCTCGCGTTTCGCCGCGGCATGCGCTTCTCCGGCGAGAGCGTGCCGTTCGCGCTGCTGACCGGGTTTTTTATCGCAACGTATTCGGTTGTCGACGGAATCGGCGCGCGCGTCGCAGGCAATGGCCTGAGCTACATCATGTGGGTTTATCTGATCTGGAACGTGCCGCAGTTTCTGCTCGCATGGCATTGGCGCGGCGGCGCGAAAGGGCTTTTCATCGGCCGCTCGGTGGTGCTCAAAGGCATGGCGTCTGGCGCGCTCGCGCTCGTCGCGTATTGCCTGATCATCGAGGCGTACCGTTATCTGCCGATCGCGATGGTCTCCGCGCTGCGCGAATTGAGCTCCATCTTTGCGGTGCTGATCGGCTGGCTTTTCATGCGCGAGAAGCTCACCGCGCGGCGGATCGTTGCGTGTGCACTCGTCACGCTCGGCGCGGTGCTGATCCGGATTTGACGCGGGGGCGGCTGGCGGCCGCCGCATTTGCGCAAACTGCGCTGGCCTGGCGTCGATGGCGTCCGCGAGCGTGTTGAAGGCCGACGCAATGTCTCGTTGGGCACGCACGCATATTGGCACAACACGGTGCGACTGCGGCGCGGCCACACCCCACCATGAACCGCTCGTTCGCGCTTGTCGCGCTCCCGCTGCTCGCCCTGTGCTTGCCCTTCTTTGCCATCTACGCCAACTCTACGCACGCCCAAGACACAATCGGGCATGGTGGTGGTGTGTACCTTTCGTGCATGGGAAGGTCGCCGCCTCCTATAGCACTGCTTCGGCCGTCCCAAAGCGCACTAAATCCGGAAACCCATCAGTGCGCAAGTAATAAGGCGCCGGAAAATCGCGCTTTCTTATATCAGCGCTGCAAAGTAAGAATGCGCTAGGCCATGTTCTGAATGCGCAACGCCTGATGACGATTTTCGGATTTGTCCGATGTGCGTCGAAGTATCGATGTCGATAGGTTTGTGATTGCAGTGAAAGCTACATTCCAACGAATCCGGCGAAAGCCGTTTATCCGACAAGAACGATAGTCAACTTCAACGATGCAAGAGCGATATTCATGCGACTTTACAGATCGCAACCGATAGGGGCTTTTCGCAAATCATCGATCGTATCCCCGTCATACTTACTGCTTCTAAAGCATTCATCGCACAGCCGGTGTATCGACCAAAGGTTGCGAACACACAACTCTATTACCGGTACATCATCGGAGAGCACTCGTCCGTCGCTCCTTCCGTCAGCTTTGTTGTGAACTCGATTGCTCCCTGGAACACCGAATCAAAGGCAGAATAAATGGCTAAATCGGAAATTATCGTTCACTGGATCGAAAACGGATCGAATTCAATGACTGCCTACCAGGCACTGATGGGAGTGAAAGATAACCCACGTGATGCATTATCAGTTCTCAACACCAGTACGGCACTTGTTGCTACGGTGTCAAATATATCGCAGATGCTCCCAGCCGATTCGCATTATTACTAATGGAACGGTGGCGACGTCAGCACTAACAAAGATCGTCGTGGACTGGCAGGACCCGAATAAAAAGGTGCAGACGGGGGATATTCTAACGCTGCTCAGTGCTAGTGGAACGGTTGCGGTAACACTGCTTTTTTTGGGCTGAAGCTGGATCAGGTGCAGCGGCGGCAATCAGTGCTATAGCGTTATCCGCCGATTTACAGGCTTCATTCCAACATATGTAAGTAGCGCGAAAATATGGTTAGGGAATGCGCTTGGAAACATTATGCAAATTTCTAACCCGGCATCAGTCGCAAGCTCACACTTTATTGGGGGAGTGTGGCGAACGGAAGCGGCTACAACCTGTTCAGCTATGACGAAATCATGGGCACACATGGGCTATTCGTATGTTTGACCGATGAAGGTATGGTAGGACGTACGCTTAAAATCAAGGGCAACGCGGTTCCGGGGAGTCTTTCGCCTATTAACGAATCTATGTACAGATCCGAATACTGCCGATACCGGTACGATCTAGATGGGGGTACCGACTGGGCTAGCTGGTCTGACTACTGCCCTACCTTGTACAAGTAACAGTGATGAAAATGCCACAAACCGTCCGGGCTTCGCTTATTGGATTCTTTATAGCTTTTGCGCTTGAAGCGACGGTCGAGATCGCTCTGCTTGCCCTTCACGCCCTGCCGTTCTTCGGTTTCGCGGCCGTGCTGGCAAGCCTTGCAGCAAACCCGCTTGCATTAACTTGGGCGATTACGAAGAGAAGGTGCGGGTATGAGCTATTGAAATGGATAGCGGCCTTCAGCCTGACGTGGACTGTAGTCGGGATGCCATATCTGCATGTATTGGGATTATGGGCAGTCGCGCTCATAACGGTCTGTGTATGGACTCGCGTACTAGCGGTGGTGCTGATGCAGCGCAAGGCATCAAAAGCCTGGATCGACAGTAATACAGGATCATATATTCGTTAGAACCATAACAGCAACCTCCAATCTATCGAAAAATGACAACGCCCGCTCCGCGCGGGCGCTTCTTCCTCTGCATCAGAATCAACTCACCGACTGTTTCTGGGGCCCAGGCGAACGCGCTAACTCACGGTTTCAGCATTCGATAAACTTTCGCAGACTTCCGCCACGAAGCCAGCGACCATGTATTTATCGCGACGGCAACGCACAACAGGACGATTTTAAAGCTTGTGCACGCCCCTTCGCTCATTGCCTTCTGAATAAACATAAACCCCACGAGGGCCGTAAAAAGGAACCTTGCAAAAAGGTCACCTGGTGAGCCAATGCCACAAATCTCTCCTGTAGTGTGATTCAGCCATCCTATGAGCGTTTGCCAGTTTTCCGGGTCTCGGAGCACCGCAGTTACCACGGTGCCGTTTTCTAACGGGGGGCACCGCGCATGACCACAGCATATTGGCGCCTGCCTGCCACTGTGACATTAAATGTCACGCTTTCCGTCTGCAAACCATACTTGTCTTTAGCGGCAGTTATGCCGTTGATGTCTTCAAGGGTCACAGTAAGCGCGTGATAGGTCATAAATTCTTTGGTATATGGCTGTCTGGCTGGCTGTCCGCCCGGATAGTCCGATGCTACCGGGCATCGCACCGGTTTCTGTAAAGATTCGTCGCAAGCCGGTTCAACGGAAACCTTCGCCACGCCACGGTCGCCCAGGCTCAGCACCTGGACGCGACGCGATCCGTACGCGTAGCCGCGCCAAGCGTTTCAGCACGCGGGATGAAATTGCGCTTCGTTTGAAGGCGGCTCACTGATTGAGTCCGGCTTGAACGGGTTCAGTTTTCCGTTTTTTCATACCCCCACATCGCTCGGGCGTCCAGCGGCTGTCCGTCGCCGCGATCGGGGCGCTGCGCCAGCCAGTCTGACAGCACGCTCGCGCTCCAAATTGGCTCCTACGTTTTGATTTAAATGGCTCTGAAGCTAAGAGCCAAATCTAACTATAGTCGCTGCATGTGCCGCGCCCCGCGCGGCGTCCGCCGAGACCGAGGAGCCACGCGATGAACCTGAAGAACGCAGAACTGAAGAGCCGCAAGGATGCAGCCACGCCGCGCGGCGTCGGCGTCATGTGCGATTTCTACGCGGAGCGCGCCGAAAACGCGGAGCTGTGGGACGTGGAAGGCCGCCGCTTCATAGACTTTGCTGCGGGGATCGCGGTGTGCAATACAGGTCATCGCCATCCGAAGATCGTGGCCGCCATTCGCGACCAGCTCGACCATTTCACGCACACGGCGTATCAGATCGTGCCGTACGCGTCGTATGTGGAACTCGCCGAAAAGCTCAACGAACGCGCGCCCGGCGATCATCCGAAGAAGACCGCGTTCTTCACGACCGGCGCTGAAGCAGTCGAAAACGCGATCAAGATCGCGCGCGCCGCGACCGGCCGCCCCGGTGTGATCGCCTTCACCGGCGGCTTTCACGGCCGCACGCTGATGGGCATGGCGCTGACCGGCAAGGTCGCGCCGTACAAGGCCGGCTTCGGTCCGTTTCCGTCCGACGTGTTCCATGCGCCGTTCCCCAATCCCCTGCATGGCGTGAGCACGGCCGATTCGCTGAAGGCCATCGAATTCCTGTTCAAGGCCGACGTCGATCCAAAGCGCGTGGCCGCGATCATCTTCGAACCGGTTCAGGGCGAAGGCGGGTTCTATCCCGCGCCGGCCGAGTTCGTGCGCGCGCTGCGCAAGCTGTGCAACGAGCACGGCATTCTGCTGATCGCCGATGAAGTGCAAACCGGCTTCGCCCGCACCGGCAAGCTCTTCGCGATGCATCACTACGACGTGGTGCCCGATCTGATGACGGTCGCCAAGAGCCTTGCGGGCGGCATGCCGCTGTCGGGCGTGATCGGCCGCGCCGACGTGATGGATGCCGCGGCGCCCGGCGGGCTCGGCGGCACCTATGCGGGCAATCCACTCGCGGTGGCCGCCGCGCTTGCGGTGCTCGATATCATCGACGAAGAGAAGCTGTGCGAACGCGCCACGATTCTTGGCGACCGCGTCAAGGCGAAGCTCATCGCGCTGCAAAACGACGCGCCGCAAATCGCCGACGTGCGCGGCCCCGGCGGCATGGTGGCCGTCGAGTTCTGCAAGCCGGGCACAACGGAACCGGACGCGGAGTTCACAAAGCGCGTGCAGACACGCGCGCTCGAACGCGGCTTGCTCTTGCTCGTGTGCGGCGTCTATTCGAACGTGGTGCGCTTCCTGTTCCCGCTGACGATTCAGGATACGGTTTTCGACGAAGCCCTCGCGATTCTGGAAGACGTCATCAAGGACAGCGTCGCTGTCGCAGCTTGAGGAAAGCGCAATGACCAAGCTCACTCTGAAAGACCCGGCTCTGTTGAAAACTCACGCCTACCTCGCGGGCGAATGGCAAGGCGCCGACGACGGTGCCACGTTGCAAGTCACGAACCCGGCGACCGGCGAACTCATCGCGACAGTGCCGCGCATGGGCACAACGGAAACGCGCCGCGCAATCGACGCCGCCAACGCCGCATGGCCCGCCTGGCGCGCGACCACCGCCAAACAGCGCGCGGTGATCCTGCGCAAGTGGCATGACCTGATGCTCGAGAACGCCGACGATCTCGCGCTCATTCTCACCACCGAACAAGGCAAGCCGCTTGCCGAGGCGAAAGGCGAAATCCAGTACGCGGCCTCGTTCCTCGAATGGTTCGCGGAAGAAGGCAAGCGCGTGAACGGCGACACGATTCCCACGCCAGCAAGCGACAAGCGCATTGTCGTGACCAAGGAGCCCGTCGGCATTTGCGCGGCGATCACGCCGTGGAATTTCCCAGCCGCGATGATCACGCGCAAAGTCGGTCCGGCGCTCGCGGCGGGCTGTCAGATCATCGTCAAGCCGGCTGAAGCGACGCCGCTGTCCGCGCTCGCGCTCGCCGTGCTGGCCGAGCGCGCGGGCGTGCCGCGCGGCGTGTTCAACGTGGTGACGGGCGAGCCGAAAGCGATCGGCGCGGAAATGACCGGCAATCCGATCGTGCGCAAGCTGTCGTTCACCGGCTCGACGCCCGTTGGCCGTCTGCTGATGGCGCAGTGCGCGCCGACCGTGAAAAAGGTGTCGCTCGAACTGGGCGGCAACGCACCATTCATCGTTTTCGACGACGCCGATCTCGACGCCGCGGTGGCCGGCGCGATTGCATCGAAGTATCGCAATAGCGGCCAGACGTGCGTTTGCACGAACCGCTTCTATGTGCACGATAAGGTGTACGACGCGTTTGCGGAGAAACTGCGCATCGCCGTCGAACAATTGACAGTGGGCCGCGGCACCGAAGCGGGCGTCACGCAAGGTCCGCTGATCAACGAAGCGGCGGTGCTGAAGGTCGAGTCGCATATCGAAGACGCACTCGCCAAAGGCGCGCGCGTCGTGACGGGCGGCAAGCGTCATGCGCTCGGTCACGGCTTCTTCGAGCCGACCATCCTCGCGGATGTCACGCCCGACATGAAAGTGGCACGCGACGAAACCTTCGGTCCGCTTGCGCCGCTGTTCCGTTTTTCATCGGACGAGGAAGTGATCCAGCTCGCCAACGATACCGAGTTCGGTCTCGCGTCGTACTTCTATAGCCGCGACCTCGGGCGGGTCTGGCGTGTTGCGGAAGCACTCGAATACGGCATGGTGGGCATCAACACGGGATTGATCTCGAACGAGGTCGCGCCGTTCGGCGGCGTCAAGCAATCGGGCCTGGGGCGCGAAGGCTCGCACTATGGCATCGACGATTACCTGGTCATCAAGTACATGTGCCTAGGTGGCATCTGAATGTGAAAACGGCACGCAAAAGCGTGCCGTTTTTTTTGCTCGCACGCGGTTAAAACCGCCGCGCCGTTACCAAGCCTTACTGACCGACGTACACCGGAGCCGAATACGAGCTTGAGCGGACTTCAGCGCGGTTGCCAGTTTGCGACGAACCATTCGTTGCCGAACCGTAGCCGCTCGCTTGAGCCGTACCGTTTTGTGCGGCGACGCGCGCTTCCGCAGCCTGAATGTTCGCGGGGTAATCGTAGTCGTTGGACGTTGCCGGGTTGTAGCCGGCCTTCTCCAACTGGATCAACTCGGCGCGAACCTGAGCGCGCGTCACCGGCTGGCTCGATTGCGCGAAAGCGGCGAGCGGTGCGGAAATAAGGGCAGCGATAACAGCAGCTTCGATAAGCGATTTCATGATTACTACCTCCAGAGATTGTTTTGTGGGGCGCTGAAGGCGGTTTGTCTTCAGCAGATGGACACAGTCTAGGAGGCCAGCGACTTAGGGTAAACCCCGGATCAGTGAATTCACTGTTGCCGCAGTTGTGATAATGCGGCGGCATGCGCGTTGATTAGCGCTTTCGGCGACACGAAGCCGCCTGTCACCTGCCGGTCGCTTCGCGGACTTGCGCCGAATCGGGCGCGATACGTCCGCGAGAAGTGTGACGGCGATTCGAACCCGCACGCGACGCAAATCGACATAATCGACATGTCGGTCTGTTGCAGCAGCTCGCGCGCGCGAGAAAGCCGGAGTTGCAGATAAAAATGCGTCGGCGTGTCCTTCAGCGACGCGCAGAACAGTCGTTCGAGCTGTCGTCGCGTCACGCCGATTTCCTGCGCGAGCCGGTCGGGCGTCAACGGCTCTTCCATATGCTGCTCCATCACGCCGATCACCTGAATCAGCTTGCGGTTATGCACGCCGTAGCGCGCGGCAATTTCCATGCGTTGATGGTCGGAGCGCTGGCGGATGCGGCTCACCACGAACTGCTCGGACACGGCCGAAGCCAGCGCCGCGCCATGCTTGCGGCCGATCAGGTCGAGCATCATGTCGATCGACGCCGTGCCGCCCGCGCACGTGATGCGCCGCGCGCCGATCTCGAAAAGCTCCTGACTGGCATTCAGCGACGGATAGCGTTCGCGAAACGCCGACAACGCTTCCCAATGCACAGTCACGTTGTCCGCAGCGCCGAGCAGCCCCGCTTCCGCCAGAACGAAACTGCCGGTGTCGATGCCGCCGAGCGTCGCGCCGGCGCGTTCGAGGCGCTTGAGCCACTCGGCCAGCTCGCGCGTGTAGCACGCGAGCGGCTCGAAGCCCGCCACGACGAACAGCATGCGCACATCGCTTACTTCGTCGATTGCAGCGTCGGCGTTGATCGAAATGCCGTTGCTGGCTGCGACCGGCGCGCCGTCGAGACTCAGGATGCGCCATCGGTACAACTCGCCCTGAAAACGGTTCGCAACGCGCAACGGCTCGACCGCCGACATGAAGCCGATCGCCGAAAAACCCGGCAGCAGCAGGAACGATATCTCTTCAGGCATTTCGCGGGACCAGGTCAGATACGAAGGCGAACGCGTGAGACGGAAGCGGCAAGCGCAAGCCAACGCGCGGTTCCCGGCGAGCGTAGCAAGCGCATGGCAGGCGGGCAAGGCACGCCAAAATTCTTCGCCCGCCGATGCTGCATTGCAATGGCGCGACTGCGGCGCCGCATGCTGGTTTTCCCTTGTTGTCGCGTGCAAGCAAGAACGGGTCGCTGACGGTCGCTTTGGCGGCAATATGGGGCATTAACGTTAGGGCACTGAGGTCGGATCATTCATTCGGGCGGTCGGGGCAGCGCAGTCTGGCAGCGGTCGGGCAGCAGTTGAACGTCGTAGGAATCGCGCAGTCCAGCCATCAATGCAGGCATCGGTTCATGCATCGGCCCAAGCTGCACCTCACGCTTCACTAGTCCACGGGCCGCGGTTCGCGGGCTTACCTCGAAACAGTCGGTTCGAAAACGCGCGGTTAAACGTGCATAAGCGTCAATAGGGGAACGTCATGAAGTTACGCATCAAAACGCTGCTGGCCCAACTTGTGTGCCTCGCGGCAGCATTCGCCGCCGCCGTTACCGCACTGCCCGCGTTCGCGCAGGATCCGCCAGCCTGCCGCGCCGTGCATTTCGCGGACATCGGCTGGACCGACATCACCTCGACGACCGCGCTCGCCTCCACCGTTTTCGAAGGGCTCGGTTATCAGCCGGTTACCACCGTTGCTTCGGTGCCGATTTCGTTTGCTGGCTTAAAGAGCAAGCAGCTCGACGTGTCGCTCGGCTACTGGTGGCCCGTGCAGGAGAAAGCCATTGCGCCGTTCGTCGAATCGAAGTCGATCCAGGTGTTGCAGCCGCCGAATCTGACCGGCGCCAAGGCAACGTTCGCGGTGCCGGCATATGCGTACGACGCGGGCCTGAAAACTTTTGCCGACATCGCCAAACATCGCGATCAGCTCGACGGCAAGATCTACGGCATCGAACCGGGCAGCAGCGCGAACGCGGCCATCCAGAAGATGATCGCCACCAACCAGTTCGGCCTCGGCGGATTCAAGCTGATCGAATCGAGCGAAGCGGGCATGCTCGTTTCGGTGGACCGTGCGATCCGCGAAAAGAAATGGGTGGTGTTTCTCGGCTGGGAACCGCATCCGATGAACATCCAGATCGACATGAAATATCTGTCCGGCAGTGAGGGTGTATTCGGTCCGAACGACGGCGAAGCGCGCGTTTATACGCTGACGTCGCCCGACTATCTGACGCGTTGTCCGAACGCGGGCAAGCTCGTGAGCAATCTGCGCTTTTCCACGCAACTGGAGAACGTGGTGATGCAATCGGTGATGAACAGGCAAAAGCCCGCCGATGCCGCGAAGGCGTACCTGAAGAAGAACCCGCAAGTACTCGACGCATGGCTCGCCGGCGTGAAGACCTATGACGGCAAGGACGGTTTGCCCGCGGTCAAGGCGTATCTGGGGCTTTGATTCAGTGCGCGACTCGTGACACTTTCATCTACAGGAACTAGCACGCATGAACCATGAAGTCATCGTGACCTGCGCGGTCACCGGTGCAGGCGACACCGTCGGCAAGCATCCGGCCATTCCCGTCACGCCCAGGCAGATCGCCGAGGCCGCGATCGAAGCCGCGAAAGCGGGCGCCACCGTCGCGCATTGCCATGTGCGCGATCCGAAAACCGGACGCGGCAGCCGCGATCCGCAACTGTATCGCGAGGTAGTCGACCGGATCCGCTCGTCGGGTACGGACGTCATCATCAATCTGACGGCGGGCATGGGCGGCGATCTGGAGATCGGTCCCGGCGAAGACCCGATGCGCTTTGGCGCGAACACGGATCTGGTCGGCGGCCTGACGCGCCTTGCGCACGTCGAGGAGTTGCTGCCGGAAATCTGCACGCTCGATTGCGGCACGCTGAATTTCGGCGACGGCGACTACATCTACGTGTCGACGCCCGCGCAATTGCGGGCGGGCGCGGCGCGTATTCAGGAACTCGGCGTGAAGCCCGAGCTGGAAATCTTCGATACCGGCCACTTGTGGTTCGCCAAGCAATTGCTCAAGGAGGGTCTCCTCGACGCGCCGCCACTTTTTCAACTCTGCCTCGGCATTCCGTGGGGCGCGCCCGCCGATACGACGACGATGAAAGCGATGGCCGACAATCTGCCGCCCGGCGCGCAATGGGCCGGCTTCGGCATCGGACGCATGCAGATGCCGATGGTCGCACAGGCGATGCTGCTCGGCGGCCATGTGCGCGTCGGCCTCGAAGACAACATCTGGCTCGATAAGGGTGTGCCCGCAACCAACGGCACGCTCGTGCAGCGCGCGGTGGAAATCATCGAACGCCTAGGCGGACGCGCGCTGACACCCGCCGAAGGACGACGCAAGCTCGGTCTGCCCGCGCGCGGCGAACGGCAACTCGAACGGCGCGTGGCCGGGGAATACGCTTAAGCGTGCCGCGTTGCATGTGCTTGCGAACGGCTAAGGCTTCGAAGAACTCATAGGCAAACAAGGAAACATCAGCAATGGCAGTAATCGTCGATATCAAAACATTCGCCGCAATCGGCGCGGGCGTGATCGGCAGCGGCTGGGTGGCGCGCGCGCTTGCGCACGGGCTCGATGTGATCGCGTGGGACCCCGCGCCCGGTGCGGAAAAGCAGTTGCGCGAGAACGTCGCCAATGCGTGGCCCGCGCTGGAACGCGTTGGCCTTGCCGCGGGTGCGTCGCCGTCCAGGCTGCGCTTCGTCGATACGATCGAAGCATGCGTGGCGCACGCGGACTTCATTCAGGAAAGCGCGCCCGAGCGCGAGGAGCTAAAGCTCGCGCTGCATGAACAGATCAGCCGCGCCGCGAAACCGGACGCCATCATCGCGTCGTCCACTTCTGGCCTGTTGCCGACCGGCTTCTACGCGCGGGCCGTGAATCCGCAGCGCTGCATCGTCGGGCATCCGTTCAATCCGGTGTATCTGCTGCCGCTCGTCGAAGTGCTCGGCGGCGAGAGCACCGCGCCTGAAACTATCGACGCCGCGCTGCATATTTATCGCTCGCTGTCGATGCGTCCGCTGCGAGTCCGCAAGGAAGTGCCCGGCTTTATCGCCGACCGGCTGCTCGAAGCGCTGTGGCGCGAGGCCCTGCATCTTGTCAACGAAGGCGTGGCGACCACCGGCGAGATCGACGACGCTATCCGCTTTGGCGCGGGCATCCGCTGGTCGTTCATGGGCACGTTCCTCACCTACACGCTCGCGGGCGGCGATGCCGGCATGCGCCATTTCATGCAGCAGTTCGGCCCCGCACTCGAGCTGCCGTGGACTAAACTGATAGCGCCGAAGCTGACCGACGAATTGATCGACCGCGTCGTGGACGGCACCGCCGAACAGGTCGGTCCGCGCTCGATCAAGCAGTTGGAGCGTTATCGCGACGACTGCATTACGAGCGTGCTGGCCGCAATCGGCGAAGCCAAGGCACGGCACGGACTGACACCTGCGGATTGACGCGAGCCAAGCCGAGCCGAAGCGAGCGGCCCGCCGCACCCGTCGCACAGCGCCGCGCACGCGTCTAAACGAAACAATGGAGACCCGCACCATGCCGCAAACCGCTTCCCTGCCCTGCTATCGCGACACGGTGCGTGCGGAATGGGTCGACTACAACGGCCATTTGCGCGACGCGTTCTACATGCTGATCTTCAGCTTTGCGACCGACGCACTGATCGACGAAATCGGTTTGCCCGACTCCGTGCGTAAGGAACGCGGCCGCTCGATCTACACACTCGAAGCGCATATCAACTATCTGCACGAGATCAAGGAAGGCGCGCGCGTGCGCGTCGATATGCGCGTGCTCGCGTGCGACACCAAGCGACTGCATCTTTACCTGGAGATGTTCGCTGGCGACAGCGAAACGCCGGTTGCGGCCGGCGAGCAGATGCTGCTGCACGTCGACACCAGCGCGCCGCGCTCCGTCGCGTTCGATGCGGACGTGGCGGCTCGCGTGCGGGAACTGGCCGACGCGCATGCCGCGTTACCGCCCGCGGCGTACGCGGGCCGCATGATCGGGTTGCCCGCAGCCGTGCAACGCAGCCGGAGCCAACATGCTTGAGCCGCAGATGGCTGCATTTATCGCGCGCGCCGCCGCGATCTATCCGGGGCATAGCACCTCGTTGACGCCGCGCGAGCAGCGCGAAATCTACGACCGCTATGCGGCCGCGCTCACTCCGCCTCTGCCGCAACAAGTCGTCATCGAAGATGCGCAGTTTCTCGCGGCCGCTGGTCATTCGATTGCGCTAAGGCTGTACCGCTATGGTGCAAAGGCCGGCGCAATGCCGCGCGGCACGGTGCTGTATTTCCACGGCGGCGGCTTCGTGCTTGGATCGCTGAACAGTCATCAGCTCATCACGGCACGCCTTGCCGCGGATACCGGCCTCGATGTGATCGCCGTGGATTACCGGCTCGCGCCCGAACATCGCGCGCCGGCCGCGCATGACGACTGCATGGAAATCACGCTCGCCGCGCTGCAACGGCGGCTCCCGTTCAATTTGCCTGTCGGCGCCACGCTGCAACTCGCGGGCGATAGCGCTGGGGCCACGCTCGCCGCCAGCGTGGCGATGCGATTGCGCGACGAAGGCATCGGAGGGATAAACGGTCTTGCGCTGATTTATCCGATGCTCGGCACCGACCCACAGCCACCCGCACGCGATACCGAAGCGCAAGCGCCCATGCTGACGCTCACCGACGTCCACGCGTTTCGCGACATGTATTGGGGCGAATCGGCGCCATACCCCGAGTGGACAGTCCCGCTCGACGCCGCGCGTTATGACACGCTTCCACCCACGCTTGCAATCGGCGCCGAACACGATCCGCTGCGCGACGACGCGCGCGTCTTCGCCGAACGTATTCTGGCGGCGGGCGGAGAGGCGCGGCTGTGGATCGGCGCGGGACTCGTGCACGGCTGCTGGCGCGCTCTCGAATCGAGTCCTGGCGTGCAGGCCATGCATGAAGAGGTGTGCCGCTTTCTGTCTGCGAAAGCCGGCCCGGCCTGAGCGTCCAAATTCCCGCAGGTCTTATGCGCTTTCAATAAAAGCGTTTGTCAATCGGCCAATAAAGTCAACCTCGTGGCATAGCGAGTTTCCTTTTCGCTTACGCCATTCCCGCACTGGGCGTCGCAGTTCCCTTTGCTCTGTTGGCTGACCCACTGAATAAAAGAATCGCCGCGTCGACACTGTCATGCGGCAGACGGTGCGCTCATCAAGGCCCCCGTTGCGCGAGCCGCACACGAATTGCACGGCTCTTGTAGCGCGAATAGCCATATTGTCCATTTCCCCAAGAGAATGCGATGTGCCCGCCGTGCCGGCAGGTATGTGTGGCTGCCACAAGCAGCCGTTCCTGTAAAAGGAAAATCGTATGTTGATGCGAGAAGTTATCCCTCACGCTCTGAATCGCGGCAATGCGCTTCTTTCGGAGAACCCGCTGGCAACGGATTCGCCGAAAACCTTTCATCATTCGTTCGACATCTATCTAAAAGATTCGAACGCGTTCATGAACACGTATTTCTCGCGCTATTTCGAGTGGCAAGGCGTGTGTCGCGAGCGGTGGTTTCATGAGTGCATTCATGACGACCTGCTCGGATCGGACGGCATGTTCGTGACCAAACGCGCGCACCAGGAATACGTGCATGAGACGTTTCCGTTCCAGCGCGTGGATTGCTACCTGAACACGGTACAAGTGAGGCAATGCTCGGCGTATCTGCTATTCCGCTTTTGCGTCGATGGCCGGAAGGTATCGCAAGGCTATCAGCAGATTCTCTACGCAGGACGCGACCGGAAGATCCGGCGCTTTCCGGACGGAATCGTCGACCGTGTGAAGGAGTATGAGTTGCCGTTGTCGGCGCTGACGGAATAAGCCCCAGCGCTCAAACAGAAGCCTTAACGCCGGCGCGCGTCGCGTGCCGGCGATCCGGACAACGCCCTGTCCGCTGCCGAGCCCGGTAGCGGTAGCCGCACGGTGAAGGTGGTGTGCATGCCGCGCACCGACGCGCATTCGATACTGCCGCCCAGCAACTCGGTCGCGCGGCGGCAAAAAGCGAGGCCCATGCCGGCGCCGCTGCCATGTCGCTTCGTCGAAAAGAACGCGTCGAAAATATGCGGCAGAACGTCCGGGGGAATACCCGGGCCCGTGTCGCGGAATTGCAGTACACAGAAGTCCTGGTCTTCGAGCGCACTGATCGTGATCTGCCCTTCGCCGCTCACATGAATCGCATGCAACGCGTTTTTCAGCAGATTGAACAGCACGAAGACCACGACCGTATCGGAGCCGGAAAAGCGCAACCTGGGATCGATCGGCAAGATCGTGATGCGCTCTCGTTCGTCGACGCGAAACGGATAACGCTCGAGCGCGGAGTTCACACACTGCTGCACCGGGTGCGCGCTAAAACGGCTACGGTCCAGCCGGTCGAGCGTGTATGAAGCCAGCGCCATTTCGACCATCGCGCTCGTGCCGGACACTTCGCGCCTGATCGCCGTCGCAAGCTGGCCGATGCGCTCCGATTGGCCGGCGTGTTCGTGATCGTCGTAAAGGCCGTGCGTGACGGCGAGACGATAACCTGCGAACACGTGGCTCCAGACGCTCGCGATCTCGTCGGCGTGCATGCCGATGGTGGCGAGCGGCGTCGCGATCTCGTGCGCGATGGTAGCCGCAAGCGCATACGGATGAATCAGGTGATAGCGGACGATCGTGATGGCGAGGAGCCCAAGGCTCAATGCGATGAACAACACGCCAGGCGGATAGAACGGATAGCCGTAGTTGACGGCGTAATCCACCGCCGCAAACGAGTACAGGCCAAGCGCCGCGAGACAAAGGTCGAGACGCCGGCGCGCCTGGCCGCCCGCACTCCTGCGCGCGCCGAGCAGAAGCTGGCCGCTGCGCGCAGCAAGCAATACGGTCTGCAAGACATGCAGCGGATGCAGAGGCCCGGCAATCGGATAGTAGCCAAAGAAATAATGCTGATAACCGGCGACCACTTCATCGCCGGGCAGCAACACCGCGAGCACGAAACACAATCCGTACGACGCCAGCAGCACTGGCCGCTCGCGACGCCGCGCCGCCACTTCCGTCACGAAGTGATAGAACGTGGTGGGCAGAAAGAGAATGAACAGATAACCGACGCGGACCAGCAAACCAGCAATCTGCGGATCCCGGGTCTGGAACAGCAAAGTCCAGGTGCCCTGCCATGCGAAAGTCGCCGCGCACATCAGAAGGAAAGGCGCCGATAGCCGCGTGACCCCTTGCGTAATGATCACGTAGAGACCGAACACCACGAACATGGCCGACACGAAGGCAGTTGGAATGGCGTACATGTGGCTCGACGTGCCGGCACGCGTTAGCGCGCCCGGTTACTCCGCCACTGAACGAACGTGAGCGGCTTGATGCCCGCCTCGGCCACTTCGGACGCCTCGACCGGACTCCAGCAGTAGAAGGCGTCACCCCAGCCGGGAATGGCTTGCGGCTTCAGCATCCTGAATTCGACGCCAGACCGGTAGGCGAGATGCGGCCAGAAAAGCGGCATGACTTCGCGCACCGCCATCTGTCTCAGCAATTCGGCGGGGCCGCTTTCGTCTGCAACGATTTCGCCTTGGGAGATCCAGTCGTGCTCGGCCCACGCGACGAATACGCTTGCCCTTCCCTCGCGGTCGAACATGAGAATCGCGTTCTGCTCGGGACGCCAGTAGTACTCGACGATGCCCTGGTTCTTCACCACTTCGTCGATCACCGCGCGCGTGCGCGGATCGCAATACGTCACGCCGTTTTCGCCCAACGCGAGCCATCCCGTTTCGGAGCAGTGGCGGCTCTTCGCGTCTTTCAGAAAGTGGACGAGCCGGTTTGCCGAATCGGCGTCGGTCTTGCGCAGATACAAATCGACAATGCCGGCGTTGAATGCCTTGACCGCGACAGTTTCGTCGGCGACGCCTGTGAGCAGAATCTTCGCGCAATGCAGGTTGGATATCGACGACAAAAATTCGACGCCGCTCACACCAGGCATGTCGTAATCCACCACCACGGCCGCCACTTCGGAAAAACGGGAATCGCGCGCGAGCACATCGCGCTGCGGCGACGTTTCGACGAAGCGCTCAAAGCCGGTTTCGCTCAGGCACGCAGAAGCCGGCGCAAATTCCAGCGAGTTCTCGCGCGCGTGCTGGCGAATGAAGGCGAGTCCCGCTTGAGGACGCGAGAAAAACAGATTGGTGGAAACGTCCGGAAAGAAACGGCGCAGCGCGTCGAGGTAGTTGTCGTTGTCGTCGACGAAAACAACCGTTGTCGGATAAGAGACGGGTGGTCGAATAAACTTGTTCATATTTTTAGCGTGGTTCGTCAGGCCGCCGCAGGGTCGCTGTGACTGGCTCGCCGGTCACAGCATGCGCTGACGTAAGACACGCCGGCGCGCCGCCATGTGCGTACGCGCCGGTCTTCAATCGCTGGTTGCCGGGCCGGTCCCGTTGAACCATATAGTACAGGGCTCTTGGCATCAACAGTACAAAGTTACGCGTGTTGGCGGCAGCGTATGCGTGCTGAATGAAACGAATGAGCAGCGCCGAAAAGTGCTGCCGCGGCCGTGTTATTTGCTGCGGCTCCGATGCACGCAATCATGGCCGCGCAGCCACTTCGTCGAGATGATCCAGCAGGGCCGCGGGGTCGTCGTAGACGCGCAGCGCGCCCGCTCGCTCCAGTTCTTCGGTGCCGTAGCCGCCCGACAGCAATCCGACGCCGAGCGCGCGACAGCGGCGCGCCGCGAGCATGTCCCAGATGCTGTCGCCGACCACGACCGAGTGCTCGATCTCAACGCCAAGCCGTTCCGCCGCCGCGATGAAAAGGTCTGGGTCGGGCTTCGCGTATTTGACGTCGTCGCGCGTCACGACGACAGCTTTCGCCGGATCGACGCCAAGCGCCTGCAGATTAACCGCGGCGGTTTCCATGCGGCCGCTGGTCGCCACGGCCCACGGCGTACCGGCTTGGGTCAACGCGTCGAGCAATTCACGCGCGCCCGGCAGCGGACATACTTGCGCGCGCAACCTTTGATACGCCGCCGCATGAGCATGGCGAAGACGCTCACTGCGCTCGGCGCTGATGTCGCCGTGCGTCTCACGCAGAAGCTGATTGGTGAAGAGGCCGCCGCTCATGCCGATCTTTCGATGAATCCGCCAGACCGACAGCGAAATGCCTTCACTGTCGAGCGCTTCTTTCCACGCCAGCACGTGTTGATAGACACTGTCGACGAGCGTGCCGTCGAGATCGAACAGAAATGACGTCTGGATACGCATGGTGGGCTCCTTTCGATGGCTACGCCCACCAATATGCCACGGCGCACGCCGCGCGGCATCAGCGCGTCTTGCCGCGAGCGCCCTTTCCGGACGCGCCGGCGCGCGGCGCATCCTTGCTGGGTGGAGCGCCGGAGTTCAATTGCTCGATCCACGACAAAGCGTCGACATACGACAGAAACTGTTTCAGATAGCCTGGCGACAACTCGCGCATGAGCGACAGCGAACGGTGCACGAGGCTGCTCGAATTGAGCGGACCGGCGTTGCCGGGCGCCGGTTGCAGCGACTGCCGCAACTGCTTTTCGGTGCGGACTTTGGCCCACGTCTGCCTGAAATATTCGAGCGCGGGGAGTTCGGGATATGGCGCATGGCCGCGTTGATGATGCCGCGCCTCGCTTTGCATGTAGCCGACGAGTTCGGCAAGCGCGCCGCGTGCAGGCTCATTTTCAGACGATGGCTGAATCGCCGCGGCTGCCGCACGCCCGGCATCGCGGGCATATGCGTCGAGTAGCGCGGAAAGCCTCTCTTCGAGCAGACGCCGCGCCGCGCCGGTATGCGCGGCGGCGCGGCGCTCCAACGTGTCGATGAAATCGAAGCGCAACGGATCGAGGCGGTCGACGCCGCGCGCGCGCGAGGCGTCGAGGGTAGCGCGCGGGGTTGGTGCGGGCGGGCTGGTTGGTGTGGTCTGCGGGGCGGGTGTGGTTTGAGGCGTGAGTGTGGTCTCGGCTGTGCTCGCGGTCTCGGCGGTACGCGCAGTCTGAGCCGGGTACGCGGTCTCAGCAGTGTGCTTGGTTTCGGCCGTATGCGTAGTCTGGGCCGTATGCGTAGTCTGGGCCGTATGCATAGTCTCAGCCGCGTCCCCAGTCCGCGGTCCAATCTGCGAACGGTTCGACATCAGCGTCGCGTCCACCTTCGCCCTGTTACTCACGGGGCTTGCCTGCGGCAGCCGACAGCCGGGGAACCGGCGCTATCTCCACGCGACGATTGCGTGCCCGCCCTTGCTCGTCCGCATTCGAGCTGACCGGTTGTGCCGAGCCGAACGCCGCCGCAAACACGGACGACGCGGGGACGCCTGCATCGATCAACGCGCGGGTCACCGTCAGCGCGCGCTGCGCCGACAGTTCCCAGTTGTCCGCGAAACGGCGGTTGCCTTCGCGCAGCCGCTGGTCGTCGGTGAAGCCGCTCACCATCAGAATCTCGTCGTTCGCGCGCAGATACGCGGACAACGGAGCCGCGAGGCTCTTCAACAGCTCACGCCCTTGCGGCTGCAACTGGTCGGAGTTCAACGCGAACAGCACGTTGCCGCTGATGCCGATCCGCCCGTTCACCAGCGTCACGCGGCCCGCCGCGAGCGGTCCCGCCAGCGCCTGCTCGAGCGTCTTGCGGCGCTGCGTTTCCAGCTGGCGCTGCTTGACCTCCTGATCGAGCTTGTTCGACAGTTCCAGCTGCACGCCGATGACGGCCACGAGAATCAGCATGAACGCGCCAAGCAGCACGGACATCAGGTCGCCGAACGCCGCCCAGATCGGCGCGCCGGGCTCCACGCCGCCGTCGATGTCCTCGCTCATCCCGCTCATGCTGCCTCGGCTCCATCCGCTGCGCGTTGGGCCGCGAGCAGTTGCAGATCTTCGACGATCTGTTTTTGCGACATCACGCTGAGATCCACCACCTCGCGCGCCTGCGCGACGTAGTACGCAAGCTGTTCGTCACTGCGCGCGAGCGACTTGTCGAGAGCGGCTTCGATTCTTTCCAGGTGGGCGACGAGCTTGTCGTTCGACTCGCCGAACCGCTGTACGGCCGCGCCGAACGCTTCGCCGAGGCTCGCGACTTCGACGGCGCCGCCGGTGATCTGCGCGGCAATCGCGCCGATCCGGTCCGCCTCGGCCTCGACCTTCTCCGCGAACCGTGTGCCGACGCGCTCCAGCAAATCCGCCGACGTCGCGACGAGCGCATCCACCGCCGTTCGCTGCTGCGTCGATGCGTGATTGACGGCATCGAGCAGCGTTTCGAGCGTCTCCATCAAGCGGCTGCGCTCCTGCAACATTGCGGTATCGCGCACCATGCTGTCCGAGAGCTTCTGACGCAGTTCGGCGACCACTTCGGCTGCCGCCTTCGGCGCCTCCGACGCCGCCTGCACAAGCCGCGAAATTTCGGCGATCGTCTCGCTGGCATGCGCCTGGGTTTGTGCAGAAATATCGGTCGCGGTCTGCGCGAGCGTGTCGCATATCTGCTGCTGACGGCTCGCCGTGCGCTCCCCTGCTTGCTGCCATTCCTTGCCGAGCGCGGCTGCCATCGAGTCGAGCTTCGAGGTCCACGCAGTCAACCGCTCTTCGCTGCGCTCGCCCACTTGCTGCCACTCCTTGCCGAGCGCAGCTGCCGTCGAGTCGAGCTTCGAGGTCCACGCCGTCAATCGCTCTTCGTTGCGCTCGCCTGCCTGTTGCCACTCCTTGCCAAGCGTGGTCGATATCGAACCGAGCGTCGCCGCCCATGCCGCGAGCCGCGCTTCGTCTCGGGACGCCAGTTCGGTCTGCAAATCCGCATGCGACTGACCGACGCTCCGCACCAACGACGCCGAATGCTGTTCGAAGCTCGCCGCCGCGGCAGAGAGCGTCTGCTCGTGCCGGGCCGCCAGCGTCTCGGCAGACTGCTCCTGACGCGACAGCGCCTCCTTCCACACATCCGAGACGTTGGCCGCCGCGGTTTCCAGCCGCGCGGACATGCCATCGACCAGGCTGGCCGAGCGCTCGTCGAAAGTCTGCGTGAAGCGCTCGAGCGACGCGCGCAACTGCTGCGTCATTTCCTCGTTCGAACTCTGCTGGCCCGCAAGCGCCTTGGTCCAGATATCTGCGACCGTCGCAGTGGCCGACTCGAAACCGCTCGATAAACCATCAAGCTGGCGCTGCACCGCCTGCGTCACGCTCTCGTGCAGCGCCGTGCTCTCACGCGCGAGGCCGGCCATCGTCGCCTGCATGACGGGTTGGAGCGCCTCGCCCGCGGCGCGCGTGCTGTCCGCGACGCTCTCCTTGAGCGACTGCTCGACCGAGGCCGCGAGCCGCGTATAGGCGACCTGCGCCTTGCTGTGGAACGCCTCCTGGCTCGCAAGCTGGCGCTCGTTCAACGTAAGGCTGTGCTGCTCCATCGCCGTCATCATCGTTTGCAGGCGGTCGACCAGCGTCGGCATCAATTCGGCCTGTGTTTGCAGGAGCCGGAAGCTTTCGTCGCGCTGATGAGCCTGCGAGTAGATGCGCAAGCTCGTCGCGATTTCGACGTCGAGCCGTTGCGCCGCTTCGAGCCGCTCGCGGCGGCACAGCGCGGACAGCAGGCCGAGCATCGCCGAGCTTGCGACGCCGGCAATCGACGTGCCGAACGCGAAGCCGAGCCCCTTGACCGGCGCGGCGAGCGAAGCGCGAATGGCCGCGAGGTCGGTTGCGCTTTCGAGCGCCATGCCGGTGCCGCGCAGCGTCACGACCATGCCCAACAGCGTGCCGAGCATGCCGAGCAGCACCAGCAAGCCGACCAGATAAGGCGTAAGTGCAGGCCCCGGCAACGCGACGCGCTCGCCTTCGATACGCAGACGCGCCGCATTGCGCACACTCGGATGCAGCAACTCGAGCCATGCGCCGAGCCGCGGCGGCGGCTCGGATAAACCGGCGACGGCGCGCGCAAGCGTCCCCGTGGCCTGGCTATAGCGGCGCAATTCGAGCGCGCCCGCCAGATAGCAGGCGCCGATCAGCAGCGTGACCGCCAGCGCCAGCCAGTTCGAACCGACATAGCCGATGGCGATGCCGCACACCACGGCGAGACCTGCCGCGAACACAACGAGATCGATACGATATCTGGACATAGTGTCCCAGTTAGCGAGTACGAAGGGCGGCGAGCAGCCCTTCGACCGGTTGTAAACGAATATCCAGCTCAGCAAGCAACACGCTTTGCATGTCCTTGCGGAATACGTCGAGCCAGGCGCCGGGCGGGTCCGCCTGGGCATGCGTCGGCGGTGGTTTTGGGGCGACGGTGCTCGTCGCTGTGCCTGTGCCTGTGCCTGTGCCTGTGCCTGTGCCTGTGCCTGTGCCTGTGCCTGTGCCTGTGCCTGTGCCTGTGCCTAGGGCCGAGCTTGGGTTTGTGCCCGGGTCAGTTCCAACGCTGGCTTCAGCAGCTTCCGTGGTGCTGCTGACGCTGTCGCCGGCTCTTGTCCCATCGTCCGCCGCCTGGGAGGCGGCCTCCGCCTTCTGCGCGGCGTCGCGCAGCCGCTCGAAGTGCCCGGCGAGCAGCATAGGCACGCTCGCCAGCAGATTCCGCTCGCGCTCGCCGAGCGCGCGTTCCATCACGGCGTCCAGCAGCGCGAGACGGCTCATCGCGGGAGCCTTTGCGGCGAGCAGCGCGCGCAGGCGTCCGCGCAAATTGCCGACGCCGGTTTCCATCGACTGCTGCATGGCCTGATAGCGTTGGCGAAACAGCGCGTAGTCCACCGGCACCGCCTGTGCCTCGACATACGCGGGACTGCGGCGCTTTGCGGCGGCAAACGCGCTGTCGCCGGTAATGGTTTTGACGAGCGACGCCCGCACGCGCGCGTATTCCGCCTCCTCAGCGCTGCCGAACGCTCGCGCCGCCGCGGGCACCGCGGGCGGCGCGCCGTTGAGCGCCGAGGACAGCGCAATCGCGTCCGTCCAGCCGAGCCACTGGCTCAGTTGGTCAGAAAGCGATTGCCGGGGTTCGGGAACATCGACATCGGCGAAACCTGCCAGCAGGCGGACGAACGCCGGGCCGCTGAGAGCTGTGCGCTGGGGGGCTTGCAACATACCACCGGATGCAAAAAAGTCAGCAGTTTACACGCTGACGCGGACGACGGCTTCCGTCTCCGAAGATCGGCCCCCAACGCGGACCTCTTGCGGCGTTGCCTGGCGCGTTCCGCAGAGTCCGCGCATTCGCGCCGACGGCCGCACGGTCACGCGATGCTTACCCGCCAGCGCATCCCCTCAGATAGCCCCGCGCGGACGATGCTCGTCCGTATCGACGCAACACACGAGCGCATCGGCGTCTTCGTCGCCGATGCTCAGATAGATGTGTCCAATCGAGCTGTCGAAGTAAAGACTGTCGCCCGGCATCAGCTTGAACGACTTGCCGTTTTCAAAGCGCAATTCGAGCTTGCCGCTCAGCAGGAAAACGAATTCCTCGCCCGAGTGCCGAATGTATTCCGGAAAGTCCGACACGGACCGCGCGTGAATGTGCGCGCGCATCGGCACCATGCGTTTGCCGGTCAGATTGTTCGCCAGCATGCCGTACTCGTAGTTCGGCGTGTCGTAGACCTGCTGCTTGCCCGCCGCCGTGAACGACGGCTTCATCGCACCGGCGGCCGGCTTGCGGCGCCGCCCGAAAATCGCGTCGAACTCGAGTTCCAGCGAATGCGCGAGCGCCGCGAACTTGTCGTAGGTCAGCGCGATGTCGCCGCGCTCGGCCTTGGAGATTGTCGATACCGCAATGCCCGAGCGCTCAGACAAGTCGGCCAGCGTCAGCCCGCGCGCTTTGCGCGCCTGCCGCAAATGCGCGCCCACCAGCTTGTGATCGAGCAAGGGCGGCGCTTCATGCACGCGCGCCTTCTGTTGTTCCACTACGGCTTTGGCCATCTCATCTGATTCCGCTTGCCATGAAAATTTCTCGTATGTGAGAAATTTATTTTTTCTCGTATATGATAACTCACGTCGATTCCACCTTTTCTGTGGGAACCCTATCGTGTCTACCCTTGCACTCAGTAAGTCCGGTTTGACGAAGACCCGCGTCATCACCGCCACGACCATCGGCACGGCGCTCGAATTTTACGACTTCACGATCTACAGCTTCTTCGCGATCCAGATCGGGCAGTTGTTCTTTCCGGGCGCGTCGCCGGTCAACCAGTTCCTGCTGTCGATCGGCGTATTCGGCGTCGGCTTCGTGGTCCGGCCGCTGGGCGGTGTGGTGATCGGCGCCTACGCAGACCGCGCGGGGCGCAAAAACGCGATGGTTCTGACCATCATGCTGATGGCGCTGAGTTGCGCGATGATCGCGTGCGCGCCCACTTATGCGGTTGCGGGACTCGCCGCGCCGTTGATCGTGCTGGTGGCGCGCCTGATTCAAGGTTTCGCGGCGGGCGGCGAGTTCGGGCCCGGCACGACGCTGCTAGTCGAATATGCGACCGACAACACCCGCGCCTTCTTCGCAAGCTGGAATTTCGCCGCGACCGCAGCGGGGCTCGTGCTCGGCGCGCTCGTCGCGACGCTCGTCAACGTGCTGCTGCCGAAGCAGGCGGTGCTCGAATGGGGCTGGCGTATTCCGTTCGTGCTCGGCATCGTCGCGGCACCGGCCGGTATGTTGATCCGCAGGCGCCTCGAAGAAACGCTAACCGCGCGCGAGCCCGGCGAACCTGCGCCGCGCGGCGCCCTCAAAGCCGCGCTCACCACGCACCTCAAGCTGACTATTCTCGGCACGTTCGCCGAATTGGGCGGCTCCGTTTCAGTCTACATCACCGCGTTTTTTCTGCCGAGCCATGCGGTGCGCGCGCTGCATCTTTCTTCCACGGCCGCGGTGATCTCGGGTATCGTCAGTTCGCTCGTGCTCTTCGTTGCGGCGCCGCTCGCCGGCATGCTGGCCGATCGCTTCACCCGCAAGCGCGTGCTGGTGATTTCGCGCGTGGTCATGCTGTTGCTCGTGTATCCGGCGTTCGCGTTTCTGAGCGCGCATCCGTCGATGGTTGCGCTTTGCATCGTCTCTGCACTGCTCGCCGTGTTCGTATCCGGGCAGATCGTGCCGGTGCTGGTGATGATTCCGGAACTGTTCCCGAAGCATGTGCGGGCAACGGGAATCGCGTTGACGTATGTGGTGAGCGCTTCGTTCTTCGGCGGCTTCTCGCCGTTTATCGCAAGCTGGCTGGTCGCGCGCACGGGCAATCCGCTCGCGCCGGCCTGGTACGTCGCCGCTGCCTGCGCAATCTCGCTGGTGCCGGTAATCTGGCTGAAAGACCGTACCGGCGAAGCACTTGCCTGATGAAGAGGATGCAATGAGTCAAGACAACGAATTGACCGGCCGCAGCGCGGTGGAGTTGCGCCGCATGATCGGCGCAAGGGAAATCTCGCCTGTTGAACTGCTCGAAGCGTGCATCGCGCGAATCGAGGCTATCAATCCCGCGGTAAACGCGATTACCGCGACGGATTTTCCGGCCGCGCGAGCCGCCGCGAAGCGCGCCGAAAAGAAGGTGCTCGACGGCGAACCGCTGGGCCTCCTACATGGCTTGCCGCTTGGCGTGAAGGATCTGGAAAACACGGCCGGACTTCTTACTACCTACGGCTCGCCGATGTCGCGCGGCAACATTCCCACGCATGACGTCGTACTCGTCGAGCGCTTGCGCGCGGCCGGCGCGATCGTCACCGCCAAGACCAACGTCCCGGAACTGGGTGCGGGCGCAAACACGCGCAATCCTGTCTGGGGCGCAACCGGCAATCCGTTCGATACCGCATTGAACGCCGGAGGTTCGTCTGGTGGCTCGGCAGCCGCGCTCGCGTGCGACATGCTGCCCGTATGCACCGGCTCGGACACCGGCGGATCGCTGCGCATTCCCGCTTCAAAATGCGGCGTCGTGGGCTTTCGTCCGACGCCGGGACTGGTGCCGAATTCTCGTAAGTCGTTAGGGTGGACGCCGATTTCGGTAGTAGGTCCAATGGGGCGCACCGTCGCTGAAGCGTGTCTGCAACTTGCGGCAACTGCTGGTGTGTCCGCAGGCGACCCGCTCAGTTTTCCCGTCGATCCGCAGAGCTTCGCTGCGCCTGTCGACATCGATCCCGGCACCTTGCGTGTCGGCTGGACAGAGGACTTCGGCAGTTGCGATGTCGATGCATCGATCCGTAAAGTGTTTCGCGAGCGCATCGCGCTAATCGCGCCGTCGTTCCGTTCATGCGAGGAAGTGCGTTTCGGTCTCGGCGACGTACATCGCTGTTTCGACGTGATTCGCGCGGAGAGCTTCGTCGCTGGTCTGCACGACGCTTATTCGCGCGACCCAAACCAGCTTGGTCCGAACACGCGCGCCAATTATGAACTCGGCGCCAGCATGAGTCTCGCCGACAGCGCCTGGGCGCAAGCCGAGCAGACGCGCATCTTCAAACGCTTTCAAGCAGCGTTCCAGCAATACGACGTGATCCTCTCGCCGACCACGCCGGTTTCGCCGTTTCCGTGGCAACAACTCTATGCCGCACAAATCGAAGGGCGCGAGCAAGACAACTACTACCGCTGGCTCGCGCTCACTTACGTCGTCACGCTGACCACGCATCCCGCGGTGTCGCTGCCTTGCGGTGTGGATCATGCGGGCATGCCGTTCGGCCTGCAGATCGTCGGCCCGTTTCACGGCGACCGCAAGACGCTTGGCGTCGCGCACGCAATGGAACAGATGTTCGCGCAATCACCGGTTTTGCGACGGCCGCGTCCAGACCTGTCGAAGCTCACGAAGCCGGATGCATCGCTGAAATCCATCGTGACGTCGCCTCCTCTTTTCGACGAGTCCACCGCGAACGGCTCGGACCTCTCGGCGGTTTAACCGATGACTGCAATCAAATTCGATACCCTAGTGCTAGGCGCCGGCATTGTCGGCGTATGCGTGGCCGTGCATCTGCAAAAACGCGGCCGGCAGGTTGCCTTAGTGGACCGCAAGCCGCCCGGCAACGAGACATCGTTCGGCAACGCCGGATTGATTCAGCGCGAAGGTGTCTATCCGTATGCGTTTCCGCGCGGGCTCGGCGCCCTGCTTCGGTATGCGGGCAACCAGTCGCTCGACGTGCGTTATCACGCCGATGCACTGTTCCATGCCGCGCCGTTCCTGTGGAAGTACTGGCGCAATTCCGATCCAGCGAAACATGCGGCGATTGCGAGGTCGTACTCGACGCTTATCGAACACTGTGTGAGCGAGCACCGCGCGTTGGCCGCCGACGCGGGCGCGAGCGCATTGCTGCGCCCCACCGGCTGGATCAAGGTATTTCGCAGCAACGCGGCTCACGACGCGGAAATACGCCTCGCGGAGCAATGGCGCCGCGAATATGGCGTCGAGTTCGAAGCGCTCGACGCTGCCCGTCTGCAGCAGGCCGAACCCGATCTCGACAAGGCATTGCAAGGCGGTCTGCGGTACACGCAGGCGGATTCGGTGAACGATCCCAACGCGCTCGTCACCGCCTACGCGAAATACTTCGAGGCACTCGGCGGACGCTTTTTTGCCGGCGACGCGAGCACCCTTCGCAATGGCTGGGAGGTGACGACAAGCGCGGGGACGATCGCGGCGTCTTCAGTCGTCGTCGCATTAGGGCCGTGGTCGGACGCGCTCAGTTCGCGGCTCGGTTATCGCCTGCCGCTCGGCGTCAAGCGCGGCTACCACATGCACTACGCGCCGCGAGAAGGGGCGCGGCTCAATCATCCGGTGCTCGACGTGGAAAACGGCTACCTGCTCGCGCCAATGGCGCGCGGCATCCGCTTGACGACAGGCGCTGAAATCGCGCTGCGCGATGCGCCGAAAACGCCCACGCAACTCGCCGCCGTCGAACCGATTGCGCGCACGCTGTTCCCACTGGACAGACGTCTCGACGATCAACCGTGGATGGGCGCACGGCCTTGCACGCCCGACATGATGCCGGTCATCGGGCGCGCAGAAAAACACCAGGGCTTATGGTTCGCGTTCGGTCACGCACATCACGGACTCACGCTAGGGCCGGTGACAGGCCGCCTCATCGCCGAAATGATGACGGGTGAGCAAACGCTGGTGGACCCGCAGCCCTTCAGGGTGGACCGGTTCTAGCGGCCAATGTGAGCGGCGTTTTTGCCGCTTGCCTGGCCCGCTGCCGATATCGCTCGCTGGCTTTAGTGCAGCGGTTGCAGCACGGCCCAGCGGGTCCAACCGCCGTCGTGCCCCGCCACGCTGACACGCAACGCGCGCGAGCCGTCCGCAAAGATCAGCGATTCGGTGCGGCATGCATCGCAATCCGGAACATCGCGTAAGGCCACGAAGCCGTGCTCGTGTTTGAACGTCAGATTTCCTTCGCGCAGTATGCCGAGGTAAGACGGTTCCTGCTCGTCAAATGGCTGAACAGTGCAACGGTTCAGCAGTACTGCAGCAACTTCTGCATCGCACATGGTCTCTCTCCTGACTGGTATAACAGCGCCCGTGCCGGGGCGCCCTATGTTGTCGTTTTTATGAGGGCATTCTAGAATGCGTCCGCAAAAACTTCACCTTCTATTGCGGTTCCTCATCTCGGTAGGGGTCGTTCATTCAGGCGGGCGGCGCGCCAAGGCGCCCGCGCATTGCGCAGCGCTGCCCGGGCGGCTGAACAGATATCCTTGCAGTGCGTCGCAACCCATGTCGCGCAGCGTCGCAGCTTGCTCTTCGGGCAGTGTCAGGGGTGCCGCGCGAACGCTCGACTCCTCGCCGCGCAAATGACACGCGCGCATCACGCAATGAACGCGGTGCGCGGCGAGCCGAGCGGGCGTCTTTCCATTGCCGTCACCGCATGGGTCGTGCTGACGTTTCTGCCGGAAACAGTGGAGCGCTTTCGCGCGAAAATGCCGGAGATACAGTTGGAATCATTCGAAGGCTTATTGGCGATCGCGACACCGCGCCTACGCGACGGCACGCTCGACGTTCATGTGGGCCGCCAGGCGCCGGGCGCGACGAGCTGCGACTTCCTCTACCAACCGCTGTTCGCATCCAGCCGCGCCGTCGTGGCGCGGCTGGATCATGCGCGTGCGGAGTGCCCTTCGCTGGCGGAATTGCTCGACGCCGACTGGCTTCTCCACTGTCGGCAACATCATGCGTACCGGCGAACCGGCCGACGCCGCGTCGCGATGCTTTATCGATTGCCTGATCGAAACGATCCGCGACGAATCGTGGGCCCGGACGGTAAACTTCGCCGGGCAATGCAATCAGTCGAAGTACTCGTTTAGTGCTTTTTTGGTCTACACCGGTTCTGCGTTCTTTTAATAAAGCAAAACGCCGCGAGCCCAAAGGCTCGCGGCGTCAGCTAGGCTAAACGAGAACCGGACAATCAGGCACTGACCGCCACTCGGCGTGGCGACACCGCAGAGACAACAAACGTCACGACAACGTTCACCACCAGTGCGATAAGGCCGATATAGACCGGGTAGACTGCGTCGCCGAGATGCAGCGCGAACACCGGCTTGAGTCCCTGCGAAATCGCGAGCGCCGTGCCGAGCACGATACCCACGAGCCAGCCGGCGAACAATCCCGGCGTATTCAAACGCCGCGTGTACAGCGAGAACACGATGGCCGGGAAAATCTGCAGGATCCACACGCCGCCGAGCAATTGCAGGTCGATCGCATATTGCGTGGGCAGGAAGACGATGAACAGCAGCGCGCCGAACTTCACCACCAGCGACACGATCTTTGCGTTCGACGCCTCAGCCTCCGGCGTAATGTTGGGCGACACCAGCGGACGCCACAAA
Source organism: Paraburkholderia dilworthii (assembly GCF_000472525.1). Taxonomy (GTDB): domain Bacteria; phylum Pseudomonadota; class Gammaproteobacteria; order Burkholderiales; family Burkholderiaceae; genus Paraburkholderia; species Paraburkholderia dilworthii. The sequence continues at coordinate 56,154 of NZ_AWZT01000015.1, forward strand.
TTACGCGTGAACAGATTGGCCGCGCCGATCGACATGATCGCTGCGGGAACCAGCGCACTGATCGCGATCGCTGCCGCGGCGAACCCCACGAACCACGACGGAAACAGCGTGTTGAAGAGCGCCGGCACCATGTCCGAAGCCGACTTCACATGCACGCCGGCCGCAATCGCCATATAGCCGAGCAACGCGATCAGACCGAGCAGCAGCGTATAAGCCGGCAGGAAGATCGCATTCTTGCGGACCGTATTCGCCGACGAGGAGGACAGCACCGCCGTCATCGTATGCGGATACATGAATGCCGCGAGCGCCGAACCTAATGCGAGCGATGCATAAGCGGTGAATTGCGTCGGCTTGAGAATGATGCCGGTCGCGCCGCCCTTCGCCTTGAAATAGGTATCCGCTGCATCGAACACATGGGCGTAGCCGCCGAGCTTCGCGGGAATCAGCCACACGGCCGCGATCACGACGATGTAAATCATGATGTCCTTCACGAATGCGATCATTGCCGGAGCGCGCAAGCCGCTTGCATAGGTATATAGCGCGAGAATCACGAAGGCGACGATCAGCGGCAATTCGCCGGTCACGCCAAGCCCCTTGATCACCACTTGCATGCCGACGAGTTGCAGCGCGATGTACGGCATGGTCGCGACAATGCCGGTCAGCGCGACGGCAGCCGGAAACCACTTGCCGCCGTATTCGCCCTGCACGTAGTCCGCTGCGGTGATGTGGTTCTTCGCATGCGCGACTTTCCACAGTTTCGGCATCACGGCGAACACGAACGGGTAAACGATGATCGTGTAGGGCAACGCGAAAAAGCCATAAGCGCCGACGGAATAGACGAGCGCCGGCACGGCGATCACTGTGTATGCCGTGTAGAAATCGCCGCCCACGAGAAACCACGAAATGACCGTACCGAACTGCCGGCCGCCGAGACCCCACTCGTGCAATTGCGTGAGATCGCCGCGCTTCCAGCGCGCGGCAAAGAAGCCGATCACCGTCACAAGAGCAAAGAACGCGATGAAGACGGTCATCGCCACCGGATTGACAGGATTCAGATCGCTCATTTGACACCTCGATACACGACGTAAATCAGCAGCGAGGTCAACGGCACCCACAAGAACTGATACCAGTAGAAGAACGGAAAGCCGGCAAACGACGGACGCGTGTCGTTATAGAACGGCAGCCACAACAGCGCGATATACGGGAGCAAAAGAATGAGCCAGAGCCATGACCGGCCGGCGGATGGGGAGGTCTCCATGTACTTCTCCTAGGTCTATTATTGACACCGCGGGTCCAGATTCGTGGTCCGGCACGCGGGAACCCGGTACCGGGTATCTGCTTGCAATACCCGGTGCAAAACCGGAACCTGCTTTGGCGCACTGCTAACGTCCAATGAACCCGAGCATTAACCAAGCCCGACTCAGAACGCTCGTACGAATTGCGCGTCGCAATGACGGCGACGGCGGCCCACAAGACGCAGTACGCCGCGGGGATGTAGTATTCGCCTTCGTAAGCGTCCTCACAAGCGCGCAACTACGTAAGTCGGCTACGTATTACTACGTAGCCGACCGGCCGTCTTTTCAACGATGAAACTCAAAGCCAAGATTGTTTTGCTGGCAATCGTGCCATTTCTCGCGGCTATCGCCAGCATCGAAATCGGTGTGCGCAGGGAAGCGACTGCACTCGCGCAAACGCAGCACGCAACCACTCAGGCTGCGTACCTGGCGAGCAAGGAAATCGAACTCAAGCATTACGTCGAACTGGCTACTTCAGCGATCGCACCGCTTTACGAAGCGGGCCACGACAACGCACGCGACGATGCGCTGCGCCGCACGCGCGCGCTCGACGTCCTCGAAAAGATGGATTTTGGCAAGGACGGTTATTTCTTTGTCTACGATATGCACGGCCGCTCGCTGATGCATCCGCGCGAGCCGGATCTGGTGGGGCGCGATCTGTCGGAGTTGCGCGATCCGCAGGGCGTGCCGACCATCCAGAGGCTGCTCGCCGCAGCCTCACGAGGCGGCGGCTATGTGCGTTACCTATGGCATCGGCCGTCAACGGGCAAGGTCGCTTCGAAGCTTGGCTACGTGGTGCCGCTCGAACGCTGGGGCTGGATGATTGGCACAGGCATTTATCTGGACGACGTCGACACGACGCTCGCGCATATCGACGAACGGGCGGCGATCAATATCGACCGCACGATGATGTGGATCGACGCGATTGCGCTGGCGGGGCTCGCCGCGATTGCATTGTGCGCGCTCGTGCTCAACGTCACCGAGTATCGCAGTGCGGATGCGAAACTGAAGCGGCTCGCGCAGCAGGTAGTCGAGTCGCAGGAGAACGAACGCGCGCGGCTGTCGCGAGAATTGCATGACGGCATCAGTCAGATGATGGTGTCCGTAAAACTGCTGCTCGAATCGGCGCTCGCGCGCTTCGAGCACAGCGAAACACGTGTGCCCGCCGCCGAGGCGGCGCTCGCCACGAGCCTTACGCGTCTCAGCGATACGTTGCGCGAAGTGCGCCGCATTTCTCATGCACTGCGCCCGTCGATGCTCGACGACCTCGGTGTTGCGGCGGCAATCGAACAGCTCACGCGCGAACTGAGTGAGCAGTCGGGTATTGAAATCGGCTTCACGCAGATCGCGCATACTCATGCCGCGTCTTTGCCCGATGCGGTCAACACAGTGCTGTTTCGCATTGCGCAGGAAGCGCTGACGAACATCGTGCGCCACGCGCACGCGTCGAACGCTGCGCTCGCACTTGAAGTCTCCAACGATGCAGTCACGCTGACAATCGCGGACAACGGTTCGGGTTTCGACGTCACGCACGCCTTTGTCGGCCGCCGCTCGGGCGTGGGCCTGCGCAACATGCGCGAGCGCGTGGAAGCGCTAGGCGGTACCCTCGCGCTCAATTCGCAGCCCGGCCATACGCTCGTCACGGCGCGCGTGCCGCTCGGCTTCGGCACAACGGAGCTCAACACGCAGGGTTTGCAGGAAACCTCTTCATGAACGACATATCGCACGCAACTGCCCGCCTGATTCTAGTCGACGACCACCCGCTCGTTCGCGACGGTTTGCGTGCGCGGCTCGAAGCTGTGCGCAATATCGAGGTTGTCGGTGAAGCAGGCAATGCACAGGAAGCGCTTGCGCTCGCGGCAAGCCATGAACCCCACCTGGTGTTGATGGATGTCGGCATGAACGGAATGAACGGCATTGCGCTCGCCGGCATGTTCCATGAGCGCTTTCCGGCAATCCGAGTACTGATGCTGTCGATGCACGACAATCTCGAATACGTCACTCAGGCGGTGCGCGCAGGCGCCAGCGGCTACATACTGAAGGATTCACCGGCAACGGAAATCATTCAGGCCATTGGCGCAGTGCTCGACGGCAGGACGTATTTCAGCGCGGGACTCGGCGCGCGGCTGATTCATGCGTCGGCCATGCAATCGCCGGTCGAACGGCTCACGCCGCGCGAACGAGATATTCTCGATGCGCTCGCCGAGGGCTTGTCGAGCAAGCAGATCGCTCAACGCAACGATCTGTCGGTGCGTACTGTGGAGACGCATCGCCTGAATCTGAAGCGCAAGCTCGATATCGAAGGCCAGGCTGAATTGATCAAGTTCGCGGTTGAGAACCGGCGCACGAGCCGCTAGTACGAAAGAACGTCTCGCTGCGCATCGAGTGGAGACAATGACAATGAAACTTTTAATGCGGCGGCCGGTAAGTGCATTGCAATGTGCCGCCATATGTTTAGCTGTGTCGTTGGCTTCAGCATCACCTCGCGCTCATAGCGAAGAACCGCGCATTAATCGTGGACATGATCCGTTCTTCCAGATATCCAAAGCGATCGAGGGATGCCCCGTACCGCTGGGGCCGCTCGAAACCGAACAGGAATGGCTGGCGGACAGCCATTACCGCATTGAACGCGGCAACAGTTGCTGGATAGAAGGCCGTTGCCGTTTATCGAACGCCTATTTGTACGACGCCGAGATCGCCGAGGCCGTGCAGCGCCGACTCGCCAATATCAATGCCACGACGCACTGGCGCGAACGGTCGACGCTGTGGCTCACGTTGCAACGCCGCTTTATCTATGTGCAGGGTTGCGTTGCGCGAGGCTTTGACAAACAGTCGTTCATCACGGAACTCGCGAAAACCGCAGACGTCGAACGTGTAATCGACGACACGACGACTAACCCACATGCCGCGCGACTGCCGTATAAAACGCTTGCGGAACCAGACCGGCCTGTCGTCGATCCGGGCAACTAGCGCGCTAGCAAAAAGTGAATGGCAGCAGCAGCGAAATGATGCCGCCGCTGATTGGCTTACCGCACCAATGCAAACGCTTCGCGGCTGGCGATCTCCGCTGCGCCATACACGCCGACCACGGTGTAATCGGACGCTACGCACTCAAAGGTCGATTCCTGAAACGTAATGACGAAATGGCGCCTCGCGACCTCCGGCAGTGAGATTGCGGAAAGCTCTTCGGCAAGAGACGAGTTGACGACTTCGTGGACCGAATAAGCCACGAGACCTTGTGTTGCAAGCGGATGAATTTCCATATCGCGCTCGCCTGGCGGCCCGAGTCGATGAAACAATGTGTCGGGAAATAGCACCGCGCAGAACGGGTCGTCGTCCGGATCGAATGGGCCGAACCGCTCGAAATCGGACTCCGCAATCGGATAAGCGAGAATCACGCGGCGGTCGCTTGCGACAATGAACGGTTCCGCAGCATCTGCTGCCGGTTGAGGAACTGAGTCCAGCAGAAGAACCTGGTCCTCCTGCTGGGATGATTCAAGTGCACTGGTCATGTACTTCGCTGTTCCAGTACGCTTACACGCCAGCTTGAACGGCCGAAGCGAGCGGTGCGGGCGTGCTCACTACTGCGGCATCGGCTTTTGCGGCCCTCTTGCGGCCCGGCGCCTTGCCGACGGCTTTCGTTACCGCTTTCGTTCCAGCCGTTTTCGCGGCTGCCTTTCGCGCGGTGACCTTCTTCGCAGCGGGTTTCGCCGCGGCTTTTTTAGCCACTACCGATTGCGCTCCCGTCTTTGCCTTTTTCGCCACAACTTTTTTCGCGGCGGCCTTTTTGCTTACCGCGCCACTCGTGGCTGCCGACTTCAGCTTGCCTGCCTTGCCCGCCGTTTTCTGACCGGCGCCGCTGGCCGCGGCTGTTGCACCGCTATCGATAAGGAACCTCGTGCGATCCTTCACCGATGCGAGCCATGCAGGCGCCGGGCCGCGTCCGCTCCACGTCGCGCCGGTGGTGGGGTGCCGATACTTGGGCGGTTGCGCGCCTTTCGGCTGACCTTTGCCTTGCGCGTGAGTAGCGCCAGTAGCAACGAGCCTGGGCGAGCCGACCGCTTCGCTTGCGCCGTCGATCAGAAACACACTCCGGTCTTTCGCACCGGCAATCCAGCCGGGCGCGCGGCCGTGTCCGGTCCAGGTCGCGCCTGTTTTATGGTCGCGGTACTTGGCTATTTTCTGACCGGGAGCGGCAAGCTTTGCCTTGCCGCTCCCGGCATAACCGTTAAGACCATTGGCTGCGCGCCGTGCTTTTGCTTTGGCTTCGATATCTGCGGTGGTCAGGCCGTGCTTGAGCATCAACTCGCGAATCTGGTCGATTGCGACTTGTGCTTTCCTTGCAATCAGGATGTCAGCTTGCGCCTGGAGCTTCTTGAGCTTTGCTTGGATCTGCTCTAACGTGGGCATTGAATTGCTCCTTATGTGGTAATCGATCGAACTATGCCATGAATAGCGTCAGAAAGGCATAGTCGAGTGGCCGTGAAAACCCCAGTCTATTTCCGCTACGCGTGCCGGAGTACGAAACTTTCTTTGATTCACTCCATAGACGCCTTTTGCGTGCCTTCGTTCTTGGCTTCCGACTTATTTTCGCCTTTGCTTATCCCGGCGCCCCCACTTCTCCCTGCTTTATTCGCCTTCTCTTTTATCTTTCCAATTGTTGCAGGACAGATCAGGTTGGTGTAAATACGACAACCTGGCGGTCGGCAATGTATCTCACACTGCGCAAAAAGCGGTACTGCTGGTCGTCCGCGGTGATCCGGTTAAGTCCTATTCTGGTCAACGCCAGGATCTCGTCGGCCTGCTGGGCAGGGATGACGCCTTCGTCGCGCAGATCCTCCAAAGCGCCTGACGGATCGCCGACATAAACGCTGCGCACGTGCGTGCCGATTCGCATCAGGACCACGCTTTCGCCCTCGTCGAGCGCCAGTTCCAAGTAGTCCGCCAGCGTTCGCAACGACTCGGGCGTAGAGGTCTGGGACTGATAGATCGCAGCATTCGATGGCGTCATGTCGGTTCCCCGTCACCCATATCAAGAAAAGGCCGCCGCCGCGCGTCGCAGCAATAGCCGCTTCTACTATAGGCAAGCATTCGAAGATTCAAAGGCTCCCAGTTCACTTTTTGACGCCGCTTTGGCCGGTAACCGTGCGTTACCGATCCTGAAGTGCTGTTTCATCTCTTTCCGGGACACCGGTCGACCAAGCGAATGCCACCAATTCGCACGCGAATGCGTCACGCAATCCGCAGGCCATAGGCCGGCAGCACTTCCTGGGTCGTCACGAAACGGTGTTGCTTTACCGCGTCGTGAAAGAGCCGGTAATCGCTCTTCTCAAATGCCTCGGTCCACATCGGTTTATCGCCAGAGTCGTCTTCGCCGCGAAGGCCGGTGGCTTTGTACTTCCATGAGCCGATTCCCTTCGGCACGTAGTCCGGAATCGACTCATTCAAGCCGGGAATGCCGCCGTTGTTCACCACTTCGCAAATAGCGCGCAACCGCTCGCCGTCGTCCATGATCCGATTCGTATCGAGCAATTCGGTGACCGCTTCTTTCACGTTTTCCGGCATCCCCGCTTCGTTTTCGAAATCTTCACGGCCGGCCAGATACGCGCGCACGGCGCGGCACGCCATTTCCGCGGCCTCCACGAACTCGGGCAAGTTGTGGCGCTGTATCAGCACGTTCCTGCCGTCGATGTAGTGCCACTTTGCCCAAGGCTGATCGGGATAGTGCAAGGCGGCGCCGTGTCCGACGGGTAGCGCGAGCGTAAGCACGTCTTCCTCGACGTGCTCGATCAGGTGCTGCATGGCGAGCGTCAGGTTGGCAAGCCAGCCAGTGCGCGTGCAATCTTGTGCCTCCAGGGAATGAACCCGGTTCCCCGGGCTTTCGATACCCGCGAATCCCTGGTGCGCCCACGTATCGACATACGTATGAAGCGTCACGCCGAGCCGATGCAAACCGGTCTCGGTGCCGCGCTGACGGATTGCACGCCGCACGATGTCGCGCGCGACTGCGCTGTCCGCACGGCATACTGCTTTCTCCTCGAGCGTTGCGCCCTCTCCTGCCGGCAGAAAATGAAACGGCGCCCACACGAGCCGGTTCTGGTCGTTCTCCGTGTTCGCGTAGTCGAACATCTTATGTGCAGTGGCGAAGCGCTCGAACGTTTCTCCGCCCTGGAAGCGGAGAATGCCCGGCGTCGTTGCGTCGTCGACATACTGACATGCGTGGGCGACTGTCAGCGCCTGGCTGGGCGTCATTCCGCCAACTCGCGCGACGATATAGACCACGCCATAGTGAAAGTCGATATTCATGCAGACGCTCCCCATGCACGATGAATGAGAACAACAGCATTGGTAAACGAGCGAGCGGCCGGGGACTTAAAAAGATGCCGCTATTTGCTGTTATTTTTCCTCTTTCGTCGGCCCGACTGCCATTGGGCCAATGCCACGCCAATAAAAAAACCCCGCTGCGTTATCCGTAGCGGGGCTGGTTTCAGCGCATTTTGCGCCGCCCTATTTGACGATGTCGACCAGTTCGACTTCGAACGTCAAGTCGCTGTTCGGCGGAATGGTGCCCACGCCCCGGCTACCGTAAGCGGTGGCGGCCGGGCACGTCAGCTTGGCCTTGCCGCCCACTTTCATGGTCTGAACGCCCTGGGTCCAGCACGGAATCACGCGATTGAGCGGGAATGTTGCGGGACCGCCGTGCTTCGCGGACGCGTCGAATTCAGTGCCGTTGGCAAGCGTGCCGCGATAGTTGACCTTGACGACATCGGTGGCCGCGGGCTGCGCGCCGGTACCCTGCACGAGGTGCTCGACGATCACGCCTGAAGGCAGCTTCTCCGTAGTGGGAGCGGCAGCCATTGCCGTGGACGAAAGTACAGAGGCAGCGAGCAGAGCAACGATAGCTTTCAAAACGAATCTCCAGATGGGTAGTACAGCGGTTCATTCTAGCGCAACGATCCTTGTGCGCCGCTAATCTATCCGCCGTATCGCATGGTCGCCGGCCGGCGCATCGCCATGCGCGACGAAGTCCGCGAGTGCTGTTTCGCATTCGCGGACGTTAGCGAGCGTTGCGGGATCGAGCAGCGCGGTGATCACTTCTTCGCGTTCGCGGCTGGCTTCTGCAATCACGTCGCCATACGGACTCCAGATCGCGCTCGCGCCGCAGGTGTTCCAGCCGCCGGTCGTGCCGATATGATTGGACAGAAGCACGTACAGCGTGTTGTCGAACGCGCGTGCTGGGAACCAGATACGCGACTGGTGATAGCCGGACTTGACGCTGAATAGCCCGCTCACCAGATAGGCATGCGCACCGTTCACAGCCGCGAGACGCGCATGCTCGGGAAAGCCCGAGTCGTAGCACACGCCGAGCGCGAGCCGCCAACCGTCGAGTTCCAGCATGCAGCCCTGCGTGCCTGGCCGGTAGATCCCGGCTTCGCTTCTATATAGGTATTGCTTGTGGTACGGCTCGCCATCTTCGCCGCGACGATCGAACACGAGCGACGAAATATGCAGACCGTCTGCACCGCGCGTGGCCGCACCGACAATGGCCGCAATGGCGCGCCGGCTGCACACTTCGCGAATCGGATCGAGCCGCGAATCCGCTGGATCGAACGCGTACTGTGCGGGGTCGCCGGCAATCAGGCCAGGCTCGTAGCCGCTCAGGAACTTCTCGGGAAAAACCACCAGTCTTGCTCCGCGATCAGCGGCAAGACCGGTCAATTCGACCGTCTTCGCGATGTTCGCCGCCACATCTGCGCAAACCGGTTGCGTCTGAGCAGCCGCGATTTGCAATGGCACTCTCGGCAACGACGCCAGCTTGTTATCCACCGTAAACTCCGTTATGAATCGAACCGCAGGTTGAGCGCCGGCGCGATTGCCGGCGGGGTTGGGACAAGGCGCGTGTAGAGCCCCGGCATTTAAACACGGACGGTTGCGGCGTGTCAGTGCGAGGATGTCGTGAACCAGCGCAGTGCGCGCGCGGTCCACATAGGACATGCATTGCGAGCAATCGCCGCGATGCGAACCTGATGCTACTGAGCGCTTTCGATGAACGAACCCGTCGATCCCGACAACCATGACCTTCCGTCGCCTTCGGTTGTACCGGAGCGGCGCCGCGCGCCGCGGCCGCGGCGCATTCCGCGCAGCCGCGAGCAGCAGGCGCGGCTCGATGCGCGCGAGCCGGCATTCGAGCCGCTGCCGTTCGCCATCGACGAAGATGCGATGCGCCGGCCTTTCGCCGACAAGCTTCAGGCGTGGTTCGAAGCGCGCCGCTGGCTGCCATTCGATTTTCAGCGCGAGGTCTGGCGCGAAATGGAACGAGGCGCGAGCGGCTTGCTGCACGCAACCACCGGGGCAGGTAAGACGTGGGCCGTATGGTTCGGCGCCCTCGCCGCATCGGCGGCAGGCTCGAGGTCAACGTCTGCATCCACGTCCACGCCCACATCTGCACTCACCAGCAAGCGCGCGGCACGCACGCAACCCGAGCCGCTCACCCTCCTCTGGATCACGCCGATGCGCGCACTCGCGGCCGATACCGCACGCGCATTGCAAGGCTCGGCGAACGAGCTGGCCGTGCCGTGGACAGTAGGCTTGCGAACCGGCGACACATCCAGTGCCGAACGCGCGCGGCAAAACCGGCGCATGCCGTCCGCGCTGATCACCACGCCCGAGAGCCTGTCGCTCGTCCTCACAAGGCCGGACGCACGCGAAGTACTGTCGCATGTGAGATTTGCAATCGTCGACGAATGGCATGAACTGCTTGGCAACAAGCGCGGCACGCAGACGCAACTCGCACTTGCGCGGCTCGCGCATTGGCGCCCGGAATTGCAGGTGTGGGGTTTGTCGGCGACGCTCGGCAACCTTGCGTTCGCGGCCGATGTACTGCTCGCAGCGGTCAGCACGCCGCGCGTGAGCGTTCATGGCAACCTGCCGAAAGCATTGATCGTGGATACGGTCATTCCAGAGACCATCGAGCGATTTCCGTGGGGCGGCCATATGGGAATGCGGCAGGTCGAAGCAGTGGCCGATGCAATCGGACAAGCGCGTACATCGCTCGTATTTACGAACACGCGCTCGCAATGCGAGGTCTGGTATCAGGCATTGCTCGAAGTGCGGCCCGAATGGGCCGGCGCGATCGCACTGCATCACGGTTCGCTCGACCAGGAAGTCCGCGAGTGGGTCGAGCGCGGCTTGAAGAGCGGCCTGTTGAAAGTGGTTGTATGCACATCGAGCTTGGACCTCGGCGTCGACTTTCTGCCGGTGGAGCGTGTATTCCAGATCGGCTCGCCCAAAGGCGTCGCGCGTTTGATGCAGCGAGCAGGACGCTCCGGCCATGCGCCGGGGCGTCCATCACGCGTGACGATCGTACCCACGCATGCACTCGAACTCGTCGAAGCAGCAGCGGCGCGCGAAGCGGTTGAAAAGCGGCAAATAGAAGGCCGCGAAACGCCGGAGAAACCGTTCGATGTTCTGGTTCAGCACCTGGTGACAGTGGCGATAGGCGGCGGCTTCAACGCGCACGACCTGTACGACGAAATTCGCAGCGCGTACGCGTACCGGTATCTCGCGCAGAATGAATTTGATTGGGCATTAGGCTTCGTGGAAGGCGGCGGCACCGCGCTGCGCGCGTATCCGGACTACCATCGCGTGGTGCGCGAAAGCGACGGTCTATACCGTGTGTCACGTGAGGATCTGGTGCGGCGGCATCGCAATAACGTCGGCACGATCGTCGCGAACGGCACGCTGAATGTCGCTTATCTGGCGGGTGGACGCATTGGCGCAATAGAAGAGTCGTTTATTTCGCGGCTCAAACCGGGCGATATCTTCACGTTCGGCGGACGCGCGCTGGAATTGATTCGCGTGCAGGACATGACTGCATGGGTCAAGCGCGCGACGTCCGTGCGCGGTGCCATGCCGCAATGGGCGGGCAGCCGCATGCCGCTCTCATCAGAACTCGCCGACGCGACATTGACGATGCTCGCGCGCGCCGCCGGCGGCATTTACAACGAACCGGAAATGCGCGCGGTTCGGCCGCTGCTCGAATTGCAGCAGAAGTGGTCGGCGTTGCCGCAGCCTGGTGTCCTGGTCGCGGAAGTACTCAAATCGCGCGAGGGTCACCATTTCTTCTGCTATCCATTTGCAGGGCGTACTGCGCATATCGGTCTGGGCGCATTGCTCGCATGGCGGGTCGCGCGTGAAAAGCCGGGCACTTTTTCTATTTCGATGAACGACTATGGTTTTGAGCTGTTGTCCGCGCAACCATTCGACTGGGCCGCGGAACTGGAGACCGGTTTGCTGTCGCCCGAAGAACTGGATCACGACATTCTCGCGAGCCTTAATTCGTCGGAGTTGTCGAGACGACGTTTCCGCGAGATCGCGCGTGTGTCGGGACTCGTGTTCCAGGGACATCCCGGCCAGCAGAAAAGCGCGCGGCAATTGCAGGCCTCCAGCGGCCTCTTTTACGAGATTTTCCGCAACCATGACAGCAGCAATCTGTTGCTAAACCAGGCAGACGCCGAAGTGCTATTGCAGGAACTCGACGCCAAACGCATTCGCTCGGCACTCGAACGGATGAATGAGAGCCGCCTGGTTCTCACGCGCCCCAAAAAGCCTACGCCATTCGCGTTTCCGCTCATCGTCGGGCGCTTGCGCGAAAAAGTCAGCACGGAGAAGCTCGCGGATCGTGTCGAGCGGATGCTAGCGGAACTGGAAAAGGCGGCCCGCACATGAAGCCTGCTTCGTTGCGTGTCGAAATCGCCGGACACGCACTCGTGCTGTCCAGCTTGCGCGCGGCGTTCGATCCCGCGCTCCGTTGTCTTTTCGTCGCCGATGCGCATCTCGGCAAGGACGCGGTATTTCGTGCGCGCGGTGTTCCCGTGCCGGTCGGCTCGACTGCCGACAACCTGATGCGCCTCGACATTCTGATTGCCGAATTCGAGCCGGCCACGCTCGTGTTTCTCGGCGATCTACTGCATGCGCGCGAGGCGCATAGCGACGAAACGCTAAATGCGTTGCACGTCTGGCGCGCGCGTCATGCAAGTTTGCAGGTCGTGCTCGTTGAAGGCAATCACGATCGGCATGCGGGCGCCCTACCCAGTACGCTCAACGTCGACTATGTGCAGGAGCCGTGGCGCATCGGACCGTGGGCCTTGTGTCATCACCCGCAGACGGTCGACGGTGCTTATGCACTGGCCGGCCATTTACATCCCGTCTATCGAATCGCAACCCACAACGACTCCGTTCGCGTGCCGTGCTTTCGTTTCGGCACAGAATATGGCGTACTGCCCGCGTTCGGCGGCTTTACCGGAGGTGCGCGCGACGACGGCCGTGCCAATGGTGAAAGAGTTTTTGTGGTGACGCACGAGAAGATCATCGAGGTGCCGCGCTAGGCGTTCATGCAACGCATTGCCGCCTTGTCGTATCTGTCGCGGCCAGGCGCTCGGACAGCGCGATAAACCAACACTTTCGCGCGCGTTTTTTTTGCAAGCACATGCACCATACGCAACGCGCGCCCTGCTCACGTCCCCTTCGATGCCGGCACACGCCCGCCCTGCGGGCTTCGCCGGAAGCAGGAAGTCGCACGCGGGTTTACGTGTGTTTGCCGAAGCCGAACAGCCCCGTTTACTGGACGCTGAACCAACCTGCCAAGATGCTTTCGATCTGCGTGGTCAGTCAACGGTGCTGCAAGAGCGCCCTCACAAAACCCTGGAGACAAGCCATGACTCAAGTGTCGAGCAGCGCCATCGAAGAACTGAAAACCGCTGTACGAGGGCAACTCGTGCTGCCCGACGATTCCGGCTTCGACGAAGCACGCAGCATCTGGAATGCAATGATCGACCGCCGCCCTGCGATGATCCTGCGCTGCGCCGGTGTCGCCGACGTGCGCCGCGGCATGGCCTTCGCGCGCGATAACGAATTGCCGCTGGCGATTCGCGGCGGCGGTCATAACATAGCCGGCAGCGCGCTATGCGACGACGGCCTCGTAATGGACTTCTCGCTGATGAAATCGGTGCGAATCGATCCTCTCGCGAGACGCGCGTATGTCGAACCGGGCGCGACGCTCGCGGACTTCGATCATGAAGCGCAGGCTTTCGGGCTTGCGACGCCGCTCGGCATCAACTCGACTACCGGCGTCGCGGGCTTGACGCTCGGCGGCGGTTTCGGCTGGCTCAGCCGTAAATACGGCATGACGGTGGACAACCTGATTTCCGCCGACGTCGTCACCGCCGGCGGTGAGTTGCTTCGCGCCAGCGCGGAATCGAATGAAGATATGTTCTGGGCGATTCGCGGCGGCGGCGGCAATTTCGGCGTGGTTACTTCATTCGAGTTTGCTCTGCATCCGGTAGGACCGATGGTGTACGGCGGACTCGTCGTATTGCCGCTCGATCAGGCGAGGGACGCGCTCGTCAAATATCGCGCGGCGGCCACGGACATGCCCGATGATCTGAGTGTATGGGCCGTTCTGCGACTCGCGCCGCCGCTCCCGTTTTTACCCTCCGACGTGCATGGCCAGCCGGTCATCATCTTCGCGATGTGCTACACGGGACCAACTGCGAACGGACCTTCGGCGGTGGCGCAAGTGAAGACTTTCGGCACGCCGGTCGGCGAACATCTCGGTGAAATGCCGTATGCAATGTGGCAACAGGCGTTCGACCCACTGCTCGCGCCGGGATCGCGCAATTACTGGAAGTCGCACAACCTCGCCGGCATCGACGATGGCCTGATCGAAGCACTGCTTCAGTCGATCCGGAATCTGCCGTCTCCCCAGTGCGAGATTTTCTTTGGACAGATCGGCGGGCAAACGCAGCGCGTGCCTGTTACCGCGACCGCCTATTCGAGCCGCGATACGCAATACGCGATGAACGTGCACGGCCGCTGGGAAGATCCCGCCGACGACGAGCGTTGCATCGCGTGGGCTCGCGCCTTCTTCGACGCCGCAGCGCCTTTCTCGCTCGGCAGTGTCTATGTCAACTTCATGACGCAGGAAGAAGCCGGCCGGGTCGCCGACGCGTACGGTCCGAACTACGAGCGGCTGGTCGCCGTGAAAAGCCGCTACGACCCGCACAACCTGTTCTGTCACAACCAGAACATTCGCCCAGCCATGTAGCGCCGAACAACGCGAGTCGCCAGGCGTGGCGGCGTGAATGCCTCGCTGCGCGGTCCACCGTGTCGCCTTTGCGCGGGCGACATGAGCAGGCACGGCAAATGCTACCTTATCATTGACACCGGTCTCACGGCCGGCGTCACGGCATTACCGTTTCATCGATAAAGAAAAACCACTTCGATAACGTAAAAGGACAAACAGACATGCGCAGACGACAATTCATCACGACGGCCGGCGCGGCTTTCGCTACCGCAGGCCTCGGCCTGGCCGGTTGCACCACCACGTCCCAGTCTTCGAACGCGTCGGCGTCCGCCAACGCCAGCAAGCGCGATACGATCAACGCGGGTGTCGACTCCACGCTTTCGCGGCTGTACGCGAACGTCGGCGGCTCGCGCGAACTCGTGGCGAAAGCGCGCGGGGTGCTGGTGTTTCCATCGGTGATCTCGGCGGGCTTCTGGGTCGGTGGACAATACGGCGAAGGAGCGCTGCGTGTCGGCGGCCGCACGACCGGCTACTACAGCACGGTGGCCGGCTCGTTCGGCTTGCAGATCGGCGCGCAGTCCAAAGCGCTCATCTTCCTTTTCATGACGCAGGAAGCACTCGACAAATTCCTCAATAGCCAGGGCTGGGCAGCCGGCGCGGACGCGACCGTCGCCGTGCTGAAGGTCGGCGCGAACGGTGCGATCGATACCTCCACCGCGACGAGTCCCGTCGAAGCATTCGTTCTGACGAACGGCGGCCTGATGGCCGGCGTGTCGCTCGAAGGCACCAAGGTCTCGCGCCTCATCATCTGATAGATGTCAGAAGCCACGCGGCCGCCTCGCGGTCCGCGTGGCGGCCGTTGATCGCCTCCTTGCCCGGATGGGCGAACACGCTCATGAGCGTCGCCGGTCAAAAAGGCCGGCCTGCTGTAAAATCCACCCCTTTCGCAAACGCCCGGCCACCGAAGCACCTCAGGCCGGGACGCTCATGTTGCCCGGCATATGCATCCCAAGATGCAGCGCTCGCGCGGCAAACCACCTCACTCAAGATGAATACCGCTAGCCCTACTCACGGTTGGCCCGCCAGGCTTTCCGGTATCCGCAGCAATGTGCTCGCGGGTCTGACTTCGTCGTTCGCACTCGTGCCCGAATGCATCGCGTTCGCGCTCGTCGCACATCTCAATCCGCTAATGGGCCTGTATGGCGCATTCTTCATCTGCACAATCACCGCGCTATTCGGCGGCCGCCCAGGGATGATATCGGGCGCAGCCGGCTCGATGGCGGTTGTCATCGTGGCGCTGGTCGTTCAGCACGGCGCGCAGTATCTGCTCGCCACCGTGATACTAAGCGGCGTACTGATGGTGCTGTTCGGCGCATTGCGGCTCGGCAAGCTGATCCGCATGGTCCCGCATCCGGTGATGCTCGGCTTCGTCAACGGACTTGCAATCGTGATTGCGACGGCGCAGCTCGCGCATTTCAGGCAAAGCACGTCGCAAGGCGAAGCATGGCTGCACGGCAGCGACCTCGCGATGATGTGCGGCCTCGTCGCGCTGACCATGCTGATCGTTTATGTGCTGCCGCGTGTCACGCGGGCCGCGCCGCCCGCGCTAGTGGCGATTGTGGGCGTCGGCGTGTTCGCACAACTGCTGCATCTGCCCACGCGCACGCTCGGCGATATGGCGCACATCGCGGGCGGGCTGCCGAGCTTCAATATCCCCGATGTCCCGCTGAACTTGCAGACGCTGCAAGTCGTGCTGCCGTATGCGGTGTTGATTGCGATTGTCGGGCTGCTTGAGACGCTGCTGACATTCAATCTGACCGATGAAATCACCGAAACTCGCGGCCAGCCGAACCGCGAGTGTCTCGCGTTGGGCGCCGCGAATATCGCCTCCGGTCTGTTCGGCGGCATGGGCGGTTGCGCGATGATCGGCCAGACGATGATCAATCTGAATTCGGGCGGCCGCTCTCGGCTGTCGGGCATCGTCAGCGGCGTGATGATTCTGATGTACATCCTGTTCCTGTCGCCGCTCATCGAACGCATTCCTCTTGCAGCGCTAGTCGGCGTCATGTTCGTGGTTGCACAGCAGACTTTCGCGTGGGGCTCGCTGCGCGTGCTCGGCAAGGTGCCGCGCAACGACGCACTGGTGATCGTCGCGGTCACGATCATCACGGTGTTTTCAGATCTGGCGATTGCCGTGTTGTGCGGCATCGTGATTGCGGCGCTCAACTTCGCGTGGCAGCACGCGCGCGAAATTCACGCACATGTCGAAGATCGTTCCGGCGACAAAACCTATGTGCCGCGCGGCACGCTGTTTTTTGCCTCCACCACGCGTTTTCATGAGCTTTTCGATCCGCAGCAGGACCCGGCGGATGTCACGATCGACTGTAGTCATCTGCTGCTCGCGGATCATTCCGCGCTTGCGGCATTGCAAGGTCTTTACGAGCGTTATCGCAAGGCCGGCAAGCAGTTGCGCGTGAAGAACCTCTCCGAGCGCAACCAGCGCTTGCTGAGCCGCGCGGGTGTCGGGTTCGCCTAAGCGATGCGCTGAGGCTTTGACGGCGCTCGCGTTTTTGCGGTGTGCTCTGAGCGAGCACGCCAACGACGTTCACTCCGCGGCCAGCGTCATGTCGAACACTTCGCAACGCGGCCACTGGCGCAACACGTCCGGTGCGAGCAGCAGCTTCGCCGCGCGGATACCCGCTCCCATCACGATCTGCGCGCGCTCCATCACGGCGGCATCGACGAGAACGCGCCAGTCCGCCGGCAAACCGAAAGCCGTAATGCCGCCGAACTCCATTGCGCTCAGTTCGACCGCGACCTCACGCTTCGCGAACGACAGCCGCTGCGCGCCGAGCGCCGCCTTCACCGCACCGTTGACGTCGAGCCGCAACGACCCGAGCGAAACCAGCGCAGCGTAATGTTCGCCACCGTCTTTCCTGTAGCGCATCACGATCGTATTCGCGCAGTCTTCAAGACCGAAGCCGTAGCGCGCGCTGAAGGCGGCGGTGTCGGAAGCGTCGTCGGCCACGGAGAAAACTGTTACGCCTTGCGGCGGCAACTCCGCGAGAACATGTGGGGGCAAACGCGCGGCGAGTTCTTCCGCGGGAATCACGTCCAACTGCTTTAAGGCTTCGTGCGAGTGCATGGTGGTCGATAGATGTGGATGGGCGAGCCATCGCATTCTAGCGGCACACGCGCGGCGGCGCACCGGCGCATGGCGCGCGGCGCGACCGCGCTTGCTATAGTCACAGGCACAAGGTTTGCGAAAGACAGCGATACGAGGCTGCACAGCGCTGGCTGAGTGGATCGCCTGCCGTCCAGCGCCCGTACCTATCGAGACTTCGACTATGGACATCGACACGCTTTCCGCCGAGCACCTCCAGCACGTGGCTCGCACGCAGGCGAACTGGGCGCTCGGAGCGCTCAAGCAGTTTTCCGAAGACCGCTGCACGGCAATGGCAGCCAGCATCGCGTTCTACGCCGCGTTTTCTCTCGCGCCGACACTCGTCATGGTGATCGCAGTGGCCGGCTGGTTTTTCGGCGCGGAGGCCGCGCGCGGCGAACTGTTCGATCACATTCACGGACTGCTCGGCGACCAGGCCGCGGCAGGCGTGCAGACCATCGTCGAGAACGCGCATCACAGCGGCAGCGCGGGCGGCGTCGCGGCCATCATTTCGTTTTCGATGCTCGCGATCGGCGCCTCAGCCACTTTCTCGTCGCTCAATAGCGCGCTCAATGTCGTGTGGCCGTACACCGGTCCGCGCACATCGAGCGTGATCGCGCTGGTGCGCGTGCGGCTGATCTCATTCGGGCTCGTGCTCGGCGTCGCCTTTCTGCTGATCGTCTCTCTCGTGCTCGATACGGTAATCACGTTTATCGGCAAGTGGCTGTGGGGCGACTCGCCGTATGTCGCGATCGGCAATCTGCTGCAACTCGGCGTCGGCTTGCTCGTGCTCGCGTTTGCGTTCGCCGGCTTGCTCAAATTCCTGCCCGATGCAAAGGTGCGTTGGCGCGATGCGCTGGTCGGCGGAATCGTCGCGGCGGTGCTGTTTACGGCCGGCAAGAAGCTGTTCGCGCTGTATCTGGCGCACGCGGGCATGGCGAGCTCGTTCGGCGCGGCCGGCTCCCTCGCCGTGCTGCTGATGTGGCTGTACTTCTCGGCTGCCGTGCTACTGCTCGGCGCGGAGTTTTCGGCTGCGCGCGGCCGTCTTCACGATCCACGTGGCGGCTGGGCCATGCAAGGCGATTCGCCGCCGGGAAGCCGCGCGAAACTCGCGTCGGTGCTGGCAGCGTCGACGGTCCCAGCGAACGCGGCGTTCCACGCGCATGAGCAGGCGTTCGATCGCAGCCCGCTGCCCGCTGAAGCCGGCGGCGCGTTCGCGGAAGCGGGAACCGCCGCGTCGGCGGCTTCGGTCCCACGACGCTTGCAACTGCGCAAAAAACCGTCGGCGCGGGCCACGGCGCTCACCGTCGGACGCTCGGTGATCTCGGCGGAAGCCCAAGCGACGCATCTCGCGGCGGTTACCCTGGTTGGCGCAAGCCGCAAAGCCGTTGCGGCGAATCGCTACGTGCGCCAGCATCCGTGGAGATCGGTCGCATTGGCCGCGGCCGCCGGGCTCGCGGCGGCCACCATCGCGCGTCATAAGCGTGACGACGACGTCGCGCCAAAATAGCGCAGCAACTGCGGCCACGTGGCGCGCCCCGCGATGGTGCAGACAGTGATCACAATCGGCGGGGCCTGTCTAGCCCGCTTTCCAGCTAATGCTCAGCGTGCTGACTGGACACCCTCCAAAACCCGAATGCGGCGTTTAGACGACTTCATTACATTTACATTACAAATAAATGCCAGACAGCATGGGAGCGATGCCATCACTGTCAACAAAACAACAATAATGCGAATGCAACGAAACAATATTGCCGAAAAGGAAACAATCGCTAACTGGCTTTAAATACAAGGCTTTGCGCGAGTTGTCGGTTTTTGGCGACACTCTTTTTTTTCCAGTTCTTACCGATTGACGGCGTGAGCTATTCTCCTTTCCGCAACAAGTAAACTAATCATCTGCGTGGAGAAATGGATGAAACGAATCGCACTGTCTACCCTCTCGCTGGCGCTGCTCGGCGCTACCGGCGCTGCACACGCTCAAAGCAGCGTGACCCTGTATGGCTTGATCGATGAATCGATCCAGTTTGCGCATAACACGACCGACGCAGCGACAGGCACCCGCAACACCAACCAGGTTGGCCTGGTTGCCGGCAACCTGCAAGGTAGCCGCTGGGGCTTGAAGGGCACAGAAGATCTGGGCGGCGGTCTGAAGGCGATTTTCCAGTTGGAAAACGGCTTTGATCCGAACAGCGGCCGTCTCGGCCAAGGCGGCCGCATGTTCGGTCGTCAGGCGTATGTCGGCTTGACCGGCGATCAGTGGGGTACGGTCACGCTGGGTCGCCAGTACGACCCGCTGGTCGATCTGGTTCAACCGCTCACGGGTGACAACTACTTCGGTTCGACGTTCACGACGCCGGGCGACGTGGACAACAACGACAACTCGTCGCGCACGAACAACGCTGTCAAGTACACCTCGCCGGTGTGGGGTGGCTTCCAGTTCGAAGGCATGTACGCGTTTGGCGGCGTCGCCGGCCAAGCGGGTTCGGGCCAATCCTGGGCGGGCGCCGCAACGTATGCAACGGGTCCGTTCAGCGTTGCAGCCGGCTACTTCCGCCTGAACAACGGCAATACGCTGGCTAGCCGCACGGCCGGCACGCCGCCGTCGACCGGCTGGAACGGCAGCACGTCGGATGGTACGTTCGACAACCAGGTCAACGGCGCATACGCCGCGGCCAAGTCGGTCGGTATCGCTTCGGTTGCTGTTCAATACGTGGCAGGTCCGTTCACGGCCAACCTGCGCTATAGCAACGCGCAGTACAAGCCGGATGCGTTCTCGGGCTTCGGCTCGACCCAGAAGTACAACGTCGGCGGCGCATACCTGGGCTACCAGGCAACGCCGGCACTGCTGGTCGGTGTGGGCTACATCTACACGAAGGCTAGCGGCGACGCGAGCGCAACGTATCACCAGGTTTCCCTGGGCGGCGACTACAACCTGTCGAAGCGCACGGATATCTACCTGGTCGGCGCATACCAGCACGCGAATGGCGATCAACGCGCTTCGAACGGTGCCCTGGTCAGCGCAGGCGCAGCAATCGGTTCGTACGGTTACAACTCGGCTTCGAGCTCGCAAGAAATCGTTAGCCTGGGCATCCGCCACAAGTTCTAATCGAGCTTGACGGACTGCTGAAGCTTACGCAGTTCAAACCAGCCACCGGCTTCCGCCGGTGGCTGTTTTTTTTCGTCCCCCGCTTTTGACTACCGTCATCAAAAGTTCGGCTGGGCACAAAAAGAAAAGGCCGCCGACGCACCCGCACAGCGAGCTTGTGGCGACCTTTCCTCTGACTAGATTGCACTTCCCGATGCGCTGCGTCGATTCCTGCACGCAGCGTCGAGCACTGCGGAACCGTTATCTGCGCTGCGCCTTGCCTTTCTCCGCCTGCGCGAGAGTCTGCGCGGGCTTTGCATCGTGTTCATGTTCGATGCCATCCGCGCCCACCGGCGCGCGATGCAGCACCAGTGCCCGCTCGCGCTGCAACATCGGCACATTGGGCGATTCCTGCCAGTCGGGATCGGGAATCTCGCCGAACACCTGACGCAGCCGCTCGCCCCACGTGCGATGGATCATCTCGAAGTAATCGTTGTCGTGATCGATGGACACAAAACGTGTGACGCGCAGCGCGTCCTTCTCGTACACCAGCAGATCGAGCGGCATCCCGACCGACAGGTTGGAACGCAACGTCGAATCCATTGAAATGAGCGCGCACTTTGCGGCTTCGTCCAGTGGCGTGGAAGGCGTCAGCACGCGGTCGATAATCGGCTTGCCGTACTTGGCCTCACCGATCTGAAAATACGGGTTGACGGCCGACGCCTCGATGAAGTTGCCCGCCGCATAGATCATGAAGAGGCTCGGCCGGTTGCCAGCAATCTGGCCGCCGAGAATGAAGCTGCAATTGAACTCGACGCCGAATTCCTGCAACGCTCCCGCCTCCCGCTGATGCACCGAGCGCACTGCGCGGCCGATCACACGTGCCGCGTCGGCCATTGTCGGCGCGCTCCATAGCGTGGGCTGTGACGGATCCGTCGGCTCGGACAGTTCGTGCAGCACCGCCTGCGTAAGCGACAGGTTGCCTGCGCCCAGCAGCACGAGCATGCGCTCGCCCGGCTGTTCGAACACCGACATCTTGCGCGCGGTGCTGATGTGGTCGACGCCCGCATTGGTCCGCGTGTCCGAAAGGAACACGAGGCCTTCGTCGACGGACATCGCTACACAATAAGTCATATGCTGTATCTCGGTAGCCCGCCCTGTCTTACCAGAGAGAACAATTATTTAAAAATCAATGTTTTACCGTCCACCACACCCCAAGACATCCTCGAGAAGCGCATCGTTTTTGGGTAGCTACGTGGGTAACCAGAGACTTATAATCAATAAGCCCCATCTCCCTAGGTCTCTCACATGCCGCGCCTGCATCACGCGTTGGATGACGTTCAGATCCGTCACTGGATCGCCCACAAAAAACCCGTCGCCAAGGCAGACGGCGACGGGCTCACGTTCGCGCTTTCCCAGAATGGTACTGCATCCTGGATGCTTCGCTACCGCAGAGGTACCCGCCGACGCGAGCTCACGCTCGGCAACTACCCCGACCTCACACTCGCGAGCGCGCGCAGGCTGACGGGCGCATCGCGTTGCCATCGACAACGGTGCTGACCCAGCCGCGGACAAGAAGACCGAAAAGGCACGAACGGCAGCATCGCGAACGGTCAACCAACTCTGCGACGAGTACGCGGAGAAAGCTCTGCTCCCGCCGCTCGCGCAGGCAACGATCCGCGAGCACCTCTGGAACATCAATACGTTCATCCGGCCCAAGCTCGGCTCCCTTGAGGTAGACAAGGTCAAGCCGTCCGACATCGTGTTCATGCTCGAAACGGCCGCACTTACCTGGCAGATCACAAAGAAAATACTGGCCACGACGAAACAAGTTTTCGGCGGAGGCGTCGGCAAGCGCCTGATTGGATACAATCCGGCGGTCGGCATTGACTTGAAGGCAGTCATCGGACCCAAACCACAAGCCCGCAAGCGTGTCATGCTCAGCGAGAAAGAACTGAGCGTAATACTGCCAGACATCGACGACAAGATCGGACGTGAAAACGGGCTGATGTTACGCATACTGTTAGCTACATGCAGCTACATGCGTGCGCACTGGCGAACTCGTGACGGCGCGCAAGGAACTGATAGGTCTGAAGCGCGGAACGTGGGTGATTCCCGACCACAATACTAAGACCCGTCAAGGATTCCTTGTACCGCTTGCACCCGCAGTAAGTAAGTGGATTCGTGAGTTGTGGGCGCTGTCCACCGATTCGCAATGGCTACTGCGCACGCGCCACGCTGCCCGTAGAAAGAGGTACGGCGATATCCACATCGACCGACGCACACTGCTTCATGCGCTGAGAAATGCGTTTAAAGATAACCGATTGACCGTCCGGCGATTTACGCCGCATGACACCCGTAGTACAGCGAAAGGTCATATGCGCAACATGGGGGTATCGCGCGAAATTAGCGAACTCGCGCTTAATCATAAAATGCGTGGGCTTGATGCCATATACGATGTGCGGGATGACATTCCTGAACGCCGCAAGGCACTGGACATCTGGGCTCGCTTTGTCGCAAATTGCTGCGAGGCAAAGGGCGCGCTTGTAGTCGGAAAAACGCCTGCCGCGGCGAAGACCGCAGACAGGAATAACTTGCGCACACGAAAAGAAAAGCATCACGCAGGCTCTCCGGAAACGTGACGCCGCGATCACAGGGCAACGATTGCAGACCAACGCGTGTGCACGATATATGGGCGGTCGTGCGCAGCGATAACCATGTAGGGATCGCCACTTCAACGCGTGCGTTTTCGTTCCTGCCTCATGTCAGCGAACGTACTAATCCCGGATCGCGCTCAGTTGTCTTTACGGATACCAAAATGGGGCAAACACAGCGTCCGGCCAAGCCGCGGCGGCGCGCGCCTTCCATAGCCCGTCGACCGCGGTCGCGCGAGGCCCTCTGCGCTCGCGAGGGCAACGATGCGTGATATACATACCAATTCGGTGTGCTCGAACGAGCGCTTGCGGCTAAGGGGTGGGCATGCTCGCGCATTTTTGACAGCTGTACCGATACCAGCCAGTCGGTCTTGATTGAACTCCAAGTCGCCCCACAGTCACGCCAAACTGGCGTCGACACGCTGTTGACTTGTTGATCTCGGCGCACGTGTCGCCGTTACGGGAGCAAGCATCAGTTCAAAGTTGAGTGAAGCACCTTTGGCTGCGTCAGGCCGGGGCCGGCCACAAGCGGTCAGCTATACGCTCACTCACCGGCCACCCCGGTGGCCGTTTTGTCGTCGCATGCGGTCGCGCGGTCGTCCGTTGGGCCGGTTGTCAGTTGGTATTGCCGGAATACCGCCAGAGCTAGTCTCGCTAACGCACGCATGGAGTCCCTCGCCCCGTCACGACTCTACCGACACTTAGTGGCGTGACCACACGCCAGCCCTTGGACCGATCACATCGAGCCCGGCTTTCACCGGTCAGGCCGCGTCATTAGACTTCCGCGGCAAGGACCCCCTGTCACGAAACGGTACAGGAGTCGGCCCGATTCTCGTATCAGAAAATAACTTTCGCTTTGATACAATGCCAAGAGGTAAACGCATCGGCCCGCCTGCGAGCGGCGACATAAGTGAACAGTCAAAGCGATACAGTGGTACTAAAGCGCACAAGCAGCGACGGACAACCGGGAACGCTCGGCGAAACGCTACGGCGATTGCGAACGAGTGCGCGGCTGACGTTGCAGCAGTTGAGCAAACGGTCGTCGATCGCTATCTCGACGCTTTCCAAGATCGAGAACGGGCAGCTCTCGCCCACCTACGAGAAGATCGCTGCGCTTGCTATCGGTCTGGGTGTCGATGTAAGCGAGTTGTTCAGTCAGGCGCCCAAGCCGATTCCGTTGGGACGCCGCAGCATTACGAAGGCTGGCGACGGAATCGTGCACGAGACGGCTCAATACGTCTATGAGGTGCTGAACGGCGATCTGGCGGACAAGCGATTCGTTCCGCTCTTCACGACGATCAAGGCGCACAGCATCGGGGAATTCCGAAGCCTGCTCCGGCACGATGGCGAAGAGTTCATTTATGTCCTGGAAGGGACGATTATCGTGAACACCGAGTTCTATGCGCCGTGTGTACTCGATAAAGGAGATGCGATGTATTTCGATAGCGCGATGGGGCACGCTTGCGTCTCCGGCGGCGACGCGGACGCGAAAGTCCTGTGGGTGTGCTCACACATCACGCTGGCCTAGCCGATGTACAGCCGCCGGAGCGCGACGGCCCCGGCGACATCGCAATGGCACCGTGTAAATTGCCGGTTCAGCTTATCTGACGGTCTTAACTGGCACCCATTTCCCGTTCGCGACCTGGTACAGCGTAGTCGACGGGTGCGTCAACGCGCCGGATGCAGTGAACTGAATATCGCCAGTGATGCCCGCGTATTCCTGCGCATGGAGCTTCGCCAGAAAATCAGCCGGCTTCGTGGAATTGGCCGCTTGCATCGCCTTGATGGCAGACCACGTTGCATCATAGGCGAACGGCGCATACGAGAGCATGGCAGAACCGAACTTCTGCTGATACTTGGCCTCGAATTCCTTGCCGCGGGGAAGCGAAGCGATCGGCGAACCGTACTCCCAGGCCATCGCGCCCTCCGCATCCGCGCCGGCAATCTCCAGGAAGGTCGGCTCGACCACACCGCCACCGCCCACAAATTGCGCGCGGATGCCGAGCTGCTTCATCTTCTTCTTCACCATGCCAGCCTGAGGATTCAGCCCGGCAAAAAACACCAGATCAGCGTTCTGGCCTTTGATGTGGGTCAGTTGCGCGCTGAAGTCGACGGCCTTGTCATTCGTATATTGTCGATCGACGATGCCGCCCTGCGCAGCGGTCACTGCTTTGACAAACTCGTCGGCCTCGCCCTGACCGAACGCGGTGCGATCGTCGATGACCGCGATGCGCTTAGCCTTCGTGACTTCGACCGCGTAACGGCCTGCCGCGCCAGCATTCTGTGCGTCGGTCGCGATGATGCTGAAGACGTACGCGCTACCTTGCTCGGTGATCGTTGGATTCGTGGCAGCAGGCGTGATCATCGGAACATGGGCGTTCGAGTAAATTTTTGAAGCGGGGATTGTCGTCCCGGAGTTGAAGTGTCCGATCACGACCGCCACGCCCTTGTCCACCAGTTGCTGCGCGATCTGCACGCCGGTTCTGGGATCGGCCTGGTCGTCTCCCGCTTCGACTACCAACTTGAGCGGCGTGCCCCCAATCGTAAGGTTCGACGCGTTCGCCTCCGAGACCGCCAGCTTCACGGCGTTTTCGATGTCTTTGCCGTATGCTGCATTGTTCCCGGTCAGTGGTACGGCCACACCGATGCGCGTGACGTCATCGGCGCTCGCGACTCCGCTCAGCAGAAGGCCCGTAGCGGCCACGACTGCGCTAATCCGGATTTTCTTAAGAACACACATGTACATCTCCCGTTTTGAGTTGGGTGGTTTCGAAACTGCAGCCTGGCCGACCCGACAGACTTCGCCCGATCGTGCAAGTAGATGAATGGGGTGACTCACGCACCTGTGGGTGCGTCGTAAGCGAGGGATGCGGCTGCCAGGTCCTCGAGCGCTGTCCCGACCGCCTTGAAGACCGTGATCTCGTCGCGCACCTGCCGTCCAGGATGTTCGCGGCGGCAAAGCTGCTCAAGGGTCGCTCGTACCATCGCTTTGTCGAAGGCGCCCGATTGCATCGGCGAAAGCAGATCGCCTGCTTTCATCAGCGCCTCCTCGGTATCGACGAATACTGACGTGTCAACAAAGCAGTCGTCGTCCGATTCGCGCATCGTCGGTGTGAAGCCACCGATCAGGTCCAGGTGAGTGCCAGGCCGCAACCACGCGCCTTTCACGAGCGGCTCCGTGGACAAGGTCGCACACGAGACGATGTCAGCGTCTGCGACCGCGCGCTCGAGATCAACGGCGACCGCTGCGGAGAAGCCGCGCGCGTTCAGACTGCTGACGAGCTCCTCGGCACTGCTCGCATTGATGTCCCAGACGGCGACCTTCCGGATCGGGCGCACCGCCGCATAAGCGTCGGGGATCAGTGAGGCGACACGGCCGGAGCCGGCCAGGAGGAGGCTCGCTGAGTCAGGCCGACTGAGCATGCGCGCAGCGAGGGCGGATGCAGCAGCGGTGCGTCTGGACGTGATCACATCACCATCGAGCATCGACAGAGGGACGCCGGTCGTCGCATCAAGGAGGACAAAGGTGGAGTGGAGGCCCGGAAGCGACCGGCGGCGGTTCGACGGAAACACCGCGACGGTCTTAATACCGATGCGTCCGCCTTTTTCCCACGCCGGCATAAGCAGCAGTGTTGCCGGCAGGTCGTCACCAGCGCCCTCAATCGAATGACTGTGACGAAGAGGCACTGAGCAGCCGTTGACAAACATTGCGCCGATTGCGTCGATGAGGCGGTCAAACGGCAGCCGCTGTGCGGTCTGGGATGAGTCGAGGATGAGCATGGAGAAAGCTCCGGCGAAAACTTGGGCCTCAGACTACGGTGGCGTCGCTCGACGACCGTGACGCAAATCTTGAGGATGAAAACGGTGCGAGATCGATGTCGGTCCTGGCGCCTCGAATGGCCTGGGCGATGAGACGTCCGGTCTGCGGACCGAGCGTCAGGCCAAGATGGCCGTGCCCAAACGCAAGGAAACAGTTCGGTTGGTGGGCAGAGCGCCCTATCACCGGGACGGAGTCGGGCATCGACGGCCGGAATCCGAGCCATCGGGATTCGACCGGCAGTTCAGCGAGCGCCGGCGCGATACCTTTGATGACGCTCAGGGTACGATCGATATTCTGGTATCGGGGCGGGGCGTTCAGTCCTGCGAATTCGACACTGCTCGTCATCCGAAGTCCGTAATCGAGCTGGGAGAAGACCACGGATTTCTCATGCCAGAAAAGCGGGGACCGAAGCAACATACGATTTCGCGTGTCGAGCATGACGTGATAACCGCGCTCGGTGTCGAGGGGGACTTTATCGCCAATGTCGGCGGCGAGTCGTTTGGACCAGGCGCCGCAGGCGATCACGAAGATGTCACCCTCGATTACGCGCTCCGTCGCCTGCACTCTTGTTACCCGGTCGTCCGCGAAATGAAAGTGCCGAACCGTGTCCTCCATGAACTCGACGCCGTGTTCCACGCATGCACCTTGGATGCGGGCGATGTATCGTCCAGGATTCTTGACCTGCTGACAGTCGGGGAACAGTGTGGCTTTTGCGAACACGCCTTTGAAACCCGGGGCGAGCTCGTTGACGTCCGCGCGTGACAGAGACTGCATCGCGACACCCCAGTCAGCGAGCGCAGCGCGTTCCGCCGACTGGCTTGCAAAGGCCTCTTCGGACTGATAGGCCTTGATCCAGCCCGTCGGCGCCAGAAATTCCACGGCCGAGCAGGCCGTGGCGAGTTCGGCATGTGCGTCGAGCGCGGTTTGCAGGATCGAATTAAGGGCGAGCGCCGAGCGAAGCGACGGACCGCGTGCACCGGATCGCGCGAACTGAACGAGCCAGGGAGCAAGCGCAGGAAGATACCGCCAGCGGACATGCAGGGGACTGTCGCGCGACAGGAGCAGGGAGGGCAACTGGCGCAGCAGCGAGGGAGTAGCGAGCGGGAGCGTTTCGCACACGGCCAAAATGCCGGCGTTGCCAAAGCTGGCGCGCCGGTCATTGATGTTCGGATCGATCACGCGCACCCGATACCCCGCGCGGCGCGCGAAAAAAGCGCAACTGAGGCCAACGATGCCGCTTCCGATTACCACTACGGTCTTCTGGTCTTGCATCACGTCGGTCCATGAAAGAGCGGGGTTGGAACGTGAGCGAGAATGTACCTCAAAACATTTTCGTTTTATACTGGTGTTTTTCCTATACGAAAACAACGGGTGCGGGCTCATCGCCGTCGATTGAGGGATAAGGCGGGCGACGGGAGCTCGTCAATTGCGCTACAAATGGGGCGGAGACGGAAGCTTTGTGCGGGAATGGCCGCTGTGCCTTGAATGGTGTCTTTCCAGCGGTGCTACCGTAAGCGACGGCAACGGGTCGACCGGAGCAGGTCCGGCGCCGACCGGCTCCGGCCATCAACGGGCATTGGACACGCCGTTCCGGGTGGCAGAAATTTGACCGGTAAGTGCCATTGAGACAAATGTGGTCTCAACGTTAGCGAGACTACCGGACAACATAAAAGCGAAACATCAGCCTCATCTGCGGCCGGCCGCCGCTGCGAATTTAAAGCTCAAGCAGGTCCGGGCTGCACCGTCACCCTGAAGTTTTTTGGCGTTTTCCCGTCGAGATCGGGCGGCATAGGGTCCGAATGCTGAACAGCGCTAAGCGCGACCGCATCCCATTCTGGATTTCCACTTGACCGGACGATTTTCGCTGCCAATAACTTGCCGTCAGAAGCGCAGCGAACTGAAATTGTTGTTCTCAGATGGTAGGTCTGTCCGTCCCATACGATCTTGGCTCGAACAAGACGCTCGACCTTTGCTGAAAACGTCTCGGATGCCGCGTCGGGCCTAAACTCAGCGGAGGTGACGGCGAACAGGAGGTTCGTCTCGACTGGGATAGCAGCCCCACGAACATCTAAAAATGGCTTGCAAACGGCCAGCCGTGCCTCGTGTACAGCGAGACGGTCAAATGTCAGATTGCCAGATGACTGCTCAAGCACAGCATCCTCCACCTTACCCCGTGCATTCAACGATACCCGGACAGCGGAGCGCAAGCTTTGCGGCGGCAGTTTCTCCAGAGCGCCGGGCGGCAGGCCATATTGGCACGGAATGGCATTGACCGGCACATAACGCGCGGATTGCTGCGCATGAGCGCTTCCAATGCTTACTGCTGCTATCGTCGCCAACCCGATGTGAAGTTTGCTTGTCATATTGATTTGATGGGTATCAGCGATGAGGACGAGTTTGCAATGCCTGTCAATGACGAGCGTGTAGACATTCACTCAGCCCGGGCCCCGCAAGCCAGACTTTGCCGAAGCATATCAAGAACGTGTTGCTCCGACGAAAAATTGCAGCGGCTGCAGGGTGGACTACGAACGTCTCATGGTTGTTGTCGAGCGGACACCTACCGCTCAAGTCTAATTGGCCGCTCAGGGTCGGGCTGCGTCAGTCCGCTCTTTCAACTTCATCGCTCGAAAGCGGCCAGTGGAATTCCGCTGCCTAGAAGCGGCCAGTCGGCAGTCCGTGCTCCCGACCTAATGCCGACGGTCGTTCCGTCACCAGTTCAGCGGCAAGTAACTGAGTAGTCCGGTCATCCAAGCCGGTTTCTGGGAAACAGCAGTTCGGCCTTTGCGGACATTAGGAAGCCTGAGCTCTTCCTCGCGATCATCTACGTGATCACACAGGCACTTGGGTTCTTCCAGGCCTTCGGCAGTTCGTTCATCGGTGACGGCAAGAACGCCTATCGGCAGACATTCGGCCACACCAGCTTTCAGAGCTACCAGGCGAAGCACATCAAGCCTGCCCTCGATCGCGGCAACATGCGGTTAACAGAGCTTCGTTCGCACCTCGGTCGTGAAGTGCCGAAATACCGCGAAAACGTATCGAAAGTCAGTTACAACGACTACTACAGACGCAAGGTGGAAGAGGAAGCAGCTCTCACGCCAGCCGCTCGCCACACGCAACAAACCGATGCCGCTCCTGTATCCCCTGCTTTCGGGCAGCCCGCGCAACAGTCCGTTCCCCGGGAATCCGTCAATGTCGCACAGGTGGCTGAAGCACTCCCGCTCTTCGGTGACGTCGCACGAATCGCGGAACGTATTCTCGATGAGCCCGATCCAGAGCGCCGCAAGGTGATTCTCGACATCGCAGCCGAGGATTCGGCCGCACGTCGTAGCTCGATCCTCGCCGCCGTCCAGGCCCTCAAGACGCACCGCAAGGCTGCCGCCGAACAGGCGCGTCTCGAAGACGACATCCTCGGAGACATCTGATGCGCCGATCGATCCAGGTACTGCGCTCCTTCGCCTTCACCTGCCTCGCGCTATCGGCTGCACTGCCCGCTCACGCGGGCCTGGCGAACGACGTACCCAGTTGCTATGCAGCCAACAAAATCGCGCCGCCGCAAGCCCCGTACGATCAACTCATCTATGTGCTGATCGACCAGACTGTGTTGCTCGACGCGACGTTGCAGAAATCCGTGCTCGACAACGTTCAGTCGATGCTGAAGCCCGGTACGAAGTTCGTCATCGCTGAATTTTCGGCATTCTCGCAAGGGCACTATCTGAACGTGCTGCATACAGGCGTCCTCGAGCGTCCGATTCCTCCGGCCGAGGAAGGCAATGTCGTGATGAGCCGCCTCCGGGACTTCCACACCTGCATGCTGCAGCAACTGGTGTACGGCCAGCGACTCGCGGGGGCAACGACCGCACAGGTACTGAAGTCAGGGACATCGAACCTGGATCAGTCGGACATTCTGATGGCGCTGAAGAGCGTGTCACCCGCCGTCGCCCAGGAAAAGGTCGCGCGCAAGCTGGTCTTCGTCGTCACGGACGGGCTGGAGAACTCAAGTGTGACCAGCTTCTATGCACGTAATGCCGTGCGACACATCAATCCCGACGTCGAACTGAAGAAGGCGCAGGACAACAACCTCTTTGGTGATTTCGGCTCGGCGCGAATCTATGTCCTGGGAGCCGGTGTCATGCAGCCGGCCGCCAACGGATCGACGTCCGAGCGTAACGGCTATCGCGACCCGAAGACATTGCTGGATCTGAAGCAGTTCTGGAGCGGGTATTTTTCGCGCTCGAACGCGCGGCTCGTCGAGTTCGGCGAGCCTGCGCTGCTTGAGCCACTGTCCTGGTAATTGCCGAGTGGTAAGCATAAAGAAACTATCGGCACATCAGATGCACAAAACAACAATCGCTGCATGGTTCGTCGCGCTAGCCGCACTCGCAGGTTGCGCAACCAGAACTACACTAGTCGAGAGGCCAGAGCCGCCGTATGATGGACCGGTCGTCCGGTTGCGCCACGCGCCCGGCCCCTCCAATACCATCCTGGTCGGCAAGACAACCGCACTCGATTACGTAAACGCGCGTCGTGAAGAAGTCGGCTTGCCGCTCATCGCACTAGACGACGGTTTGGCCGCAGCCGCTGCCGCCCATGCGAAGTACGTTGATCTGAACCACGTCGGAACACACGATGAAATCGCCGAGATGCCCGGGTTCACGGGCGTGGATGTGATCGCGCGAGTGCGACTTCACATGCCCGCTGATGGGGCCAGCGAAGTGCTAGCCGTGTTCGGCGGTCCTCGCCCGGTTGATACGCCCGTCGAGGATATTTTCGCGTCGCCCTATCACCGGGGCGCCATCCTGTTCGACTGGGCGCGGGCCGGCGAAGCATCGCTCGTCGGCTCCAGTTCAGTGACGGTCGTCGACTTTGCGGACATCGCACCCGCACTTTCAGAAACGGAACTGGTAGCGTGGCCCTATGATGGCCAGCGCCAGGTGCCCACGGCGTGGGTTAATAACGAACAGCCGGACCCGATGGGTGCTGATGCGCGCTATCGCGGCCAGGTGCTTGGTCTTCCGATCACCCTCTCGGGTGGACCGAATGCGCACATTGAACTGCGCAATGTCGACGTGCGGGATCATCGGGGCAAGAAAATCGCTTGCAGGATCGCCCCGCTTACCGCAGCAGATGCTGCGCGCAACACAGCGATCTGCACGCCTTATGAGCCGCTTCGCACTGGCACGCGCTATACCGTACATGCGCTCGGGCACGTCACCCAGTTGGGCAAGGTCGCGCCCTTTGATCTCACCTGGGCCTTCACCACGCGCGACAATGCCATGCTGGCGCCCTCAGTCCTCGTACAATCCCGAAACTGAATGGCCGGCTGCGAACCTATTCGAGCGCGAGATGAGGCACTCGGGGCGACCTATTAGCCACCCAAAGCCCATCGGGACAACGCCCCTGGTCAAGGGCTTGGAATACGACCGTGAGGTCATCTTCGATGCAGACGCTCTTGACGCCAAGGATCCGTATGTCGCATAACTCGGGGATCGAAGTCCCTCACCATCATTGGAACTGGCAGGCACTTCCCTACGAGTTAGATACGGCCAAGAAGCCCGGGTTTACGATGTCGTTCGCGCCGATGACCATCGAAACGTCCGCCTCGGGGAAGTCCGCGTTGATCTGGACCATCTCCATCACGATGTCGTAGGGCACCTTCGCCTCGGCCAGCAGTACGTTCATGTGGCCCGGCATCCGACCGGCCACCGGGTGGATCGCGAAGCGCACCTCGACGCCCTTTTCGCGCAGCAGCTTCGTGAGTTCGAAGACCGTGTGCCGGGACTGCCCGGTTCCTCCGCTGACAGACTCGGATAGATGCATCAATGTTGAGAAGAAGCGCTGTTGGCCAGCCTCAAGGGCTCCGGATCCGCTCACAGAACTGGAGCCGGAACAGACGCCAGAGCACACGCCTTCAGTTGCATGCGTCTCGGCTGAGCGCATGCCGGTCACTTGGCGTCGGTCCCTCAGGACGCCCTCCCGACGCACGGGACCCGAACTATCGTGGTTGTTCCGCTACTTGCTGAGCGTTCGATACAACTCGTTGGCGCGCGTGAGATGCGCTCGCATCGCTTCGGAAGCCGCGTCGCCGTCGCGCTTCGCGATGGCATCAACAATGCGCTGATGCTCCGCGAGCGTCAGCTCCTCAGCGCCCGGCGCACGCACGAGCGGCCGGTAGTACTCGCCGGCCCAACGAAACAGCGATTCGACGATGGAAGGGAATATCGGATTGCCGCTGATCTTTGCGATCTCGCGGTGAAACGCCATATCGCGCTCGATGAACTCTTCAAGATCGACCATCGACGCGCGATGCTGCGCCACGCTCAATTGCAGCCGCGCGACGTCTTCTTCGGTGGCGCGTTCGGCGGCCATGCGCGCCGTGCCGGTTTCGAGAAAGAGGCGCGCATGCTTGAGATGCTCGAGCATGTCGGGATGCGTGCGCAACAGATGCATCGCCCCGCCTGCAAGTTGCCCGATCAGACGATCCGCGGTGGGCACCACGACGCGGGCGCGCTCGCCGTGCACGATCTCGACGATGCCGGAGCGCTCCAGGGTTTGCAGCGCTTCGCGCACAGCCGGACGGCCGACGCCGTAGATTTCCATCAGTTCGCGCTCGGACGGCAACTGCGCGCCGGGCGCGATTTCGCCCGAGCGGATCCGCTCCATCAAACGATCCACGACTTCCTGGTACAGCTTGCGACGCGGGATGATCTCGCCCATTAGGTTTATGCAGAAGTTTCTGGTGTGATGACGACACCATACACCGGCGAACCCTTCCGAAACAACTGCAAGCCGCACCCCACTAGATCGCTCGCCCCGCTTTGGCCGCGCCGAAGAACGCGTCGCCGCCTATCTGCCCGCCCTTTAGCACTATCTCGAGTCCGTCACGCCGGGGCGACTTCGACAAGGCGCGGCACAGCGGCGCGCCTGGCGCAAGCCCGGCGATCACGCTGAGCGCGTCGATGCCGAGGCGGCTCGCAACTTCGCCGGAACTGTCGCCGCCAGCCACCACCACACGTTGCAGTTCGACGCAATCCAGCAACTGCCGCAGCACTTCGGCCAACGCCCCTCCAACGTTGCGTGCCGCATCGGTCCGGGGAAGTCCGGCATCGCGCGCGATGGCGTCGAATGTTTGGACGGCGGGATCGTCCGGGCCTTCCGCACTATGCACGATCACGCTGTCACCGCGCCGGACGGCGGCGGCCGCGACCTCGACAGCGCGCTGGATTTCTCCGCTCGCCGTGCGCGCGTCGAGCGCACGCGGCAAGTCAAGGCGCACGACACAAAAACCGTTCGCGCGCGCCCACGCAATCTGGGTCGCCGTAACGGGCGAGCAACTGCCGCTGACGGCGGCGATTTGCCCGACCGGCTGTGCAATTGGCAGCGACGCGCGGGCGGGCAGCCAGCCACGGCTGCGCCAATACGCGGCGAGCGCATACTGCAGCCCCGACGACGACGCGCTGAACAGGCCCGCTCCGCGTTCTTCCCATACGAGCCGGCCTGCTTCGACGAGCGTCTCTTCGTCCAGCACGTCGATCATGACGACGGGCGATTCCGCCGCGTTCGCCGCGCCGAGTGTGCGCACGCGCGCCGCGCCCTTGCCGGCCCGCAGTTGCAGCATGTCGACGAGTTCTATGCGCCGCGTGGTCTGCCGGCCGAGATGAACCCGCAGGTCGGCCTCGTCCATCGGCGTGGCGGGATGGCGTGACATGGTCGGGTGACGGTCGAGCCGGTAGCCCACGCCATCCACGGCGGCGAAGAGATTGCCGAACATCTGGTAGCGCTTCAGGCGCGGCGCGCCGATCACCATCGGCGACCAATGTCCCGGCATTGTCTTGACGCCGATGTCGATTGCCGCCCCAATCGAACCCAGCTCCGGCGACGAATCGAACGTCGAGCAAACTTTGTACTGGAGAAGCGGCGCGCCGAACGCGGCGAGGCTCGCGAACGCCGCAGGCAGCGCATCGCGCATCCACGCCGGACTGCGCCCGCGCGACGAGCCCGCGAGTCCCACGCAGCGCACGTCGGGAAAACGCGTGAGCAGGTCCGGCGTCGGTGTATCGAGGCAGAGGACGGTCGGCACGCCGGCGGCGGTCATCGCCTCCATGGCGTCGGTCGAGCCGGTGAAATCGTCGCCGTAATAGGCGAGCAGCAGGCCGTCGTCCAGGCCGTCTTTCGCTCGTTCGGTCATGGCCGCGCTCACTTCCAGAAGCCGAGCGCCGCGCGAAGCGAAGCGTGGCGTTCGGCGTGACGTTCGAGCGGCACGCCTTCGATGGCCGCGACCCACGCCTCGCGCAACGCCTCGACGCCCGCCGCGACGCCTTGCGGATGTCCGAAAATTCCGCCGCCCGCCGTATGAATCAGATCGGCGCAGCCGATCGCCGCATAGGTATCGGCGGCCTGCAGGCCGGTCTGGCCCGAACTGAACACGGGCATCGCGGTCATCGGCGCCTCCTGCATCACGGGCGCGAGCACCGCGCGCGCTGACGTGATGACGCTCTCGTCCGATTCGCTGAACTTGTTACGCAAGCCGTTCACGTGCATGTGGTCCGCGCCCGCGAGCCGCCACAGCATTTGCCACGGCGCATAGTCCCAGCCCAGTTCCGGACTGCGCGTCAGATAACCCCAGCCCGCGCGGTGCGCGTGAATCGGCAATTGCGAGTGGCGCCGCAGTTCATGCAGCCCGACGAGACCGACCGAATTGAGCACCGCCATCACACACGTGCCGCCCTGCGCGAGCACGAGATCGTGACGCCGGCGCATCTGATCGAGATTCCCCGTGACGTTAAAGGCGACCATCACCTTCTTGCCGGTGCGCTCGGCGTGCCCGTTCACGACGCGCATCACCGCTTTCACGCGCTCGTCGAATGGGCAATGCGAACCGTCGGCCTGCAGTTCGTCGTCCTTGACGAAGTCGATGCCACCCTCGACGAGTTCGCGCACCTGCTGCGCCGTTTCCTCCGGCGACAAACCCACGCTCGGCTTGATGATCGTGCCGATCAGCGGACCGTGCGAGACGCCGCTCAGACGCCGCGTGCCTTCGATGCCGAAGGCCGGTCCGGGATAAGCGGCGGCGAACGACGGCGGCAGCCGCAAGCCGGTCAGCCGCAGTCCCGACACCTGACGCAACTCGAACAGATTGCCCGCGATGGTCGACATCAGATTCGGCAGTGATGGCCCGAAGTTCTCGATCGGCCATGACAGTTCGAGCGTGCATCGCGTGTAACGGTTCGACGGCATGCCGCCCGCGAGACTCGCCCGCTCCACCGTTTCCAGAATGTCCAGCCGCTCGACCCGCGCGCCCGAGCGCGCCTTGAGTTCGGGCGTTTCCGTGGGCAGCGCGACGAAGGTGCCGCTCGACTGCTCCCCGGCGATGGTGTCGGCGGCGCGCGCCGGATCATCGCCCGTTTCGAGCCAGTAGGTCGCGTAAATCCGTTCGCTCACAAATGCAATCCTCGTTGAAGTCGACAGGGAACAGCCGCGCGCCTCAGGTAATGCGGCGAATGCTTTCGGCAATTTCTTCGCGCTCGAACACGCCTTTCCAGTCGTCGCGCATGAGGCGCGGTTTGCCGAACTCGATGGCCTTGTTGCAGGCATCGGAGAATGCGCCGGGAATCTCGTTGAAGATCACCGCGCTCAGAATGTTCATGTGTCCGAGCAGGAAATCGCGGGCGGCCTCTTTCGGCACGCCGCGTTTCACCGTTTCGTCCATGGCTTCGCGCATCACGTAGAGCAAGGTCGCGCAGATGGTCTCGGACAGACCGGGTTCGAGCAGCGCCATCTGGTCCACGCTCAGCCGGTACGAACGCAGAATCGGCTGATAGATCGTCTTGGCAACGTCTTCGCCGAGATCGAATGCCGATTCGGGGCCTTGCATCAACGCGCTCGTGATCGACTGCTTCGCATACGCACCGCCGAAGAAATCGCGCCGCGCTTGCGGATCGGACTCGTCGTTGAAAATCAGCGGATGGCACGGGTGCGCGACGAAATACGTGAGATCGGGCCGCTCCGGCAAATGGCCCGCGAACGGCGCGGCGGCGTCGAGCGTCATCACCATCGTGCCCGCGGGCAGCTTTGGCGCGATCTCGTGACTCAGCTTGCCGATCAGCGTGTCGGGCACGGCCAGAATGACGACCTGCGCGCCGTCGATTGCGGCATCCATCGACACGCAGTCCACGTCGAGTTCGTCTTTCAGACGCTGACGGCCCGCATCGCTGACCTCGACGTGCGCCACGCGGTAATCGGATTTCTTCAGGTTGCTGCTCAAGCGGAAGCCCATTTTTCCGCCCGCGCCGATCAGTGCGATTTTCTCTTTCATCGTCCTACTCCTTGAAGGGTTCGGTGTTGCTTCGATTCGGTTCAGTTCCGGTTCCGGTTCCGGTTCGGTGTCTCGTGCGCCTTTTAACCAGCGTGCGGGTCCAGCGCTGCAGAAGCGTGCTTATCGGACGCCCGCGGATTGCGCTCGCCGCAGAACGCAAAGGCCAGCACCGCGCTCAACAACATGAATGCGCCGACGACGAACATCGGCGCCTGATAGGAGCCTGTCGCATCCTTCATCGCGCCCGTGACATATGGCGCGACGAAGCCCGCGAGATTGCCGACCGTGTTGATCAACGCGATGCCTGCCGCAGCCGCCGCGCCTGAGAGAAAACGCGCCGGCAGCGCCCAGAAGTTGGGCAGCGCGGAGAAGATCGCGCAGGCCGTCACGGCGATCACCGCGATGCTCGTCGACGGCGACTTCATGAAGAGAGCGAGCGGAATGCTCAGTGCGCCGATCAATGCGGGGATGCCGATGTGCCAGTTGCGCACGCCGTGCTTCGTCGCGTTGCGGCTCCAGAGAAACAGCGCGATGGCGGCGGGCAAGTACGGAATCGCCGTGATCAGCCCTTTCTGGAACACATTGAAGTGCGTGCCGAACCGGCCTTCGAAACCGCCGATGATGGTCGGCAGAAAGAATGCGAGTGCATAGAGGCCATAGATCAGGCCGAAGTACATGAGCGCGAACATCCACACCCGGCCGCTCACGAGCGCGGCGCCCGCATTGTGACGGTGCGTCGCCCCACTCGCCTCGCGCAGACGCTGCTCGGCTTCGAGCTCGCTGGTCAGCCATTCCTGTTCGGCTGAAGTGAGCCAGCGCGCTTGCGACGGTTTGTCGGTCAGATAGAACCACGCCACGAAACCGATGACGATGGCGGGCAGCGCAACGCCGAGGAACATCACGCGCCAGCCCGCCAGGCCGAAGAACCCGTGCGCGCCGATCAGCAGCGCCGCGAACGGCGCGCCGATGACAATGGTGAGCGGCTGCGCCAGATAAAACAGCGCGAGGATATAGCTGCGATGACGCTCCGGCACCCACGTGCTAAGAAATAAAATCGCGCCGGGAAAGAAGCCCGCTTCCGCGACGCCCAGCAGAAAGCGCAACGTGTAGAGCCCCGGCACGCTGCTCACCCAGGTGAACAGCAACGCGACGATCCCCCACGTCACCATGATCCGGGCGAGCCAGCGGCGCGCGCCGAACTTATGCAACGCCAGGTTGCTGGGCACTTCCAGAAAGATATATCCGATGAAGAACACGCCTGCCGCAAAGCCGAACTGTGCAGCGTCGAGTCCGAGATCCTTCGTCATGCCGTTGGGACCGGCGAACGAGATGGCGGTGCGGTCCAGAAAATTGATAAAGAACATCAACGCCACGAAGGGCACGAGCCGCATCGACACTTTCCGTATGGTGGAGCGCTCCAGCTCGTTCGACTGAGCCATTGGCATTGCAGTGCGCATTGCGTTCTCCGAGGGAACTCGCAGATCACACATGTGATGTGCTGGTGTGATGAGTAGACCACGATGATTAAAAGATAGGCACTGGGTTAACTACCGATCCGTGGAGACGGCAATCACCCGTTGCTATACGGCCCGGTCAACTACCTGTATTCGCGAGTACATGTACGACGCCGAACGGTAGAAGCGTCACGGGCCGTGCGACCGAGAACGGCGTGTAGACCAGCGCGTCGGCGGCTATCGTGCACGGCACGGACTCTTCGTCGAGAAACGCCGCTTTCAAGCCGTCCTCCGAACCCTCCGGTCCGATCAAATCAAGCTTGAGCGTCTGCGCGACAGGCGTTGTGTTCGCAAGCAGCACGTGCAAGTTGCCGCGCGCGGCGCGCGCCGCTATGCACACGACCTCGCCTGCGTGCCCGGCGTCGCAATGCAGACGCGCGGCGCCGGCCATTCGTGCAAGCGCTTTTGCAATATGGAATATTGGATAGCGGCGAGCACCCGCTCCGATGTCGGCGAGCCCTCGCGCGCCCGTCAGCGCGCCCAAGGTCAGTGTGTCGAGCCGCGCGCCCGCCAGCGCCGCCGCATAACCCGCAAGCCACGCCGCTCCGAACAGGGCCGCTTGCCGTGGATCGGAGCCCGCCATGGCAATACGCTCGCCGTGAGGATTCGGCATCACGCGCGAACCGTATGGGTTCTGTCGCATGCCGATCGACACCGGTCCGATTGCGTATGGCCGTGGGCCGACCAGTGCGCGGCACGAGCGCGTGATGTGAGGAATCGCTTCGAGGGTCTGCATGACGCTGACATCGTCGGCGGCATGGACGATCGGGCACGTCGCATGAGTGACCCAATCGACGAGTTCGAGCGGCGGACGCTTGCGATTGAGTTCGGTGAAATAGCTCAGCGCGCCGCCGCCGATCCGCACGCCCGGCAATGCTCGGCGAGCTTCGCGATACACATCGTCGAGAGCGGGACACGGCGGACTGACGCTACCCGGCGGATTCGATTGCCGATGCACCGCCGGACTCACCACGACGCCGTTCAGCATGAGCCGCGCAGACGCAATCTGCGCAGCAAGCGTTTGCAGTTCAACGCGCGGCGCGTCGACACCGGGCAGCGCATATTCGAGCACGGCGGGCAAGCCGCTTTGCCGTTGCAACGCCGCGAAGCGTTCGAGTTCATGCAGGCCATGACCCGCTGTCGGGTCGAAGCTGAAAGTCAGTTGCTGCGGCGACAGTTCGGCAAGAAGCGCAAGCTGCGTCAGTGCGTCAGGGGTTTCGTCGACGGCGATCGCCACGCCGAGCATCGGCATCGTTTCGTCTGTGGGCGCATTGAGTTCGATCGAAAGCGCTCGAACAGCGTCCGCGGATTGGCACGGCGCGGCGTGTAACTCGCTGCCGCGCGTTTTCTCTTCGAAGTCTTCAATGTTTTCAGCGTTCTGAACGTCGTCAACGCTTAAGGTCACACTCTGTTCGAGCGCCGCGCCTGCTTGCAACGTGTAAGGCCAAGGCCATTCGAGCGGTCGGGAATACGTTTTGAACGACGCGTCCGACCAGTTGCGCTGATCTTCCATCTCGAACACGTCGCCCGCGAATTCGCAACGCACGGTGAGATGTGAAGACAGATCGTGCTCGATGGCACGAATGTCCTTGAACGGCTGCCACGGATCGATCGATACCGGGAACGCCGCGCTTTCCACCGTTCCGTCGCTGTGTTCGACACGTGCGGGCGCACCGGCCACGCCATCGATCGGATGCAGCACGCAAAAGCCGCAACGCGCGGTCAGGAACTCGCCGTGCGTCGTAACGCTCGCCCGGGCCGTCAACGCGCCGCCGGCAGTGCAATCGACGGACAGCGCATAGCTCAGTGACTGTCCGTCAGAGTTCTCGCAATGCGCCCGGTACGAGACCCGAAACCCGTCTTCCGATTCGTCGATCTCGGTGCCTTTGAGCTCGGGCCGGCACGTACCCCAATCCTTGTCACGCACGAGGAACGCGAGCGCGCGAATCACCTCGGCGTCGCGAAAGCGGATGTCGCTCAATGCGCCGTCGGCAAGCGATGCCGACCACGGTCCCGCCGACAGCTGCCGCGCCTGCGGCACGGCTTGCGCGGTGCCGTAATACAGCCGCGCGAGTTCCGGGCTCATCGCTCCACCACTTCGCGCTCGCCCAGTGCGGCCGCGTTGCGTTCCACTTCGGACATGTGAACGCTTCGGCCTTCGCGCGCGGACAGATACGTCGCCTCGACGAGTGCAAGCGTGCGCAGATTATCGCGTCCGCTCGTCGCTGGCTCAGCCCCACGGCGCAGGCAGTCGATCCAATGTTTCTGTATGTCGAGCACGCTATGCTGGATGGCTTCCCACGGCGAACTTGCCCAGGTGAGCGCGGGCGGCGCCGCGTCGCGCGTCTCGGTTCCGGCCGCCGTGTGAATCTGCAAGCGATAGTCAGCGAGAAGCCGCAACGTGCCTTCCGAACCGTCCACTTCGACTAGCGTCTGTGGAAAAAGCTCGTGCGGCAACCGCGTCGCGTAACTGCAATCCACCACGCTGCTCACTCCGTTTTCATGGCTGAGCAGGATGGTCGCGACATCCTCGCCGCGAATGGTCGGATTCACTCGGGCGATGTTCGCACTCAGACGCGACACGTCGCCAAATAGAAAGCGCGCGATGTCGAGAACGTGAATGCCGAGGTCTTCGACAATGAAGCGCTCGTTCTGCGCCAGATACGGCTGCCCACTGAACACGTCGAAGGCGGAGCGAAACGACACGCGTCCCCAGAACAGTTTGCCGATGGCCCCTTCGCGTAGCGCCGCACCGGCCGCCTGAAGCGCGTTTTGCCAGCGGAAGTTCTCGTGCACCATCAGCGGTACGCGGGCTTCGCGACAGGCATCGACCATCGCGCGGGCATCGTCGAGTGTCGGCGCAAACGGCTTCTGGCAGATCGCCGCCACGCGCGCGAAAGCCGCCATCTCGACGAGCGCGCGATGACTCGCCGCCGTCGTCGCAATGTCCACGAAATCGAGGCGCTCCGCTTGCAGCATCGTAGCGGCGTCCGTGTAGAGCCGCACTATGCCGAATTCGCGCCCCGCTGCCCGAAGGCGTGCTTCATCGGCATCGCACAACGCAACGATCCGTGCGCCCTCCACCTCGCGCCACGCATGCAGGTGATTGCGCGCGAAAAAACCGCAACCGATCAACGCGCCGTCGAACGTGCGCTGACCGCTTCGGGGTTGCTGCATATCGGATGCGCTCATCGCTCAGGCTCCGGTTGCGGCCTGCTTCTGCAACGCAAAGCGTTGCTGCACGCGGCGCTGGATCTGATCGACGACGACCGCGGCCACGATCACCACGCCCTTGATCACGGTCTGCCAGAACGCGCTCACGCCCATCATCACTAAGCCGTCCGACAGAATACCGATCACGAACGCGCCGATGATGGTGCCGCCGATCTTGCCGCGCCCGCCCGACATCGACGTGCCGCCGAGCACCGCCGCGGCGATGGCGTTCAGTTCGAAGGTTTCGCCGCTCATCGGATGGGACGCTACGAGTTCCGATGAAATGATCAGCCCGACGATCGCCGCACACAGTCCCGAGAACATGTAGACGAACATCTTCACGCGATTCACGCGCACGCCGGACAACTGCGCGGCTCGCTCGTTGCTGCCGATCGCATAGATCTGCCGCCCGAGCGGCGTGCGGCCGGCGATGTACGCCGCCACGATGCCGACCACGATCAGCAGCCAGATGGTGAGCGGCACGCCGAGAATCGTCGCGCCGCCGAGCGTCGGAAAGCCGGTGGTGCCGTAATCGGGATTGCCCGTGAGATTCGGGAAAGTTTCACCGCCCGAGGACAGCAATGCCGCGCCGCGCGCGATATACAACGTGCCCAGCGTCGCGATGAACGGCGCGACGTTCAGGCGCGTGATGAGCAGTCCGTTGATCGCGCCGACGGCCACGCCCGAGAGCAATGCGACCACGATCACTTCGGGCACGCTCAGATACAGCGTGTATGTATCGCCGAGCGGAATGCCGTGCAGGATCAGACCGCCCGCGACCATGCCCGATAATCCGACGATCGACCCGACAGAAAGATCGATGCCGCCTGCAACGATCACGAACGTCATGCCGATAGCGAGAAACGCGTTCAACGCAACGTGGCGCGACATGATGAGCAGGTTTTCAATGCTCAAAAAGTTGTGCGCCGCGAACGAGAAAAAGATCGCAACCGCAAACAGCGCAATGAAGGTGCGCAATTTGAGCAGCAACAGAAGCGGCGCCTCGCCGATACTCGCTCCCGGGGCCGCGCCTTTGATCGCCATCGTCATGGATAGTCTCCGCAGTAGTGC
Organism: Paraburkholderia dilworthii; assembly: GCF_000472525.1. Classification (GTDB taxonomy): domain Bacteria; phylum Pseudomonadota; class Gammaproteobacteria; order Burkholderiales; family Burkholderiaceae; genus Paraburkholderia; species Paraburkholderia dilworthii. The sequence continues at coordinate 99,365 of NZ_AWZT01000015.1, forward strand.
TGCTATGTGCTGCTACATGCTGCCGTGTGTGCTGCTATGCCGCTACACGCGACGTCAGGCAGCGGCGCGTTGCTGATCTGCCGTGCCGCCCGTCCGGTGTCCGACTGCCGAGGCGGCGACAAGCGCGCCTTGCGACGCAACGCTCGCCTCGAATTGCGCGGTCACGCGTCCGTTGGACATCACGAGAATGCGGTCGGACAAGGCCATCACTTCTTCGAGATCTGAGGTGACGAACAGAATGCCGAGCCCTTTCACCGCGAGATCGCGCATGACCTTGAAGATGTCCGCTTTGGCGCCGACGTCGATGCCGCGGCTCGGCTCGTCCATCAGCAACACTTTCGGCACGGTCATCAGTGCGCGCGCAATGATCACCTTCTGCTGATTGCCGCCCGATAGCGAGCTCACGGGCAAACGCCAGTCGGCCACCTTGATCGCGAGATCGCGGATGTAGCCGGTAATGGAGCGTCGCTCGCGCTGCGTGCTGATATGGAAGCCGCGCGCGAGATCCGTCAGGCTGGAGATCGTCATGTTTTCGCCGATGGAAAGAATAGGCAGCAGCGCGTCGGCCTTGCGGTCTTCGGGAATCAGCGCGAGGCCCTGCGCGACGCGCTTCGCAACGGGTTTGCCGGCGAGCGCTTTGCCGGCGAGCATGATTTCGCCGGTCGCATGCGGATGGCAGCCGAGAATGCATTCGAAGAGTTCGGAACGTCCCGCGCCCATCAAGCCATAGATGCCGACAATCTCGCCTGCGTGCAGCGACAGCGAGACGTCATCGACCACCATGCCCCTGCCCTTGCGCGGCAAACTCACGCCGCTCAAGCGCAACACTTCCGCGCCGCGCTCGTGACCGATGGGCCGCGAGAAGTCTTTCGTTTCGCGCCCAACCATCTGACGGACGATCCAGGGAACGTCGACCTGGCTCATCGGCTGATTGCCGGTAATGCGGCCATCGCGCAACACGGTGATGTGGTCGCCGATCCGGATCAGTTCCTCGAGCCGGTGCGAGATATAAACGATGGCGACGCCATGCGCCTTCAGGTCCGCGATGACCTGAAACAGCACGTCGACCTCGGCGGCGCTCAACGCGGACGTCGGTTCGTCGAGAATCAGGATGCGCGCATCGTGCGCCAGCGCTTTCGCAATCTCCACGAGTTGCTGCTGGCCGATGCGCAAGTCTTCCACGAGCGTGTCGGGACTCACGTCGAGTTCCAGCCGCTTGAGCAGTTCGCGCACTTTGCGGCGCTGCGCTTCTGCGTCTATGTCGATGCGGCCCCGCGTGATCTCGTGCGCGATGAACACGTTTTCCGCGATCGTCAGATTCGGGAACAGATTGAGTTCCTGAAACACGATGCCGATACCGTGGCGCAACGCATCGGCGCTGCTCGTGAGTTCGACCGGCTTGCCGTCGAGCAGGAGACGCCCCGTGCTCGGCTGCTCCGCGCCGGCGATGATCTTCATCAGCGTGGACTTGCCCGCGCCGTTCTCGCCGACCAGTACGTTGACGGCCGCGCGCCGCACCGCGAAGTTGACCTCCTTCAGCGCGATCGTGCCGGGATAAACCTTGGTCACGCCCTCCACATGCAGGATCACGTCGTCGCCGTGGCCGAGCTCGACATCGACATCGGCTCTGCTTTCTGCGGCGCTCATGGCTTGTCTCCGAGCGCCACTGCGAGCGGCACGACTTCAGGCTGCTCGGCCGACGAATCGTACGAGAACGCGCCCGTCACGGTCACCTGTTTGCCCTTCAGGGCGTCGCGCGGCAACGGCTTCATCACGTGCGTGGCGGCATAGCTGTTCAGCGCGGTGCCGAACTGCGCGTATTCGATCTGATTGCGGAAGCTCGTGAACGAGACGAAATCGAGCGTGTCGCGCAAGGTCGTGCCGAGCACCGTGGGTCCGATGTCCACGATCACGTCGGCCTTGCCGTCGCCGTCCGTGTCCACCCCCACCGTGCCCTGGCTCGATTGCGTATCCACCTCGACGATCGTGCCGTGCACCGTGGTCGGGAAATTCCACGGCGCGCCGTCGTCCTTGCCGCGATAACCGTATTTGCGTCCGGCGGCGTCGACGTCGGCGCCGATCGCGGCGCGCAGCGTTGCGTAGTCAGTCGCCCGCTTTTCGACGTCGGGCACGATCTTCGTGCTCCACATCGAACTGACCATTGCGTTGGCGTCGTAGCCTGCGGACGCGTACGCATCGCGTGAATTCTTCGACGCCTGTGCGTCATGCTTGACCAGCTTGCATCCGTGCAGCGCACCGCTCGCGACGACGATCAGCATCGCCGCATACATGCAACGTCTCATAAAGGTCCCCGCGCGAGGCAAGATGAGAAACGGTGATGGCGCGCCACGCAACGCGCAAGCGCTTGCGTGGCGCGGGCTCTCAGGTGAGCTGAGCAGGACTCAACGCAGCGCGAACATGTCGAGCTTCGCCGCGTTGGCCTTGGTGATGAGCGAGCAGTTGATCAACTGCTTTTCCGGCTTGCCGGTCGAGCCGGTTTTCAGATACTTGTCGGCCTGTTCGACGGCCTCGGTCGCGGCTTGTGCTGCCGGTTGCAGCACCGTCGCGCGGATTTCGTTGCGGGTGATCGCATCGCGAACGTCGTTGCTGCCGTCGAAGCCGACGACGATCACGTCAGGACGTTTGGCCGCCTTGAGCGCCGCCGATGCTCCCATCGCCATCGTGTCGTTGCCTGCAATGACACCCTTGATGTCCGGGTGGCTTTGCAGAATGGTTTCCATCACGCGGTAGGCTTCCGTCTGACTCCAGTTCGCCGATTGGCGCTCGACGAGCTTCATGTTCGGAAACTGGTCGATCACGTCGTGATAGCCCTTGGAACGAATGCCGGCATTGATGTCCGCCTCGCGCCCGACGAGTTCGACGTAATTGCCCTTCTCACTCAGCGCCTTGACGAAAGCGCGGCCGCCGAGCTGCGCGCCCTGATAGTTGTTCGACACGATCTGCGACACCGCGATGCCTGTCGCGTTGATCTCGCGGTCGATCAGAAACGACGGAATGCCCGCCGTTTTCGCTTTCTTTACGGCGGAGATGGAAGCTTCCGAGCCGGCATTGTCAAGAATGATCGCCTTCGCGCCGCGAGCGATAGCGGTATCGACCAGATTGGATTGCTTGTTGGCGTCGTCGTCGTGAACCAGGACGATCGTCTCGTAGCCGAGCGCCTTGGCGCGCGAGTTGGCCGTGTCGGCTTCGGCCTTGAAGAAGGGGTTGTCGTGCGAGGGGGTAATGATGGCGATCAGACTGGCCGCGTGCGCGGCTCCGCATGCGCCCGCGACCGTCAGTGTGGTCAACGCGAGCGCGAGCCACCGCTTCGATGCTTTCATCGTTCGTCTCCTGTCTCTTTCTGGTTAAACGCCTTTGTACTGCCTGAACCAGCCGACGGTCGGATCTGCCTTCTTCTCATCACTTATGCCGTCATGATGTCATCATACCAGCTAGCACGGAGGCTTCAAGGAGATCAGCGCCAGGGTTTTCGCGGGGGAAACGTTTAACGGGGGCATCTCAACCCTGCATGCACCCGCAATTTGTAGCGGTAGCGCTGGCCATAAACGCCAGATCGCTCTAATGAAGACTGGGCTCAGGACCGCGCGCAGCGCTCGCCACACGCGCGGTCACGTCCGGCGGCGCACCAGCCGTTCATGCGTTGCGAGCGACGCTAGCTGCTGGGGGGCGCTCGCGGTCATCTGGAGCCTGTTCCGCTACTGGCAGAAGACCGGCTATCTGGTGGTCAAGCCCCGCCGTCGAACTGTCGGGCGACGGCGCCGCGCGCATGACGTGGACACGGGCACGGATCCTCCCGGCCCGGCGCCCGATACTGTGCGATGCGGTGATGGCCGGCGAACGGCCGCCCGGAGTGTCGCCGCTCGTGTGGGCACGCCGCTGCGCGATCTGGTCGCTGTACCGTCTTGCCGGGGTGCGACTCGCCGAACTCGAATGGTCGGTGGAACAGGGGCTGCCGCACCTCAGCGTCGACGAAGACACCAACAAAGGTGCCGATATAGCGGCCGGCACAGCAACCCGCGCATCGCGCCCTGCCCGCCGCGCCTGGACCCTGCACGTACGGGGCAAAGGTGGCAAGCTCAGGGCGATCCCGCTGCCGTCGCGCTGTGCGCCGGTGCTCCGTGACTATCGCGTTTTACGGGGCCTGCCGGCTGAACCGGCGCCATTCGAATCCGTGCCGCTCATTCACAGCGAGAAGCGCGACGCTCGGCCACAGCGGCCTCTATGACGAGGTGAAGGCGGTGCTGCAGGCGGCGGTGCAGCGGACCCCCGCGCGGTGACGCGGCGTCGACACACTGGTTACGGCACGGCTATGCGCGCACGCTGGCGGTCGACCACGCGGTACCGCTGCCCGTCGCGCAGACGCTTCTGGGGCACGCGTCGGGGCAAACCGCGGCCGCGTATGCGCGCACCGACCTCACGCAGCTGCGGGAGTTTGTGGAGGGGAGTTTTCCAGCTTCAAACTGAGTTGAGTGTTCGAGTCCCGAGATACGATCGGGTGTCCGGGCCCTTGGTCGCTCGTCGGCCATTGCGGACGGTGGCCGCCGAAGAACGTGCGGCAGGTCGAGATCGCTTAGCCGACATTCGCGACCCGGTACCGGCGAATGTCAGCATTCGTTATTGGCGAATGAGTCTTGTCGACCCGTTTCTGACGTTCGACTACGTCCAATGAAGGTCTCACGTTTGGACAGAAGCTGACTGTCGGACTGTGAAGAGCGTTTTGCGGGAGGGATTCGTAGGACGCGATCCGTTACTCTCGCCGGCATTGCTCGAGCGCCTGGGCGTGTGGTGGCACATGGCCTGCGCCCCGGGGGCACGATGCTCGATGGCGGATCTGTTCCCAAAAATGGCGGGTGCGGTGTCTTAGTCACGATGCCAAATTGCGAGGGTCCGTAGTTGCGAGCCGGGAGCGAGAACGGTTGGCATTGGGCTCGTCAACGGACGACATCGTTGATCGTAACGTCGACGACCGCGTGCCCTGTTGCAACCGGTGCGCTCTTCCCCATAAGATCGCCCCTCATTGGTTGTGCATTGCCGGCCTGCGATACATGGGCCTCAACGATTACCCTGTTTAGGTCAGAAAGACGGCTGTTGGGTGTCATCGCCATTGAATCGTCCAGCCGCACCTTTGACGGCAACTGATCCGCCCGGATGCGTTTCACGGCCAAAGGCACGCGCGAGCCATTTGCTGCCAGCGCGTAGATGTACACCTGTTCATCCGGACGCGTGCGCGCCGACAGGGCCGGACTCAGCTGTACGTGCACTTCAAGTACGGTCGCCGTTCCGGCAGCGCGAGGTGCCTGCTGACCCAGTCCGTTCTTCGATGCATTGCCCAGGGACGAGAGATTCGCCGGATTCGCCGCCATTTTCTCGGCGCCGATATTCTCCCGCGCCTGAGCGGCCATCTCCGAGCCGGGTTCCGCTACATCTTCCAGACGCTCCCAGTACTGGATCGCAAGCGCGCTGTCCTGCCTCTCGTGCGCCGCGGACGCCGCCAATGCCAGCGCTTTCGGATGAACGGGATCCGCTGCGAGCGCGGCGTCAATGCTTTGCAACGCTGCGCCGTTCAGATCGCCATCGTGGGTCGTTGCTAATGCATCGGCGTAGTCGGCAAGCAGATCGGCGTCGCGCGGCTTTAACGCCAATGCACGGCGATATGCGGTCACGGCATCGTCGGCACGATCCAGAACGACATAGGAACGCGCGAGCATGCTCCACCCTTCGGCATCTTCGGGTTGTTGCCGAAGGCGCACCGCCAGTCTGCTGACGACAAACTCGAGCGAGCCTTGCATGGCGACGTGTGCATCCGCCTGCCCTGATGCGCCACGTTCGACGGCGACGGCGACGGGATCGCCAATCCGTATGTACAGCACCACGGCAGCTGACGGCAGCAACGCCAGCACCACCGCAGCCGTTCCAGATCGCTTCAGAACGCCGCTGAGCCTGGCCGCCGTGGCATCAGAGGCGCTGCTACCCGTTTCGCCCACGAGGCGGCGTTCGAGTTCGACGCGGGCATCGTCGTGACGATCTGCGGACAACTGCTGGTCCGCGACCTCACGCTCCAGCTCGTCGATTTCCGCCCGATAGATCGCCACCGCCAGGCCGTGATCCTCTCGCAATAGCGCGCCGCCGCATAGCAGCGGCAAGATTACCGATGCCACGCAAATCGCAATCATCGCTGCGGCGATCAGCCAGAAGGTCATCATCGCCCTGTGTCCTCTTTCCGGTCGACGAGCAGCGCGTTGGCATGCCGGCGCTCATCCGGACTGAGTATGCGGGGACGTACGTTTCGCGCGTGCCGGATGCTGAGAGCCAGCGCGGCCGCCCCTGCAACAAGCGTAATGAACGGTCCGAACCAGAGCGCCCACGTGACGGCCTTGACGGGTGGCCGGTAGAGCACGAAGTCTCCATAACGGTGCACCATATAAGCCTGAATCTGCTCATCACTCGCGCCTTTGCTGATCTGGTCGCGGATCTGGTTGCGCAGATCCGCAGCCAGCTCGGCGTTCGAATCCGCGAGGCTTTGGTTCTGGCAAACCAGACACCGGAAGCTGTCGGCCAGATGCCGCACACGGGCGTTGTACAGTGCATCGTCGGCGGGCTGTGCCATTGCACATGTCATCGACACAGCGAGCATCAGCGCGGCTGCAAGCTTACCCACCAGCAGATAAAGTCCGCTAGTCATGGTCCGCCTCGCGTTGCAGCTGCCCGACGAGCGGAACGATGACCGTGTCGACCAATGCGTGTGTGAGCGGACCCGCCAACCGATAACGCACGATCCCCGACCGGTCGATCACGAACGTTTCCGGAACGCCATAGACGCCGTAGTCGATGGCTGTCTCTCCCTTGCGGTCGACAATCGATGCCGTGTACGGATCGCCCGCTTCCCTGAGCCAACGAATCGCGTTCTGGCGATCGTCCTTGTAGTTCAACCCCAAAACGGGCGCGATGCGGCGCGCCGCGAAATCGGCGAGCACGGGCTGTTCGTCGCGGCACGGCTCGCACCAGGACGCCCATACGTTCAGAATCCAGACCTGACCGCGCATCGCGCGCGAGGACATGGGTTCAGCCGACGCATCGAGGCGCGGAAGATTGAAATCCGGAGCAGGCTTGCCGAGCAACGCGGACGGCAGCGTTCGCGGATCGTGCCGCAGCCCGGCAGCCAATACCGCCAGCAGGCCTGCAAGAACAGCGAGGGGAACCAGAAAGCGCTTCATCGTTCGGCCTCGCCGACGGTGCCATTCGCGTTACGTGCCGTATCCAGAGCGCCCGTGACTGCGGATAGAAGCGCTGGTTGTGGATGGTCTGCCGGCTGCTTTTCCTTTCTGGTCCGCCGCCCGGCAACCAGACGGTACCGGCGGTCGGTGGCCGCGAGCAGGCCACCGAGCGCCATCAGCATGCAGCCCCCCCAAATCCGGCGGACGAAAGGCTTGATCTGAATGCGCATCGTCCACGCATGGCCGCCGACCGGTTGATCCATCGCGACGTACAGGTCTCGCAGCATGCCGTGATCGATGGCTGCTTCCGTCATCGGCATGTTCTGCACGAGGAAAAGACGCTTCTCAGGGTGCAGCGCCGCTACCGGGCGGCCATCCTCGCTGACGCTGACCGTCGCGCGCTTCGCCTGATAGTTCGGTCCGTCGATATCGCGCACGCTGTCAAGACGGAACACATAGCCGCCAATGGCGACGCTTTCGCCGTATCGCATCATCAGGTCCTGCTCGGTCTGGTAACCCTTGACCAGCGTGACGCCAACAATGAACACGCCGATTCCGGCATGCGCGAACCACATGCCATACGTCGAGCGGGGCAAATGTCTCAACCGGGCGACCATTGGACCTTGCTGGCCACGCAGCCGATCGCGCATGCTCGTTGCAACAGTCGTGAAACTCCACGCGGCGAGCAGGAGCCCTAGGCTCACAAGCGGTCGCCAGCTTCCGAGCAGCAGCGGCAGCACGATTGCGGTCGCCACGCTGACGAGCGCCGCCCAACGCAGGCGCACAGCCAGCTCGGGCACGTGCGCCGCCTTCCATCGTGCGATGGGTCCAACTCCCATGAGAAAAACGACGGGCGTCATCAGCGGCACGAACACGCTGTCGAAATACGGCGGTCCAACGGAAATCTTCTCAAGCCCCAAAGCGTCGAGGACCATCGGGTAGAGGGTGCCCAGCAGCACTGATGCAGCCGCCACCATGAACAGAAGATTGTTCGACAGCAGCAATGCCTCGCGAGAAACGAGTTCAAACCCGGCGCCTTTTTCGATCTTCGGCGCGCGCCACGCGAACAGCATGAGCGCACCACCCGTCACCAGCGCGAGGAATGCGAGAATGAAAACGCCGCGCGCCGGATCGGATGCGAACGCATGCACTGACGTCACGACCCCGGAGCGCACGAGGAACGTACCCAGCAGACTCAGCGAGAACGCGCAGATTGCCAGCAGTGCCGTCCAGCTGCGAAATGCCCCGCGCTTCTCGGTCACGATCAGCGAATGGATCAGCGCAGTGCCTGCGAGCCATGGCATGAACGACGCGTTCTCGACCGGATCCCAGAACCACCATCCGCCCCAACCGAGCACGTAATAGGACCAGCCGCTGCCAAGCATGATGCCAAGCGTCAGGAACATCCACGCGGCGATCGTCCACGGACGCGACCAGCGCGCCCATGTCGTGTCGAGTCGACCGGACAACAACGCCGAAATCGCAAACGCGAAGGCCACCGAAAAGCCGACGTATCCCATGTAAAGGATCGGTGGATGCATCACCATGCCGGGATCCTGCAGCAACGGATTCAGGTCTCGACCTTCCATCGCGGGGGGCAGCAGGCGGATAAATGGGTTCGAGGCGAACAGCAGGAACGACAGGAACCCCGCGTCGATCAGGCTCATCACGCCGAGCACGCGCGCGACCAGCGCCACGGGCAATTGGCGACTCCTACCATCGAACGACCGAAGTGCTCTCTTGGCTGTGAGCGTCGGGGCACAGCCCGATCACAACGGTTGTCCGGCGCTTCGCAGCACGTGAGTACACTCAAGCCCGCTCCTGCCTCGCCGTAATCGCACAGCCAATGCCGGTCACGGCCAGTCGAGGAAGCCGATCAGTGGTCGGTCAGCCCCAGCATCTTGTCGAAGAACACGCTCGCGAGAATGCCCGCTACATAGCCGTTCTTCGGCGTACCCGCATACGCAGGATTGCCCCACGTACTTGTATTCCACGTCCGCATTACATACGGACTGAGAACGATGCTTCGGCTCACCGCAATATTGGCGTCCAGCTTGAGTCCAAACTGCGTACGTCCGACTGTATAGCCGGTGCCGCCTGCCGCCAGGTTCTGCTGCTTAAGATAGGCCTGCTCGTTCGGCGTGAGCGTCGCCCAGTTAAAGCTCAACGCGTAGCTGTCATGCGGCCTGCTGCGAAACGGTGCCTCTACCATCACGCCCGCGATGCCGGTCATCGCAAGACCCGTGCTCGCGTGCGCGTCGAAGCTCGTCGTCAGGCTGCCGAATACCGAGAATGCGGTTGGATCGCTCGCGCCACTTCTGCCGCCATCCGGGCGAAACACGACCTGTCTGCCGCCCGCGTACATGCCTGATGTCCCCTTGTGCGTCGCGAGCGTGAACGGGTCGGTCTGCGCCGCGGTATTGTGATAGAAGAGGAGTTCGTAGCTTTTCGGATACGGGTCGGTCTGATAAGTGGTCCGATAAACGATGTTGGCGAGCCACGTATTACTGTCCGGCACACTGTCGGTCCATTCCCAGCCGTTCGTGAACGGGAAAGCCGGGTTCGAGCGCCATACGCCTGCCTGCACCGACAACGCGGGCGTGATGTTATAGCGCACACGTCCCCCCCAGTTCGAATAGATGGGCGGATTCATGCCGGCGTTGTCCTGCAGGATCGCGCTCTGGCAGCCGAACCCCTGGTTGCACACCGGTGCCGCGAAATACAGACCCGGATTGCTCTTACCGACATGGCCGGCGCGCGCCAGTATCTGCTCGACTATGGCCTGGACGAAGCCCACTATGATCCGGAGAACGGCGGCGTCTTCACCGCGCTCGACGGTACGGGGCTCATCATGCGCCGCGCGGACGATCCGAGCCTGCCGCCGCTGCCGCCCAAAGCCGCGACGCCGAGCCTGCGCGAAACCGTCTACGGCGTGGACAACGCCGATACGCTCGCGACAATCCGTGCCAACCTCGAAGCCGACCGCGACGTGAGCGTGGATGCCGACGGCACCGTGCATTGCATCGACGACGCGGGCTTCGGCATCGCGTTCATGGTCACGCAACGCCGCGAATACGAAGCGCGCTATCTCGGCTTTAACGTGCCGGGACAGCCGCCCGGCCGCGCGCCGAACGACTGCGCGGCCAGTCCCGACGAAGCGATCAAGCCGCGCACGCTGTCGCACGTGGTCTATTTCGTGGAAGACGCGCACAAGGCCGAAGCGTTCTATGCACGCCTCGGCTTCATCGTCACGGACCGCTTCAATAACCTGGGCCCGTTCATGCGCCCTGGCGGCACGCAGGATCACCACACGCTCTTCATGATCAAAAGCCAGAACGATCACATGATCGGCTGCAACCACTTCACGTTCCACCTCGGTTCGGCCAACGAAGTGTTGCAGCACGGCTGGAACTTCGTCCGTAAGGGCTACAAGAGTTTCTGGGGGCCTGGGCGGCACATTCTCGGCAGCAACTACTTCTGGTACTTCAACAGCCCGTTCGGCGCGACGATCGAGTTCGACGCCGACATGGATCTGCACGACGACACGTGGACGCCGCGCGCCTGCGATCCCGGCTCGGATAACTCGCAGATATTTTTATTCGACGCCCGCGGCAAATGGGCGCCAGGCGAGTAACGCGAGCCAACGATGAGCGCTGAACGCATGCTGTGCGAACTGAGCGATCTGCCGGATGGCGGCTCGCGCGGCCTGTTGCGCAAGGGCCTCGACGACCAGCTGTGCGTCGTGCGCCAGGGCGACGAAGTATTCGTCTGGCTCAACGACTGTCCGCACGAGCATCGGCCGATGGAGTACCGGCAAGACCGTTTCCTCTCTGCCGACGGCAGTCACATCGTCTGTTACGCACACTCGGCGCATTTCGACATCCGCACAGGCCATTGCTTCGCCGGCCCGTGTACCGGCCAGCGCCTGACCAGAGTGCCGGCACGGATCGAGAACGGCAAGGTGTGGATTCCCGCCGAACTGCCTTCGATCTTCGACTGACAAGACTCATACGACTCATACGACTCATACCCGAGACCACTACATCATGTTCCAGTACTTCCCCACCAACTACGTCTGGAGCCTCTCGACGATGATCGCCCTCACGCACGGGGGCAACATCGGCGAGGTGGACGCGATGTGCGCGCCGCTTCTGGAAGCGTCCCGCGCCGGTGACGATCCCGGCACGCAAGCCTTCTACGAAGCATGGAAAAGCGGCGCGGACAATCTGATCGCGCTCGCCGACGAAGACCTCGCGCGCGGTCACAAACTCTCCGCCGGCGAGAAGCTGAGCCGCGCCGGCCTTTACTACGGCATCGCCGAGCGCATGCAGGCGCATGGCTTCGAGGCACGCCTCGCAATCTACAAGCGTTCGCTGGAACTCTTCGAGCAAGGCCGCAAGCTCGCGCGCGAGAACTGCGTGCGTGTGGAGATTCCCTATCGCAACGCGCATCTCGCCGCGCTATACGTGCGCGCCGAAGGACTCGAGCCCGGACAACGCGCACCGATTGTCGTCGTGATGAACGGCCTCGATTCGACCAAGGAAATGCTGCAAAAAAGCGTGATGGGCACGATGTTCGCGCGCCATGGATTGTCGGCGCTCTTCATCGATCAGCCCGGCACCGGCGAGGCGCTGCGGCTGCATGACATGCCCGCCGTGCACGACACCGAAACGTGGGCCGCGCCGATCGTCGACTGGCTCGAACAGCACGCTGAAGTGGACCGCAAGCGCATCGGCGCACTGGGCGTGTCGTTGGGCGGCTACTACTGTCCGCGCGCCGTGGCGTTCGAACCGCGCTTTGCGTGCGGCGCGGTGTGGGGCGCGAACCACGACTGGCGCGCGGTGCAGCAGGCGCGCCTGAAACGCGAAGGCGAAAATCCGGTGCCGCATTACTGGAAACACGTGCAGTGGGTGTTCGGCGCAAGTGACATGGGCGACTTTCTTGCGAAGGCTGAGCACATGCATCTGAACGGCGTGCTCGACCGCATTGGCGTGCCGTTCCTCATCACGCACGGCGAGAACGACAGGCAGATTCCGTTGAAGTATGCCCATCAGAGCTTCGAACAGCTAACGAATAGTCCGAAGAAGGATCTGTTCATTTTTACGGCACGCGAAGGCGGCGTCGAACACAGTTCGCTCGACAATCCGCTGAACGCCGGCAACCGGATCGCCGACTGGCTGGCCGTTCAACTCGGCGGCTCGGTCGTCTGAAGCGGCCGCCTCACATCGCACAGAGAAACTAACTATGGCACTGGTCAACAAGGTCCTCGTCATCGGCGGCGGCATCGGCGGCATGTGCGCTGCGATCATGCTGCGCAGGCAGGGCATCGAGGTCGATCTCGTCGAGGTCAATCCGCAATGGGCGCCCGACGGCGCCGGCATCACGATCAGCGGCCCGTCGCTGCGCAGCCTTCGCGAGATCGGCGTGGTGGACGAGGTGCTGCGCCGCGGCGGCTCATGGACCGCCGTCGATATCTGCGACGCAAACGGTCAACTGAGCATGACTGTCCCCACGGCGTCCGCCATCGGCGCAGAAGATCTCCCCGGGGGCGCGGGCATCATGCGCACGGTGCTCGCCGATATTCTCGGCAATGCCACGCAGAATGCCGGCGCGAATGTGAGATTAGGCGTGAGCTTCGAAAAGATCGAGCAGGATGAAAACGAAGTAGAGGTGCTGTTCACGGACGGCAGCCTCGGCCGCTACGATCTCGTGATCGGTGCGGACGGCGTCAACTCAGCCGTGCGCAAACTCGTGATGCCTGGATTCGAAGGCCCGAAGTTCACCGGCCAGGGATCGTGGCGCGCCGTGGTGCCGCGCCTTCGCGAGAACTCGACCATCTACATGGGCAAAACCACCAAGGCGGGAATGAACCCGATCAGCGCGACCGAGTGCTACCTGTTCGTGCTCGACAAGCGGGAAGGGATGGACTTTCTCGCACCGGAGCAATGGCCGCACATGCTCGCCGGTTTGCTGGAAGAATTCGGCGGCGCGATCGGCGAATTCCGCGCGGGCCTCATCGACGGCTCGCTCGGCAATCACCGCGTGCTTTATAGACCGCTCGCCGGTCACATGATTCCGGCGCCCTGGCACAAGGGACGTATCGTGCTGCTCGGCGACGCGGTGCATGCGACCACGCCGCACCTCGCGTCGGGCGCGGGTATCGCCGTCGAAGGCGCCATTGTGCTGGCAGAAGAACTGCAGCGGCGTCACTCTCTCGAAGGCGCACTGACCGCCTACGCCGGCCGTCACTACGACCGCGCGCGGCTCGTAGTCAGCGCGTCTAACCGCATGGGTCAACTGGAGCAGCAAGGGGGCTCGCGCGAAGAACATACGCGCGTGATGATCGAAGCGCAGCAGGCGCTACGTCTGCCGCTTTGACGGGCCACCGCTCACCGACGACAGGAGTTCTTACCGAATGAGCATTTCAATTAGTTCCAACCGCCGTGTGGCCGTCGTCACCGGCGCGGCTGGCGGACTCGGCGAGGCCTTCGCGCTGCGCCTCGCAACGGGCGGGCATGAACTCGTGCTGACCGATCGTGCACCGTGCCACGAGCTGGCTTCGCGGATCGAGTCCGCTGGCGGCCGCGCGACGACGTTAGCGTGCGACCTCGCCAATCCATCGAGCGTCGAGCGATTCGCAGCGCACGTGCTCGAACAGGTCGGGCGGGTCGACGTACTGGTCAACAATGCGGCTTTCATGCCGATGGCGCCGCTAGCATCGATCACGGCGGCGTTGTGGCGGCAGATCATGACCGTCAACGCGGACGCGCCGTTTCTACTCGCGCAGGCGTTCTCCGTCGGCATGATCGAGCGGCGCTGGGGACGCATCGTCAATCTCGCGTCCAGCACCGTGTGGGGTCCGCCTCCTGGCATGTCCGCCTACGCGAGCAGCAAGATGGCGGTGATCGGATTGACGCGCGCACTCGCGGCCGAACTCGGCGCGCATGGCATCACGGTCAATGCGATATCGCCCGGGCTGACGCGCCATGCGGGCAGCGCGGCCAATCTTCCCGGCGAAGCATTCGATGCGGTGCGCGCGCGCCAGTTTATTCCGCGCACGGAAGTGCCCGACGATCTGACCGGCGCACTGGCGTTCCTGGCGTCGGACGATGCGCGGTTTATCACGGGACAAGTGCTGAACGTCGACGGTGGGGGGTTCGGCTTCTGAGACTGATTTTGAGCTAGCTCGTGGCGCTGCATCGCCTCGCAAATGCCGAAGACCGTGCGCAAGCTGCGACGCTAGCCACAGCCGCCCTATCTCGCTCCTGGAGATGGGAACGGCAGCGGTCGTTTGGGAAAGCACCTGTATTGAAGCACCGTTTTGTGTGCGCGACGCAAAAGTGAGCCACCCCAGGAGATGCGTCACGATCAGGCGCGGCACGCCCGCGCGCTGCGAATCTCCTTACATCCGCTTCCATATTCAAACAAAGCGTGAACGCGCGAGTTCGGCTCATGCGGCGTTGAAAGTGCCATGTGCAGCGCATGTACAGCGCGTTAAGACGCTGATGCACTTTCGCGAAGTAGCGCTTTTCCCGCACTGGTTGTAACGGCTCGGTAAAACATGATTTTTCGTGGATTGATAACTTACGCGCAACACGCAGCGTTGCTGGGCGGCATCGAACGGCGGCACTGCGTGACCGTAAATCCATCGAAGGAGCAGGTATGAAAAAGCTGTTGGCAATTGCGGCGCTGGCCGCCTTGAGCGCAACCCTGAGCGGCTGCTGGTGGGGACCGCCTCCGGGTTGGGGTGGCGGCGGTGGTCACGGCGATGGTGGTCCGGGCGGCGGTCATGGTGATGGTCCGCATGGCGCGATCGTCCTTCCTGGCCACGTCGCGCAAGGCTGATTCGAGCCGGCGCACAGCGCGATGCAAAGGGCGGGCAAGTCTGCTGTCCTTTGTATTGCGTCAGGCCGGAAATCTCATCGACACCACAAACCCGCCATCGACCGCATTGTCCGCGTGAAAAACGCCACCGTTGTATCGCACGAGCCGTCGCACGATTGCGAGGCCGAGGCCGCAATGCGCGTCGCCTCCGCGCGCTTCGTCCAGTCGCACGAACGGTTGCAATGCGCGCTCCAGTTGGCTGCCCGGAATGCCGCCGCCGTGATCGCGAACGCTCAGCGTGTAATGTCCATTGTGCCGCGACGTCGCAATCTCGACCGGCGGCTCGCCATACGTCAGCGCATTCTCGATCAGGTTCGTCAGGATGCGGTCGAGGTCGACGAGCGGCAAGCCGAAGCCGCCGCCCGCCTGCAAGTCGAGACGGATTAACTCGTCGTCGGCGAGACTGTCGCCGTAATGGCGGCGGCAATGCGCATCGACGCTCGTGCACGGTGAGCTGTCCGCGCTTTCTCGCGCGAAATCCAGAAACTGCGTGACGATGCGCGACAACGACTCCGCGTCGCGCAAAAAGCCGCTGCGACTGGCTTCGTCGGGCAGCAGGTCCGCGCGCACCTGCATTCGCGTGATGGGCGCGCGCAAGTCATGCGCGACGCCCGCAAGCATCACCGCACGCTCCTGTTCGGCCTGCGCGAGCTCATGCACCATCTGGTTGAAATTGTCGATGAGTTCCTTCGTTTCGCGCGGACCGCTCGCCGGCACGACCGGCGCCCGATGACCAAGGCGAAACTCGCGCGCCGCAATCGCGAGGCGATGCAGCGGCCGTTGCAGATACCATGCGCCGATCAGCGCGAGAATCACGGCGAACACGAGCATCATGGCTGACGCGCCGAGAAAGCGGCGCGCGGGCAGCATCGAGTTCTCAAGCTTGAGCCAGCCCGGATTGCCCGCATAGCGCACCCAGACGTTGCCGTTTCCGGCGTCGGCAACCACCTCGCTGCCCGGCGGCAGCCTGGCGCGCAAAGCGTCCTGGAAGGGGCCGGACGTGTCCCGGCAGGGCGCAGGGCAGCCATACGGAATCGCGTCGCTCGCATTAATGAGCGTGACCCCGAGCGCCGCCGACACTTGCGAGGCGGCAGCCGTGCCCTCGCGATGTGCCTGCACCGCAAGCAGCAGCGCGCGTTGCGCATGTCCGGTATCAATCTGGCCGCGTTCACGATCCACGAGCAGCAGGGAGGTGAGGTGGACGATCACAATGAGGCCGACTGTCATCAACGCAAGCTGGCCGAACAGCGTGTTAAACGGATTTTTCATCGTCGCTGCTGCCGGGCACGAACATATAACCGATACCACGTACCGTCTGGATTCGTCTCGGGTTGGCGGGGTCGTCCTCAAGCAGACGCCGCAGGCGCCACACCGGCACGTCGATGCCGCGCTCGGTCACCTCCGAATGCGGTCCATGCAACAGGTCGACGAGTCTGGAGCGGGACAGCGTTTCCATTGGATGTTGCGCGAGCACTTCGAGCAGCGCGTATTCGCTGCCGGTCAGCTTGAGCGGCTCGTCGCCGCGAAACAGCGTGCGGCTCGCGAAGTCGAGACGAAAGCTGCCGAAGCGTAGCGCTTCGCGCTTCTCCAGTGGCGCCGCGACCGACGCGGCCGGTTGCGCGTGCCGCCGCAACACTGCGTGAATGCGCGCGAGCAATTCCTGCGGCATGAAGGGCTTGCCGAGATAATCGTCGGCGCCGAGTTCGAGGCCGATCACGCGGTCCACGCCGTCGGCGCGCGCCGTCAGCATGATGACCGGAATCGTGTCGCCGCTCGCGCGCAATTGCCGCAGCGCGCCGAGTCCGTCGACGCCCGGCATCATCAGATCGAGCACGATAATCGACGGCCGTTCGCGTTCCAGCCGGCGCGCCAGATGACTGGCGTCGTGCAACACGGAGATTTCAATGCCGCGTTGCTGAAAAAAGGTTCGCAGCAGGTCGCGCAGATCGGCGTCGTCGTCGACCAGCAGCACCTGGATGGGCGTGTCTGACATGGCTGAGCCCTGATGGATGGAAACATTGGCGACGGCGCAGCGCTCGATCGCCGTAGCGAAATATAGCGAATCGCGCGGCACCGGCGCTTTCCGCTTCTTGTGCGAGCTTACCGTTTATTACGGCGCCACCCTCGGCCCATCGCCGACGCGCAATGCGTTAGCGAATTCTGCGAGTTGGGTTACGGCTCGTAATGCTCGCCTAAGCCGCCGTAAGACGCTTCTCACTATGCTGGGCCCTCCCTTGCCGCTGGCGCGGCGTTGCGTGGCTCCAACGTGAACCGACGACGCATGCCAGACGGTCCTTTGTCGAATCGAGTCGAAGGATGCCCCGAGCATGCCAAGCTTTTCCAACGCGTTTTCAGCGCCGACGCGCGCGCCCCGCTTCGCGATTCTTGTCGCGGCTGTCGCCGCCGCCACGCTGATGCTGGCGGCTTGCGGCGACAACGCGCCTCACGGCCCGCCACAGACGACGCCCGAAGTCGGCGTCGAAACCATCAAGCCGCATACCGTCGTATCGAACACTGAACTGTCGGGCCGGCTGTCGGCCATCCGTGTCGCGGAAGTGAGGCCGCAAGTCGAAGGCATCGTTAGAAAGCGGCTCTTTACCGAGGGATCGCAGGTCGCAGCCGGCGCCGTGCTGTATCAGATCGACGCGTCGAGCTATCAGGCCACTTACGATCAGGCGGTCGGCACGTTGGCGAAAACCGTCGCGACCGCGAACGCCGCGCAGACCAAGGCCACGCGCTACGCGGAATTGTCGAAGATCCAGGGCGTGAGCCGTCAGGATTACGACGATGCGCTCGCCGCGCTCGAGGAGGCGAAGGCCGACGTGGTCGCCGATCGCGCCGCATTGAAGACCGCCGCGATCAACCTTGGCTATACGAAGGTCGTCGCGCCTATCGCGGGGCGCATTGGTAAGTCAAGCGTGACCGAAGGCGCGCTCGTGACCGCCGAACAGACCACCGCGCTCGCCACGGTGCAAGCAACGAGCGAGATGTATCTCGACGTCACGCGTTCTTCCGCCGACTGGCTGCGCTTGCAGAAAGAGTTCGCGAGCGGCCAGTTGCAACATGCGGGCGCCGACGGCGCCGTGGTTCATCTGTTGATGGAAGACGGCACAGCCTATGCACAGCCGGGCAAGCTGCTGTTCTCCGACATCACCGTCGACGCCACCACCGGCTCCGTCACGCTGCGCTGCGTGTTTCCGAATCCGGATGGCGTGCTGCTGCCCGGCATGTTCGTGCGGGCGCGGCTCGAAGAAGGCGTGAACCACCAGGCGATCACCGTGCCGCAACTCGCGGTGTCGCGTGCGTCGGATGGCACCGCGAGCGTGGTCACGGTCGGCGCCGACAACAAGGTCGTGCAAACGCCGGTTACCGCGGATACCGCATCGGGCTCCGACTGGATCATCACGAGCGGTCTGAAGGCCGGCGACCGCGTGATCGTCACGGGTTCGCAGCAGGCGCGCACCGGCGCGCTCGTCAAGCCGGTGGAGACGCCCGCGACGTCAGCCGCGCCCGCCACCGCCGACAACGCGGGCGATGCGTCCGCCGCCCACAGCTAAAGAGACTCTCATGGCAGGCTTCTTTATCAACCGACCGATCCTCGCGTGGGTCATCGCCATCGTCATCATGATGATTGGCGGCGCTTCCATCACGACGCTTCCGGTCGAACAGTATCCGAGCGTCGCACCGGCTTCCGTGCAGATCACGGCAACGTATCCGGGCGCGTCCGCCGAAACGGTCGCAACCACCGTCACGCAGGTGATCGAGCAGAAACTGAGCGGCATCGACCATCTGCTGTATATGTCGTCGACGAGCAGTTCCGTCGGGCAGGCTCGCATCACGTTGACGTTCCAGCAAGGCACCAACGCCGACATCGCGCAGGTGCAGGTGCAGAACAAGGTCCAGCAGGCGACGTCGTCGCTGCCTGAAACGGTTCAGGAGCAAGGCGTCCAGGTCGCGAAGGCGGCCAACTCGTTTCTGATGATCGTGTCTCTCTCGTCGACCGACGGCAGCATGAACTCCATCGACCTCGGCAACGTGATCGCGACGCAGATCGAAGACCCGCTCACGCAGATCGACGGCGTGGGCGACGTCACGCTGTTCGGCGCGCAGCACGCCATGCGTATCTGGCTCGATCCAGTCAAGCTGCAGGCGGTCGGCCTCACGACCAGCGAGGTCACCACCGCGATCACGAACCAGAACGTCCAGCTTTCCGTTGGTCAGATCGGCGGCTCGCCCTCGACGAAAACGCAGGCATTGAACGCGACGATCTCCGCGTCGAGCCTGTTGACCACGCCCGCGCAATTCGGCGCAATCCTGCTGCGCGTGAACAGCGATGGCTCGAAGGTGATGCTGAAGGACGTTGCGCGCGTCGAAGTGGGCGCCGACGACTACAGCACCGACTCGCGCCTGAACGGCAAGCCGGCTGCATCGCTCGCGGTCAAACTCGCGAGCGGCGCCAACGCGATGAGCGTGGCCAAGGCCGTGCGCGCGAAGCTCAACGAATTGAGTCCGCAACTGCCGCGCAATGTCGTCGTGGACTATCCGTACGACACCACGCCGTTCGTGCGCATCTCGATCGAAGAAGTGGTGAAGACGCTGATCGAAGCGGTGCTGCTCGTCTTCGTCGTGATGTATGTGTTCTTGCAGAACCTGCGCGCCACGCTGATTCCGACCATCGTGGTGCCCGTCGCGTTGCTCGGCACGTTCGCGGTGATGTCGGCAGTGGGCTTCTCGATCAACGTGCTGTCCATGTTCGGCATGGTGCTGGCAATCGGCCTGCTGGTGGACGACGCGATCGTGGTGGTGGAAAACGTCGAGCGTCTGATCGCGGAAGAAGGTCTTTCACCGGTCGAGGCCACTCGCCGCGCAATGCAGCAGATTACCGGCGCGCTGATCGGCATCACGACCGTGCTGATTGCCGTGTTCATTCCGATGGCGTTCTTCTCGGGGACGACCGGCGCGATTTACCGGCAGTTCTCGATCACGATCGTCGCGGCGATGCTGCTCTCGGTTTTCCTCGCATTGACGCTCACACCGGCGCTATGCGCGACGCTGCTCAGGCGCGCGGATGTCGGGCATCACGCGAAGCGCGGTGTGCTCGGCTGGTTCAACCGCGTGCTTGCGCGCGGCACCGACCGGTATGACTCGGCGGTTGCGCGCGTGATCGGCAAGCCGATCCGCTACATGGTGATTTACGTGTTGATTGCGGGTGTGGTCGCGCTGCTGTTCATGAAGCTGCCGTCGTCGTATCTGCCTGACGAAGACCAGGGGACGCTTATCACGTCCATCTCCGCACCGGTCGGCACGCCCGCCTCGCAGACGCTCGAAGTGGTGAAAAAAGTCGAGGCTTACTATCGCAGCCAGCCGGAAGTGGATCAACTCATCACGCTGACGGGCTTCAGTTTCAACGGCTCGGGACAGAACAACGCGCTCGCCTTCGTCAAGCTCAAGGACTGGAGCGCGCGGCGCGGCAGCAGCGGGTCCGCGGCCGCAGTGATCCAGCGCGCGAACATGCATTTCGCCGGCTCGCGTGAAGCGCAGATTTTCGCGGTCAATCCGCCCGCGATTCAGGAACTCGGCACGCAAAGCGGGCTCGACTTCGAACTGGAAGATCGCGCCGGCCAGGGCCACGACAAGCTGATGGCCGCACGCCAGCAATTGATGGCGCTCGCGGCTAAAGACAGCGCGTTGTCCGGCATGCGGCCGGGCGGCCTCGAAGATACGCCGCAGTTCCATGTCGACATCGACCGGGAAAAGGCGAGCGCGCTCGGGCTCTCCATTGCCGATGTGAACGACACGCTGCAAACGGCGTTTGGTTCGTCCTACGTGAACAACTACGTCGACACGGGACGTATCCAGAAGGTCTACGTGCAGGCCGATGCGCCGTACCGGATGATGCCGTCCGACATTGGACGGTGGTATGTAAAGTCGAGCACAGCGAGCACCGGTTCGACCAGCGGCACATCCGGCAGCACGTCCGGCAGCAGTTCGACGAGCACCGCCAGCACCAGCACGACGAGCGGATACGACGGCCAGATGGTGCCCTTCTCCGCGTTCGCGACCGGCAAGTGGACTTTCGGGCCGCCGCAGATCGAGCGCTTTAACCGCACGCTCGCGATGGAAATGACCGCACAATCCGGCGCCAACGCCAGCACCGGCCAGGCGATGGCGGCCGTCGACGCGCTTGTCAAGAAACTGCCGGCAGGCTATGGCATCGACTGGACCGGGCAATCTTACCAGGAGCGCATGGCCGGTTCGCAGGCGATCTATCTGTACGCGATCTCGCTGATCGTCGTGTTCCTCTGTCTCGCGGGTCTGTACGAAAGCTGGTCCATTCCGATCGCGGTGATTCTCGTGGTGCCGCTCGGCGTGCTCGGCGCCGTGCTCGGCGCGCATATCCGCGGCTTGTCAGACGATATCTATTTCAAGGTCGGTTTGCTCGCGACCATCGGGCTTTCGACGAAGAACGCAATTCTGATCGTCGAGTTCGCGAAGGACCTGCAAGTGCAAGGCCGCAGCCTGATCGACGCCACCATCGAAGCCGCGCGTCTGCGTCTGCGTCCGATCCTGATGACCTCGCTCGCATTCGTGTTCGGCGTGTTGCCGCTCGTGATCAGCACAGGGGCGGGGTCGGCGAGCCGCCATGCGATCGGCACTGGCGTAATGGGCGGCATGATCGCCGCCACGGCGCTCGCAATTTTTTTCGTACCGGTGTTCTTTGTCGTCGTGCGCCGCCTGTTCGGCGAACACGGCGACGCCAGGCAACAGGAAGGTGTCGAATGATGAGACTCAAACTGAGTGTATGCGCGGTCGCATTTGCGTTCGCGCTGCTGACGGGCTGCACGCTCGATCCGCACTATGAGCGGCCCGCCGCGCCGATTCCGGCAGCGTATCCCCAAGGCGACGCGTATGAGAGCACGAGCGCGGCTAGGGCCGTGACGGATGCAAGCGCAAGCACTGCAACCACAAGCACTGCAACCGCCAGGAACCCAGGCGCGGCAACCGCAAGCCCGACCGGCGCAAGCACCGCTACCGCAAGCCCGCTCGCCACCGGCACCGACACCGGCACCGCATGGCGGGGCTTCTTTCGCGACGAGCGCCTGCAAAAGCTGATCGACATCGCGCTCGCCAACAATCGCGACTTGCGCGTCGCGGCGCTGAACGTGGCCGAATACGAGGCGCAATACCGGATCACGCGCGCTGCACTTGCGCCGTCCACCTCGGCAATCGGCAGCATGACCCGCGAGCGCACGCAGGGCGCGATAGCGAGTTCGAGCGATGTCAGCATCGGCACGACGTCATGGGAAATCGACTTCTTTGGACGCTTGCGCAGCCTCAAACGCCAGGCACTGGAAAACTATCTCGCCACGGATGCGTCGCGCCAAAGCACGCAAATCAGTTTGATCGCAACGGTGGCGACCGATTATCTGACCCTGCTCTCCGACGAACGGCTATTGCAGTTGACCGAAGACACGGTGAAGGCGGATCAGTCCACCTACGACGTGACGAAGCGCGTGCAGGAGCTTGGCAATGCTTCGCTCCTTGACGTGCGACAGGCGCAGAACTCGCTCGCTAGCGCGAAGGCGAGTCTTGCATCATATCGGCGCGCGGTCGCGCAAGATCGCAACAATCTCGCCGCTGTGCTCGGTGCGCCGATTCCGGACGATCTGCCGCCCGCGCGCGCATTCGACGACGAGTCGATGTTCGCGGACATCGGTGCGGGTGTGCCTTCGCTGCTGCTCGCCCGTCGTCCGGACATCGTGCAGGCGGAGCATGCATTGAAGGCGGCGAACGCGAACATCGGTGCGGCGCGCGCGGCATTTTTTCCAAAAATTGAACTGACGGCGACGGCCGGCACGTCGAGTTCGACGCTCTCGAATCTGTTCAAGGCGGGCACCGGTGCGTGGGCGTTCGCGCCGAGCGTCTCCGTGCCGATCTTCGATTACGGCAGCAACAAGGCATCGCTCGATGTGGCGAAGATCGAGAAGCAGATCGAAGTCGCTGATTACGAGAGCGCCATCCAGACAGCGTTCAAAGAGGTATCGAACGCGCTCACGGCGCGCGCCACTTATGTGGATCAGGTGCAGGCGGATCGCGAATATGTGACGTCTGCGCAGAGCTACTACACGCTTGCGGAGGAGCGCTACAAGGCGGGTACAGACAGCTTCCTCACGTTCCTCGATGCACAGCGCACGCTCTACACGGCGCAACAGCAACTCGCGACAGATATCCTTTCCCGACAGTCCAATCTGGTGACGTTGTATAAGGTGCTGGGCGGTGGCTGGGAGAGCAGGTGAAAACGCTTACGTTATGGCGTATGACTTGTGTAGCGTCGATCGCCTCGGCAGCTGAAAGTGCTCGCACTGTTCGAGCAGATCAAGTACGAGCCGGGCATGTAGCTCGCGATGGACTTCCGCCCCCGTGATATCCAGTGGCTCTCCAATTACGCCGCCTTGCATTCGCGCACGCGCTTCAAGGATTTTCCGCAGCCGCAGCGCCGTCGTCATCTGTTGCGCCTGTAGCTGCGCCGCAGCTCGCCGCGTTCGATCATTGCAGGCTTCGGCAAAACGGCGTCGTGCAGCAACGTTATGGAGTGCGCGATCAGGAAAGCGGCGATACGCACGGCAACTTCAGGATCGGCATGGCGGCGAAGAGTCGAAAGTGGAGGCATTACGTGAGCGAGCCCACGTGCTCGTGATCGGCACCATCAACACAGACCTCGTCGCGCGCATGAGGCGTCTGCCGCGGGCGGGCGAAACGGTCTTGTCGGACAGCCTGGAAACCGTGGCTCGCGGCACAGGCGCAAATCAGGCGATTGCGGCAGCATGCATGGGCGCGCGGGTGTCCATGATTGGCCGCACTGCCCGATATCACGTTGGTGCGCGAACCGAACGCATGGCCCGACCTCACTCGCGCCGCTCGCGCAAGGTTGCGAGCAGGAAATCGCGCAGCGAATGACCGTTGTGTGGGAAGCCCCTGCTTCTCGACCAGATAACACCGACGTCCATTGTGGGCACCGCGTCCACCACGGGCCGCCGCACGATGCGCCCGCCTTCGAGCGACCACGGCCGGTATACGAGGTCCGACAGGATCGTCACGCCGATGCCGAGCGCCACCATGCTGCGAATGCCTTCAATCGACTTGCTCTGGAATATCACCGAAGGCTTCAGCCCCCGTCGTTCCCAATAGCGCTGCGCGGTCTGCACGTGCTCGTCCATATCGAGCAGCAGGAAGTCCTGCCGCGAGACATCTTCGAGCGTGACGCTGTCAGCGCCCGCGAGCGGATGCTCCGGTGCGACCCATAGATGACGCGCTGAACGCAGCAGCGTTTCGCCTTCGATGTCGTCGCGCAGCGCCGCATTGGAGACCAGTACGATGCCGAGGTCGAGCACGCCGTCGGCGATCGCCTGCTCCACATCGACCCGTTCGCGTTCGCTCAGGATCAGCTCAAGATCCGGAAAGCGCCGCTTCAGCGCGAGCCGCAGCGAAGGCATGAGATACGCCGAGATCGTATCCGTCACGCCGATACGCAACGTGCCCGACAAGGGGTCCGGCCGCTCGCGCATATCCTCGGCTGCTTGCCGCGCCGCGCCGTTGATCTGCTGCGCGTGGCGCAAAAACCGCTCGCCCGCGTCGCTCAGGCGCAGGCCTTTCGAGTGCCGGTTGAAGAGCGACGTGCCGAGCGCGTCCTCCAGGCCCTTCAGCGCGATGGTCATGGAAGATTGGGAGATGTTGCAGCGTAAAGCCGCCTTGGAGATCTGTCCGGTTTCTGCCACCGCAATGAAGTAGCGCACCTGCCGCAGCGTAAAGTCCATTGATTTCACCAATATCGCGAGTTCTGAATTTTGAATTACCAATAATAATTTGGCCATCCTACGATCGGCCTTGAGCTTCATAACAGCCGTCGAAACAGATGAAATCGATAGAAATGCAGGGCTATTGCACGCTGTGCCGCTCGCGGTGCGGCACGCTCAATACGGTGCGCGACAGGCAATTGATCAGCGTGCGGCCGGACGCGTCGCACCCCACCGGCTCCGCGATGTGCATGAAAGGGCGCGCCGCGCCCGAGCTGGTACACAGCCCGCACCGCCTGCGTCATCCGATGCGGCGGACCAATCCCAAAAACGCCGCCGATCCCGGCTGGCAGCGCATCTCGTGGGACGAAGCGCTCACCGAGGTCGCCAGCCGGCTCGCTGCGATCCGCGACGAAAGCGGCGCGGAAGCCGTCGCCTTCGCGGTGACCACGCCGAGCGGCACGCCGCTGTCGGACAGCATCGACTGGATCGAGCGCTTCGTGCGCTATTTCGGTAGCCCGAACATCTGCTACGCAACCGAGATCTGCAACTGGCACAAGGACTTTGCGCATGCGTTCACGTTCGGCTGCGGTATGCCGACACCGGACGTCGAACATGCCGATCTGATCATGCTTTGGGGCCATAATCCGGCCGCCGCATGGCTCGCGCAGGCCAATGCGGTGGGCCGGGGGCGCGCCAACGGCGCGCGTCTGCTGGTGATCGATCCGCGTCCTACCGCGCTGGCGCAGCAGGCGGACTGCTGGCTGCGCGTGCGCCCCGGCACCGACGCCGCGCTCGCGCTCGGCCTGATTCATCTTCTGATCCGCGATGGCCGGTTCGACGAGAACTTCGTGCGCTGCTGGACCAACGGCCCGCTGCTCGTGCGCGAGGACAACGGCCGGTTTCTGCGCGAGCGCGATCTCGCCAGCGACGCCGCGCAGAACCGCGTGCTCAGTTGGAATGCACAGCGCGGCGTGCCTGACGCGCTCGCCGAAGGCGCGTTGCGCGGCACCTACGACATTCAAACGGATCATGGCCCCGTGCGCTGCCATCCCGCGTTCGAACTGCTGGAGCGCGAAGCCGCACGCTACACGCCGGAATATGTGGCGGCGCTGACCAGCATTCCCGAATCGACACTGCTCGCGGCCGCGCAGTTGATCGGCGCGTCGGGGCGCATCGCCTATCACGCGTGGTCGGGCGTCGCGCAGCACACCAACGCCACGCAGACCGAGCGGGCTATCGCCGTGCTGTATGCGCTGACCGGCTGCTTCGACAAAACGGGCGGCAACCGGCTGTATCCGAAGCACCCGGTCAACGCGATCAGCGACCTCGCGCAACTCGCGCCCGAGCAGCGCCAGAAGGCGCTCGGTCTTGCGGCGCGCCCGCTGGGACCGGCGGCGCGCGGCTGGGTGAGCGCGCGCGGCACCTACACGGCGATTCTCGAAGGCGAGCCGTACAAGGTGCGCGCGCTCGTCGGCTTCGGCGCGAATCCGCTGTCGTCGCAAGCCGATACGGCGCTCGCGCGCCGCGCGCTCGAAGCGCTTGAGTTCCACGTGCATTGCGATCTGTTCGAAACGCCGACCGCGCGCTACGCCGACATCCTGCTGCCGGTTGGCACGCCGTGGGAGCGTGAAGGCCTGCGTGTCGGTTTCGAGTTGAACGCGGCGTCGCAGCAACGAGTGCAGCTGCGCCCGCGGCTCGTCGAAGCGCAGGGCGAAGCGCGTTCGGACAACGAGATCGTCTTCGACCTTGCGTGCCGGCTGGGCATGCACGAACAGTTTTTCGGCGGCAGCCTGGAAGCCGGCTGGAATCACATGCTCGCGCCGCTCGGCGTGAGCGTCGCGCAATTGCGGGACCAGCCGGGCGGCATCGACCTGCCATTGCCAACCCGCGAAAAGCTGTACGAGACCGCCGGTTTCGCGACTGAAACGGGCCGCGTCGAACTGTATTCGGAGTTGCTGCTCCGGCACGGCCAGCCGCCGCTGCCGCGCTTCGTCGCGCCTGCTGAACAAAGTATCGCGGGTACGCGGTTTCCGCTGGTGTTGTCGTCGGCCAAGAACGCGCATTTCTGCCATAGCCAGCATCGCAGCATGGTCTCGCTGCGCAAGCGTTCGATGCAGCCGCTGCTCGATATCGCCACTGCTGTCGGCCGCGAACGCGGCATCGAAGACGGCGACCCGGTGATCGTGACGACGCGCATCGGCTCGGCGCGCTTCGTCGCGCGGCTCGTCGACACGCTGCAACCCGAGACGGTCGTCGCCGAGTTCGGCTGGTGGCAAGCGTGTCCGGAAATCGGCGCGCCGGGCTTTCCGCTAGAAGGCCCGGGCAACAGCCACTACAACGGATTGATCTCGTCAGATCACGCCGATCCGACTAGCGGCTCCGTGCCGTTGCGCTCGTTTCGTTGCGACATCGCACGCGATCCCCTGTTCCAGATTGCGCGGCGCGCGTGGCCGGGCTGGCGGCCTTTCATCGTCAGCGAGACGAAGCGGCTCGCCGACGGCGTGCTCGGCATTCACTTGACACCCGCCGATGGAGGCGGCCTGCCGGACTTCATGCCGGGTCAGCACGTTTCGATTCAGGTGGAGACGGAACGCGGAGCCGAGCCGCTCGCGCGCGCGTATTCGCTGACCGGCGCGGCCCGCATCGAAGCGCGGCGCGACTACAGCATCGCGGTCAGACATCAACGCGGTCTCAACGCGGCCGGCGCGCAATGGGAAGGCGCATTGTCGTCACATCTGCATCGGCGCATCGTGCCCGGCGCGCGCGTGGCATTGCGTGCGCCCGCGGGCCGCTTCACGCTGCCGCTCGAATCGCGGCAACCGCTCGTGTTCATCGCGGGCGGAATCGGCATCACGCCGTTCATCTCGCAACTGGAATCCGTCGCGCGCAACGGCGCAAACGCGACGGATATCACGCTGCACTATGCCAACCGCAACGGCGCGACACGCGCGTTCGGCGAGCGCCTGCGAGCACTCGCAAAAACGCTGCCTGGGCTGAACCTGATCGACTACTTCAACGAACCGCGTGCCGGCGACGCCTGCTACCGAACGGAACCCATCACCGATGCGGTGGTGACCGATACGCAAATCAGGCGCCGCGCGCGCGTGTACATGTGCGGCCCGGTGCCGATGATGGACGCGGTGCGCGCCGGGCTCATCGCGCGTGGCATGCCGGCCTTCGATATTTTCCACGAGGAATTCCGCTCGCCCACGGCCGCGGTTCCCGCCGGCGACCGCACGCACGCGGTCGCGTTTCGCCGCAGCGGCCGCACCGAACGGTGGCATCCGTCGTCCGGCACGCTGCTGCAATTCGCCGAACGCCTCGGTATCGCGATGCCAAGCGGCTGCCGCGTCGGCCAGTGCGAAAGCTGCGCGGTGCGCGTGCTGAACGGCCGCGCAATGCATCTGCACGGCGCGGAACCGGACGATCCAACGGTGCTGCTCGGCTGCCAGGCCATCCCTCTTTCCGATCTCGAACTCGACGCATGACGCCGCCATGAAAATTCACGACGCGCCCACCACACGCCGGGCCCTGCCCTTCGATAAGCTGATTGCCGCGCTCGAAGCCATGTTCAGCAGCGGCTGCGAAGTGCCGCTGCGCCACACGCACCAGATAGACGTCGCGCAACAGGCGCCGGGCACCGTGCTGATCATGCCCGCGTGGCAGTCTGGCGGTTTTCTCGGCATCAAAACGGTCAACATCTTCGCCGGCAATGCGAGCCGCGGGCTGCCCGGATTGTTTTCGACGTACGTGCTGTACGACGCGAACACCGGCGAGCCGCTTGCGCAAATCGACGGCAACGAGATCACCTCGCGCCGCACCGCCGCCGCGTCCGCGCTCGCCGCCCGCCACCTGGCTCGCGAGGATGCGAGCCGTTTGCTGGTGATCGGCAGCGGCCGCGTTGCGCAGTTGCTGCTGCACGCATATCGCGCCGTACGGCCGATACGGCAAGTGACGGTATGGAGCCGGCGCGCGCAAACCGCCGAAGCGCTTGCGCAGCAATGGCGCGACGAAGGCTTTGACGCGCTCGCCACCACCGACTTGCCGGGCGCGACGGCAAACGCCGATATCGTCACGTGCGCGACGCTCGCCACCGAACCGGTGGTGCGAGGCGAATGGCTACGCGCGGGCACGCATCTGGATCTGATCGGAGGCTTTATGCCGAGCATGCGCGAAGCCGACGACGCATGCTTCGAAGGCAGCGATCTGTATATCGACACGAGCGAAGCACTGAAGAAATCGGGCGATCTGCTCGGGCCGCTGTCGCGCGGCGTGTTCACTGCCGACGACGTCAAAGGCACGCTCGAAGCCCTGTGCCGCGGCGAAGCACCGCGGCGTCGCGACGCGGCGCAACGCACCGTGTTCAAGTCGGTCGGCTCCGCAATCGAGGACCTCGCCGCCGCGATTCTCGTGCACCGGCAAGCAACCTGATCCCACCCACGTCACCCTTTCTTCACGCGAAGCGAGACCCCATGAAAAACACAACGACACTAGACCCCGCCATCCCGCCCTCCGAAAGCGGGTTCCTCGAAAGCATTGCTATCGGCGTCGCCCGCTGGTCGGAGCGCTGGTTCCCCGATGCATACGTGTTCGCCGCAATCGCCGTCGCAGCCGTCGCGCTCGGCGCGCTGGCAATCGGCGCGCCCGCCACGCGGGTCGCGCAGACGTTTGGCGACGGCTTCTGGAGCCTGATTCCGTTCACGATGCAAATGGCGATGATCGCGATCACCGGCTATGTGGTCGCCGTGTCGACGCCGGCCTCGAAGCTGATCGCGATGCTCGCGCGCGTGCCGCGCTCGGGCCGTGCGGCGATCACCTTCGTCGCGTTGATCAGCATCGGCTTGTCGATGTTCAACTGGGCGATCAGTCTCGTGTTCAGCGGTTTGCTCGTGCGTGCGCTCGCGCGCCGCGACGATCTGCGAATGGACTATCGCGCAGCGGGTGCGGCAGCCTACCTTGGCATGGGTGCGACGTGGGCTCTGGGCCTGAGCTCGGCCGCCGCGCAATTGCAGGCGAACCCGGCGAGCCTGCCCAAGGCAATCAGCGACATTACCGGCGTGCTGCCGTTCTCGCAAACTATCTTCTTGCCGCAGTCGCTAATCATGGCTGCGGCGCTCGCCGTCGTATCGCTCGCGATCGCATGGTGCTCGGCGCCGCGCGACGCGCGCGTGGTCACCGCCGCCGATCTGGAGGTGGACCTGTCCGAGGCGAGCATGCCGGCATCGCGCGCACAACGTCCAGGCGACTGGCTCGAACACAGCCCGCTGCTAACCATCGTACTCGTCGCGCTCGGCGCGGGCTGGCTCGTGCACGAGTTCACCACCAGGGATCCGCTGCTTGCGATCTCGAACCTGAATACCTACAACTTCCTGTTCCTGATGCTCGGCATGCTGCTGCACTGGCGCCCGTATCGCTTCCTGCAAGCGGTAAAGACCTCCGTGCCGTCGGTCGCCGGCGTGCTAATCCAGTTTCCGCTATACGGCGGCATCGCGTTCATGCTGACGAAGGCGGCGGCGCCCGGCGGCGAGGCGCTTTCACACGTGCTGGCCGCGTTCTTCGTGTCGGTGTCGTCGCATGTGTCGTTTCCCGCGGTGATGGGTGCCTATTCCGCGATCCTCGGCTTCTTCGTGCCGTCGGGCGGCGGCAAATGGATCATCGAGGCGCCGTATGTGATGCAGGCCGCCAACGACCTGCGCGTTCATCTCGGCTGGGCCGTGCAGGTGTACAACGCCGCGGAAGCGCTGCCCAATCTGATCAACCCGTTCTGGATGCTGCCGCTGCTCGGCGTGCTCGGTTTGCGTGCACGCGATATCGTCGGCTTCACGTTCACGCAGTTGATCGTGCATGTGCCGCTCGTGCTGATTCTGCTGACCGTCCTCGCGCGAACGCTGGAGTTCGTGCCGGCTTCGATGCACTGAGCACTGAGCACTGAGCACTGAGCACTGAACGCTAAACCGCGCGTAGGGCACGCGCTGCCTCTGCGCAGGCGGCTTTCAAGCTGGCGGTGGATGAGTTTCCGTCTCGGCGAAATAGAAAACCGCTCGCAGGCGATTCGCGAAGACGCTCTAATGCACGCCATTGCGCCTGACTTCGAGTTCGCCAGGGAACCGGATACTTAACGATTGACTCGGCGTGGCGTCAGGAACCTTGATGTTTCTCACGCTGGCTCCAACCGTCAATACAACGATTCGGATACATCCTGATGCTGTGCGAGCGGCAGTTATTGTCGTCTGCCAGTCGGTTTGTTCAGCTTACTACCGCAGAGAACTTCCTGGAGTTGTGTTTGTCCACGGCATATGCCGAGCAAGGCGACGCCGAGGACCGCGCGCTCATGGAGAGTAAGCATGTCGCCGATTACGCGAGCGCCCTGTAATTCGACACCAGAAGACAGTCAGGGAAGGACAATTCGTCGATGTGATCGCAACCCGATTGCATCCACGCATGGCTATGCAGTAAATGCAAGACACGCGCTTTTCGATGTGCCCGAGCATCTCGTCATTCAATGATGAGGCGTTCTCCCTTTGCGCACTCCGGAACTGCGCTTTCAGCGTTGCATCTTGTCGTTGATCAATTCGGAACTGCGACTTGTTCGTGACTGACAGAGTCCAGGTTCGCTCCAGACAGGCTTTGTAAGCGACGGGCGGATATTGAACCGACGATGGCGGATAGCACGCGACCCTCAGCCGCCACCGTGGCTTCAACGCCGAAAACGGTACATCCGCATGGTTGTCACGTACCGAGTGCCGACTTCCGGTCGAACGTTGATTCGCTCCCGCATTAGCGATACCTTTACATCTATCCTGGTCGTCAAGTCCTGGTCAACGCGGGGAGAATCGTTTCGTGAAAACAGCTAGGGCTTTCTCATGCATCGTCGCCTTGGGTGCGATCCTCGGCGGATGCGACAAGCACGGTTCGCAAAACGTCACTGAGGCATCGGGCGCATCCGCGAGCCAGTCGCCGGTTCAGTCAGCGCAGGGCGCGAGCGGTACACCCACCGCATCAGGCGCGCAAGTGGCGGGCGCGCTGGGTACCGTCACCAAGGCACAGTTGCCGGGGGAAGCAGCCGAGACACTGCGGCTGATCAACGCGGGCGGCCCGTTCCCTTTTGGGGACGACGGCGTATTGTTTCGTAACAGTGCCCTTTTGCTGCCGAAGCATCCGCGCGGTTACTACCACACATACACGGTCCGCACCCCAGGCTCGACGGATCGCGGGCAGCGCCGGATCGTCTGTGGTGGACCGCGCAGGCAGACCGGCGACTGCTATTACACCGACGATTACTACGCCAGTTTCAAGCGCATTGCAGGATAACGAGGGGCTCCGATCCGGGAATGACGTCCCCTCACCGATCGCTGTCACATACCGTTGGCAACGCGTCACAACAGTCGCAAAAGCCCTGCTTTGTTTCGGCCGTCCGCCCCGTTGGGCCGATGTCGCAACTGCAACTGTCTCGGCAATTGCAATTTCGCAGGCGTGTTTCGAAAAGTCAGCCATTCGTTAAAGTTTTCGAATAGCGCTGCCGTATACAAGCCGATACGCTCATTTCGCCGGTCAACGCATCGGCGAGCCGTTTGAACGCACCTAATCCAGAAAGGATGCTCGATCAAGTGAGAAGAAAAATAGCAAAATATATGACGCTCTTCGTCGCGGTGTTGATCGGCGAACACGGACTGAGCGGTTTCGCTGATATTGAAAATGGACAGTTGCTTTCTGGCTTGCTAACACTCTCGTTCACTGCAGTCGTGCTCTGGTTTCTCGTGCGGCGGTATCGCACCATTCGTCGGTATGAGAACGAGACCTACGAATGGTATGTTCGGCAACATCCTGTCTGGAACGGTAACAAGCCATCCTGTGCGAGCTGCGGCGCGAACTTCTTGCAGACACGTCGTTTGATGCGATACACATACACTCGCGAGCATTTCTGCGGTGCATGCGGAACAGGCCTTTATTATTCGGACGAGCGCTAAAGGTGTTCAGCCCTTGTCCGGGTTGCGGATACCGAGCGCGTGACGCCAACTGACTGCGGTTTGCCCGAGGACAGCGCCCCAAGGAGCAGCTCAGTCCTGGACATTTTCGTTGCAATCTTCCCAGTACTCCAGCGGATCCTCGTGCAGTGGATAGCGCAATCTGAGCCACGCTAACAGCCTCGCCCAATCTGGATGGCTGCTTGCAGTTCGAGCCGACCATGTCGACGATCTCTCGAGAATTTGACCGGTCGCGCGATCACGGACGAGCAAACTGCCTAGTCCGCTTGAGCTGTTCGCCTGTGGCTCAACAAGGTAGCGTGGGAGAATCCTGAGTTCGGCATCCGTGGCCCACCCGTATAAGGCGCGGACCACGCCGGACGGATCTCGCAGTTCTATGGGGCCGTTCTCAGGGCGAACGGCGGTCCATCCTTCTGGAAACTCCGCGACAACCTCGTTTTGACCCTCCCTTACCCACTTCACGCGCCAAGCCCGCGCCATCGCCTCGCGCATGCGAGAAAGCGACTCGTAGCCGGCCGGCAGCTCGATCGACATCGGAAGAGTAATGAGGTTGTCTTTCCACAGTGTGGCTTCGTCGTCGACGCGCGCGACCACGTCGCGTATCCCTGCTTCGAATGGGTTCTCCGGTCGGCTGGATACTCTCGCCTTTCCGGCGGGCAGACCCTCGAAAAGGCGCTCAGCATCATGGCGGGTGAGTTTTGTCTTTCCTTTCTTCATTGGTTCCTCTGCAGCAAAATCTCGCTAACGCTCTGCCCCGATGACTGACATCGAGTGCCACTTCCTCTCACGCTCGTTTGAAGGTGTTAAGCATTCTATTGTGCGCTATTCGCTTGCTCCCGGCTTGCACGGCGATACCACGGCTCGCGCTGCCGTGCGTTTCGCCGGTGTCGGATGGATCGATCCACGCCAAGGGCAGGACGATGCGCGAACGAGCAATGACCGACTTCCTGCAAACTCCCTTTTTATGACCGACAGCGATTATCGTATGGATTGAAACGGCAGAAATGCGCCAATGAGCTCTCGCACACGTTAAGAGGAAGCCGCGGAGTGGTCCGAGGCACTCGAATTCGGAGGCTAAGGCCATTCATGGTCCGGCATCCTCAACATTGCAGGCGATTTTTGAATGCCTTTATTTGAGTGCCGGGTTTAACCCGCCCCGGGACCTGTCTCAACAAGCGGCCGAAAGGTAATCAGCCAAACGAGCCACCATTGCATCGCAATCGCTCAATTGCTCGCTCGTGAGAAATTCATCCGGCTTATGCCCCTGGTCCATACTGCCTGGTCCGCAGACCACGGTGGGAATGCCCGCCTGCTCGAAGAGGCCGCCCTCGGTGCCGAAGGCTACCGTGCCGAACCGGTTCGACCCGCTCAGCAAGCTTAGAAGCCGCGCCGCTTCGCCGTCGGGCGACGTAGCCAGTCCCGGATAAGCGGATAGCGACTGAAAACGGATGTCGGCGTCGGACTTCACGGCGCGCATCTTCGGCAGCAGCTCGGCTTGCGCATACGTTTGCAACTCGTTGGCTACATGGCCGGCGTCGAAACCCGGCAGCGCCCGCACTTCGAAATCGAACTCGCATTCTGCGGGCACGATGTTCAGCGCACGGCCGCCCCTGATCACCCCCGTCTGCACGGTCGAGAACGGCGGATCGAACCGCTCGTCGCGATGCTCGGGCTGCGCCAGTTGTTCGCCGATCTGTTCCAGACGGCTGATCATCCGCGCCGCGTACTGAATCGCGTTGACGCCGTACGGCGCATAAGCCGAATGGCAAGGCGCACCCTTGACCTGACAGCGCATCGCCAGTTTGCCCTTGTGCCCGAGCACGGGCTTGAGTTCGGTGGGCTCGCCGATCAGACATAGCACCGGCTTGTGCGGACGCCGTTCCAGTTCAGCGAGCATGGGCCGCACGCCGAGGCACCCGACTTCCTCGTCGTATGAAAAGGCGAGATGCACCGGGAGCTTCAAATCGCGTTCGACGAAGCTCGGCACCGCCGCCAGCACCGATGCGATGAAGCCCTTCATGTCCGCGGTACCGCGGCCATACAGCCGCCCGTCGCGTTCGGTGAGACGAAATGCGTCGACGCTCCACGCCTGGCCTTCGACCGGTACCACATCAGTATGGCCGGACAGGACGATGCCGCTTCGCTCGCGCGGACCTATGCTCGCAAACAGATTGGCCTTGGTGCGCTCGGCGTTGTAGAACAGTTCGCTCTTCACACCGAGTTCATCGAGGTAATGCCGAATGAACCCGATCATGTCCAGATTCGATTCGCGGCTGACCGTGGCAAAGCCGATCAGCTTTGCGAGCAGCGCGCGGCTGGATCTGTCATTCATTACCTGGCACTCCATAGCTGGGCGCGGCGGTCGGATTCAACGCCCGGGTCAGGTAATCCTGCATCTGCGGCCGATACGCGCGCCACAAACCATCGAGCCGGCCGATGGGATCGTCGTCAGCCCAATCGACCCGTAAATCGACCATCGGCCAGCTCACGTCGCCCACAACCTTGAGCGCCGCCGAGTGCACGGGCCCAGCCTCGCCGCCGGCGGCCATCGCCGCATGCATGGCCGCGAGCAGCCGATCGGCAAGCGTGCCCGCAGCCTGCTCGAATGCGCGAACCATCGCCTCGATCACGTCGACGCTGGCGAGCATGTTGCCCGCCGCGACGCATTGCATGCCGGCGACGGCGTGATAGGTGCCCAATGCTTGCTTGCCGCTGAAGAACGCCGTGCGGCCCTGGCTATCGACCACCGTCACCTGCCGATATTCGCTCCACTCGCTCGCGCCCAGTGCGCGGTCCAATGCGGCGGCGGGATCGAATTGCCCGCTCTCCAGAAGATCGAGAACCCGCGGGCCGAGTGCGGGCAGGGTCACATTCTGCGTCGCGACTGCGCCGACGCCTGTGCGCACCCACGGGCATCGGGCGCCCACTGCGATGCTGGAAGAACTGATCGCGATACCCAGCTGCCCGGATTGCGGGCAACGTCCGGCAATAGAGAATGTCATGTCCCTCTCCTCAGGCTTGTGGCCGCGTCCATCCATCCGGAATGACAGCGATAACGTCGATTTCCATCAGCCATTGCGGCTGACCCAATGCGACCACCACAAGGCCGGTGGAAATCGGAAACACGCCTTTTAGCCACTTTCCGACTTCCTGATAAACGGGCTCGCGATAACGGATGTCGGTCAGATACGTCGTTGTCTTGACGACGTGAGACAAATCGCTGCCAGCCTCCTCGAGCAATTGCTTGAGGTTCTTCATCGCCTGCTCCGCCTGGGCGCGAGGATCGCCGAGGCCGACCAGACGGCCTTCGAAATCCGTACCCACCTGACCGCGGACATAGACCGTGTTGCCGGCGCGCACGGCCTGGCAAAGGTCGTTGTCGAGCGTCTGGTTCGGATACGTATCCTTCGTGTTGAACATGCGGATACGAGTATGCGTGGGTTGGCTCATCAGTGCACCTTTTAATACGGGGAGAAGTAGCTCGCGGATCGAGGAGACGCGTGAATCAGTTCACGCCCATTTCGCTGACTTTGTGAACCCTTGAACCGGCAGACACGCCGTCGGCGCTTTCAGTACCTGCTGTGCTTTCGTCGCGACGGCTCGCTGCGTCGCGTTGCGATTCATCGTAATACGCCAGATATTTGCGTCGCGTGGCGATGTGATCGGCGACGTGCTTCGCGTCGTGCCACACGCCCCAGACAAACGCAGAGCCGCGACGCGACAACCAGGGCAGTCCGAGAAAATAAATGCCCGGCTCCTTCGATACGCCGCGCTGATGCGCAGGCTTACCCTTTTCGTCGAACGCGTTTACGTTCAACCAGCTGAAGTCGACTGCATAGCCTGTCGCCCAGACAATCGAGGTCACGCCGGCTTTCGCCAGATCGAGATCGTGCAGCGGATGCGTGACGCACTCGGGATCGGCGGGAATGATCCGTGCTTCGGGCTCTCGCGGAAGGTCGAGACCGTTGCGCTCGGCATACGCGTCGGCAGCGTCCAGCAGCGACAGATAGTTCTCGTCACCGCGCGCGATATTCGCCGCGAGATCGTCTTCAAAGACCGCCACGCCATTGTCGAAAGACTTCGTAAGACCCACCAGCGTGATGCCCTGATGGGCGAGACGCCTGAAGTCCACCGTGTACCCGCCGCGCGAGCCGCTTACCGCAATCGTGACGTGCTCCCTGCCTGGCTTCATGACCTCGGCGTCCCATTCGCCGAGCACTCCGAGCCACCAGCAAAAATCGCGGCCGCGATAAGCGCGCGGCGGACGATCATGTGCGCCGACCGACAGATAAACGTGCCTGCCCGCACGTTGCAACTCATCCGCGATCTGCACGCCGGAAGATCCCGCGCCCACCACCAGCACGCCTCCTTCGGGCAATTGCGCCGGATTGCGATAGTCAGCGGAATGAATCTGGGTGAGACGCGTGTCTTGCGGCGCAATCGGCGGGATCACTGGCCGCTGGAACGGCCCCGTCGCGACCACCACGCGATTGGCCTCGATCGTGCCCTCCGACGTTTCGACCGTGAAGCCGGGTCGCCCCACATTGCGCACGACGTGCTTCACCTCCACTCCGGTACGGATCGGCGCGTCGAACTTCTCGGCATACGCGACGAAATAATCCGCGACCTGCTCCTTCGGCGCAAACGCGTCCGGGTGCACGTCCGCGAACTCGAGGTTGGGAAAACGGTCGTGCCATGCGGGACCGTTCGCAACCAGGGAATCCCACCGCCCGGTGCGCCAGCGCTCGGCGATGCGGGCGCGCTCGAGCACGAGGTGCGGCACGCCGAGTCTCGTCAAGTGTTCGCTCATTGCGACGCCGGCCTGGCCGGCGCCGACCACCAGCGTATCGATTGACGTTGTTTCCACTGTCATGACTGTGTCCTTCAGAAGAGGCGGATATGGCGATCCGTGCTTGCAGATGGCGTGTGCCGCCCGGCCGTTCGTGTTCCGTCAAAATCTACCCGCCCGCTCCGAATCCGAAAAACATATTAAAAAAATGCAGCGCATGGGTTTTTCCTATGCAATGCTTTTTGACCGCTTCAGAATGCGGTCAATCGAAGACCTTGACGGGGAGCATGGTCGATGGAAAGTCACCCGTTGCGCTACTCACTGCGCCAGTTGCGCTATTTCGTCGTCACGGCGGAAGCGCTGTCTTTCACGGCGGCGGCGAAGCGTCTGCATATCTCGCAGCCGTCCATCTCGACGGCGCTTGCGGATCTGGAATTGTCGTTCGGCGTGCAACTCTTCATACGACATCACGCGAGCGGTCTTTCGCTCACGCAAGCCGGACGCGATCTGCTCGGGCAAGCGCGCAATCTCCTGAAGATCGCGGAGGAGTTGCAAACCACCGCGAAGGAAATGGACAGCGGCATGACAGGCGCGATCGCACTCGGCTGTCTCGTCTCGCTCGCACCGCCGCTCATGCCGCGGTTGATCAGCCGCTTCACCGGCGAGCACGCAGGCATTTCGTTTCGCACAGTCGAGGCACATCAGGACGGCCTTTTGCGCGGCCTGCACGACGGCTCGCTCGATATCGCCCTCACCTACAGTCTCGATCTGACTGAGGACATCGCCTTCACGCCGCTGCTCTCACTGCCGCCTTACGCGATCCTGCCGCGCACGCATCGGCTCGCCCGCGCGCGCAAGGTATCGCTCGCGGATCTGTTACCCGAGCCTTATGTCATGCTCGACCTGCCGCACAGCCGCGAGTATTTCGCCGCGCTCTTCGATGCGGTGGGCAGCCGGCCTGTGCCCGCGTTTCGTTCGTCGCAGCCGGAGGTGGTGCGCGGCATGGTGGCCAACGGTCTCGGCTATAGCCTGCTCAACTTTCCGCTCAAGTCCAATCGCACGGTGGATGGCGAAGAGTTCGTCATTAAACGCTTCAAAGACAACGTCAACGCAACGATGCTAGGCATCGCGCAATCACGCACGATGAAGCCCCGCCAGGTCGTGCATCGCTTTGCGTCGTTCTGCGAGAACTACATCCGGCGACTGCACATCGACGCGTGATTCACCGTGTCAATCGTCTGCTTCAGATTGCGTTGGCTGCATAGAAAAAAGCTTTGCTTTGTATCTGAAAACAATATTTTGGCTTGCAAATTGGCTTGTTAGATTGGTGTCCATGTTGAGCGCTGTGCCGCGACGCTTCACGCCGGCTCGCTCTTACCGTCACGAATCGAGGGGGACGCATGACCGACCTGACAAGGACGATCCCAGTGCATGCACTGGTCGAGAACCTGCAGACGGGCTGCGAACGGCCATTCAGCGATGCGCATGCAATGCCGCCCGGTGTCTATACGTCGCCTGAATTCCTCGCGCTGGAAGAGCGCACGATCTTCGCGCGCGAATGGCAATGCGTCGGCCGCTCAAGCACACTCAAAGCGCCCGGCGATTACCTTAGCGCGCGCATCGGCGCGCAACCGGTGGTCGTTTTGCGCGACGAACAGATGCAATTGAAGGCGATGTCGAACGTGTGCCTGCATCGCATGTCGGTATTGCTCGAAGGACGCGGCAATGTGCGCCGCATCGTCTGCCCGTATCACGCCTGGAATTATTCACTGGGCGGCGCACTGCAAGGCGCGCCGCTCATGGACAGGCAACAGGGCTTCTGCAAGGAAAGCTACCGGCTGCCCGCGGTGCGGTGCGAGGAATGGCAAGGCTGGCTCTATGTGACGCTCGACGAAAACGCGCCACCCGTGCGCGAGCAGCTTGCCGATTTGAGCAAGCTCATTGGCGCATACGGTATGTCGGACTACATCGAAACATTCTATGAAGAGCACGTGTGGGACACGAACTGGAAGATCCTCGCGGAAAATTTCATGGAAAGCTATCACCTGCCGATGCTGCATCGCGCGACAGTAGGACCGCATTCACGGCTGGAAGAAATGGAATGCCCGCCGGGTTATCCCGCGTTCAACTATCACTGGATTACGAAGGAAGCGTCCCTGCCGATTGGCAACGCGCATCCGGACAATACGCGTCTAACCGGCCATTGGCGCAAGACCACCGCGTTGCTCGCTATCTACCCGACGCATCTGGTCACGCTTACCCCAGGTTACTTCTGGTATCTCGTGCTGCAACCTCAGGGCGTGGGGCGCGTGCATATCCGCTTCGGCGGCGGGCTTGCGCCGGAATTCATCGCGGACCCCGAGGCGAACGCGCACATGGCGACGCTAAAGAAACTGCTCGACGACGTGAACGCCGAAGACAAACGCGGCGTAGAAGCGGTTTTTCGCGGCGTGCACGCGCCGCTCGCGAAACCGGGCCATCTAAGCCATCTCGAGCGCCCCAACTATGACTTCGCGCGCTACATCGCCGGCAAGATTGCCGCGGCGAAGTCCGGCAACGATTGATTACGACGCACCATCGAGAGGACGCGATCACGATGTCAAACCCTTCCTTCATTTCGCTCTCGCGCGTGAGCAAATCGTATGACGGCGCCCAATATGTCGTCGATGACCTGAATCTCGACGTGAGCAAGGGAGAATTCCTGTCGCTGCTCGGCCCCTCCGGCTCCGGCAAGACAACCACGCTGATGATGCTCGCGGGGTTCGAAACGCCTACTCACGGCGAAATCCGCCTCGACGGCCGTCGCCTCGACGACAAGCCGCCGCATCAGCGCGACATCGGCATGGTGTTTCAGAACTACGCACTCTTTCCGCATCTGACGATTGCGGAGAACGTCGCGTTTCCGCTCTCGGTGCGGCACGTGAGCCGCACCGAGCAGA
This sequence comes from Paraburkholderia dilworthii, assembly GCF_000472525.1. Taxonomy (GTDB): domain Bacteria; phylum Pseudomonadota; class Gammaproteobacteria; order Burkholderiales; family Burkholderiaceae; genus Paraburkholderia; species Paraburkholderia dilworthii. The sequence continues at coordinate 139,994 of NZ_AWZT01000015.1, forward strand.
AGGCGCGTGTGAAGCGCGCGCTCGACATGATCGAACTGCCGCATCTGGCGAACCGGCGTCCCGCGCAACTCTCCGGCGGACAGCAGCAGCGCGTCGCGCTCGCACGCGCGCTCGTGTTCGAGCCGAGTGTCGTGCTAATGGACGAGCCGCTTGGCGCGCTCGACAAGCGCCTGCGCGAAACAATGCAATACGAAATCATGCGCCTGCATCGCGAGTTGTCGCTCACGATCGTCTACGTGACGCACGATCAGGCCGAAGCGCTGACGATGTCGGACCGCGTGGCCGTGTTTTCCGATGGCCGTATCCAGCAGGCCGCCACACCGAGCGAGCTGTACGAAAACGCGCAGAACGCGTTCGTCGCCAACTTCGTCGGCGAGAACAATGGACTGACCGGGCGCGTCGTGAATACGGGCGACGGCTCGGCAACGCTTGCGCTTTCGGACGGCAGCGTGATTCGCGGCCGTTGCGAAGAGGGATTGCGCGCCGGCGACGAAGCGATGCTCGCGTTGCGCCCCGAACGCGCGCATATTCCGAGCGCGGAAGGCACGCACGCTAACGAACACGACAACGTAGTGCGTGCGCGCGTCGACGAACTGGTGTATTGCGGCGATCATCACCGTGTGCACCTGACGCTCGGCTCGCGCGATTCGATTGTCGTGAAAGTGCCCAACACCCAGCGCCATGCGCTGCCCGCACCCGGCAGCACGATCGCGGTCGCGTGGCGCCACGACGACTGCAAGATTCTCGCCGCACCTGCGCCGCGAAGCGCGCCCGCGATCCACGTATCCGCACCGCCCTCACCTTCCATAATCACGACCGCACCAGCAGGAGCCAACTGACATGCGCAACCTCATCAAAGCACAATGCGCTGCACTCGCCGTAGCCGCAATCGCCACCGTGACCACCCAGGCAGCGGAGACGCTATCCGTCGTGACCTTCGGCGGCGCGTACGAAGCGGCGGCGAAAAAGGCCTATTTCGAACCGTTCACGCAGGCCACGGGGATCGGCTTCTCGACCGAATCGTATGACGGCGGTCTCGCCAAACTCTCGGCGATGGAGCAGGCGAAGAACACCACGTGGGACCTGATCGACCTCGAAACGAACGATGCGATCACCGCCTGCGACGAAGGTCTTCTGCAGAAGTTCGACAAGAAGACGATCGGCAAGACGAGCGACTTCATCCCTGGCTCGATCAGCGACTGTGCGGTCGCGAGCATGGTCTGGTCGACGGTCTATGCGTACGACGCGAGCAAGCTCAAGACAGCGCCGACCACCGTCAACGACTTCTTCGACTTGCAGAAATTCCCGGGCAAGCGCGGCTTGCGCAAGTCGCCGAAGGTATCAATGGAATGGGCGTTGATCGCGGACGGCGTCGATCCTAAGGATGTCTACAAGGTGCTCGGCACGCCCGCTGGCGTGGACCGCGCGTTCAAGAAGCTGGACACGATCAAGAAGAGCATTGTGTGGTGGGAGTCGGGCGCGCAGGCGCCGCAGTTACTGGCGGACGGCGCAGTCGTGATGACGCAGGCCTACAACGGCCGTATCTCCGATGCCGCGAAGAAGGACAACAAGCCGTTCAAGGCGGTCTGGGACGCGCAGGTCTACGACTTCGACTGGTGGGGCGTTCCGACGGGTGCGAAGCACGCCGACGCGGCAGCAAAGTTCATCGTCTCTGCTTCGCAGCCCAAAGCCTACGCGGACCTCTCGAAGTACATCGCATACGCACCGCCGCGCAAGGACGCGATTGCGCTCATCGACAAGCAACGTCTTGCCGATCTGCCGACCGCACCCGAGAACTTCAAGCGCGCGCTGCAGATCAACGCGAACTTCTGGGCCGACAACGCGGACCAGATCAACAAGCGCTTCCAGGTGTGGCTGACGCAGTAACGCCTTTGTTCGACGAGAGCCCAACTTTGACTACCAGCATGCCCGCTTCCGACCAAGGCTCGGTCCTCGGCTCTCCGACGGGAGCCGACGGCCGCGCGTCGTTTCAGAAGGCGCGCCGCCGCGCATCGATGCAGGCGCTGCTGCTTGCGCTGCCGTTGCTCGTGTTTCTGCTTTCGACGTTCATCGCGCCGATCATGCTGCTGCTCGCGCGCAGCGTCGAGAACCGCGAGGTGCCGGACAGCATGCCCGCGCTCACGCGCGCGCTCGATGCATGGGACGGTCGCGGCGTGCCGGACGAAGCCACGTTCGCGCTGCTCGCCGCCGGGCTCAAAGAGGCGCAGCAAAGCGGGCAACTCGGCACCGTGGCACGGCGGCTGAACTTCTCCCTGCCCGAGTTTCGCAGTCTGTTGATGCGCACCGCGCGCCAACTGCCCGCCGACGCGCCGCCCGCGTGGAAGCCCGCGCTCATCGAACTCGACGCACGCTGGAATTCGCTGGAGACCTGGCGCTTGCTGAAGCGAGCCGCCGCGTCGCCGACACCGGACTATCTGCTCGCCGCAGTCGATGCACAGGTCACGCCGCAAGGGGCCATCGCGTTCGTGCCGGACAACGCGTCCGTCTATCGGCAAGCGTTCATGCGTACGGTCTCCATCAGCGCCACGGTCACGCTGCTGTGCCTCGTGCTCGGTTATCCCGTCGCGTGGCTGCTCGCGAACCTGCCCGCGAAAAACAGCAACCGGTTGATGCTGCTCGTGATCGTGCCGTTCTGGACCTCGCTGCTCGTGCGCACCACAGCGTGGTATGTGTTGCTGCAACCGGGCGGCGTGATAAATAGTCTCGTGATGGGTCTCGGGCTCGCCACCCATCCGCTGCCGCTCATCTTCAATCGTGCAGGCGTGCTGATCGGCATGACACACGTGCTGCTGCCTTACATGATTCTCGCGATCTACTCGGTGATGAAAAGCGTGTCGCCGGTGTACATGCGCGCCGCGCAATCGCTCGGCGCGCATCCGTTCACCGCGTTCGTGCGGATCTACGTGCCGCAGACGCTGCCGGGCGTCGGCGCGGGCTGCTTCCTCGTATTCGTGCTCGCGCTCGGCTACTACATCACGCCCGCCCTGCTGGGTGGCGCGGGCGACGAGATGATCAGCCAGCTCATCGCGATGCAAACGAACACTCAGCTGAACTGGGGCCTCGCCGGCGCGCTCTCGGCCTATCTCGTGATATTTACGGCGATCTTCTATTTCCTGTTCAACCGCATTGTCGGCATCGACCGCTTGCGCTTCGGTTGAGCACCACTCGAAATACGCACGCGACTGAACACGATCAAGGCACACGACGAAGGAACCACATGCAAGACCAACGTAACAAGGTGCTGACCGAGCGCGTCGCCACGCGCTGGGTGCGGCTGCATACCGCGCTCGTGCTGTTCTTTCTGATTGCGCCGATTCTCGCGATCATCCCGCTGTCGTTCAATTCGGGATCCTACTTTTCTTATCCAATGCAGGGCTTCTCGCTGCGCTGGTATGAGAAGGCCCTCACCAGCGCCGACTGGCAACGGTCGCTGCTGAACAGCATCGGCATCGGCGCGGCTTCGACGGCGATCGCGACATGTCTCGGCACGCTCGCTGCGCTGGGCCTCTCACGCTCGCAGTTTCCGCTGCGCTCGCTGATCATGCCGCTCATCATCTCGCCGATGATCGTACCCATTGTCGTGGTCGCAGCGGGCTTCTATCTGATCTTCGCGCCGCTCGGGCTCGTGAACTCATATCCCGGTGTGGTGCTCGCGCATGCGGCGCTCGGCACGCCATTCGTCGTAATCACCGTAACTGCGTCATTGCTTTCGTTCGACCACAGTCTGTTGCGCGCCGCTTCGGGACTTGGCGCACCGCCCTGGGTAACATTCAGGCGCGTGACGCTGCCGCTCATCATGCCGGCGATCGCCACCGGCAGCGTCTTCGCTTTCGCGACATCGTTCGACGAGGTGATTGTCATTCTGTTCATCGGCGGCCCGGATCAAACCACGGTGCCTCGGCAGATGTGGAGCGGTATTCGCGACTCGATCGACCCGTCGATCCTCGCCGTCGCGACCATGCTCATCGTGTTCGCAGTGCTGCTCTTTGCGAGCATCACCTGGCTGCGCGGTCGGGCGGCCGCCGCCAGCAACGCTCTTATCTGATGCATCGTGGCCGCCGGGGACGGAACTATACAAGCTTCGTTTCACCGGCAAACTGCGTTCTTGGGCAGAATTTTGTATTTACCCCAGACGAGCGCACGCGCTTCAGGAGCGACGTGTCCTGGCCTCGCTGAACGTCTTTCATCGACGAACATGACGCCTTCGAGCGCACATTGAGTACGCAGACCCAACGGCACTAATTTGCCCAGATGGAATGAACGCCGCCCCGACTGGCGTGTCCGGCGATTGAGCCGGTGAAAGCTGAGAGACAAACGTTGGACCAGAATGCAAAGCAAATTGTCAATGCGCCGTTTTCTGCCGGTACTGCCGGCTTCTCCGATCCGTCCAATTGAGACGTCAATTGGCTCGAAACGAACGGCTGATGGCCACGATAGGGCTATCGGCGTCGGCGCTCGGACTGGATGTTCCCGCCCGAGTGCATCCCAAAGCGTGTGCAGCCGACCTTCCGCTTAAAGCTTGAGCGGACGTTGAATAACCGGATATTAGAAGAGCGGTGCGCACCACCATCGTCTCACTGGTCTTTCGCTATCGCTACAGCGTCTGGATCGACCGTCCACGTCAGACCGGGACCATCGGACCGGATCACCCCTCGGGGGCAGCCCACCTTTGGACGCTAACATCTGCCAGCGCCTCGAATACAGCCGGCGTGCGTTCCAGACGGGCGATCGTTCGGGCGCCTTCAAGGGCGGCTACCAATGCGGTTGCCGTAGAGGAGGCGCGCGCAGGAGCGAAACCGCACCCCCTGAAATGCTCCGCAATAATCCCGGTCGACTCAACGAATCCGCGCGCTACCCGTCTGGTCAACTCAGCGTCGAGCGCGGGCAGCTCATTCGCCAGATTTTGCATTAGACATCCATACTGGAAATCAGAGGCGACCATTTCGGCAGCAAATGTGCTGAAAATCTGATGAACAAAATTCAAAGCATCACCCGCGGTGTTCGCCGAGATGTTTCGCAATACAGCAATTCGATTCGCAACGTAATTATCGATTGCTTCTTCCGCCAGTTGTGCCTTGCCGCGTGGAAAGTGAAAGTAGAACGATCCTTTAGGCGCACCGCTTTCTTCAAGGATTTGGGTCAATCCAGTCGCAGTGTAGCCTTGAATGCGGAACAGTCGTTCGGCCGTGGCAATTGCGCGAGCGCGGGCGTCAGTCTTACGTGTCATGCCGGACACGTACCACGTTTCGCTTGACGCCGCTATGGCGATCGCCATACAACGGAATTCAACGATGCCCCGCCATCAGATCAAGCCATCGGTGTGCCGCCGAGCCGTCTTAGCGATGAGCGCGGCCGGCCTGGTTGCCGCTTTACTTCGACCGGCCCGCGCAAACCTCATAGGAGGAACTGATTTGGCCACATCAACATATGGCGAGAGAACGCTTCCCAAGGGGGTCCGCTCGCGCATGATCCACGGGGTCAACGGCCTCGATGTCCATATTCTCGAGGCCGGTTACGAAAGCCCTGGGCGGCCACTCGCGCTGCTTCTGCACGGCTTTCCCGATCTGGCTTACGGCTGGCGACATCTCATCCCAATCCTGGCTGACGCCGGATACCATGTCGTGGCGCCCGATCAGCGGGGCTTCGGCAGCACCACGGGTTGGGTGAACGGCTATGACGCTCCTCTGGAACCCTTCAGCCTCCTGAATATGACGCGCGACGCCCTCGGATTGATTTCGGCGTTGGGGTATCGGCGTACGACAATGCTCGTTGGACACGACCTTGGCTCACCGGTGGCGGCCTATTGTGCGCTAGCTCGACCTGACGTCTTTCCCTCGGTGGTGCTGATGAGCGCACCGTTCCCTGGTCCGCCGGCGCTTCCGTTCAACACCGCGCAAAGCGAGGCATCGTCGGTTCAACCGAACACCGGCAATCAAAAGTTGGCGGCCGCGCTGGCGGCGCTCGACCCGCCGAGAGAGTATTACCAGCAATACCTGAGCACACCGGAGGCGAACCATGACATGTGGCATCCCCCTCAAGGCTTGCACGCGTTCCTTCGTGCATTTTTCTATGTCAAGAGCGCCGACTGGCCGGGAAACAAGCCGCATCCGTTGAAAGCGCTGACGGCCGCAGAACTTGCACAGATGCCCACCTATTACGTCATGGATCTCGGCAAGACGATGCCCGAGACCGTCGCTCCATTCCA
>NZ_AWZT01000132.1 GCF_000472525.1 Paraburkholderia dilworthii
CGTTGAGGCATGTGACATTCAGCGAGAACTGCGCTCCAGCTGCGGTCGAACCGACTCCTGTGAGTGCGCTGCTGGCAATGGTCGGCAACGTGATGCTTCGGTTCAGGCCACCCACGCCGAAATCGCACGTGATCGGCAGAACCGAGGCGCCCACGGTCAGGCTAGTTCCACAGGCGACCGCGTTAGGGTGGGAATTGCTAAAATAGTAAGGCCCGCTCGCGGGGAAGTAATCGTCAGGTTCTGTGGGCAAGTAGTTACCATTGCCATAGGAATAGACACACATGCTGGCCAAGTTGCCCGTGATCGCACCGGTGCCCGGGCTGGCGGTCATTTTCACAAAGCGAACTTGCAGATTCATATTCATCGCTTGCAATTCGCCGCCGGCCGCTGTGGTGGACGTGAAATACGCCTGATCCACCACATTGAACGAAGGCGTCTGAGGTGACGCACACGCATTCCCATTACCGGTAATCGGTGCGGCCGGTGCGGGCGGCGCACCCGGCTTCATGGCCTTATATACGCCGGGCGTGCAATTATTGGAAAATCCCAGAACGTAGCCGATCCCCGGCACACTTGTGGGGTAGACATCATACGTCACGCCATTGTCCGTTACCGTCGTGCCCGACGCAGCCGGCCCGGTCAGATAGAAGAAATTGGCCATTGCCTGGCGGTACGACGAGAGTGTGCTCTTGCAGCCGGCGCCGGCTACAGAGTGGATGTTTGACGCGTACCACGGCGTGATGAATCCGCCGACCGGCGCCACTGCCACGTCAGCGCTGTCGATAGCGGGCACATTCACGGGGATCGAACCTGTGCAACTTATGCCCACAGCAGCGGACGCCAACTGTGGTGTCGCCAGGGCAGCCGCCGCCAACAGAAGCGACCAAGCTATTCTCTTTGCCAGGCGGTTAAGAAGTAAACTCACATACGCTTTCATTTACAAATTTCCTTCGCTGACGCGTCCCGGCTTCGAGGCGGCCTGCGTGGTATATCGCGTTGCCATCTTACCCGCGTACTCGATCACCTGGCGCTCAGTCGCGGCCTGCCCACCGTGATCCTCACCGACAACGGCAAGAAATTCTGCGGCAAGGCGATGGTCACGTGGGCGTACGAGCGCGATTTGCAGTTACGCCTGATCGAACCAGGCAAGCCTAACCAGAACGCCTAAGTCGAATCCTTCAACGGCCGCCTGCGCGATGAATGCCTCAACGAGCACTGGTTTCCGAGCCTCCTTCACGCGCGCGCCGAGATCGAAGCCTGGCGACGGGAATACAACGAGGAACGACCCAAGCGTGCACTGGGCGGGCTGACGCCTGCCGCCTGTGCGAAGCAGTTAAAGTAACCCCGGACTATATTGCCCCGCTACTGAAAGTGGGGGGACGTCGGGGTCACTGCAGAAATGCCATCGTTACGCCGCTATTGGTAATTCACCGTGACCGTGGCAATTGCCGTAATCGAACCGGGCGTGACCGACGCAGCGGACTGGAAATACTCAGCCCGGAACGGTAATACATTTGGGCCGCCAGGATTGCCGACGTGGGTATCCTTGTTGAATATCAC
>NZ_AWZT01000133.1 GCF_000472525.1 Paraburkholderia dilworthii
CCCTTGCCTGAACGGGTTGGAGGAAAATGCTCGCCTTCGACGCAGGTGACCTCGAATTCCGGGCCGCCTCCGCCCTCCTTCACTACCTTGTAAATCCCGGATGTCTTCACGGTCTCGCCGGGTTTATGCTGTTCAGCCATACGACCTCCTTTTTCGTGGCGTCTCCGTCGCCGAAGGAAGTGCTGAGCCTGCGCAGTGGGTACGCATACTGCTCGTTGCTGCGCTAGTCGCCGGCGCGGCGAGCCGCCAACTGCAGCGCACGCTCCGCAACGGCGTAAGCGAACGCCAAACGCCGCTATTCTGTCTATCGGGAGACGCAAATGCCTGCCCGCTCGATTGCATCGTTGTCCCTCTCATTCGGCCTCGTGTCTATTCCTGTGCGGCTGTATTCCGCGACGAACGCGTCGGAAAATATCACCTTTAACCTGCTCGGCCCGCACGGCTCGCGGGTGCAGCAGCAGTATGTGTCCAAGGCGACTGGAGAAGTCGTCGAGCGCGCCGACATGCAGAAGGGCTATGAATTTGAGAAGGACAGGTTCGTGGTGTTCACAAAGGACGAGTTGAAGGCGCTGAAGGAGAGCCCCAGCCACATCGTCGAGATACTGGCGTTCCTTCCCGACAGATCCATTGACCCGGTGTTCTACGACAAGGCCTATTTCATCGCGCCGGACAAGCGCGGCGGCAAGCCCTACAGCCTGCTGAAACGTGCGCTTCTCGAAAGCTCGCGCTGTTCACTTGCAAGCTGGAACTGGAAAGGCAAAACGCACATGGTTCAAGTCCGCGCAACGAACGACGGGCTCGTTTTCCAGCAACTCCTCTGGGGCGACGCCGTCCGGTCGCTGAAAGACCTCAACGTTGAGGAGGCGCCGGTCACGGACAAAGAACTGCAGCTCGCGCTGAAGATCATTGAACAGGCGGAAGCCGATAGCTACGACCCGAGCCAGTACGAGGACAAGGAGAAAAAACGCGTGCTCGAAGCGATCGACGCAAAGATCGCGGGCAAGCAGATCGTGACGCCCCAGGAAGAGTCGGCCGCCGACAGCGGACAGGTCATCGACCTGATGGAAGCCCTTCGTGCCAGTCTCGCGAGGAACGCGAAACGGAGCCCTTCTCCCCCGCGCGCCAAGACGTCCCCCGCGCCAGTGCAGGAACTGCTCGCGAAGCCGCGTAAAACAGTGAAACGGGCGGAGAAAGCGACTGAGCCGGCGGCAGCGCCTGCGAAAACCCGTGCGCGGCGGTGACGGGCAGGCCCGCCGTGCAGACATTTTCGTTCAGGGACGTGCAGGCGCTTCTGGGCGTCTCGCGCCGCGTACTCAGAAGTCTCATCGACGTCGGGTTTGTGCAGCCATCGTGCACCGCACGCAACCACCTGCGCTTCAGCTTCCGGGACGTTGTGCTGCTCCGGACCGCACTTAAGCTTCGCACATCGCGAATTCCATCGCGTCGCATCCTCAAAGCC
>NZ_AWZT01000134.1 GCF_000472525.1 Paraburkholderia dilworthii
GCGCGTCTGCGCACCAGTGGCCTGGACGCGAACAACAGGATGGCCTATCGGGAGATATACATCCACTCGAAGCTGATGCTCATCGACGATGTATTCGTGACGCTGGGCAGTGCCAATCTGAACCAGCGCAGCATGGCGGTGGATAGCGAGATCAACGTGGCCGCGACCGGGCACGAATGGGCGAGCGGGCTGCGGCAGCGGGTGTTTGAGTTGCATTCGGGGGGAGCGACGAGTGGAACAGGAGACCGGGCTCGAATGCCGCAGGTGTTTCGGGATTGGAACACGCTAATGAGGAGCAACCTTGTCACGCGAATGAAGGGCATTGAAAACATGAAGGGCTTCCTTCTGCCGTTCGAAGACCACCGGGCGACCAAGACCATGCACGCGTCGGTCACGCTCCCGTCCTCCAGCAATACGGCGCTCGCATGAAGGCAACTGGCCTGAATTCCGTTACCCGGCTCTGCCGCTTCCTGATTGCGGCCCTTTGCCTGTGCGCCGCGGGCGTCCACGCGGGGCCCCTTAGCTCATTGACGAACAGGCTGACCGCCACCATGTCCCATCTTCCGCGTTACCAGAAACTGCCGCTGTTCGACCCGCATCGCAGGAGCTTTACCTGCGTGTATCAGGACCAGCATGTTCCTGCCATCGATCCGCAGGCGGAGGCGTGGTTCCAGCAGGCGCTGGCGCTGGACAACCCGGATATATGGTTTGAAGATATCGATTACCCAAAGGTCTATCAACTGTATCGTCAGGCCGCCGAACGCAATCACTGGAAGGCGATGCTCAACCTCGCGTCGTTGATCGTCAGCGGCTACCCGGGCGTGCCGGAGCAGGACCCGGAGATCGCCATCCGTTGGGTCGAAAAAGCGATGCAGCTGGGCGTGCCTGACGCGTACGACATGATGGGCACTTACCATCAGAACGGGATGATCAAAGGTGGCGATTCCACCAACGCCTATGCATTCTTCCAGCGCGCAGCCGACCTGGGCAGCCCGGCTGCGCAGGCCTTCCTTGGTTTCAAGATGAGCGGCAATTACGACAGCCCAGACGGTGAATTCTGGGGTAATGCAACCATCGGCATAAAGATGCTGCAATGCTCGCTGTCGCAGGGATATGGCGATGCCGCAGATGATCTGGGCTATCTGTACAAGGGGACTACATCGGAATCCAAACTCCAGGCACTCAAGCTTTTTCACGAAGGCGTGAAACTGGGCAGTGCAAAATGCGCTAATTCTCTATCTAGTGAATTTAATGGTTTTGATCTCGCGAGCGGTACCAATATAGTTGGCCATATCGACGAGGCCCGCGCCGAACGCTACGGCGCGCTCGGCGATGCTTTGGGACACTATCAAGGCCGCCTGAAGCTCCCGAATCTCGACAAGATACTGCCACTGCCACCCGCGCCACTGCCGAAGTGGGACGGCAACAAACAGACGCTGATCGACGC
>NZ_AWZT01000135.1 GCF_000472525.1 Paraburkholderia dilworthii
GCGTCGATCAGCGTCTGTTTGTTGCCGTCCCACTTCGGCAGTGGCGCGGGTGGCAGTGGCAGTATCTTGTCGAGATTCGGGAGCTTCAGGCGGCCAGCGTAGTGTTCCAAGGCCCTAGCCAGCGTGCTATAGCGGTCGGCGCGAGCCTTGTCGATGTAGCCAACGAGGTTGCTGCCATTATTGAGATCAAGTCCGCGAAATTCCGGAGCTATGCTGCTTGCACATCTTGCGCTACCAAGCTTCACACCTTCGTGCAAAACCTTGAGCGCACGAAGCTTGGCCTCTGCGGTGTGCGGGCGAGCATAGATCAAACTCAGCTTTTCGCCCGCGTCCCCGTATCCCTGTGCAAACGCGCATTCGAGCATCGGGACCGCGACAGCCAGATTGCCCCAGAAGCCTTCGCCCGGATTATCGTAGGTGCCGGCCATCTTGTACCCCAGGTATGTCATCGCCGACGGGCTACCCATATCCGCGGCGCGCTGGAAGAACGCATAGGCGCTGGTGGCATCGCCACCCTTGATCATCCCGTTCTGATGGTAAGTGCCCATCATGTCGTACGCATCGGGCACGCCCAGCTGCATCGCCTTCTCCACCCAGCGGATGGCAATCTCCGGGTCCTGCTCCGGCACGCCCGGGTAGCCACTGATGATCAGCGACGCGAGGTTGAGCATCGCCTTCCAGTGGTTGCGTTCGGCAGCCTGAAGATATAACTGGTAGATCTTCGGGTAGTCGCGCTCCTTGTAATAGATGTCCGGGCTGTCGAGCGTGAGCGCCTGCTGGAACCACGCCTCGGCCTGTGGATGGCGGGCACATGCTGGTCCTGATACACGCACGTAAAGCTCCTGCGATGCGGGTCGAACAGCGGCAGTTTCTCGTAACGCGGAAGATGGGACATGGTGGCGGTCAGCCTGTTCGTCAGTGAGGTAAAGGGCCTCGCGTGCACGCCTGCGGCGTGGAGGCACAAGGCCGCAATCAGGAAGTGGCCGAGTCGGGTAACGAAGATCGAACCGGTCGTTTTCATACGAGCGCCGTATTGCTGGAGGACGGCAGCGTGACCGAGGCGTGCATCGTTCTGGTGGCCCGGTGGTCTTCGAACGGCAGCAGGAAACCCTGCAGGCTCTCCCGTCCCGCAATCTGAATGTCATGATTTTTGGCCATGAGCTTTCCCCAGTCCTCGAATACATCCGGCACTTTGGCCCGATCACCACTACCGGAAACACTACCCCCCGAATGCAACTCAAACACCCGCTGCCGCAGCCCGCTCGCCCATTCGTGCCCGGTCGCGGCCACGTTGATCTCGCTGTCCACCGCCATGCTGCGCTGGTTCAGATTGGCACTGCCCAGCGTTACAAATACATCGTCGATGAGCATCAGCTTCGAGTGGATGTATATCTCCCGATAGGCCATCCTGTTGTTCGCGTCCAGGCCACTGGTGCGCAGACGCGC
>NZ_AWZT01000136.1 GCF_000472525.1 Paraburkholderia dilworthii
AGTGCGGTCCGGAGCAGCACAACGTCCCGGAAGCTGAAGCGCAGGTGGTCGCGTGCGGTGCGCGATGGCTGCACAAACCCGACGTCGATCAGACTTCTGAGTACGCGGCGCGAGACGCCCAGAAGCGCCTGCACGTCCCTGAACGAAAAGGTCTGCACGGCAGGCCTGCCCGTCACCGCCGCGCCCGGGTCTTCGCAGGCGCTGCCGCCGGCTCAGTCACTTTCTCCGCCCGTTTCACTGTTTTACGCGGCTTCGCGGGCAGTTCCTGCACTGGCGCGGGGGACGTCTTCGCGCGCGGGGGAGAAGGGCTCCGTTTCGCGTTCCTCGCGAGACTGGCACGAAGGGCTTCCATCAGGTCGATGACCTGTCCGCTGTCGACGGTCGACTCTTCCTGGGGCGTCACGATCTGCTTGCCCGCGATCTTTGCGTCGATCGCTTCCAGAACGCGCTTCTTCTCCTTGTCCTCATACTGGCTCGGGTCGTAGCTCTCGGCTTCGCCCTGCTCAATGATCTTCAGCGCAAGCTGCAATTCGTTTTCCGTGACAGGCGCGTCCTCAATGTCCAGGTCTCTAAGCGAGCGAACGGCGTCACCCCAGAGCAGTTGCTGGAAAATCAGCCCGTCGTCGGTTGCACGCACCTGAACCATATGGGTTTTGCCTTTCCAGTTCCAGCTTGCAAGTGCACAGCGCGAGCTTTCCAGAAGCGCACGTTTCAGCAGGCTGTAGGGCTTGCCGCCGCGCTTGTCCGGAGCGATGAAATAGGCCTTGTCGTAGAACACCGGGTCAATGGATCCGTCGGGAAGGAACGCCAGTATCTCGACGATGTGGCTGGGGCTCTCCTCAAGCGCCTTCAACTCGTCCTTCGTGAACACCACGAACCTGTCCTTCTCAAACTCATAGCCCTTCTGCATGTCGGCGCGCTCAACGACTTCTCCAGTCGCCTTGGACACATACTGCTGCTGCACCCGCGAGCCGTCCGGGCCGAGCAGGTTAAAGCTGATATTTTCCGACGCGTTCGTCGCTGAATACAGCCGCACCGGAATAGACACCAGGCCGAATGAGAGGGACAACGATGCAATCGAGCGGGCAGGCATTTGCGTCTCCCGATAGACAGAATAGCGGTGTTTTGCCTTCGCTTGCGCCGTTGCTGGGCGTGCTTTGCAGTTGCCGGTTCCCCGCGCTGGCGGCTAGCGCAGCAACGAGCAGTACGCGTACCCGCAGGCGCAGCACTTGCTTCAGCGACGGAAACCCTACGAAAAGGAGGTCGTATGGCTGAAGAGCATAAACCCGGCGAGACCGTGAAGACATCCGAAATTTACAAGGTAGTGAAGGAGGGCGGAGGCGGCCCGGAATTCGAGGTCACCTGCGTCGAAGGCGAGCATTTTCCTCCAACCCGTTCAGGCAAGGG
>NZ_AWZT01000137.1 GCF_000472525.1 Paraburkholderia dilworthii
CACTGTCGGGCTGGCGCAGCCAGGAACTGGCCGCGCCGTGGCGCGCATCGAACATGGTGGTGACCGACGACACGCCCGGCAGGCTTCAGGTGCAGATGGCAAGCGACCATGCGAACTCGCGCTTCGTAGCCGGTTACAACGTGCGCATCAACGGAGACAGGGGACGGCAGGAGGCACGCGGCGAGGGGATCGAGATCGCGACTGACGCGCACGCGGTGATGCGGGCGAACCGGGGCATGCTGATTACGACCGAGGCCCGTGAGGGTGCGTCGGTCCCCATGAAGGATATGGCTGAGACGGTGCAGCGGCTGACGCAGGCGCGCGAGCAGCATGAAAGTCTCTCCGGACTGGCGCAGCAGAATCGGGCGCCGGATCAGGACAGCGACCAGAGCGATGTTGCAAAGGCGATCAAGGCGCAAAACGATGCGATCAGGGGAAGCGGTGGCAACAGCGCCGAAGGAAACTTCCCTGAACTGGCTAGCCCACATCTGGTGCTCGCCAGCCCTGCCGGTATCGAAACCACAACGGCGCAATCGACACACGTTGCGAGTGGCGAGCATATCGCGCTGACCTGCGGTCACCATTTGAGCCTGTCAGCAGGTGGACGACTGCTGGCAAGTGTCAGAAACGGGATCAGGCTCTTCTGCGTCAAGGCGGGGATGAACCTGATCGCCGCAGGTGGCGATATCGATCTCAAGGCCCTGAAGGACAGCATCAATCTGCTCGCGAAGCTGAATGTCACGGTCACCGCGAACAGGATCAGCATCAGCGCGAAGGAAGAGGTCGAAATCAGCGGCGGCGGCAGCTTTACCCGCTGGAACGCCGGGCAGATCAGAAGCGGTACATCTGGTGGCTTTGCAGTCCATGCCGCCAGTCGTGTATTTACGGGACCGGACAACGTGGGCAAGCCAGTGTTGCCGATGGTGCCGCCCATGCAGCAAGACCTGCATTTCGCGTTACAGGCATTGCCTGGTGAGGGACACCAGACCGTCAGCGAGCCATACGACCTATACAAGGGCGGAGCAAAGATAGGTGAAGGCGTCACCGACGAATTCGGCCGCATCGTCGTGAAGGATCACCAGCTCGGTACGCCGGCCTATCAGGTCAGGCTCAGCAACGGCGGCCAGTTCGACCTCAAGGTGCGCGATGCGCTCAATGGCAATCCTGAGCATACCGATTACCGCACCAACCGGGGCGAGCGTCTGGCCTGAAGCCATGCGCCATTTCATCACGACAGATTGACAAGGAAGACGACGTGGCAGAGTTCCCGCTGAAG
>NZ_AWZT01000138.1 GCF_000472525.1 Paraburkholderia dilworthii
TACAAGGTAGTGAAGGAGGGCGGAGGCGGCCCGGAATTCGAGGTCACCTGCGTCGAAGGCGAGCATTTTCCTCCAACCCGTTCAGGCAAGGGCGCGCATTACGAACTGGTTCATGGCGCGACGCATTCACACAAACACAGTGAGCTTCGAAGCGGCGACGAGTAGCGTGCATCGCACGCCGGCGGACGCTTTGGGCTCGGGCAATGCGGCGGCGTCGGCCGCCGCAAAGTCAGGGAGGTCTCATCATGTCGGTCAGAGGCTATGTCACCACGGCTGCCGCACTCAATGCGGCCCTTTTGCTTGCAGGCTGTGTCGCCGCCACCGTGCCGTACAGCGGCCGGCGTCTCAGCCCGACAGAGTGCCGCGACATCGCCGCGCTAAGGACGAACGCCCCGCCAACCATGGGGCAACACCAGAGCGAGCTGTCCGCGCTAAGGAAGGCAGGCTACGACCCGTCTCCCTGGTACGATCCGTACTATCCGGACGATCTTCAGGCGGCGCAGAGGGTGGTCGACTACTGGTTCCGAACGGAGTGCCAGCAAACGCAGTCCGGTTGACGCCGCCAGGGCGGTCGCGTCGGAGCGGCACGGTCGCTCGCCGGCGCCGCGTCACGGGCGCTTTTTCCGGCGCGCAGCCTGCGGCAGAATGATCGGTGACTTACCTCAAGGGACCTTGCCATGTCGATTCTGGTGGGAACCGCCTCATGGGCCGACAAGACACTGATCGAGTCAGGCTCGTTCTATCCTCCCGGCTGCAACAGTGCGGAAGCACGCTTGCGCTACTATGCGAGCGTGTTCCCCCTGGTTGAAGTCGATTCTTCGTACTATGCGATGCCCAGCGCTACCAACAGCGCCTTGTGGGTTGAAAGGACGCCTGCCGGGTTCGTTTTCGACCTGAAGGCGTTCCGCCTGTTCACCGGCCACCAGACCGAGCCGCGATTTTTCCCGAAGGATCTGCAAGCGCACTTGCACAAGACGGGCAAGAAGAACCTCTACTACAAGGACATTCCGCCGCCGGTGATCGAGGAACTGTGGGCACGCTTCTTCGAAGCGTTGCGACCGCTGCATCAGGCTGGCAAGTTGGGCTCAGTGCTTTTCCAGTTCCCGCATTGGGTCACGGCGGTACCGAAAGCGAGGGAGCACGTTGAACGCTGTGCGGAGCGCATGCACCCGTTCCTCACCGCATTTGAGTTCCGGCATGAGAGCTGGTTGGGCGAAAAGCACCGTGAGTCGACGCTGGCGATGG
>NZ_AWZT01000139.1 GCF_000472525.1 Paraburkholderia dilworthii
TACAAGGTAGTGAAGGAGGGCGGAGGCGGCCCGGAATTCGAGGTCACCTGCGTCGAAGGCGAGCATTTTCCTCCAACCCGTTCAGGCAAGGGCGCACATTATGAACTGGTTCATGGCGCGACGCATTCACATAAACACAGTGAGCTTGGAAGCGGCGACGAGTAGCGTGCATCGCACGCCGGCGGACGCTGCGGCTCGGGCAATGCGGCGGCCGCCAAAAGTCAGGGAGGTCTCATCATGGCGGTTTGGGGCTGTGTCACCATGGCTGCCGCACTCAATGCGGCCCTTTTGCTTGCAGGCTGTGTCGCTGCCACCGTGCCGTACAGCGGTCGGCATCTCAGCCCGACAGAGTGCCGCGACATCGCCGCGCTGAGGACGAACGCCCCGTCAACCATGGGGCAACACCAGAGCGAGCTCTCCGCGCTAAGGAAGGCTGGCTACGACCCGTCTCCCTGGTACGATCCGTACTACCCGGACGATCTTCAGGCGGCGCAGAGGGTGGTCGACTACTGGTTCCGGACAGAGTGCCAGCAAACGCAGTCCGGTTGACGCCGCCAGGGCGGTCGCGTCCGAACGGCACGGTCGCCCGCCGGCGCCGCGTCACGGGCGCTTTTCCCGGCGACCAGCGTGCGGCAGAATGATCGTCCCCGTACGTCAAGGGAACTTGCCATGTCGATTCTGGTAGGGACCGCCTCGTGGACCGACAAGACACTGATCGAGTCGGGCGCCTTCTACCCTCCCGGCTGCAGCAGCGCAGAGGCGCGCCTGCGGTACTACGCCAGCGTGTTCCCGCTGGTCGAAGTCGATTCTTCGTACTATGCAATGCCGAGCGCTACCAACAGCGCCTTGTGGGTGGAGAGGACACCACCAGGGTTTGTTTTCGACGTGAAAGCGTTCAGGCTGTTCACCGGCCACCAGACCGAGCCGCGTTTTTTCCCGAAGGATCTGCAAGCCGACTTGCCCAGTACGGGAAAGAAAAACCTCTACTACAAGGACATTCCGCCGCCGGTGATCGAGGAGCTGTGGGCACGCTTCTTCGAGGCGTTGCGACCGCTGCATCAGGCTGGCAAGTTGGGCTCAGTGCTTTTCCAGTTCCCGCACTGGGTCACGGCGGTACCGAAAGCGAGGGAGCACGTTGAACACTGTGCGGAGCGCATGCACCCGTTCCTCACCGCATTTGAGTTCCGGCATGAGAGCTGGTTGGGCGAAAAGCACCGTGAGTCGACGCTGGCGATGG
>NZ_AWZT01000140.1 GCF_000472525.1 Paraburkholderia dilworthii
GACGGTTGGATTCGAAGCCGGCACATTGACGCAGTACCTGACGTATGGGCTGCAGCAGGCAGGATTCGACGTGGTCTGCCTGGAAGCCCGTCAGGTCAATGCAGCATTGAGCGCGATGCGCAATAAAACGGATCGTAACGACGCCAGAGGCATTGCAAGGATCCTGCGCACTGGCTGGTATAGCCGCGTCCATGTGAAGAGTATCGAGAGTCACCATATCCGCGCACTGCTCTCAAGCCGCAAGGCCGTTCTGAACAAATGTGTCGATCTCGAGAACGAACTGCGCGGCTTGCTCAAGGTCTTCGGAATCAGGCTCGCGATAAAAGTCCCGCACGGTGCGTATGACAGTGTGGTGCGCCCACTTATAGAGGCTGATGCATTGCTTGTCAGGGCCCTTCTTCCGCTGCTTGAAGCGCGTCAGGTGCTCTACCGAACTTTCCTCAAGCTTGATAACGAAGTCAAGGCCATTGTCAGGACCGATCCGGTCTGCCAGCGGCTCATGACCGTACCCGGTGTCGGCGTCATTACTGCGCTGACCTTCAAGGCGGCAGTTGATGACCCGAGCCGCTTCAAGTCTTCACGAACAGTTGCGGCCCATTTCGGGTTGACGCCACGGCGCTACCAGTCAGGCGAAATGGACAATCCGGGGCGAATCTCGAAGGCTGGTGACCCTGATGTGCGCTGCGCGCTCTACACCGCCGCGCATGCGCTGGTCTCCCGAAGCGCCTCCTGGTGCACGCTCAAGGCGTGGGGCAAGCGACTGGAAAAGAGTCGTGGGCATCGCCGGGCCGTTGTCGCCGTCGCCCGCAAACTTGCCGTTATTCTGCACAGGATGTGGATCGACGGATCTGACTTCCGCTGGGGCTCAATGGAGGCGACGGCATGATGCAAACCGCTTACCAACATTGATCCCACTGGGAGCGTCCGAAGCGTGGACGATGGTCTGGAAGAAGCCGCAACTGACTGCTGCGCCCCGAGCGCGCCCAAAAGCGAGGCTCTCCATGCCTGTCCGACCAATGCGTGCAGCGTGCCGTGATTGATGAGCCGACTGCGGAAAGAAGCGTGACCCGCGCAAACGACGTTT
>NZ_AWZT01000141.1 GCF_000472525.1 Paraburkholderia dilworthii
CTTCGGAACGAACACGCTTATTCCGGCCTCATGGCATGCAAGTATCTCCTCGCTCTTGTAGTAGCCCCGATCCGCAACTGCAGTGAGCTTGTCGACGGCCATCTCCGTGCGGGCAAGCTTCGCCATCGACGTCAACTGATCACGATCGAGGCCATCATTGGTCACGACATGCGCGACAATCAAATGGTGCTTCGTGTCAACCGCAGTCTGGACGTTGTAGCCGACGACCCCCGTTCCTCGTGTCTTCATCGAACGGGCATCCGGGTCCGTGAGCGATACCTGTTTGTCGGGTGCTGCGTTGAGTTGGACCTCAATCTCCTTGAGGCCTCGCATCTGCTCCTTCAAGGCCGCAATCTTGTCCTGCAATCGCTCTGTCCGGACCTTTGCGATGGCAGGCTCCTGACGATCCGCTGTGTCCATCGCATCGAGATAGCGGGCGATACTTGACTCGATGTCGCGCATGCGTCGTTCAAGCTTCGCGCTCGTGAAGTTACGGTCGCGGTGGTTCACCGCCTTGAACTTGCTGCCGTCAATCGCAACGATCGCTTCGGCGAAAAGGTCCAGACGCTGGCACAGCACGACGAACTGACGGCAGACGCTACGGATCGCTCTGCCGTTGTCCTTGCGGAACCGCGCGATGGTCTTGAAGTCCGGTGCCAGGCGGCCCGTGAGCCACATGAGTTCGACGTTGCGCTGGGCCTCGCGTTCAAGGCGACGGCTCGATTGGATCCGGTTCAGGTAACCATAGATATAGATCTTGAGCATCACCTCGGGGTGATACGAAGGCCGACCCGTCAACGCTGGTTCGACGCCTTCAAACCCAAGCTTATGAAGATCAAGCTCATCTACAAAGACATCAACTACGCGCACGGGATTTGTGTCCGTCACGTAGTCATCGAGCGCTTCAGGGAGGAGAAAGCTTTGCGTACGATTGTCGCCTTGAACGAACCGTTTCATCCTGCTTATCCCTCGCTGTCGGATGGCAAATTTTAGCGCTCCAAAAACCGTTTTGACACAATCTGG
>NZ_AWZT01000016.1 GCF_000472525.1 Paraburkholderia dilworthii
CAGGCCGGGCTGCTGCGGCAGGTGCCGGCGCCGGCATCAGACCAGCAGTGCAACGGTCTGCAACGTTGCGCGCAGACTGGCGTCTGGGAAGGGCGCATCCCCGCAGACCACCCGCTGGCGGCACTCTATAACCGGTGGGAACAGCAGGCGTTTGTGGAAGAAGGCCGGTCCTTTCCGGACCCGCGCGCCCACTCCCTGAACATCGCATTGGAAAGCGTGCAATGGACCTATCTCGGCAGTCCGAACGCGGACGCCGATATACCCGGCGTGAAGAAGATCACCCTTTAGCTCACCCGGCATTTTCTCGTTCAGGAGACACAATGGTACGGCAGGTCATTGTAGTGGGCGACTCACTGGCCCCTCACGGCGGCACGGTTATGACCGGGTCGGATACCGATAGCGTCGATGGCAAGGCTATCGCTCGCAAGGGCGACCTTGTGAACTGTGCCGGGCATGGCGTCAACCCGATTGCGGAAGGCGATAAATCGAGCGTTTTCACCGGTAAGCCGGTAGCCCTTCACGGCCATCGCGCGGAGTGCGGCTGCACGCTTGTCAGTCATGCCGGCACGCTGACCATATCGTGACAGGTGTTTGCACGACGGACGCTACGCGCGGAGTGCAGTTCAATAGCCAGGCGACGTTTGACCAACTAATCTGTCCAGCCGGGCGGTTCATCACGGCGTATGACTTGCCCAGAGGTTAAGTCTGCTCAGTATGCAATCCGCCAAGGCGGCAACGGCCGGAATTTCGCCTGCAAGTACTGCATAAACGTCCGCGTACGGTTGGGCAGACCCGCACGCTGGTGCGTCAGTGCGATGACGTTTGCATCCGGGGCTTTCCATGCGGGCAGCAAACGGACGAGCCTTCCTTTCACGATGTCGTCCGCCACATCCCACTCGGAGCGCAGAATCACGCCGCGTCCCTCGCACGCCCATTGGCGGATGACGTCGCCATCATTGCAGCTCAAATGCGGCGAAACGCGTACGCTGCGGTGCATGCGGCCGCGGCTGAACTGCCACAGCGTGACGTCTTCGTTATTCTCGCGCAGCACGATGCAGGGCAGCGCGGCGAGTTCGTCGGGCGACTCGGGCGCGCCCAGACGCCTGACGAGCGAGGGCGCCGCGCACACGAAGCGCGCATTCGGTGCGATCGTGTAACCCACGCGGTTCGATATGGGCAGCTCGCCGATATGCACGACGATGTCGAAGCGCTCCGTCGTTTCCATGAGGGGCTGATCCGAGAGCGTCAGCGCGACGTCGATATCCGGATGCTGCTGCTGAAACCCGGCAATCGCAGGCGCCACGTAGCGCCGTCCGAAGCCGAGCGGCGCATTGACTTTCAGTGTGCCGACGAGGCCGCCGCGGCGCATCTGCAAATCTTCGAACAGCGCGTCGAATTGCTGGACGAGTTCTGCGCCGCGTTCGCACAGCAGCGTTCCTTCTTCAGTGAATTGAAGACGGCGCGCGCTGCGGTTCAGCAGTTGGGCGCCAAGCTTCTTCTCGAGTTGTTGAAGACGCTGAGTGATCGCCGATGGCGACAGCCCCAGCTTTCGCGCCGCAGCCACGAGGCTGCCGCTTTCGCGTATCGTCAGCAGGAAGCGGATGTCGGCGGATTCGTTCATGTGGGCGCTTTTCAGTTCGGGACTCCGGAGCTTAATGCGTTTGCAGGCGCGCTTCCAGTGTCGATGCACGATGCAAGGTAAAGTGATGCTTCCGTCACGCAGACGACAGTTCCAAACGCTAGATTACGCGTTGCACGATTCCCTATCGCTTTCACTTGAAGAGAAGTCCCATGCCGTTGTCACATGAGGCTGACGCCGCGTCGAAAACTGCCCTTAAACAACCGGTATTTCTACATACGGGCTGGCGCAGCGCGGGCACCTGGGTGTGGTCCCGCTTGCGTGCGCTTGGCGGCGTGACCGGCTTTTACGAACCACTCAGCAACGTGCTCGCGGATCTGAGGCTCGCCGACGTTTCCGTGAGCCGTCCTACGCTGACCTCGGGACATCCGCCGCTGCACGCGCCTTACTTCGACGAATACAAGCCGTTTCTGCATGAAGGCGCGCACGGTGTCGCGGGATACAGAAGGCAATTCAGCGTCGACCGTTTCGGCGGCGCGCCCGACGCCGAATTTCCCGCGCTGCATGCGTATTTGCGCAGCCTGTGCGAACACGCGGTGCGGCAGGGCAGCGTGCCCGTCCTCAAGTTCTGTCGCTCGTCGGGAAGATTGCCGTGGCTCAGGCAAGCGTTTCCGGATGCGATGCACGTTGGTGTATTGCGCAATCCAGCGTCGCAATTCGCTTCGGGCTGGCTGCTTAACCAGCAATGGCGCAATCCGTTTTTCGTGGCCGCGCCGTTTCGCGTGCTCGGATTGAATCGCGGCGAACCGTTGGTCAAGCAGATCATCGATATGTGCGATGTGAAGTTGCCGCCTGCCACGCCCGCTTCCGACGACGCCTTTGCAATCGCATGCGAACAGTATGCGCGCAGCGCGGAAGGCAATAACGCATACCGCGCATTCGTCGCGTTGTGGATTCTCTGCACATGGCGAATGGGACAAGGCGTCGATCTGCTCGTCGACATGGACCAGCCAGGACAGTCTCGCGAATACGCAGCCCGTCTGCAAGCCGGCTTCGAAGCGCAGAGCGGCTTGTCACCCGACTTCAGCGGCGCGCGAGATCTGGTTGAAGAAACGCGGCGCAACGCGACGCGTATCGCGGGAATCGACGGCGGGTCGATGCGCGCGGTGCATTCGGCGGCGCTCAAATTTCTCAAGGCGCAAAGCGGCGTGGAGGCCGCCTTCATCGAACGGGTTCGCGAGCAAATGATTCTCGCGAACGAGTTGACCGCGCAATGGCGCTAACGCGAGTCCTTTTCCGGGCCTATGAAGCGACGGCCTTTTTCGACTCGGCCATTGTCTCGGCTCTTAGCCGGTCATAGCTAGTCTTGTCGAGCGGCACTGCGCCGGGCTGGCCGAGATCGGTCAGTTTCACGCGGAAGTTCTCCTTTGCGCTCCATGCGGTCACGGCCGCAATAATCGTGATGCCGAATGTGATTGCTCCAATAGTTAGCGGAACGTTGTGCGATCCGGGCGGCGCGACATAAGCGAACAAGGCGGGCAGCAGCGCAGTAATCGTCGTGCCGATGTTCTGCCCGATCGCCATTGCGGAGACGCGCGAGCGCGTGGGGAAAAGTTCTGGATAGAAGCTCGGGAAGGTCGCGTTATAGCCCTGGTAGATGACGCCCCACATGAGGATCGACACGACTATCGCGAGCGCCACGTTGTGGATGCTGATCGCGTATAGGTATGCAAACGAGAGAAGCCCCGCGCCGAGCGCGCCGACAATGATCGGCAGGCGCCGGCCGATCCGGTCCGACAGATTGCCCACGTACGGAATCACGAGCACGGCGACAATGTTGCCGATCACCGGAATCCACAAGTAGACGCTCTTCGAAAAGCCGATGCCGTACGAGGCCTGCACCGCATACGCAGCGCCGAAAATCGTCGCGACCACGGGAATCACATTCATCAGCGAACAGCCGACCACGCGCAGCATATCCGCCCAGTTGTAGCGGAACGCCTCTGCAATCGGCGACTTCGGTACACCACCGCTCGCGCCTTCTTTCGCAAAAGCCGGCGTTTCCTCGACTTCGCGGCGGATGATATAGCCGGCCACCAGCACCAGAGCGCTGAGTAAAAATGGAATGCGCCAGCCCCACGAATTGAACGAGCTCTCGTCCATGTAATAGGCGAGTGGCAGAAACACGGCAGCCGCGAGAATCTGTCCGGCCTGCACGCCTTGCAGCGTGAAGCTTGCGTAATAGCCGCGTCGTCCGAACGGCGCATGTTCGAGGATCATTGAACTCGCGCCCGAGATTTCACCAGCGACCGCAAAGCCCTGAATCAAACGAAGCACGACGAGCAGCGCGGGCGCGAGCAAGCCGACATGGTGATAAGTCGGCAGCAGGCCGACCGCCATCGTCGAAAAGCCCATCAGGAACATGCACAGCAGCAAGACGTTCTTGCGGCCATGCGTATCGCCCCAATGTCCGAGCACGAACGCGCCGATTGGCCGGGCGACGTAACCGACGCCGTAAGTCGCGAGCGAGGCGACGATCGCGATCTTTGGATTGCCGGATGGAAAAAACAGCTGGGGGAAAATGAGGGCCGCTGCCTGCGCGTAGATGAAGAAATCGTAGTACTCGAGTGCCGAGCCGATCCAGCCGCTGGCCGTTGCCTTGCGAGCCTGCCCGCGATGCTTGTGACCGTCCGCCGATGCGTTCGTTGCCATGTCGCGCCTCCTCACCTGTTTGTGGGTGACCCGCTTCTGCGGCTGCCTCATTTGGCGTCTGGCGCGCGAACTATGCAAGCCAGGATTTATACGGCGAGCCAGGCGCGGGTGCGGCCGCGAGTGCATGCTGCGGCGCGGCAGACGGCGAGCACCGATGCTCGTGCTGCCTTCCTTCCAATACAGTTGCCGCGCAAAAAACAATACAGTGAGGCGCGGTTCTGTTTTGCTGTATCGGGAATATGCTGCGCAGCGTCGATACAGTTGACGGACTCGATCCGCCTGCCTGTCCGGCGCAAACGCCGCGGCCCATCCGAACCCGAGGTACGAAATGAACGCAGTAAGCGAACAAGAAAAGTTGTCAGTGCAGCAGTTGAGCCACTATATCGGCGGTGCGGTGGTTGCGCCGACCAGCGGCCGCTCCAAGGACGTGTTCAATCCCGCTACGGGTCAGGTGACGGGTTCAGTGGCGCTTGCGTCGGTCGACGAAGTGAATGCCGCGGTGCAGTCGGCCAAAGCCGCCTTTCCCGCATGGAGCGAAACTGCGCCGCTCAAGCGCGCGCGCGTTCTATTCAAGTTCAAGGAATTGCTCAACAGGCACCACGACGAACTGGCCATGCTCATTACGCGCGAGCACGGCAAGGTGTTCACGGACGCACAAGGCGAGGTCGTGCGCGGCATTGAAGTGGTCGAGTTCGCATGCGGTATTCCGAATCTGCTGAAGACCGATTTCACCGACCAGATTGGCGGCGGCATCGACAACTGGAATCTGCGTCAGGCGCTCGGCGTCGTCGCGGGCATCACGCCATTCAATTTCCCGGTGATGGTGCCGATGTGGATGTTCCCCGTCGCGCTGGCGTGCGGTAACACGTTTGTGCTGAAGCCGTCCGAACGCGATCCGTCGGCGTCGCTGCGCATTGCAGAGTTGTTGAAGGAAGCCGGTTTGCCGGACGGCGTGTTCAACGTGGTCAACGGCGACAAGGTAGCCGTCGATGCACTGATCGAGCATCCGGATGTGGCCGCGCTGTCTTTCGTCGGTTCGACTCCGATCGCCGAGTACATTCACACCGAGGCGGCGAAGCGCGGCAAGCGCGTGCAGGCTCTCGGCGGCGCGAAGAATCACCTTGTAGTGATGCCGGACGCCGACCTCGACCAGGCCGTGGACGCGCTGATCGGCGCCGCGTACGGATCGGCCGGCGAGCGTTGCATGGCAATTTCGGTGGCGGTGGCAGTGGGCAACGTCGCTGACAAGCTGATTGAAAAGCTGGTGCCCCGCGTGAAGTCGCTCGTGATCAGGAATGGTGAGAACCTCGATGCGGAGATGGGTCCGCTCGTGACCGCCGAGCATAAGGCGAAAGTCGCGGGCTATATCGCTTCGGGTCAGGAAGAGGGTGCCACGCTGATCGTGGATGGCCGTGCGCATCCGGTCACGAACGAAGCGGGCTTCTTCATAGGCGGAACGCTGTTCGACAATGTCGGCACGCACATGAAGATCTATAAGGAAGAGATTTTCGGCCCGGTGCTGGCCGTGGTACGGGTGCCCGATTTCGCGAGTGCGGTCGAGTTGATCAACGCGCATGAATTCGGTAACGGCGTATCGCTTTTCACGTCCGACGGCGGCGTGGCGCGCGCATTCGGCCGGCAGATTCAGGTGGGCATGGTCGGTATCAACGTGCCCATTCCGGTGCCGATGGCGTGGCACTCGTTCGGCGGATGGAAGAAGTCGCTATTTGGCGACCACCATGCTTACGGCGAAGAGGGCGTGCGGTTTTATACGCGTTATAAGAGCATCATGCAGCGCTGGCCCGACAGCATCGCGAAGGGCGCCGAATTCACGATGCCTGTCGCGAAGTAACTCGCAGTTCGAGCAACAAGCGCAATAAGAAAGCCGCGGCTGCATTTGCAGTCGCGGCTATTTTTTTCGCTGCGCTGCTATACACCGGACGACGTTTCTTCTTCGGCTTCGTCGAGTACGGCGTTTTGCACGGCCATCGCGGGGCTCACATAAGGCGGCGCCTGGCGCGGCTCGTCGATGCTGTAGCGCAGACGTCCCGCTTCGGCATACACGCGCAAGCCCCGGTATTTCACGAGGTACAGCAGTCCAACGAGCGCGGCAGCGAAGCCCGATGCAGCGCCGACGCCAAGCGCCCAACGCGGGCCGAAACGATCCGCGACCCAGCCGACTACTGGCGCGCCAAGCGGTGTGCCGCCGAGCGCAATGGCGAGCAGAATCGCGATCACGCGGCCACGCATGGCCGGTTCCGTGGAGAGCTGCACGAGGCTGTTGGTGGACGTGTTGAAGGTTTGCGTCGACACGCCGATGAAGGCGAGCATGATGCCGAACAGCACATAGTTCGGCATCAGCGACGCAGCCGTGCAGCCCACGCCGAACACGGCCGCGGCGCCCAGCAACAAGGCCATGCGCGGTTGCGCGCGACGCGCGGCAAGCAGCGCGCCCGTCACGGAGCCGATCGCCATCGTCGAGCTCAACACGCCGTATTCGCCCGCGCCTGCATGAAATGCGGTGACCGACATCGTCGAAATGAAAATGGGGAAGTTAAGCCCGAATGTGCCGATCAGAAACTGCATCAGAAGCGCCGCCTTCAGGTCGGGGCGCTTCCACACGTATTTGAAGCCTTCCGCGAAACTGCCGCGCGAGCGCAGCGCACGAGGCTTCGCATGCAGCTCGTGCACGCGCAACATGCGCAACGCGCCGAGTACGGCGATAAAAGAAAGCGCGTTGATCAGAAACACCCAGCCCGTTCCGACCGATGCGATCAGCAGGCCCGCAATCGCCGGACCGATCATCCGGGCTGCATTGAACGATGTGGAGTTGAGCGCGACCGCATTCGACAGATCGCCTTCGCCGACGAGATCCGATACGAAGGTTTGGCGCGCGGGCGAATCGAACGCAGTCACACAGCCTAGCAGTCCCGCGAAAACATACACGTGCCAGAGCTGTACGAGGCCCGTGAGCGTGAGCGCGCCGAGGCCGAGCGCCAGACTTCCCATGACCGCCTGCGTGACGAACAGCAGCTTGCGGCGGTCGAAGTGATCGGCGGCATAGCCCGTGAGCGGCAACAGAAGCATTTGCGGTCCGAACTGCAGCGACATGACGATACCCACGGAAGTCGCATTGTGTTGCGTGAGTTCCGTGAGAACGAGCCAGTCTTGCGCGGTGCGTTGCATCCATGTACCGACATTGGAGACGATGGCGCCACTCGCCCATACCCGGTAATTGAAGTTGCGCAGCGAACGGAATGTGCTGCTCACCGGAGTTCCTTTGCGCGAGCTTGCATGGTGCGCGGCTGGCAACGCATGATCATGCGTGCGTCTGTTCGAGCATGGCGAGTACTTCGTCCGTCGTGCCGGTCTCGCCGAGCCGCGGGAAAATTCGCGTGAGACTGTTCGTGTGAGCGTCAAGATGCAGGTCGGTCATCGAGTCGGTGGCGAACGCGATATTCAGGCCGAGCTCGTGTGCGAAACGCGCGGTCGATTCAATGCCGATGCTGGTCGACACGCCTGCCAACACGATTTGCGTGACGCCTTGTTTGCGCAGATACGCTTCGAGATCCGTATTTGTGAACGCGCCCCACGTGTGTTTCGTCACCAGATGATCCGACGCTTGCCGGTTCAATTCGGGCACGAGGTCCGAGAATCCCGCAGAGAAATTGCCGGTAGCACGCGACTGTTCTGCACGGCCCGGCGCGCCGCCCGCCACGTTGACGAGTACGACTGGCAGACCGTGGCGGCGAAACGCTTCAGCCAATACGGCCGCGCGCTCGACGACGTGTGCGGTGGGATGAGCCGTGGGCATCGCCACAATGCCTTGCTGCAAATCGATCACTACTATTGCGGTTTTTGCGTCGAGTGTAGTCAGTGCCATGTGAACTCCTGCTGTGGTGAGCGGGGAACTACGATTCGATCAGGCGTTTCAGCAATTCGACGCCAGTGGCGAGCTGCTGCTGCTCCGCCGCCGAAAACCGCGTTTGAATGGTGCGAAACAGCCAGTCTTCACGCGCCGCGCGACTTGCCTTGATCTTTTTGCGGAAGGCGGGTGTAAGTGAGAGAACGGTTTGCCGGCCGTCGTTCGGGTCGGGCGCGCCGCTCACGAGGCCAGCGGCTTTCAGAACGGAAAGCGTCTCGCTCATGGACTGCGGACGCATGCCCTGTGCGCGCGCGAGTTCGGTGACCGTTGACGAACCGTCGCGCTCGAGCAGACCAAGAACCTGTATCTGTGAAGGAGTGAAATCGCCGAGATGGGCCTCTTCGCGCAGACGGCGGCGCAGCTTGCCGGTCAGCACGCGCAACTCTTCGGCGAGTACGTGAAGCGAATCGGGGTCGAACGGCGGATCGTTCCTGCCCATGTCTGTGGAAAATGCCAGAAGATATATGAAGGCTACCTGTGTAGGTTACCTTCATATATGGCACGGGTCAAGCGGGCTGTCAGACCGTGGGCGCGCGTTGCGCTCGCGTCGCGGCCGGCGGTTTGCACCGGATGGCCTTCTCGTCTTCTTCTGCGCGAATGATCGCGAGCAGCTGTTCGAGCGTCATCGGGCGGCCGGTCAGGAAACCCTGAACCACATCGCAGCGCGCGTCGCAGAGCCATTCGAGTTGCGCCGGATATTCGACACCTTCCGCGACGACGAGCAGGCCGAAACTATGCGCCATCGAAATGATGGCGGTCACGATGGGTTGGCCGCCATTCGGCAAAGGACAGATGAAACTGCGGTCGATCTTGATGCTGTGAACCGGAAAAGATTGCAGATACGACAGCGACGAGTACCCAGTGCCGAAGTCGTCGAGCGACAGGCGCACACCGGCTGCGCGCAATTCCTGCATCCCCTGAATGCCCACCGACATGTTCGACATCAACTGGCTTTCCGTCAGTTCGAGTTCGAGCAGCGAAGCTGGCAGACCGCTTTTTTGCAGCGCATTGCAGACTTCGGCCGTGAAACCGTCCGCTCTCAATTGACGGGCCGAAATGTTCACGGCTACATGCACGCCCGCATTCGTGCCTGCGTTCCAGTTCGCCGCGTCGCAGCACGCGCGCCAAAGAACCCAGCGGCCCAAGGCGACGATCAGATCGCTGTTCTCGGCAATCGGAACGAATTCAGCCGGCGAAATAGGGCCTTCCGACGGATGCGTCCAGCGGACCAGTGCTTCCGCGCCGAGCAGGCGGCCCGACAGGCAGTCGAATTGCGGCTGATACACGATCTCCAGCCCGTCGTGATCGACGGCCTTGCGCAGTTCCGCTTCGATGCGCGCGCGCCGCTGCGCTTCGGCTGTCATCTCGCTCTGAAACTCGACGGCAATGCTTTTGCCGCGGCTTTTCGCCGAGTACAGCGCGATGTCCGCATTGCTGACCAGTTCCGCCATCTCGGTGGTGTCGTCGGGATAGACGCTGAAGCCCACACTTGCCGTCACGGCCGAATCGACGCCGTGCAGCATGAATGGGCGCGACAGGTTGCGCGCGATGCGGCCTGCGGTCGCGCGTGCGCGAACGCGGCTTGCGTCCGGTCCGACGACCACCGCGAACTCGTCGCCGCCGATCCGGCTGACGAGATCATGCGGCCGGACCACGTGGCGCAGCGCGTCGGCGACCTGCTTGAGCAGTTCATCGCCCGCGCCGTGGCCGAGCGTATCGTTGACGGTCTTGAAGTTGTCGAGGTCCACCATCATCAGCGCGACGCGCTTGTTGGCCACGCTCGCTTTGTGCAGACGCACCTTCAGTTCGTCGTAGAACGCGCGGCGGTTCGGCAGGTCGGTCAGCGGATCGGTAGAGGCCAGATATTCGAGGTCTTTTTCCACGCGCGAAACCCGTTCGCGCATGCGCTTCATCACGAGCGATGCGATCCACACAGAGCACAACGACGCGCCCACGAGGAAGCAGCCGTACTGCGCGAGCTGCATTTTTATCGCATCCGTCGTGGCGACGATCACGATGCTGCCGAGCGACTGATCGTTATGAACGATAGGCGCCGCCACGAAGATGTCTTCGAGTGAAAGACGGCGCGAGCCGCCGGCCTTCGCGAGCGTGCCTTCTTCGTACTCCGAGCGGCTCAAGCCAGGGCGCGCATAGCGCACGAACAGTTCGCCATCGGGCGTATAGACGGTTGCGGTCTCGACGTGCGGGACCTTGCGCAGCGAGCCGAGTACTTCCGCGGTAGCGCTGCGGTCGCCGAACATCGCCGATGCGGTCAGGTTCTCCGCAAGCACCGATGCCTGCATGCTGACGTCGTTGGTCAACGACGTGCGCAGCGAAACCGCCTGATAGACCAGCAGCACCACACTCGAAATGAGCAGTGCGATCGCGACCCCAACCAGATTCACGTGCTCGCGTGGCCATGCAAGCCGTGACCAGGCAGAGAAAGCCTTCATAGAACCGTCCTCGCGAGGCGCATGAGTTTGGAACTGAGTGTGATGCGCCGGCGTGAAGCCTCACTAACGCTGATATCGAACTTCAGATGATCGCCTTCGCGCACGAGGCGAATCACCCAGCCCTGTTCGGTCGTGTCGGCATCGCTCACGATCACGACGGGCGCGTCCGACGCCAGCAGCGCCTTCACTGCGGAGTTCAATGCAGTGCTGGCCGTCAGCACCGCGAGTTGGCAATCCGCGGTTTTTTCCGTGCGAGGCAACGGACGAACCCGCCACATCTGCTTGCCCGCGTGCTTGCCGTCGAGCTTCGCGAGTGCCACGCCGAGCGGGCTGTCCTGATCCACGCAGACCGACAGCATGTTCTCGGCCGGACGCCCCGATGGCCAGTCGGTGAACTGCGCGAAGTTGAAAATGTAGGCCGCTTCGAGCGCGGACAGATCCACTTGCGCGTCGACGGATGTCTGCGCCACCAGCGGCGCCGCGAACACGAAACACGCCGCAATGGTCCTGATGCGAACGCGATCCATGTCAGAACCCGTAGACGGCCTTGAACAGGAAGGTCCGGCTTTGCTGCGCAACAGTCTCCTGTGTGAAGCCGGGGCCCACCGGGTCGGCGTATCGTTTGTCGGTCAGGTTATAAATCGAAAACGACAGATCGGCTCCGCGAATCAGCCGGCGCGAACTGAGCGTGAGGTTGGCGAGGCAGAAGCCGCCTGTCTCCCCGACCGCGGCCAGACGCGCCGACGTGCATTGCACTTCGAGCCCCGTCATCAGCGCATCGGCAAAAAACGGCACTACGACATTCGCTTTCGCGAGATGCCTCGGCGAGTTTTGCAGCGCGGCGCCGGTGTTCGAGTCGTGCGCAATCTGATACGAATAGCTCGCGCGCAAGCGCGCGCCCGCCAGCCGCTGTTCGTAGGCAAGTTCGGCGCCTCGCGCCGTTGCGCGGCTCACGTTGCGGAAAATATAGAGGCCCGACGGGTCCTGCGTCGCGCTGATCAGATCGCGCGCGGTGTACTCGAACAGCGAGAGCGTGGCGCGCCCCGTCGTGGCTACGGCTCTTTCATAAACGAGTTCGGTCGTCGCGATATGCTCCGCCTTGAGCGATGGATTTTTCAACTGGCCGTCCGCGCCGCTTACCGCGTAGTACATCTCGTATGCGTTCGGCGCGCGGTAGGCCTGGCCGTACAGCAGCTTGAAGGTGTCGCGCGAGGTGAGCTTGTAGACGAGCCCGATGCGCGGACTCAGGGTGCCGCCCGAGGCCGTCTGCTCGTCGTAGCGCAAACCCGCGTTGAGCGTGAAGTTGGCGGGTAGCGTGATTTCATCCTCGATATAGACGCCGGCACGGTTGCCGCTGTGATGGTCGTCGAGAATCTGCGAGTAAGGGTCGACGTTGTAGTTGTACTGATTTAGGCGCGCATCTCTCGCGAAGTCAGTGCCAATCACGATGCGATGTCGCGCAATCGACGATATGGTTGCGTGCACCTCGGCGCCGTACCAAAGTGCGTGGCTGCCGTCGACGTTGGCCACGTCCGGCTCGGGGCCGTACACCGACGGCATACGATAGTCGTAGCGGCCCCAGTACATCTGCGACGCCAGCATGACCCCTTCCGACAGCGCATGCTGATACGTGAGGTTCACATAGCTATGGGTGTCCGTCACGCTGAACGGCGCATTGAAAACCGCGCCGTACGGCGCATCGGGAATACCCTTGGTCCGATTGCCGTAAATGAGGCTCAGCCGGAAATCGCCATAGGCGGCCTTGGCAAGAAAGTCCTGCGCGCGGTCATAGTCGAGCCGGTTCGCAACGCCGTGGTTCTGATCGGGCGTATCGAACGCCGGGTAATAAAGGTCCTGCCCGTTCCGCGCGTACGAGGTCGCCGACAGCAGAATGTCCGCACCGTGCGCGCCATGCCAGCCGTATGACGCACGCCCTTTCTTCTCGCCGAAGCTTCCTGCCGCGACGGCGGCTTCCGCGCCGGCAAGATCGCTGCCGTTTTTGGTGATTACGTTGATGACACCGAAGAGCGCGTTGGCGCCATACATCGACGAACCCGGGCCCGGCACATACTCGATGCGCTTGACGAGATCCATGTCGAGCGGAAAGTCCGTGCCGATCGGCGCCTGACCGAACACGCCGTCGTTCGTGCGCATGCCGTCGATCAATAGCAGGAAACGGCTGTTGTAGTCGCCCGGACGCTGAAAGCCGCGCGCGCCGAGGTATTCGTATGAACGATCGTTGGTCACGTAGAGGCCGGGCAGCGACGCGAGGGCGTCGGCGAGGGTACGCCAGCCGAACTCGCGAATGTCCTCGGCGGTGAGAACGACGACTGCGGCCGGTGCGTCGGTGATCGACTGATCGAAACGCGACGCAGTACTGACGGTGACCTGCATCAGCGCCTCCAATGGCATCGTAGCCAGCTCGGCGGTGTCCGAGGCGGATGCGTCGCTCGCGCGAGGCTCGCTGTCGGCGAAAGCGACCGGCGAACACAGCGTTGCCAGTCCAGCGACCGAATAAACGACCAGGCGGTGCGAGATGGAAAATGGAGCGCGCGTAGTTGGAGCCATAACAGCCGGTTAATCGAGGGAACGCTCCTTCAGAATGGATCGTCACCTTTTGTTATCGGCTCCAACAGGGGAAGCTTGAATCGGGGTGGCCCCCGTTTCCCGCTGTCGAGCACTGCGCAGGGCCTTCGACGAATGCGGGCTTTGTAAAAAGGGTAGGACGTTGGCCGTTTACGCCAGGCCTCGCGCCTGAAAGTGGACCCGGGACGCGGCTCGCGCGCGGTCTGCCGCGTTGTGCAGTAGCGTGTCCCGCATGGACTTCGGCGGTATTGGACGGGGCAGTGAGTGGTTTGCGGCACGCGGCTTGCTGTCCGACGGTCTTTTTACCGCTACCTGCACCGTCATGCGACACACCTTTAATTCCGGGGCGCTCGGCGCCATGCGACAGGCGATGATCGAGCGCGATCTTGCCCATATCGAACATGTCCTTTTGGGCTCGCATGCAAGTGCGCGCGACAATTCCGCTTTCCCGCCCAGTTACTGGCACGAGCGCCTGCGCCGCATTAAGGACGGCGGTCAGCTATGGGGCGTGCATCTTCGGAAGATCGATACGTTGCAGCGGATATTGAACGGCGCATTGCCTGACGGTTATTCCGCTCGTTAGTCCGCTCGTCGTGAACTTGTTGCGCATGCGCTCAAAGAGGAGCCGCGCATCATGACTTGTCCTGATTGCGCGAATGCACGCATCCATGTAGCCGCACACCGCTGGCACCGCTGGCGCCGCGGCGCTCGGTAAACGTGTCCGTCGTCCCTCGCCGGCATTCGTCGTTTCTCTCCCTGCGATCCGTTGCCCCGTCTGTCGTCGGCATTGTTCTCCGCGCCGCTCCATCTCT
Source organism: Paraburkholderia dilworthii (assembly GCF_000472525.1). Classification (GTDB taxonomy): domain Bacteria; phylum Pseudomonadota; class Gammaproteobacteria; order Burkholderiales; family Burkholderiaceae; genus Paraburkholderia; species Paraburkholderia dilworthii. Next base: position 14,068 of record NZ_AWZT01000016.1, read on the forward strand.
TCCCGATGCGTTTTTCAAACGCCCTCTCGCGGCGCGCTTCTTGCGGCGTCACGGCAACGCATGCCGGAGCCCCGGCAGCGCGGCCAGTGCAGTGCACCCTCGTGCGCGCAAACCACGGAGAGCAGACATGGAAACAGGAAAAGTGGAAGGGGCAGTGAAGGAACTAGGCGGCAAGGTGCAGGAGACGGCGGGTGAAATGCTCGGCGACACCGGGACCCAGATGGCCGGCACCGCTCGCGAATTGAGCGGCAAGGCTCAACAGGTGTGGGCTGATCTCACGGATGTCGTGCGCGAGACGACCACCGAGCGGCCGTTCACCGCGCTCGCGATTGCCGCGGCCGCGGGTTTCATTCTCGGCGCGCTGCGCTCCGCGACCGCACGCGATGTTCGCGGCGATAGAGATTACCGTTAGAGACGGTTGGCACAGAGTCGATTGCATCGTTCGGATGACGCGCTCGTCGCCGGTTCACGCATCCGGTGGCGAGCGCCCGTGACGACAATTGCTGGCGGGAGATACAGGATGTCGATACATACCAAAGTGAGCCAGTGGCGCAACGTGGCGCGTTTCTGTTCCAGTCGCGCAGTCGACTACGCCGAACTTCTGGCGCTCGAGCTCGAAGAGGCTAAAGGGCGGCTGGTGCGCGAGGTGATCGCGATGGTCGTGCTGGCGGTCGCCGCCATGTTCACCCTCTCTTTTCTCTGCGTGGCCGTCATTGTCACTGCGTGGAATACGCCTTACGTCGTCGCAGTAGCGTGGGGTGTCGCCGCCGCATGGCTGCTTATATCAGTCGCCACCTTCGCGATGATGAAGACGCAGAAGCCCGTCGAGCCGTTGCATGTGCTGCGCGACGAAGTGTCCAACGACCTCGAAGCCCTGAAGGATGCCTTGAAATGAAACATGATCGAGCCTGGCATCAGGAACGCCGCGCGGCGATTCTTCAGCGCATGGCCACCTCGCGCGCGCGCCTGCTGTCCGCGAATCTGGCGTTGCATACGCCGCGGAGAACCGCGAGAGCCGGCGTGCCGGCCGTCAACGTGATGAGCTCGCTCGCCGACACGCCGTACGTGGCGCTGCTGCTGGCGGCCGGTTTTGCCGCCGTGCTGCTCGGGCCGCGCAAGGCGATTGGAACGCTGGCGCGCACAAGCGTGATGGCGTGGCTCACCCGATCCGCGAGAAGCGTATTTCAGCGCTAACGCGCAGTGCGGCGCTTGTATGACGGCGCGGCGAATTTACACGCGCGATGTAGCGGCTATCGCGCAATGCCCGATCGCGTGGCGCATCTCATGCGCGTGTTTTCGCAGCAACCCGCGAGCAGATCAACCGGTTCAGTGTGGAGGAATATATGAAGGCGCTCAGATGGCATGGCAAGAAAGACATCCGGTGCGACACCGTGCCCGACCCGAAGATCGAACATCCGCGCGACGCGATCATCAAGGTGTCGAGTTGCGCGATATGCGGCTCGGATCTTCACCTCTATGACGGCTTCATGCCGGGCATGGAATCCGGCGACATCATGGGCCACGAGTTCATGGGCGAAGTGGTGGAAGTCGGCAAGGAGAACACTGCGTTGAAAGTCGGCGACCGCGTTGTCGTGCCCTTCACGATCATTTGCGGCGAATGCGATCAATGCAAACGCGGCAACTTTTCGGTGTGCGAGCGCAGTAACCGCAACAAGGACGTCGCCGACAAGATGTTCGGGCACACCACAGCAGGCCTCTTCGGCTACACGCATCTGACGGGCGGCTATCCAGGCGGGCAGGCCGAGTTCGTGCGCGTGCCCTATGCGGACAAGACTCACGTGAAGATTCCCGATGGTCTCACCGACGAGCAGGTGCTTTTCCTCGGCGACATTTTCCCCACCGGCTGGCAGGCCGCCGTGCAATGCGATATCGAACCGACCGATACAGTCGCGATCTGGGGTGCCGGGCCGGTTGGGCAAATGGCGATTCGCAGTGCCGTGCTGCTGGGCGCAAAGCAGGTGATTGCGATCGACTACGTACCCGAGCGGCTTTCGATGGCGCGTGCGGGCGGCGCCGTCACGATCGACTTCAAGGAAGAGAGTGTGCTCGAACGATTGAAAGAACTGACGGGCGGCAAGGGCCCGGAAAAATGCATCGACGCCGTCGGCATGGAATCGCACGCAGCACGCTCCGTTGATGCGATGTACGACCGCGCCAAGCAGGCCGTGATGCTCGAAACCGACCGTCCTCATGTGCTGCGCGAAATGATCTACGTTTGCCGTCCTGCCGGAACGCTGTCGGTGCCGGGCGTATACGGCGGGCTGCTAGACAAGATCCCGTTCGGTGCGTCGATGAACAAGGGCCTGACGTGGCGCATGGGGCAAACGCACGTCAACCGCTGGACCGACGATCTGCTGCGGCGAATTCAGGAAGGGCAGATCGATCCGTCGTTTGTAATCACGCACACGGTCTCGCTCGATGAAGGCCCGCGCATGTACAAGACGTTCCGCGACAAGGAAGACGGCTGCATCAAGGTCGTGCTCAAGCCTTAAACGCGCTGAGCAGTTGTGATGGCGGAACAGGCGCTGGCTATTTTTTCATGAGAGCCGCGTTTTGCGGCTCTTCACAATGTGAAGGTGATGCAAATGGATTCTCGCTCTGAGTCGAAGCAGGAGGGCGGCGTACACGCTCTGAAGAAAAGACTGCCGGAACCGGATTCAGTCGCGCGCGGCCTCGGGTGGTTCAGCATCGCGCTCGGCCTCGCGGAACTGGTCGCGCCGCGCATGATGGCGCGGGCCGCCGGTGTCGAGACCGGCGCCGGCGCCATGCGTTTCTATGGATTGCGCGAACTCGCGTGCGGCGTGGGCATACTCGCGTCGCGCAATCCGCAGCCGTTTTTATGGGCGCGTGTAGGCGGCGATGCGCTCGATCTCGGCACCCTCGCGCTATCGTCGAACAAGCTCAGCGCTCGTGACCGGCAACGCGCGACCGTCGCGGCGGTCAACGTCGCCTGCGTCACCGCGCTCGATGTATATGCGGCGAATCGCGCGGCCAATGCGCAGCGTTTACCGTCGGTCGACTACAGCGACCGGACCGGCTTCGCGAAGTCGCCGGAGCACATGCGTGGCGCCGCGCTCGCGGACTTTGAAACCCCACGCGACATGCGCACGCCCGATGCACTCGCGCCGTACACGCGCGACGAGCGGTCGACGGTCACGGGTGATCGCGTGCGCGCGGGGAATACCGCGAGTGGCGCATGACTCGACGCTGAGCGCAAAAGCGGACCCGCCGCGTGGCGGTTGCGCTTTCGATTGCCCGGCAATGTGCGGGCCCTTTGCGAGCCGCTTGCACGATGCCTGCAGCGATTTGCGCCGCCTGCATTGCACGCAGGCAGTCAGGCAGACAAATCGCCCTTGCTGGTCGGGTGCCCTTTGGCGCCGCCCGGTTCGAGATCCGGATCGACGTGATCGTGCTCCGGCGTATACGGTCCTTCGGCCGGGTGATCTTTTCCCTTCGGAACGAGCGTTGGGTCCATGCTCCCATGTTCGCGCTGTTCGACTGTGCCGTCGGACTTGATCTTCACATCGCCGTCGCGCAGCGTTTCGCGCCGCTGGTCCGCGCGTTCGACGGGATCGGACGGTTCCTGGTTCATCGCTTTCTCCTTTCGGTCTGGTTCGCGCTTCGTCACGCACTTACGCAGTCGAGCAAAAGCGATACCCGCAGCTGCTTTGCTGAGTCGCGGCGAAGCGCTGCACGCGGATTGCTGCGCCGCTGATAAGGCCCGCGAATTCAACCGCAAGCACTCATGCAGGCAAGCACGCGGGCCGCGACATCGTCACGATCGAAAGAGAAGGAGATCGCACATGAAAGCAGTGGTATTTCACGGCATAGGGGACATTCGTCTCGACAATGTTCCGGACCCCGGGCTCGAGCAACCGACCGACGCGCTTGTGCGTCTTACATCGAGCGCGATTTGCGGCACGGACCTGCACATGGTGCGCGGCACATTGGGCGGCATGGTGCCGGGCACGATTCTCGGTCATGAAGGCATCGGCATGATCGAGGAAGTGGGCCGCAGTGTGCGCAATCTGCGCCAGGGCGATCGCGTTCTGATTCCGTCGACGATCTCGTGCGGATATTGCGCGTATTGCCGTTCGGGCTACACGGCGCAATGCGACAACGCCAATCCCAATGGCGCGAGCGCGGGCACCGCATTCTTCGGCGGACCGAAAATGACGGGCCCGTTCCAGGGCCTGCAAGCGCAATACGCGCGCACGCCGTTGGCGCATGCGAGCCTGATCCGCTTACCCGACGAAATCGACGACGACCGCGCGATCCTGCTCTCCGATATCTTTCCTACCGGCTATTTCGGCGCGCAACTCGCGGGCATTCGTACCGGCGATACGGTGGCGGTGTTCGGCGCGGGACCCGTGGGGCAGTTCGCCATTGCGAGCGCGAAGCTGATGGGCGCGGGCCGCGTGATTGCAGTGGACCGCATCGCGTCCCGCCTCGACATGGCTCGCGCGCAAGGCGCAGAAGTGATCGATTTCGACGACGAAGATCCGGTCGATGTCATTCTGCAACTGACCGGCGGCATCGGCGTGGATCGCGTGATAGATGCGGTGGGCGTCGATGCGGTGCGTGCCGATCACGGCCCGGCCGCGCAGAAACAACGCGACCAGCAACAGGCGTTCGACAAGGAAGTAAAGGACATTGCGCCCGATGCGAAGCCGGACGGCGATAACTGGCGGCCGGGCAGCGGGCCGTCGCAAGTGTTGACGTGGTCCGTGCGAGCCGTGGCGAAAGCGGGCACGGTGTCCATCATCGGCGTGTATCCGCAGAACGACCGCGTTTTTCCGATCGGCGAGGCGATGAACCGCAATCTGGTGATACGCATGGGGAACTGCAACCATCGCGCGATCACGCCGCATCTCGTCGAAATCGTGCGTAACGGCTCGTTCGATCCGCTCGCCGTGTTGACGCAGCGTGAGCCGATTACCGACGTTATCGAGGCATACCGTGCGTTCGACAATCGCGAGCCGGGCTGGATCAAGGTCAAGCTGCAACCGTGAGCGAGGCGTCACGACATCCTGGCGGCTTGCTTTTCACTTCACATTCATCATTCACACAACCGCGGGCGAGAACGCCCGCAAGGACGCTTGCTTCCAACCATGACAGTCGACCAGCGGCTTCGCAGCATGCGCAAGACCATGCGTGACATGTTCGGCATCGCGCGTTTGCGCGCGGGGCAGGAGGACATTATCCGCAGCGTATTGCAACACCAGGACACGCTTGCCACGATGCCGACCGGCGCGGGCAAGTCGCTTTGCTATCAGTTACCCGCGCTGCATCTGGATGGCACGACGCTTGTCGTATCGCCGCTGATTGCGTTGATGAAGGACCAGGCCGACAAGCTACTTGCGGCCGGCATCGATTGCACACTCGTGAACAGCACGTTGCGTAGCCGCGCCGAGCGCGAAGCGCTGCAACGGATCGCATCTGGCGAGAGCGGCATTGTATTCGTGACGCCGGAGCGTCTTGCGCAACCGGCATTCATCGAGACGTTGCGCTCGCGTCCGGAAAATCGTGTCGGCCTCGTGGTGGTCGACGAGGCGCACTGCGTGTCGCAATGGGGACACGATTTCCGTCCCGCGTTTCTGGAGATCGCGGCGGCGGTAAAGGCGCTTGGGCAACCGCCTGTGCTTGCGTTGACCGCGACCGCGACGCCGCGCGTGATCGACGACATCGTGCATTCGCTTGCATTGCGCGAGCCGCGCGTGGTTCGCACCGGAACGTATCGCGAGAATTTGCGCTATCGCGTAGTGCAGGTCAGCGCCGCGGGAGGCAAGGACGGCGCGGCGCGCGCAATGGCCGCCAAGCGCGAGCAACTGTCAAAGCTGATTGCGTCGCTGAGCGGCAGCGGCATCGTCTATGCGGCGACTGTGCGCGACGTCGATCGAATCTACGGCTGGCTGGCGGAAGCGGGCGAATCGGTCTCGCGCTATCACGGTCGGATGGCGGCGGCCGCGCGCGAAGAGGCACAGGAGCAGTTCATGTCGGGCGCTACGCGTTTGATGATCGCGACGAACGCTTTCGGCATGGGCATCGACAAAGCGGACATACGCTTCGTGATTCACTATCAGATTCCCGGCAGCCTCGACGCTTACTATCAGGAAACCGGCCGCGCGGGCCGCGACGGCGAGCCTGCCGATTGCGTGCTGTTGTTCGATCTGAACGACCGACGCATCCAGCAGTTCTTTCTCGCGGGACGCTATCCGAGCATCGAACTCGCGCAGCGGGTTTACGACACGCTGGCGGCGCATGTCGCCGACGAACCGAAGGGCATGACGCAAGCCGCGCTCAAGAACGCATTGCCGGATGTCGGCGCGGGCAAGCTCGAAGTCGCGTTGAACATGCTGGTCGACGCTCGCGTGGCCGGCCGCGACCGGCAGCGGCGCTATCGTCTGCGAAGCCGTGAAGGCACGCAGGAGTCGGCGCGCGACATGGTTGCAAAAGCTGCGGCGCAATTCGAGCAGATGAGCGCGCACGACAGGGAAACGCTACAGCAGATGATCGACTACGCGCAAACGGGTCAATGCCGCTGGCGTGCGATCCTCGACTATTACGGCGACACGCCTGCGCTCGAGCGCTGTGGCGTATGCGACAACTGCGCGAATCCGCCGCAAATCGATGTTGGGCAGGACGCTATCGTAGCGGGAGAAAGTCACCCGGCTGAAGTTGCGCAGCGCCAGCGAAAAAAGCCGGGTAAGCCGGATAAACCGCGCATCTGGGCGCCAGGCGATGCGGTGCGGGTGCCGCGCTACGGTGCGGGCGAGGTCGCGCTCGCGAACGGCGAACAGGTGGCCGTGCAGTTCCCCGACGGCAGCACCCGCACGTTTCTCGCAAGTTACGTCAGGGCGGCGCGCTGACTGGCAGGCGCGCGGGTCGAGGCCGCTTCAGAAGCCGGTTGCGCAGTGGCTTCAATCCGCGCGCGGAAATAGCGCGCGGTCTCCTTCAGACCGTCGTCGAGCGAGGTTTGCGGCTGCCAGCCGAGCAGTTCGCGCGCGCGTGAAATATCCGGCTGGCGATGCCACGGGTCGTCGGTCGGCAGCGGATGTAGTTCGAGCGGTGAGCGCGAGCCCGTAATCGCGACGATCCGCTGCGCGATCTCGCGCATGCTGAGCTCGTGCGGATTGCCGAGGTTGACCGGGCCGCCGGGATCGTCGGCCGAATTCATTAAACGGATGAACGCGTCGATCATGTCGTCCACGTAGCAGAACGAACGCGTTTGCGAGCCGTCGCCGTACAGCGTGATCGGCTCGCCGCGCAGCGCCTGCATCATGAAGTTCGACACCACGCGGCCATCGGCGGGATGCATGCGTGGCCCGTACGTATTGAAGATTCGCGCGATGCGAATGGAAAGCCCATGCTGACGGTGGTAATCCATGAATAGCGTTTCCGCGCAGCGCTTGCCCTCGTCGTAGCAGGAACGCGGTCCGATCGGATTCACATGACCCCAGTAGTCCTCTTTCTGCGGATGCACGAGCGCGTCGCCATACACTTCGCTCGTCGACGCCTGGAAGATCCTCGCCTTCACGCGCTTGGCGAGGCCGAGCATGTTGATCGCGCCGTGCACGCTCGTTTTCGTCGTTTGTACCGGATCGTGCTGGTAGTGAATCGGCGACGCAGGGCACGCGAGGTTGTAGATTTCATCGACTTCCACGTAGAGCGGAAATGTCACGTCGTGACGCATCAACTCGAAGTTGGGGCAGTCGAGCAGACGCGCGATGTTGTCCTTCGTGCCCGTGTAAAAGTTGTCGACGCACAACACGTCGTGGCCTTGCGTTACGAGCCGCTCGCACAGGTGCGAGCCGAGAAAGCCGGCGCCGCCTGTAACGAGAATCCGCTTGCGGGTAAGTTCTTTCATGTTGCGTCGTCCCTGTCGTTGTCCTTTCCTTCGTTGTCCGTGCGATGCTTCGGCGTGAGTCGCGCTGACCGCTGGCCTACGCCGTCACTTGCAGCAGTGCGTCGTGCCAGTCCCGTGCGAAACGGTCGATGTGAAACCGTTCGAGCGCGGTGCGCCGCGCGCCTTCGCCAAGGCGGCGGGCCTCCGCGGGATCGCGCAGCAGTTCGTGCATCGCGTCGACGAGCGCATTCACATCCGTATGCACGAAGCCGTTCTCACCGTTGCGGATAACAGTCGCGAGTTCAGTGGTCGCGAGGCCGACGATCGGCATGCCGATCGTCATCGCCTCGACAATCGCGAGGCCGAGACTCGTCCAGCGGATCGGATTGAAAAAGAAACGATAGCGCGCGGTGAACGCCGCCAGTTCCAGATTGCCGATTTCGCCGATGCCGTCGAGCCGTTGCGCATCCATGCCGACGAGATCGAGCGGCACGCGCGTGCGCGTCTCGGCGAATACGTCGGCGCCGAGGCGTCGTCCGCGCTGCGCGAGATGATTCACGACCACTATGCCGCGCTCCAGTTCGCCGCTATAGCGCACGCCTTCGGGCACCACCACGCCATGTTCGATCACGCGCGTTGGCGTCACGCCGCAATCCCACATCAACTGGTTAAAGTGCGTGACGTGAACCAGCAGCGTGTCAGGGTCGTCGACCCAATGCCATTGCTGGAACGGATTTTCTTGCGGCGGATCGTGTTCGATATACACGCGCGGCAAGCGGCGCTGCGCGTCGCTCAGTACATGCTCGCGGTCGTATTCCCAATGCGTCTTGTGCTGATACAGGATCACGTCGAATTCCTGATCGGGCACGTCGTCCGCATTGATTTCGTGGACGTTATCGCCCCACGGCAGCACGCCCACTTTTCCCGCGTAACCGGGCGGATGGCCGGGCTTCGTGACCAGATAGAAATCGTGCGGCGCCTGTGTCAGGTAGTACAGGTAGTTGCCGTGCACGTGCCATGTCAGCACACGGAGACGGCGGCAGTTACGCAGCATGGTGCAACTCCTCGAAGGGCCCGGTTTCGGTCCGTGTATGCAATGCGCAGGGACCGGCAGGATGCGCGCCGCGAACTTCGGCCAACTGCGCGCGCGCCGTCTCGACAACGCGATCCACGCCGATGTTGAGCGCGCAAGGATGGCCGTAAGGGCACTCGCGGAACATGCAGGGCCGGCAGGGCGGATAGTCGGCAAGCACGCGATGCCGTACGTGATCGAGCGGCGCCCAGCGTTGCGTGTCGCTGCCCGACGCGACTACCACGGAGGCGGTCGCCATCGCCGCGGCGATATGCGAAATACCGGTGTCGTTGCAGACGACAAGCTGCGCGTGCGCGACGAGCGCAGCCAGTCCGCCTAGCGATGTGGAACCCGCAAGGTGCAACGCGGGCGCGGTCATCGCGCCGAGCACGGCACCGGTGAGCGGCGCTTCGGCTGCGGTGCCGGTGATGGCGATCTGCCAGCCGTCGGCGGCGAGGCGGTCCGCGACTTCGGCGAAACGCTCGGCCGGCCAGCGGCGCGACGGCAATTGCGCGCCGGGATGCACCAGCACGAGACGTTGCGCTTCGATGCCATGCGTGGCCGCCAGCGACGCATATTCGTCGCCATCTCGCTCGCAAAGCGGAAACGACAATTGCCGCCCGGCGGATTCGGCGCCGAGCGCGCTCGTCAAGGCAAGGTAGCGCTCGGGTTCGGGGAGATCGTCGGGCCAGCCGATAAACACACCGTCGCGCGGCCGCTCGTCGGGTTGAACGAAGCCCGCGTACGCGCGCGCGCCGAACTGAAGCAGCAGATCGTTTGCGATGCCGCCACTGCCATGCAGCTGGATCGCGAGATCGACATGGTGCGCGCGCATCCGCTCATAAAACGCAGGCAGTCCGTCGTTTGATTCGCGCTGCTCGGGAAAGCCCTCCGCGCCAGGAAACACGATCAGATCGTCGACGAGATCCGCGTAACGTTCGACAAACGATTGCGCCCACGGCAAGCCGATCAGCGCGATATGCGCTTGCGGCGCGGCGGCGCGCAGTGCCCGCAGCGCGGGCACTGAGCACAGCATGTCGCCCAGTTGCAGCGCGCGGAAGATCGCTATGCGGCGCGGCGCGAGAGCGGCGAGAAACGAGCCTGCATTCATAGAAAGAGCACCCTGTAACGTACAGCGCCGTAGAGCCGCCAGAAGATCGAAAGAAATGGAATCGGTATCGACGTCCATGCCATTTCGGCGATGTGCCGCAAACTGCGGTCCCGGCCGCGCAAACGCATTGCGCAGAAATACGCCGTCAGCGCGAACCACGCGAGCAAAGCGAGCGTCACGGTGGAGGCATCCCCCACGAGCGCGCCGATCAGCGCGGCCAATGCCGCGCACAGAATCAGGTAATACAGGAATGGAGGCGACGAGCGGATCCGCGTTTTGAACAGTTCGGGGTGCTTCTTGTAAAGCAACGCGTCGAACTGGCTCTTCTTCTGCTGCGAGATGCTGACGCCCCAGCGCGCGGGGCGCACCGGATGCACGACCACCGCATCGTTCGCGCGCACGATCTTGCCGCCCGCTTGCAGCAGCGTGAATTGCAAATCGGAGTCTTCGCGCCACGCCGACGTGAAGCGTTCGTCGAAGCCGCCCGTCATCGTTAGAAAGCTGCGGGCGACGAATACGTTGGCGGTCGCAAATTCGGCGCGCTGAAGCCCGCTCGCATCCGCTTCGTAGTCGGTCGGCGTCGCAGGCAGCGGCACGACGATTCTGCCCGCGGCGGCCGCGGCGCCCTGGCTAATCGCCGCGAGCCCTTCGTGCAGCCAGTGCGGATCGGGCAGCGTGTCGTCGTCGGTAAACGCGATCACCGGCGAGCGCGCCTGCTGCCACCCTGCATTGCGCGCGCCCGCCGGGCCTTGCGTGCGAGTCACCGGCACGTAGCGCACCGCGAGGCCGCGCTTGGCCTGCTCGCTGGCGATGCGCGCGACGCACGCGCGCGTCGCTTCGTCGGGACCGTCGTCGCAAACCACGATTTCGTAGCGATCGGCGGGGAAGTCCTGTTCCGTCAACGCGCGAAGACATGACGCGAGCATGTCGGGCCGCCGATAAGTCGGCACGACCACCGACACATCGAGGTGCGCGAGCAGCACGCCAGGATAGCCGGCCGCGATCGGCTCGGTTTCGCTGTGCGGATCACTGAAGCTGCCTCGTACGTCGATGGGTCCCGTAGCGGATGGACTCATGCGCTGCCCCCCGCTTTCTCGACGAGAAACGGACCGATCACGAGCGCGTCGAGCGGTGAAGTCCAGAACGACTCAACCGCATCGCGCGGCGAATTCACCATCGGCTCGCCGCGCGTATTGAACGACGTGTTGACGAGAATCGGCACGCCCGTGCGCTGGTTGAACGCGGCGAGCAGGTCGTAGTAAAGCGGGTGTTGCGAACGGTTCACGGTTTGCACGCGCGCGGTGCCGTCCACGTGACGCACGGCCGGAATGCGCGCGGCCTTGTCGGCATGTACGTCGAACACGAACAGCATGAAGGGCGCGACCTTGCCGTTCACGAACCATTCGCTCGCATGTTCTTCCATGACGACGGGTGCGACAGGGCGAAAGTCCTCGCGGTCCTTGATCTCGTTGAGCTTGGCCTGCATGTGCGGATCGACCGGCGACGCGAGGATCGAACGCGCGCCGAGCGCCCGCGGACCGAACTCCGTGCGGCCCTGATACCAGCCGATCACCTTGCCGTCCGCGAGCAGATCGGCCGTTTCGCCGGCAATGTCATTGAGCCGGCGGTACGGCACCTTCGACCATTGCAGGAACTGCTCGATTTCGCGTTCCGGATATTCGGGGCCGAGATACGCGTGATCCATTGTCCAATGACGTTTGCGATCGCCGCGCTCGCTACGTTCGCGATAGTCGATCCACAGCGCTGCGCCGAGCGCGGTGCCCGCGTCGCCCGCGGCGGGCTGGACCCACACTTCGTCGAACGGCCCCGCGTCGCGCAGCTTCGAGTTCATCACGCAGTTCAACGCGACGCCGCCTGCCATGCTGAGCTTGCTCAAGCGGGTCTTCTCATGCAGCCAGCCCGCGAGTTGCAGCACCGTTTCCTCGAGCACGCTCTGCAACGAATGCGCAATGTCGAAGTGGCGCTGTTCGAGCGGGCCACCGCGTTCGCGCGCCGGGCCGAAGCGTTTGACGAGGCGCGGCGCGTCGACCGTATAGCTGCCGTCGCCGCGATAGCGCACGATATCGCGGAACACGTCGACATATTCCGGCTTGCCGTATGACGCGAGCGCCATCACCTTGTACTCGTCGGACGAATGCAGAAAGCCCAGCCAGTCGGTCACGGCTTCATAGAGCAGCCCGAGCGAGTGCGGCAATTCCACCTGTTTGAGCCGCGTGTATTCGCCGTCGACGAACTGGCCCATGCTGGTCGTGACGCCTTCACCGCGTCCATCCATTGTTAGCACGGCGGTGTCGTCGTAAGGGGCGGAGAGAAACGCGCTGGCTTCGTGCGCGAGGTGATGCTCGACGAAATGCCACTTGAAGCCGTTATTGCGGTCCACGCCCTGAAAGCGCTTGCGCAGATGATGCGGCGCGCCGTCGAGCAATTGCGCCTTGGCGTTCGCGATGTAGCTGAGAAAGAGCGGGTCCCACGGCGATGCGGAGGGGTCGGACAGACGCGTATTGGCCGGATCGAACGGCAGTTCGATCGTCGCACCGGGACGCTTCGGCATGCCGCTGAAGAGACTCGGATCGTATGAATAGGCCACATGATCGATGTCGGCAAGCGTGATGCCGGCGGCTTTCAGGCAATAGTCGATTGCATCGAACGGCAGTTGCCAGGTCGAGAAGGGCACGGGGCGCTTCGCATGCTTGACGTGCGTGAAGCGTTCGTCTTCGGCGGCGGCGAGCACCACACCGTCGCGCAGCAGGGCTGCGGCGCTGTCGTGATAGACGGCATTGATTCCGAGTGTGTACATGGGCGTTCGCAGTGGGAGTAAGTTTTCAGGGAGCCACCGGTTCATCGGCGAGCGGCGGTGCCGCGTCGCTGTGGTGGGCGTTGGATTGGATATCAGTCGAGCGGCACGAGCCTCGGCCGACGGACGCCGCGCGCGATTGCGCTTCGGCGCGCAACTCGAGTGCCGCTGTCACGACCTCGCCAGGCGTCACGCCGAGCAGACATGCATGATGATGCTGCGGACACACGCTGCGATAGCACCAGCGGCATTCGACGTCGCGAAACAGCACGCGATTCGGCGTTTGCCACGGCGTGTGCTGCGGATTGGTCAACGCGTACAGATCGACGACCGGCGTGCCAAGCGCGGACGCGAGATGCACCGGCCCGCTGTTGTTCGACACCAGCACGCTCGCGCGTTCGATCAGCGCCGCGAGTTCGCCGAGCGTGAGCGCGCCGCTCAGATCGTGCAGTTGCGCGCGAACGCGAGGCGCGGCTGCGGCAATCACCGCATCGACGAGAGGACGCTCGCTCGCGCTGCCTGTGATCAGAAGCGGTGCGCCGGTCTCGCTGGCGAGGCGCGTCGCGACCTGACCGAAGCGCTCGGGCGGATAGCGTCGCGATGCGGCGGTTGCGCCGGGGTGCAACACGATCCACGGCGCGTCGGCGTTCGCGCCGCTGTGCACGCCTCTCGCGGCGAACTGCTCCAGAAGCGTTCGCCGATCCGACTCCTGCACCGTAAAACGCATCCGCGTGTCGGGCGCTTCTGCGCCGACCTGGCGCACCAGGTCGAGTTGCCGTTCGACCTCATGACGCGTGCGCTGCTGCGGCTCCGGTTCGCGCAGCCACTCTGTCAGCAATGCATACGGGTTCTCGCGGCAATGCGCGAGCCGCCGCGGAATGCCCGCGAGATGGCACAGCATCGCCGCGGGCAACGGACTCTGGCTATAGACGGTGAAGATCACCGCCGCGTCGAAACCGCCGCGCCGCAGACGTTCTTGCATACGCTGGTCGTCGGTGAGCGAACGGGCGCTCGTCGGCGGATTCGCGACCCACGGCGCTTCATACTCGATCACGTCGTCGACATCGTCGAGAAACGGCGCGAGCGCGACGCCGCTGCGCGACGCAAGCAGCGTGATGTGACGGCCGGGCGCGGACTCGCGCAGCGCGTGCAGCGCGGGCGTGGTCATTAGCACGTCGCCGAGATTGTCGAGCCTCACACACAGAATGCGCTTGATGTCTTCGCCCCAATGCGCAAGCTGCGGGCTGTCGGGCACGCGAGCGTGAGCGAGTGTTGGTTGGGCGATCAGCAGCGGCGCATTCATTGAGGGGTTCCCTCGCCGGCGGGCGCGGGCCGCCCCGCGGCTTCCGCACTGTTCGCGACAATGCGCGCAGCCTCATGAAGATCGGCGGCGCGCGCGGTGGGAACACGCTGCGGTCCTTCGATCCACTCGGTCTCATGGCCGTTGTCGAGCAGAATCGTCCGGCATCCGGCGCGATTGCCCGCTTCCACATCGTCGAGAATGTCGCCGATGAACCAGCTGCGTGCGAGATCCAGCCGATGCTCGCGAGCCGCGCGCAGCAGCAGGCCTGGCGCCGGCTTGCGGCAATCGCAGGCGGTTGCATACGGGGCCACGGTGCCGTCCGGATGATGCGGACACCAGTACGCGCCGGAGAGCGTCGCGCCGGATTCGGTGAACATGCGCGCGAGTTCGCCTTCCACTTCCTTTAACGCCGCGCGCGGGAATCGGCCGAGCGCGACGCCCGGCTGATTACTGATCACGAACAGTGCGAACGGCTGGGTCGCGAGCAGCGTCAACGCTTCGCGCGCGCCCGGCGCGAGGCGCATCAGCGAAGGGTCGATGTTGTAGGGCACGTCGTCGAGCAACGTGCCGTCTTTGTCGAGAAATACAGCGGGTCGCAGCATGACAAAGGCGGTCCGGAAAAACGTGAGCGAATCGCCGGAAGCGGACTGTGCGTGCGCCCCGGCTGGACAAAACAGGCCGCGCTAATAGCGCTGCAATGACGCGTGGCGCCTAACGGAACGACGCGCCGGCGGCCGCCCGCATTGGCACCTCCACGCGGTTTTCCGCGGCTTTTGCAGGCACGAGCCGCGCGGTGCGCATATAGATTTGCGCAAGCGACTCGCCCACGCCGCGCCATGTGAACTCCTTGCGCGCGCGTTCGAGACCTGCTTCGCCCATCCTGCGTGCGAGCGCGGGATCGCGCCGCAACTGGTTAAGGCGCGCGGCGAGCGCAGCCGGGTCGCGCGGCGGCACGAGAAATCCGGTGATGCCGTCCGCCACCGAATAGCGGATTCCGCCGACATCGGCGCCGATCACCGGCGTGCCGCATGCCATCGCTTCGACCGGCGTGATACCGAACGGCTCGTACCACGGCGTCGTCACGAATACGTCCGCGGCGCTATAGAAGTAACGCAGTTGCGCGCGCCCCCGCCGTCCGACAAAATTCGTTTGCTCGGCCACGCCGCATTCAAGCGCGATACCGCGCAAGCGCGCGATTTCCGGCGTGGCCTTTTCATTCGGCGCGTCCGAGTTGCCGCCCACCACATAGAGTTGCGCGGAGGTCCTGAAGGCTTTCTTCAGAACGCCGACGCCGCGCAGGACGTTGTCGATACCCTTGCGCTGCACGAGGCGTCCGAGTTGCAGCACCGTGAACTGATCCTGCTCCCAGCCGAGTGCTTCGCGGGCGGCGCCGCGGTCCATCGGATGAAACTCGTCGGCGTCGAAACCGCACGGCACAATCTCGATGCGCGCGGGGTCGGCCTGGTAATGCGCGATCAGGTCGGCTTCGTCCTGCGGGCATTCGGCGATCACCACGTCGGACTGCGCGACGAGGTCGTCCTCGATTGCGAAGCGTTCGTCCGGGAAGCCGTCGTTCGCGCCTTGATGAATCCGGCGCACACGGCCGAGCGCATGAAACGTCGTGACGAGCGGCACGCCGAGCGCCGCTTTCACTTTCATTGCCGCGAGCCCCGACATGAAGAAGTTCGCGTGTATCACGTCGTACGGGGTCTTTTCGCGGCGGAAGAATTCGATCAGGAACGCAGCGAACTCGTCCATGAACGGCAGCAGCAGTTCCTTCGGCAACTGCATCGGCGGCCCTGCGGGAACGTGGATCACCCGCACGCCCTCCATGTCGGACACGAGCGGCAGCAACGCGCGATCGCGCCGCGTAAACACGTCCACTTGATGGCCCATCTCCGTCAGTTCACGCGCGACGTTCGCGACATAAATGTTTTGTCCTCCACTGTCGACGCCTCCGGCGACGGCGAGGGGCGAGGCGTGTTCACTGATGAGGGCGATCTTCATTGACATTCCTTCGCGAGATAGGCATTAGCAGGGCGTGCGTGGCGCGTTTTGCTGAGTACTCTTAGGCAATCTCGCGCGATGCGACGCTGTCACCCCGCCTGAGCATGCGCTGTGCCTATGTGCAGCAAGGGCGGCCGGAAGCTCAATGTGGCGTTGGGTGTGCCGAAGCGCTGTAGCACTCCCTTTTATGGCGCGGCGAAGCGGTGTGGCGTTCCCTTTTTCTACAAGCCGTCATGTAAATTCGAGTAGCGCGATCCGTAGAAACGCGAATTTTTTTCTGCGCGATGCGCAATCGATTGGCGCCTGTCACGCACGTTCGCCTATGCTAAGTTTTGTCCGACGCCGGGTTCAGGGATTGCTCGTCACTGACCTCGGCGTGCAGGCCGAACACCCGCGCTTTGTTCGCGCCGCTTTGTCAATCCGCTTCGTGGAATCTGATGCCGGCTCGCAGTCCACACGCTGCGGCGGCCTTCACAGGACACCATGCCGAATCCCGCAACGCTGCCCCGTTCCCAGTTGACCCGCCGCATTGCCGCCGACCTGATGCGCGCGGTCTGGCGTTATCGCCACCAGACCGTCGCCGCCTTGCTGCTGATGGTGGCGGCGAAGTTGTCCACCGTGCTGATCCCGCTCGTGCTGAAGCACGTGGTCGACGAACTGGGACGCCCGGTCGCGCAGGCGCTCTTCCCGGTGTTCCTCGTTCTCGCCTATGCGTTACTGCGTTTTCTCGGCGATGCGCTGAACGAAGCGCGCGATGTGGTGTTCAGCATCGTCACGCAACGCACGGTCGCCGCCTTCACCGAGCGGACGTTCGCGCATCTGCATCGCATGAGCGCGCGTTTTCATACGAAGCGCGAGACCGGCGCAATCGTGCGAGACGTGCAGAAGGGCGCCGACGGCATCGGCTTTCTGCTCGGCGTCGCGCTATTTACGATCGTGCCTACCGCGTTCGAGATCGTCGCCATTGTCGCGATCATGGTTCACAACTACGCGCGCGAATTCATGATCGCGATTGCCGCGACCTTCGTTTGCTATGCGGCCTACACGTTTATCTTCACGCGGCGGCGCGTTGCGTTCCAGCGCGCGGTGAATGCTCTGGAGGCGCAATCGGATGGCCGGCTCGTCGACAGCCTGCTCAATTACGACACGGTCAAATATTTCGCTACTGAAGACACGGAAACGCGGCGCCTGTCCGCTGTGCTCGAAAAGTGGGTGCACGCGCGAACCGCGAACCAGCGCGCACTGACCGCATTGCATGTGGGGCAGAGCGCCGTGATCGCGCTCGGCATTGGCGCCATCATGCTGCTCGCGGCGCAGCATGTGGTGGCGGGAAGCATGAGCGTCGGCGATCTGATTCTGGTGAACGCGTACATCATCCAGGTCTGCATGCCGCTCAATACGCTCGGCTTCGTGTTTCGCGAGACCAACGACGCGATGGTCAACGTCGAGCGGATGTTCGAAATACTCGTCGCGCGCGGGCGCGTGGGCGAGGATATCGACGAGCCCGCCGCGAAGCCGTTGATGGTGAGCGCCGGGCAGATCTCGTTCGAGCACGTTGACTTCGGCTACGACCCGGCCCGACAGATTCTGCGCGACGTCGACTTTCATGCGTATCCGGGCAAGACGCTGGCGATAGTCGGCGGAAGCGGGTCGGGTAAATCGACGCTCGTGAAGCTGCTGTTCCGTCTTTATCAGCCGAATAGCGGCAAGATCCTGATAGACGGGCAGGACATCGGCCACGTCACACAAAAGAGCCTGCGTGAAGCAATCGGCATCGTGCCTCAAGATACGGTGCTCTTCAACGAGACCATCGCCTACAACATCGCGTATGGCCGGCCTTCGGCGACGCGCGCCGATGTGGTGCGTGCGGCGCGCGCGGCCCAACTCGACGAATTCATCGAACGTCTGCCGGATCATTACGACACGCGCGTCGGCGAGCGCGGCGTGCGTCTGTCGGGCGGCGAGCGGCAGCGCATTGCAATTGCGCGCGCCATTCTGAAGGACCCGCGCATCATCGTATTCGACGAGGCGACTTCCGCGCTCGACACGCGCTCCGAGCGTGCGATCCAGACCGAGTTGACGCGGCTCGCAGAAGGCCGCACGTCGATTGTGATTGCGCACCGGCTGTCTACCGTGGTGGACGCTGACTGGATTCTGGTGATGGAGCATGGCCGCGTGGTCGAGCAGGGCACGCATCGCGAACTGCTCGCGCGCGACGGCGTCTACGCGAAGATGTGGTCTCTGCAATGGCAGCAGGGGGAACTGGAGCACGCACAACGCAAGCTCACCGCGCAGTCGGTGAGTCTCGCCGCGCTGATGGCCGGCGTGATCGACGCGTTGCACGACGAAATTGCGGCGCGGCGCGTGACCCTGTATCCGCAGATCAGCGACAACGATCTGCGCGTGACAGGCGACCCAAGCGTGCTGCAACCGCTGATCGCCGAGTTGTGCCGCAACGAGATCCTGCACGCAAGGCCGGGGCAGCGCATCGAACTGCGCGTCGAGCGGCATAACAATCAGGTGTGGGTGACGGTGCTGGGTATGAGCGAAACGCCTGCGGAATTGTCGCAAGCGGCCGCTCGCTACATGGAAGAAGCGCTGGCTGCGGCGGGCGGCAGCTTCACGCTAATGACGCTCAACGGTCGGCTCGCGTATGTGGCGATGTTGCCCTTGCGTCCTGTGGCCGATGCGGATTCGCATACGCCGGCCGCGCCGTTGACAACCGCAATCGGCGGCGCGGCCCCGTTGGAAGGTCTCTTTGTGATGGCCATCGACGACCAGGAAGATGCGCTCGACGCATTGGAAGCGGTGCTTGCATCGAGCGGCGCGCGCGTGCGTACCGCGTCGTCGGGCAAGGAGGCGTTGGACTGGTTTGCCCGGACACCGACAATGCAATGGCCGCACGCGCTGCTATGCGACATCGTGCTCGCCGACGAAGACGGCTACGAGGTACTGCGTCGTTTGCGGCGTCTCGAAGCCGACCGGCAATTGCCGCTCCAGGACCGTGTGCCGGCTATTGCATTGACTGGCTATGCGCAGGGCGAAGACAGCATGCGAGCGAAGATGGCCGGTTTCCAGGCGCATCTGACGAAGCCGGTTGCGCCGGAGAAGCTGATCGGCGAAATTCGCAATCTTGCTATGGCGTCCGCGCGCACGGGCGTCTAGAACGGATAGCACCGTTTTCGATTCGCAGCGCGTGTCCGCTGACGTTGCACGTGTCAGGTACGCGCGTCGGCCTTGCCTACCGCCGGCTTCGCGCGAGTAGTCGGCGCTGGCGCGGCCAGCTGCCGTTCACCTGTTCGTACCCGCTCGCGCAGATTCAGCACATGATGCGACACCGGCTTGCGGCGTCTCAATGCCCATGTGAAACCGCGCAGTAGTGCAAGACCGTCGCGCGCGAGCGTGCCTTCGCGTGAAAATGTCGTGAGCGCCTGCACGGTGGTGCGGCTGGCTTCGGGCCAAGGCAGGCGCAGCCATGCGATCCACGCCGCATTACGCGCGAGTGTGCGCCGCCGCAAGCCGCTATCGCGTGACGGCGACGGATGATGATGCACGGTCAGCTGATCGCAATAGACAATCGCGTGGCCGGATGCGAGCACGTCCAGCGCGACGAGTTCTTCTTCGCCGCCGATAAAAAGACGCGGCTCATAGCCGCCCAGTTGGCGAAACAGCGACGAGCGAAACACACATGCGCCCGCCATGTAGCCGATCAACGCCGGGCCCGGCAGCCCATCGCTGCCGAGCGGGCTTGCACGCATCACCGAACACGTGGGATCGGTGACCTTGTCTTCGCCCACCACCACGCGCGCGCTCAATACGCCGACATTCGGCCATGCATCGAGCAATTGCACCGCGCGTTCGAGCGAGCCTGGCTCCCACCACGTGTCGTCGTCGCAGAAGGCGACGTAATCAGTGCCGACGCAGGCAGCAGCGCGATTGCGCCCTGCCGCGCCCAGATTCGCGCCGCATTCGATAATGCAGACGGTCGGGAACAGCGTCTTCACCAGCGCGACCGTATTGTCGTTGGAGCCGTTATCCGCGACGAAGACCGGCGGGTTTTCCGGGAGGGCAAGTAGGCGTTCAAGGGTAGCCACAAGCTCGTCGGCGCGGTTGTGTGTCAGAACGACGACCGAAATGCGCCGGGAAAGCGATTTTTTTTCCATGCTGTTCTTTGTTCTAACGAGGCGATGCCCCGGTCAAGCAAACCATGTGCCGTTCGCTTTCAACTGCCGTCAGCTTGCTTGCAGTCGCCAATACTTTTCCGCCGAGTAGAGCGAGGCTTGGCCTTTTGGCCCGAATGCGCGTAACTGGCTCGCGTACGCGGCGATAGCTTCGCGCTTCATCGGCTCATGCGTGCTGGATTCATTGGTCGCGAGCGGGTCATTGGCGTCGCGCAACGTGTAGCCGCGTTTCGTCAGTTCTTCAATGCGTTTGGGGACAACGGTGTCTATCTGTCGATACGGTACGTCCTCATAGACGTGCCATAACACCTGGGGCATTTGCGCGATGAGCGCGAGACATGCATCCGACACGAGCGTGTGGTCGGAATGAAACAGACCGAGCGGGACCAGTACTTTTTCGGGCGAGTGCGCCAGCAGTATGCGGTGAAGTGCTTCCATCACTTCGTCGAGCGCCGGAGTCAGAAGATATTGCGCATCGCAAAAGGGCAGGTGTACCGGCCGCGCGCCCAGCTTTTGCAGAGCTCGAATGTCCTCCTGCTTGCGCGTTTCCATTGCCTCGAACGCGTCGGTGAAGCCCGATTGCCGGTCCCAGTCGGTAGACATGTTTTCACGTGGCGGCGCGGCGAAAACCGTGCAGACGATGGCGGACGGATTAGCTGCGAGCATCAGTCCACAGCTCAAGACGGCATCGTCGAGATGCGGAGAAACGACGAGCAGGCGGGCGCGCGATTGCATCATTCTGTGATGGAGTTGTCTTGGGCTGAGCAGTACGATCCGACTCACGAGCAAACCGCGGACCTGGCATGCGAACGGAGGCGCGACGAAAACGGGAATGTGCTTTGCTTGAGCCTAGCCATACTGTTGCCAGGCGAGGTCTCGTGAGCGAAGCGAACAACCGCTCGATAGCGGCTATACCCGTTGAAGTCCGTAAAGGACAAGTCACGGAGCAACTGTCTCGCGAAGTTTTCCGCGAACGCTTCATGGCTCGCTTCTACGATCCCGCGTTTCGCGCGGAAGACAAGGCAATCGCGCGGCTCGAAGCGATAGCGTGGGATGCCTACTCGCACTCGCGCAAATCGCCGATAACGGTGAAGGCCGGCGCGGGCTACGCGGATCCGGACTACGACCTGTCCGTCGAATGGCGCGCGGCGAGTGAGCGGATCAAAGCCGCGCAGGCCCGGCAACGCGACCCGGCTACGCGTTCACGCGTGCTGATCGTCAATGCCTCGTCGCGAAACGACTATACGTGCCCCGGCGAAATGTCGAAGAGCTTTCGTCTCGCGAAGATCGCGCAAGGCGCTCTCGAGCGGCGCGCTTTCGACGTGGACTTTCTCGATCTGTCGCGCCTGAATTCCGACCGCGATCTGCATATTCACCCGTGCAAGGGATGTGTGTCGACGGCAATGCCGCTCTGCCACTGGCCGTGCAGCTGCTATCCGAATCATTCGCTCGGTCTCGTCAACGACTGGATGAACGAGATCTACGAGCGCTTTGCGGCGGCTCACGGCGTGATATTCGTTACGCCCGTCTATTGGTATCAGGTGAGCAGCCCGCTGAAATTGCTGATGGATCGCCTCGTTTGCGCGGACGGCGGCAATCCCGATCCCACGTCGACCCACGGCAAAAAGGCCGACGAGGCGAAAAGAATCGAGCTTGCCGGCTGGGATTATCCGAAGCACCTGGCCGGCAGGGCCTATGGGGTGGTGGTGCACGGCGATGTGGCGGGTATCGAGGGCTCGCGCCGCGCGTTGAGCGATTGGCTCGGCTGGATGGGGCTGATCGAATCCGGCCCGAAATCGCGGCTCGACCGCTTTATCGGCTATTACGAGCCCTATGCGACGAGTCATGTCACATTGGACAGCGACTCCGATATTCAGCGCGAGGTCGTGAACGTTGCACAGGCGGTGGCCCAATGCGTCGATCAGATCCGCAGCGGACACAAGCAGCCCGGGGACGGACTCGAAACGCCGCGCGCGAAATAGACGGTTACTGCGCCGTACTACACACAAGATCATTGTCAGCCCCCGCGAGGCCGCTCCGTATAACACCCGGACAGACGTCAAACTGACCGACACCTTCTGGATCAAGGCGCAGCCTTATTCGCTGCTGGACATGTTTTCTGCGAGCCAGCGCAAACTCGCGCAGCGCTTTGTCGGCGGCTCTATGTACCAGTCCTTTCTGAGCGCATTCAACTACCACCGGTGACATGCGCCGGTCAGCGGTGTGATCAGGAAAGCGTACGCGCTGGATGGCACCTATATTCGGACGCGGATGCCGAAGGCCGCGATCCCGGCGGCCTGAACGATTCGCAGGGCTACATTACCGCGGTTGCCGCGCGCGGTAATCGTGATCGAACGCGACGATCCCGCCGTCGGCCAAGTCGGCTGTCTGTTCGTCGGCATGGCCGATGTGTCGTCGTGCATGATAGAAGCACTGCCTGGGCAGCGCGTCGAGAAGGGCGACGAAATAGGCTTCTTCCAGTACGGCGGCTCGACGTGCTGCCTCGTGTTCGAACCGGGCATGATTAGCGGCTTCGTGCCGCAACCTCCCTTCGATAATGCGCCGCCCGTGAAAGTGAACACGCACGTTGCGACCGCGAGATAGTCGGCCGGCTCTTTTCAGCGAGCCTGGCATCGATGTTCAAATGCCGCGAAGCGAGACGCGCTACGCGGCATTTTTCTTCTTGCAGGCGACTTCGGCGGCGGTGGCCGCGGCGCCGGATGCCGCGGTCGCTATTCAGCGGCACAGCAGGCCGCAGCGGATAGCAAATCAGCCCGGTTGCTTACCCGACCCGAGATCGGCCCCGGTGACCGGATCCGTTGCCGTGTCCGAAGCAGTTCGCGAAGCCAGCGCGCCGAGTACTTCGACATCCGCTTGTGTGACGTTGACCGACGGCAAGCCGTCGCCACCATCCACCGCCGGTTGCGGGGCTTCGACAAATTCCCATTCCGGCCCTTCGTTCCACGGGCCGCGTGCGTCGCCTTCTCCCGCCGACATGTTGTAGTACACGTTTGTAAATTCTGGAACGCCCGGCAATTTGCCTTGCGGGAAGTTCGGCTGGATAGAATGCAGCGCTTTTTCGAACGACTTCTGGTGAGCGATCTCGCGCGTCATCAGAAAGCCGAGTGCTTCCTTGATGCCCGGGTCGTCCGTGACGTTCAGCAGCCGCTCATAGACGATCTTTGCGCGCGCTTCCGCAGCGATGTTCGAGCGCAGGTCGGCGGTCGGTTCGCCGATCGTGTCGATATACGCGGCCGTCCACGGTACACCCGCGGAGTTTGTCAGCGCAGGTCCGCCGCCATAGAGCAGGGCGGTCGTGTGCGAGTCGTTGCCGCCGCCTGTCAGCGAGCGATACAACTCGGCTTCCTGCTCGACGCCTTCAGCGAGCTGGCCCTTCGCGCCTTTATTCAGCATAGCGACGATGGAGCCGATTACTTCCAGGTGACTCAGTTCTTCAGTGGCAATGTCGAACAGTAAATCCTTGCGGCCCGGGTCGTCTTCGGCGACGGCCTGGGTGAAGTACCGGCAAGCGGCTGCCAACTCGCCCTGAGGCCCGCCGAATTGCTCGAGCATGAGGTTGGCAAGCCCCGGATTCGGGGCGGCGACACGCACGGTATATTGAAGTCGCTTGTTGTGGACGAACATTGGCTTCTCCGTTGAGTATGGTTGGGAACTACGGACTGCATGGCTGCCTGCGCATGCCGCATACCCGGGGCGTATGCGGCGCCCAATGGCGGATCAGACGCCCCGGTTCATGCAGGCGGGCACATGTGTTGCGCGATGCAGGGCTCCTATCCACTACTTTGGGAGTTGCACATGACACAGCGAAAGACCGTCGACGATCTGTTCGTTCACATGCTGTCGGATATCTACAGCGCAGAGAAGCAATTGACCAAAGCATTGGCGAAACTCTCGCGTGCTGCGTCCGATCCGCAACTGAGCGAGGCGTTCAAAATCCACTTGGAGGAAACACAGGGACAGGTGGAAAGAATCGATAAGGTTGTAGAAACGAGTGGCGTGAAGTTGAAAAGAATGAAGTGCGTCGCGATGGAAGGTTTGATTGAGGAAGGACAGGAGCTCATCGACGAAATCGAAAAAGGCGCGGTGCTCGATGCGGGTCTCGTCGCCGCTGCGCAAAAGGTGGAGCACTACGAAATCGCCGCGTATGGCAGCCTGTGCGCGATCGGCAAGCAATTAGGCTTCACGGAAGCGGTGAATCTGCTGAAGGAAACGCTGGAAGAAGAAAAGGCGACAGATCTGAAGCTCACCGAATTTGCCGAGCGAGCCGGCAACGAAAAAGCGAAGCAGCAAAAGTAAGTAGGGCGGTTCCGCGGAGTGAACAACGAAGCGGGGCTGATCGAGCGGTGTCGATATGGGTGGTCCCGCCCGTTTCAGGGCGGGTTTTTTGCGGGCCGCGCGTGCCGCGTCAGCCCGCATACATCTCATGCGTCAGGTTTTGTCGCCGACGGCGTGGCTTCCTACTGCGTCGAGCTTGCCCTGCAGTTCCATTTTGCGTTTCGCGATCTTCTGGCCGAGCGCCTTTACGTCGAGATTGGCCTTGCGCAATTCCGGGAAAAGCTCGTTCTCTTCTTCCTCGACGTGGTGTTGCACCATCTCGCTCATCACCTTGAAGGTTGCGTCGAAGCCTTTGTCGCCTGCCTTCAGCGTTTCGAATTTGCTGATCAGGGTCTTCACGAGAAAATGCTCGACGTAGGCTTCCTCGACATCGACCACATCGCCAGACGGCAGCGCTTCGCCTGCGGCCGGATAAAGCAGTTCTTCTTCGATGATGGTGTGGATGGTCAGTTCTTCGCACGCGCGTTGCGCCAACGTGGCCTTCGCTTCGAGATCGTCTTCTTTTGCTTCTTTGAATGCGGTGAAAAGCCGTTCAACCGCTCGATGATCTGCCGTCAGCAATTCAAGTGCGTCGTCGGTGTTGGGGTTCGGTTGTTTTTCTGGCATGTCGCTCTCCATGTTGAACGCCGCCTGGCGGCAGGTTTGGAAGAGCCCGCAAGCATTGTGCCTATTCGAATGCGGCTCAGCTTTTACTCTTGCGTGGCGCCGCGGCGTTAAGCAGCGGATTGAATGCTGCGGTTCTGGACGGCTGCCGCGCGGGCGAGTCGGAATCTTTCACTCTGGAGGTGCGCCCGCGCCGGTTAGTGCGAGTGCTGCCGGACAGTTGCTCTGCCAGTTCGGCGCTAGTGTCGTCTTCGGCGGCGGATTGTTCGTCTTTCCGTTCGTCGTCCTCTTCGTCATCTTCGTCTTCCTGATTCTTTTCGTTCTCGACTTTGCCGGAACCGCGCGTCGTCTTGTTGGCTTTCGATGCGCCGGTGATATGCGCGATTACGGACATGAACGACTTGCGCCCCGAGCGTAGCGATTCGCCGGGCAGCATCGTGAGAACGACGACTTCGTGAAGCGAGCGTCCATCGACGGAGCGTTCGGTCGGCTCCGTCTCCCAGTCGGTTTTCTCTTGCGCGAAGGCGGCAAGAAGCCGTTCGAGGACGGCCGGCGACAGCACGCCGCCGTCATACAGACTGATGATCGCCCGCTCGGCGAGCGCGAACGGCGTGGCAGAAGTCCTCGGCACTGTTTTCACCTCCTCGCCGTGCGCGGTTCAGGCTGCCGCGACGCGATTACTTGCGCCGATCAGACCGCTTGCCTCGCTTCGCTGCCCTTTAGCTCACCGTGCCGATGAGCATGCGTGGCCGCATATTTGAGCTCGTAGTGCGCGCCTTTGCCGCTACGCGTCGGCGGGAAATGCTCTCCCTCCACGCACGTCACCTCAAATGTGTCTTTTCCATCGTCGTGAACGACCGAATAGATGCCGGACGTTTTGACGATTTCTCCTGGCTTGAACGAGTTATCTCCTGCCATTGTGAAACTCCATGGATGAGTAAGCGACACGCATGCTTCATGCAACGCTCGTGCCACGCCTCGAGGTCCGCACTCAGAAAACGCGCAATGGACTCGACCTTCGCGCGGGCCCCACCGGACTGGTTTCCTCGAGCAGTATCTGGACAATGCCGCGAGTAGACACGCTCACCCACGACGACTGAACGTCCTTCGCACGAACCCAGCGGCATCGGCTGATTTCGTTGCTGGGTATCGGTTCGACGTCGTCGGGAATACGCGCGGCAAATACATAGTGGCGAGTGCGCACGCCCCAGAATTCAAAAATGTACTGAAGCGTGACGCCGGCTAATTGCGTCTCTTCCAGCAGCTCGCGAACCGCAGCCGCAGACTCGAGTTCGCCCGCTTTGCAGCGACCGCCGGGCAGCGCCCATCGTCCGTTGGATCTTGCGACGAGCAGGATGCGATTGGCGCGCAGGCAAAGAACAGTGGCTCGGTGCTTCATGACATGTCTGGCAGGAAGGTGCGACCTTGCAAAGCATGCTGCGTGCCTTGCCGGCGAGGCGTCCGGGAACCGTAAATGCTACCTGGAAGGCGGTGCCTTTCGGTCTGCCAGGCGGACAGTTTTTGCAACTCAATTCGAATCATTGTCTGTAGAGGTGGTGAATATGTCGAAGCCGCATCGGTTTCCTGCCGCGCTCGCGGTCCCCGCTGTCGTATTTATCATTGTCGGTTTAGCACTGGCTGCGGGCGGAGTCCCGCTCGTTACGCTTGGTGGCTCGTGGTATTACGTGGTGACGGGTATCGCAATTGCGCTAACCGGTGTGTTGCTGGGCATTCGCCGCCGTTCGGCCCTGTGGTTGTTCGCGCTGATTCTATTCGGCTCGACGATCTGGGCCGTTGTCGAAGCGCGCTTCGACTTCTGGCAATTGCTACCTCGCCTCTGGGTATGGCTACTACTCGCTTTGTGGCTGCTGCTGCCGCCCGTCACGCGCAAGCTGGTATTCGGGCCGCCGGCCGCGCATCGGGAAGGCATTGTGCCATTGGCTGGCGCGGTGGTCTTGACGGTGTTGCTTGGCGTCCTCACCGCGTTCAATCATCCGTACGATCACCCGGGCACGCTGGCGTCCACCGCTGCTGCTCCCACTACACCGATTGCCGGCGATGCCAACCGGCAGGCGGGCGACTGGACCGACTATGGCGGCTCACCGCTCGGTCAGCGCTATTCGCCGCTTACGCAAATTACACCGGAAAACGCGGGGCAATTGAAAGTGGCCTGGCAATTTGAAACGGGCGACAAGCCGGGCCCCGGCGATCCCACTGAAACCACCGACGAAAACACGCCGATCAAGGTCGGCAACAAACTCTTTCTGTGCACACCGCACAGTATCGTTATCGCACTGGATCCGGCGTCGGGCAAAGAACTCTGGCGATACGATCCGCATATCCAGAGCCCTGTCGGCTTCAAGCATTGGGAGCATATGACTTGCCGCGGGGTGTCTTATCACGACGATGCGATGTATCCGGCAAATGCCGCGGTAGCGGCGGCGGCTTCGGGCTCGCCTTCAAGTGCGAGCGCAAGTGCAAGTGCGGATGCAAGCGCGAGCACAAACGCAGCGTCTGGCGCTGCCGCTTCGAATACGGACGCATCGGCTTCCGCGCCCGCTGCGGACGCCGCATCGGCAAGTACCGAAGCAGCCACTGCCGCTTCGGCAGCGACGGGCGCGACGCAATCCGCATCCGCGCCTGCTGCCGCGAGCGATCTTTCCGCGGCCGTGCAGCAGACAGCTAACGCTGCCGCGAGCGCCGAATGCCCGCGCCGCATTTTCCTGCCGACCGCCGATGCGCGCCTGATAGCGCTCAATGCCGACACCGGTCAGCCGTGCACGCATTTCGGCAATAACGGTCAGATCGATCTGCGCACGAATATCGGGCCGTTCACGCCGGGTGGTTATTACTCGACGTCGCCGCCTGCAGTCACGCGCGACCTGGTCATCATCAGCGGCCACGTCACCGATAACGAGTCGACCAACGAGCCCTCGGGCGTCACGCGTGCGTTCGATGTGCACGACGGTCATCTCGTGTGGAACTGGGACGCAGGCAATCCGGACGCAACGCAACCGATTGCCGGCAATCAAACGTATGTTCGCAATACGCCGAACATGTGGTCGGTGTTCAGCGTCGACGAAAAACTCGGCATGGTCTATCTGCCGCTCGGCAATCAGACGCCCGATCAGTGGGGCGGCATGCGCACGCCTGCTTCGGAAAAGGTAGCGGCAGGCGTCGTCGCGCTCGATCTCGCGACCGGCAAAATGCGCTGGAATTACCAATTCACTCACCACGATCTTTGGGACATGGACGTGGGCGGTCAACCTTCGCTGATCGATTTGCAGACGCCCGGCGGCGTGCAGCCGGCGCTGATCGCGTCGACGAAGCAGGGCAGTATCTACGTGCTAAACCGGGAGACAGGCAAGCCTATCGTGCCGATCACGGAAGAGCCGGTGCCGCAGGGCGCTGGAACCGGCGATCACACATCGCCCACGCAACCGTTCTCCGCACTCAACTTCAAGCCGCCGAAAGTTCGCGAGCGCGACATGTGGGGCACCAATCCGTTCGATCAATTGTGGTGCCGCGTGAAGTTCAAGTCGGTGCGTTACGACGGGATGTTTACTCCGCCGTCGGAACAGGGATCGCTCGTGTTTCCGGGCAATTTCGGGGTATTCGATTGGGGCGGCATTGCGGTCGACCCGGTCCGCCAGATCCTCATTGCGAACCCCAGTTACATGGCTTTCACCTCGAAGCTGATACCACGCTCGCAGATTCCTTCCGATAACGGCGACAAGAAGGGCAGCGAAACGAGCGGCATCAAGCTCGCTCGCGGCACGCCATACGGTTTCGAGTTGAAAGCGTTTCTTTCGCCGCTCGGCATTCCGTGCCAGGCGCCGCCGTGGGGCTATGTGGCGGGCGTCGATCTGCGCACGAACCGCATCGTGTGGGAACATAAGAACGGTACGATTCGCGACAGCGCGCCTTTGCCGATTCCGATGCCCCTCGGTGTGCCGAGTCTGGGCGGTATGATCACGACTGCTGGCGGCGTGGCGTTCCTCTCCGGTACGCTCGACTATTATTTGCGCGCTTACGATGTGCGTACCGGCGACCGCTTGTGGCAGGCCCGCTTGCCGGCAGGCGGGCAGGCTACACCGATGACGTACGCCGACAGCAACGGCAAGCAGTATGTACTCGTCACCGCGGGCGGCCACGGCTCCCTCGGTACGAAGCAAGGCGACTATGTGATCGCGTACACGCTGCCTTGAAAATAACGTTCAAAAGGATTGCGCGAGCGGATGCCAAAAAGAAGATCGTATTCGGGGGTCCGCCGCGCGCTTGCAGCAGGCGTGCTGGCGTCCGCATTGAGTGTGTCCGGTCATGCGCAGGGCACCGTCACGCTTTATGGCGTACTCGACACGAGCATCGAGTTAACCGACCCGGGCAACGGCTGGACGCCGCGTCTCGATTCCGGCGCCTATCGCGGATCGCGGATCGGCCTGCGTGGCGACGAACCGCTTGGCGGCGGCAATCATCTTCTGTTCGAACTGGAAAACGGTTTTAGCAGCGCGGACGGTTCTCTCGCGACAGCGGGCACGCTCTTTAACCGGCAGGCATGGGTGGGAGGGCAAGGCCGCTTTGGCGAGATCCGGATAGGCCGGCAGTACTCGCCGATCTACATTCCATTCAAAGGGCAACTCGATGCATTCGGCGCGGGCACGATTGCATCGGGCCTCAATAACCTGTCGAAAATCACGCCTTATTCGAGCGACGCGATTGCCTGGCTGTCGCCGGAATTGAGCGGCTTCAGCGCGACCTTGATGTACGCATTGCGCGATGCTGCCGACGAAGACGGCAACGGCTTCGCCGGCTATTATGCGACATTCGAGTACCGGCTCGACGGCCTGCGTCTCCTTTACGCAAGACAGCAAACGCACGGCGCGGGCGCGTTGCGTTCCAATCTTGGCGGTGTCTCCTATTCGCTCGGCAACTGGCAGGCATGGCTGTCGTTTTTCAATGGCGACGGCGGCACTCCGGCCTATCACGGCAATGGCATGTCCGCTTCGGTGCGCTATCGCTTCTCGCCTTCCGCGAGCCTATCGCTCGGCTATGCACGCGTGACCGACAAACTAGACGACGGCGCGAGCGCTGAACAGTTCAGTGCATCGTTCGAATACGCGCTTTCAAGAACGCTGCTGATGTATTTGAGCGCCGCGGATCTGTTGAACCGCGGCAACGCGACCTTCACGCTGCGCGGCGTCAATGTCACTGGACTACCTGCGGCCTATCCCGGCGCACCGGTGAAGGGCATGCAAGTTGGTTTGATCGAACGGTTCTAGGCCGCGGGCTTACAAATCGAAAACTGCTCAAATGCCTATGCGGTTGAAAACGTTACGCGTCAGCAAGCAAACATTCCAGCCGCGATGACCCTCACTGCAAGTTCTCCGAACCGCTCAATGCGTGGCTGCGTGTAATACAGCTTTCAATAAGCCTGCCACCACAGCGACCGTTGCAACGCCCAGCATCCAGAGGCCGATAAACCATGCGAATCGTCGCCACATGTCAGTGATATCCCTCGCCGGGACGCATTTTGCCCTTGAAGACGGTGTAGGCGTAGATCGTATAGCCGAGAATCATCGGAACGGTAATCGCGGCGCCTACGAGGAGAAATAGCAGGCTTGCATGCGGCGCGGCGGCATCGCGGAAAGAAATCGCGGGCGGCACGAGATACGGATACAGGCTGATTAGAAGCCCGGCGTAGCAGAGCACGAAAATGCCATAGGCGAAAAGCAAAGGCAGCACGTGACGCCGCGACGATAGACTGCGCCACAAGCCGGCCGCGAGAAGAACCAGCAATACCGGCACCGGTGCGGTCAATGCAATGGCCGGCCAGCGGAACCAGCGCGCTGCGAGCGAGCCTTGCAGCATCGGCGTCCACAGCGTGACCACGATGATCAACGCGAGCACGGCGACTGCGGCAGTACGCGCATAACGCCGGCAACGCTCGTGCAATGCGCCTTCAGTGCGCCAGATCAGCCAGCAGGACCCGAGCAGCGCATAGCCCACGATAACGGCAAGACCGCACAACACGGTGAAGCCGGTGAGCCAGTCCCACCAACCGCCGGAATACGAAACCCCTTCGACATGGATGCCCTGAAGCAGCCCGCCCAGCACGAGGCCCTGACACAAAGCGGCCGTGGCCGACCCCGAGAAGAAAGCGACATCCCACCATGCGCGGCCTGCACCCATCGCACGAAAACGAAATTCGAAGGCCACACCGCGAAACACAAGTGCGAGCAGCATCGCGATGATCGGCGGATAGAGCGCGGGCAGGATAACCGAGTAGGCGAGCGGAAAGACGGCAAACAGTCCGCCGCCGCCGAGCACGAGCCATGTCTCATTGCCGTCCCATACGGGCGCGATCGAATTCACCATCAGGTCGCGATCTTCCCGCTTGCGCTCGAAAGCGAACAGGATGCCCACACCCAGATCGAAGCCGTCGAGCAGCACGTAGGCAAGCACGGCAAACGCGAGAATAGCCGCCCATACGAGCGGCAGATCAATCGTGGTGACTGTCATGGCGATTGTCCCGTGCAGAAGGGTTGCCTGTGGTGCTGGATGCGGGCTGCCGTTGCGCGGGCCCCGGCGTGATGCCCGCGCTGCGATGCGGTATGTTCTTCGCGGGCCCCTCGGTGGCGAGCGATGGCGGTCTCGCCATGAGCCGCAATAGAAACACCATCGCCGCGCCGAATACGATCAGATACACCACGCCGAAAGCCGCAAGCGATGTCGCGACACCGGGCGCGGCGATGGGCGACACGCTGTCGGCCGTGCGCAAATGGCCATACACGGTATAAGGCTGACGGCCCACTTCAGTGACAGTCCAGCCGCATAGCAGCGCGATCAGCCCGGCAGGTCCCATTGCAACCATGAGCCGATGCAGCCAGCGCGCCCGATAAAGCGAATGGCGCGCCCGAAGCGCGAGACTCGCGAAACCGGTCAGCGCCATCAGCACGCCAAGGCCGACCATGATGCGAAAGGCCCAGAAAATTAGCGGTGAAAAGGGCCGGTCCTCACGCGGGAATTCCTTGAGCCCTTTGATCGAGCCATTCCATGTGTGCGTGAGAATCAGCGCGCCGAGGTGCGGAATCTCGACGGCGTAGTCAGTCGTTTCGGTCTTCATGTTTGGCATGCCGAACAATATGAGCGGCTGGCCCGGTTTGGACTCCCAGTCGCCTTCCAGCGCGGCGATCT
Organism: Paraburkholderia dilworthii; assembly: GCF_000472525.1. Taxonomy (GTDB): domain Bacteria; phylum Pseudomonadota; class Gammaproteobacteria; order Burkholderiales; family Burkholderiaceae; genus Paraburkholderia; species Paraburkholderia dilworthii. The sequence goes on from NZ_AWZT01000016.1 coordinate 46,577, forward strand.
TCGCGGGTTGATGCTTGAGCGTGTTCACGCCGTGCGCGTCGCCAGCGAAAATCTGGATCGGCGCGACGAGGCACGCCATCCATAGCGCCATCGAAGCCATCAGACGCGCGGGCTCGTTGCTGGAATCGCGCAGCAGGTGCCATGCGCCGACCGCGCCGACAATGAACGCCACGCTCAGATAAGCCGCGAGCACCATATGCACGAGCCGGTAGGGGAACGACGGATTGAAGATGATGCTCAGCCAGTCCGCCGGGAAAAAGCGGCCGTTGACCAGCGTGAATCCTTGCGGCGTTTGCATCCATGAATTGACGGCCAGAATCCAGAAGGCGCTCATCAACGTACCGACAGCAACGAGCGCCGTCGCCAGAAAATGTAGCTTGGGGCCGACCCGCTTCATGCCAAACAGCATCACGCCGAGAAAACCGGATTCCAGAAAAAATGCGGTGAGTACTTCGTAGCCCATCAACGGGCCGACGATGGGACCGGCGCGATAGGCGAAGCCCGCCCAGTTGGTGCCGAACTCGTACGACATGACGAGGCCCGACACGACGCCTACGCCGAAGACCACGGCGAAGATCGTCAGCCAGTAGCGAAATACCGCCAGGTAGACGGGTTTGCCGGTGACAAGCCATGCGCCTTCAAGAACCGCGAGATAGCTGGCGAGCCCGATCGACATTGCCGGGAAAATGATGTGAAAGGCGATCGTGAAACCGAATTGCGTCCGGGCGAGAAAGAGAGCGTCGACCGAGGGTGGCATCGGGATACCTCGAGTAATGGACGGAACCGCATATTGCGCTGCAAGCGCGTGTAAAGGGTAGCAAATGCATGGCCCGGCCGCCCCGGTCGACAGACAGTTCATGCGTTGCGCAACGACGCGTAACCCGGCGCAGTCCGGCGTAACCGGCGTGACCCTATTGTCAGGAGCATGCGCTCTTTCGGTTGACAGGTACACCCTTTGCTGCGCGCCTGTATGGACGTTAGCGCGGAGACGGCAATGAAAGAGAAGGACACGACACGAGATTATCCCTATGCATCCGGCGGCTGGGGCTCGCTCAGGGCAGTCACGACGATTCTGACGCAGGAACACGTCGGCGCGAAAAACAGCGCGGTGCTTGCCAAGCAGAATAAACCGGACGGCTTCATGTGCGTGAGCTGTTCATGGGCCAAGCCGGCGGACCCGCACATGTTCGAGTTTTGTGAAAGCGGGGCGAAGGCTACGGCGTGGGATCTCACGTCGAAGCGAATGACGCCCGAGTTCTTTCAACTCCACACCGTGACCGAACTCCTGTCGTGGCACGATCACGATCTGGAGGAGGCCGGGCGGCTCACCGCGCCTTTGCGCTACGATCCCGCCACCGACAAATACGTGCAGGTGGAGTGGCAACAGGCATTCGACGAAATCGGCCGCGAACTCAACAAGCTCGATCCAGACAGCGTGGTGTTCTATGCGTCGGGCCGCGCATCGCTCGAAGCTTCATACATGTACCAGCTGTTCGCGCGCATGTACGGTACGAACAACCTGCCCGACAGTTCGAACATGTGCCACGAGAGCACCAGCGTCGGGCTGAAGGAAGCGATCGGCGTGGGCGTCGGCACCATTACGCTCGACGACTTCGAGAAGACAGACCTCATGTTCTTCTTCGGCCAGAATGTCGGCACGAATAGCCCGCGCATGCTTCACCAGTTGCAGGACGCGCGCAACCGCGGCGTGCCGATCATTACCTTCAATCCGCTTCGCGAGCCGGGGCTCGTACGCTTTGCGAATCCCCAATCGCCGGTGCAGATGCTGACGCCCGATAACACCCGAATCAGCACCCAATATCATCAGGTCAAGACAGGCGGCGATACCGCTGCGATGCTCGGCATCTGCAAGGCGGTGATTGCCGCGGACGATGTCGCCGTTGAGCAGGGCGGGCCGCGTGTCGTCGATGCGGATTTCATCCGCGATCACACGACCGGTTATGAGGCATTCGCGAACTATGCACGCGAGGCATCGTGGGCTGGGATTGAAAAGGTCAGCGGCTTGACCCGCGAGGCGATAGAGGCCGCAGCCAACGAGTACATGAAGGCGAATGCCGTGATGATCCATTACGGCATGGGACTGACGCAGCACAGGCTGGGCGTGCAAAACGTTCGCATGGTGTGCAACCTGCTGTTTCTGCGCGGCAACATCGGCAAACCGGGCGCCGGACCATCTCCTGTACGCGGTCATTCCAACGTGCAAGGGCAGCGCACGGTCGGCATCACGGAGAAACCCGAATTGGCGCCGCTCGACAAGCTGGCCAGTCAGTTCTCATTCGAACCGCCGCGCAAGAAGGGACTCAATACAGTCGAGGCGTTCGAGGCGATGGTGAAGGGCGAGGTGAAGGGCGTATTCAATCTTGGCGGCAATCTCGTGCGTTCCGTGCCGGACCGCTTGCGCACGGAACCGGCGTGGCGCAGTCTGCGGTTGAACGTGAACGTCGCAACGAAGCTCAATCGCAGTCATCTTGTGCACGGCGAGATCTCGTACGTACTGCCGTGCCTGAGCCGCATTGAAATCGACCGGCAGGCGAGCGGCGACCAGGCGGTATCGATGGAAGACAGCACCGCCTGCATGCACGGCTCGCATGGCATGGCCGAACCCGCCAGCGAGAACATCCGCTCCGAGCCCTACATTATTGCGGGCATCGCGAAAGCGACGCTAGGCGATCGCTTCAACGTGAATTGGGATGCGTGGCGAGACGATTACTCGGTGGTGCGCGACGAAATTGAGAAGACTTACCCCAAGATATTCCACGATTTCAATCGGCGCATGTGGACGCCGGGCGGGTTCCCCAAGCCTTTGCCCGCACGCGAGCGGCAATGGGAAACGAAGAGCGGCAAGGCGGAATTTCTCGTGCCCAAAGCACTCGGCGAAGATCCTGACATGCCCGAGCGCGAAACAGACGCGCTGCGACTAATGACCCTACGCTCGGACAGCCAGTTCAATACGACGATTTACGGTCTCGACGACCGCTTTCGCGGCGTAAAAGGCAACCGCATGGTTGTGCTGATGAATAAGGACGATATGGCCGCGAGTGGTCTTTCTGAAGGCGACAGGATCGGCTTGCAGACTATTTCCGACGACGGCTTCGACCGACGCATAAGCGGCCTCACCGTGAAGGCCTACGACATTCCTCGTGGCTGTATTGCCGGCTACTACCCGGAATGCAATCCACTACTTCCGCTCTGGCATTACGCCGAAGAGAGCAAGGTGCCCGGCGCGAAATCTATTCCGGTGCGAATCGTCGACAAGCCAGGCGTCCGGTCTGCCGCGTGACAGTCTGCCGGGCCAGTTGCCCGGCAAACCCACGGTTCTTTTCAGTCGCGGTCAATCCGCGTAGCGCGTTCTGCGCGCTTTCGGCAGGCAATGCGTCGCGCCGATCACGAGCAAGGACCCGAGCAGGAAAGTGGCGATCGGGAATGTGCCTGCCGTGTTGACCGCGATTTCGCGCGGACGCTCGCCGAGAAGCTGAAGTCTGCGGCGCGTCATTCTCGCGCCGAGCGAACGGAGTTCGTTTTTCAATGCGCGCTCTGCCGTGGGCAGCAGCACCGTCTCCTCGTCGGCGACATGATGCATGACCTCGCGCATCAATTGCTGAAACAGGCCGTCGTAGGCTGCATCTTCGGGTCCGGTGGCGCGCAGCTTCGCAATAGTCGCGCGCATTTCATCGTGTTCCGGGCGGCTTTTTTCGAGCGTCTGATCCTGGTTGAGTACGCCCGCCAGTGCGGGATAGAAGATTTCTTCCTCCAGTTGGGCGTGAATTTCGAGCGCAGCACAGACGGAATTGATGATCGCGCGCTTGCGCCACCACGGACTGTCGGCGTGATAACGATGGAATGCGGCGAGCACATGCATATGATCGAGGCGGATCATCGCGGTGATGGTAGGGGACATCGACGAACTGGTATCGGGCATGGCGTTTCTCCAGAATGACGCGGCGCCGCGCGTCGGTTTGTGGGGATTATCGGCACGCGCAGTCGACACGCGCAATGCACGTACGAACTGGCATGCGGGCGCTCGCGGATGCGCGACATACCGCATTTCGCATACCTGCACTGCCGCGCTAGCCAGGAATTTTTTCGATGTCTTGTAGCCAGACGGTTGCCTCGCTATCGTTCGGTGCACGCCAGTCGCCGCGTGGCGATAGCGAGCCTCCCGATCCAACCTTCGGCGCATTCGGTATGCACGAGCGCTTGAACTGGCTGGTGCGGAAAAAACGCTCGGCGAAGATCGCCAGATTCGCCTGTGCCGATCACGATCGCCTGGTGGAAGTTGGCGAGCCTGAAAAGGTGGCTGGTGCGCTCGCCCGTCTGGACGTTTTCGAACGTGACGTCGTATTGTTTTTCACCGGAGGCGAACGGATGGTGCAAATCTTGGAGCATTTTCATGCAGCCAGGACTTATGTCGATTTCCTCCATCGAGCAGCCGATGGCTTGCATCAGATCCTTCGCCTGTTGGAGCGTGCGGCTGCTCGTCGCAAAACCCGGCATCGTATAGCCGAGGATGTTCGAGCGCGGCAGCTTCAGCCTGTCCACGGCCTTCGCGCAGACAAGCAGCGCCTAGGTGGAATCGAGTCCGCCCGAAACACCAATCACAACTTTTGAAATTCTGGCGGCGCCGAGTCTTTGCAGCAGTCCCTGCATCTGAATGTTGTAGACCTCGGCGCAGCGTTCATCGCGCGTCGCGGGATTGGACGGCACATAGGGAAAACGGTTGATCGCGCGCATAAGCGGCAGGTACTCCGCGTCGGGCAGCGACGCGGGCACACTGACCACCTGGAATTTGTCGACCTCGTTCGCGTGGCGGCGCGTGGACTGGCCGAAAGTGGTCTGCCGCATCCGTTCGCGCGACAGCCGCTCGAGGTCGACGTCGCCGTAAATCACGTGAGAGGTGTCGAGAAAGCGCTCGGATTCCGCAAGCAGTTCGCCGTTTTCATAGATCAGCGCCTAGCCGTCCCATGCAACGTCGGTCGTGGATTCGCCGCGGCCCGCCGACGAATACAGATATGCGGACTGGCGTCGCGCGGATTGCTGCCCAGCCAGTTGATGCCGGTAACCCGACTTGCCGATCACGATGTTGGACGCAGGCAGATTGACCAGCACCGTTGCTCCGCCAAGCGCCGCGAACGATGAAGGCGGCACAGGAACCCATACGTCCTCGCAGATTTCAACGTGAAAGCGAAAGAGCGGCGCTTGTGGAACATCGAATAGCAATGACGCGCTGAAGGGCGTCTGCTGTCTGCATAACGTCACTTGCGTAGGCGATGCGTTCTCCGCCGCGCTCAATTGCCGGGCTTCGTAGCACTCCCCGTAGTTCGGCAAATAGCTTTTTGGCACCACCGCGCACAGCTTGCCGTTCGAAATGGCCAATGCGCAATTGAACAGCTTATGTTCGATCTTCAGCGGCGCACCGATCACGAGTACCGCAGGGATATTCGTGGACGCCGCAACGATGTCGCCGATTGCCGCCTCGCACGCGTCGAGTAGCGCGCTGATGGAAGAGGTCGTTGCATGTATAGGCCGATATGCCGAGTTCCGGAAACACTACCAGCAGCGCGCCTTTTTGCGCGGCTTCCCGGGCGAGCTGCAGCGTCTCTTTTGCGTTGAATTGCGGATCGGCCACGCGGCACACCGGAACCGCAACCGCCACGCGCGCGAAATCGTGACTGTACAGATTGAAAAATGATCGCGTCATGATGTGCAGCGCCTTGTAAAAGCCGGCTGGATGCGAACGGCTGGCCACTCCTGTGTGGGTTGGACGTCGCCCGATGCAGCGTTCGAAACCCGCTTAGCTCGAATGCGACGAGTCGCGCCTCGCGTTCCTCACGTTCGGCAATTGATTGAAGTAATGCTCGACGCGCGAGAGCGCGTAAAGCGCCGCGTTTTGCCTGATGGTGGTACGGTCGCCGTCGAATACACGTGTTTCGCTAAACATGTATTCGCCGTCGCGACGCTTGTAGCGCCATGCGAAGCATTGCGTGCCCGCTGGCAGATCCGTGCCTCTCGGTGGAGGGCCTGCGAGCCCGGTATTTGCAACAGCGATATGCGCCGAGCACGCTTCGAGTGCGAGTACGCCGGTGGCCATCTCACGGGCGACTGCTTCGCTCGTCAAGCCGTGTTCTTCGATTGTCTGCGCCTGCACATTGAGAACACCGCATTTGCCCGATGGCGAATACACGACGAGGCCCACGTCGAGGCATGCGCCGCTGCCCGGCACGTCGGCGATCAGCGATGCGATGAGGCCGCCGGTGCACGATTCGGCGGTGGCGATCACGAGACCGCGCGACGAAAGAAATCCAACCACGCTGCGGGGAATGTTCATTTTCCGTCCTCGTTTATCGGAGCTCATTGAGCTAAGGTAGCCAGTCAGTTATCAACGAGCAAGTGCGATACCCGTCGCGCGGCAGCCCGAATCGAGCGGCACGTCGATTGCTCGACACCGTGGTCCCTCACCGGGACGCCATGGTTGTTTGTTCGGTTTGGCTCGCCAGACGGCGAGCCATTTTTTTGCGTGCGACCTCGCCGCCATTCGCGCACTGCGTCGCCAATCGGTACAGCGCTTGCTGTTTGTGCTTCGTATGCGACAGCAAAGGAGGCGCGCCCATAATGTTTCCGACAATCGTTATCAATCGCGAGGACCCGTCCTCGACTGACTCGCAGACGCTGCTCGACGAACTGAGCGCCACGCTTGCCATGTTCACCGGCGACAGCGGACAGAGCCGCTTTTCCATTCACGACGTCGCACTCGAACGCTCGCGGTTTCTGGTCGCAAGGAGCGGCTCGGCAACGCCGCTTGGTTGCGGCGCGTTTCGTCCGCTAGGCGAGCATATCGCCGAGATCAAGCGTCTGTACGCACGCCCCGGCGCCGACGGCGTGGGCGGTGCAATCCTCGCGCAGCTCGAAAAAGAAGCGGGAGAATTAGGCTACCAGGCGTTATGGCTCGGCACGCACGCGAATAATCGCCGCGCCATCGAGTTCTATGACAAGCATGGTTTCCATCGCATCGCCCCGTATGGACCGTATGTCGGCAAGACGGACTCGTGCTGTTTCGAAAAGCGCCTCGATCAACAGGCGCCCGACAATCAGCGCAAGGCGACCGTGCGCGGAGCGTAATGCGATTGCATCGCGAGGTGCGCGACAGCCGCGCTATTTATGCAATTTTTCGCGCAGCGACTGAATGTCGTTCGCGGTCACAGGCCGCGCGTCGTTGCCCCAAGACGTGCGAATCCATGAAAGCACGGACGCCATTTGCGCATTGGTGAGCGTTTGGGCGAAGCCGGGCATGGCCTGGCGCGGTGGTCCGCCGATAGTTGCGGGGCTGTTGCCGCCTTCCACTATCAGGCGAATCAGCGAGGTGGTGTCTTCCGTGAGCACCGACGGATTGCCCGCGAGCCGCGGAAACACCTTCGGCACGCCCGCGCCGTCCACACCGTGACATTGCGCGCAGAACGAGATATAGACTCGCGCCCCCACCGATTGCGGCGCATCGATGCGATTGCCGTTGCGCGCCGGCAAGTCGGGCTGCGCGTGGGGGGCGTAGCGCCCGGACGGCTTCTGCGCAGGCAGCGATTTCAGATAGTGCGCCATCGCGAGCGCGTCTTCGCCGGTCAGGTACTGCGTGCTGTCTTCCACCTGCTCGACCATTGAACCGAATGCCGCGAGACCCGCACCGTGTCCCGTCTTCAAAAACGCAGCAAGATCTTTTTCGCCGATGCGCCCCAGTCCCGAGCCGGGGTCTCCAGTGAGATTCGGCGCGAACCAGTTGTCATTGACTCCACCCGTCAAGTAGGTTGGCGACGATTCGTCGTAGCCGCGTTCCTGAAACCCCGGCCCACGCGGCGTGTGACACGCGCCGCAATGGCCCGGGCCCTGGACGAGGAACGCGCCGCGATTCCATTGCGCGTCGCGGCCAGGCTTCGGCTGATACGCTTCTTTCGGTGCGAACGCGAGTTGCCAGAAATACAGCACCCAGCGCTGGTTGAACGGGAATGGCACCTTGGTGGGCGGAGCGGGTTCGGGCACCGGCTTTACTGCATGCATGAAATACGCGTAAAGCGCCCGCATGTCGTCATCGGACATTTTGGAAAACGACGCGTACGGCATCGCCGGATAGAGCCGCTTATTGCCCGGCGACACGCCTTCGCGCACAGACCGCGTGAAATCCTCGTAACTGTATGCGCCGATGCCATACCGGCGATCCGGCGTGATGTTGCTGCTCACGATCGTGCCGAACGGCGATGTCAGTCCGAGACCGCCCCCATACGCTTGTCCGCCAACCGCGGTGTGGCATCCCGCGCAATCCGACGCTTTCGCGAGATATTCTCCGCGCGCGACAAGCGCCGCGTCCACCGCGCCGGAGGGCTGGGCGTTGACGCGCGGCGCCGGCAACAAGCCAAGGATCGCCGCACCGGCCAGCGCTATGAGCGTAAAGCGCCTAGTCATGAACTACTGTCCCGGTGCGCGGCCAGCGTGGCCGGCATGAGCGTCGCGGGCGCGCGATGCATCAGCCAGCGCGCGCCCGTCAACAGCGCGGCGATCAGATAGGCGAGGCCGCCCGGCACCCACATCACGAGACCACCGAGTTGTTGATCCTGCAACGGATCGAAGCCGAGCGCCGACGTCGGCTCGATATACGCCGGATACCAGAGACCGGGCGCGAGCGTCAGCAATGCGCCGAGCGCGCCGGTGTGAACCATCGTCGTAAACAGCGATAACATCGCGTAGCCGCTTTGATTGCGCCGCGCGCCTTCGCCGAACACGACCCACCAGAACAGCAGCGCACTCAGCAGAAAACTCGCGTGCTGGAATGTATGAATGCCGTCCGACGCGAGCGCCGCTTCGAAGAACCGCGGCATATGCCACACCCACAGCGCGGCCGCGTGCAGCAGCCACGCGGCGGCCGGCGCGCACAGCGCGCGCCACAGGCCGTGCAGCACCGGCGTGCGGACTGCCGCCGCTATCGCATGCCGGGCGGCCGGAGGGAAGGCCCACAACCACACCGCGAGCGGCCGGCCGAGCACGAGCAGCGGAGCGGCGACGATCATCATCAATTCGTGTTGAACCATGTGCGCGGAAAATAGCGCTGCACTGAGTGCATCGAGCGGCGAATCGAGCGCGGCCACGAGCGCAAGCCATCCGGCTACGAACGCGCACAGTTGACGCACGCGAATGCCGCGCCCGCGTCTGCTGCGCGCGCACAGGCGCCGGTAGCCGGCTGCGTAAAGGCCGAGACTGATGATCAGCAACACGACGACCCACGGTTCGAATGTCCAGCGCAGCACCGGCGGCGCGCTTCGTTCGGCAGCGCTGAGCACGTGCGCTTCTACGGTGAGGGGAATGCACGCCGCCCCAAGCGCGAGTACGCAGCGCGTTAGTGTGTTCATTGCACGCAGGGAGAAATGAGCCATTGCGGTATCCACATTGCGACGAGTGCGAGCGTCGAAATCATGCCGACCCACGTGGCCGCGCATGCAAGCATGGCGGGCCGCGCGGGTAGTGCGGTCGCGTTCGCGGGGGCGATCATGCTGGCCTCGCGCCAGCGGTGCCACGCCAGCAGCGTGGCGATAATCGAGAACAGCAGCCCAGTGCCGGTCACACTGCCCAGAGGCAGGATCGTTCGCCACGCACACGAGGGCGTGACGAGTGCATAGTCGGCGCTCAACGCGGCCAGTACCGCCGAGGGCGCACCGAGGAGCGCGAGCCAGGTTCGCATGGCAAACCTCTCACAATCGGGGAGCGAGATAGATCACCGCATAGATCGGCAACCAGCTGAGTACCACGAAGTACCAGTAGAGCGCGTTCTCGCTCACGTCGACGAAACGTTTTCCTTCGAAGGGACCGGTGAACAGCAGCACGGTCAGCACCGCGGTGTCCACGGTGTCGGTAATGAGGTGCGTGGTGTGCAAGCCGAGCAGCAGCCACACGACGGAACCGTATGCGTTGGTGTACCAGCTCACATTCAGTGCCGCGAATTCGAACCCGCGCACGACGAGAAATGCCGCGGCGAACAGCAGGGCAACGCAGAGCCACAGGCGCGAGCGGGCGCGCTGCTGACGCTCGGCGGCGCGCTTGGCAAGCTGGTTCGGCCACATGCTCGCGAGCAGAATCGCGGTGTTCGCGGTGCCCCACAGTAGTTGAGGCGGCGCAGCATTGAGCGGCCAGTTCGCGGTGAGACCGCGCAGATAGAAGTACGCCATTGCGGCGATGGCGAATACGGTGCCCTCGATCAGCATCAGGCACACGGTGCTCCACCACATCAGGCTGCGATGTCCGAAGCCGAAGCTCGGCAGATGGCGCACGTCGAGCATCAATGCAGGCGTGGTGCCCGCGTCGTTCGACATCGCATTTGCAGGCACTTTGCGCAATTCCGTCATGGCCGTTGCTCCAGTTGGAGCGCGCGCCGGTTCTGCCCGCGATTGGGCCAGAACCAGCCGATCAACGCGATGGTGACGGGCACCGAGCCCCACACCACGGCCCACGGCGAAAAGATCGAGCCGATGAACAGCACCGTGGTCGCCACCGCGCTGATAAACGGCCAGATGGAAGGCGACGGGAACAGCAGACGCAGATCCGGGAGCGCATCGAGCGCGGTGGTCGACAGTACTTCGCGCGATTCGGCTGCAAGGCCGCTGACGTATGCGGGCTGGAGGGCAGGCTGCGCGGACGCCTCCCACAGCGGGTCGCGTCCGTGAACCACGGGCAGCGCGTCGAAGTTGTGTGGCGGCGGCGGGCTCGTGGTGCTCCACTCGAGCGTGCCCGCGCCCCACGGGTCTGCACCCGCCACTTCGCCATGCCGGTAGCTGCGCAGCGCATTGACAATGAACATCAGCACGCTCACGCCGATCGTTATCGCGCCTGTCGTGGCAGCCAGGTTCATACCGTCCCAGCCCATGCCGTGCGGATAGGTCCATACACGCCGCGGCATGCCGTGCAGACCAAGCACGTGCATCGGAAAGAACGTGACGTTAAAGCCGATAAAAAACAGCCAGAATTGCAGACGTCCCAGCGTTTCGTTCATCAGGCGGCCAGTCGCTTTCGGATACCAGTAGTAGAACGCGCCGAATAGCGGAAATACTGCGCCGCCGAGCAACACGTAATGCAGATGCGCGACCACGAAGTATGTGTCGTGTACTTGCAAATCGAGGGAAACCGAACCGAGCATCACACCCGTCATGCCGCCCAGCACGAGAATGAAGAAAAAGCCGAGCGCGAACCACAACGGCGTTTTCAGGTTGAGGCGGCCGGTCCACAGCGTAGCGATCCAGCAGAAAACCTGCACGCCGGACGGGATCGCGATCATCAGACTGGCGGCGGTAAAGAAGCTCTTGCCGAGCGCCGGGATGCTCGTCGCGAACATGTGATGCACCCATAGGCCAAAGGCGAGAAAGGCGGTCGTGATCAGCGCGAGCACCATCACCGGATAGCCGAAAATCGGGCGGCGCGCGAAAGTGGGGATGATCGACGAAAGAAAGCCGAGCGGCGGAATGAAGATCAGATACACCTCGGGATGGCCGAAGAACCAGAAGAGGTGCTGCCACAACAGCACGTCGCCGCCGCGCGCCGCGTTGTAGAAATGCGTGCCCACGAGACGGTCGAGAATCAGCGCCGTGCTGCCGAGCATTACCGCCGGCATCGCGAACAGCACCATGAATTGCGTGATCAGCGTGGCCCACACGAATAGCGGCATGCGGTTGAGCGACATGCCGGGCGCGCGCATCTTGAAGATGGTCGTGATGAGGACCACCGCTTCGAGCAGCGCGGAAAGTTCGGTGAAGGTGATCATCTGCGCCCAGATGTCGACGCCTTTGCCCGTCGAATAATCTGGCCCGGCGAGCGGCACATAGCTGAACCAGCCTGCATCCGGACCCGCGCCGAGCAGGAAGGCCACATACAGCGTCGCGCCGCCGAACAGGAAGACCCAGTAGGCGTACGCATTCATCCGTGGAAAGGCGACGCTGCGCGCGCCGATCATCAGTGGTACGAGCCATGTGGCGACGGCCTGCATGATCGGCACCGCGAACAGGAACATCATCGTCGTGCCGTGAATCGTGAAGAGCTGGTTGTACAGTTCAGGACCGACGAGGCGATTGCCGGGCCGCGCAAGTTGCAGGCGCATGGCAAGCGCGAGCAGGCCGCCCAGCAGAAAGAAGACGAACGTGGTGATCACGAAGCGCCGTGCCACGGTCTTGTGATTTACCGCCGATAGCCGGCCGAGCCATCCGGCCGGATCGCTCCAGGTGCGCGCAAGCGCATCGGCAATCTCCTGCCCGGCCGCGGGACCGTCCACCAGATGCGGTGCGCGTGGCGGCCTCGATGTGGAATGACGTTCGCTCACTGGAGAGTCCCGATCCATGCAACGAGGGCATTGATGTCCTGCGCCGACAACTGGCTTGCGGGCATCGTGGTGCCGGGCTTCATGCTGCCGGGCGCCTTGATCCACGATTCCAGGTTGGCGGGCGTGTTTTCGAATGTTCCGGCGGCGAGCATCGGGCGGCTCATTACGTGCGTGAGATCGGGGCCGAGTACGCCCTGCGCCGACGTGCCGCGCACTGTGTGGCAACCGGCGCAGTTGCCGGTCGTGAAGAGGCGCTCGCCTTGCGCCTGTAGCGTGTTGACCGGCTGCGGCGCGGGCGCGCGTTGTCGCGCGACCCATGCGTCGTATTGGGCGGGCGGCTCGGCGACCACCGTGAATGCCATCAGCGCGTGTTCGAGGCCGCAGAACTCGGCGCACTGTCCGCGATAGGTCCCTGCGCGGTCGGCGCGAAATTCGATCGTCGATTCACGGCCGGGAATCATGTCCTTCTTGCCGTGCAGATTCGGCACCCAGAACGTGTGGATCACGTCGTCCGCCTTCAGCGAGATGACGACGGGCCGCCCAACCGGCACGTGCAGCTCGTTCGCGACGGCGAATCCGCCGCCGGGCGTGTCGTCTGCGTAACGCGCTTCCCACCACCACTGGTGCCCGGTCATCTCCAGATGAACCGCGTCGGCGACGGGCAGGCGCGACAGCGCGCGATCGGTCACGATGTCGGCGAGCAGCAACCCGAATAGCAACACGACCGACGCAATCGACGCCCCGCTCACCACACGGCGCACGCGTTTCTCGGGGCGTTCGAGCGAGTCGAGATCGGGGCGCGCATCGCGGCTCGAACGCGGCGCACGCGCCACCGCCAGCAGCAGCGCGATCAGCACGGTCGCGAACACGAGCGCGCAGACCGTCAGCGTCAAATTCCACAGTGAGAAGATGTGCGCGGCCTGCACGCCTGCCGGACTGAGGGCATCATGGGCAGGGGCGGCCTTCGCTTCCGAGGTCAGAGCGCTGCAAAGTGCGGCGCCAAGCCCGGGGAGAGCCCCGCCACGCGGCAGCATTGCTGCTGGGCTTGCCAGCCGGCTTCGAGGTGCTGGGCCTGTTTGCATGCTTCGATGAGAGGGTCGGTGGGGCGTTTGCGAGTGGGTAGCAATCGCTGTACCTTGCCGTCCCCGGAGTGGCGCTGCTTTCAGAGCCTTACAGGCGGCCGTGGCGGCTTATGGAAACACCGCTTCATATCGCAGGCGTTCGCTAATAAAATGGCGCAATGCGCATAGAGCCGCAAAGGACCGGCTTGCTCGGGCTTTAAGTGCGTCAGGCGCGAAACACGACGGAACAGTAGAAGACAATACGCGGTGCGCCGTCCTCGGCGCATGAAATTGCAGACTAGGTCGTCGGCCTATTCTCCAGGGAGCAGGTTAATGGCGCATGCATACGAGCCCGATGACATCATTCAGAACTGGGCGAACATCTGGGTTCAATCTCTGCGCGACTATGCGGTGATCGGCCTATCCGAAGACGGCTGCATCCGCTCGTGGAATCCTGGCGGTGAGGTCATCCACGGTTTTCGCGAGGACGAGGTCGTCGGTAAGTCGCTGGATATCTTCTATACGGCCGAAGGGCGCGCGCAGGGGCTGCCGCAAGCGGCGCTCGACACGGCGCGCCGCGAAGGGCGCTTCGAGGGCGAAGGCTGGCGCGTGCGCAAGGACGGCCAGGTGTTCTGGGCGAGCGTCGTGCTCACGGCGCTGCGTTCGGGAAACGGCACGCTTCTCGGCTTCGGCGAGATCGTGCGCGACATGACCGACAAGAAAACGGTGCACGACGCGGTGCTCGAAAGCGAGCGGCGCTTTCGTCTGCTCGTCGACGGCGTGACCGATTACGCGATCTTCATGCTGTCGCCGGAAGGCATGATCACCAACTGGAACTCGGGCGCGCGCCGCATCAAGGGCTATGCGGCCAGTGAAATCATCGGCTCGCATTTTTCGCGCTTCTATACGCCGGAGGACGCGGCGACCGGACTGCCGCAGCGCGGCCTTGCCGCGGCTGCGCGTGACGGCCGCTTCGAAGCCGAAGGCTGGCGCGTGCGCAAGGACGGCTCGCGTTTCTGGGCGCACGTCGTGATCGACGCGATCCGCGACGGCGGCGCGCTAGTGGGATTCGCGAAGATCACGCGCGATATCACCGAGCGCATGGAAGCGAATCGTCTGCTGGAAGAGACGCGCATCGCGCTCGTGCAGTCGCAGAAAATGGAAGCCATCGGCAAGCTCACAGGCGGCGTCGCGCATGATTTCAACAACGTCATGCAAATTCTGCGCGGCAACCTCGAACTGCTCGAAAGCCGCCATAAACGGGACGGCTGGACGCGCGAGCGTCTCGACAAGGCAATCGACGCAGTCGATCGCGGCGCGAAGCTCGCGTCGCAATTGCTCGCGTTCGGACGCCAGCAGCCATTGCGGCCTATCGTCATCAATCTTGCGTCCGCAATTCGGGGCATGGACGACCTGTTGCGCCGCGCGCTCGGCGAAACGGTCGAGATCGAAACGGTGGTGGCGGGCGGACTGTGGAATACGCTCGTCGACGTGCATCAGATGGAAAACGTGATCCTCAATCTCGCGATCAATGCACGCGACGCGATGAAGGAGGGCGGCAAGCTGACGATGGAAGTGTCGAACTCGATGCTCGACGATCAGTATGTTGCAGGCTTTCCCGACGTGCCCGCGGGCCAGTATGTGATGCTTGCCGTAACCGACACCGGTATGGGCATGCCGCCCGAAATCGTGCAGCGCGCATTCGATCCGTTTTTCACGACCAAACCCGAAGGCGAGGGCACCGGCCTCGGCCTCAGCATGGCCTACGGCTTCGTGAAGCAGAGCGGCGGCCACATCAGGATTTACAGCGAAGTCGGACACGGCACGACGGTCAAGATCTATCTGCCGCGCTCGATGGAAGACGCGGTCGAGACGCCGCCCTCGCAGCCGGTGACGCTGCTCGGCGGGACCGAAACGATTCTGGTCGTGGAAGACGACCAGGAGGTGCAATCGACGGTGGTCGACACGCTCTCAGGCCTCGGCTATTCCGTGCTGAAGGCGAACGACGCGGAGCAGGCGCTCGCGGTGGTGCGCAGCGGCGTGCATATCGACCTTCTGTTTACCGACGTGGTGATGCCCGGTCCGCTGCGCAGCCCGGCGATGGTGGCGCAGGCGGTGCAGTTGTTGCCGCGCATGAAGGTGCTTTTCACGTCCGGCTATACGCAGAACGCGATCGTGCACGGCGGGCGGCTCGATCCGGGTGTCGAATTGCTGAGCAAGCCGTACAGCCGCGAACAGTTGGCGTACAAGATCCGTCAGATACTCGGCGTTTCTCCGCTCGCCCGCAACGGCGACGGCGCAGAAATGCAGGAATCGGCGGCTGACGCGGCTCTGCGCCTGCTGCTCGTCGACGACGATCTCGAGACGTCCGAGGCAATCGGCGAGTTGCTGAAACTGCTGGGTCACGATCCGGCCGTTACGAGCTCGCCGCAGGAAGCGCTGCGCATGCTGGAAGAACAACCGTTTGACGTGCTGATCACCGATCTGTCCATGCCGGTCATGCCAGGCCTCGAACTTGCACAACGGGCCGCGCAATTGCGGCCCACGCTACGCGTGATTTTTGCGTCGGGTCACGAAATGCCTCCAGTGAACACACTGCCGTTTCGCTGGGGAGCGCTTCGCAAGCCATATGGCGTGGACGAACTAAACGCGATGCTGCGCGGCTTCGACTACTAATTGCAATAGGCGGCCCAGCGAGGCCGCGTCGCGCGGCCCGCGCTTCGGATTCGCGCTGAGATCAAGGTCCGCTGCGTAAAGCGTCTGCCGTATCGGGCCGATCCGGCAGATCCGGTGTGCCGCGCGCAACCGTCTGCCCGGACTGCCGCGCGTCGTGTTTCGCGCCGCGCCGGATAGGCGGCAATCCGCTGATCTTCTCGGCCAGCATCCGCTCGTACACGCCGAAGTGCAAATCGACTTCCTCCTGCGTGACCACGGTCACGAAGATGCGCACTTGCGAGGGCATTAAACCGAGCACGGTGGCGATCGCCGTCTCGAGTTGCGGCGCGCAAAGCCGGTCTTCGGCAAACGTGGTTCCGACCGATACGTCGTACGATTTTTCCTCTCGCACCGCAACATCCACGAGCCGCGCGCGTGCGCTCATATTGTTCTCGATCGCAATGCGCATGACGTCGACGGCGGTCCGCATGCCTTCCGTGGGAAAGCCCCGTGGCGAGCGCAAGCACACGCGATGCCGTCCAAGAGTGAGCCAGTCCGAATCGAATTCCATGCCTTTTCTCCGACACTTTTGACCTCGCAGGACTATGTGGTTTTACTTCTGTTTTTCAAGGCCGAAAATTTTCGCGAAGGGTCTTGAAATCGTTTTGCCGGGATCTATTTTAGATTCCGCTCAGGCAGACGCGCCGTTCCGGCGGCGCGCTGCGTGTTTCGATTTGTCTGTCAGCGGGTGCGGGCGGGCGGACTGGAGCGCGTAGGCCCGTCCGTCTCCTCGCCACGGCACCGGCACTACCGAGGAGGAAACGATCATGAGTGACCTTTACTTCGCGACCGACCTGTTCAGCCAGTTCGATCGTCTGCAGCAGCAGATGTCGGCGCTGTTCGGCGGTTTTCCTTCGAGCATCCGCTCAGGCCGTCTGTCGGCCTTTCCGCAAATCAATATCGGCACCACCGACGACTCGATCGAGATCGTCGCGTTCGCGCCGGGTATCGACGCGTCGCAACTCGAGGTGTCGATCGACAAGGGCTTGCTGACGATTGCGGGCGAACGCAAGCGCGTCGCGCCCGAGGCGGACGAGTCCACGCGTCAATACGCACAGGAGCGATTTACCGGCTCGTTCCGCCGCGTGATCGAACTGCCGCAACAGGCCGATCCCGACAAGGTCGAGGCGCACTATACGAACGGCTGCCTGTCGATTAGCGTCGGCAAGCGCGAATCGTCCAGGCCTCGCGCAATCACCATTCAGTGATCTCACCGATGATGGAGCGAATCATGAACGATACGACCGAAGTTGTTCAGAAGGAGCAGCAGCCCGTCGCGCGCGGCGAGCGCGAGCCGGCTGAGCCGCGCACGACGCTTACGCCGCCTGTCGACGTGATCGAGAACGCGCATGGCGTCACGCTGTGGGCGGACCTGCCGGGTGTGTCGAAAGAGAAACTGGAAGTGCGCGTGCACGACGGCAATTTGCATATCGAGGCAGAAGCGAGTGTGCCGACGCGCGCTGGTTTGCGTCTGCAACACGCGGAAATCCGCGCGCCGCATTTCTCGCGTTCATTCACGCTGGGAGCGGAATTCGACACGTCCAAGATCGAGGCGAACCTGCAGGACGGTGTGCTGAAGCTCGTCATTCCGCGACGCGAAGAAGCGCGGCCACGCCGCATCGAAGTGAACGTCGGCTAATGCCGCTTGCCACGGCCCCGCGCGGGGCCGTGGTTTTTATCTGCCCGGCAGCTCGCCGAACAACCGTGAATCTACACCGGCAGCGGATGCGGGCACCGCCGCGCGCGTTCTTGCGAGGAGGCGTTCGAAGACGCGCAGGTAGTCGTCGGCCATGCGTGCAGCGGTGAAGCGCAGCTCGAACGAGCGGCGGCATTGTGCGCGATCTATTTCGCCGATGCGCGCCACCGCGCTGACAGCCTGTTCGACGTTGTCGACGATAAAGCCGTTGACGCCATGCGTCAGCACTTCCGGCACCGCGCCGCGTCCGAATGCAATGACCGGCGTGCCGCATGCCATTGCTTCGATCATCACCATGCCGAAGGGCTCAGCCCATTCGACCGGAAATAGCAGCGCCCGCGCATTTGCGATGAGTTCGCGGCGCAACTCACCGCCGACTTCGCCGAGATAGTCGGTGAAGTCGCGCGAACGTTCGACGAGCGGTTCGATCTGCTGTGCGAAGTACTCGCGCTCGCCGGGGTGAACCTTGCCAGCCATTTTCAACGGCAGCCCGGCGCGCCTTGCGATTTCGACGGCGAGATCGGGCCGCTTGCCGGGCATGAGACGGCCGAGAAAGAGCAGATACGACGCGGGCTCCGGCTGAAACCCGAATTCGTCGAACGGCAGACCGTGGTGGATCGTCGCTTGCCAGTTGGCGGACGGCACCGGCTTGCGCTGATCGTCCGAGATCGACACGAGCGGTGCCGACGCGAATTCGCGAAAGAGCGGCCCGTGATCCACCGGAAGCAGTTGCCCGTGCAGCGTGGTGAGCGACTTGCACGGCAGCGACCGTGCGAGTGGAAAGTGCAGCGGATCGCCGTGAAAATGCACGACGTCGAATTCATTCGCGAGATCCGCAACGCGAGCGAGTTGCCTCACGTGATGCGTAAGCGTGTCCCATACCGCCGTGTCGCGCCATAGTCCGCGCTCGCAGATCGGCACGAGCCTCGCAGCCGTGCGCGAGTCGGCGGTGGCGAACAGCGTGACGTCATGGCCTCGTCGAACGAGTTCTTCGGTCAGGTAAGACACCACGCGCTCGGTGGCGCCGTAAGCAAAGGGTGGGACGCATTCGTAAAGAGGGGCGACTTGAGCGATTCTCACAGGGCAATCGTGTCATGAGGTTGGGTTCCAGCCGCGTTCGCGGCACATGCGAACGCGGCCATCGTGGCAGGCGCTACGAGTTGTCTTTCTTCACTTCGGACAGATCGTCTTTCTTCACTTCCGCTTGCCGGACCGTGGTGCCGTCATCGCCGGTTTCGGACACATCGGTTTCGAATGTTCCTTCGTCGGATTCTCCGGCGGCCCCGCTTTGCGCGGTGTCGTCTGGGTCATTCGGTTTCGTCGCCATTGCGCTCTCCCTGAGTTGGTTGGAATGCAACGGGCAACGAGCAAGGCGCGATCCCGGCCGGTGCCGCGACAGGCGTGAGCGCACATCGCGTGTCCTCGAAGCGGGTATGTAATCGCTGCATGTAGCCGCGCCAATCCGTGCATGAAAGATGGGGTAGGTCGCACCCGCAACTGAGGGAACGATAGTAAAAATCCGCGTGGTTGCCGCGCCCCGGCATGGCGGTTGCTGCGTCACGGATGCCGCAACGAACATTGCGCCACTTCGGCTACTCCGTTCGAAAACCAGTGAGGAAACGCATGAAAAAGATGACAGTAATTGCACTAGCGTGCGGTTGTTTCAGCCTGCTTCCGGTCGCCGCCAACGCGCAGACAGAAGCCGCCTCCACTACCGCCGCCAATCCGCTCGCACAAGTGGACAAGGACTTCGTTCAGGCCGCGTCGATGTCTTCATCGACGGAGATCGACGCCGCGAAACTTGCGACCAGCAATTCGAACGACAAGGACGTGAAGTCGTTTGCGCATCACATGATGATCGACCACACGAAGCTGACCGTCCAACTGAAGATGGCCGCGCCGCACGGCGTGGAAGTGCCGAAAGACAATTCGGACACGAGTGTGCTCGACGCGCTGAAGCCGCTGAAGGGTAAGGAATTCGATCAGGCTTATATCCAGAAGGTCGGCCTTGAAGGGCACAAGAAAACCATTGCCGCATTCGAAAAAGAAATCGCCGACGGGCAGAACGCCGATCTGAAGAAGGCGGCGCAAAAGGGGTTGCCGACCATCAAGGAGCATTACCAGCGCGCACAGCAACTCGCCGCCAAGAAGGGCGTCGCCCAACAGTAACGTCGCTGTAGTGCTGTCCGGGCGCGCGGCGCCGCAGTGCCCGGATCTGATTGCGGCCGGTGAGCGCGTGACACGCCACGTGGCACGTGGCGTGCTGGAATTTGTGTGGCAGGCGCTGGGCGCAAGCGTTGCCCTTGTTGAACGCGTAACTGATAGGAGAGGATCATGCCGCTGAAAAGAGGAACATCCAGAGAAACAGTGTCGCGCAACATCAAGACTGAGACGAAGCATGGCAAGCCGCATAAGCAGGCAGTCGCCATTGCGTTGAACCAGGCTCGCAAATCGGGCAAGAAGATACCGAAAAAGAGCGACAAGTAACGCGCTCGAAAACTATCGCGACATCGGATCGGGAGAGCCATATGGACACCGGCGACGCGCAGCGCAAGCACGGCGGGCAAGCTGCACAACTCGAGCAGACCGGTGGATGCGCGTGCGGGGCCGTGCGGTTTCGCGTCAGCGCACAGCCGCGGCGAGTCTCGCTGTGCCATTGCATGACATGTCGCCGTGTGCATGGCAGTGCGTTCGGCGCCTATGCGATGTTCTCCCGCGATACCGTGGAGTTCTCCGGCCCGATTCATGTATGGCAAAGCTCGCAGGACGGAAGAAGATATTTCTGTCCGACGTGCGGCTCGGTCGCGTTCATGGAATATCTGGGAAGCGACGAACTGGACATACCGATCGGCGCGTTCGATAGCGTCGGCGTATATGAGCCGACCTACGAACTGTGGTGTCGCCATAGGGAGCCCTGGCTGCCGAAGGGCGTTCGCACCGAGTACGAGGAAGACAGTCCAGAGTAGCCGTGCAAAAGAGTACGCAGTACCTCGGGGACATTACTTTCGCAATGAAGGAGTTGAAATGAACGATCCGAAGCAATCCAATGCACAACCGGGCAATCCGAAGAACGCGGGTAAGCAGAACGGGCAGCAACAGCAGAATCAGCAAAAGACGCCGCAGCACCAGGGCGGCCAACGTCAGCCTTGATTCGCTGCTGAACGTTTTACCGGCGTCTGATTTCGGGCGCTGAGTATCCCGCCCGACGGGAGAGAGCGCGGCGCGCATCCGATGTGCGCCGCGCCCGCGTCTGAGCCATCGTTATGTGTTTCGTTGCAAGGCCCTTAACAGTCGATTCGCAATTGCAGGGATTGAGATGGTGAGAAGGAAGTTGCACTTTCACAATAGTTCGCTGCGGGACCTGGCATCGCCCGACGGTATCCCCACCGCCGAAAGCGACTACAGAATCTATCCGACTTATCGACGCACCGTGACCGGCACGTTTACCGGCGACCTGAAGGTTGTACGGACAACCGACGATCGGGTGATATTTCCATACGACGGCGCGCCGATGATAGGTCCGTTCGAAACTGCGCGGGAAGCACGCGAGGCGGCAGCGCGCAAAGGCGCGGAGGTGGTCGCGGCCGACTTGCTGAACCCGGAACTGTGAGCCCGCGAACTCACGGAGGACTCGTTCGTTCCGACATAAACGATGGAAGGCACCGGGAAATATGCGCGGCATACGAGCGACATAAGAGCGACATTCGGGCAACATGCGCCGGTCCAGGGGATGGCGCGCAGGTCGCCGCGCGACAAGCCGGCGAGGCTCGGCATCAGGAAGCGCCTTCGGGCTCCTTTGCCGTCTCCGCCGGGGCGTCTTGCACGCAGGCATCCACGTCGACGGTCTGCTTGCCGTGTGCGCCTACGCGGCTTGCCAGCCGCAAATACGCTTCGGCGAGCCGGCGAAGATCATCTTCCGAAGCGTCCTCGATACCGATCAGCTGATTGTTCGCCGCGCGATGCGAAGCAAGCAATTCGTTGAGCTTCAGATGCATCGCAACACTGTCCTTGTTCTGACTTTGCTGGATCAGAAACACCATCAGGAAGGTAATGATGGTGGTGCCGGTGTTGATGACCAGTTGCCAGGCGTCGGAAAAATGAAAGAGTGGTCCGGTGACGGCCCAGACGATCACAGTAATGATCGCGAGAGCGAATGCAACCGGCGAACCGGCAAGCCGCGTAACTGAACTTGCGAAGGCGTCGAATGCACGCGTGATGGGATTGCGTGCTGCGTACGCAGGGCTGGACGTCTGCGGGACAGTGTCCATGCTGTCCGAGCTGGAGCCCGCATCTGCTGGTCGCATTGTGTTTCTCCGGGAATTGCTCTTGTTCAGCTCGTAGCACACTGCGTGCCGGGCGTTGGCGCAATTGCCGGTAGGGAGGACGAAACACTCAGCAGCAGGCGCATCCGCCGCGATGCCGCATGCCATAACTTCCGCTTTCTTCGCGAGCGTCGTCCGCCGAGCCGCCGCCGACCGAAGGAGCGCCGATTACCACACGTGCAGCCGTATTCCCGCATTGCGGGCACGGCGCGGGTTCGTCGCGTTCGGCAATGCGGCGGACCGTTTCGAAACCGCCGCAGTCGGCGCACTGGTAGTCGTAAACTGGCATCGGTGCGGATCTGTATATGATCAATAACCGTAACGGCTAATCGCCGGTATAGAGGCTCGACAGTTTAGTCGACGTCGGTTCGCAACTGCTCGAGCTTTGCGCGCACGCGCTCGGCGAGCACCTCGGGAGCGAACGGTTTGCGGATCACTTCCATGTCGGAGAGCGCATCGCCCGGCGCATAGCCGGTGACGAGAATAACCGGCATCGCCGGATAGCGTTGCCTCACAGCCTCCGCGACCTGGCGGCCGTTCATCGCGCCGGGCAGAGCGACGTCGCTGATCAGCAGGTCGAAACGAGCGCCGGCATGCAAGAGCCGCAACGCAGCGGCTCCGCTGTCGGCTTCGAGCACGCGGTAGCCCTGTTCCCTCAATTGCTCCGCGGTCACTTCGCGGACGATCTCTTCGTCCTCGACAAGTATGATGGTTTTTGCAGGGTCTTTGCGATCGTCTTCCATATCTTCTCTTTGAACGGAGGCAGGCAAGCACAGGCGTACGGTCGTCCCTTTGCCGAGGGCCGTTTCCATCTGCACGATTCCGCCGGACTGTCTGACGAAACCGTAGATCTGGCTCAGGCCGAGGCCGACGCCCTGGCCCGAGGGCTTCGTTGTGAAGAACGGCTCGAATGCGTGCTCCACGATTTTGGGCGACATGCCCGTGCCGGTATCGGACACTCCAATGCAGCAGTAACGCCCGGGCTGGGCGTCCTCGAATCCGGCGACTTCGGCTTCGCTCAATATGACCTCGCTCGTGCTGATGGTGAGCCATCCGCCGTCCGGCATCGCGTCGCGCGCGTTCACGCATAGATTGACGAGTGCGCTTTCCATCTGGTTGGGGTCGCACTGCACGAGCCAGGTCCCGTCGCCGAGCTTCAGTTCGACGTTGATCCCCGCGCCTACTACGCGGCGGATCATGTCCTCCATGTCGTGCGCGATCGCATCGAGGCTCACGAGCCGGGGCTCGAGCGTCTGCTGGCGGCCGAACGCGAGCAGCCTGTGCGTCAATGTTGCCGCACGGGTTGCGCCTTTTTCCGCCCGTTCGACGAGCGTGACCACGTCGGTCGGCCGGCCCTGTTGCATGCGCACGCGGATCAGGCTCAGACAACTCATGATTGCTTGCAGCATGTTGTTGAAGTCGTGTGCGATGCCGCCGGTAAGCTGGCCGATTGCCTTTAATTTTTCGCTGTGGCGCAAACGTTCTTCTGCGCGTGAGCGTTCGCGGCTTTCGCGATGAAGCGTATCCAGTGCCCGCTGCAATTCGGCGGTGCGCTCCAATACGCGCCTTTCAAGTTCTTCGCTGCCGCGTTCCAAGGCTTCGCGTGCGCGGGCCTGGTCCTCGATATCTGTCGATGTGCCGAGCCATGCGACGATGCCGTTTTCGGCGCGAACCGGGGTCGCGCGGGTCTGGAACCAGCGGTACGCGCCGTCGGACGCGCGGCGGATGCGGTGCTCGACCGCATATTTCCCTTTCGCCTCGCACGCGCTCCACGCCGCGATGGTCGCCTCGCGATCGCCCGGGTGAACCGCATCGAGCCAGCCAAAATCTAGACTGTCCTGCTCCGAAATGCCGCTGTATTCGATCCACTGCGGACTACCCCACGTGCGCTCGCCGGTACTCCTGCAGGTGAACACCAGTTGCGGGATCTGCGTGGCCAGCATCCGGTAGCGCTCTTCGCTCTCGCGCAGCCAGATTGCATGTTTGCGCGTTTCGGCGGCGATTCGCAGCCGCTCGACGGCGGCGGCAAGCAGGTTCGCGTAGGAGCGCAGGAATTCGGTATCGAGGTCATTGAAGTCGCGGGGCTTGCGGCTGTCCACCTGCAACACGCCGTACGCCGGCCGTTCTTTTCCGCCGAGAATGACTACGTTGACGAGCGCTTTCACCCCCGCATCCACGATGAACTGTGAATAGCGAAAGCGCTTTTCATTGGCGATGTCCGGCGAAATGGCGGGCTTGCCCGTTTGCAGCGCATAACCCTCGGACGAGCCGCGCTCCGCTCGCGCTGTCGCATGACCGACCACGCCTGGCGGCCAGCCGACGCCGGCGCGCACCAGGAGCGTCATGCGGTCCTCCTGCAATTCCATGACCTTCGCCATATCTGTTTGCAGCGCTTCGGCGACGAGACGGCATGCCTCGCTGAGAATTTCATCCAGATCGTCGGAGCGGAGCGCAAGCTCGCCGAACTGCGCCAGAATCGCTTGCTGGTTGACAAGAATGGCTTCGCGGTCCGCAGTGCTCACGGCAAGATCCCTTGCTTGCTATGGTGACGAAAGTGGGCCGCCAATCTGCAGCGGCCCGTCCAGATGAACGAGCCAGATTCATTCCCGCTACCGCAATTGGCGAAGCACGCGATGCGTCGCGAGCAAAACACGTCGGACTGACGCGAGGAACGCGCGATGCTGCATGCTCAGCCACTGCTTGGCAAATCAAGGAGAAGCACATGGCGAAGTCCGATACGAACTCGAACGGTGGTCCGATCCGCAAGTTCATCGATGTGCAGAAGGCGCTGAAGGGCGCTTCGTATCCGGCCGACAAGGCGAGTCTGCTCGATACGGCGAAAGGCAACGGCGCCGACGAAGAAGTGCTCGACGCACTCGAACGCCTGCCGGAGCAGGAGTACGGTAGTCCCGCGGAAGTGTCGAAAGGTGTGGGCAACGAATAGCGGCCCGCTCACGAACGCGCGAGGCGCACCGGCGTTCGCTGTCAAATCTGCAAACATCGGGGAAGTAAATACACGTATTGCCTCGCGCGTTCGGCGATGCGTTCGCTGTGCGGGTCTGGAGCGCCCGTGCTATCACGCTTGCCCAAGCTCGCCGAGCATCACGGAGAGCGTGCCCGATTCGCTCTGCACGCCAGCGTCGAGATTAATCGCGCCCGGCGTTTCGGTTTCGATTGCGCGCAGCAGGCGTGGCGCAAACGATGCTCCGAAGCGCGCGATCATCGCTTCGCGTGCCGCGTCGTCGGCATGGGCGAGGCTGCGCAATTCGTCGAGCGGCAAACCGACGAAGAGATTCAGCGGATACGGCGGCGCATCGGGATCGGACAACGCCGCCTGCGACTCCGGCGCGCGGATGCGCAAGCCCGGTTGCAGATGCGCCGCCAGTTCAGCCGTCACTTCGTAGTCCGGTGCGAAGTTGAGCGAGGTTTTGGCCTCGCTTTCCAGAAAAGGCGCAACGCCTTCGAGGCGCGCGAGTTCTTCATCGCTGAGCAGCATGGTCGGTTCTCCTTTGGGTGCGGTTCATTCGTGTGAGACTACCGTCGAAGCAAACCGCTTGCCGCGCCGCGTCGGCCTGCCGCTGGCAGTCCCAGGCACAAGCAATGCTGGCGACACTGCATTGACGAACCCATGCCGCGTTTCGCGCGACGACGAACCGAACGGGTGCTACCATGCATTGGAATCCGAAAGGCGCGTTGCTGGCCGTGTCGCTTTCCGCACTGGCCGCAGTGGCGACAAGTGCGGCCGGTTGCAAAAAAGTGGACGACACCAGCAAGGACACCATGAGCTCCGCGAGCAGCGGCGTGATGAGCAACTCAGCGGGCGCGAAAGGAACGAGCGGTGAAAGCGACGCCGCGAAGCGCGCGAGCGATGCAGCGGCGGCGAGCGGCCCGGGTCAGTCCGCCAGCGCGGCGCCTGCTGCCTCCGGCAGTCAATAACGTTTTAATGCATAGCGTGCCACCGTGTGCCGCGCGCCGCTGTGCTAATGAATGCGGGCTCGGTCTTGGCCCCTTCGCAAAGGAAACTCATGAGCGAATCTTCGCATCGACCGTCATTCGGCGCGGCTGTCTATTATAAAGACCCGTTCGCCGCCATCGGGTGGCTCGAAAGGGCTTTCGGCTTCACGCGGCAACTGGTGATTACCGACGACGCCGGGCAACTCGCCCATTCGGAAATGCGTTTCGGCGACAGCTACGTGATGATCAGCCGTGAATGGTCGGAGGACTCGGTAAGTCCGCTTTCTGTTGGTGGGAAGAATACGCAGTCGGTACATGTACAACTACGCGAGGGCATCGACGAACATTGCGCCCGCGCGCGTGCCGCAGGCGCTGTCATTACCCGCGAACCGGCGGATCAGTTTTACGGCGACCGCGTCTATGCGGCGCGCGATCCGGAAGGGCATATCTGGAGTTTCGGGCAGACCGTACGCACCGTATCGCGCGAAGAAGCGGAACGCGCGACTGGGCTAAAAATCGAAGGCTGGATATAGCGGTGAACGACGGTTACCGGGTCGCAAGCGGTCGCTCAATGAGCCCGCGAGCGACGGTTGATCAGTCGCCACAGCGTGCTTACGAGCAGCGATCCGACACCGAGCGAAACGCCCAGCAGAACAATCGAACTCATGTGATCGCGCACAAGCGGCACGTTGCCGAACAGGTAGCCGGCCGTGACGAGCGAAACAATCCACAGTGCCGCGCCCGCCGTCACGAACGACAGAAAGCGGGTGAACGTCATGCGCGAAACGCCGGCGACGAACGGTGCAAAAGTACGCACCACTGCAATGAACGGCGACAACAGGAAAGTCAATCCGCCGCGAGCTTCGTAGAAGCTGTGTGCACGGCGCAGCGCATTCTTGTCGAGCCAGCGGTAGTCGGCGGTATAAACCTTTTCGCCGATCGCGCGCCCAATGGCATAGTCGACGACGCTTCCCGCCACCGTCGCCGCGAATAACACCGGAATTACGAGCCAGACATTCAGCGCGCCGGCGGCTGCGAGGCCACCGCAAATGAAAATGAGCGGATCGCCCGGCAAAAAGAATAGCGGTAGAAAACCGATCTCAACGAATACGACGATAAACAGCATCGCGTACACGGCCGTGCCGTATTGCACGATCAGACCGCTTAGGTGCTGGTCGAAGTGCAGGGCGATCTGCAGCATGTGCATCAGTTGCATGCCGGTTCCAAGGTTGTCGGATGTTCAGCAGTTTAGTCCTCTGACAGCGCGGATACTTGTGTATTTCGCGGCTGCGATGTCAATATCGCGTGTCGTCTCCGTGAACAAGTCCAACGCTAACGTCCGATCTCATGCAACCGCCAGCCGATATTGCTTTCCGTCCTGCCGCGCCGCATGACGCAGAAACCATTCGCACGATCGAATTCGAAGCGAGCCTGCGCTTCATCAGCGTCGGCATGCCGGGTATCGCGGACGCGCCGCCCATGAGTCTGCCTCTCGTCGAGCGCAAGATTGCGGCACAGGAAGTGATCGTCGCTGTGGATGCCAATGGAATGTGCGTGGGATTCGTGATGTTCGAGCCGCAAGCCGCGCGTATCTACATTCAGGAACTGGACGTGCTTACGTCGCATGCGGGGCGAGGCATCGGCGCGGCGCTGATCGAGCAGGTCGCGCGACTCGCCCGCTCACGAGAGATCATGCAACTGATCTTGTCGACGTACCGCGAAGTACCGTGGAATGCACCGTATTATCGGCGTCTGGGTTTCCGCGATATCGAAGAAGCCGAACTCGATGCGGCTCTGACCGCAAGGCGCGAGGCGCATATCGCACGAGGCCTCGACGAATCGAAGCGCGTGTTCATGCGGCGCGATCTCGCCTGACGCGGTTTTCCTGTGCGGCGCGCCGCGCTACCTGGCGCAAAACAAACGCGGCGGGCGCCGTCGGAGATTTTTTCCTCCGATTGCGCCCGCCGCTTTTCGCTGCGCTTCACAGCCGCTTCACAGCCGCTTCGAGCCGCTTAAAGCCGCCTCGCGGTAGCCTCTCGCCGCTGCGTGCTTCCGCTTACTCCACCGTTTCGAGCGCCGGATAATCGATGTAACCCGTCTCGCCGCGCGCATAGTACGTGGCGGGATTCGGCTTGTTCAACGGCGCGTTGGTTTCAAAACGGCGCACGAGGTCCGGATTCGCGATGAACAACTGGCCCCATGCCACCGCGTCAGCTTCGCCCGCATCGAGTACTTGCTGTGCGGTTTCCTTCGTGAACTTTTCATTCGCGATGTACGGGCCGCCGAATTCCTTCTTCAACTGAGGGCCGAGACGGTCCTCGCCCAACGCTTCGCGCGCTGCGATGAAGGCGATCTTGCGCTTGCCGAGTTCGCGGGCCACGTAGCCGAACGTCGCGGCCGGATTCGAGTCGCCCATGTCGTGCGAGTCGCGGCGCGGCGCGAGGTGCACGCCCACGCGATGTGCGCCCCACACGTCGATGCACGCGTCGGCGACTTCGAGCAGCAGACGCGCGCGATTTTCGATCGGGCCGCCGTATGCGTCGGTACGTTGGTTGGTGCTGTCCTGCAGGAATTGGTCGAGCAGATAGCCGTTGGCGCCGTGCACTTCAACGCCGTCGAAACCGGCTGCTTTCGCGTTTTCAGCACCTTGGCGAAACGCCTGAACGATGCCTGCGATTTCATCGAGTTCGAGCGCACGGGGCGTGACATACGGGCGCTCCGGACGCACGAGGCTCACATGGCCTTTCGCTGCGATTGCGCTTGGCGCAACCGGCAATTCGCCATTCAGAAAGAGCGGATCGGAAATGCGGCCGACGTGCCACAGTTGCAAGAAGATCTTGCCGCCCGCAGCGTGCACTGCGTTCGTGACGAGCTTCCAGCCTTGCACCTGTTCCTGCGACCAGATGCCCGGCGTATCGGCATAACCCACGCCCTGCGGCGTGACGGAGGTGGCTTCGCTGATGATGAGGCCCGCGGTTGCACGTTCAGCGTAGTACTTCGCCATCAGCGCGTTGGGCACGCGGATTTCCTCGGCGCGCTGACGCGTGAGCGGCGCCATGATGATGCGGTTCGACAAGGTCAGGTCGCCAATTTGCAGCGGATCGAAAAGAGTCGGCATAAATGTTCACCTTTGGCTGAGGCGCGGACGCCTTGGGCCGAAAAATAGTTGCGTGGCAACAAAAAAGCGAAGGAAGCGGCGATGCGAAACCGGTCAGAGCTTCGAGTTCATATGCTCGAGGAACGCCTGAATAACGGACTCGTTGCGTTTGAAGAACACCCATTGCCCCACACGTTTCGACGTGACGAGCCCCGCGCGCTGCAACGCCGCGAGGTGGGCCGACACGGTGGACTGCGAGAGCCCGCAGCGCGCGTCGATCTTGCCCGCGCATACGCCGTGGTCGAGCGGGAGTTCCTGGTCGGCGAAATGCGCATGTGGCTCGCGCAGCCAGCCAAGAATCTCGCGACGCACCGGATTGGCGAGCGCTTTGTGTATCGCGTCGATATCCGGCGCAATGGGGGTTCGTTTCATTCGTCAACTACCGTCGAACTGTTTCAGTGCGCAGGCGTGGACGAGTTGCCGTCCACAGGTCTGCATCGCTACGGAACGAAGTATATATCGGATTTCTGCGATATGCATGGAGCCACTAATGGCGATAGGGAGAACGATTACCGGCGCAAGGCAAGTCGGCATTCAAACGGCATTCAAACGATGCGAGGCCGCTTGCTTCGTTCCGTGAGCGGCCATCGCAGTAGCGGATGCGTGGCGCCCGCCGGCATCGCCCAGGAGGCCGGTACAGCGACGAGAGTACGGCGGCGAGCGGCCCGAGAACTCGCGGGTCGTCAGCTGGACGATCTCGCACAGACGTGTCTCGACTGGATCATCGAAGATTTGACGCGGATCTGCGGGCGAAGTTGATCGCTCTTATGCGTACCGCGCTTCGCAGTTAACTGCCTCTGCTTACGCGGGCTTCAGCAGCGTCCGCCATTCTGGCAGGCCGCCTTTCTTGTCGAGCGCATCGACGAGCGGCGCGGCGCGCGCGGCGAGTTGCTCGTGCATGTCGGCGACAGCAGTTGCGAGCGCGCTCGACATGCCGAGACCGTCGAGCATCAACGCGGCTTCACGCATCTCCTCCGAGCGCCGCTGACCGTGCTCGACCACTCGCCCGATCAGATACGCTTCGTAGCCCTGATCCCAGCCCACGCCGGGAAACGTGGCCGCAAGCGAACTCAGCACGCGGCCGTCGACGTCGAACTGATGCGCGGCGAGCATCGACTGAACGCAGAGCGCTTCCATGCCCTTGATCATGATGCTGCGGCACAGTTTGATCGCCGATGCGAGCCCGACTTCCTGCGCCACTGCTTCGCAACGCATGCCGAGTCCGTTGAGAAGGTCCGCCGTTTGCGCGGCGACGCGCCCGCCGAGCAGCATCGGCACGCGAACGCCTTGCGGCGGCACCGGCGCCATGACCGCGGCTTCGACGTAATCGGCGCCGCTTTGCTGAACCGTCACGCTATTGCGCTGCTTGACCGCAGGCGACACCGAATTGAGATCGATGAAAAGCTGACCCGCCGTGAGATGCGCGGCGGCGGCAGTCGCGACGGCTTCGGCCTGGCTCGCAGTGACGGCGGAGAACACAAGCTGTGCATCGCGCAATGCGGACGCAAGGTCGTCTGCGACTTGTGCGCCGCTTTTCTCCGCACGCTCGATGATCGCGCTGCGCGTGGCCGCATCTTGCAGCTTGATGTCGAAGGCGCGAACCGTGCGCCCCGCATCCGTCAATGCGCGCGCAAAGATGGGGCCGACTTCGCCGAAGCCGATGATCGCGATATGGCCGGCGGATTTCTGGAATGACTGAGGCATGCGGGAACTCCGTAAATGGCGTTGAAAAACGAGCGCAGTCAAAGCTGTGTTTCGTTCGCCGGCAGTGCGGCAGGATCGCTCGGCGGTGCGTCGCGGCCGTCAGAGAAGGCGTTGAATTTCTGCTTGTCGAACATGTTTCCCACTTCGACAGAACGAGTGCCGCAACAGTCCGACGCCCGCGAGCGGCAACGCGCCGGAGCTCTGCAACGTCGCTGCAAGTTTGACGAGCGCGCCGCCCGCGGCACCGGTTTCGCCTTTCGGTGTGCGCAGCATCACAGCGAGAAGACTGAGTTGGTGTGTGAGCGAGGGCGGCATGTCGGTGGCCTGCGAGATGAAGCCGATCCCGCATGCCATGTACAGACACGTACCGTCGATGCGGGGCGGGGGCGCGCCCCACGCCAAACGTTGACACCGCTGCCTGATCTGTTTATCGATCGCTGCTGTGAGGCGTGTCGCGTTGGGCTTTCAGAGCACAACGTCACAGTCAGTCGATGTAGCGAAGACCCAACTGCTTCAACGGCTCGCGCATCTGATACATGTCGAGGCCGAGCACGCCGGAGGCGAGCTTTTCGCGCTTCTGCCCTTCGTTTGCCTCGCGTGCGCTGGCTTTGTCGAGCGTCTCGTGCGCTTTCGCGGATGGCACGACGACTACGCCATCCAGATCGGCAACTACCACGTCGCCCGGTGTGACGAGCGCACCCGCGCAGACCACGGGAATGTTCACCGAGCCGAGCGTGGCCTTGATGGTCCCCTTCGCCGAGATCGCCTTGCTCCAGACCGGAAAGCCCATTTCGGTCAGCACGCTGACGTCGCGCACGCCCGCATCGATGACGAGCGCCCGCGCGCCGCGCGCCTGGAAGCTCGTTGCAAGCAGATCGCCGAAATAGCCGTCGGTACAGTCGGCGGTGACGGCTGCCACTACGATGTCGCCGGGCTGAATCTGCTCGGCGGCGACGTGCAGCATCCAGTTGTCGCCGGGATGCAGTAGCACCGTGACGGCTGTGCCACTTACCGGCGCGCCCGCATAGATCGGGCGCATGTAGGGCTTCATCAGGCCGACGCGTCCCATTGCTTCGTGCACGGTCGCGCTGCCGAGCGCGCCGAGGCTATCCGCGACGCGGCTATCCGCGCGCGCGATGTTGCGATAAACCACGCCGAGTTCGTACATGTTCAACGTCCTTGTGCTTTCAGCGCGGCATCAAGGCGCGGATATACGCGCCGCGCATTGCCTTCGTAGATCTGATAGCGCTGTTCCGGATTCATAGCAGCGGCCTCGACATAACGCTTCGTATCGTCGAAGTAGTGGCCCGTTTGCGGATCGATGCCGCGCACAGCGCCGATCATCTCGCTCGCGAACAGAATGTTGTCGACTGGAATTACGTTCGTGAGCAGGTCGATGCCCGGCTGGTGATAGACGCAGGTGTCGAAGAAAATGTTCTTGAGCAGATGCTCTTCGAGCAGCGGCTTCTTCATTTCCTGCGCGAGACCGCGAAAGCGTCCCCAGTGATACGGCACCGCGCCGCCGCCGTGAGGAATCACGAAACGCAATGTCGGGAACTCGCGGAACAGATCCGACGTAAGGCACTGCATGAACGCAGTGGTGTCCGCGTTCAGGTAGTGCGCGCCCGTAGTGTGAAAGCATGCGTTGCAGCTCGTGCTCACGTGAATCATTGCGGGGATGTCGTACTCGACCATCTTCTCGTAGATCGGATACCAGTAGCGGTCGGAAAGCGGCGGGCTCGTCCAGTGGCCGCCCGACGGATCGGGATTCAGGTTGATCGCGACATTGCCGTACTGCTTGACGCACTTCACGAGTTCGGGGATGCAGGTGGCCACGTCGACGCCTGGGCTTTGCGGCAGCATCGCGGCCGGAATGAAGTTCTCGGGGAACAGCTGGCTCACGCGGTAGCACAGCTCGTTGCAGATAGCGGCCCACGTGCTCGACACGTTGAAGTCGCCGATATGATGCGCCATGAAACTCGCACGCGGACTGAACACGGTGAGGTCGAGCCCGCGCTCGCGCATCAGGCGTAGCTGGTTGGTTTCAATCGACTCGCGCAACTCGTCGTCGCTGATTTGCAACTCCGACGGCTTGGGCGCGTCGGTGGGATTGCCGAGCGCGGCGATCTGGCGATTGCGCCAGGTTTCCAGCGCTTTGGGCGCGGTCGTGTAATGACCGTGAATGTCGATGATCATCGATGTACTCCGATTGAAATGCCACGTGGCGAAATTTTCAGCGTGGCAGTGCGCTGTCGCTACGCGCTGCCGGAATGTTGTCTTCACGCCGCGTGGTGTGGGCGGTGCTTTCGCCGCTGACGTGCGAAAGGTCGCGTCCGCGCGTTTCCGGCAACATCAGCGCGGCTGTCACGACCAGCACATACGACGCGCACGCGCACAGGCCCATCGCGACGCCGAGGTCGAGCTTCGCGCTGAGCACACCGACCATCGCCGGCATGATTGCGCCGATGGCGCGCCCCGCATTGCCGCACAGACCTTGCGCCGAAGCGCGGATGCGCGTCGGAAAGAGTTCGGCGATGTACGCGCCGGTGCCTGCCGCCGTGCCCGATTGCAGCGTGCCGAGCACGAAGCCGAGGACGAGCGTGACGGGCAGCGTGATTGGCGCAAGCGTGTACGTTGCCACAGCGACGGCTTGTAGCAGCGCGATCACGATAAACGTGCGGCGCCGGCCGAAGCGGTCCGCCATCCAGCCGTTCAGGAACGCCCCTGCGAACGAGCCGAGAATGTTGATCGCGAGGTAGCCGCCGATGTTCGTGATCGACAGATGGAGCACGAGCTTCAGATAGGCGGGCAGCCAGGTGATCATCACGTAGTTGCCGCCGTAGATGCCGAACGTGAGCAGGATCGCCTTGAAAGTCGTCGCGCGGATCGGGCGGTCGAACACCGCCCAGATGCTTGGACGATCGGCCGCATGTTCGCGGCGAATCTGCGCGAATACCGGCGCTTCCTGAATGTGACGCCGGATCCACAGCACGAGCAGCGTCGGCAAAATGCCGATCGCGAACAGCACGCGCCACGCCCACTCGGGTTGCAGCGTGCTGAAGATCAGCGTGGACAGCAGAACCGCCACGCCATAGCCCACGGCCCACCCCGCTTGCAGCGAGCCCACCGCGCGGCCGCGCACTTGCGGGCGAATGGTCTCGCTGATCAGCACCGCGCCCACCGCCCATTCGCCGCCGAAGCCGAGGCCTTGCAGGCCGCGCGTGATCATCAGTTGCCCGAACGAATTCGTGAACGCGGAGAGTAGCGTGAAAGCCGAGAACCACAGGATCGTGATCTGCAATACGCGTACGCGTCCATAGCGGTCGGCGAGTATGCCTGCGATCCAGCCGCCGAGCGACGCCATGATCAGCACCGTGGTGCCGAGCACGCCGGCCTGGCCGCGTGTCATGCCCCACAGCGCGATCAGGGTCGGAATGGCGAGCGCGTACATCTGCGTGTCCATTGCATCGAGTCCCCAGCCGCTGAAGCACGCCCAGTAGGTGCGCTTCTCGGACTTCGTCAACTCGGTGTACCACTTGAGCATTCTCGTTCTCCTCCGTTTGTCCCGATGCGTCGGGCCGCTGTTTTTCGATGGTTGGCGCAGGCGTTCGGCTCGTGCCGGTATTCAGGCGAGGGGCGCCGCTTGCGTAACCGCCGCGGCCTTCAATAAAGGCCCGGCGTCGCCGCCCAGCGCCTTCGTTACGCGCGCCGCGAATTCGAGCAGACGCGGACGGTAGCGCTCCATTTCCTCCAGGCCCATGCGCGCGGACGGCCCGACGATGCCGAGCGCGCCCACCAGTTCCTGACCGACGCGGAACACGGGAGCCGAAATGCCCGATGTTTCGCGGTCGCGTTCGCCCATCGACAGATAGACGTAGCGCGAACGGACACTGTCGTACGGCTCGCCGGGTTCGCCCGCAAACGCGAGCAGCACGCGTCCGCCCGCGCCGCGTTCGAGCGGCTGCGTGTCGCCTTGCTGCACTTCCGCGCGGATCGAGTGCCGCGATGCGATCCGGTACAGGCACACGCGGTGATCGCGCTCGCGCACATGAAACGACACCGCCTCGCCGGTCTCGGCGCTCAGTTCCTTCATCGCGGGCAGCAGGATGTCGCGCAGATCGAAGCCGGCTTCATAGACGGCGCTCAGATGCATCGCGCCCGAGCCGATCCAGAAACGTCCGTCGTCGCGGCGAATCAGAAGCTGGTGATGACACAGCGCCTGCGCGAGCCGCGACAGGGTGCTTTTGTAAAGCCCGGTTCGCTCGGAAAGCTCCGTGAGCGTGAGCGGTTCGTCGTCGCGGCGAAAGGCGAACAGGATCGACGCGGCGCGATCCAGCACGTCGATGCCGCTGGGTGTCACACCTTGCGGCGTGCGCACCATCTCGCTACTGCGGACCATGTGGGTCTCCATGGAGTTCTATCAGATAGAACTAGTAATCATTGGATGGAACAATGCTATTCCCATCGCAGTGCGCCGTCAATTGGACAGCCGACGTGTGGGTTAGTGATATCCCTGAGCGACAGCCCGCGATGGTATCGATACCATCGCAGTCATCTCGAAAACTCTGTCCTGTCGGCAAACGTTGCGGCGGGATGGTAGCGATACCACGGAGACGTCAGTGTCGAACCGCAAAACATCCGAGCAGTTGCGCAGCTATCGCTGGTATGGCGTGAACGATCTTCGCTCGTTCGGCCATCGGTCACGGACTGCGCAAATGGGCTATCACCCGTCCGATTACATGGGCAAGCCGGTGATCGCCGTCGTCAATACGTGGAGCGAGATCAACTCGTGCCATACGCACTTCAAGCAGCGCGTGGAGGAAGTGAAGCGGGGCATCTGGCAGGCCGGTGGCTTTCCGGTCGAAATGCCGGTGATGACGCTCGCCGAGCCGTTCCAGAAGCCGACGACGATGCTGTACCGCAATTTCCTCGCGATGGAGACCGAGGAACTGCTGAAGTCCTATCCGTTCGACGGCTGCGTGTTGATGGGCGGCTGCGACAAGACCACGCCGGGCCTGTTGATGGGCGCGATCAGCATGAATCTGCCGTCGATCTTTCTGCCCGCCGGCCCCATGCTGCGCGGCAACTGGAACGGCCGCACGCTCGGCAGCGGGTCGGATACGTGGAAATACTGGGCCGAATTGCGCGCGGGCAAGATCACCGAGGATGAGTGGAAGGGCATCGAAAGCGGCATCGCGCGCTCGCCCGGCCATTGCATGACGATGGGCACCGCGTCGACCATGACGAGCGCCGCCGAAGCACTCGGCCTCACGCTGCCGGGCTTTTCGTCGATTCCCGCGGTCGACTCGCGTCATGCGCAGTTTGCGTCGCTGACCGGCCAGCGCATCGTCGAGATGGTGTGGACCGATATGAAGCCGTCGGACATCCTCACCGCGAAATCATTCGACAACGCCGTGACCACGGTGCTCGCGATGTCGGGTTCGACCAACGCCATCGTTCATCTCGTGGCCATCGCGCGCCGTGCCGGCGTCGATCTGACGACCGCGCGCTTCGACGAACTTTCGCGCATCACGCCGGTGATCGGCAATCTGCGTCCGTCGGGCCAGTATCTGATGGAAGACTTTTTTTACGCCGGCGGCCTGCGCGCGCTGCTGCTCGAACTCGGCGAGTTGATAGACGGCTCGCAGATGACCGTGAACGGTTCGACGCTCGGCGAGAACATCGCGGGCGCCGAGATTTTCAACGACGACGTGATCCGCAAGCGCAGCAATCCGGTGGTGGCGAGCGACGGCCTTGCAGTGCTGACCGGCAATCTCGCACCCGACGGCGCCGTCATCAAACCCGCGGCGATGGAAGCGCATCTGCTCAAGCATCGCGGCCCCGCGGTGGTGTTCAAGGACTATGCGGACATGGCCGCGCGCATCGACATGGAAGAACTGGACGTCACCGCCGACTCCGTGATCGTGCTCCAGCACGCGGGTCCGGTCGGCGCGCCCGGCATGCCCGAATGGGGCCAACTGCCGATTCCGCAGAAACTGCTGAAGCAGGGCGTGCGCGACATGGTGCGTATTTCGGATGCGCGTATGAGCGGCACGAGTTACGGCGCGTGTGTGCTGCATGTCGCGCCGGAGTCGTTCGTCGGCGGCCCGCTTGCTCTTGTGAACGACGGCGACATGATCGAACTCGACGTGGCCGCGCGACGCTTGCATCTCGAAGTGAGCGACCAGGAACTGGCAGCGCGCAAGGCCGCGTGGCAGCCGCCGAAGCTTCCGTTCGAACGCGGCTTCGGTGTGATGCATCAATTGCACGTATTGCAGGCGAATAAAGGCTGCGACTTCGACTTTCTCGAGGAGCCGGTCAAGGCAGCGGCCGGGAAAAATCCGACGCAAAGTTCGACGCAAAGCGCGTTGCCCGCGCACGATGTGCCGGGTGCAAAGCGCGGCGAACCTGAAATCCACTAATCGAAAACGGAGTTTCTGATGAGCGCAACGGAAATCGTCGTGAGTGAAACGACGCTCGAACAACTGAGACACGTCAGCACGGCTACGTTGACCACGCAACTTTTCAAGCGCGGCTTGCGCAATGTGTTTTTGCAAGGCGTCGCGCCACTCGTCAAACCTGCGGCCAGCGCGCCGAATGTCGTCGGGCCGGCATTCACGCTGCGCAATATTCCGGCGCGTGAAGACCTCGATCACGTCGGCGTGTTCCAGGACCCGGACCATCCGCAACGCAAGGCTGTCGAGACGGCGCCTGCCGGCAGCGTGCTCGTGCAGGACTGCCGCGGTGAGCGCTCGGTCGCATCGGTCGGCTCGATCCTCGCGCTGCGGCTTGCCAAACGCGGTGTTGCGGGCATGGTGTCGGACGGCCCCGTGCGCGACAGCGGGACCATCGCCGCATTGGGCCTGCCGATCTGGTGCGCGGGCGCGAGCGCGCCGCTGAATCTCGCAAAACATCACGCGGTCGATATGAACGTGCCGATCGCGTGCGGCGGCGTGCCGGTGTATCCGGGCGATATCGTCGTCGCGGATGTGGACGGTGTCGTCATCGTGCCTCGCGAGATGGCCGCCGATGTCGCGCGCGAAGCCGCCGAGCAGGAGCAACTCGAGGTCTTCATTGCTGAGAGGATCGGCGAAGGCCGGCCATTGCGCGGCACCTATCCGCCGAACGAGGAAACGATGGCCGCTTACGCGCAATGGCGTGCACAACGGCAATGAGCCGCCGCGACGTTTGCAGCCACGCCTTGATCCACCCTTGATCCACATCTGATCCATCGCAGCACACAGGCCCGCGCGTAGAACGTGGCCGTAGGAGACACTGTGAGCACCACCACACCGGCAATCGCCGAATCGCGTCTGATCAACCGCCTTGCTCTTCGCTTGATGCCGCTGCTGGGGCTGCTTTATCTGGTCGCTTATATCGACCGCTCGAATATCAGTTTCGCCAAGCTGCAGATGCTCGGCAGCCTCGGACTTTCCGAAGTCGCGTATGGACTCGGCGCATCGCTGTTCTTTATCGGCTACCTGATCTTCGAAGTGCCCAGCAACGTGATGCTGCACAAGTACGGCGCGCCGCGCTGGATGGCGCGCATCATGTTCACATGGGGTGTCGTGACGATACTGCTCGCCTTCACGCAAAACGCCACGATGTTCTACGTGCTGCGTTTTCTGCTGGGCGCATCGGAAGCCGGTTTATATCCTGGTGTGATCTATTATCTGACGCTGTGGTTTCCGGCGCGGCATCGCGTGCGTATGCTCGGCTATTTCACGGTGGGCAGCAGTCTCGGCAATATGATCGGCGCGCCGATCTGCGGCTGGCTGCTCGACAAGGGCGGGCTTGCGGGCCTGCACGGCTGGCAACTGGTGTTCATCGTCACGGGGCTGCCGTCGGTTCTGTTGACGGTTGTCGTGTTGTTCCTGCTGCCGTCGTCGCCGAAAGAAGCAAAGTTTCTTTCCGCCGATGAGAAGCAGTGGCTCACGAGCACGCTCGACGCCGAACGCGCGCAAGTCAAGGCGGGCGTCGCGACGCACGGCTCCCTGCTGAGCGTGCTGACCGAGCCGCGCGTGATCGGCATGGCGCTCTACTACATGATGCTGTCGATTTCCGTCTACGGCGTGAGCTACTGGTTGCCGACGCTGGTGAAGGGCTTCGGCGTGAGCAATACGACCAACGGGTTGCTCAACATCATTCCGTGGCTGATGGCGACCATCGTGCTGGCGTGGCTGCCGTCGAAACTGCGCGGCGCCGGCAATCGCGCGATCATCGCGATGCTGGTTTCGGCGCTGCTGGGTGTCATGTGTTTCCTCAGCGCGGTGTTTCTGCCGACGAACACGCTGCGCTTTATCGCGCTGTGCTTTGGCGCACCCTGCATGTATCTGCTGATTCCGTGCTTCTGGACGTTGCCGCCCAAATTTCTGTTCGGCGCGCGCGCCGCGGCCGGCATCGCCGCGATCAATTCGCTCGGCAATATCGGCGGCTTCATTGCGCAGAATCTGGTGCCGTGGGTCCGTCAGACGACGGGCAGCGTGAAGGCGCCGATGCTGATTCCAGCGACCTGTCTCCTCGTGTTCGCCGTCATCACGTTGCTGATTTTGCGCCGTGAAAAAGGCGCTCGCACGGTGCAAAACGTTGTCGCCGCGACCGACTAAATTGCCCGAGCCGTTTTTGCTCGTGGCGCGCGGAGCCCGGCGATCTGCGGCGTGCGGCGGTTTAGCGCAGTTTAAAATACGGCGCACAATTCGTTAACCTCCTGTCAGCACTCATGCCGAATCAGAAACCGCCCGCTGCCGCCGACGCCGATCTGCCCGACACGGCGGCGCCCGCCAGACGCATGCGCGGCGGGCCAAAAGGCTTGCGCATTACCGATGTCGCCGCGCAAGCAGGTGTCTCGCCGATTACGGTGTCGCGCGTGTTCAACAGTCCTGCAACGGTCGCGCCCGAAACGCTCGAACGCGTGCGGCAGGTCGTGCAAAAGCTCGGCTATGTGCCCAACCGGCTCGCGGGCGGCTTGTCGTCGTCGCGCTCGCGGCTGATCGCGGCGATCGTGCCGACTATCGCTCATTCGCTGTTTTCGGAAACGGTCCAGGTGTTTAGCGAGACGATGTCGCGCGCGGGTTACCAGGTGCTGCTCGCCTTGAGCGGCTACGACGATTCGAGCGAAGAGGCGCTGCTCGACGCAGTGCTCAGCCGACGGCCCGAAGGCGTGCTGCTGACCGGCGTCGCTCACACGGACTCGCTGCGCGTGCGGCTTGCGAACGTCGGCATTCCGATTGTCGAGACATGGGACATGACGGATCAGCCTATCGACATGCTGGTGGGCTTTTCGCATTATCGGATCGGCGTCGCGGTGGCCGAGCACTTCCTGCAAAGGAACGTGCGCAAGCCCGGCCTCGTTTCAGCGAACGACGCGCGCGCGCTCGCGCGCCGCGGCGGTTTTTGCACGCGACTCGAACAGGCGGGAATACGCGACATCGCCGAAGTACTCGTCGCGCCGCCGAGTTCGGTTGCGGTCGGCAAGGCAGCGTTGCCTCGCCTGATCGAACAGGCGCCGGATACCGATGCGGTGTTTTGCGGGTCCGACTTGCTCGCCATTGGAGCGTTGAGCGCGGCGAGGCACCTAGGACTGAGCGTGCCGTCGCAATTGGCGATTTGCGGCTTCGGCGATCTTGAGTTCGCGACTGAGACGACGCCGCAGCTTACTTCCGTGCACGTCGACGGCACACGGATCGGGCTGACGGCGGCGCGCTGCCTGCTGGACCGGCTGGCCGGCGCTGCGCAAAGCAAAGTGACCGACGTGGGTTTCCGGATCGTGGAGCGCGCAACGACGTGATCCGGCTTCGGCAATCGGTCGATTGTCGGGCGCATTCATCGCGCGGTCAGGCATGCCCGCGTACGCCGGAATGCGCCCCGAGCACGCCTGAGTGTGGCCAAGCACGCCCAAGCACGCCCGAGTCAGCCCATCCTCCAAAGCAGCGCCAGGCGTCGGCGCACGGATAGTGGCGCGGTAGGGCGGCCTGCGGCGACGCCATCTGCAATATCTCTATCACCCCATCGAATATGCGGCGCGTGTCCCCGCCGTTGCAGTCATTTTCCCTTCCCGTACTCCGTGATCCACGAGGCGGCTAAATCCAGCCACCGCGAGCGAGCGGCACTCGACGCAGATCAGAAGAACGGACGCCCCGACCGCCGGCGATGCGCATCTGCACGCGAGTCGAACGCCGGCATCAAACTCATTTGATTTAGCTTGTCTGAGATCATGTTTCCGATCCGGGGATGCTCTTAGAATTCGACCGCGCATGAAGTAATTGGTCTGGTCTTCATGGCGAGAACATTGTGTAGCGTTTCAGATCGGTCCACGGAAATCAGGCAGGTATGTTGAATAAGAAGACCTTTGAACGGGTGTTGATACCCTTGGGGGCTGGGCTCGTCGGGTGTCTTTCGGGGTGCAGCAATCTTGATGTGCTGGATCCTAAAGGCAGCGTCGGCATGGCGGAAAAGTCGCTCATCAGCACGGCGACGATGGCCATGCTGATCGTCGTCGTGCCGGTGATCGTCATGATCCTCGTGTTTGCCTGGCGTTATCGTGCAAGCAATCGCAGCGCGACCTATGCACCGAAGTGGGCGCATTCCACCGCAATCGAAACAGTGGTGTGGACGGTACCCACGCTGATCATTCTGTTCCTCGGCATCCTGACCTGGAACACCACGCACGAACTCGACCCATACCGGCCAATCGAATCGGCGGTCAAGCCGATCAAGGTGGAAGTGGTGGCGCTCGACTGGAAGTGGCTCTTCATCTATCCGGAACTCGGCGTTGCTTCGCTCAATCAGCTTGCGTTCCCCGTAGGTACGCCGGTTGACTTCAAGGTCACGTCCGATTCCGTGATGAATTCGTTCTTCATCCCGCAATTGGGAAGCCAGATCTACGCAATGGCGGGCATGCAGACTCAACTGCATCTGATTGCCGACCATGCGGGCGATTACGCAGGCATCTCCGCCAACTTCAGCGGCAAAGGGTTCTCGGACATGAAGTTCCGCGCGCTCGCGGTCACTCCCGCGCAGTTCGATGCGTGGGTCGATAAAGTGAAGGCCTCGCCGCGCCGGCTCGATATGAACGAGTACAACTCGGTCGCGCAACCGAGCGAGAAGGAGCCGGTCGGCTATTTCTCGTCGATCGATTCGAAGGTCTTCACCAACATCATTGCAAAGTACAACAACGGTAATGTCCTCGATTCGCAGAACAGCAATTGCCGTACAAAGGGTTAGAACATGCTCGGAAATCTGACACTCTCCGCGATCCCGTTCGATCAACCCATCATCATGGG
This sequence comes from Paraburkholderia dilworthii, assembly GCF_000472525.1. GTDB lineage: Bacteria > Pseudomonadota > Gammaproteobacteria > Burkholderiales > Burkholderiaceae > Paraburkholderia > Paraburkholderia dilworthii. The sequence continues at coordinate 88,826 of NZ_AWZT01000016.1, forward strand.
GGCGGGCGCACTCATGATCGTCATGGTGCTTGCTGTGATGGCGGCACTGACCCGGTTCCATAAATGGAAATGGCTATGGCACGAATGGCTGACCAGCGTCGACCATAAAAAGATCGGCGTCATGTATATCGTCGTTGCGGTGCTGATGCTGGTGCGCGGCTTCGTCGACGCGGTCATGATGCGCCTTCAGCTTGCGCTCGCGTATCACTCGCCTGGCTATCTTCCGCCGCACCATTACGATCAGATCTTCACGGCGCACGGCGTCATCATGATCTTCTTCATGGCGATGGCGCTGATGGTCGGCCTGTTCAACCTGGTGGTGCCGTTGCAGATCGGCGCGCGCGACGTCGCGTTTCCGTTCCTCAACTCGCTTAGTTTCTGGATGACGGCGATCAGCGCGATCCTGATGAATCTGTCGCTCGTGATCGGCGAATTCGCGCAAGTCGGCTGGCTTGCATATCCGCCGTTGTCAGAGTTGCAATTCAGTCCGGGCGTCGGGGTCGACTACTACATCTGGAGCCTGCAATTGTCCGGCGTCGGCACGTTGATTACGGCCATCAACTTCTTCGTGACGATCGTGCGGATGCGCGCACCCGGCATGACGCTGATGAAAATGCCGGTCTTCACGTGGACGGCACTGTGTTCGAACGTGTTGATCATGGCGACGTTCCCGATCCTGACGGTGGCATTGGCGCTGCTCGGGCTCGATCGCTACATGGGCATGCACTTCTTCACGAATGATGCAGGCGGCAACGCGATGCTGTACCTGAACCTGATCTGGGCATGGGGGCATCCGGAGGTCTATATCCTGGTGTTGCCGGCATTCGGCATCTACTCGGAAGTGATCGCAACGTTCACGAAGAAAACGCTGTTCGGCTACCGCACTATGGTCTATGCAACCTGCGCAATCATGGTGCTCGCGTTCCTCGTCTGGCTGCATCACTTCTTCACGATGGGCTCGGGTGCGGACGTCAATTCGTTCTTCGGCATCATGACGATGGTCATTGCCATTCCGACCGGCGTGAAGATATTCAACTGGCTGTTCACGATCTACCGCGGGCGCCTCGAGTTTTCCGCGCCCGTGTTGTGGACCATCGGCTTCATGATCACGTTCACGATCGGCGGTATGACCGGCGTGATGATGGCCATTCCCGGCGCAGACTTCGTGCTGCATAACAGCCTCTTCCTGATCGCGCACTTTCACAACGCGATCATTGGCGGCGTGGTCTTCGGCTACCTGGCAGGGTTCCATTACTGGTTCCCGAAAGCATTCGGCTTCAAGCTGAACGAAAAGCTCGGAAAGTGCGCGTTCTGGTGCTGGTTCGTGGGGTTCTACGCTTCGTTCATGCCGCTCTACGTGCTGGGTTTCATGGGTATGACGCGGCGCCTGAACCACTACGACAATCCGGCGTGGCATCCGTGGATGATTGCAGCCGCATGCGGTGTGGTCCTGATCGCCGTCGGCGTCGTCTTCCAGGTGGCACAGGTGTGGGTCAGCGTGGCAAACCGCAACAAACCCGAGTATCGCGATGTGACGGGCGACCCGTGGGACGGCCGCACGCTCGAATGGGCGACATCGTCGCCGCCGCCTGTCTATAACTTCGCGGTCATTCCGACGGTGCACGAGCTCGACGCATACACCCACATGAAGGAGACGGGAAGCTGCGAGATCAAGGTGACGAAGTACCAGGACATTCACATGCCGTCGAATACGAGTGCGGGCCTGCTCATCGGCGTATTGAGTCTCGTCCTTGGGTTCGCCGGCGTCTGGCACATCATGTGGCTGGCTGTCGCGGCACTGCTGGCCATCGTGGCCACGTTGATTGCGCGCAGCTTCGGCGACAACGATGGCTATTACATCTCCGCCGATACCGTGCGGGAAATCGAAAGTAAGCGTGGCCCTGCGGCCGCAGCGGTGCAGAGCCGCGAATTCGAAGCTGTGGAGGCCTGATCGATGTTGCAGAAATCACTCCCCGTTGCGCTCGACGGAGCGCACGACAACCACGGTTCATCGGATACGGTATTCGGCTTCTGGCTGTATCTGATGACCGACTGCGTGCTGTTCGCATCGTTATTCGCGGTGTTCGCCGTCATGTCGCATCAGTTCGCGGGCGGCCCGTCCGGCAAGGACCTATTCGACATCGGCGGCGTCGCGGTAGAAACCGCTGCGCTGTTGCTGAGCAGCATCACCTACGGCTTCGCGATGCTTGGCGCCCGGCGCGGCAAGTCCGCGGCCGTCCTGGGCTGGCTTGCAGTGACCTTCGTGCTCGGCCTTGCGTTCCTGTTTCTGGAAATGCGCGAGTTTTCGCACCTGATCGCCGAGGGCGCCAGACCGGCCCGCAGTGCGTTCCTGTCGTCGTTCTTCACGCTGGTCGGCACGCACGGACTGCATGTGACGGTGGGGCTCGTGTGGATGGCCGTGCTGGCTGTGCAAATCGTGCGTAGTCCGGAATTGTCGGAGCGCCAGCTCACGCGTCTCACCTGTTTAAGCCTTTTCTGGCATTTCCTCGACATCGTGTGGATCTGCGTTTTTTCGTTTGTCTATCTGGGGAGCGTGCTGTAAATGGCTCACATCGAATCACTTCCAGCGGAGCAGAGCCACGGCAGCCTGCGCGGTTATGTCGGCGGATTCGTGCTTTCCGTTCTGTTGACCGCAGCCGCGTTCGGGCTTGTCATGCGCGGCGTTTTCCCGGCGCAGACGGCGATGATCGCGCTATCGGTTCTCGCCTTCGTGCAGGTTGTCGTGCACCTGGTGTTTTTCCTGCACATCGATATGTCGGCAGGGCAGCGCTGGAACGTCATGGCGCTTGCCTATACGGCATTGGCCGCGTTGTTCCTGATCGGCGGCACGGTGTGGGTCATGCATAACGTCAGTATGAATATGATGTCGCGGTAGGGGATAGGCCGGCGGAGATGCGAGCGGTTGTGCGCGTACGTCCGTCAATGTGACCGGGTATCACCAACTTGGCGGAATACTTTCATGCGCCCCATCTCCTCCTGGCCTCTCACCACCAAACTTGCCGTTGTAGTCGCAACGCTGCTCGCGCTCGCGCTAGCTTCCATCGGCGTGACGCTGTGGATTACGTTGCAACTCGACGGCGGCGCGGCGGCGATCAACGAGGCGGGCCGCATGCGCATGCAGACTTATCGCGCGGCGTTAAGCTTGCGGGAGGCGCCCCAGGACGTCGGCGCACTCGCCGCCCAATTCGACAAAAGTCTCGAACTGCTGCGCGTGGGCGACCCGGTGCGTCCGCTATCGGTGCCGTGGAACGGCGAGGCACGTGCGCGTTTCGCCAAGGTGCAACAGCAGTGGCAGGTATTGCGGCCCGTATGGGTCGATGCGGCGGCTGCGGCCGGCACGGTGGGGGCACCGTCGTCTGCGGATGTCGTACGCGAAGCCAACGCCTTCGTCGCGCTGATCGACGCGTTCGATAGTTCAATAGAAGCCCAACTCGCACGCTGGACGTCGATTCTCAACGCCGTGCAGATTGCGTTGCTCGTCCTCGCAATAGGCAGTGCGTGGGCGCTGCTTTATATCGGCTATCTGCTCGTGCTGGAACCGGTGTCGCGCCTGACCGGCGGCCTTGCCCGCATCGAAGCAGGCGACTTTTCGATGCGCGTAGAGGTTGCGTCACAAGACGAGTTCGGCCAGTTGTCTGCGGGCTTTAATCGCATGGCTCGCAATCTGCAGCAGTTCTATGCGGATCTCGAACTGAAGGTGAACGAGAAGACTGCTAGCCTCGAAACCGAGCGTGCGCGGCTCGCGGCACTTTACGAGATCAGCGCGTTCGCCGCGGAAGCCGGAACACTCGATGCCTTGGCGCACGGCTTCGCGCAGCGCATGCGGCGTATTGCCGGCGCGGATTCGGTGGCGATCCGCTGGTCGGGCGAAGGGAACGAAAGGTATCTGCTACTAGGAAGCGACAGCCTGCCGCGCTTCATGATCGACGACGAGCAGTGCCTGACCTCGCGTAGCTGCCTGTGTGGCGAGCCGCGGACTGAACCCGGCGCTCGCGTGATTCCGGTGTTAGCTGAAGGCGCGGCCGTGCTTGGCCATTGCGCGCGCGCCGGTTACATGACGCTGGTCTCTGTGCCGGTGATTCTGCACCAGCGCCCGCTTGGCGAAATCGATCTGTTCTTTCGTGACGAAATCCGGTTGTCGGCGCAAGACCGCGATCTGCTCGACGCGCTCGCAAGCCATCTCGCGACCGCGATGGAGAATCTGCGTGTCACCGCGCTCGAACGCGAAACGGCAGTGTCCGACGAGCGAGCGTTGCTCGCGAGCGAGTTGCACGACTCCATTGCGCAGTCGCTCGCGTTCCTGAAGATCCAGGTTCAATTGCTGCGCGATGCATTGCCCGCGCAAACGGACGCATCGGTTGCCCGAATCGTCGACGAACTCGAAGCGGGCGTGCGCGAGAGCACCGGCGACGTGCGCGAATTGCTGGTGCATTTCCGTACTCGCGGCAACGCCGAGGACATCGAACCCGCATTGCGCACCACGCTGCGCAAATTCGAGCATCAAACGGGCTTGACCACGCATCTGTCGATGCAAGGTCATGGCTTGCCTCTCGACGCCGACGTAAAAGTGCAGGTTCTGCATGTGTTGCAGGAAGCGCTATCCAACGTGCGCAAGCATGCGCATGCCCGCGAAGTTTGGCTCGAAGTGCAACAGACGCCCGCGTGGAACTTCGAAGTGCGCGACGACGGCGAAGGTTTCGACGCGCAAGGCGATACCCGCGGCGAAACGCATGTCGGCATGCGCATCATGCGCGAGCGGGCTGCGCGTATTGGCGCGCGGGTGCTGATCGACTCGGTGCCGGGCGCGGGCACCTGCGTGACGTTGAGCTTGCTGCCGCATTGCGGGGCCGCCTCTGCTGCCGCGGCTTCCCTGTTAACCGAACCGGCCGGCACCGAACTGGCGCCTGTCTGAAGGAGACTGAACGGCATGACTCCGATCCGCTTGCTCGTCGTCGACGATCATACTTTGTTCCGGCGTGGTCTCATCGCGCTCCTCGGCCACGACACGCGTTTCGCGGTGGTGGGCGAGGCAGGCGACGCCGGCGAGGCGCAGCGTCGCGCGAGCGAGCTGCAACCCGATCTGATCCTGCTCGACAACCATCTGCCCGGCGTGAATGGCGTCGACGCGCTTGGCGATCTGCGCGAAGCCGCGCCGCACGCACGCGTGCTGATGCTCACGGTTAGCGAAGACGAGCGTGACCTCGGCGCCGCGCTGCGCCGCGGGGCGCGTGGCTACCTGCTGAAGACGGTCGATGCGGACACACTCGCCGATTCGATCGTAAGGACCATGCGTGACGAGTCGATCGTGAGCCCGGAGATGACCGGCAAGCTCGTCGCGGCTTACCGCGCCGTGACTGGCGTCGGCGAGAGCGACACCAGCGCACTCGCCGGTACGGCGGCGCTGTCCACCGAGGCAGTCGAGCCTGTCAAGCCCAAGGCCGAGCCATCGACGGGACCGAAGCTTTCGCTGTCGGTGCGCGAGCAGGAAATCCTCGCGCATATCGCCCGCGGCGCGAGCAACAAGGAAATCGCCCGCGCACTCGTCATTGCGGAAACCACCGTCAAGATCCATGTGCAGCACATTCTGCGCAAACTGAAGCTGGCTTCGCGAGTGCAGGCGGCGGTCTATGCGACGGTCAACGCGATCGGTCGCCCCGCGGCTGCCTAGCCATCGCAGATGTTTTTAAACTGCAGCCGCATGGCTGCGGTTTCGCGTCGAATCACCTCGCGTCACGCATTGACGCACATCAACCGAGGCGTATCGCTCCTCTCCCGATAGTTCTAAAGAACTAGGTCCTGCTCGCTACGTAAGTCCGCAGTAGTTCTTCTGCCGCGCCGCAACCGTTCGTTTGAAGGATATTCGCAAGCGGCAACAAAGCCCAAAGTCGATGTCATGAAAGACGGAGTCCATTCCATGACACAGACATCGACGGCATCTAGCGATGCGTCGCGTCGGCACGCCTCGTCCGTGCTGGTTTCCAGCACGATCGCGTTCACGGTGTGCTTCATGGTCTGGATGATGTTCGGCGTAGTCGGGATTCCGCTGCGCCGGTCGTTGCATCTGAACGAGACCGAGTTCGGCATGCTGGCTGCGTTGCCCGTCCTCACGGGTTCACTCGTGCGCGTGCCGCTCGGCATCTGGACCGACCGGTACGGCGGCCGTATCGTCATGACCGCGCTGATGCTCGCCACGGTGCCGGCCATCTGGCTGATGAGCTACGCGACCGCCTATTGGCATCTGCTCGTGATCGGTCTGTTCGTCGGCCTCGCGGGCGGCGCGTTTTCCGTCGGCACGCCCTATGTGGCGCGCTGGTTTCCGCAAGACAAGCGCGGCTTCGCGATGGGCGTGTTCGGCGCCGGCAATTCGGGGGCAGCGGTGAACAAGTTCGTCGCTCCCGCGATCATGGTCGCGTTCGGTTGGGCGATGGTCGCCAAGGTTTATGCAGTGGTCATGCTTGCCACCGCCGTGCTGTTCTGGATGTTCAGCAAAACCGACCCAGCGCATCGCATGCCGCAAAAGACGCGCTTTCTCGACCAGCTAGCCGCATTGAAAGACCCAAGGGTGCTCAGGTACTGCCAGTACTACAGCATCGTATTCGGCGGCTACGTCGGCCTGTCGCTGTGGATGGTGCAGTACTACGTCGGCGAATACGGTCTCGATATTCGCGTCGCTGCGCTGCTTGCTGCGTGCTTCTCGCTGCCGGGCGGCTTGCTGCGCGCCGCGGGCGGCTGGCTCTCGGACCGTTATGGCGCGCACCGCGTGACGTGGTGGGTGATGGGGGTGAGCTGGATGTGCCTGTTCCTGCTCAGCTATCCACGCACGCATTTCACCGTCGCCACGGTGAGCGGCGCTAAAGGCTTCGACGTCGGCCTGAACGTGGTCTGGTTCACGGCGCTGATGTTCGTGCTCGGCATTGCATTCGCATTCGGCAAAGCCAGCGTTTTCAAATATATCGGCGACCAGTATCCGCGCAACATCGGCGCGATCTCCGGCATCGTCGGACTCGCGGGTGGCCTTGGCGGCTTTCTGCTGCCGATTCTCTTCGGCCTGCTGGTCGATCTCACTGGGATTCGTTCGAGCGCCTTCATGCTGCTTTACGGCGTCGTGTGGGTCTCGCTTATCTGGATGTATTTCACCGAAGTTCGCACGAGGGACGTGCTCGCGGCAACGCCGCCTGTCTGCCCGGCTCAGCCAGTGCGAACTGTCGACTCACAACCTGCGGAAACACAACCATCATGAACATCTCGGCAGCACGCGCGCGGGCGGGCCGCACGCTGAAGGTCTGGACGCCCGACGACAAAGCCTTCTGGCAGCGCGAAGGCGAAGCCGTCGCCAAGCTCAATTTGTGGATCTCGGTGCCGGCGCTCTTTTTCGCATTCGCTATCTGGCAGGTGTGGAGCGTTGTGGCGGTCAGCTTGCCGTCGCTCGGATTCCACTATTCGACCAACCAGCTGTTCTGGCTCGCGGCGGCGCCCGCGTTATCCGGCGCGACGTTGCGCATCTTCTATTCGTTCATGGTGCCGATTTTCGGCGGCCGGCGCTGGACCACGATCTCCACCGCATCGCTGCTGATCCCGGCAATCGGCATCGGCTTTGCGGTGCAGGACAACACGACCAGCTACCCGACGATGCTGCTGCTCGCGCTGCTGTGCGGCCTCGGCGGCGGCAACTTCAGTTCGAGCATGGCCAATATCAGCTTCTTCTTTCCGAAGGAGCGTAAGGGCTCGGCGCTCGGCGTCAATGGCGGACTCGGCAATCTCGGCGTATCGGTGGTGCAGTTTCTGTCACCGCTAGTCGTGACAGCCGGCGTGCTGGGCATCTTCGGCGGCGATCCGCAGACGCTCGTGAAGGCCGGTCACATGTCGCAGGTCTGGATGCAGAACGCGACCTTCATCTGGGTGCCGTGGATTGCGCTCTCCGCACTTGCAGCATGGTTCGGCATGAACGATCTGGCCGATGCAAAGGCGTCGTTCGCCGCCCAGGCGAGCATCTTCAGAAGCCGCCATAACTGGCTGATGTGCACGCTTTATCTCGGCACGTTCGGTTCGTTCATCGGCTATGCGGCCGGCTTTCCGTTGCTGATCAAGAGCCAGTTTCCGGGCGTGAATCCGCTCACGTATGCGTGGCTTGGGCCCCTCGTCGGCGCGGTCGTGAGGCCCTTCGGTGGATGGCTTGCCGACCGGCTCGGCGGCGCGCGCGTCACGTTGTGGAATTTCGTCGTGATGGCGCTCGCGGTCGTCGGCGTTCTGTACTTTCTGCCGAAGACGGGCGGCGCGTCGTTCGCCCCCGGCTGGAGCCCGAAAGACGGCAACTTCGCGGGATTCTTCCTGATGTTCCTGCTGCTCTTTCTCACCACCGGCATTGGCAACGGTTCGACGTTCCGCATGATTCCCGTGATTTTCCTGAATCTGCGCATGCGTGGCGTGCGGGCGACCGACGCAGAGGCGCTGGCCCATGCGACACGTGACGGCAATACCGAAGGCGCCGCCGCGATCGGTTTCGCGGGCGCAATCGGCGCGTATGGCGGCTTCTTCATCCCGAAGAGCTATGGCAGCTCGATTCTCATGACCGGCGGCCCGGAACTGGCGCTGTATTGCTTCATCGCTTTCTACCTGCTGTGCATCGGCCTCACGTGGTGGTTCTACGCGCGCCGCGATGCAGCGATGCCGTGTTAAAGCGCATCGATAAAAAGCGGAACAAAAAGCCAATTCAAAACGGACCCACACAATGAGCCACTTTCTAGACCGACTCAGATACTTCTCGCAGCCGAAGCAGCGCTTCGCGCAAGGCCACGGCGTGACCACCGGAGAGGACCGCACATGGGAAGACGCGTACCGCGCGCGCTGGCAGCACGACAAGACCGTTCGCTCGACGCACGGCGTGAATTGCACGGGCTCCTGTTCGTGGAAGATTCACGTGAAGGGCGGCATCGTGGCGTGGGAAACGCAGCAGACCGATTATCCGCGCACGCGCGCCGATCTGCCGAATCACGAGCCGCGCGGCTGCGCGCGCGGCGCGAGCTATAGCTGGTATCTGTACAGCGCGAACCGTGTCAAATATCCGCTGGTGCGCGCCCGGCTGCTCAAGCATTGGCGTGCCGCGCGCGCGGTGGCGGCGAGTCCCGTCGACGCGTGGGCGGCAGTCGTCGAGAACGACGCGCAGCGCCGCGACTATCAGAGCCAGCGCGGCCTCGGCGGCTTTGTGCGGGCTAGTTGGGACGAGGTCAACGAGATCGTGGCCGCGGCCAACGTCTACACGATCAAAAAGCACGGGCCGGATCGCGTCATCGGCTTTTCGCCCATTCCGGCGATGTCGATGGTCAGCTATGCCGCCGGCAGCCGCTATCTGAGCCTGATCGGCGGCGTGTGCATGAGCTTTTACGACTGGTACTGCGATTTGCCGCCGTCGAGTCCGCAGACCTGGGGCGAGCAGACCGACGTTCCGGAATCCGCAGACTGGTACAACTCGAGCTACATCATCGCGTGGGGTTCGAACGTGCCGCAAACGCGCACGCCCGACGCGCACTTTTTCACCGAAGTCCGCTATCGCGGCGCGAAGACGGTCGCGGTCACGCCCGACTACGCCGAAGTGAGCAAACTCGCGGACCTGTGGATGCATCCGCGTCAGGGCACCGACGCCGCGCTCGCGATGGCAATGGGGCACGTGATTCTGCGCGAATTCTATTTCGAGCGGCGCAGCGCCTATTTCGACGACTACGCGCGCCGCTATACCGACCTGCCGCTGCTCGTGCAACTGAAGGAGCACACATTGCCGGACGGCCGCCAGATCATGGTGCCCGACCGCTACCTACGCGCCGACGATTTCAACGGCAAGCTCGGTCAGGACAATAACCCCGAGTGGAAGACGGTCGCGTTCGACATCGACGGAAAAGTTGTATTGCCGCACGGTTCGATTGGTTTTCGCTGGGGCGCGGAAGGCCGCGGCGACGAAGGCAGATGGAATCTCGAAGCGAAAGAAGGGCGGCACGGCAGCGACGTCAAACTGAAGCTGTCGGTGGTGGAAGACAGCGCGCAGCCGCATGAGCCGGTCACGGTCGGTTTTCCGTATTTCGGCGGCATCGACACGCCGCATTTCACTGCGAACAAACAGGGCGACGTGCTGACGCGCGCGGTGCCGGCCGCGCGCATTGCACTCGGCAAGGAAGGCGAGCGGCGTGAGGTGCTGGTTGCGACCGTGTTCGATCTGCTGGCCGCCAACTATGGCGTCGACCGCGGCTTCGGCGGTGCGGTCGATTACAACGACGATGTGCCATATACGCCCGCCTGGCAGGAACGCATTACCGGCGTGCCGCGCGAGCAGGCCATCATGGTGGCGCGCGAATTCGCGCAGAACGCCGACAAGACGCGGGGCAAGTCGATGGTGATCATCGGCGCGGCGATGAATCACTGGTTTCACAGCGACATGAACTATCGCGGTGTGATCAACATGCTGATGCTGTGCGGCTGCATCGGTCAGAGCGGCGGCGGCTGGGCGCATTACGTCGGTCAGGAAAAGCTGCGTCCGCAAACCGGCTGGACCGCGCTCGCCTTCGCGCTCGACTGGATTCGTCCGCCGCGGCAGATGAATTCCACCAGCTTCTTCTACGCGCATACAGATCAGTGGCGCTATGAAAAGCTCGGCGTCGACGAAATTCTTTCGCCGCTCGCGAACAAGGCGCAATACGGCGGCTCGCTGATCGACTACAACGTTCGCGCCGAGCGCATGGGCTGGTTGCCGTCGGCGCCGCAGTTGCAGACCAATCCGTTGCAGGTGGCGCGCGATGCGCAGGCCGCCGGCATCGACGCAAAAGCGTATGTGGCGAGCACGCTAAAAGACGGCACGCTCAGGATGAGTTGCGAGGATCCCGATCATCCCGATAACTGGCCGCGCAATATGTTCGTGTGGCGCTCGAATCTGCTTGGCTCGTCGGGCAAAGGCCACGAGTACTTCCTCAAGCATCTGCTGGGCACCGCTCATGGCGTGCAAGGCCGCGATCTCGGCGACGACGATGCGAAGCCGCAAGAGGTCACGTGGCGCGACACGGCGCCGGAAGGCAAACTCGACCTGCTCGTGACACTCGACTTCCGGATGAGCACGACATGCCTCTACTCGGATATCGTGCTGCCTACCGCGACGTGGTACGAAAAGAACGATCTGAACACGAGCGACATGCATCCGTTCATTCACCCGCTGTCGAGCGCGGTGGACCCGGCGTGGCAGGCACGTAGCGACTGGGACATCTACAAAGGATTCGCGAAGGCCTTCAGCGAAGTCTGCGTCGGCCATCTCGGCGTCGAAAAGGAAGTCGTGCTGACGCCGCTGATGCACGACACCCCTGCGGAACTCGCGCAACCGTACGACGTGCGCGACTGGAAGCGCGGCGAGTGCGAACTCGTACCGGGCAAGACCGCGCCGCAGGTGAGCGTGGTCGAGCGCGACTATCCAAACGTGTATCGACGCTTCACGGCGCTCGGGCCGCTGATGAATAAGGTCGGTAACGGCGGCAAGGGCATTGCATGGCAGACCGGCACGGAGGTCGCGCAACTCGCCGAGCTGAACGGCACCGTGAACGACGAAGGCGCGACGCACGGACTCGTGAAGATCGACAGCGATATCGACGCGTGCGAAGTCGTGCTGATGCTCGCGCCGGAAACTAACGGCCACGTCGCGGTGAAGGCCTGGGACGCGCTCTCGAAGATAACCGGCCGCGACCATGCGCATCTCGCGTTGCATCGCGAGGACGAGAAGATCCGCTACCGCGACGTTCAGGCGCAACCGCGCAAGATCATTTCGTCGCCGACATGGAGCGGTCTCGAAAGCGAGAAAGTGTCGTACAACGCCGGCTATACGAATGTGCATGAACTCATTCCCTGGCGCACGCTGACCGGCCGCCAGCAGTTCTATCAGGACCATCCGTGGATGCGCGAGTTCGGCGAAGCTCTCGCGAGCTACCGTCCACCGGTCGACCTGAAAGCGGTTGCGCCCATGCACGGCCGCAAGCCTAACGGACACACCGAAATCGCGCTGAACTTCATTACGCCGCATCAGAAGTGGGGCATTCATAGCACGTACACCGACAACCTCATCATGCTCACGCTCAATCGCGGCGGCCCCGTGATCTGGCTGAGCGAGGACGACGCGAGATCCGCCGGCATCGAAGATAACGACTGGGTCGAACTGTTCAACGTCAACGGCGCGATCGCAGCGCGCGCGGTAGTGAGCCAGCGCGTCAATCCCGGCATGGTGATGATGTATCACGCGCAGGAGAAGATCGTGAACGTGCCTGGTTCGGAAATCACCGGCACACGCGGCGGCATTCATAACTCGGTCACGCGCATCGTGCTCAAGCCGACGCACATGATCGGCGGCTATGCGCAGCTTAGCTACGGCTTTAACTACTACGGGACCATCGGCACGAATCGCGACGAATTCGTCGTGGTGCGCAAGATGGCGAAAGTGGACTGGCTCGACGACGAGCCGGTTCTCGCCGCAAACGGAGATCGCAAATGAAGATTCGCGCACAGATCGGCATGGTCCTCAATCTGGACAAGTGCATCGGTTGCCATACCTGCTCGGTGACGTGCAAGAACGTCTGGACGAGCCGCGAGGGCGTCGAATACGCGTGGTTCAATAACGTGGAAACGAAGCCGGGCATCGGCTATCCGAAACAGTGGGAGAACCAGGATAAATGGAACGGCGGCTGGAAACGCAACGCGGACGGCTCGATTGAACCACGCCAGGGCAGCCGGTTGAAAGTGCTGTCGCGCCTCTTTGCGAACCCGAACCTGCCGCAGATCGACGACTACTACGAGCCGTTCACATTCGACTACGAGCACTTGCAGGCCGCGCCGGAAATGAAAGCGCCGCCGGTTGCGCGACCGCGCAGCCTGATTACCGGCAAGCGGATGGAAAAGATCGAGTGGGGTCCGAACTGGGAAGAAATTCTCGGCGGCGAGTTCGAGAAGCGCAGCAAGGACAAGAATTTCGACGACGTGCAGAAGGACATCTACGGTCAGTTCGAAAACACGTTCATGATGTATCTGCCGCGGCTGTGCGAGCACTGCCTGAATCCGGCGTGCGTCGCGAGTTGCCCGTCGGGCTCGATCTATAAGCGCGAGGAAGACGGCATCGTGCTGATCGATCAGGACAAGTGCCGCGGGTGGCGCATGTGCGTGTCCGGCTGTCCATATAAGAAGATCTACTACAACTGGCAGTCGGGCAAGGCCGAGAAATGCATCTTCTGCTATCCGCGCATTGAAAGCGGCCAGCCGACCGTGTGTTCGGAGACGTGCGTCGGACGCATTCGTTATCTCGGCGTACTGCTCTACGACGCCGACAGGATAGAGGCGGCTGCTTCTGTCGAACGCGAGACCGATCTCTATCAGGCGCAGCTCGACGTGTTTCTCGATCCGAACGATCCGGCTGTGATCGCGCAGGCGCACGCCGACGGCATCCCCGACGCGTGGCTCGAAGCAGCGAAGACGAGCCCCGTCTACAGGATGGCGATGGACTGGAAGGTGGCGCTGCCGCTGCACCCCGAATACCGCACGTTGCCAATGGTCTGGTACGTGCCGCCGCTTTCGCCGATCACCACTGCGGCGAGCGAAGGCCACATGAGCCTGAACGGCGAAATACCCGATGTCACGCAACTGCGCATTCCGGTCAAATATTTGGCCAATCTGCTGACTGCCGGCGACGAGGCGCCAGTGATCCGCGCACTTGAACGAATGCTGGCGATGCGCGCCTATCAGCGCGAAAAGCATGTCGACGGCCGCGAGAATCCGGCGGTGCTCGCGCAGGTCGGTTTGAGCCGCGACGAAGTGGAGGACATGTATCGCGTGATGGCACTCGCGAGCTACGAAGACCGCTTCGTCGTGCCGGGCACGCACCGCGAGTATGCGGAGAATCTCTATGACCTGAAGGGCGGTTGCGGCTTCTCGTTCGGCAACGGTTGTTCGGACGGTGCGAGCTCGACAAGTCTGTTCGGCGGCAAGAAGAGGCGCACGATTCCCATCAAGGCGAAGGTATGAAAGGTCCTGACATGAATGCTCAAGCTCATCATGTGGCCGCGCGCGTGCTTGCCGCATTGCTAGGTTATCCCGACGCGGCGTTGCGCGCGATGCTGCCGGATCTGCGCTTTGCGCTGCAGTCGGACCGCGCGCTGTCCAACGCATGCCGCGAGGCCGTCGCCGAACTGATAGACGCTTTGCAATACGCCGACGCGCTCGAAGCCGAAGCGCGCTACGTCGACACGTTCGACCGCGCGCGCAAGACATCGCTTCATTTGTTCGAACACGTGCACGGCGATTCCCGCGAGCGCGGTCCCGCGCTGATCGATCTTCAGGAAACGTACGCGCAACAAGGCCTGTTCCTCACGGCCGGCGAATTGCCGGACTACTTGCCGGTCGTTCTCGAATTCGCCGCGATGCAACAGGAGGCGGCCGCGCGCGAGTTTCTGGCCGAGATGGCGCACCTGTTGCAATCGATCCACGCGGCGCTGGCGCGCCAGCACAGCCCCTACGCGGCAGCAGTGGCGGCTGCACTGCATCNGGCGGGNGNGCCGGTGCAGCCGCCCGATGCCGTGCCCGAGCCGCCTGCGGAACCCGCAATCGACGATCAATGGGTCGAGCCGGCAGCATTCGGTGGATGCTCGTCTGCCGGTCAAAACTGCGCGCCGGAGGTCCAGACTATCCAGATCGTTCGTCGTGACGCCACGCCGCGCGGTCCGCACAAGGAAACCATGCTATGAACGCTCTCGACACGCTGTTATTCGGCATCTATCCGTACGTCTGCGTCGCGGTGTTTCTGGTTGGCAGCCTGTTGCGCTACGACCGGGACCAGTACACCTGGAAGAGCGATTCGTCGCAGCTGCTGCGCACGGGGACGCTACGCTGGGGTAGCAATCTGTTTCATATCGGCGTGCTGTTTCTGCTGTTCGGACACTTCTTCGGCATGCTGACGCCGCACTTCGTGTACGAGCGGTTCATCAGCGCGGGCGCGAAGCAGATCGTGGCGATGACATCGGGCGGCGTCGCCGGCACGCTGGCGCTCATCGGCGTGACGATATTGTTGCGCCGACGTCTCGGCGACCCGCGTATTCGCGCGACGTCGAAGACCAGCGACATCGTTCTGCTCGTGCTGTTGTGGCTGCAACTCGTGCTCGGGCTCGGCACCATCCCGCTGTCCGGCCAACATCTGGACGGCAGCATGATGCTCAAGCTCGCCGGTTGGGCGCAGCACATCGTGACGTTCAGAGCAGGGGCGGCGCAACTGATCGGCGACGCGAGCTTTATTTTCAAGGCGCATATGGTGCTTGGCATGACGCTGTTTCTGATTTTCCCGTTCACTCGGCTCGTACACGTATGGAGCGGTTTCGCTTCGCTCGCGTATGCGGTGCGCCCGTGGCAGGTGGTGCGGGATCGGCGGATGAACCTGCCAGCGGGGCATAACGTGCCGCCGTCGCAGCGTCGCGGTTAGCCGGTGAAAGGCGGCGCCGCAAGAGGGCGGCCCGCCCGCTCAGGCTTCGCATCGCGCCGGTTAAGAAACGTCAGAACCGCACGCCGATACCGCCTTCGATCACATCGGTGTCGCGGTTATAGCGCGTGACCACGCGATTCCACGTAACCCGAGCGAGCCAACGGGAACCGAAGCGATAGCTTGCCGATACTGCAAAGAGTGCCGAAACACGGCCGTCGCCTGTGCGGTCTCGCGGAAGATTGTCGGTCTGGGTGATCGCGACATAGGGGCCGACGCCAGCCGATAACGTGAGGCTGTCTTCGAAGAAAGCGCGTGTGGCCCACAGTTGCGCCGCGACACCGTCGCGGCGCGATTGGATATGGCCGCCCTCGTGAATGTACGACGCGCTTACGTCGACATAGCGCCACAACCCGCGCCGGTATTCGAGGCTTCCCGCATTGGTCGATTCTGAGTCGTTGCTGTTGAGGATGGTCTTGCCGAACATGACCGTGAGCTCGTTGTTCGTGACATTCGACGTCCGCGGCACGGGCCGCTGAGATGGTCCGGGTTCGCCCGATGCCTCCAGTTGGTAACCGACACCCATAATCAGCGCGGTCGTGTTCGGGCCGCCGAATGCATGCACGTAGTTAAGCTGCACCTGAGCAATCCAGCGTCGATCGAAATAGTAGGCGGCGCGCAGGCTTCCCAATATGCCCCAGCCATGCGTGTTCGAATAGTCGCCTCCGGCACTTGCCGCTGTCGTATCGAAGTATCGATATGGCCCGGCGCCCGCCGACAGTTCGAGCCGGTCGTTCCATAATGGCAGACGCCCCCACGCTTGCAGCGCCTGCCCGTCGCGATGATGATCGGGCAGGTGCCCTTCGTTGACCCACGAAAAACTCCACGCAGCAAAGCGGCCCACGCCTTCGCGATAGGTGGCGCTCCAGGAATAGGTATTCGTGCCCGCACTGAAAAGCGGGCCGGCAAGCAGCGAAAATTCCTGTGCATGCGCGCGAGGAGACAGGCCGGCAAGAGCGCCGAGTAAAAGCGCAGATAGCGAGGCAATGCGATGCTTGCGGTATCGATTGGCGGACACTATCCGATAGTCAGCAGAGTACGTACAACAAAAGTAGCTTGTGAGCGGCCCCGTTGCAAGATGAGAAGCCGCGACGATTGCCCGGACCGGTGGACCTGGCCCGCACACTCGACACTACCGGTGCGTCATGGCCCGTTACGTGTGCTGACGCACGTAGCGCGGCCATCGCGCTGGTCTCATCTGCTGTAGCAAAGTCTGCGTCGCGAGATCTCGCCTGTACCGCAAGATGCGGCACCGCATGCTCTCACCCGGCGAAGTAACCTGCGCGGTCGATATCGGCAATGAGATCGGGCTGCGTGGGTTCCCAGCCAAGTTGTTGCCGCGTTTGCCGACTGGTTGCGCGAACATCGATTGCTGCGAACCTCGCGAACCAGCCAAAGTGCCCATCTGCTTCTTCCTGGCTCCTGCTGACGACCGGCAATTTCAGGCGCCGGCCAATTACTTCTGCAATGTCCTTGAACGGCACGCCTTCATCGGCGACTGCATGATAGCGGGCACCTGAAAGGCCCTTTTCCAACGCGAGCCGGAAAGCACGCGCGGCATCCAGCCGATGAACGGCGGGCCAGCGGTTGAGGCCGTCCCCTATATAGGCCGACACACCCTTCTCGCGAGCGAAGCCCGCGAGGCGCGGGACGAAACCGTGATCGCCATCGCCGTGCACCGATGGAGGCAGGCGCACCACCGACGCGCACACGCCGCGTGCCGCGAGCGAGGCCGCCATCGCTTCGGAAGCGCGAGGATAGGCGGCGGAAGGTGGGACGGACGCATCGTCCTCGGTCGCGGGGCAACTGCTTATCGCCGCGAGCCCAGACGTCACGATGAGCGGACGGCTCGAGCCCTCGAGCGCTGCACCGAGCGTCTCAATGGCGCGCCGGTCCATCTCGCAGTTCTCCGCGAATCGCGAGAAATCGTGATTGAAGCCCGTGTGCACCACGCCGTCCGCGATCGATGCCGCGCTGCGCAGACTGTCGAGATCGTCGAGCGAACCGCGGTGGACGTCCGCCCCTGCGGCGCTGAGCGCTGCGGCGGCAGCTTCGGAGCGGGCGAGTCCAAGTACTGTGTGGCCGGCTCCGAGCAGCTCCTGCACCACGGCTGAGCCGACGAAGCCAGTCGAGCCGGTAACGAAAACACGCATGGAAATCCTCCATATCGACAATGAACGGATGCCACTTTCGGCGCATAATCGGCCGGCGAAAAGTAGTGACGTTACACGGGTATACGGACTAACAGGATGAGCATGCCGGTCGCCAACGACAATCCGCTTGGAGCCTATCTAAAAGATCGCCGCACCAAACTCGACCCGGCCGCATTCGGCCTTTCGAGCACGCGCCGGCGAACGCCGGGGCTGCGCCGCGAAGAAGTGGCCCAGCGCGCCAATGTCAGTGCAACGTGGTACACGTGGCTGGAACAGGGTAGGGGCGGCGCGCCTTCGGCCAATGTACTGGAGCGAATCGCGCGCGCGTTGTTGCTGACTGAAGCGGAGCGCGAGCATCTGTTTCTTCTCGCGTTGGGCCGTCCGCCGGATATCCGTTACCGCATATCCGAGGGCGTCACGCCAAGGCTGCAACGCGTGCTCGACTCGTTGGAGTTCAGTCCCGCCATCGTCAGGACCGCCACGTGGGACGTCGTCGCGTGGAACCGTGCGGCCGCTGCCATGCTGACCGACTACGGCGCGTTGCCGCCGGAACAGCGCAACATACTGCGCCTTGTCTTTTGTAATCCGCGGGTGCGCGCCGGGCAGCTCGACTGGGATAGCGTTGCGCGCTTCGTGGTCGCCGCGTTTCGCGCGGATGCGGCGCGTGCCGGGGCCGCCACTCGGGTGGCCGCGATGGTGGAGGAACTGTGCCGGGTCAGCCCCGACTTCGAAGCGATCTGGCGCGACAACGACGTGCGCGGCCACGGCGGAGGCGTCAAGCGTTTGCGGCATCCGGTAGTCGGACCGATAGGATTCGAATACTCGGCGTTTGCCGTCGACGGGCAGCCCGACCTCGGCATGGTGATCTATACGCCGCTTACGCCGGACGATGCGCGAAAGGTTGGTGAGCTCGTCAAGTCGCAGGTTCAGACATCATCATGATCGGAGTGGAGCGGTTTGAATATCCGCGGTTAAAACCGGTCGACCGATGAACCTGGAAATAGTCAATTAATGGCGTCGCGATTTAATGGGGAATGCGGCGATTATGTTTCCAGTTGTCTGTTAAGCCGCGTTTGTGCCGGTGGTATTCAATTATTTTCGCCTGACTTAAACGCCGAGTAGGCGCGCGCAGGCGGTGTAGAACGTCGATTCCAGCGACGGACTTGTGCATCGAATGCTCGGGCGGCGTAGCGTTAACCATCAGAAAGTAGATTCCTTATGATGTTTGAGCGAGGAAATTTACACGCTTCGGCGCGCCGGTTAAGCGCCGTGATTTGCGTCTTATCGTCTGATGTAAGATGTTTTTTCTTCTTCTGGCTCACGCGCAAATGAGGAGAAGAAGTAATTACTGCACGCGAGCCGAAAAACATCTCGTCCTGCTACCGCTAAGTACCTAGACGGGCTATCCATCTAATCTTCCGATCATCATCTGAAAGCAGGAATTTTTGCGATATGCAAAGTTCTCGGAAAGAATCCTGCTTTTTGGCCAAAAAGCACCGATTTCCATGTGACCTACTTCGCATTAGCGGGTACGATTTACCCCTGTTGTGACGCGGAACCGAACAACTTTCCGAGCAGATCAGGCGGCTTTCTCTCCGGTGAAGCATTCGCGCCACACTATGTAGTGATCCCGCAGCGGTAGCGCCGTCGCGGTCGTTTCAAAGGGCCCATCAACGTATCGCGGCGTCAGACGCACCGCGACAGGCGGAGCTTTGTCTGCTCGTCAACCGGTTCATTCCACGTTGTCCTCAACAATGTGACAGCACTTATTCGAAGTGCCGATGGTGCAACGTGCGATTTTGTATCATTAAGCATAACGAATCAATAACTAGCTGTCGCGAACAACACAGTTCTACCGAACTTCGAACGCTCATCTTTGGACTTTTTATCGGGACTTTCTCGACAGTGGGAAAAAAACACATGGTTAAACGACGTCAATTTCTTGGAGGCCTGACGGCCCTTGCCGGCACGTATCTTCTGAGCGCCTGTGGCGGCGGTGGCTCTGAAGACGGCGGCGCGAGTTCAACTGCAAAGACTTCCGCGAGCCCAAAGGCGAAAGTAGCCGCTGCATCCGCGAGCGGTACCGCGATGCCCCCTGCCGCTTCGATTACCGACAGCGCCGGCGATGTGTGGACGCTCGTCAATGGCGTGGTCTACAGGAACGGTTCTACCGTCGGCAATACGTATAACGTGTCGCTCGTGCTGTGGTATGGCGGCAAGATCTGGCATTGCGGCACCGGCGGTCAGTTCTATGCGAACGCGGAGGTCGCCGAGCAATGGCTTCCTTGCAGCGATCCGCGCATCGATGTGGCATCCGTTCCTGGAAGCTTCTACGGCATCAATGGGCATTTCGACTATACGTACACGCCGGAACAGACTGTATCGATTCTGAAGGCGATGAATTGCACGAGCTACCGCGTTGGCGTCACGGACGATCCCAAGCAATTGAATGCCGTGGTGAAGCTCGCGCAGGCGTTTCAGTCGGCGGGACTCACGCTGCTCGCGCTGATCGATCAGCGCGTGTATGACGCAAGCGGCGCTGTATTCGCCAGCGAGTCGGCCGCCTATGGCCGCGGTTATTCGGTCGGAGCGACCGTTGCCAACGCGTTGCAGCCGTACGGCGTGACGATTTACGAATGCGGTAACGAGTTGACGCGCCAGGACGCGACCGTGATCGACTTCACATGCGCGGGCTCAAAGGCAAGTGACTTCAACAATACAAACTGGCCTGCCATGCGCGGTGTCATGCGCGGAATGATCGACGGTGTGAAGTCGGTGCAGTCGTCCGCGAAGTGCGGTATCAATTTCTGCGTAGCAGACGTGGGTGCATCGGACGCGCTGTGGGAGGGCACGCAGCCCGACGGCACCAGTGGGTATCAGAAGCTGCGCTGGGACATCACCACCTGGCACAATTACGAGGCGTATGGTGACCTGTTCAACATCGGGATCGACGGTGCTGGGCCGGGTTTCGACCTGGCTACCTATTGCAAGGCCCGCTACGGTGTACCGCTTATCGTTACCGAATGGAATGCCGGCCCGGATTGCTCGGAGAACTACCGCGCAGATTACATCTCGAACAAACTTGCCGAATTCTACGATGCGCGGAAAACGCACAACATTCAGTCGGTCATGTACTACGTGCTGGATAGCGGCAACAACACCTACGGCATCATGATCAAGGGCACACCGGTGGACGCGCCGTACAATGCATTTACCAGCTTCGCGTCGAGCCATGCCGACATCTGAGTGGTTTCGCACTTATCGGTCCATGAACCTGGTCTCGCCTGGCTTGCAGGACGAGGCCGGGTTCATAGGTGTCGATTCTTAGATGCTCTGGCAGGCTGCTGCTTACGTGTTATCAGCGGTGTTATCAGCGGCAGAATGTCTCCGGCACTAATTTTCCCCATTCGTAGTCGACACTATCCGGCGTAAAGGGCAGGACGCCTGCGCCCGGTGTGAACGTCAGTTCACCGAAGTAAACGAGATTATCCGGCGCATAGAGGTCGACGCGAACATAGTCGAAGTCTTCGCACAGCCTGGTAGCGGCGCGCAGAATTGCGTCCAGGTTCTCCGGCTGCGGCGCCGGAATGGGACTGCGCTTGTAGTAACCGATTGCTACGTCGAGATGATTCCAGTCGACGTCGTATACATCACCCCTTGTGTTCCCGCCAAATCTGTCGGAAATCACCAGAATGTAGATGATCGGCCGTCCGCTTCGTCCGCCGAAGCAGTGCAGTTTGTAGTCGGCGGGAATCTTGCCGCTACTGTCGAGTAGAAGTTGCTCGAAGAAAATGCGCGGCTTGATCTTGCGATAATGTCTTTCACGAGCGATCTTGTAGAAGTCGAGCGACAGCCAGTAGTCCGCGAGATCGCGCAGTTCTTCGAAAGACGTTGCTGATTTGTTCCTCACTACCTCCACGTAGCTGCTGCCGTGGTTTGCCTTCATCACGAACGCGTCTGGCAGAGCATTGAACACTTCTCGCGTGAAGACGTCCGGGACGGACAGCAACGGTATGACGTGCTCTTCGCCTAGTTTTTTCGCGACATACTCACGGACCGTGAGCTTGTCGGTCAACTTGACGAACCACGGGTCCGGCCGCAAGTTCTTCTGCAGGATCTTCTCGTTGAAAGTGGTGGGGCGAAGCAGATTCGGATAGCGGCCTATTTCCTTGTGATGCAGCAGGCTGAGAAACAATGGCGCCGGCAGCATCGACTTGGCTGCTTCTTTGAGTCTTCTGACGCTCGACTCTCTACGCTTCGGCTGCGGTTGCCTCATGGCGTCGCGCGAGAGCGGCCAGTCGTCGGGCACGGCGTCTTCCGCCGTGTCGGTTTCACTGCGGCGCAGGGTCGATACATCGGCGTCGCGGGAGAACTGCACAGACTTCGTAGTTGTCATTGTATGGTCCATATCTAATGGGCTTTGCGACGCCTGATTAGCGCGTGCAACCGGGCAGCGCGATCTCTCAGTCGCGCGCCGCCCGTCTGTACGGATACCGGGCCGTTAATCGTCGATTGCCACGCAGCGTTCCGCGACTTCCAGGCGCTGCTGCGCGCGAAATTGCGTGGGTGACATGCCATAGCGTTCCTTGAACAGGCGGCCGAGGCGATTGCCGTCACCCATTCCACACCGCCGCGCAATCTTGTCGACGGGCAGATCGGTGTTGCGCAGCATGGCGCGAACAACTTCGAAGCGCGTGCGCAGCAGGTATTCGAGCGGTGTCATGCCGAACTCGAACTTGAACCGGCGTTGATAGTTTCGCTTGCTCATCGCCGCACACTCCGCGGCCTTCGCGACGGAAATGGGATTGCTGTAGTTCTCCTTGATCCAGCGCGCAGACTCGCGAATCTTTTCAGTCGTCGTGGTGATGCTCGCGTCGTCCAGCTCGAATTTGTCGGATTCCACGTAAGTCGTTTGCAACATGTCCGCAATCTTTCGGGCAACTTCGGTGCTGAGATCGCGTTCAATTTGCGCCAAGGCGAGATCCGTGGGCGTAGCGCTGCTGGTCCGTGTCGTGGTCGGCGCATCGTCGAACAGGAAGATCGGCACCGTCGAATGCAGCGGATCCTTGCAAATGACTACCAGGTTCGCGCCTTGTTGAATATCGAATGATGCAATAGAGCCTTGACGTGCTATCCAGGAGAGCAGGCGGTCGTTGGACTCCAACGCCCTGGCAGCGTCGCGGCAGGCGACAAACAACGCGTGGAATTCGCCCAGCCGATGGCGCTCGATACTTTGGGTCCAGATCGATATGCCCGACGAACTGGTCACGAGCCCACCGCTTTCAGAAAGCACTGAAAGAGAATAGGGAGAGTCGGCTGCTGTGTCCTCTGACAATTCGTTCGCTAGGCGGAATGCGTCGCCGATCGATCCGGCAGTCGCCATCGAGCATTCTTGCGACACTAGAAGCCCAATGTGCTTTGCCGGTTTCCGTGTCGCCACTTTTGGACCGGTCCGGTGCGCATCAATGCACGACCTGAGAAAATCGGTGGAAGTCGTCACGCTTAGTTCTCCAAACAGGGTGAATCACTGCCTACGTGACGAGATTAGCGTAGTCAAATCGCCCTGGCGAACGTGGCCGGTAATCGATGGTGTTTTGGCGCAATTGTGATGAACGGGGAAATTGTTACCTCGTCTGGCTAAATAAAGCCCTACAAAAAGGCGCACCAATCAGCAAGAATTGCCTCGCGCAATTAGCGAGTCGCTATTGGTTGCGAAACGAAGGTCGCCGTCAAAGTCCCGCTGCATAAGGCTCCCGGCTCGTGATCCGCAGTGACGCTCCGGTCCGTCCCATTTATTCGCAGGTAGTGGCGCATAACGGCGAGCCGTCTGCGTTGTATCACTCTGTTACATCGATTGCAGATAGCTACAACACTTTTCGGTTTATATGTTGCGCGGTAATCGCTTCCACGGAATCGGCCAATAGCACCCGAATTTATGCCGCTCCCCATACGCTCATTCACCCGAGCGCTATGCTTCACTGCAACATCTGTAGCAATAGCGGTTGCCCCGGTAGGCGCTATTCGAATGCCAGCAATGCGCAATTTCTTCATCTTGTCGCGTAGCCTTGTCGATTGAGGTGTAGCAATTGCCGTGTCTTTAAGTGCTTTGCACCGACGACGTACGAGGAGGCAACGCTCACGTGAGTCCAGAGCCGGGACCGCGTTTTGCGAAGTCGGCACCTGGTCTGTTTCCAGTGCATTAAACGCCAACGATTTGTAGTACGGGACAAACGCGAAGTGCAGCGTAGAGCTTGTCGTTTCGCGATCTGGGGGATTCGACATTGTGAAACGGGGCGAGCCGAGTTGCTTGCGGCGCAGCCTTTGATCGTTCAGGCAGGTGGACAGACACTTGGCTTGGCAAAACCATGACGTAGCTCCGACCCCGCGTCGGGCTACGCCATACGCGTTCCTGCCGGCAACGGCTTTGGATTGCGGACCGTTGGTCAGCCAGGCGGTGTCGACTCATTACTGTGCCCATCAAACATGGAAGGATCAAACCGGTGGACTACTACCCTCTGAATTCGCTCCCTGCCACTGCCAGCACAGAGCGTGGCCAGCTTAGTGCGAGTGCGATGCTGCGTCTGATGCGCGACCACATCTGGGAGATCGTACTTACCACGGTCGTCGTTTTTAGTCTGGCCGCCGCTTATCTGCTCGTTGCGTCACCGATCTATTCCGCGGACGTGCTCATTCGCGTCGATCCGCCAGAACCGAACGCGCTGGGCCTCGCGCTTCAAAATCAGGAGAACATGCCTCCGCCTGCGCCGTCTACCGTCACGGAAATGGGGGTCATGCGCAGCCGTTCGGTGCTCGAGCCGGTGGTTCAACGCTTCCGCTTCGATGTCTCGGTGACGCCGCGCAAGCTGCCGCTACTCGGCAATATTGCGGAGAAGTTCGCGACGCCCGGCGAGCCGTCGCGTCCGTGGCTGGGGCTAAAGTCATACGCGTGGGGCGGTGAGCAGGTAAAGGTCGGCGCGCTCGAGGTGCCGAAAGACCTGGAAGAAGAAAAAATGACGCTGGTTGCGGGCGAGGACAACACATACGAATTACGCGGCCCGCAAGATCAGGTCTTCCTCCACGGCACCGTCGGCAAGGAGATATCGGGCAATGGCATTTCCATGCGCGTCGACGAACTTGTCGCGCGGCCCGGCACCGAGTTCACGGTGGTACGGTGGAACGCGGTGGACGCGATCAAACGTTTCGACGGCGTCATCAAGGTTAGCGACAAAGTAAAAGACTCCGGTCTTCTTCAGATCGAGTACACGGATACGAGCGCGGAGAAGGCCGCGGAAGTAGCGAATGCGTTGGCTCAGCAGTACCTCACAACGGCGATCGCCAGCCGGCAACTCAACGACACGACGACCCTCGCGTTTATTAACGGAGAACTACCCCGTCTGCTAGCGGACTTGAGAAAAGCAGAGGAAGCGCTGAAGGCATTCCGGGCCAATTCGCAATCGATGCAACCGACCGCCGAGGCTCAAGCTTACCTGCAAGGCGGACTCGATCTCGACCGACAGATCGCGACGTTGCAACTGCAGCGCACGCAGCTTCTGGAGCGCTACACGCCGCAAAGCCGTTGGGTTCAGAGCGTCGATACTCAACTTGCGCAATTGAAGAGCGCGAAGGCGAGTTTCGATGGCCATTTCAACGGCATGCCGGCATCCGAACGCTCCAGCGTCGATCTCATTCGCGCGCAGAAGGTGGCGGAGACGATCTATCTCGGCATGGTGCAGAAGGCCGAACAATTGCAGGTGCGGCGTGCAAGCACTACCGGCGGCGCGCATATCGTCGACCAGGCAATTACGCCGCATCGCCCTGTTAAACCAAAGCCGATACTGGTGCTTCCTGGCGGGTTGATGCTGGGCATCGTATCGGGCGTCGTCCTTGTTTTCATGCGTCGCCATGTGCTGACAGGTGTGACGGATCCGCGTTACGTTGAACGCAGAATGAGCGTGCCGGTGTTCGGCGAGATACTGTTTAGCCAGCAGCAGTCGTTGCTCGACAGGACCAATGCAGGCGCGAAATCGCTGCCGGGTGCAGCCACGCGCGCCGGATTACCGCAACCGGCTTCGGGCGGCGTGCCCGAAATACAGGTGGCGGGCGGTGGCAGCAAGGTGCTTGCAGAGCGCTTTCCTCACGATACGTCGGTTGAGGCGCTGCGGGCCGTGCGCACTTCGCTGGCACGGGATCTCGCACATTCGCGCAACAACATTCTCATGGTTATCGGGCCGACTCCGTCGGCGGGGAAGAGCTTTGTCGCGGCCAATATTGCGACGTTGCAGGCCGAGATCGGCGCGCGGGTTCTTCTGATCGATGCCGATATGCGTCGCGGCCATCTCGCATCGCTCTTTAATCAGAACAACCGTGGTGGGCTTTCGGAAGTTCTCTCGGACAGGATGCCGCTGCGCAATGCACTGCGCCATACGGGTATCGAGGGCTTGTCTTTCCTGTCCTGCGGATCGCGCCCGGACAATCCGGCCGCCTTGCTTGCGAGACCGCGCTTCAAGGAAGTACTGGAACGCCTCAGCGCGCAGTTCGATCTGGTGATCTTCGATACGCCGCCGTTCCTCGCGGTCACCGACGCCTCGATCATCGCGAGCGAAGCCGGCGCATCGCTACTCGTTTTGCGCTCGGGCATGCAATCCGAGGAGGAAATCGAGGACACGGTCAAGAAGATGGAGCGCGCAGAAGGCCGTATTGCCGGCGCCGTATTCAATGGTATTCCGCTTCGGCGTAGTACTCGCAACTACGGCTATGCGACGAACTACGCCAGCGACTATGGCGACGCCGACGCGGCCAGCGGATCTCTCCGAACGTAAGCGAGTTACCACCGCTGTTCGATGAATTCGCAAAACGGAGAAGCAGATGGCGTTTGCAATTAACGGGAAGTTTACTTCGCAGCCGGTGACGGGTGTTCAGAGAGTCGCGTATGAATTGACGAGAGCTATGCAAATGCGGGTTCCGCCAGGCGAACGGCTCGAAATTTTTGTCCCCCGCAATGCAAGGGAGCCGGGTGCGCTGTTGAAATGGCAACGGCGTTTTCCGTGGTTGCGCGGCACGCTGTGGGAACAGATCACGCTGCCCATTGCCGCCAGAGGTGTGAGGCTTCTCAACCTGTGCAACACGAACCCGGTGTTCAAACGCAGGCAGGTCGTAATGGTTCACGACATGGCGGTGTACGACGTACCGGGCGGTTTCTCGAAGAAATTCGTGCTCTGGTACCGGCTCTGTTTCTTCATGCTGCCACGAATGCAGCCGATGATCATTACGGTGTCGGAGTTCTCGAAATCGCGCATCTGCCACCACCTGAAAATAGACGAGTCGCGAGTCGCAGTAGTGAGCCCGGCTGCGGATCATCTGGACCGGGTTGTTTCGGAGCCCGCGGTGATCGAGCGCCTGAACCTCGTCAAGGACGCCTATTGCGTCGTGGTCGGCAGCCTCGATCCACGCAAGAACCTGCAACGCGTGCTGGAAGCGATAGAGAAGCTCGGGCACCTCGACCACGTCAAGTTCGTGGTAGTCGGCGGGAAGAACGCGCGCATCTTCAATAGCGAACTCGCTGACGAGAAACCGCAATCGGAGAGAGTGGTGTGGGCCGGGTTCGTCACTGACGGCGAACTGAAGGCGCTCTACGAAAACGCCGGCTGTCTTGTGTTCCCGTCCCTTTACGAAGGGTTCGGCCTGCCGCCGCTCGAGGCGATGTACTGCGGCTGTCCGGTCGTCGCTTCGTCGCGGACCGCGATACCGGAGGTTTGCGCAGAAGCGGCGATATATTGCGACGCCACATCGGCGGACGACATCGCCGCGAAGATCGCGCTAATGATGATGGACGACGCATTGCGGCAGCGTTATAGGGCAATGGGACTCGCGCGTGCACGCGAATTTCGCTGGGACATGAGCGCGCAATCCGTGCTGGAGATTCTCGAGGGGCAGGCGGGCGTTCGGTTGTCTGGCGTGCCGGCCAGCGCGTCGGCGGGCTAGCGCATGTCGGTGGGCAGGCCAATGTATCGCATTCGAAAGAGTGCCGGCAGACGTTGGGCGTTGGGAAACATCGGCCAGCGCGACTCAGCCACTGAATTCATGCATATCGCCAAGACCGGATCTCAGTTCGGCAACGATCTTCCTTCAGCGCTGACTCTGAACAATCGCAATGGCATCAAGTCGCTGTTGCAGCCATACATGAATGATGTGTCGGCGAGAAGCCCGGTCGTGCTTCATCAGACTGTTTCGGGATCGCCGGAAAGTTTGACGAGTCCGTTGCAATTTAGTCCAAACACTTCCGGCATTTCGCTGTGCTCCGGCAATAAAATCGTGTTGCGGGCGACGGGCACAGTAAGTGCACCAGACGCCGTTACGACCACTTGGAGTAACGACGGTTTGCAATTGGGAGTCACGGTGCCCGAGCGGATCAATGGCGCCGGAAGCTACCCGCCGGCTCACCTTGCGCATATCGCTGTCCGTCCGCTTGCATAGCGATTCCGACTCCCCGAAACTTCAGATAGCGTCGACTGCCATGAACCAGGTCACAGTTGTCATATGCAACTACAACTACGAACGCTATCTAGCGGCCGCGATCGATTCTGCGCTGAATCAGGACTATCCGGGCACGCAGGTAGTGGTGCTCGACGACGGTTCGACAGATGGATCGCGGGCAATCATTGAAGAGTACGGCAGCCGCATCACGGCGATCTTCCAGGAAAACGGCGGGCAGGTGTCCGCATACAACCATGCGATCGCCGCGCTCGAAACGGAATACGCAATCCTGCTCGATTCGGACGACATCCTGTATCCGAGCGCCGTATCGGAGGTGATGCGGATTTTTGCCAGCGGCGCATGGGCCAAAGTGCAGTTCCGGCTCGACGTGATGGATGCAAATGGAGCACCGACAGGCGCCTACGTGCCGAACAGCGAACCGCCCGCCAACTGCGGAGAACTCTTGCAGGCGGGCTGGCTGTATCCGTCGCCGCCGGCGTCGGGCAATGCATACCGGGTGAGCGCGCTCAAGCAGGTCTTTCCTGTCCCCGCTCCGGGGATCAATCGCTACGGCGCAGACTTCTTCGCGATCTATGGCGCGGCGCTAGTAGGCCCGGTCGCCACGGTGCGAAAGTCGCTCGGTGGCTATCGTGTGCATAACGCGGATGGCGGTACGGTGTCCTTCGCCAATTCGGAGCAGATTTCGAAAGCACCGAAGGCGCTCGGTATGCGCTGGGCAATCCTGAGAAATATTGCGAGGTCGCGTCTGGAAATCGAGCTTCCACCAACATTTCATGATTTCGGGCACGAGAAGGCGATCTTCTGCTCGAGCGTCTATCGGGCAACGCTCGCTCATCGCTGGCGATGGATGATGCGTGATTCGCGCGGCTACCTGCATGCGATCGTCGCGAACCCATTCTGGAGCGTGAAGAAGAAATTCGGCACGCTATTTCTTTCGGGCTTGTGCCTCGTGCCGTACTCGCCACTTTCCGACTTTGTCGTTCGTTACATATCGAATCCGCTCGCACGCCGACGAGTGCCGCAGCGATAGAGTCAGGAAGACGCATTTGGAGAACGGAATGGAAAGACGAGACAACGCAAGCGTCATTGCGTTTGTTTACGGCGGATATTTGATGAGGTACGTGTACCTCATCATCGTGGTGCCGTTTTACGGAAGAATTCTCGGCGTGTCCGAATACGGTCGGGTGCTGGCGTCGATGTCGCTCATGAACGTGATATGGATGCTCGTGAGCTATGGATTTACGTTTGTCGGAATGCGCGAAGTCTCGAAGGCGCACTCGGTAAAGGAATGCAATTCGATCTACTCGTTGCATGTCAGCGCGCGGCTCATGCTGGCTGCGTTGGGCGGATGTATCGGTCTCGTTGCCACCATGTGCTCGCCGACGTTGTCGCAGCGGCCTCTTATCGGCGTGCTGGCGACATTGCTGGGTATTGTCTCCGCACTGAATCTGGGCTGGCTATTTCAGGGGCGTCAGCACTTTCGCACGCCGATCATGATCGAGGTGTTCGGTTTTGCCGTAAGCCTCGTTTTGGTGCTGAGCCTCGTCAAAGAACCCGCCGATTCGGTCTGGGTTCTGGCGAGCCTGCTAATCGCGGGTGTGGCGTCGTCGATCATTTCGTATGGCATCACCACATCGCAATTGGGATTGCCGCATCTGAAAATTGGCGGTGTAATGCCGCTCATTCGCAGTTCGACGATGCTTTTCTGCTACTCGTCTGGCTCTGTCGTACTCACGGCGTCTTCGACTTATTTGCTGACGCTGTTGTCGACGCCTGCACAGGTCGGCTATTTCGGCGCGGCGGAGCGTTTCGCGACTATTGCGCTTAGCCTGATGGGACCGGCATCGCAGGTATTCATTCCAACGATCTCGCGCCAGCTTGCCCACGGCGACAAGGATGGCGCACATGCCACCACGCGTCGGGGCGCGACGCTTCTGCTCGGCTACGGGTTACTCGTATTTTGCGGCGCGATGACGCTGTCGCCCTTTGTTTTGCCGCTGATTCTCGGGCCCGCGTTCGAGCCTGCCGCTCGCGTTCTTCAATGTTTCGCATGGATGTTTCCGTTCGTGGCGTTCAACGAGTTCGTGGCTTTCTATGTATTCGTTCCACGCAAAAAAGACCGGCTGCTTGCCTTTGCGGGCGTCGCCTCGGGCCTCGTTAACCTGGCCGCGGCGCTGTTCCTCGCACCGCGCTTCGGAGCAATCGGCATGGCGATGGCTCGCGTGATCGGCGAGACCACGCTCGCCGTGATCCTGATGATCATCATGGTCCGGCTCGAACTGGTGGGGCTCGTGCCGGGCGCGCGGCGCGCTGCCGGAATGCTCGGGCTTGCGTGGGGCGCAAGACCTCGGGCTAGTGCGACCAAGGACGAGTGAACCGGATTGCCGGAGGGGAAGCCCCCGGCGCGTAATCTCACAGGAGGTTGAAGTGAAAGTCGCTATTGTTCACGATTGGCTGGTGGTTTCGGGCGGCGCGGAGAAGGTTCTGAAGAGCATTATCGAGTGCTTCCCGAAAGCGGACCTCTTCTCGATTGTCGACTTTCTCGAAGACCGCGATTGCATTAAAGGCAAGTCCGTCAACACGTCGTTCATTCAGAAGATGCCGTTTGCGCGGACGCGCTACCGGGCATATCTGCCGTTGATGCCGATCGCGATTGAACAGCTCGACCTGTCTGCATACGACCTCGTTATCTCGAGTTCGCACGCGGTGGCTAAAGGCGTGCTGACCGGGCCGAATCAGATTCACATCAGCTACGTGCATTCGCCGATTCGCTATGCGTGGGATTTGCAGCATCAGTACTTGCGCGAATCTCGTCTCAACAAGGGGCTCAAGTCCATCATGGCGCGCGCGCTGCTGCACTACATTCGCGGCTGGGACTCGCGCTCGGCGAACGGGGTCGATCACCTGCTCGCGAATTCCCATTTCATCGCTCGGCGAATCAGGAAGGCGTATCAACGCGACGCCACTGTCATTTATCCGCCCGTCGATCTCGAGAACATGGTCCTGTGCACGCAGAAAGAGAACTTCTACGTGACGGCTTCTCGCATGGTGCCGTACAAGCGTATCGACCTCATCGTGCGGGCTTTCTCGCAGACGCCCGAACGCCGGCTCGTGGTGATAGGCGACGGCCCGGAGATGAAGCGGATCAAGGCCGTTGCTGGCCCCAATGTGACGGTGCTCGGTCACCAGCCTCTGGAAGTGCTGGTCGATCATTTGCGACGGGCCCGCGCATTCGTGTTCGCGGCAGAAGAGGACTTCGGCATCTCCGTGGTGGAAGCGCAGGCATGCGGCACGCCGGTGATTGCGTTTGGCAGGGGAGGCGCGCTTGAATCGGTTGTTGGCTTGCCACTCGAGCAGCCAACTGGCGTCTTCTTCGGCGAGCAGACGGTCGAGTCATTGCTGGAAGCCGTGACGCGGTTCGAGCATAACGCTGCTCTATTCGATCCGCTCAATTGCCGCCAGAACGCCGAGCGGTTCTCAACCGAGAACTTCAAAACGGCATTGACGGATTTCATCGACGCGCGGCTGCTGCGCAGCTCGATCGAACAGCTTCGCCCGTATCTGGTGCGAGAACGGGCTGTCGACGAACGTCATCTTGCGAGCGCGCCCTCGTAAGATTGAATGCGATATTTGACGCGACCGGCCAAAGCCATGATCGAATGAGCGTGGCTGTGTATCTGCGGCGAACGCGTTTCAATGAGCCGCTGAAGCGGGGCCTGGTGCCCGTAGGCGAGTGCGCAGACGAATAGGAGGCTCGCAGCCGACCACGCCGGCCGCGGGCGTTCGAACTGCACGGAAAGCGCTGTGCGCAGGAAAACGAGGCCCACGAGCGCACCGAGAATCCAGCCTGCAACCACTTCAGGCAAAGAATGCGATTGATCCATCAAACGCGATACGCCGGTTAGCGCGCCGATTCCCAGCCCGGCCACGATGCCGAACGACGGCGGCAGACGCCACCATTGCAACTGCAATGCGAGGGCCACCATCCAGACGGATGTAGACAGCATGGCGTGGCCGCTGATCACGCGGAAGTCAGAAGCTGGAAAAGAGATGCCCCAGCCCGCATAGAAGACCTTGCTCGCGCCGACAATGGCAATGCCCGCGCAGAGCATCGCAACCCACCGGCAGGCCAGCTTGACGTTGACCAGTGCGATCCAGCAGGCGCAGACAGCCGCCACGGGCAAAGTGACGGCGGCATCGCCTATGTTGGTGAATACAGTCCACATAGCGTTCTCATTGTTGTTGCGTTTCGCTGCAGCGGGGCCATGAGGCTCCCGCTACAGCGAAGTGGGCGCGGAGACTTTCAGACGCGCGAGCGGATCAGCGAGTTCCGCCGGTTGAATTCCGCGACTATCGCATTGGCCGATTGCGATGCCAGCAGCAAAGAGATGACGAGCGATAGGATCAGAACATTCGAGGGTGACACGAGGCGATGCTCGGTTGCGGCCATGACCAGCAGACACACGGACGAGATCTCGACAAACCGGAAAGCGGCGAAGTTTTGTCCGCCTCCGACTAGCGCGCTCGCGGCTGCTCCATGCTTGCTCCACTCGATAAGTTTCCAGAAGAAGCTCAGCAGGAGGAAGAGACCCACCGCACCGGTTTCCGCGAGGAAATTCAAGTAAGAGTTGTGCGCGTGCGAATCGCTGTGTTCGACGACGATGTCGGACGGCGCACCGAACAGATGGAAGTACGACGTTACATTGCCGATGTGATCGTCGAATGAACCGAAACCCAGGCCAACGATCGGGCTTTGCTCGAAATAGGCAAGTGCGCGCGGCCACAGCCACTCATACCGGATGTTCAGATTGGCCACCTTGGCATCCTGATTGTGAATGGTGAATGAGTAGCCCATGTAGTCGACGGTCGCGTCGGTGTGGTAGACCGCTACTGCAAGCGAACCCACTAGCAGGCCGCCCATTAACACGGACAGTAGCCAGCGCTTGCGGCCGAAATAGAGGTACGGCAGCACTGCGGCGACGCCCAGCAGCGAGCCCCGGCTGTAAGTGGAAAACAGCATCAGAGCGTTGACTGCGATCAACGCGAGCAGCAGCTTGCTGCGCTTTTGCAGATAGCACCCAACACCAAGGCACAACAGCATCGCGAAGAAACCGCCCGCTGCGTTGCGAGCGATGAAGTAGCTGCCGAAGCTGTTGTCCGGGTTCGTGAAGATGCTCAATAGTCCGCTCTGGGCGATGTAGTAAGCGTAGGGCGGAATATTGATGCCCACCGCAAAGATGAAAAACGTGCGGAGCACTTTGTTCAGATCGAGCCGGTGCACGTACAGGCAGCCGGCAAAAATGGGCGCATACGAAATGAAGAAGTTACCGTCACGCCGGTAGAAGTCGAATTCGGTAAACGATTGCGGATCGTAAAGCAGCGTGGACACCACGATCAGCGCTGTCAACGCGGTGAGCGGCGTAATGAAAGCCGGATAGCGCCGACCGAAAAAACGCCACGAGTACAGAACGATTGGCACAAAGCCAACCGCGCTCACAGGCACGAGATTCGTGACTGTGAGAAACAGCGCAAGTAGCGAAATGTAAGCCATTGCGACTCCCGAAAAACAAATGGCGCATAGCCTGCAATGACATGGCCATTACGTGCAAACAACCTGGTTGGAGATGCGGTGCGCCGGAAAGATGGCGAACCTGTACAAGATCGGGGTCCTACGGTTGGGTGAACAAGCGTCCCACTCGCCTATGAAGTTACCACGTATAGGCACTGATTTCCACGCATTGGCGCATGGACGGGGACAACAGAAAAGGCCATGTGGGCGGGCGCGCACAGTGATGCCACGAGGCTGGCCAAAACCTCAACTGATCGCGCCACCATTGCTGTGGTGCAGCGTGAGGTGACTATGATTGATCACATTGAGTAATGCTTCAGTGGCATCGGCTTTCTGGCGCCACGCCGATATGTATGCCGTTAGTTTCGTGAGCGATCCGGCTGGCGCCTGAGGGCGAAAGCGTGGCGTTCCCGGACGAGAACCCCGGTGTGCATCCTTGCTTTGCGCGGACAGAACGGCTGCTTAGCCCGTTGATGCCCACACCCCGTGATTGATCACATGTGAGACCGAAGCGGTGCCGACGTATAGCGTATTTCGTCGGCGCTTATGCGATTAATCGCAGTCCGGTTTGCATGGCTAGGAGCGATAAATGGATAAAGTTTTCACAGCCGCTGGCGAAGCCGACATCGAAGCGCGAAGCGAAGCGTCGCAGGAATTTCCGCCGCTCGCGCAAGTGATTCTGGCTGGCGGATCGGGGACGCGCCTGTGGCCCGTATCGCGTGAGCAGTTCCCGAAGCAGCTCATCGACGTGATCGGTGACAAGACGCTGTTGCAGGCCACGATGGGTCGGATGGATGACTTTAATCCGCTTTGGACAGTCGCTCCGGAACCGGTGATCGTGTGCGGCGCGGAGCACTACTTCGCGACTTACGAGCAGGCGCGGGAAAGCGGCGTGAACGCGCGCATCGTCGTCGAGCCAGGACGTCGCGATACGGCGCCCGCGCTGACGCTGGCGGCGCTGACCGCGGCTTCGCAGGGGCAGGACGTCATTCTCGTGACGATGCCCGCAGACCACGCGATTGCGAATGTGAAGGCCCTTCATAAGGCAATCGAAATCGCGGCCCGTTATGCCGATGCAGGTGCGATTGCGACGCTCGGTGTTCCACCTACTGGCGGCGACACCGGCTTCGGCTATATCCGTCTCGGCAGCGCGTTGCAGGATGGCGTGCATCGAATCGAGCGTTTCGTCGAGAAGCCAGCGCCCGAATTGGCCGCGCAGTATGTCGAGTCTGGCAATTACTGGTGGAACAGCGGCATGTTCGTGGTACGCGCGTCCGTATGGCTCGACGTGATCCGGCAGTTTCAGCCGCAGATTCACGACGCGTGCGTGCGGGCTTACGAAGGCGCGAAGATCACGGACGGCTGTGTCGTGCCCGATGCCGAAGCGTTCTTGCAATCGCCGTCGGATTCGATCGACTATGCGGTGATGGAGCATCTCGGCAAGCCTGATTCGCCGTTCACAGGCATAGTCGTGCCGCTTCAGGCGGGCTGGTCGGATCTCGGGTCGTGGGACGCCGTGTGGCAAGCGATGGAGAAAGACGATTGCGGGAACGCATCGAGCGGCCGTGTTCTGTTCGAGGGCGCGACGGCAACTTACGCTCGTTCGCAAGGTGGGCGGCTGCTGGCATGTGTCGGGACGAACGATCTGATCGTCGTCGAAACGGATGACGCCGTTCTGGTCGCTGACCGCTCGCACGTGCAGGACATCAAGGGGCTCGTGTCGCGCATCAAGGCGGAAAGATCGCCTGAAGCCGATGCGCACAGAAAGGTGCGCCGCCCCTGGGGCTTTTACGATTCGATCGATCATGGCGACCGTTTTCAGGTGAAACGAATCGTGGTCATGCCGGGCGCGCGCCTGTCCTTGCAGATGCATCATCACCGGGCCGAACATTGGGTCGTAGTCAGCGGCACGGCGCTCGTTACGCGCGGCGACGAAAAATTCCTCCTCGGCGAAAACGAGTCGACGTATATCCCACTGGGTATTCGTCACCGTCTCGAGAACCCCGGTTGCGTTCCGCTTCAGATCATCGAAGTGCAATCCGGAACCTATCTCGGCGAAGACGACATCGTTCGATTCGACGACAAGTATGGCCGTGCCGGTTAATCGACCGTGGCCAACCAGAACGTGGGTGAGGGAGCTGCTATGCGACTGATTACAGGCCTATTGGCCAGATTGTTCGATGTGGCGATGATCCTCGGCGGCGCATTCGCCGCCTCTCACATCCGTTTTGATGATTTCGCGCAACGAAACTTTTACCTGGCATTCGTCGCTTTCGCGGCGGCGTTTTCGCTCGCTGTGTTTCCGGCATTGGGCGTTTATCAGTCGTGGCGCGGCCGTTCTAAACGGGTTCTCGCCGGGCAGGTCGCACTCGGCTGGCTGCTCGTCCAGGCATGCGCACTTGCATTGATGTTCTCGTTGCATCGCATCGACTTTGTCTCCCGGCTATGGTTCGTGTATTGGACCGGAATAGCCGGCGGCGCGATGATAGCGGGCCGCATGGTGACCCATGTTCTGCTCGGACGGGTCCGCAACGCTGGTTTGAATCTGCAGAAGGTAGCCGTCGCCGCATGCGGCGAACATTGCGACGAGATTTTGCGCAAGATGGAGAAGGAGCCCGCCGCGGGGTTCCGCGCCAACGCTGTCTATAACCTGCGTCCGGCTGGCACAAGCACGATGTCGGTTCCCGTGTTCGAACAGCGGACAGCCTTTGCCAAGTACGTGCGCGAGCAGCATGTCGATGAAGTGTGGCTTGCGCTGCCCTTGTCGGAAGAGCGCGCAATTCTCGAACTGGTCGATGAATTCCGCAATGATCTGATCAATGTGCGCTTCATGCCCGATGTGCGGGCCCTGGCTCTTTTCGATGGGAGCATGACGGAACTGCTCGGCGTTCCAACGATCAACCTGGCCGCTTCGCCGTTGCCGCCCAATGCGCTGGTGAAAAAGGAATTGTTCGACCGCACTTTCGCACTGGTCGCACTGATTGCCGTCTCGCCGATTCTTCTCGCGTGTGCAATAGCGGTCAAACTCAGCTCGCCCGGCCCGGTATTTTTCAAGCAATGTCGCAAAGGCGCGGATGGGCGCGTTTTTATGATCTATAAGTTTCGTAGCATGCGTCTGCATGAACAGAAGCAAGGCGTGCTGGAGCAGGCGACTCGCGGCGATCCGCGCATTACGCGAGTCGGGCGGTTCCTGAGGCGCACGAGCCTCGATGAGTTGCCGCAGTTCTTCAACGTGCTGCGCGGCGATATGTCCGTCGTAGGACCGAGGCCGCACGCGCTCGAACACGACGACCTCTATCAGCACATCGTTTCTGGCTATATCCACCGGTATCGGATCAAGCCAGGCATTACCGGCTGGGCGCAAATCAATGGCTTTCGCGGGGAGACCGATCGCATCGAAAAGATGGAGGGCCGGGTAGCGCATGATTTGTACTATCTTCGGAACTGGTCTTTTGCGCTCGACGTCAAAATTATTTTCGCGACTGTCTTCAAGGGACTGCATCATCCCAACGCTTACTGATCGATCGGTTGGATCGAGGCTCCGGTAATGCGGTACAGGACTTGCGGAACGCGGGCGTTATCACTGAGCGGACTATGAAACTAATCAACGTTGAAAAAGTAGTCAGACGTTCAATGAAGAGGGTGGGGCAATACACGTTCCACCGGGTGCACGGCGCGCAGGCGAGACAGGTCCTGCGCCTGTTGCAGAAGAAGTACGGACCGCCCGACCCCGCGAACCTCAAGCTCGCCGATACGTATGCACACGACGTGTTTGGCGATGCGATCTACGCGCCGTGGCTTCGCGTTTATGCGGCCTTCAGCGGGACATTCAAGGAAGGCTGGATACCGGACAACTATTATGGCAGCGTGGTCGTGCCCAGTATGAAAGGCGGCTACGGCAGAATCTCGAACCTGAAGCCGATGTCGCGGGTTATCTTCGGTTGCGACGCGTTTCCCGACATTGCGTACTTTGCCAATGGTCTGTTCTTTACGGATCGCAACGTGGTGGTTCATGAACAGGATCTCGAGCACGCGGTCTTCCGCGATTGCGAGAGGATCGTCTTCAAACTGGACGGCTCCGCGCAAGGCAAAGGCATTCATTTCTTCGACCGGAAATCGTTTGACTGCAATCTGATCAAATCGCTCGGCAATGGAGTTATTCAGAGATTCATCGTCCAACATCCGCTGCTCAGCGCGTTCGCTCCAAACTCCGTTGCAACGTTGCGCCTGACCACGGCGGTGGATGACCTGGGCCGCGCCACGCTTCGTGCGGCTTTTTTACGCCTCGGCAGGGCGTGCCATACGCATATCCGGATCGATGACGAGGTTTGCGTACCGGTGGATCTCGTCACTGGAGAGCTGGCTCGGGAGGGCTTGCTGAGCGACTGGGGCGCGACGGGCGAACATCCCGATTCCAAGATCAGGTTTGCCGGCTTGAGGATGCCCGCGTTCCACGATTGCGTCGAGACTGTTCTGCAACTGCATCGCAAGGTGCCTTTTGCGCGCTGCATTGGGTGGGACGTGACAGTCGACAATGAGGGCAACGTACAGGTGATGGAATGGAATGGCGAACACAACGACGTAAAGTTCAGTGAGGCGACGCAGGGCCCATGCTTTTCGGACTTGAAGTGGGAACTGCTGAGTGCGAGCCTTATGACACACTATCCAGCGAGGAACGTCGCGTGAGCGAACAATTGTGGTGCGTTCATATTGAAGGACATGACGACTTCATTGCTGCGGCTTCGAGAGAAGCGGCGGAACGCGAGGCGCTGGCTATCAATGCGTATGTCGAGCGCCTCAGTGAAGCTCAACGCGGTGCGCCCGTGCGCGCGGTCGCTATGGAATGGCCGTTCACGCCAGAGAGCCATGCGCGCTCCGTGGAAAGTGACTGGGAAGATTTGCAGCGTATGCCGCACCGTAAGCAGCAGGCCGCCTCGTCGCAAAACATTTTGACGAATATCGCCCGACGCGTGAAGGAACTCATCGAGGTCGCGCGCGGTGCGTGACTGAACGGCACGCGTCTACTCAGGCGTTCACTCCGAGACGTTTCACAATTGCCGTCTTCACGACCGGCACGCTGATCTGCAAGAGCTTGCGAAAGCCCTCGTCGCGCCCGACCTTTTGCTCAACGTTATCCACCATCGCCTGCATCACGTTCGCCGGATAGAACTCCCGGAAGAGGGTGTTCGCGCCGATTTTCTCGAAGATGTGATGCAAAAATGAGCCGCGCGGCGGTCCGATTCGCTTGAACAGGCCCATTTTCACAACGCGATTGTTCCAAAGATGCAGCGTGTACGAGTCGGCGCACAACGCGGCACATTCGTCGAAATGCTGCGGCAGGAATACTTTGTAATAGTCGTCGAAATGCACGGGATAGAAATCGCTTTCAGGCGCGCCCGCTTCCACGCCATACACGGACGTGAGCAGACGCGGACCCGTATCGCCCCATTTTATGGCGGTTCCTTTCATCGCTTCTATTCGCTCCAGAGCTTCCAGCAGGCGAGGATCGGCTGGGGCGAGCCGCAGCAGCGCGTTGCAGATGCTGGTTGCCGACTCTCGCCCAATGATGTTTCCTTGCACGTTGCGATCGAACGCACGCAACAGCAGCATGTCGGTATCGACCCAGACTTCATCCGTTTTCGTGAACATGACGAACCGGAAATAATCCGTGAAATGGGCCATTGACGGAGTGCCGTCAATGGGAAAGGCCGTTAATGCATCGGGTGGCACAATTGCGCGTGCGTCTTTCGCAATAACGCCTTTCGGCAGGTTCTCAATTTCGCTATAGCTATAAAGCGCGACTTCGTTGTCATAGGCTGTGAAAGAACTTAGACAGGCCACCTCATAGGCGGATAATTCTGGCCCATGCCAAAACGACGCGAAACTTGTGCTGCTCATAGTCGATCCATTGGAAGTATTTGATGCGGGGGTATCAGGCGCGGCCCGAATGGAATCGGACCACTGGGAGGCACGGCACGCGCGCCTTCCCAGCGTGCGTATAGTCGAATACTAAACGTGCGGGAAATATAGATATCGGCAAAGACCCTAAATGCGGGACAAATGTCGCGAAACGTTGAGTGCTTGTCCGCGGCGAGACTTTGCATGCCTGCCGCACAGGATGCGGGGCGAGGGCGACGCGCCGTTGCTGCGCCGCCCTCTGACAGCTTTAATGCAAGTTCGTTTGGCCGCCCGATGAAACGACATTGCCCGAACTGTCCAGGATTGCGACTGGCTCTTTTTGCGTGACCGGAGGTTCCTCTATCGCGAGCGGACTCGTCACGTTGGTGCGGCCAGCAGATGCAAGGGCGAACGGGGCAGCGCCGCCAAGCAGGGAGAACAGCGTGGACAGATAGCTTTGCATGCTGTCTTGCACCACGCTCGCAAGCTCGTTATGCAGATCCACGGCGATGTCTTCGACGTGCCCCCAGTAGGCGCAGGTCTTCTTTATCGCTGCCGGAACTTGCTGCAACTGCAAGTCGATTACCTGATCCAGCGATGCGGAAGATAGCGCCGCATCGACAAGCGCCTGTTGCTCGAACAATGAGGTCTTCACAGTCTGCACATTCAGTTCGATAACTTTTTCAAAGCAAGCGACTGCTTTCGCTGCAACGTCGTAGGCAGCAATGGCATTGCCTTCCTGGCGATCATCGGGTTGATTCAATATAACAGCGTTCATGAGGGTGCTCCATGTTAGTGCGAGTAAGAGGTGCGCGATAACGCGCAGTGTTCAGCAACGGCTATTCCTCGGCATGGAAACGGATCGCACGCATGCCGGAAAGGGCGAGTCAGCAGCCAAACTTATTTGCTATTGAGAGACTACTGGCTGGCGCCGGCGGGC
Source organism: Paraburkholderia dilworthii (assembly GCF_000472525.1). Taxonomy (GTDB): domain Bacteria; phylum Pseudomonadota; class Gammaproteobacteria; order Burkholderiales; family Burkholderiaceae; genus Paraburkholderia; species Paraburkholderia dilworthii. The sequence continues at coordinate 129,436 of NZ_AWZT01000016.1, forward strand.
GCGTCACTTGCGGCGGTGGCGGGCGCCGACACCGCGGGCCCGCTCTGCGCTGCCCCACTGACGGGGGCCGCGCCACTCGCCTGATCGGTCGACGAGGAACTGGAGCGGTTGCAAGCCGACAACGCGATGGCCAGCGCGGCCGCGCTGGCCGTAATCCGCAAAGCAGTGTGTTTCATAGTCGTGAAATAGCGCCCGTTGAAGCGGCACAGGGAACGCGCCGCACTGCGAGGACTCAGCAAGGCTCATGCCGTCGTGCGCCGCGCACTTTGCTGCGAGTAGCGACAGGGCGGCCACTTAGGCACAGTTGCAGCCACACGTAGACGGGGCACGCGATTACAGACTGCTGGCGGACGAGGTCTGCGTGACGCCGCTGCCGAGCGCCTGAAATAACGCGGCGGTGTCGGTAAAGCGGTTTGCTTGCGCGCGAGTTTGATCGATTGCGGTCGTCAAGGCTTGACGTTGAGCGTCGAGGAGGCCGAACTGGCTAATTCCGCCCGCCGCATATTGCCGGGTTGCAACGTCCAGGCTAGCCTGCGCTTCCTGCGCGGCCTCGGCGCGCGCCTGAAGTTCCTGTGCGTCGTTCTGCATGGCGCTCAGCGAGTCGGCGACCTGTTGCAATGCCTGAAGCACGGTTTGCCGATAGTTCGCGAACGCGGCGTCATACGCGGCCTGCGCCGCGCGTTTTTTCGCGTGCAGTTCTCCACCGTGAAAAATCGGCTGGGTCAGATTGAGGCCGATATTCCAGATGTTCAGCCCGTTCACGATGTCGCCAATGCGCGTGCGCTCCGAGCCGATTCCCGCCGACACCATGAATTGCGGATACAGGTTGGCGGTGGCGACGCCGACATTCGCGCTGGCCTTGTGCAATAACGCTTCCGACGCCTGTATATCGGGCCGTGCACGCGCGAGCGTCGACGGTAAAGTGACGGGAATATCGACAGGCAAGTGCAACTCGCCAAAAGTGAGCTCGTCGAAATCTGCTTCCGATGGCGCCCTGCCGAGCAGAATCGCCAATTGATGATCGGCCGCCGCGAGCTGCGTCGCGAGCGGCGGCAATGAAGCACGCGTCTGTGCGAGCAGCGTGCGCTGGCTGCGCACATCGAGTTGCGACACGCCGCCTGCGGAGAAGCGTGCTTCCATGATGGACAGTTGATGTGCCTGTGCATCGGCGAGGCGTTGTGTAAGCGCGACCTGCTGTTGCAGCGACGCGCGCCGCACGGCGGTAGATACTACATTGCCGGCGATGCTGAGCCGTGCCGCATCGAGTTCATACGATTGGTAATCGACTTGCGCCATGCTTGCTTCGAGCGCGCGCCGATTGCCGCCGAAGATATCGAACGCATACGAAACGCTGACCGACGCGTTGAACAACGAAAATGGCCCGGGGTTTTCCACATGCGCAATACCGAACGCAGCGGGATCCACCTTTTGCCTTGCGCCGGAAAGCGTTGCGTCGATGCCCGGGAATTGCGTGACACCGGCGAGTGCCGTGTAGTTCTCACGCGCTCCGATCAGTTTCGCGCGCGCTTGCGCGAGTGTCGGACTTTGACGCAACGCTTCGTCGACGAGACGGTTCAGTGCGTCGGACTGGAATTGATGCCACCACATGGGCGCCTGATCTTGGCCCAGACTGAACTTCTGTGCGGCTCCCGCCGGTGCGTCCGATGAGACAGTATGTTCAGACAGTGCGTCGCGTGTATATGTTTGCGTTTCCGGTGCTGCGGGTGCGTGAAAGTCCGGTCCCACCGCGCAGCCGGTCAAAGTCAATACGCAAATAACAGGAAGTGCTTTCATGGGACATTCTTCCTAGTCGAGCGTGCGCCGGTAAAAGCGCAGCGCGATCGCCATCACAATGGCGGTAAAAAGAGCCATCGGCCACACAGAGGGCCACAGGTCCGCCCATCCATCGCCCTTGAGCAGAATGCCGCGAATGAGCCGGTTGAAATAAGTCAACGGCAGCAGGTTGCCGATGAATTGCGCCCATTGCGGCATGCCCGCAAACGGGAACATGAAACCGGAAAGAAGAATGTTCGGCAGAAAATAAAACACAGTCAGTTGCATGGCCTGCAACTGATTTTGCGCCAGCGACGACAGTGTGATTCCGACGGTGAGGTTCGCGGCAATGAAGAGCAGCGTGGCCAGATAGATCGCCACCGGATTTCCGACAAAAGGCACATGAAACACGAAGCGCGTCGCAATCAGAATGATCGACGCCTGAATCAGGCCGATGGCGACATACGGCACGATCTTGCCCGTCATGACCTCGATGGGCAGAACTGGCGTAGCGAGCAGGTTTTCCATCGTGCCGCGTTCACGTTCGCGTGTGACGGCGAGACCTGTCATCATCACGAGCGTCATTGTCAGAATGACGCCCATGAGCCCGGGAACGACGTTGTACTGCGTAATGCCTTCCGGGTTGTACAGATTGTGAACCTGCACACCAAATGCGCTTTGCCGGCCGTTCAGATGCGCAAGTGGTCCCGTGATGTCCTTGTCGGCGACCGGCTGCACGAGGTTCGGCAGCGCGGCGACGGCCGTGTGAGTCGCGGTCGGGTCGGTCGCGTCGGCTTCGACGAGCAGCGAAGGGTGCTCGCCGCGCAGCAGCTTTCTTGAGAAATCGACGGGTATGTTCAGCACGAATTGCACACGGCCCTGCGCGAGCGCGCGGCGCCCGGCTTCTTCGTCGGGCAGCGTTTCGACGATGTCGAAATACGCCGAGTTGGTCATCGCCGCAATGAAGCTGCGCGAGAACTCGCTCTGATCGTGAACGATGACGGCGGTCGGTAGATGCTTCGGGTCGGTGTTGATTGCGAAACCGAACAGCGCGAGTTGAACGATGGGTACGCCCACGATCATTGCGAATGTGACGCGGTCGCGCCGTAACTGAAGGAACTCCTTCAGCACCACGCTCCACCAGCGCATCAACGAAAAGACAGTACCTGTGCTCACGACTGCGCTCCGAAATTGTCTTTCGAATGACTCATCAAATAGATGAACACGTCTTCGAGTCCTGTTTCGATTGGCTCCATTCGCAGTGCAGTGCCTGCGGTGACCTCTCTGATCGCGCGCTCCAGCGCCGCGTGATCGCGCCCGCTCGCGTGCAGCGCGGCGCCGAATACCACGGTCTGATCGACGCCGGGCGTCGCACGCAGCTTCTCCGACAATTCGCTCAGATGCTCGCTCTGGATCGACCACGTCGCGAGATCCTGCGACTCGATTACGTCTCGCGACGTGCCTTGCGCGAGCAGTTTTCCGTATGCGATATAGGCGAGCTTGTGACAGCGTTCGGCTTCATCCATGTAGTGCGTGCTGACGAGAACCGATATGCCGCGCGCCGCAAGGCGATGCAATTCTTCCCAGAAGTCGCGGCGGGCGGTGGGGTCGACGCCCGCGGTCGGCTCGTCGAGCAACAGCAGTTTCGGCTCGTGCAGCATGCATGCAGCGAGCGCCAGACGTTGCTTCCAGCCTCCAGATAGCGAACCCGTCAGCTGGCTCGCGCGGCTTTGCAGCCCGAGTGCTTCAAGCGATTTGTCGACGGCTTCGCGCCGGTTGCGCATCTGGTAAATGCGTGCGACGAAGTCGAGGTTCTCGCGAATCGTCAGATCCTCCCAGTACGAGAAGCGCTGCGTCATATAGCCGACATTGCGCTTGATCTGCGCGCTCTCGCGGCGGATGTCGTAGCCGAGGCAGGTGCCGGTGCCCGAGTCCGGCGTGAGGAGACCGCACATCAAACGGATACAGGTGGTCTTGCCGCTGCCGTTCGGTCCGAGGAAACCGAAAATCTCGCCGCGCGCGACCTGCAATGAAACGTCGTTGACCACATGCTTGTCGCCGAAATGCTTGTTCAGCTCATGCACGTCGATGACGTAATCGCGAGCATTGGTACTCATTTGAGCGCCACCGTCACAGGCTGACCCGGATGAAGTTTCGTTGCGTCTGCGGCGGACGGATGCGCCTCGATCATGAAGACCAGTTTCGCGCGGCTTTCGTTGCTATAGATGACCGGCGGCGTATACTCTGCGTTGTTCGAAACGTAGGTGATTTTCGCGGGTAAATCCGCTGCGCAGCCGTCGCAATGTATCCTCACTTCGCGTCCGGGCGCGAGTGCGCCGACCAGCGCCTCGGGCACGAAAAACCGCACCTTGATGTTCTGCGGCGGCAGCATCTGCACGACCGGACTGCCGGCCGCCACCCATTCACCGCTGCGATAGAGCGTGTCGTAGACAAACCCGTCCGCAGGTGCATTCACGCGCTTCTGATCCAGTTTCCACTGCGCCTGTGCGACCACGGCTTCGGCCGCGGCGACCTGCGCCTGTTGCGCGCCGATCTGTTGCGAGCGTCCGGGTAAGCGCGCCACTTCGACTTGACTCGTGAGTTCGCGTACTTGCGCCGAAGTGGCATCCGCATTCGCGCGCGAATCGTCGAGTTGCGCTTTCGAAATGCCGCCTGCGCTGTACTGCGCTTCGTCTCGCGTAAGTTGCAGCGCTGCCTTGCGCGCGTTGGCAACGGCCTCGGCAAGCTGTGCGCGATTGACGTTGACTTCCGGTGCTCGCTTGCCGGTCTGAATGTCGGCGAGTTGAGAGCGGGCAGCCGCGAGTTGCTGCTGCGCCTGCCGAAGCGCTGCGGTTTCGTCGACGACATCGAGCGTGAAAAGCGGCGAATCTGCTTTCACGGTTTGTCCGCGCGTTACCTGCAGTTGCGTGAGCGTGCCGGCCTGCGACGAGCCGAGGTACACATATTCACCCTCTACATAGCCCTGGTAAGCGTTCTCGTCGCGATGCGAGCAGGCCATGAGCAGCACGCCGATGAGCAGCGCGATCAAGGGCGGTCTGATTGAAGCGATGAAGTTCTTCATTGATCTGATTCCACTTTACGTGCCTCAGTCGCGGCGCATGTCCAGTAAGCAATCCATTCTCGAGCGCGGGAAGCGGTATTCGTGATGCTTACCTGAGTGCCCGATCCGCCCGGATGAAGTAGAATGAATGCTATGCGAATTTGAATTCGAATTCAAACTGTTTTTTGAGCCCGACTTTCCCATGCCGACAAAACCAGCGACGACCGCCAAGCACATCGACCACAAAGAAACGGCTAAAAAAGCGCAAGGTGCACGTGAGCCTAACGCGACGAAACGTACTGACCGGGTGACAGACGCCGTCGCAACGCCACGGGCGAATCGAGTGAAAGAACCGGCGGCGCTGAAACAGTCGAAAGCGGTGAAGCGCGCGAGCCGGCCCGACGGCGCGGCGACACGCCAGCATCTGCTCGACATTGCGGGGCAGGTGTTCGCCGCGCGCGGTTTCGCCGATGCCACCAGCAAGGAAATCTGTGAGCGTGCGGGTACGCCGATGGCGTCTGTGAACTATCACTTCGGCAGTCGCGAGGCGCTATACGAGGCGGCGCTCGTGGAAGCGCATCGTCAGGTCGTGAGCCTCGATGAATTGACCGCGCTCACAGCAGCGCCGGGCGACGTCAGGGACAAATTGCGCGCGGTGATCTCGCGGTTCGTCGGTCTGTCGACCAGCACGAGCGCGCCTTGGGGATTCATGCTGATGTTGCGCGAGGTGCTGTCTCCGTCGCCCGCGATTCCCGCACTGATCGAAAAGGCGGTGCGGCCAAAGGCGGCCGTGCTGCTGGGATTGATCGGGGAAGTATTGCAGTTGAATCCGCAGGAGCCGGCTGTGCAACGAGCGTTGATGTTCACCGTGCTGCCCTGCATCGCGCTGATGATTGCGCCAAGGCAGATGCAGGCAGCGTTGCTGCCCGCCGTCGCAAAAGATAAAAACGCGCTCGTCGAAGACTTTGTCCGCTTCGTGATGGCGGGGCTCGATGCAGTCGCCGCCGCACACGGGGCTCGCAAATAGCTCTATTGGTCGAACGCGATTCCGCGTCTGCGCAGCTCGCGCATCGCACTGTCCAGATGAGCGCGCGCGCTTTCCTTGTCGCCGGCACGCATCTGTTCATAAGTGCGCTGCGCTACGTCGTGCGGCACCGCTTTGAGTGGACGGTTGCTGCTCATTGCCTTTAGCTGCACCTGCGCCGCGCGCTCCAGGTAATAAAGATCGTCCCACGCTTGCGCAATACTCTCGCCCGCCACCATGACGCCGTGATTCTTGAGGAACACGATATCCGCATCGCCGAGCGTCCTGGCAATACGGTCGCCTTCCGAATCGTCCAGCGCGAGACCGTTGTAGTTTTCATCGACGGCTGTGCGGCCATAGAACTTCAATGCGGTCTGCCCGAGCCACAATAGCGGCGGACCTTCGAGCAGGCACAACGCTGTCGCATTCGGCATATGCGTGTGAAAAGCGGCCTTCACCCGAGGCTTTAACCGATGCAAACGCGCATGGATATAAAACGCAGTCGCTTCGGGCTTGCCTTCGCCAGCCACGACATGTCCGTCGAAATCGCAAACTAGCAGCTGCGATGCAGTGATTTCGGAGAACGCGTATCCATACGGATTCACGAAAAACAGATTGTCGTGTCCCGGCACGACAGCCGAGAAGTGATTGCAGATTCCCTCTTCAAAACCATACTGCGCCGCGAGTTGAAAGCATGCCGCGAGTTCAATTCGCGCCCTGTTGACTTCATCGGACTCGAGTCTCAGCGTCGGTGTCGGATTCGACGCGCCAATGGAGGAAAGCGTGTGCGCCATAGTCATAGTTCCTGAAAGTCACCAGCCGAGCGAAGCGAAAAGCGCCGGAACCTGATCGAGTGTCGAGAGCGTTGCATCCGGCGTGTAATCGGGCAGCAGCGTGCGGCCCGTTGCACGATCTATCCACACGCAGCGAAAACCCACGTCGCGCGCGGCCGCATGGTCGAGATGCGGACTCGCGCAAATATGCACGACTTCGTCGCGCGTCACGCCGAGTTGCTCATGCGCGTAATCGAACAGCCGTCGCGCGGGCTTGTATGCGCGCGCCTGCTGAGCGGTGATGACGCGGTCGATATGGCCGCCGAGTTGCGCGACATTGCCGGCAATGACGTCGTCGTCGGTATTCGACACGATGCACAGGTGATAGCCATCTTGCTTCAGGCGCTGCAATGTGTCGACTACTTCCGGAAACGGCGGCATCGCGGAGATGCGGTCCGTCAATATGCGCACGTCGCGTTCGTCGCCTGGCAACCCCAGTTCCGCGAGTGCCAGACGCAGGCCGATGCCTGCCACCTCGCGAAACGAGCGATGCGGCGGGGTCTGTTCGAGCGCGTGTTCGTGCCGGTCATACACTGCGATGAGTTTCGCAGGGTCGAGGTCGTGACTCTGCTTCGTCTCGAGAATTTCGCGGACGGCGGCCTGCAAGCCTTCGTCCCACTGGATCAGCGTGCCGTAGCAGTCGAACGTCAGCCAGCGCGGGCGAGCGGTGTTGTGCAATGACATGGATGGCTCCGAAATGAATGGATTCTGTGAATGGCGTCAAGGTTAGGCGCATTGACAGTTATTTGAAAATTAAATTAATCTCTTTACGTCAGTTGCACCATCAATAACGAAGCGAGCCCATCATGCTTGATCTCGACCTGTTGAATACGCTGATTTGCGTCGTCGACGAAGGCAGTTTCACGCGCGCGGGCGAGCGCGTGCATCGCACGCAATCCACCGTCAGCCAACAGGTTCGGCGGCTGGAAGAACTGGTCGGGCGCACCTTGCTGATGCGTGACCGTACCGGCAATCAGGTGACGGCGACCGAGCACGGCGAGTTGCTCGCGCAGTACGCGCGGCGGCTCCTCGCGTTGGCGCAGGAAGCCCAGGATGCGCTTACCAGCGACGTCGCGGTTACGCCGCTTCGCATCGGCGTGCCCGAGGATTTCGACGCGCGCCGCATGTCGGCGATGCTGTCGGGCTTCGTCAAAACCAAGCCCGGTGTTCGGCTGGAAACGGTGGCCGGCATGAGCGCCGATCTGCAACGCAGGCTGTCGAGCGGGGAAATTGAAATCGCGCTCGTCAAGCGCGAGCCGGCAAGCGGCGAGTGCCTTGCGTCATGGCCGGAATCGCTGGTGTGGGTGCGAGGCGCGCATGCGCCTGCGCCGGAGGAGTCTTCCGACGAGCCCATTCCTCTCGCGCTATTTCCGCAAGGTTGTGTCTACAGGCAGCGCGCGATTCGCGGTCTCGACAAGGCACATCGGCGTTGGCGTATTGCATTCGGAAGCCATAGCCTCACGGGCATTCAGGCAGCGGTTTCTTCGGGACTCGGCATTTCCGTTTTGCCGACTACAGCGGTACTTCCCGAGCACCGCTTATGCAACGGCTTTCCGCCGTTGCCGCCAACAGAGCTTGCGCTGGTGAGCTCAGGCGGCGTGCTCAATGCGCATCAACGCGCGCTGGTCGATTTCCTTGTCACGCAGATAAAGGCATAGAAAGGCCGGCGAAACGACGAGCCGGCCCGAATACCTGAACGCTTACGACAGGTGATGCACCTTCTGCAATCCGAACACCGGCGTCGGAATGCCTTCCATGCGAGCTTTCAGTTGCAGCGACAAATACTGCGAGTAATGCCGCGACTGATGCAAATTCCCGCCATGAAACCACAGCGCCTGCTGCTGCGTGGGCCTCCACATGTTGCGCTGTTCGCCTTCCCACGGCCCTGGGTCTTTCGTGGTGTTCGAGCCGAGTCCCCACACTTTACCGACCTTGTCCGCCACTTCGCGTGAGATGAGGTCGGCGGCCCAGCCGTTCATCGAGCCATAACCGGTTGCATACACGACGACGTCCGCTTCGAGTTCGCTGCCGTCGCTGAGTAACACCGAATGCTCTTTCAGCTCGACCACGTCCACGCCGCTTTTCAGCTTGATCTTGCCGTCGGCGACGAATTCGGATGCGCCCACGTCGATGTAATAGCCCGAGCCGCGCCGAAGGTACTTCATGAAGAGGCCGGAATCGTCGTCGCCGAAATCGAGCATGAAGCCGCTCTTTTCGAGTCGTGCATAGAACTGCGCATCGCGCTCGCGAATTGCGTTGAAGACCGGAATCTGGAACTGGTGAAGGATCGCATACGGAATGGAAGCAAAGGTCAGGTCAGCCTTCGCGGTCGTCATGCCCGCCGCCACCGCGCGCTCCGAGTAAAGATCGCCGAGCGCGAACTCCATCAGCGAATCCGATTTGACGATGTGCGTGGACGAGCGCTGCACCATGGTCACGTCGACGCCGGCTTCCCACAGGGCCGCGCAGATGTCGTGAGCCGAATTGTTCGCGCCGATCACGACGACTTTCTTACCGTGATACGCGTCCGGACCGGGATGCCGCGACGAATGATGCTGCTCGCCCTTGAACACGTCCATGCCCTTGAAGCTCGGGATATTCGGCTTGCCGGACATACCGGTGGCGAGCACGAGTTGCTTCGGCCGAAGCGTGAGATTGCGGCCTTCCCGTTCGACTTCGACGATCCATTCGCCCTTGGCCTCGTCGTAGCGTGCGGATTTGCACACGGTCGAGCCCCAGTAGTTCAGCTCCATGACCTTCGTGTACATCTCGAGCCAGTCGCCGATTTTGTCCTTCGGTGTGAAAACCGGCCAGTTGTCCGGAAAGGGCAGATAGGGCATATGGTCGTACCAGACCGGATCGTGCAGACAGAGCGTCTTGTAGCGCTTGCGCCATGCGTCGCCCGGCCTCTCGTTTTTGTCGATGATGATGGTCGGCAC
>NZ_AWZT01000017.1 GCF_000472525.1 Paraburkholderia dilworthii
TTCTCGAACCAGGCTCGCTCGTCTGCCCGCTCTTCTTCAGCCATCTCGCTCGCGCAATGACTATAACGCGTGCCAGGTTACCAGGTTTCGTGGCTGAAATGTGGGTAATCACAAGGTGGGTTGGCCGATTACTAGATGTCGCCGAAGGGCCGTTGATCGTCGGCAACGCAGAGATCATTCAGATCTTCAATCCGATTCTCGCGACGGTAAACAGCCAGCCGCAATGATCCGCTGTAGCAAAGGGTAAGTCGGTCGTCATTGTGATGCGGTAAAACGTGAGGCCCTTGCTAACGATATTGCGCTTTAATGAACACATGTTCGATCACTGACTTCACTTCAATTCTTCCGCGCTTGCGCGCCTCGCTGAGCGTGAATGGGCGGCCGTGTATGCACCATTCGGCCTGACGCAGCGCAAGGATTTGTCCTGCGGGTGGTGCTTGCATCGCCCGGTTGCCTGAGCAGTCAGGTCGCGGAGACATTAGGCATCGCCCGTTCCACCGCCACCAGACTTATCGACAATCTCTCTGAAAAGCGATTAGTCGAACGCCGTCAAGCTGAATCGGATGGCAGGGAGTGGTGCGTTTACCCAACGCGTTCAGGCAAAGCGCTTGGCCGACCGATAAATGACGCCAGTGCAGAGATCGCTAAAGCGCTGCGCGCGAAAGTTGGGCCGGAACTATTCGAATCAGCTGTCTCCAGCATGCACGGAATCAGGAAGGCGCGTACATAAGGCTCGGCTTTTCATCTCCAATGATTGTTTTGCTAATTAATGCAGAAAAAATAATGAGAAACGTACAGACACAAGTTCCTGCTATCCGGCGCTCGTTGCAGCGAGGACGGCCGAAGCCCGGGGATGGAGTGCGATCGACGGTGGGTATCGCGATAGCAGTAGCGGCGATCGCATTGCTGCTCGCTTGAACGCGGTCTTCGTACGAGTACATGGACGACGCCCAAGTAGTCCAACATTTCGTCCGTACCCCCCGCGGGTCAGGATTTCGTGCAATCAACAAGCAAATTCATTGCTGACGCCATCAGCCCACCGGATGTCGGGAATCATTCGCCCGAGCGACCAGCAACCATTCGCTGAACAACTGCGCTACTCCGCTGGAAACGATTGGACGGCGCTCAACGTCTCCCCTCCCGCCACGAAAAGTTTGCGTAGGCCTTCGTCCAGCAGCCTGAGCGACAGCCGCGAGCCCGGTTTCGACAAGATGCCCCGCCTGTTCAACGCCCAACCCCCGTCGCACCGCGTCCACTGATAGATGAACAGTGTCGGCAGCGGCGGGATGATCGCCGTCGTTCAAGAGCGCTTGCAGCACGACGACCGGCGCACATCGTTTTCATTTTAGGTCATGCCGGCGCGCGCATCCTCGGTCTGTCGTTCAACGCTGCTGCAAGAGCTGCCTTACGTGTCCACCCGCCTTTTAACAGCCGACACGTCCCGCATTCATTGCGTTCGTCGGAAATGCGGGGACCACGCCCTGCAATCCAGCCAGTTTTCATTAACTATCCTTCACGTTCGGGATGCGTAAGCGCGGCGATCGGCTAGATATCGTGATGGCACGCACTCACGTCGTCGCACACCGGTTTCTTACGGTCAACAACGGCGGTTTGTGATTTCTTCAAATCTCTCAAACCAGGAGCCCACATGAAAGGTCGATTCAAGATGGCCTCGGTCATCGCCTTGATGATAGTTAGCGTATCCGTTAACGCTGCGGAGAAATTGTCGGCAAAGGAATGTCAGTCGTATCCCTTTGTAGCGGCCAATGGCGGGATCACACATGGCGACCTCATTCGGGAATTGTCGGAGCTTGAATCGGTGGGGTATGAGCCGGCCCGGAACGATCCGCAATATCCGGCGGGTCTTAGGCGGGCGGAGAAGCGCCTGCATGCAAAGTTCATTACCGATTGCGGGCCGACATCGCAAGAGTCCGCGAAGGGTAGCGCAGATGCCCGGGTCAGTTCCTAACCGGTTGGCACCGCCTACGCCCGCGTGAACTGCTCGGGGCATCAGGGCTCCGCATATCACAGCGTCGTCGCCTGCCGTCATGTTCGACGGGCTCATTAACCCAGATCTGAAAGGAGCATCGAATTGGTAACCCAGGAAAAAAAATTTGACGTCACCGCGGATGATCCCGATCGCTCCCGAAGGAAGCTACTAGTTAGCGGCGGCGCGGCCACGGCTGCTGTACTGCTATCAGGCGTCGCGCAGGCCCGGAAGTCGCCCAGCGGTGCGCCGACTATGGATGGGCTGCCGGTGCCAGTGCCGCCGCCTGGCAAGACGGCGGGACCGATCATCGCTGGCCGGGATTCCAAGCTGGAGGGACGCGTTGCGGTCGTTACCGGGGCAGCTCGCGGAATCGGCCGCGCCATTGCGGTCGAGTTGGCAGCAAATGGAGCGGACGTCATTGCGCTCGACATTTCAGGACCGGTCAGCACAGCCTCTGATGCAGCGGCCGCCACGCCGCAAGAGCTTGCCAAGACAGTCAGCATGATCGAGGCGTATGGGCGCCGCGCCGAAGGTATTCGCGCGGACATCCGGGACATCGGCGCCTTGCGCGCCGCGGCCAATCGCATCGAACAGCGTTACGGAAAAATCGACATCGTCGTCGCCAACGCAGCCATTCAGTACTGGAAGCCACTTCTGGACCTTCAGGACACAGAGTGGACGGACGTCATCGACAATAACCTGAACGGTACCGCAAATACTATTCGAGCATTTGCACCAATGATGGTGACCCGCAACTATGGCCGCATCATCGTGGTTTCTTCGATGCAGGGACGGCACGGTACCAAGGACGCTGCAAGTTATGCGGCGTCCAAGTGGGGCATCTTTGGTCTGATGAAGTCGGCGGCACTCGAACTCGGTCGCTACAACATTACAGTCAACGCCATAGTACCAGGGCTCGTCGCCACCGCTTTGACGCTGTATGAAAAGCGACTGACGGAAAGCGTCGGTGAAACCGGCTACCACAAACCGAACGGCCTGCTGACGCCGCAGGAAGCGTGGGACCGCCGCGCGGCAACGATGCCGCTTGGCGTCGGATGGGTGCAGCCGGAAGACGTCTCGCCTGCGGCGGTGTTTCTCGCTTCGGATGCCGCTGCAATGATCACCGGCTCGGAAATCGAAGTGACGGGCGGCGATAGCGCGAAAAGTCTATAGAGGCCTTTTCCCAGATTCAATAGAGTGGCACGCGCCAGTCACAGTCTACGGTGCCAGTCGCTGCACTGCGATGCAGAGCCACAACAATCATCAACCACGATGACGGCGGCATCAGATTTTGCGACGCAATCGTCATGGACAGCGCGTCAGGCTGCATCACGACCAATGACCACATTCAAGGAATTAGCGTGGGGAACGGTAGAACTCAGACAAGTGCTGATCGCCCATCTAAAGGCGCGAGTGCTTGATGTAACCCGGAGGAAAATCCGGGTTACATCTGAGAGATCCTCGATGTCAGTGCTGCCACGCTCGCCATTCGGCCGAGGCGGCCGACGCGTTTGACGTTTCCGTTGGAGCCACGCACCGATATCGGCGCAGTCTGAAGAGTGAGATGAAATCTAGAATTGCGAGACATAGAACAATTCAAGCTCCGTTCCCATGTCAAACAATTGCCAAAGAAAACTCCTCTCGAATAATGGAATGCAGGAGATGAATAAACACTTTTGTTTTTCTTGCAATCGCCCTCTCGACTATGTCCACAGCGTATGCACAAGGAACCGTCATTAAAGGAATGGATTTCGGTCCCTTAGCCAAGCTCGCCGGCACCTGGAAAACCATCGCGACCGGTGGCGTGGATGTGGCGCCCGGACAGGTAGGATCCAAAGTAGGCACAGGCAATCCCGCGATAGAACCTTATTACGAGCAGTTAACCTTTGAACCCGCAGCGGACGCGACGAACGCCAGTGATCAATACCTGGTGGCAATGGCCTACACGCTTCAGGTCTTCAGTAAAAGGGACAACAAACAGTTCCATGACCAACGCGGCTATCTGATTTACGACAAGAAGAAACAGATTGTCTATGACTCGTTTTGTATTCCCAGGGCTGTCTGTGTCGTGGCGGAAGGAAAAGCCGGGGATAAGATGACCTTAACGTCACAATCCAAAGGCATAGCTGAATCTCAGTACATGGCAAAAAACGACGCAACAAGCGTTTTCTCGATCACGTTCGAGCTGACGGGAGATACATTGAGATACGCGCAAAAAACGCAACTACATGTCTACGGCAAGTCGTTCGCGCACATTGACTCAAGCGCCCTCAGCAAGGCAAGCTAGCAGCTTGAGGTGCGCGCCCTCGCCACGCACTCGCCGCGACCTTCCGCAGCATCGCGATCCGGCCCATTGCATTGTCAGTGTACATAAAGATAACTTCATGTCCGGCAGCTGAATATTTAGGCTGTACGCGCTACATTGGCTCATCCGCGAACCTTGTTCGGCTGCGAACGACGGCGACAGGGTGTGGGCAAGAGAGGCGATTGGTCGGAAGCTTCTTTCCCGATCTGCCCGCCTTCAACATCACTCCGATCCCCTCCCCGGCTAGTGATCGATTGCGTCTGCCTGGCTCGGTCAGACAAATGGCATGCCGTTTCGATCGTGTTCCCAGCTCCAGGGCGGCTTGAACGACTGCCCACCGGAGTCACACTGCGGCGCATCGAAATCATGAAAAACATCAGACTAAGCTATCTGCTTTTGCTGACAGGGCTCACCTTGCTCTGGCTAGTTGCCGAGAGCTCATCGCCCGGCTCGCGTGGATTCCGCGCGTTGCAACTGTCGATGATCAATTTGACCGGCATTCTTGCGATCGGATGCATGAGCGCGGCACTCTTTATGGCAATCCGCCCGAACAGCATCGAGCGCTTTCTCGGCGGCCTCGACAAGATGTACCGTCTTCACAAATGGCTGGGTATAAGCGCACTGGTGCTTTCGACCGTTCACTGGCTGTGCGCAAAATCTCCAAACTGGCTGATCGGCCTGGGGTGGATGCAAAGGCCGTTGCGCGAGCGCGGCTCGTCAGGCGCGGTCGGCCCTTCAGCGCTCGTCCGGATTCTAGCCGCGCAGCATGGGCTCGCGAAAGGGATTGGCGAGTGGGCATTCTACGCAACGGTCGCAATCGTTGTCATTGCGCTGCTAAAAGCCTTCCCCTACCGCCAATTCTTTAAGATACATCGACTGCTAGCAGTTGTGTATCCGTTGTTGGCGTTCCATGCAGTGGTGCTCATGAACCGTAGTTACTGGACCACAGCACTTGGTCCGACAATAGCACTGCTCATTTTCATGGCCATGCTGGCTACGGCCGTCTCGCTGTTGCGCCGCGTTGGCCGAACGCGACGAGCAGTCGGACATATCGAGAAACTCGTGCATTACCAGGACATGCAGGTACTAAGCATCGTCATCAAACTGAAGAACCGCTGGTTGGGCCATGCCGCCGGGCAATTTGCCTTCGTTACGTTCGACAAGGACGAGGGTGCGCATCCCTTCACAATTTCCTCGGCATGGCACGACGACGGCAAGATACGCTTTCATATCAAGAACATTGGCGATTACACAAGGCAGTTGCCGGCCGTTCTAAAAGCCGGCGACCAGGCCAGCGTTGAAGGGCCGTATGGCCGCTTCGACTTTCGTAGCGACAAACAAAGACAGATATGGATCGCTGGCGGCATCGGGATAACCCCGTTTCTCGCGCGAATGCAGGCGCGAGAGCGGCATTTCGATCTGCGCGCGGTAGACCTGTTTCTCTGCACTAACGCAATGGACGAAGAGTTCGTTCGTGAGGTCGGTCAACTAGCAATCGGCGCGAGCGTACGCCTCCACCTGCTGATTAGCGGCAGGGATGACCGTCTGACAGGTCAGCGCCTCCGTGAGATCGTACCAGACTGGACGTCCTCCGACGTGTGGTTCTGCGGGCCGGCAAGTTTTGGCCGAAGCTTGCGGCAGGATCTGATTGCGCATGGATTAGCGCATCAAGACTTCCATCAGGAACTGTTCGACATGCGGTAATCCAGATCCGCCACCACATGGGAAAGCGACTGTGAGACTAGGGTCACTGAACAGACTGGGATTCGCCCGCTGAAGACAGACGCACAGACGCCGGTTTATGCCGGCACAAAGCCAAGGTGCCGACAAATGAGCACGCCGCCGCAAGGCTCAACCACCACGCTGGTGCCGCATTGTCGTGGGTTATATGGATGATTGCTGTGGAAATTGCCGGCGTGAAGCCGCCGAATAGCGCAGTGGCAACACTGTAAGCGAGCGAGAAACCCGCAACACGCACCTCTGGTGGCATCACTTCCTCAAGGGACACGACCATGGCACCGTTGTACATGCTGTAGAGAAAGGAAAGCCAAAGAAGCACCGCTAGCATTTTGCCGAAGGTCGGCGCGTCGGCCAGAAATGAAAGCGCGGGGTACGCGGTGACAACCGCTAGCACAGTCGTCGACAGTAGCAGCGGGCGACGCCCTATCCTGTCTGACAATGCGCCGCTAACCGGCAGCCAGAAAAAGTTGGAAAGGCCGACATAGACGGTCACGAGCAGGCTGTCCGCCGTGCCCAGGCGCAAGGCAGTTTTGCCGAAGGTTGGCGCATAGACCGTAATGAGGTAAAAGCTGGTCGTGGTCATGGCTACCTGCATGGCTCCAGCCACGACAATCTTCCAGTTGACGGCCAGCGTGCGGATCACGTCGCGCATTGCCGGTCGATTCTGTCGGCTCTTGAATTGCTTTGTTTCCTCGAGCTTGTATCGGAGCTTGAATACCAACGGCACAGCCAGGCAACCGACGAAGAATGGAACACGCCATCCCCATGCTGCGACTGATGCGGCATCCATCAGCCCATTTAGCGCGAACCCGAGACTCGCCGCGACGACGATCGACAACTGCTGACTGGCTGATTGCCAACTGGTAAAGAACCCTTTCCTTCCTGGCGACGCCAATTCCGCCAGGTAAACAGAAACCCCGCCGAGTTCTGCGCCCGCCGCGAAGCCTTGCAGCAAGCGGCCAATCAGCACGAGAGCAGGCGCCAGCAGCCCAATTGTCGAGTACCGAGGCACGAAGGTTATCAATAAGGTACCGCTGGCCATGAGCCCGAGCGTCATGATAAGGCCCTTGCGTCGACCGACATCATCGATATAGGCGCCCAGAAATACCGCGCCAAGCGGGCGCATGAGGAACCCGGCGCCAAACACGGCAAAAGTGGAGATTAGGGAAGCAAACTCGTTATGCAGAGGAAAGAAGGCGGCGGCGATCTGCGTGGCGTAAAAGCCGAAGAGAAAAAAATCGAACTGCTCAAGAAAATTGCCGGCTGTCACGCGGAAGACGGCAATAATCGGCGAGCGCCGGCGGTGGGAGTCTGTTGAACTGGGCAGCATGGATTGTCTCCAAGGAATTGCGATCTCCTGTTTGTTGGCGTTTTTCAGATGCCGGCTATCATCGTTCGGGCACCGAACAAAGGCAGCGAATCGCCGTAGTTGCGATATGACGATCACGACGTTCATCCTGACTTGCCGGGCAAGGCAGTTAGCCGACCGCTTGGGTACTAAACGCGCAAAGAGGCTGCTAACCAGCGTAGTCTGCTGCCCGTATCAGTTCGCTACCCAAACGATGAAGATTAGTTAATCTCTTTGCACGTCGAATCTGTCGCGGGCCGCTGGTCGGTGATAGCGTGCCGTCGTTAACGCAAGAGGCGCGTCAACCGCGCGCGCCTGTCGTGCGCGGCCCGGATTACATGCAGCCTTGACCTCATGCATCAGACGTTCACTATCGTCGAGCGTACGGTTGACGACGGTCACCGGCGGTCACCGGCGTCGTTTCTAGAAGATGGCAGACGGCCCGACATATCGCCTCCGGGGCCAGCACGTTGAAACATGCGCGTGGTAAGCCGCCACCGTGGTCGGCGCCGCATTAAATTTATTTAATGTCGGGGAGAAGGCCCCGAAATGCCACCGCGACTAAGCTGGCGACAAGCCTTTTGCACGACGGAAATTATGGGATCGTCTCGTGCTTAAACAAAGTTTCATCAAAGCAGTGCGCTCCTTCAGATTACTGGGTTTTCTGCGCGCAATAATGGCCACGGACAATCTATCCGAGGAGCACGCAATGCCGCAAGCAATGAGCCTGGAAGTCGTCAACGAATACGGGAAACCTGCGATACGCATGGCTATTGAAAATGCAGCCGTGCTGCTCGACGCAGAGGACATCGACGAATTGATTCACCATCTGAGTTACCTGCGTGCAGGGATGCGCCCCGACGTTCCCATGCAGCCACCCGCGCGGCAGCAGTTTGTACTCGAGATGGACCCGTGCTGGCATACCGAAAAGCATCCGTTGTATGACGGTGTGGTACTGATCCTTCGGCATAGCGGGTTGGGATGGGCCGGATTCGCGCTGCCAACGCACAGCCTTGCAGAACTTCGCGAAGCGATAAACCAGCATCTGGCGGCCCTCGACCATGAGCATTGCATGCCGAACTAGCGCATAGCGCGCGATCGCCCTGTCGACCCAGATCCAAACGCAGATCCAGGAAAAATGATGTCAAGAGTCTTGACCATAGAAGACGATGAGACGACCGCACGCGAAATCGTGCGAGAGCTAAACGATCGCGGCTTCACCGTCGATTGGGTTGCGGACGGCCGCGAGGGAATGGCGCGCGCTTTCAGCGACGAGTACGATGTAATTACGCTCGATCGCATGCTACCGGGCGCTGACGGCCTGACGATACTGAGGACAATGCGAGGTATCGGCATTCAGACGCCGGTGCTCATGTTGAGCGCGCTGGGCGATGTCGACGAACGCATTCGCGGCTTGCGCGCCGGCGGCGACGACTACCTCACAAAACCATTCGACGCCGACGAGATGGCAGCACGCCTGGAAGTATTGTTGCGCCGCCGGCAGGTGCAACCGGCACAATCCGAGGTGGCTTTGCGAGTCGGTCCTCTCGAGCTCGATCTGGTCGCACGCACGGTCAAACGCGACGGCAAAGAGATCGTGCTGCTACCTACCGAATACCGTGTGCTCCAATACATGATGCGCCATGCAGGTCAGACAATCACCCGCACGATGCTGTTCGAAGCAGTATGGGGTTATCACTTCGACCCGGGCACCAACCTGATAGACGTCCATATGGGACGCCTGCGCAAGAAAATCGATCCGCCGGACATGCAACCCTTAATCCAGACCGTACGCGGGTCAGGATATTTACTTGGCTAGCGGCGTCGTGACTGACCACGCGTTTCCATCGCGGCCGGTGCCGGGCGGCAGTTGGCATTCAACGACCTTGCGCATAGTGACGGTCTACGCTGTGATCTTCTCCGTCTCACTTATGCTGCTTTTAGTGCTGGTCGAGCGTTCGGTCACGTTCGTAATGAACCGTGAAACGGATGCCGTCCTGCACTGGCAATTGATCTATTTCGATACTACTTCCGTCGACCGTCTCGCCGACGCCGTTCGCCGGCGTTCTGAACACGAACGCATGCACCCCAACTTTTACGGCCTGTTCTCTTCCGACGGACAGCACCTAGCTGGTGACATACTCGTCCGTCCACCTGGTGTTACCGTTGATCGCGTGGGTATCACACTCGAAGATAAGCTCGTACTCGGAGGCAATGAAACAGCCCCTGTAGTTCGCATCATGGCCGCCCAGCGCGCAAACGGTGACACACTGGTGATCGCGAGAGATCTCACCCATGTCTTACGCATACGGGCCGCCACGATCACCGCGCTGATCGGCGGTGGCCTTTTGTGTCTTAGTGCAGGCGTCATTGCCGGACTGGCACTCAGTGTCAGACAGCTTCGCCGCCTGAAAGCAATTCGGCGGGTGACCCAGTGTATTGCGCAACGCGGCGACCTCACACAACGCCTGCCGACTGAGGGCCACGATGAAATCGGTATGCTTGCTCAACTCGTCAACCACATGCTTGCCGAAGTCGAGAGGCTGATGAACGAGGTTAAGGGGACCTGTGATGGAATCGCTCACGATCTCAGAACGCCCCTCGGCCATATACGTACATCTCTGCTGCACATTGACGAGCGAATAGCCGAGCCACCGGACAGAGAACTGAAGAAGCTAGTCAATGACGCGCGGCGCGACACTGATGCGCTATTGGAGCGCTTTCGTGCAATGCTGCGCATCTCGGAAATTGGAAGCCTGCAACGTCGCGGCGGCTTCGAGGAGATGCAACTGGCACCGCTTCTAACGGAAGTGGGCGAGCTCTTTGAACCGCTGGCCGAGAGCCGGTCGATCCGCCTCCTTACGCAAATTGCCAGTGTGGGCACGACGCATGCCGACCGCGCGCTTATCTTCGAAGCTCTCACCAACCTTCTTGACAACGCCGTCAAGTTCACGCCGGACGGAGGCACCGTCATGCTCAAACTCACACGTACACCGCGGGGCCCGCAAATCGACATCACCGATAGCGGTCCCGGCATTCCGGTCGATGAGCGAAAGGCGGTCCTGCAGCGCTTCTATCGCAGCGACCGGACACGGCATTTGCCCGGGTCGGGTCTCGGGCTGAGCATCGTGTCGGCAGTCGTGAATGTGCACGACTACTCAATGCAGATCAGCGATGGAAACCCGGGCACGCGCGTGACGATTCAGTGCTGGACAAAAACATTGATATGACTGATTTCCTCAATCAGCCTTTTTGGCCCAACAGATCATGCGTGTACTACTAGTTACCGGTACGCAACCCGAGGCGGCCTGGCTTCAGAATGCCTTGATCGAGAGTGCACACAGCCTTGAGCGCGTCCACGATTTGAAGGATGCGATCTTCCTGGCAGGGCAAGAGCTCTTTGACGCAGTAATCGTCATGGCGACGGAGACTCCGCCGCATGCCTGCCTGCTAGCTGCGCTGCCCAAGCTCGCGAGCGAAAGCCGAGGCGCACCTATTATCGTAACGCTGGGTGCAGCTCACGCGAAAGAAAGGACGCAGGTGTTGCGAGCCGGTGGTGACGCCTGTTTTTGCCAGCCGTGGTCCTTCATTGAATTGCACGAGCGCATGCAAGCATTGCGGCGTTTTAACCCTGTGGCGGTCCAACGCATAGGACAGGTGTCCGTTTTTCCGGGATTGGAGAGTGGGACGCGGGAGTTGGTCTGCGGAGAGAGGCGACTGCAGTTAACGCGGCGGGAATACATGCTACTCGAGCGTCTGCTGCGCCAGCCGAACGCGCCTGTTTCGCGATCGGACCTGATTCGCTATGCGTGGCCTGATCATGATGACGTAGCTGCGTCGAGCGTCAACCTTGTTATATCGCGTCTGCGTCGCAAGCTCGCGCCGAATTGCCCGGACGTGAACATCGACACATTAAAACGCTACGGCTATCAGCTCACACTGACGAACGCTTGAGACAATCGGGGTAGTCTGCGGCTAGACGCTCTCTGCTCTTCGCATTCGCATCTGGCTCACCGCACGCTTCCCGATCAAGGGAAGCGTGCCATTTATGATCCACCAAAATATACGTTGCAATAGCTTGGTGGGCCCACACATTGATCTGCAGTCTTCGTCGCGTCCGACGCACAGCCGGACAGAAGACCGCTAGCGATGGCCGCCAGGATCAAGGCCATGTGAAACTTCGCGAATCGGCTTGTCTTCATCTCGTTTCCAAATTGCGAGTGCCTATAGGCACCGGTGCCGGCCGGCGACGTCCTAACGCCGCCGGTAGCCGCGGCGATTGAATATCTCAGGGATGCGCATAGATCGTCGAGTTCAGATAAGCGAGCTGCCCATCCTGTTCGGCGTGCACCAGTTCCTGATAGACCTGTGCGCGCGTCTTTGGCGCCACTGGTTGACCATATGGCGGCACCCACTGGCCGCCGGTCGGGCCTGCTGATGTGGCGCCTGATGCGACCTGAGTCGCGTCGGTGGTCCGCTGCGTGCCAGAAGGGGAAGCTGCGGGAGCCGACTGCGCAAAGGCTGACGCGGCCGACAGCGTTCCAGCGAAAATGAGTGCAATTGCCATCCGTTTCATATTCTCGTCCTCAACATTCAGGTTAAATTTGCCGGCCCTGGAGCGTCACGCTTTGCGAGGGCCGGTTATGGAGAGAATAGCGAGCCACCTTTATCGGATGGCTACCGCGACGGTGAAAATTAGTTTATCGAATTAAGTCGCTGTCTTGCCACCGATTGCGTGACGGAAGCAGTTCGGCAGATCAAAAATTCTTCATCTGACCGATGACTATTTTTCATCTGCAGCCGATGGTGTCCGAATACATTCGCGCCAGTCACTCGCCTCGAGGCACGAACTCGTGCCCGAAAGCGTGGCAGACAAACCTATCTCTCAGGAAAAACACATGAATAAAGCATTGGTAACAGCCTGCGCCGCGCTGACCGCGACGCTCGCGTCAGTCGCACACGCGCAAAGCAATGTCACTCTGTACGGAACGCTTGATACGGGTATCGACTATGTCAGTAACCAGAAGACAGCCAACGGTCAGGGACACAACAACTGGATGATGGAAAGCGGCAACCTGAACGGGGACCGTTGGGGGTTGCGTGGCACCGAAGACCTAGGCGGGGGCTTGCACACGGTGTTCGATGTCGAAAACGGATTTAACATTGCCAACGGCAAACTGGCTAATGGTGGAGACGTCTTCGGTCGGCAGGCGTGGGTGGGATTGTCGAGTAGCGCATGGGGCACAGTGACCATGGGGCGCCAATACGACTTCCTCGTCGACTTTGTCGCGCCCTTGTCGGCAACCGGATCGGGCTTCGGCGGAAATATCGCGGATCACCCGTTCGACAATGACAACCTTGCTAACGACTTCCGCATGAACAACGCGGTCAAGTACCGGAGCCCGGACTACCACGGGTTCAAATTCGGCTGGGCTTACGCATTCAGCAATGCGGCTGGCGGCTTCAGCAACAACAACGCATTCAGCGCCGGCGCAGCATGGTCGGGCGGCCCGGCTAGCCTGGCAGTCGGATACTTTCAGGGCAATCATCCGGGCGGCGTCGACGCGCCCTCAAATACAGGTGGTGCTATCAGTAGCAGTGACGGCGACGCGATGCTGACCGGCGCGCGTCAACGCATCCTCGGCGCAGCGGGCCGTTATGCCTTCGGGCCCGCCACTGTCGGCCTGGTAGTCACTCGGACCATCATGGACGACCCAGCTCAAGTCGCGCAAGGCGGTACGTACGTCGCTCTGAAAGGGGACCTCTTGACGTTCACCAACTACGAACTGAACGCGCGATATGCGCTTACGCCGGCACTGAGTCTAGGCGGCTCTTATACCTTCACCGACGGTCACTTTAGCAGCGCGAGTGGCGTCGCATCGCCGAAATGGAATCAGGTGATGCTGCAAGCCGACTATGCGCTGTCGCACCGTACGGATGTCTACCTCGAAGGGGTCTATCAGCATGTGTCCGGCGCCAGCGGTATATCGGCGCTCGGAAACGCCTCCATCTTTACGCTCGCGCCGTCAGCAGGCAATCAGCAGACCGTGGTCGCAATGGGCTTGCGCCACCGCTTCTAGACGTCACCCTAAGCTCACGCTTTAAACGACGAGCAGGACGCCTGGCGTTGAACCGCTGCGAGGCATCCTGCTCTCCGAAACCCGACCGTTCACTTCGTGGTTATAGACATGGCTGCGTCGGCAGGTTCGTTGGTCCACCCACCTCCTAACGCCTCTATCAGCGCAGCGGAGGCGATCAACTTGCGAGTTTGCAAATCCAGCAGCAAGGTTTGCGTTTCGAGTTCCATTGTCTGCGCAGTGACGACATCCAGATAGCTCACGACGCCATCGCGGTAACGCGACATGGATAGCTCGAGCGTACGCTGAGCGGCCGCGAGCGCGAGTCCCTCCTTCGTAGACTCGTTGCCGAGGTAATGCAGTTGCGAAAGCTGATCTTCGACCTGCTGTACTGCCAGCAGCACCGCCGCCTTGTACTTCTCGCCGTTTTCCGCCAGCTTTGCCTGCGCCTGCCTCGTGACAGCCGCTCGCCGGCCGCCGTCGAACAAGGTCATCAGCAGGTTCGGACCGATCGCCCACATCTCGTTCGGTGCCGCCAGCCAAGGCGACAAAGTGGTGCTTTGATAACCGCCGTCAAGACCTAGCGAGACATCCGGAAAAAATGCCGCTTTGGCGACGCCAATCTGTGCGTTCGCCTGCGCGACGCGGCGCTCGGCAGCCGCAACATCCGCTCGACGTTGCAGCAGCGCGAGAGGCATTCCCGCCGGAATCGATGGCAGGTACGTCGCGTCGACGGTCGGCGCAAGCGAAAACTTCGACGCCGGTTTGCCCGTAATGGTCGCGATCGCATGTTCGTACAATGCCCTTCGCGCCGATACGTCTTCGACCGACGCGCGTGCCGATTCGAGCTGGGTCTGAGCACGCGACACATCCAGATCGGATGCAATGCCGCCGACGTGCCGGCTTTCAGTCAACTGCAATGCATGCTCATAGGCATGAACGGTATCCGCCAGCAATTGGTGCTGTTGATCGAGGCCACGCAGACGGAAATACGCCTCGGCGAGCTTTGCCTGCAAACTCAATCGCAATGACTCGATGTCGTACTGGCTCGCCTGCTCCGCCGCCTTGCCCGCGACAACCTCGTTGCGCACCTTTCCCCAGAGATCGAGGTCGTAGTTGAAGCCGGCGTCGACAGTCGCCGAATTATAGAGCGCCGGTTGATTCGCGCCCCGCAATGGCCGGTTGTCGGACTGACGCGAGCGTGACAACTGCGCGTAAGCGCCGATGGTGGGAAAGAGGCCAGCGCGAGCCTGGTCCAGATATGCTTGCGCTTCGTCGTGGCGGGCAATCGCCGCGGCCACGTCGGGGTTGGCGCTCGCCACCCGGCTTTCCAGTTCGTCGAGAACCGGATCGCGATAAACGGTCCACCATGCACCGCGCGGCATACGGTCGGCAGGCTGCGCGAGTTCCCATCCCCGTGCCTCCTTGAACGTGCTCGGCATGGCCGACGACGGTACCTTATACGGCGGCGCGAACGAACAGGCGCTAACGAGCGCAGCGGCAGTCAGGACCGTGCATACGCCACGCCTAACCATGACTGGGCTCCACTTCATTGTGCTGTGTCAGCGCTGTCGTCGCGGATGTCGAAGTAAATTGCACTGGATCGCCGTTTGCCAGTGAGTCAGGTGGGTTGTCGATCACGCGGTCGGTGGCAGTCAAACCCGATGCAATTACAACCTTCGTACCGAGGTCGGTAGCGACGCTCACCTGCTTCAGCACTGCGCGATTGCCAGGACCGACCACCGCCACTTGCAAACCGCTTTCCCGGAACATCAGCGCACTAGCAGGAATTGTCATTGCATGGTTGTCCGTGGGCAGATCGAAATGAACTTCGGTGTATTCGCCCGGAATCAGCACGCCGCCAGAATTGTCGACGGCCAATTGCACCAACAGCGTCCCGGAAGAAGGCGTGATGGAGTCGTCAGTATCGACGAGCTTTGCGGAGAACTGCATGCCGGGGCGTTCGGGCACGGTCAGACTCGCGATCAGTCCGGGCCGGATTACGGCAGCTTCGTTTTGCGGCACGCTGACGTACACGCGCAGCCGCCGCGCGTCCGAGACGGTGAACAACTCCGGTCCACTGCCGCCGCCCGCGCTGATCAGCGCGCCGACGTCGGTCTTACGCGCTGTCACGACGCCATCAAAAGGTGCGGTGATCCGTTTGAACGATTCAAGGGCCTCAAGCCGCGCAACATTCGCCTGGTTCGCTGCGACCATTGCCCGCTTTGCCGCAAGGTCGCCGGTCTTTTCGTCTGTTTCCTGCTGTGATACGGAGTCCTGCTGCAGCATCTCGGTCCACCGGCGCGACGTGGATGCCGCGAGCGTTTCGTTCGCCTGCGAGGTACGCAGATCCGCACGTGCCTGGGCGAGTTGCTGATCGAGATCGGGTGTATCGATTTCGCCTAGCAACTGTCCGGCCTTTACGTGCGCGCCAATGTCCGCATACCACGCATGCAGATACCCGGAGACGCGCGCATAGATCGGCGCCTTCACATAGGCGGACAATTGACCTGGCAAGACCAGAGCCTGCGCAGAGCTGTCATGCAACGGTGGGTTGGCGACGACCGTCGGTATCGCCCGCGCGGCCGACCAGCTGGCCATCTGCTCCTTCGCATGGATGCGCGTCGCGATACCCGTTGCTGCAACGCCTGCCGCAGCCAGCAGAGCGACGATACCTGCGAGTTTGAGGGGCCGTAGCCGCCGCGGCGCTGCTACTTCGATGTCAGTTGACATGGATGACTCCAGGTTCGGAAGATGAATGATCGTGTGAGTCGTGTTCAGGTTCGCCCGGCCCAGCGTGAGGTGGGGCGGCATCGCGCCGATGCACGAGACTGAAGACGACCGGAACGAACAGCAAGGTGGCGCAGGTTGCGCAGATCAGGCCGCCGATAACGGCTCGTCCGAGCGGCGCGTTCTGCTCACCGCCGTCGCCGAGACCCAGCGCCATCGGAGCCATGCCGATGATCATCGAGAGTGCCGTCATTAACACAGGACGAAACCGTGAGAAGCCCGCTTCGAAGGCCGCCCGCAGGGCGTCGTGAGTCACCGCGAGCCGTTCGCGTGCAAAGCTGACAACTAGTACGCTATTTGCAGTTGCCACACCCATGCAAAGAATCGCGCCAGTGAGAGCCGGCACCGACAGCGGCGTGTGCGTCGCAAACAGCATCCACACGATGCCAGCCAGCGCCGCAGGCAACGCTGAGACGATCACAAAGGCGTCGCCCCACGAATGGAAGTTGACGACGATCAGCAGATAGATGAGCGCGATCGCACCGACGAGGCCAAACAGCAGCCCGGTGAATGCGCTATTCATGGTCTGCACCTGACCTCGCAGCGTTACCGTCGAGCCTTTGGGTACATCTTTCGCTGTTGCATGCACGATACCGTCGATGTCGCTCGCGACCGCACCCAGATCGCGGCCCTGCGGAGTGGCGTAAATATCAAACAGCGGCTCGATGTTGTAGTGCGATACCACCGCGCTGCCGACGCCGCGCGTGATACTGGCGACACCGCCGAGCAATTGCGAGCGGCCACTTGCGTCTGTTACCGGGAGATTCTCGAGACTGGACAGCGATGCCATCCAGTATTCGGGGGTTTGCGCGACGATCGGGTACGAAACCCCGTTCGTTGGATTGAGCCAGTACGCGGGCGCCACCTGGCTCGTACCGGCGAGCGTTGCTACGACGGAGTTCGTCACATCCTCCTCGCTAATGCCCAGTCGTCCCGCGTGAGAGCGGTTCACCGCGATGGTGAACTGCGGATAAGTGACCGCCTGCTGGATACGGCTATCGGCAATACCGGAGACCATCCGCACACGTCGCAACAGTTCGTTCGCGTACCGATGATTCCCGGCCTGGTCCGGCCCCGCGACTTGCAGATCGATCGGTGCCGGTGCGCCGAAATTCAGGATCTGGCTAACGATGTCCGCGGGCAGGAAAGAGAAGGTCGTACCTGGAAACTCTACGGGTAGCACTTCGCGCAGCCTTTTCACATATCGCGCCGTTGGCTCGTGATTCTCACGAAGCGAGATCATGATGTCGCCATCCTGTGAGCCGATGGTGCCGCTGTTGTTGTATGTCAGGTTGATACCGCTGACTGGCAGGCCAATATTGTCCACCACGCTGCCAAGTTGACCCGGCGGAATAACCTGGCGAATGGTGTTTTCAACGTGATCGAAAATAGTTGCCGTATTTTCGATGCGTGTCCCAACCGGCGCGCGCACATGCAAGGCGATCTCACCCGCGTCGATGTCGGGAAAGAAGTTCCGTCCGAGCCACGGTGAAAGTAGGAAAGACACGCATACGACGGCCAGTACGCCGACCACAAAGCGCTTCGGGTGCGTCAGCACAAGGCCGAGAAGCACACGGTACACACCTCGCACGCGTTCAAAGCATTGCTCGAAGCCGCGCTGGAAGCGCACGAACGGATTGCGCGACGTTGGACGTGTGGACATGCTGCCGTGAGAGTCGATTATCGCCGCGAGTTCACCGCTTGCATGCCCACCCGACGCATGCGGCGCGAGCAGGTACTGCGCCATCATCGGCACAAACGTTCGCGACAGAATGAACGAAGCGATCATCGCAAACATCACGGCTTCGGCCATCGGCACGAAAAGGAACCGCGCAATGCCGTCGAGCAACAGCATCGGAACGAACACGATGCAGATGCACAGCAATGAAACCAGTGCTGGCGTGACGATCTGCTGCGCGCCGTCCATGATCGCCCGCTGCACATCTTTCCCCTGTTCCAGGTGCCAGTTGATGTTCTCAATGGTGACCGTGGCGTCGTCGACAAGTATTCCTACTGCGAGCGCGAGCCCGCCTAGCGTCATCACGTTCAGCGTCTCGCCCATCGCGGAAAGCGCCGCCACTGCCGCGAGCAAGGCTAGCGGAATCGACGCCGCGATGATAAGCGTGGAGCGCCAACTGCCGAGGAAGAGCAGGATCATGGCGGACGTGAGGGCCGCTGCAATGACGCCTTCACGCACCACGCCGCTCACGGCACCCTTGACGAACTTTGACTGGTCGCCCATCGTGACCAGCTTCAATTGCGGGGGAAGCGAAGCTTCGACGAGCGGCAGTTTCGCCTTGACGCCAGAAATGATGTCGAGTGTCGAAGCGGACCCGTTCTTCAGGATACTCATTAGCACCGCGCGGCGGCCGTCCACCCGGACAATATTGGTTTGCGGCGGATATCCGTCCCGTACATGCGCGACATCGCGAATGTAGATTGTCGCGTCGCCGTCCACTTTCACAGGTAGCGCATTCAACTCGTCGAGGTCTACTGGACTATTATTCAGCTTGACGTTGTACTGGAATGCGCCAACCTTCTGCGTGCCGGCAGGGATGATCTGGTTCTGCCGGGCAAGCGCCGCGGCGACGTCTTCTGCCGACAGCTTTCTCGCCTGCAACGCTTTGGGATCGAGGTCAATCTGCACCTCTCGCGTCTTTCCGCCGTATGGCGTCGGAATAGCGACCCCCGGCACACTCAGCAATTGCGGGCGAATCGCGTTTGTCGCATAGTCAGCCAGTTGCTGCTCGTCGAGTGTGTCGCTTGTCAACGCTAACTGCAATACCGGAACAGTCGATGCGTTGTAGTTGAGAATCTGCGGCGGAGTCGTGCCGGGTGGCATCTGCTTGAGCACAGTCTGCGAGATCGATGTGACCTGGGCCGTCGCGGTACGGATGTCGACCGTTGGCTGAAAAAATATCTTGACGATGCCGTATCCCGTGAACGACTGCGATTCAATATGCGCAACATCGTTCACTGTCGTACCGAGCGTGCGCTCGTAGTAAGTAACGATTCGACCCGCCATGTCGTCAGGCTGTAGCCCCGTATAGCTCCATACGACGCTGATCACCGGAATGCGGATGTCGGGAAAAATGTCCGTCGGTGTGCGCAATGCCGATAAAGGGCCCAAAAGTAAAATCAGCATCGCGAGCACGATGAATGTATAGGGCCGCGTCAACGCCAGCCTGACCAGTTTCAACATCGGAACAGCTCCATTCAGGAAAGCGCATGGTCATCGCGCGCATGCATCGGTATACGATCGAGGCATGAAACGCCTGTTTATGAGGGGATTCTGAACGCGGAGCGCTAACAGAGTCCTACCTCGAACATTAAGGAAGTTTTAGTTCACGAGACTCGTATGAACCGGAGCTGGAGATAAAGCTTAGAGGTCTGGGACGCTTCTATGCATTGCCGCCGCTGGAGAGCGTGCGACTGCCGCTCTCCAGCCGCCCCATGTACAGTGTTCGGCGTGGTGGCACTACGAACAGACAGCCGCGTAGCGCTTAAAGCGCGGCTCGGCGACATCCGAATTGCCGCGAAGAACTGATGCCCGTTACGCACCAGGCTACGTCAGCAGCTATCAGGTGCTGCACGGAGGGTGCGACGAAGCCCCATCAAAACGACGGCCTCCAGTTCACGCGACGGCCTTAAGGAACGACGCACCATCGATAATGCGATAGTGGTCCACCGCAAAGTCTACGAAACTCCGCACCCTTCTTGACAATAGCCCGGGCGACGAATACAACGCGCACAGATTTCTCGCGCCGCTGCCGACATTGAATTCTTTAAACAGCTTGACCAGTGCCCCGCTTTGCAATTCCGGTTCAACTATCGAACTTGGTAACAAAGCGATTCCCAGGTCGTGCATGCATGCGGACTTCAGCATCGCATAGCTGGAAGACGCGATCCCGGCAGATGCGGTGACGCGTGAGACCCGGTTGCGATCCAGGAATTCCCAGCAACGAGCCCCGGTCCCTGACCGGTATAACAGCGTGTGCCGGGTGAGATCCGATGGGAGATTCGGCGTGTCGTGGCTGGACAGGTACTGGGGCGACGCGACGACAACTTGCGGAATGCGCAGCAGTGGACGGCAGACGAGCGCTGAACTGAATCGCCCAGGATCGTCCGAGAAGCAGACGTCAAAACCACCTTCGACCATATCGATATGGACATCGAAAGTAGTCACCTCGAAAGAGACGCCGGGATGCAAGTCCCGGTAGGACGCAACCAGTCGTACGAGCCCGCCGTCAGCGAACGTTGCGACGCTCGCAATCCGCAGTGCCCCGCGCAACTCCCGGGTCGACTGAACCAGGGACGTCTCCATTTCGTCCAACTGTTCGATGATTGCGCGACAACCCTCAAGGTAATCGCGACCGGCCTCCGTTAGCGAGAGCGTGCGGGTGGTCCGGTTGATCAAGCGGGTGTGCAGATGAGCTTCCAGTAAACCAATGCTGCGTGTGACCGATGCAGCTGATAGGCCCAGTTGTCTCGCGGCCAGATTGAAGCTGCCGAGGCCGACCACCCGGGTGAAGACACGCATCGCCTGAAGCTGATTCATGATGCAATGGTCCATGGTTGAACAATGGATACATCATTGCTTACTCCCCTTAAAGTGCTCGCTCCACGTTTGTGAAGCCTTTTTTAGTTTTGCCTCGCCATCACCAACAAAAATAGTAAGTCAAGCGGGGGGTAGCCAAATACAACGGCTCGCGCTGCCGCATCACGCCTGGATCCGGGCACTTTCCGCGCCTGGAAAAGTTCACGCGCTTTGTTCGACTTTCCTGAATGCTCGGTTTCATTTTCTTGTGAACGACAGTCAATTCTCGCTACCTAGACTTGCTTGCCTTTCAAGGCGAGTGGCCGAAATTGCGTAGGCAATTTTTCGGTCGATCGTCTGCGGCTCCCTGGCAAATATCATACGGACAACTCTTAAATTGCGAGCGAAAATGAAAAAGACGAACTTGACGTGGGCAGCTTTGGCCTCCTTGATGCTGGTCACCGGCGTAGCGCACGCACAATCAAGTGTGACGCTCTATGGGCTTCTTGATGAGGGTCTCAACTTCACGAGCAACGCAAACGGACACGGCACCTATCAAATGAAAAGCGGTGACACGTACGGCAGCCGTTGGGGCTTGCGAGGCAATGAAGATCTCGGTGGGGGCCTGAAGGCGGTATTCAAGCTGGAAAGCGGCTTCGATACGAACAGTGGACAGGCGAGCCAGGGTGGCCGTCTGTTCGGCCGCCAGGCATACGTCGGATTGTCGTCCGATCAGTACGGTACCCTCACCTTCGGTCGTCAGTACGATACCAGCGTCGATGACCTCGGCTTCGCCGGGCTTACCGCAGCCGGAAATTATGCTGGCGATGTCAACTCGCATCCGTTCGACAACGACAACGCAGACTGGGATTTCCGCGTGAACAACGTTGTCAAGTATGTGAGCCCGACATACCGTGGCCTGACTGGCGAAGCGATGTACGGTTTTAGCAACCAGGCGGGCGGGTTCGCGAACAATCGCACATGGGGCGCGACGTTGAATTACAAGAACGGTGGTTTGACGATGGCGGCGTCCTATCTCAAGCTCGACAACCCCGGCGCGAACTCAAACTCAAGCGGTTCCGTTACCACCGACGCGGTGTTTGCCGGTTCGTCGCAGCAGGATATCGGCGTGGCTGCTTCTTACCGCTTTGCCCATTCGCTGGCCGCACTCGCCTATTCGCATGTCGACGTGTATGACCCGACTTCCAACCCTTATATCGGGTCATCAAGTGGGCCCTCGGGCGGCACATGGAACTCGTGGAAATTCGACAACTTCGAAGCGAATGAGCAGTACTTCTTCCGACCGGACCTGTGGCTCGGCGCAGCATACACGTTCACGGTCGCCCACCTTCACTCGACGAGCGGTTCCTTTACCCCCAAATGGCACCAGGTCGGTCTCACGCTTGACTACGATCTGAGCAAGAGCACGTCAGTCTATGTGCAAGGCGCCTACCAACACGTCGTCAGCGCGCACACCGGCACTAACTTTGACTATGCTTTTATCCCCGCCGCGGCCGCCATGTCTACCAGTGAGAACCAGATGGTCTATCGCGTCGCCATGATTCATCGCTTCTGACGTGGTACGCCACCGCGTGCTCTGCGAATGATGAAGTTCGGCCCAGCGCTCCACGGAGCGCTGGGCCGAGTATCGTGCCCGCAGTTCGCTGCCGGTAAGCGGGGATCGACCGCCTGGGCCCCGTCCAGTTCGACCGGCGCGTCCGCATCATGCGGATCTCTATTGTCCCGGCGTGCCACCGCGTTCAGCTGCGCCGCAACGCCACCGCCGCTTGCCAACCGGTGCGCGCTTCGACCCACTCCGCCAGCATCAGCAAATCCAGGTCGCCGTGAGCGGCGCCCACTAGTTGTGCGCCAAGCGGCAAGCCCGCAGGTCCGAAGCCCACCGGCACAGTCACGGCCGGCACCCCGAGAAAGGTCCACGGCGCGCAGAACGCCGCGTCGCCCGTATAGTCGAGACCGCGCGGCGGTTCGCCCGAGGCTGGCGCGACCAGCAGCGCATCTAGCGCCATCGCACGGGTGAGCCAGTCGTGAAAGCGATGCGCCATCGGCATCTGCGCCGCCTTGATGCCGGCGTAGGCGGTCGCGGGCAGTTTGCGCCCTTCTTCGACGAGACCGCGCATTGCCTGACTCACGAGTTCGGGCGTGCGGTCGACAAGTTCGCCGTGCGTGATGGCAGCTTCCACCGACATCAGTTTCAACGCATGCGCGGGCGTGTCGAAAATCTCCGCCGGCAGATCGACCGTGACAATCTCGGCGCCGTCTCGCGCGAGCTGGGCCGCGAGCCTGTCGAGCGCGGCTTGTTGCGCGGGCTCGATCTCGCCGCCGGCCTGTTTCGACAGCACGCCGAAGCGCGGCGTCCCAGTGCCTCGCGCGGTCGCAGCAGAAAGCGGAACATGCGAGACATGCGGATCAGCTGCGTGCGCGCCAGTGACGAGCGCGAATGCGTAAGCCACATCCGCGACGCTCGCCGCGAACATGCCGACATGGTCGAGCGAGCACGCCAGCGGCAACACGCCCGTACGTGCGATCGCGCCGTAAGTCGGCTTGAAACCGACGATGCCGCAGTACGCCGCCGGCCGGATCACCGAGCCCTGCGTCTGCGTACCGAGTGCGAGCGGCACGATACCCGCCGCCACCGCCGCCGCGGACCCGCTCGACGAACCGCCCGGCGTGAACTCGCCATTCCACGGATTGACGGTCGCGCCCGGCTGACGCCACGCGAATTCGGTGGTCACGGTCTTGCCGATAATCGACGCGCCCGCCGCACGCAAACGCGCGACCACCCACGCATCGTGCTCAGGGCGCCGTCCCTTGTAGGCGGGCGAATTGAATTCGGTCGGCATGTCGGCGGTATCGATAACGTCCTTCACGGCGACCGGCACGCCCGCCAGCGGCGAAGCGACATCGACGGCATTAACGGGCGCGGCGTCCGGTAAATAGCAGAACGCATGCAACGACGCCTGCGATTCGTACGCCGCATGGTAGGCGTGCGACACATACTGCTCGAGCCCGGCCTCGCCCGACGCAACCTCGGCGCGAATCCGGGCGATGGTGGGAATCGGCGCGATGTTGGAAGAAGCAGAGAACATGGTCATGGAAGAGTCGGCAAACGGTGCCATTTCGCGGCAAGCGCCGGCTGGATGTAGCTCTGAACGATGAATCTGTCGTAGTTGGGCTGCTGCTTCAGGTTGCCGAGCGCGATCTGCGTATCCATCGCAACAGTCAGCGCTTTCGGCGTGATCCTGACGTCCTTCGGATACACGCCTTCGTCCAGCATGCGCTTCACGGCTGCGTCGACTACCGCGGGATCGAGCGTCGGGAATTCCTTGCGCGCAATCGCTGCAGTTTCCGCGGGGTGGCTCTGCATGTACAGCAGCGCGTTTTGCAGCCCCTTTACGAAACGCGCGGCCGCGTCGGGATCGACGCTGCGTTTGGCGGAGATCGAAGAGAACGCATATTCGCCATAGAGCTTCGGAAACCCGAGCGCGACTTTCATGCCCTTCGCGACAGCCTGATCGAGACCCGGCTCATACATCACCGCGATCTTCGCCTGGCCGGCAACGAGCGGGCCGATCTCCGAGCCGAGCGGCACCTGAACCAGCTTGACGTCGCTTTGCGACATGCCGTTCTCCTTCAACAGCTTGAAGAACAGCGACGTGCTCGTAGTTGGCATCTGTCCCGACACAACCACCTGATCCTTCACGTCCTTGATGCCGCTAAACCTTGCACCCGGCGCAACCGCGATCCACACTGCCGCGCCGTTTACGACATTGGCAATCACATCGACATCGGCGCCCTTCTCGGCGGCCACGGCCGTCCACTCCGGTCCGTGCAGCGAGAAATCGGCGCTCCCCGACAGCACCGCGGAGAGCGCAGCACTCGGGCTGCCGGCGGTCTGCTTGTTCACGTCGAGTCCCTGCTTTTCGAAAAAGCCGCCGTCGATCGCCACATAGAGCGGCAGATACAGCATCGACTGGAACGCCTGCGAAATAGTCACTTTCTTGTCCGCGGCAAGTGCCGGTGTCGAAACGGCTGCAACGGTCAGTGCCAAAGCGGTACTCAGCGCGGTCAGCGCTCTTCTTGCGGTTAGTGCCATCGTCTGTCCCTGGGTAAAGTGGTTGGAGTGCCGGAAACGCGTTAAACCTTGAGGGTGGTGGTATTCGACGCCTGCCGCCACGGCAGCAGCTTGCGCTCGACCATATCGATAAGGAAGTAAAGGACGAAGCCGATCGCCATTAGCACGAACAGGCCCTCCCACACGGTATTGAGGTCGTACAGGCTCGACGCTGTAAAGATCATGTGTCCGAGGCCTTTCTCAGATGAGATGAACTCGCCCACCACCGCGCCCACCAGACCGAAGCCGACGTTGATCCGAAACGTCGAGATCACGTAGGGCAGCGTGAACGGCACCACCACTTTCATGAACACGTCATTCTTGTTCGCGCCGAGCGTGACGAGCAGCGCCTGCAGGTCTGGATCGGCGTCTTTCGCCGCCTCATAGGCGGCAATCAGCGCGACGATTGCGGTCAGCGAAATAGCCAGCGCGACCTTCGAGATGAGCCCGGTGCCGAACCACAGAATCACGATCGGCGCAAAAGCGATCTTCGGCACACTGTTGATCGCGACGATGAACGGCTCGATCAGCCGCGCGACGAACGGCGAATACCACAGCGCGAGTCCGCACACCGAACCGGCTGCCGTGCCGAACACGAAGCCGAGAATGGCTTCGAAGAGCGTATAGCCTGTGTCGATGAAAAGCTGATGCGATTGCATGTCGCGTAGTAGCGCGGCGAAAATTTTCGACGGCGAACCGACGAGAAAATTCGATACCCAGCCCAGGCGCGCAGCGCCTTCCCATACCGCGAAGAACGCGATTACTGCCGCCAGTTGCAACAGCGAACGGCCCCAGCCGCTGTCGAGCACGAACCGCACTGGAGCTTTCGGCGAGCGCTGGGCCGGCGCGGTTTTGTCCATGGAAGCGGATTGGGTCATGCTGCCTTCACCTCCGTCTGAATATCGAGTTCGCCACACAACGCGTGGAAGTAACCCGCAAAGTTAGGATCACTGCGAGCGCCAATCGGCGAGCGCGCGGCGATGTCGATGTCGTAGATCTTCTTCACCTGCGAAGGCCGGCCGCCAAGTACGACGACGCGCTTCGATAAAGCCACCGCTTCGTCGATGTCGTGCGTGACCAGCACCACTGTCTTGTGAAACGTTTCGACCGCTTCCATCAACACGCCTTCCAGATACAGACGCGTCTGGTAGTCGAGCGCCGAAAACGGCTCGTCGAGCAGGATGATGTCGGGATCGTTGATGAGCGTGCGGATCAACGCCACGCGCTGACGCATGCCGCCCGACAGCATGCGCGGATAGGCATTCTCGAAGCCCGCGAGGCCATACGTATTGAGGTATTCCATCGCCATGTCGCGTGCCTGCGCGGCAGGCATCTTCGAGAGTTCCGGTCCGATCAGCACGTTTTGCAGCACGGTGCGCCACGGCAGCAGCAGGTCGCGCTGCATCATGTAGCCGACCTTGCCACGTAAGCCATCGACGCTTTGCCCGCGATAGACGATATCGCCGCTATCTGCTTCGAGCAGGCCGGCGATCACGTTGAACACCGTAGTTTTGCCGCAGCCCGAAGGCCCGATGATGCTGACGAAATCGCGCTCATGGATATCGAAGGTCAGACCGCCGAGCACGTCGACGGAGCCGAGTTTGTTCGAAAACGATTTACGGATGTTGCGTAACGCAAGTTGAATTGGCATGTGTTCCTCGACGACGTTTCGGAATGCATTTGCGGCACACGGCGAATGGAATCACGTGCCCCGCTGTGCGGCCAGGAAGCGCCGGCGCATCGGCTTGAGCACGGCAATGGCGAGCAGCGCGGTAACGATGTCGAGCGTGATCGCCGTCGAGAACACCGGCACCCAGCCTCCCGCGTGCTGGTGCATCAATGCGGCGAGGGGGCCGCCAAAGATCGAGCCGATCCCTTGCGAGATATACAGCCAGCCGTAGTTCTCGGTGGCGTGCCGCGTGCCGAAAGTGTCCGTGAGCGTCGACGGAAACAGCGAGAAGATTTCTCCCCAGCCGAAGAACACGACGCCCGACAGCAGGACGAACAACACGGCGTTATCGCGCGTGAGCAGCCACAGCGCCATGGCCATGCCTTCGAGCGCGAACGCGAAAAACATCGTGTTCTCGCGTCCCACCTTGTCCGACACCCAGCCGAACAGCGGCCGCGTGAGCCCGTTCGTAAAGCGGTCGATCGTCAACGCCAGCGGCAACGCGGCCATGCCGAAGACGAGCACTTTGGTCACGCCGAAGTCGGCGGCGAAGGTGGCCATCTGCGAGGTGACCATCAGGCCCGACGTGGACATCATGGTCATCATCGCGAACATCAGCCAGAAGAGTGGCGTCTTTAACGTCTGCGAAGGACGAAAATTCATGACCGTCGGCGCGCAAACCGAACCGGCGGAATCGGACGGAGCGGCGGCGTCGTGCGAAGGCGGCACCCGCAAACCTTGCGAAGCCAGCAGACCGACCACCGCGAACGCGATGCCGAACATCCACAGCGTGGCGTCGATGCCGCGCGCCTGTAGCGACGAGGCGATCGGAAATGTGGTGACGATCGCGCCCATGCCATAGCCGGCGGCGACCGCGCCCGCCGCGAAGCCACGATTGGCCGGGAACCAGCGCACCATCAGCCCCACCACGCCCACATATACGATGCCTGTGCCCAGCCCGCCGACCACACCGTAGGTCAGATAGAGCATCGGCGCGCTATGAACCTGCGAGGCCAGCACCCAGCTCAAGCCCGACATTACCGTGCCGATCGAGATCAGCATGCGCGGCCCGAAGCGGTCGATCAGCTTGCCCTGAAACGGCGAGAAAAACGTCTGCAAAATGATCAGCAGCGAAAACGTGACTTGCAGTTCAGGTAGCGCAACGCCGAGCTTCGCGGCGAGCGGTTTGGTCATCAGTGTCCATACATATTGCGGACTCGAAATCGCCATCATGCAGACGAGACCCAGCGCGAGCTGAAGCCAGCGGTTATGCGTCCTGCCCGACGAAGTGGCGCCGAGTTCCGCCGATGCGATAGGTTGCAACGAAGATTGCAAGCGTGTGGTCATGGTGACTCCATTTACTGAGCGAATGCCTGCCGGCGACCGGCAGACGTGCAGCGTCCTCCGG
Source organism: Paraburkholderia dilworthii (assembly GCF_000472525.1). Taxonomy (GTDB): domain Bacteria; phylum Pseudomonadota; class Gammaproteobacteria; order Burkholderiales; family Burkholderiaceae; genus Paraburkholderia; species Paraburkholderia dilworthii. Next base: position 27,997 of record NZ_AWZT01000017.1, read on the forward strand.
GCCTCGAAGGCCGGACCTGCAATCTGATTGAAAAAAGCGCGCGTGTGCGTCTACCAGCCCGCGGCTGCCCCGTCACTGCGCGGGTCGTAGCCCGCTTCGATCGATCCATCGGGATACCGAACGATTGCGCCGGCATGCCCCATTGCTTCGTCATAGACCTGCATCGTCTCGACTTCATGGCCGAGCGCCTCGAGCCGCGCGACGGTGCCCGGCGCGAAACGCGCTTCGAGCTTGAGCGTGTCGGTCGACTGGCCCCAGGTACGGCCCAGCAGCCAACGCGGCGCGTCGATCGCGGCTTGCGGATTCCAGCCGAACGTCGCGATACGCGAGAACACCGCGCTTTGAGATTGCGGCTGACCGTCGCCGCCCATGTTGCCGTAGACCATCGTGCGGCCGTCGGCAAAACGTGCGAGCGCCGGGTTCAGCGTATGAAAAGGCCGGCGCAGCGGCATCAGCGGATTTCGCGCGCGCTCGTCGAGCGAGAAGCTGCACCCGCGGTTCTGCCAGTTGATGCCCGACTTCGCCAGCACGATCCCGCTGCCGAACTCGTGATAGATACTCTGGATGAAGCTCACCGCGACGCCGTTGCTGTCGGTCACGCCGAGCCACACGGTATCGCCCGGCCCGCGGCCGGTGCCCCACGGCGCGGCTTGCGTGAGCGACACTTGCGCGGCCATTGCGTCGAGCACGGCCGGCTTCAACAGTTCACGCGGATCGACGCGCATGTGATCCGGATCGGTGATCTCGGCATCTCGTACGGCGAACGCGAGCTTGGTTGCTTCGACGCACGCATGCACGAATTCGGGACCCAGCGGGTCCATGTCCTTCGTCAGCACGCGATCGAGAATGCCTAAAATAAGCAGCGACACCAGCCCTTGCGTCGGCGGCGGCATGTTGTAGATCGTACCCAGCGAGTGCTCAAGCGCTAGCGGCGTTCGCAGGCGCGCCTCGTGCCGTTCAAGATCCGGGAGACTTAGCAGCGAGCCGGCCGCCTGAAGATCGCTCGCGATGCTACGTGCGAGGTCGCCGCGATAGAAGTCGTCAAAGCCTGCGTCGGCCAGACGTTCGAGCGTGGCGGCAAGACGCGGGGAAACGAAGCGCTCGCCGGTGAGGGGCACGCGAGCGCCGTGCAGAAAGGTCTCGGTGAAACCCGCGACCGGCCGCAGTTCGCCCAGGCGGCTTTCGACACACTGCGAGTGGCTTCGCGTGACCGGCACGCCCTGCTTCGCGTAATGGATCGCGTCTTCAAGCAGGCGTTTGACCGGCAGCCTGCCGCCGAGCGTTTCAGCCGACCAGCGATACGCGCGCTGCCAGCCAGACACCGTGCCGGCCACCGTATTGGCTGCGAGTGGGCCGCGCACCGGAATGGCCGACAGCCCGCGCGAACGGTATTCGTCGATGGTCGCGGCCAGCGCCGCCGCGCCACACGCTTCGATGCCGACCGGCTCTGCGCCGGGACGCGAGATCAGCCAGAAGCCATCTCCGCCAATGCTGTTCATGTGCGGATAGACGACCGCAATCGTCGCGGCCGCGGTAATCATCGCTTCGACGGCGTTGCCGCCCTCACGCATGATCGCGAGAGCGCTCTGTGCGGCGAGTGCGTGAGGCGCGACCGCCATGCCGCGGGTTCCGCGGCTCGGGCTTAGGAATTCGGAAGGCATCGGATGCGCGGGGCTTTTGCTTGTATACATGGCCAGTGTATATGCGAATACCATGCCAACGTGCAGAGTCCCCGCAAAGGCCGAGTGCGGAGGGCGCTTAAGAAATGCGGACTCCCGAATGCGTGTTACTAGATGGTGCCCCGCAACCTCGGTGGTGCATACGGGGCACTGTGAGGCTCCGATGCGGTGCGGGCGCGTTGCAGGCGCTCGGTGGTCAGTGTCCGCACCTCTGCCCTGCTTCCTTCTATGTGCCGGCCCAACAACTCGACAGCACGGTCGGCGGCAAGATCGCGGATGGCGGCGAGAATCGCAATGTGTTCGTCGTAGGTGTCGTTGATGCAGTCGCCGTATACGAGGTCGAGCCGCCGCACCACGCGGATGCGGTCGGTCACGCGCTGCATTGCGGCGCTCAACTCTGCATTGCCGGCGGCGACGACAAGCGCCTGGTGGAAGGCTTCGTCGAGCGCCACCATCTCCCGGCCGTCGCGAACGCGCTGCGCGTGAGGGACGCTCCAGATGCGGTCGAGCCGCTCCAGCATCTGCGACGCCGTGGCGGACAGAGCGCCGTCCGCGTCAAAGAGCCGGGTCACAGAAAACGTTTCTATCAGCTTGCGCATTTCGTATAGATCGTCAAAGCGCTTGAAGTCGATCGGCACGACTTCCCAGCCGCCGCGCACATAGCCGCGCATCAAACCATCGCTTTGAAGACGTTGCAGCGCCTCGCGTGCCGGTGTGCGCGAAACGCCGAAGCGATCGGCGATGCTGCCTTCGGTCATACGATCGCCAGGAAGCAGGCGCATGTCGAAGATATCGTCCCGCACGCTGAAGTAAACATGGTCAGCGCGCGATGAGGGTGAGCGGGTTGTGTCTTTCACGCGGGAGCCTGGAATTAACAGATCTTTCGGCAGTGACTATCGGTCACCGTCAAAACATCCGTCAACAGAAATTTAGCTTGCCGGCGTCACTGGCGAACCCGCCATGCCAAGGATCCACATGCTGGTCTCACGTGTCACGGCTCCCCCGTTGCTTACAGTTTTCCACGATCGGCAGCCAGAATGGGAATCATGTTCCAGCTGTTCGCGATAACCTGATCGGCTGCACCGAAATGGGTCTCAAGGTGGACCTCATCCACCCGGTCGATCACCGGCTATCTGCCAGTTGACTTTGCGCAGGTTTGAACAGACTGATCTCGCAACCGACGTCTGGGTCGTGGAAAGACAGGATCATGCCGTGCATGCCGGCCACGGCGGTCGCAAGACTGAGCCCCAGGCCGCTGCCGGGCGTATGACGGCTCGCCTCTCCACGATAGAAACGGCGCAGGACGGCATCGCGCTCGCTCGGTGCGATGCCGGGTCCATCATCGCGTACGGTCACGCCGGATCCTCGTTCGTCGTGCCACAGCGTCACCTGCACGGCTCCGCCATGCGGTGCAAACTTGACGGCGTTCTCCACCAGATTGGCCAGCGCCTCGAATAGCAGATTCGGATCTCCCTGGATTTCCAGCGGGCCGGACACAGTGCGCGCGAGTTTAAATGCGATCTGCTTGTCTTCGGCAGTCGGTTCGTAGAATTCGAAAACGTCATCGGCGATAGCGGCCAGATCGACCGCAGTGAAACCCGCGCGGCGCACTCCGCTTTCAATTTCAGATATCCGCATCAACGCATTGAAGGTGCGCAAAAGGCCGGCGGTTTCAAGAATGGCTTCCTCGATCGCCGCGCGATATTCCGGCTCCGTTGTGGCGCGCCGTTGTGCCCGTTCGAGGCCGCCCAGCATGCGTGTAAGCGGCGTACGCAGATCGTGCGCGATCGCATCGCACACCCCTTTGACCTCGCTCATCAGGCGCTCGATTTCGTCGAGCATCCTGTTCACCACGCCAACGAGACGATCCACGTCGTCGCGTTTCGAATGCACTGGCAAACGCCTGCTGAGGTTGCCGGCGACGATTTCCTCGATCGATGCGGTCACCGCATCCAGGCGCCGCATCGCCGAGATGCCAATCAGGCTCGCGCCGATCAGGCCGATCACAAGCGTGATCATTGCGGTGGAAAGCAGCGCTTGCACCAGTTCGTCGTCGAAGTGGTCGACCTCGAGGGTGTCCTGGCATTGCAAAGCGATGCGGCTATCAGCCACGTGCGCGGCGATGCATCGGCCGGGCGGGTGACCCGCCACATTTGCGAGGCTCATCGAAAAAGGCTTGTCGAATACGGGGATCGCCGGCCGATCGCCCGCATAGCCGCCGGCAAGATGTTTGCCGCTGGCTTCGAAGAGGCCGAAGGGACGCTGGTGGCGCGGATCGAACCGGTTCTGATGTTCGAATCGGGCGGCCAGCTCATCGGGCGCTTCACGCTTCAACTCTGCGTGCTCACGAATCAGCCAGTCGTCGATGCGTTCCTGTTCAAAGCCGGTGATCTCGCGATACAGGTACCCGAACAGCAGCATTGCGATCACGCCGAACAGCACGAGAAACAGTGTGGCGAGGCGAAAGCCGGTGGTGCGGTGCAGTTCAGTCAGGCGCATGTAGCATGTACCCTGAACCGCGCACTGTGTCGATCATCGGAGCCGTCCCGTCCGGGTCGAGCTTCTTTCTGAGGCGGCTGATGTGCACGTCGATCACGTTGGTGCGCTCGTCGAGCCTGTAGTCCCATACCGCTTCGAACAGCATGGTGCGGCTCACCACCTGGCCTTCGTGCTGCATCAGGTATTCGAGCAGCCGGTACTCGCGCGGCAGCAGCGGTACGGGGCGGCCAGCGCGGGTCACCTCGCGTTTAAGCGGATCGAGGCGCAGCCCGCCGACCAGGTACTCGTGCACACCGGGGGCCGTCTCGCGACGGCGCATCAACGCATCGAGCCGCGCGGTCAGTTCGATGAACTCAAACGGCTTGGTCAGATAGTCGTCTCCGCCGGCGCGCAAACCGCGTACACGTTCGTCGACCGCGGACAGCGCGCTCAGGATCAGCACCGGCGTCAGCACGCCGGCGCTGCGCAATGCCGACAGCATGCCGAGCCCTTCGAGGCCGCCCGGCAACATACGATCGAGCACGATAGCGTCATAACTGTTGGCGACCGCAAGCATCAAACCGTCGCGGCCGGTGCTCGCGGTTTCAACGTTGCAGCCGTGATCGGTGAGCGCTTCAACGATCTCCGCGAGAGTGTGCTCGTCGTCCTCGACGACCAAAACTTTCGACATGCCTTTTTTCCAGAAATAAGAGAGCGTCGAACCTTCGTTAGCCGGCCGTTTTACACTACGCTCGTACCTACGATGTCTGTAGTATGCCGTGCGAAGCGGTACAGGCGTTTCGCGCAAACATGAAAAAAATTTAATGTAAGCCTCGATTGCGCATGCGAATCCTGCTGATCGAAGACGATATGCGCGCCAGCCGCTTTCTGGCGCGTGGCCTGACCGAGAGCGGTCTGATTGTCGACACGGTGGCCGACGGCGCGACCGGGCTCGCCTATGGGCGCGAGGGCATCTATGACGTCATCGTCACTGATCGGCGCTTGCCGGCGCTCGACGGCCTGGTCCTCGTCCAGCAGTTGCGCGCCGGTGGGGATACGACGCCAGTGCTGATGCTGTCGGCCGTCGGCGGTCTGAACGACCGCGTAGAGGCGATTCGCGCCGGTTGCGACGACTATCTCGTGAAGCCGTATGCCTTCATCGAAGCGCTGGCAAGAATCGAGGCGCTCGCGCGGCGCGCCGATCGTACCAGGATCAGCGATCGGCTCGAATGTGCTGACCTGGTGCTCGATACTCGGGCGCGCACTGCAAGCCGCTGCGGACGCGATCTGCGCGTGCAGCATCGCGAATTCCTGTTGCTCGAGTGTCTCGCGCGCCGCGCGGGGCAGGTCGTCACCCGAAGCATGTTGCTCGAAGCCGCATGGCATTACGATTTCGAGCCGCGCGGCAACATCATCGATATGCACATGCATCGGCTGCGGGCGAAGGTCGATCGTGATTTTCCCGTGGCGCTGATTCAAACGGTGGTCGGCGCGGGATATATGCTGAACCCGGCGCCCTGACACGCGCTGCAAGCCAGGAAGCCCCGGCCGCGCGCCCCGCCGTGGCATGTTGTACTGCATTAAATTATTTTAACCAATGGGCGAAAGCGCCGACAGGACGGGCCAGCTAAGCTGGCGACATATCCTTGTTAGGGTTTCTTCCATGTCAGGGCTGTCCCGTTCCACACGGTTGGCGCGCACCGTGAGTCCTCTTCCGTGCCTTTCCTGGGTGCGCGCCGCGTTATGCGCGCTCGGCCTCGCGGTGCTCGCCGGCTGCTCGCTTGTGCCTGCCTATCGACGGCCGGGTGCACCGCTCACGCAATCCTTCGACGGGGCGGCCGGTGGGTCGCTCGGCGCTACGGTGCCAGTCAGAAGCGGCTGGTGGCGCGAGTATCAGGACCCCGCGCTCGACGCGCTCGTCGATCGCAGCATTCGCAATAACTTCACGCTGGCGTCCGCGATTGCTAGCGTCGAACAGGCTCGGGGCAACGCCGAAATAGCCGGTGCGCCGCAGTATCCGTCGCTGTCGCTCGGCGGCGCGTTCGATCGCAGCCATCAGGGACGTGGCTCGACCACGAAAACCCAGAGCCTGTTCGCCGAAGCGAGTTACGAGGTGGACTTCTGGGGCTTCCACGCCGCCAATGCCAGCGCCGCGGACCTGCTCGCGCGCGCGTCCGCGTTCGACCGCGACACGGTCGCGCTGACGCTGACCGCATCGGTCACCGACACCTATTTTCAGGTGCAGAGCCTGCGCCGCCGGCTCGCGCTTGCGCGTTCGATATCCGACGACGCTGCGCACATTCTGCAATTGCTGCTCGCACAGCAGCAGGCGGGCGTCGCGACCGAATTGCAGGTGCAGCAGCAGCGCAACGCGCTCGCCACTTTCCAGGCGGCTGAGCCGGCGCTGCAACAGCAGCTCGACACCAACATTCATGCGCTTGCGGTGCTTGTGGGCACTGCCCCTGAACAATTTACCGTCAGCGATGCCGCGCTCGCCGACATTCCGATTCCCCAACCGCGCCCCAATCTGCCCGCGAGCCTGCTGGAAACGCGCCCCGACATCCGTTCGAAGGAAGCGCAGTTGCAGTCGGCGAATCAGAGTGTCGGCGCGGCGCGCGCGGCCTTTCTGCCGAACATCTTACTGACCGCGGACGGCGGGCTCAGCAGCAGGTCACTGTCGCATTTCCTGTCGAGCCCGTTTGCCAGTCTCGCCACTTCGCTGGCGGCGCCAATCCTGGATGGCGGCGCGCTGCGTGGCCAGTTGCACGTGACCCAGGCGAGCGAAGCGAAGGGCGTCGCGGATTACAGGCAAGCCGTCATAACCGCGCTGGAGGACGTGGAGGACTCACTCACGGCGGCGCAACAGCAGCAGCTCGCCGAAGCCGCAGACCAGGACGCCGCCGACGCCGCCCGCAAAGCCGCCACGCTCGCGCAAGCCCAGTACAAGCTCGGCACTGTCGACTTCCTGACCGTGCTCGACGCCCAACGCGCGCTGTATCAGTCCGAAGACACGCTGGTGCAGGCGCGGCTCGCGCGCCTGCAAGCGTCCGTAAGCCTTTTTCGCGCGTTCGGCGGCGGCTTCGGCGTGACCGACGATAGCGATAGCAGCGCCGCCTCCACCTCTACGTCATCCCGCTCATGAAATCTGCAGACCTTCCGAACCACGAGGCGCCCCGCGGACGCGGCCGCGCGCCGCTCATCCTGGCGTTCGCCGTCTTCGTCGCGCTGCTGGGGGTGTGGTTGTGGCCGCGGCACCCGGCCGTCAAGGCGGCACCGGCCGTGCCTGTCAACGCCGGTCATCCCGTGAGCCGCAACTTTCCGATTCGCGTCGCCGCGGTAGGCACGGTGCTCGCGCTCAATTCCGTGGACGTCAAAGTGCGTGTCGATGGGCAATTGCAGCGCATCGCCTTCACCGAAGGACAAGACGTGAAAGCCGGCCAGTTACTCGCACAACTCGATCAGGGGCCTCTCGCCGCCCGGTTGCATCAGGCGCAAGCGGCGCAGCGCAAGGACCAGGCATCGCTCGATAACGCGCGGCTCGATCTCGCGCGCTACTCGAGGCTTGTCGGCATCGGCGCGGCGACGACCCAGGCGGTGGACACCGCGAAGGCGCAAGTCGAGGCCCTCGCCGCGACGGTCGCAGCGGACGCCGCGCTGGTTCAGAGCGACCGGTTGCAACTGAGCTTCACCGCGCTCACGGCGCCGTTCACCGGACGCGTCGGCGCACGCGAAGCCGATATCGGCGCGATAGTGCATCCGGCTGACACGACCGGTATCGTCACCGTCACGCAGATGGAGCCGATCACCGTGCTGTTCTCCGTGCCGCAGGACGTGCTGCCCGAACTGCTCGCGAATCAGGCGAAAGCGCCGCTGGCGGTGAACGTGACCACACGTTCCGGCAGCACGCCGCTCGCCGACGGCACGCTGGTGTTCATCGACAGCACGGTCGACCCCACGACCGGCCAGATCAGGCTTAAGGCTTCGTTCACCAACCGGGACCGCAAGCTGTGGCCCGGCGAGCTGGTGAATGCGCGCGTTCTGGTGCGCACCGATACACAGCGGCTCGCAGTGCCGAGCCGCGCAGTGGTGAACTCGCAGAACGGCACGCAACTGTACGTAATCACCGCGAACGGTACGGCGCAGATGCGCCCGGTGCAAACGGGCGTCACCGTCGACGGTATGACGGAGATTCGCAGCGGCGTCGCTCGCACGGATCTGGTGGCGTTCGATGGACAAAGCCGGTTGAACCCGGGCGTGCGTGTGGCGGCGACCACCGTTCCCGCCACTGCCGAAGCGCCGTCCAACGCCAACCCGGCAGACAGCCAGGCTAACCAGGACAATCCGTCATGAGCCTCATGGAATTGTTCATCACGCGACGCATCGCGACAAGTTTTCTGGCGATCGCGGTGCTGCTGATCGGCGCGGTGGCGTATTTTCTGCTGCCGGTCGCGCCGCTGCCGCAGGTCGACTTTCCGACCATCCAGATCGTTGCGCAACTGCCTGGTGCCAGCGCGGAGACCATGGCGACGTCGGTGGCGACGCCATTGGAGCGGCAACTTTCGCTGATCGCGGGCGTGACGCAGATGACGTCGTCGAGTTCGCTTGGCAACACCAGCATTGTCGTGCAATTCGATCTCTCGCGCGACATCGATGGCGCGGCGCAGGATGTGCAGACGGCGATCAACGCAGCCGGCGGCACATTGCCGAAGAACCTGCCGAACCCGCCGACCTATCAGAAGGTCAATCCGGCCGACTTTACGTTGTTATCACTGGCGCTGACTTCGCCATCGCTCACGCTCACCCAACTCGACAGCTACGCCGAAGACTATCTCGCGCAACAGATCTCGCAGCTGCCCGGCGTCGGTCTGGTTGATTTCCACGGCCAGCAGCGTCCCGCAGTACGTATTCAGCTTGATCCGGACAAGCTCACCGCACGTGGCCTGACGCTGGAAGACGTGCGTTCGATCGTCGGTGTGCAGACGGTCAATGCACCGAAAGGCAGCCTGAACGGCCCGGACCGCTCGGTGATCTTCAACGCCACCGACCAGATCACCACCGCCTCTCAGTATCGCGATCTGGTGGTTGCGTACAAGAATGGCGCGCCGATTCACGTGTCCGATCTCGGCACGGTGTTGAACGCCGCAGAAGACAATCAGCAGGCCGCATGGCTCCAGAACGAACGCGCGATCATTCTCGACATTCACAAGCAGCCTGGCTACAACGTCGTGCAGACGATCGCCAACATCAAGGCGAAGTTGCCCGCGCTCGAAGCGATACTGCCCGCGGCCGCGCATCTGCATGTGGTGGGCGATCGCACACAGACCATCAATGCGTCGGTGCACGACGTACAGTTCACGTTGATGCTGACGATCGCACTTGTTGTGATGGTGATCTTCTCATTTCTGCGCAACCTGTGGGCGACCATCATTCCGAGTCTGACGATTCCGCTGTCGCTGGTCGCCACGTTCGGCGTCATGTATCTGCTCGGCTATAGCCTCGACAATCTGTCGCTGATGGGCTTGACTATCGCGGTAGGCTTCGTGGTGGACGATGCGATCGTCGTGATTGAAAACGTCATGCGGCATATCGAAGAGGGCGTGCCGAGAATGAAGGCGGCCTTGCTCGGCGCGATGGAAGTGCGCTTCACCATCATTTCGATGACGATCTCGCTGATCGCCGTTTTCATCCCAATCCTGTTGATGGGCGGCATCGTCGGCAGGTTGTTCCGCGAATTCGCAGTGACGGTGAGCGCCGCGATAGTGATGTCGGCGCTGGTCTCGCTGACGGTTACGCCGATGCTGTGCGGCTGGCTGATCCGTTTGCCTGACCCGGATGGCGGTGGCCGGATGCGCAGGCTCGAAGCCGGGCTTGAAGCGGTCTTCGCCGCGGTGGAACGGCGCTACGAGCGCGGCCTCGATTGGGTCCTGGACCGCCAGAAGCTGATGCTGGCTGTCACGGTGGCGACGATTTTCGCGACCGGCGCGTTGTTCGTCGCAATTCCGAAGGGATTTTTCCCGCAGGAGGACTCCGGTCTGATCATGGGCGTCGCCCAAGCCGCGCCGGATATTTCGCCGCGCTCGATGTCGCAGAAGATGCAGCAGGTGGGCCATATCATCGAGGCGGACCCGGCCGTCGACAACGTTTACTACTGGATGGGCCCTAACCCGACCGTGAGCCAGGGGCGCGTCATGATCAACCTGAAACCGTTCGCTCAGCGCAAGGACAGTGCTGCGCAGGTGCTCAATCGTTTGAAGCCGCAGTTGGCGAAAGTCATGGGCATTTCCTTGTCGATGCAGGTCCGGCAGGATATTCAGGTGGGCGGCCGTATCAGCGCTGCGCAGTATCAGTACACGTTGCAGGACCCTGACATCAACGAATTGAATCACTGGGCGGGCGTGCTGACCGATCGCCTGTCGAAGCTGCCGCAACTGGCAGACGTCACGTCCGATCAGCAGGCCGCCGCTACCAGCGCGACTCTCGTGATCGACCGCAACACGGCTTCGCGTTTTGGCATCACGGCGCAAGCCATCGACGACACGCTCTACGATGCATTCGGCCAGCGGCAGATTGCGACGCTCTTCACGCAATTAAATCAGTACCACGTCGTCGAAGAAGTCGATCCGCGCTTTCAATTGACGACGGATGCACTGGCGCATCTCTATGTGCGCTCGCCGCTCACGAACGAACTGGTGCCGCTCGACACGCTCGTCAGGATCGAAAACAATGTGTCGCCAATCTCGATCAATCACCAGGGCTTGTTCCCGGCCGTGACGATCTCGTTCAATCTGGCGGCGGGTCAGTCGCTTGGCAACGCGGTGGCAGCGATTCGCCAGGCCGAAGTCGCGGCAGGCAAGCCAGATAGTCTGACGGGCTCGTTTCAAGGCACGGCGCAGGCGTTCCAGGCGTCGCTTGCGAGTGAGCCGTATCTGATCGCCGCGGCGCTCGTGGTCGTCTATCTGATCCTCGGCATCCTGTACGAAAGCGCCATTCATCCGCTCACCATCATTTCGACGCTGCCCTCGGCGGGCGTGGGCGCATTGCTCGCGTTGATGCTGTGCGGTCAGGACCTGTCGATCATGGGCATGATCGGCATCATCCTGCTAATTGGTATCGTCAAGAAGAACGCGATCATGATGATCGACTTCGCGCTGGTGGCCGAGCGCGAGCAGGGTATGTCGCCGCGAGAAGCGATCCGGCAGGCCTGTCTTCTGCGCTTCCGTCCGATCATGATGACAACGCTCGCCGCGCTGTTCGGCGCGCTGCCGCTTGCGCTCGGGCATGGCGCGGGTGCGGAATTGCGTGTGCCGCTCGGCATCGCGATCGTCGGTGGACTGATTGTTTCGCAAATGCTGACGTTGTTCACGACGCCGGTTGTGCACCTCTGGTTTGACCGTCTGTCGCATTGGCTCGCTGATCGGCGCGCGACTAGCAGTGTGGTCGAGCGGCAGACCGTCGGTTGATCGCCTTCAGTCTGCTAGGGCCCTCCTTCTTGATCGCGTGGGCGCGGCTGATCCTGCGCGGGGGCCATACGCTGAATTTCCTGACCTTAATACGCTTTGGCTGCGTCGTTTAATGTGCGGTTCCGAACGAATGGCTGTTAGCAGATGATAGCTTTGAGTTCATGCTATCGGCGTACGCCCACATACGATTGATCGCCGAGCCGAGCCGCGGCGACAGCACCCGATCGGTCGCTGGTGGTGCCGCGAGAATGATCGCCACCTGAGCCAGCGCGGGAAAACGCTTCTGAGGCGTCGGTAGAAAGGTAGCCGTGTAATTGAGGAATGCGGTACACCGCCGACGCCTTCATCGACACAGATCTCATGGATCGACTCACGGGTACCAGGGATCAATCTACCGCCCTCTAATATAAACGCACACTCTCGACAAGCGGCTTTTCCAGGCAACTGGGGATATACACAGGGGCGCGTTGCGACGACACGTAGACCATGGGCTGCGACGCGTCGCGTGCGGAAGGCCCGTTGGAGGAACCGCAAGCCGCGAGAGTGGCGATCGCTACGGCGCTGAGCTGGCGCTTGCGCTGGTCAGTTGAAACACTGCAAAAAGCCGGGCAAGGATGAAATCAGTTTCATTTTCCTGACGCCGCTCCGGTAGGTCGCCTCGACTAGCCTGATGCCATCCCGCTGCATTGTTCGCGGGACGACTCGAACCTTCTCGTCGATGGAATCAAAATGTGGCTTACAACGAAACCCCTGATTACCACCCTTCTTCTGATCGCTAGCGCATCGGCAATGGCCTCCCCGGGACTGACACAACACCAATGCAACGACTACCCGTTCGAGCAGTTGAAAGGCGAAGTGACGCACAAGCAATTGATGCAAGAATTGAATGAGTTGGAAGCGGTCGGTTACAACCCCGACGACGCCAACACCTACCCGGACGATCTAGACCATGCACGACAGAAGTTGCAAGCCGAGTATCGCGCGGACTGTATCCCGGCCGCAGGGCAGCACTCCGCCAGCGCACCGCAGACGTCGGCCGGCGCAGCACCCGCGCAAGCGGCGGATCAGCCGGCTGGTTGACGCGCGTTCGATACCGGGGCGCACGTCGGGTAATTCAACAATATGATGGAGCGGGCTATGAAAAACGTAACGGGCAGTATCTGGGTGTCGATGTCGGCGGTCGTGGCAGCGCTAATGATCGGTGCCGTGGGCGTTGTTCATGCTCAGCAGCCAGGCGACACCGGGGGCAGCATGAGCGGCGCGGGCGCCGCGGCGGGAACCAGGGTAGGCACGGGGGCCGGCGCTAACCCAATTTCGGGCGCGGAAACCTCGCTCGCCGCAACAAGAGGCATCGGCGCGGGGCCGGCGCTTAATAACATGCGGGCAAACGGCACAAGCCTGTATATGAATCCCGACCCACGCGCGCCCAATGTGACCGGCAGGGCAGCACCGAATCGATAGGCTCGGTCCGGCTTGGCGATGCAGTTTGTCGGCGGGTTGTAGAATTCGCAGAACAAGTATCCATCTATGGCGCCCGCGATCTGGTCTCAGCCGCCGCAGCGCGTACCTCTTCGGAGCCGTGACGGTGCGAAACTATCTGCTCGAGATGATGGCTGCACAAACCAGCCGGCGCGTGAACATCGCGTGGTGGCTGCCCACATGGCAGCGGGGGTTCTTGTGCAAATAGGAAATGTGTTGATATGGCTTATTTATGCAGGACAACTTATCGATCGAAAAAAGCAGCCGTCCATACGGCGGGTGCGGCGGGTGCGGCGGCACGCAGGCCTGAGAGAGGGTGAAAAAGTCCGTAACTTTAGGAAACTGAAGTCTGGTACGCTGCGCCCTTTGCAACAGCTTGCATTCGACTCGATGGAAACCCCTTTCAACGATCGCGGCGTGTCGGTCACCCGCAACGCGCTCTCATCCGCTGGCCAGGTCTTTCCGCTGCGTGACATCGTCAGCGTTGAGGTCGTCACCGTGCAGAAAAACAAGGTACTGCCCATTACCATTTCGCTGCTGGGTCTCGTCGGCGCGATTGTCGGCGGGACATTACGCTCTCCTGCGGGCTTGGTGTGCGGCGTGATGCTCGTGGTTGTGGGCTGGCTCACATGGGCGACACAGGACATCACGCATCGTCTGATGGTGCAAACGGCCAACGGCGAACGCGAGGCGCTTTCAAGCGTCGATCGCGAATTCGTCGAACGCGTCGGCGCGGCCGTGAACGAAGCCAAGGGCGCAGCCGCTTCCACTTCCGCCGCGCAGAAAGCTTGAGTAAGCCGATGCGAGCCCGCGCCCGCGGGCTCGTGCAAATCGCCGCCCGCAACGCTCGCTCGTTATCGCCATCGACGCAAAGCGACGCGAGTGGTCGCACCTCCGCTGCACGTCGAGCCGCGCCGCTAGCCTTCACACATCTTCACAAGTGCTTGCCGATGCGCAGGTAGAGTCGCCGCTTCTGTTATCGCGCGTTCCCTTAGCAGGCGTCGCGATGCGGCGCGGCCCGCGGCATCGCGGCATCTTGGTAAGCGGCATTCGGTCCGCTGGGCGGCAACCGCGTATGAGCCAGTGCCTTCGCTGGCGCATTGTTCTCGCGCCAGCGCCGCCGTCTCTTTCCGTATAGCCGCATACATCGCCTTCGCCAGGGACCGCCTTTTTCGAGCGTGCGCCATGTCCTTGCTTATCGTTGATGCCGCGTGCCGGCATCTGCATCGTCACTTTTCCCGTTTCACAGCTGCTGCGGTGGTCGCCGCCGGCGCGCTCGCAACCTTGAGCGGCTGCTCGGTCACCTTCCCGACACCTACGCCGCCCGCCCCGGCTGTTTCACTGATCAACGGCGGCAAGGACGGCGTGCTGATCCCTCTGCATGTCGAACGCGCCGACGAAGATCACGCGCGTCTCGGCCTGCCGGTCGAACTCGACGGCAAACCGGTCTACGTCGCGCTGGATACCGGCACGCAAGGCGTGCGCGTATTGAAATCGGTGCTGCCGGGTTCGGACTATCCACGCGCGGCGCCGGCCAGCACCCTTCTGCTCGCGAACGGCGCGCAGGTTTCCGGCGCGGCCGTGAAATTGCCGCTGAGCGTCGCGGGATCGAAGACGATACAGGTCGAAGCGCAAGTGGTCGATAGCGTCAGCTGCCAGGCCGCCTCCAGACACTGCGTTGCGATGGACGGCTACAGCGGCGAATTCGGCTGGGCGTTCTCTGGGCTTTTCGGCGTTGGCGCCGCGCAGCCGGACGACACCTGTTGCACGCAGCCTTTGCGCGCATTGGTCGGCCACGTCGGCGAGCGCTATCTGGTGCACTCGAACTTTGCGAAGCCATATCTGCTGCTGAGCCCGTCGAGCGCGATCACGAAGGACTACACGATGGTGCCGATGACCGTATCGAAAGACGGCACGATGCAATGGCCGCGAGGCTGCATCAAAGTCGGCGACAAGACGACCTTCTGCGCTCCGCTGGTGTTCGCCACGGCCACGACCAGCATGATTCGCATCGAAACCGACACCGCGCCCGACTGGACCGGCGACGACAGCCCCGGCAAGGTGCTCATTCAGGGCAACTACCACGCGGCCGTCGGCTCGGGCAACTGGGTGCATCACTACGACGACGCGCAAGTCACCATCGTCAAGGCGCAGCCCGGCGCGAACCGCATCGTGATCGGTCTGATGGGCATGCAGAATATCGACGTGCTGTTCGATTTCCCGCGCGCTCAATTGGGCCTCTACGCGAGCCAGGCAGTCGAGAAGCTCACGCCATAAACGAAGGCTCAAAACGGAAAGGCCGCGCGTCGTTCAACACACGCACGGCCTTTCTGCTCGCCGCATGCGGAAAATCACGTCAGGTCCGCAGCGAAACAACGCACTAGCTCAGCCCAGGCTGAGCGGATTCACACGCCAGATCTCGCGGGCATATTCGCTGATCGTCCGATCCGACGAAAACTGGCCCATGCCTGCCACATTGTCGATCGCGCTTTGAGTCCACGCGTGCTTGTCGACGAAACGCGCATCCACCTCATTTTGCGCCTTCGCAAACGCGGCGAAATCGGCAAGCACCATGTAGTGATCGCCCCAGTCCACCAGCGTGTGGAAAATATCGGAGAAGCGCAACGGATCGTCGGGCGAGAAATAGCCGCTGCGGATCTGGTCGAGCGCCATGCGCAGTTCGGCGTTTTCCTCGTAAACTTGCCGCGGGCGGTAGCCGCTCGCGCGCAGGTCGTCCACTTCGTCCGCCGTATGACCGAAGATGAAAATATTCTCGCGGCCCACGGCGTCGCAGATTTCGATGTTCGCACCGTCCATCGTGCCGATCGTCAACGCACCGTTGAGCGCGAGCTTCATGTTGCCGGTGCCCGAGGCTTCAGTGCCGGCCATCGAAATCTGCTCGGACAGATCGGCGGCAGGAATAATCAGTTCCGCTACGCTCACGCCGTAGTTCGGCACGAACACCACTTTCAGGCGGTCGCCGATCAGCGGGTCGTGATTGACCTTCTGGCTCACATCGCCGATCAGTTTGATGATCGTCTTCGCCATCCGGTAAGCGGATGCGGCCTTGCCGGCGAACATCACGACGCGCGGCACCCAGTCGCGCTCCGGGTTCGCGCGAATCTGGTTGTAGCGCACGATCACATGCAGCACGTTCAGCAACTGCCGCTTGTATTCATGGATGCGCTTCACCTGCAAATCGAACAGTGCATCGGGATTGAAATGCAGCTTCGTGTGATGCGCAAGCCGCTGCACTAGCCGCAACTTGTTTTGCCGCTTCGCTTCACGGAATGCCTCGACGAATCCGCTGTCATCGCGCAATTCGCGCAATTGCTCCAACTCGAACAGATTGCCCCGCCAATGCGTGCCGATCCGCTGATCGATCAGCGACGACAACGAAGGACTCGCTTGCGAAAGCCAGCGCCGCGGCGTAATGCCGTTCGTCACATTCGTGAAGCGGTCGGGATAGATGCGCGCGAAATCCGCGAAGATGTCGCGCGTCATCAGTTGCGAATGCAGCTTCGACACGCCGTTCACCTTGTGGCTCGCGACAATCGCCAGATACGCCATGCGCACGCGCCGCTGACCGTATTCGTCGACAAGAGAAATGCGGCGGATCATGTCGGCGTCGTGGCCCGAATGCTCGCTCACATGCTTGAGAAATCCGGCATTGATTTCGAAGATGATCTCCAGGTGCCGCGGCAACAGCCGCGACAGCATCTCCACGTCCCATGTTTCGAGCGCTTCGGGCATTAGCGTGTGATTCGTGTACGAGAAGATCTGCGTGACGTGTTTCCATGCCTTGTCCCACGGCAAATGGTGCACGTCCACGAGCAAACGCATTAACTCCGGTATCGCCAGCACGGGGTGCGTATCGTTCAGATGCACCGCCACTTTTTCGGAGAAGCGCCCGAACGTGCTGTGCGTGCGCTGATAGCGGCGAATCAGATCCTGCATGGTCGCCGAAACGAAAAAGTACTCCTGACGCAACCGCAGTTCGCGGCCCGCCGGCGTCGAGTCGTCCGGATATAGCAAGCGCGACACGTTCTCCGACATGTTCTTCGTGTCCACCGCATTGCGATAGTCGCCGCGGTTGAACGCGCCGAGGTCGAGTTCATCGGTCGCGCGCGCGGACCACAGGCGCAGCGTGTTGGTCGCGTCCGTCGCGTAGCCCGGAATCACCGTGTCATAAGCGGTCGCGTTCACATGCTCCGTATCGATCCATTCGACCTGGTCGCCCCGCTGCACGGTGCGCCCGCCGAAGTGCACCGTGTACTTGATTTCGGGCCTAGGAAATTCCCACGGATTGCCCGCGCGCAACCAGTAGTCCGGCGCCTCGACCTGCTCGCCGTTGACGATCTCCTGACGGAACATGCCGTATTCATAACGGATGCCGTAGCCGAAGCCGGGAATGCCGAGCGTCGCCATCGAATCGAGAAAACACGCGGCTAGCCGGCCCAGACCGCCATTGCCGAGTGCGGCGTCGGGTTCGATGTCGATGAGCGCTTCCATGTCGACGCCGAGACTCGCCAACGCTTCCTTCATCTGATCGTGGATGCCCAGCGCGAGCAACGCGTTCGTAAAGGTACGGCCGATCAGGAATTCCATCGACAGGTAGTAGACGCGCTTCACGTCCTGCTCGTATTGCAGGCGGGTGGTTTTCATCCAGCGCGCGACGAGCCGGTCGCGCACGGCAAGCGCCGCGGCGTGCAGCCAGTCATGCGGATGCGCGGTGACGGCGTCCTTGCCGACGCCGTACATCATGCGATTGGAAATTGAGCGCCGTAGCGCGTCGACGGTACTGTTGAGCTGGTCGAATTCCAGATCGACGGCGGTCATCGAAGCCTCCGGGGTAAAACGCTGCGGCATGCGCGAACCGCACAGATGACGGACGGGAGGCGCGTGCCGGTCAGGCGGGTTAAGAATCAGAGTAGGACATTTTACGACGCCCGGTTGCCCGGGAGCGCGGGTGCTGGTCACGCACATGCCATGCCCGCTTGTCTGCGCGGCCACGTACAGAGACGGCAGCTTTTGCGCACGCGCGCGGTGCACGGCGCACGTAGCCGGCACTGCGCGCGTGCATCGCGTTCTCACGAGACATAGATATCAAAGTGTGAAGGCGTGAGGTGCGAGCGTGACACGGTGCGACGCGAATCGCGTGACACCATGCAATTATTTTTTCGGCGCATGACGTTCGCATGACCGGAGCAAGTGATTGGATGGAGGCTTTATCTGCCTGACGCCTGCCGATGCGCGCATCCAGCGAACAAGAGCAAGGATGCCGCGTGCGCAGTCGACGGTGGCGGCGCACATCAACTCGAGCACAGGTCGCGGGGCTGACAGTTAGTTGCATACGCATGCAATTTCATTGTCCTTACAGCGCGCGCGTGCGATGCAGGATTTCCGCGCCTCTGTAACAATCGCTACATTCGCCGCGCGGCGGCCTGCTGTTCGCTCACAGGCCCGCGCTCCTGCAATTCGCATAACCTTGCCACTCGCGCGCCGCGTATCCATCAAGCGGCGCGTGGACCCGCATACACTCGACGAGCCACGCCTTGTCCGACAAGCTCAGCGCCGCCTCCGCGCCCCCCTTTCCCGCGGACGTCCCCATGTCCGCCGCCAACCGCCGCGCGATGGCCGCGATCATGCTCGCTGTCGCGCTTGCCACGCTCGACACCGCGATCGCCAATACCGCGCTGCCCGCCATCGCCACCGATCTGCACGCGGCGCCGGCAGCGTCGGTGTGGATCATCAACGCTTATCAGCTCGCGATGGTCGCGACGCTGCTGCCGCTTGCAGCGCTCGGCGACATCGTCGGGCATCGGCGGATTTATATCGGCGGCATTGCGCTCTTTACGGTCGCGTCGCTCGCCTGCTCGATGGCGCCGACCTTGCCGATGCTGGCCGGCGCGCGCGTGCTGCAAGGCCTCGGAGCGAGCGCGATCATGAGCGTCAATACCGCGCTGATCCGCTTCCTCTATCCGCCGCACCGGCTCGGACGCGGGCTCGGCACCAACGCGCTGATCGTCGGCGTGTCCTTCGCGGTGGGACCGACGGTGGCATCGCTGATCCTCTCCGTGGCGTCGTGGCCGTGGCTGTTCGCGGTCAATGTGCCGCTCGGTGTGCTGGCGCTGGCTTTTGCATGGCCCGCGCTGCCGCACACGGAGCGCGGCACGCACAACTTCGATCCGCTCGCCGCGCTGCTCAACGTGGTGACGTTCGCCGCGCTGATCTTTGCGCTCGGTGAAGCAGCCCAGCGCGCGTCGACGCAACTCGTGCTGAGCGCCGCGGCGGTTGCCCTGATCTTCGGCCTGCTGCTGGTCCGGCGCGAAGCCGGCCACCCGGCGCCGATGCTGCCGGTCGATCTCTTCAAGCGGCCGGTGTTCGCACTGTCGGCGGTGACCGCCGTGTGTTCGTTCGCCGCGCAAGGCCTGGCGTTCGTCTCCCTGCCGTTCTATTTCGAGGATGTGCTGCATCGCAGCCAGGTCGAAACCGGCTTTCTGATGACCCCGTGGCCGGTCGTCGTCGCATTGGCCGCGCCGCTGGCAGGCAGTCTGTCCGATCGCTATCCGCCTGGCCTGCTCGGCGCGGTCGGCCTCGCGGTGATGTCGGCGGGCATGGCCTCGCTCGCATTATTGCCGGCACATCCGCATGTGCTCGATATCGGCATTCGCATGGCGATCTGCGGCGCGGGTTTTGGCTTTTTCCAATCACCGAATCTCAAAGCGCTGATGGCGAGCGCGCCCCCCGAGCGCAGCGGCGGCGCGAGCGGCATCGTCGCGACGGCCCGGCTGCTCGGCCAGACGACCGGCGCGGCGCTGGTCGCGTTGAGCTTCGGGATCGCGGGCCGGCATGGACCGACGCTTGCGCTCGGCGCCGGCGCGTTCTTCGCAGGCGCGGCGAGTCTCGCGAGCGGCCTGCGGCTCTTTGCGCCGTCGCATCGCGCGGGCGTGCATGCGAAGGCGTTGGTGAAATGAAAACGGGCGCGCTGTTGGACAGCGCGCCCGTTCTCCTCGCTTGATTTCAGTTCTTGCCGTTCGCTTGCCGCTTGATTTCAGTTTGATTGCCGCTCGTTTGCCGCTCGTTTGCCGCTCGTTTGCCGCTTGATCGCCGCTCGATCTCCGCTCGATCGCCAGCCTGAGCACGACGGGACGGGCACCGCGCGATGCCGCTCCGCTGCGGCGATCAACGTGTCGCGGTGCTCTGCGCGCGACACCTCCTGCTCTCTGGCCGCCGGAGCACCACTCGATCAACGCGCGGCGAAATAGCCCTTCACTGCCGCGATAAACGTGTCGATGTCCGCGCGCGACACGTCCTTATGCGTGACGAACCGTGACGCATACAGCATCTGCGTGAGGATGCCGCGCTCCTGAAGCCATGCTTCGAGCGGCGCGCAGTGCTGTTGCGCAAACTGCGCGAACACCATGTTGGTCGCAACCGACTGCACCTTGACCTGCTCGATGGCTTCCAGACCCGCCGCCAGATGCGCGGCGTTCGCGTGGTCGTCGGCGAGACGCTCGACGTTGTGATCGAGCGCGTACAGGCAAGCCGCCGCGAGCACGCCCGCCTGGCGCATGCCGCCGCCGAGCACCTTGCGCCAGCGGTGCGCGACCTCGATCAGCGCGCGGCTGCCGACCAGCACCGAACCGACCGGCGCGCCCAGGCCTTTCGAAAAGCAGATCGAAACCGAATCGAACGGCGCGCATAAGGCCGCAACCGGCTTGCCCGACGCGACCGCCGCGTTGTAGACGCGCGCGCCGTCGAGGTGAGCCGACAAGCCCCGTTCGCGCGCAAGCTGCACCGCCTCGGCGACATAAGCCTCGGGCAGCACTTTGCCGCCGATGGTGTTTTCCAGCGCCAGCAGCCGCGTGCGCGCAAAGTGGTTGTCGATCGGTTTGATCGCGGCCGCGATCTTCTCGAGCGGGATCGAACCGTCAGCGGCATTTTCGAGCGGTTGCGGCTGGATGCTGCCGAGCACCGCCGCGCCGCCGCCTTCGTATTTGTATGTGTGGGCCAACTGGCCGACGATGTATTCGTCGCCGCGCGCGCAATGCGCCATCAGCGCCGCGAGATTGCTTTGCGTGCCGCTCGGAAAGAACAGCCCGGCCTCCTTGCCGGTGCGTTCGGCGAGCGTCGACTGCAAACGCAGCACGGTCGGGTCGTCGCCCCAGACGTCGTCGCCCACTTCGGCGGCGGACATGGCCGCGAGCATCGCCGGGGTCGGACGGGTTACGGTATCGCTGCGCAAATCGATCATTGTGTGTCCCTGTGCGTCTTTCGTGTGAGAGGCCATGAGGATCGGGCGGCTCGCCGCGTCCGCTTGCAACAGCGGCAACGACAGCAGTGGCGCCGGCTCGTGAGCCACACAGTGTATTCAATTCGCGCGACCCTCGCAGGGCGGCGTCACAGTACTTTCAACGGCGCCGCCGGAGTTAACCGCGGCTCGACTTGGGCTCAACTTGAGCTTAGCCCAGGCTTTAAACTGGGGCTCAACGCTCGCTTAACTCAAGCTCGACGGCGCTGAGTCCGCGTCCGACCCCGTTCAAGCCAAGCTCACCCCCCGTTCAAACCGGACTCAGGCTCCCGTTCAAACCGGGCTCGCTTCCCCTTCAGGCCGGCTCACTCCCCGTTCAAGCCACGCTCAGCCGCCCGGCTTCGGTAGCCACGCGAGCGGATCCACCGGCTGGCCGTTCTGGCGGACCTCGAACTGGATCGACGCGACGCCGCGGCTATCCACGCCCACTTCCCCGATAGTCTGCCCTTGCGCTACCGCATCGCCTTCCTTGACGAGCAACGTGCTGTTCTGCCCGTAAGCGGTGATCAGCGAGTCGTCGTGCTTGATGATGATGAGCGGGCCGTATGCCTCGATGCCCGACCCCGCGTAGACCACGCGGCCGGTGGCGGCTGCCTTGACTGGATCGCCTGGACGCCCGCCGATCACGATGCCGTTCGACTTGCCTGCGACGAACGTCTTCAGAATCGGCCCTCGCAACGGCCATTGCAGCACGCCCTGTTGCGGTGCGGCGGACGCCGTGGGCGCGCCCGGCGCTGTCGGCGCATTCGGCGTCACGCCGACAGGCGGCGCGACAACGCTGCCGGACGCCATCGGCGGAGAAACGCGCAGCACCTGTCCGGGAGCGACGGCTGCGTTGACTGGCAGGCCGTTCCAGGTCGCGATGTCCTGCGGCTTGTGTCCATATGCCGATGCAATTCCGGGGAGCGTATCGCCTGGATTCACGCGATAAAAACCGGCCGGCACCGGCACCGTGCTGAGCGTGGTCGGCCGCGACTGCGTGTTGCCGTAAAACGGCGTGTTGTCCCACGGCATGCTGGTGCAGCCGTTCAGTATCATGCCTAGCGCGGCAGTCGCCAGCACACGGGGCCCCGTCAGTTGCCACGGTCTCGTCATGTGATTTCCCTCGACATTTTTTGGATTCAATCTTCTCATTCGATCGTCTTCAATCGATGCCCTAGCACTTGCCGTGCCGCTGCCGGTACAGCAAGCCGCGGCCCGACACATTATCAGCCGCGCGTAACTCAGACACTGCCCTCGGCTTCGACGACGAGAATGCGCGCCGCGCCGATCGGATGCGCCACGTGCTCAGTGCCCACGGATGCGTAGAACACATCGCCGGTTTCCAGAATAGCCGCCTGCTCGACGCCATCTTCGCGATAGCGCATCTCGACGCGACCGTCCAGCACGGCAAACACTTCCTCGCCGTCGTTCACGTGCCACTTGTACGGTTGATCGGTCCAATGCAGACGCGTCGTGATGCCGCCCATGTTGGCGATCTCGAGCGCGCCCCAGGCGCGCGTCGCGGTAAAGCCCTTACTGCGAATGATCTTCATGGTTCCAGGACACTTGTAAAGACGGCGCTGCCTGGCGGCTGCCGCTATTTGAACCGTACGCGGCGCCCACGAAGGGCTCGCCGCGCCGACGCTTCGAGCGCCCATTATAAGTCGCGACTCAAGCGGCACCTGTGGCGCGGCCCTTGCTCACGCAGGGGCGTTTGCGCAATGGTGTGAGCATTGAAACCTTTGGACGCTCGCCTATACTCAACCTTGCTGCGCCCAGGCGGTGCGGACTAAAACGACCGGATCCCGCAAGGAGTCGTCGATGAATAAAGCCACATTTCTGGCCGTGCAACTGAACGTCGACGACGTGGCCGGGTCGCCCGGACTGGCCGAATTGTTGAACACGCACCTGATTTTTGCCGCCGATGTTGCCGAAGCCGCCGACGCGCTCGTGCAGCTCGCCAGCATCGCGGGACTGTCGGGCGGCGTCGAGGCGCGCGTCGAGATTCCCGCGGTAGCCCTCGAGCGGCTGCGCGAGGCGCTCGACATTCTGAGCGGCTACGACGAATCGTGGCTGCTTGCGCTCGAACCGAGCCGCGCGCTATTCGACGACATCGGCAGGCATCGCACCCTGCATTGAGGCTGCGCTCGCAGACGATATCCGCAGGCATGTGCAGCCCCGGCGCAACGCGGCACCTGTTCGCACGCGCCGTCGAGCCTTCGCTTTTCGCTCACCGCCCAAGCCGCCAGTTAGCCGGAACGCTTCATTGCCGGCGCCGTCTGGCCGTTCCGGGCAGTCAACCGGAGGAACCGCCGTGAAAAGTCTCCTGAACCGCCGTAGCGTGCTGGCAGGCCCATCGCATGTCGTCAGGGTCGCGCAGGACAATGCCAACGCTTCAGTCTCGCCTGATGATGCCGATGATGCGTCGCCGGGCATGGCGTCCGAAGCGTCGTCTGACGGTGCGTCCCGTCTTGCGTCCGGTCTTGCGGCTGGCCTCGGGTCCGCCGGCTCGACGCAGGCCGCGGTGGCCCGCGGCGCCGCGCGTCCCGTGCTGACCTTGCGGCCCGTGCAGGCAGTGCCGTCGCAGGTCAGCGCGCGTGGCGTGCAGATCGCGAATACCGCCGAAGTCGAATGGCTTGCCGAAGAAGAGGCGCTCACGCCGTTTCGCGTGTTCCGCAGCTTCGCGTACTCGGTGAGCCTGCTGTTTCACGCGAAGGAGCTCGTGTACTACATCGCGCTATATCAGGACGGCGCGCTATGGCGCGCGCTGAAGGCGGCCGACCTCGAAGCGGCCGAGGCGGCCTTTCATCATTTCGAAGACCAGGCGACCCGGCTCTCGGACTGCGAAACCCGCCGCGCGCAACTCGAGGCGCAAAACGAGCAGTTGGCCCGCATGATCGCGCGTTCGGAAGCGCAAGCCGAACGGCTGCGCAGCGACTTGCAGCGGCGCGGCGCTCAGGAGCAGGCGGCGTCGAACCGGCAGCATCAGGTGCGCAAGGAAGTCGCACAACTCGAGGCCCAGCGCGTGGCCGCGCAAGCGCATCTGAACAAGGCGCATCGGCAGATGCAGCAGCTCAGTCTGGCCAGCAACGAAGCAATTCCGCACCTGCCGACCCGTTGATTCGCACGGATGCCCACGCGAGGCGGACGCGTTGCGTGGCATGCCCGCCTCCCGCTAGACGTTGTCAAACCGTAAACGGCAAACGCCGCCAAGGCGAAACCTTGGCGGCGTTTTTCGTATCGGCAGCGACCTGTCAGTCAGATGGCGCTTTTGATCTACTTCGGCGCGACCGGTTGTCCGATCGCTTGCTTAGCCAATTGCCGAATTAGTTGCCGAAATAGACCGAGTTACGGTCGGTGCTGAGCGCACGGCCTGCTTGCGAGGTGCCGGCGATCGGTGCGCCGTAGCCGCTGTCCGCCACTTGGGCTGCGGCTTGCGTGGTGCCGTTCTGTGCGTCGACGCGGGTTTGAGCGGCTTGCAGGCTGGCGGGGTAATCGACATGGTCGCCGACCGGGTTGTAGCCTGCCTTTTCGAGCTGGACCAGTTCGGCGCGAACTTGAGCGCGCGTGACAGGCTGGTTCGATTGAGCAAACGAAGCAACCGGAGCGGCCAGAGCGGCGGCGACTACAACGGCAGAGATAAGAGTCTTCATGATGTATAACCTCCAGAACTTGTTGTGATTCGCTTCGGGCTTTGTTGTCCCTAGCGCTTGAACAGAAGTTTAGGAGCGAGAACATCTAGGGGAAACCCCTAAAACGACGAAACTCTATTCCGCAAATTGCAATAGTCCGCGTCTGAAGCAGGCTCGTGTCTGCGCCGCGTCTAGTCCGCGGCAATAATGGCAGCCCCAGAGCGTTTCAATCGCCACAGCGCCGCGCGCGCCTTGCTTCAAGCACGCGCCGCGGCGGCGGTTCAAACGTTTCAGCTCCAGTTCGCGTGGAAGCTGCCGGGCTTGTCGGTGCGCTCGAACGTGTGCGCGCCGAAGAAGTCGCGTTGCGCCTGCACGAGGTTCGCGGGCAGCCGCTCGGAGCGGTAGGCGTCGAAATATGCAACCGCCGACGCGAACGCCGGCACCGGCACGCCGGCATTGATCGCGGCGACCACCACTTCGCGCAATGCCGACTGATAGTTGCTCGCAATATCGCGGAAGTACGGGTCGAGCAGCAGATTCGCGATCGCTTTGTTCTTCGTGTAGGCGTCGGTGATCTTCTGCAGGAAGCGGGCGCGGATGATACAGCCGGCGCGGAAAATCTTCGCGATCGTGCCGAAATCGAGATCCCACTTGTATTCCTCCGACGCCGCGCGCAGTTGCCCGAAGCCCTGCGCGTACGAGATGACCTTGCTGAAGTACAGCGCGCGGCGCACCGACTCGATGAACGCGTCGCGCTCGGCGCCGAGCGGCTGGGCCTTCGGTCCGTCGAGCACCTTGCTTGCAGCCACGCGCTGGTCCTTCAGCGACGACAGCACGCGCGCGAACACCGCTTCGGTAATCAGCGGCAGCGGCGCGCCGAGATCGAGCGCGTTCTGGCTCGTCCACTTGCCGGTGCCCTTCTGCGCCGCGCGATCCAGAATCACGTCGACCAGATCCTTGCCGGTTTCCTCGTCTTTCTTGCTAAAGATCTTTGAGGTGATTTCGATCAGATAGCTGTCGAGCTCGCCCTGATTCCACTCCGTGTAGACCTTGCCAAGCTCTTCGTTCGACAGACCGGCGACCTGCTTGAGCACCGCGTAGCTTTCCGCGATCAGTTGCATGTCGCCGTATTCGATGCCGTTGTGCACCATCTTCACGAAATGGCCCGCGCCGTCCGGGCCCATGTAGGCGACGCACGGTTCGCCGTCCGGCGCTTTGGCGGCGATCTCGGTGAGGATCGGTGCGACCAGGTCATACGCGTCGCGCTGTCCGCCCGGCATGATCGACGGACCTTTCAGCGCGCCTTCCTCGCCGCCCGACACGCCCGTGCCGATAAAGTGCAGGCCAGCTTTCGCCAGTTCCTGGTTGCGGCGGATCGTGTCGGTGAAATGCGTGTTGCCGCCGTCGATCAGAATGTCGCCCTTTTCCAGCAGCGGCTTGAGCGATGCGATAGTCGCGTCGGTCGGCTCGCCGGCCTTGACCATGAGCAGAATGCGGCGCGGCTTTTCCAGCGATTCCACGAACTCTTCCAGCGTGAACGCCGGCACGAGCTTCCTGTCCGGATATTCGGCGATGAGTTCATCGGTCTTCTCGCGGCTACGGTTGTAGACCGACACCGCGTGGCCGCGGCTCTCGATGTTGAGCGCCAGATTGCGGCCCATGACCGCTAGCCCCACCACGCCGATTGCCTGTTTGCCCATGTGAATTCTCCAGTGTCCAAAAATGTCGTGACGCCGCGCCGGAAGGAACGTCGGCCGGACGTCGAGGGTGAAAGCATAAAAGAAATGCCGGTTTGCCGCTTGTTATCGGGCAAGTTAAACGGCTTTCGCACGGTTGCCCGCAGTCGCTACGCCGTGGCTTCGCGCTTTCGGAACACGAGGCTGAAATTGTTGGCCGGCATCGCGACCGGCTCGTCGCACGCGAATCCCGCCGATGCCGCAAGCGCCATGACCGCTTCCATGTTGCGCACGCCCCATGCAGCTTCGCGGCTCTGCAATTGCCGATCGAACGCCTCGTTGCTCGGCGCGGTATGCGCGCCGCAGCGCTTGTACGGACCGTACAGATACAGTACACCGCCATCCGCGAGATGGCGGCTCGCGCCCGCGAACAGCGCTTGCGCCGCGCTCCACGGCGCAATGTGAATCATGTTGATGCAAACCACCGCATCGAGTGCGCCCACGCCCCAATCGGCTTGATGGACGTCGAGCGCGAGCGGCGCGCGCACGTTTGGCAATGCGTCGTGCGCGATCCATGCGGCAATCGACTCACGCGCTTGCGCGTCGGCGTCGCTCGGCTGCCAGTCGAGTCCGGGCATGGCGGCGGCGAAGCACATCGCGTGCTGACCGGTGCCGCTTGCGATTTCGAGTACGCGGCCCGTGACCGGCAGCACGGCGCGCAAGACGGCGAGTATCGGTTCGCGGTTGCGTTCGGCTGAGGGCGAATGCTGGCGCATCGACGGAACAGGGTCGGTCATGGTGAGGTGGTCTGCGTTGGGTTGGCTTAGTCGGAGAAAGGCGCGCCGTTCAATCTACCGCGAGACGGCCGGCCAAGGCGGTCAGCATATCGGCGCATGGCGCCGCTATCTTCAGCGACAGCAGCGGATCGG
The DNA here is from genome assembly GCF_000472525.1 of Paraburkholderia dilworthii. Classification (GTDB taxonomy): domain Bacteria; phylum Pseudomonadota; class Gammaproteobacteria; order Burkholderiales; family Burkholderiaceae; genus Paraburkholderia; species Paraburkholderia dilworthii. The sequence goes on from NZ_AWZT01000017.1 coordinate 55,626, forward strand.
CGCGCGTGCGTCCGAGATTGACCGCTGCGATCGGCTTGCGCTGCTTGTGCGCCCACACGCAGAAGCGATAGCCGGAGTACACCATCAGCGAGGAGCCCACCACCAGCACGGCATCCGCGGCATCGAGCGCATGCGACGCCGCCTCGACACGCTCGCGCGGCACGCTCTCGCCGAAAAACACCACCGCCGGCTTAAGCAGGCCGCCGCAGTTCGCGCACGCCGGCACGCGAAACGCTTCGAGAGCATGCCATTCGAGATGCGCGTCGCCGTCGGCGGCCGTTTCGGCGCTCGCGTTCAGCAGCGCGGGATTTTCCGCTTCGAGCGTCTGCTGGATCGACGCACGTGAATGCTGCGTGCCGCAGTCGAGACAAACGACGCCGTCGATGCCACCGTGCAGTTCGATCACGTCGCGGCTGCCTGCACGCTGATGCAAACCGTCGACGTTCTGTGTGACGAGCGTCGGCACATGGCCAGCGACCTGAAGGCGTGCCAGCGCCGTATGCGCGGCGTTCGGCTGCGCCTGTGCGACGACCGGCCAGCCGACCATGCTGCGCGCCCAGTAACGCCTGCGCATTGCGTCGGTACCGAGGAATTCCTGCAGCGTGATGGGCGGCGAGCGCTTCCATTCGCCGTTGTCGTCGCGATAGCCGGGAATGCCGGAGTCCGTGCTGATGCCCGCGCCGGTCAGCACAAAGAGACGCGGATAGCGCGCTACGAAGTCGTGCAGATCGTCGAGTGTGTGCGATTCGTTGAAGGGTTCGACAGGCGCGGAATGAAGGTCGGTCATGACGGGATGAGTGTTGACTGCGGCGCGGGGCAGAAGTTTGCGACGGCGTTTCAACGACGCTTGCGCGCGTTGCGCTTCTCCGGCACGGTAGCCGCGCGTTGTGCTTGCCGCGCTTGCCATTCGGCCAGCGCGATCTCGTAACGCTCCACCGCCTCGTCATACAGGTCGAACACGCACGGACTACAGCCGCTGTGGCAACAATCGTCGAGATCGGGCCGCACTGGCGGTACGGGCCTTGGATCGTCGATGGAGGTAGCTTGGGGCACGGCTGATGACGTCACGTGAACATGCTGGAAACGCGCCGCGATGCGTGGCTCAAAAAAAGCCAGGCGGCAAAGACGAACCGCAAAGCGAAGAAGGAAAGCATTCAGTATAAGTTGATCTACCGCACGGCGCCTCGCGCGGGCAGCCGTCAGCCGCGTCCTACGAACGGCATCTTGCTTGCCATGATGGTCATGAACTGAACGTTCGCCGACAGCGGCAATTGCGCCATATGCAGCACGGCGTCGGCGACATGCTGCACGTCCATCAACGGTTCGACGGCGATCTCGCCGTTCGCCTGCGGCACACCGCGCGCCATGCGCTCGGCCATCTCCGTTGCCGCGTTGCCGATGTCGATCTGTCCGCACACGATGTCGTATTTGCGGCCGTCGAGCGACACGGCTTTCGTGATGCCAGTGATCGCGTGCTTGGTCGCCGTGTAAGCAATGCTGTTCGGCCGCGGCGCATGGGCCGAAATCGAACCGTTATTGATAATGCGCCCGCCGCGCGGATTTTGCGTTTTCATCAGACCGAACGCGGCGCGCGTGCAGAGAAACACGCCGGTAAGATTGGTGTCGACCACCGAGCGCCATTCATCAATATCGAGTTCGTCGATGTCGACCGGCGAGCCGCTGCGGCCCGCGTTGTTGAACAGCAGGTCGAGCCGTCCATAGCGTTCGCGGATCGTGTCGAACAGCGCGCCGACGCTCGCCGCGTCCGTCACGTCGCACGGCACGGCCAACGCTTCGCCGCCAACGGCGCGCGCCTGTTCGACGACGGCGTCGAGCGCCGCCTGACGACGGCCCGCGAGCACCACGCTATAGCCATGTTCCGCAAGACGCAGCGCACACGCGCGGCCTATGCCGCTTCCCGCGCCCGTTACCAAAGCCACTTTTCGGATTCCCGTTACCGTCACCGCATATCTCCTTGCTTCCATGTTTGTACGCCCGCCTTGCAGCAGCGTTGCACACCCTGCTTCGCACGATACCGCAGCGGACGGTCGATCACAAATGCCACCGAACGCCGGCTTTCATCATGCAGCCACCGCGCTTTCATTGCCGTTCCTGTGCACAAGCGCGCCGGCCCGCGCATCAATGGTATTGTTCGACGTTGCGCGCGGCGCCTTGCCTGCCCGCGCGATTACCGGAAGCACGCTTTATGAACCAACTTTCCACGTCCCACGACGCTGCAGCGGCACCGCTGCGCCGCTGGCCCCAAACCGGCTATCCCGCGATGCTCACCGCCACCGCCGCATGGCACGTTTTCGTGCTCGGCGCATGGCTGCTGGTGCCGCGCGCGTGGCCCTGGTGGCTCACCGCGATCTTCGCGAATCACGCGGTTTTCACGGTGGCCGGCCTGCTTCCGCGTACGTCACTGCTCGGTCCGAACTGGACGCGTCTGCCCGCCGGAGCGCGCAACGCGGATGCAATTGCATTGACGATCGACGACGGCCCGGATCCCTTCGTCACGCCGCAAGTGCTCGATCTGCTTGACGCGTTCGACGTGCGCGCCACCTTCTTCTGCATAGGAGAAAAGGCACGGCGTTATCCGCAGCTAGCACGTGAGATCGTCGCGCGCGGTCATGCGCTCGAAAACCATTCGCAGGTTCACGTGCATACGTTTTCCGTCACGTTTCCGGGCGCGCTTTTGCGCGAAATCGATGCCGCGCAACGCACGCTCGAAGAACTCAGCGGCGAGCGGCCGATGTTCTTTCGCGCGCCGGCCGGCCTGCGCAATATCTTTCTCGAACCTGTGCTGCGCAAGCTCGATCTGCGGCTCGCCGCGTGGACGCGGCGCGGCTACGACACCCGGGAGCGCGATCCGCTGGTCGTCGCGCGAAGGCTGCTCGACGGTCTGGAGCCGCGCGACATACTGCTGCTGCACGATGGCAACGCCGCGCTGACCATCGACGGGAAGCCGCTCATTCTCGCGGTGCTGCCGCGTGTGATCGACGCCGCTCGCAAACGGAACTTGCGCTTCGTCACGCTGCGCGAGGCGAGGGTCGACCGTCCACACCGCTAACTCACGCGGTTGATCCACGCCGCTGCTTTACGCCGCTGCTTTACGCCGCTGCTCCGCACGGCCGGCCCCACCCGTCACATGCGAAAATCCGCAGCCATGTCCTCGTCCGAGCGCGCCTCGATCGCGCCGCTGCGGCACGCTTTGACAAAGACATCGTAATCGCGCTCCACCTGGTCCGCGTAACTCGCCGCGTAAGCCGTGAGCGCTTCGGCGAACTGATCGCCGCGTCCGATATACGCGCTCACTTCCACCGCCTGACCGCTTGCCTTTGCATGGGCACGCGCCATCACCCAGCCGCATAGCCTCGCGTAACCGTTCAGCAGATCGCTGTCGAACAGCTCGATGCTGGCCGACAGCTTCACGTCGCGCAACTGACGAAAGTAGTAATGCCGTCCAAGCGAACTCGTCGCCCAGCCGAGAAAGATGTCTTTGGCGGCCTGCAACATGCGCTGCCCCTGCACCACGCGCTCGCCCTGATGTTTGACGGCCGGCGACTTGTAGTAACGGGCAATCACCGACGGCCTCGCTTCCTTGATCTGCACGAAGAGCGGCTTGTCCATATGATCGACGAGCAGCACAGCCATGCAACGCGCACCCACGCTGCCCACACCCACCATTTTGAACACGATGTCCTGCACGGTGAATTGAGCAAGCAGTTCGCGCCGGTCGTGCGGCATCGTCTTCAGGTACTCGCTCCACATGCCGTCGAGCATGTTGCGTCCGTGCGATCCCCCTAGCTCATCAGTCTCCCCGGCGGTGAACAGTGTGTTCGCGCCGAGCACATGAAAAAGCGCGGGCGGCGCATCGCGAATCACCCAGCGCTCGCCGTCATGCTGGGCCATCTTTTCGAACAAAGTTTCGTGCGTGCGGCTTGCGGCCTTCTCCATGCCGCGCCGCACCGCGCGGCGATGTTCCGGCGTAAGCGCCGTCTCGGCCATGCTAGCAGAGCGGTCGGTAAAAAGGTGCGGGCGGTTTTACCGGCGCCGCATGAGCGCACCGGGACACCGACAATTTTTCAGTTCCGGCTTGGTCGTGCTCTTCAGCAATCATCTTTCGAGCCGTTTACCAGTACATGCGGAAATTCAGTGACGCACGCAAAGTCCCTTTGAACAAGGGCTCGTTTGATAGACGTGCGGCGCGCAAAAGATAACGGAGAAAATATGTTTGTCGCAATTGGCTGGCTGTTGGTGATCGGCTCCGTCATTGGAAGCTTTATTGGCGTGGGCGGTCATTTGCCGGCGCTGATTCAACCGTTCGAATTGTTATGCATTTTCGGCGCGGCAATCGGCGCGTTCGTCGTGAGCAATCCGACTTCGACGCTGAAGAAGACGCTCAAGGCGATTCCTTCATGCTTCAAGGGCGGCGGCTACACGAAGGAAAAATATCTGGAACTGATCGCGCTGCTTTACGAACTGCTTCAGAAGGCACGCAAGGAAGGCATGATGTCGCTCGAAGCCGACGTCTTTGCGCCGGAAGAAAGCGTGATTTTCCAGAAGTATCCGCACGTTCTCGCCGACCATCATCTGCTGGACTTCATCGTGGACTATCTGCGCATGATGTCCGGCGGCAATGTCAATGTGCTCGAAGTGCAGGATCTGATGGATGAAGAACTCGCCACGCATCATGCGGAAGCGTCGGTGGCGGCCAATGCAATCCAGAAGATGGCCGACGGCCTGCCCGCATTCGGCATCGTCGCCGCGGTGATGGGCGTCGTCCACACGATGGGTTCGGTGGGCGCGCCACCCGCCGTGCTCGGCGAGATGATCGCCGGCGCACTGGTCGGCACGTTCCTCGGCATTCTTCTCGCGTATGGCTTTATCGGCCCGCTCGCCGATCTGCTCAACGCGAAGGGTCGCGCCGAAGCGAAGCCGTTTCAATGCGTGAAAGCCGTGCTGCTCGCTTCGCTGTCGGGCTATGCGCCGCCCATCGCAGTGGAGTTCGGCCGCAAGGTGCTGTTTACCGCCGATCGCCCGAGTTTCCAGGAACTCGACGACGCCGTGCGCGCCACCAAATCGCCGAAGCCGCTTGCCGGGGGAGCCGCATCATGACGCAAAGAAGGTCGCGCGGCTCGCAGGACGACGCGCCGCCGCCGATCATCGTGCGTCGCTCAAAAAAGGGCGATGGTCACGACGCGCATCATGGCGGCGCATGGAAAATCGCGTATGCCGACTTCGTCACTGCGATGATGGCGTTCTTTCTGCTGATGTGGCTGCTCGGCTCCACGTCGAAGTTCGACAAGCAAGGCATCGAGGATTACTTCAATACGCCGCTATCGAGCCTGCTCGGCGGCAATGAAGGCACGGCCGCCGCACGGCCGAGCGTCGTGCAAGGCGGCGGCCGCGACATCTCGGACACGCGTCCCGGCGACGGCAAGAAGACCCAGATCGAGCCGGCCACGCCTGTAAACGTGGTGCCGACCGTCGCCCCCGCGGACGCGGCCCGCTTGCAGCAACTGAAAGAGAAGCTAATCTCGTTGATCGAGCAAAGTCCTGCGTTGAAGGCGTTCAAGGATCAGATACGCATTTCGATTACGAACGAAGGGCTGCGCATCGAGATCGTCGATTCGCAGAACCGTCCGATGTTCGCCTCGGGCAGTCCAAGACTACAAACGTATGCGATCGCGATACTCACGCAGATCGGCGCGGCGCTCAACGACGTCGAAAACCGCATTTCGATCGCGGGTCACACCGATGCCGTGCCGTACACCGGCGGCCCTGTCGGCTATTCGAACTGGGAACTGTCGTCCGAGCGCGCGAACGCCGCGCGGCGCGCGCTCGTGGCAGGCGGCATGCATGCCGAAAAGCTGTTGCAGGTTCGCGGCCTCGCAGACGTACTGCCGCTCAACAGCAATGTCGTCGATGAACCGACCAATCGGCGCATCAGCATTCTCGTGATGAACAAGGCCGCGGAACAGGCGTTCTTCCACGATGGCGGGCGAACGTCGATCGACGAAAGTTCTCCTGCCGGTTCGGCGATTCCCGCAGTCGCGGCGCGCATGCGTCCGGCTCCGGGTTCGACGATAGTTCGCTAGCGCTTCACACGACGTTTCGCTGCGGCACCCTGCAGCGAAACGTCGTGCGTCAGCTGCGCGTTTTGCGCCGCCCCGCGCCCATGTCCAGTTCGACCCATGTCGGCGCATGATCGCTTGCGTGCGGCTCGCCGCGCACCCAGCGGTCCACGCCCGCGTCGCGCAAACGCGGCGCGAGATCCGGGCTCAGCAAGATATGGTCGATGCGCAAGCCGGAGTTAGTGTCCCAATGCCGGCGGAAATAATCCCAGAAGGTGTACACCCGCTCATCGCCGAAATGCGTGCGCAGCGAGTCGGTCCACCCTTGCCCGAGGAGACGCCGGTAGCGTTCGCGGCTTTCGGGTTGCAGCAGCGCGTCTTTGAGCCATGAGCGCGGGTTGTAGATGTCTTCATCGGTAGGCACGACGTTGAAGTCGCCGGCTAGCACGACCGGATGTCCGCTCTCGAGCAGCTTCGCGGTGTGGTCGATCAGATGGTCGAACCACTTCAGTTTGTACTCGAACTTCGGACCGGGCTGCGGATTGCCGTTGGGCAGATAGAGGCAGCACACCAGCAGACCGTCGACGGCCGCTTCCAGATAGCGGCTATGCGTGTCGGCTTCGAAACCCGGCAAGCCGCGGCGGCTTTCGAGCGGCGGCTCGCCCTTCGACAGAATCGCCACGCCGTTCCACGCGCTCTGACCATGCCAGATCGCGTGGTAGCCGGCTTCGCGCAATGCCTCGGCGGGAAACGCGCCATCGGCAGCCTTCAATTCCTGCAAGCAGACAATGTCCGGCGCTTCGCGCTCGAGCCATTGCAGCAACGCGGCCTGGCGCGAACGGATTCCATTGATGTTGAATGTCGCAATGCGCAACCTCGCCACGGCACTTCCTCCTGCAACGCAAGTTATTTTGACGCCGTTTTCGGCACGGCTTCGGCAGCTTCATCGCACCATTGCAACGCCCACGATCTCGCGCACGAGATCGCATCGGCCTCGTTAGTAAAGGCGTCGATGTCGCCGGAATCGTGCGACTGGAAACGTTCGTTTTTCCGCGGTATGCGAGTGATTCTGGCCCGCGCGTAGTACACGCCTTCGTCTGCGTGGCGGGCCCGGCAATCGATGTGAAAGTGCTTGTAGTCGAACTGCATCGATTCTCCTCTGAACGCGCTTGATGCCGTCATCGATAGCATGGCTCATACCCGCGCTCGCACTCGACGCAGCGGCCACACGCGCGACGACGCCCGGCGCGCGCGATCCGCTATCGGCATCAATCCCGCATCAGTTCGGCACGTTCACCGCGCCGTTTGCCACGGTAATGGCATTCCCGCCGGGATTTGCCGCAATCGCCGGCAAGTTTGCGACGGTCAATGCAGGCGCCGCGCCCGGCGTACCGCCGCGCGGCACCGTATGGACCACTTGCGACGGCGGCAAAGGCGTGCCGCTCTTCAGATGACTCCACATCAGATTGAGCGCCTGAATGTTGTAGTAATGCAGCGGCACGAAGCGCGTGTCGAAGCCCGCCACGCCGAGGAACGCGTCGAAGTGCTGGCCGTTCGTGATTTCATAGAACGACAGCTTGCTCGCGCCGCCTTCCACGAGTTGGTTCGTTGCGAAATACGGCCGCGACGCATGGTTGATCGGCACCAATGCATCGGCCCGGCCTTGCACGATGATGGTCGGCTTGCCATGCAGGTTCGCATTCACCTTGATCGCTTCCACGCTCGTCGTCAGCGCGCCGTTGGTCCACAGCGTGCGCAGGCACGCTGCGCCCACGTAGCTTGCGTCGACCGTTGCGAGCCGATGATCGAATGCGCCCACCGTGCCCGCGTTATACACGAGGTTGATGCCGTTCGTGGGCGGCACGCCGTTGCCGGTGCCGAACACGGTGAGCATCGGCGAAACGGCTGGCGTCACACCCGCCGCGCCCGTCGAACTCGTCGTGCCGAAGCTGAAGTTGCAGAGGTTGGCGGTCACGCTCGCCCTGGCATAGGCGTTCGCATAGGTCACGGCGACAGCCGGCACCGCTTGCGAATCCCACATCGGCGCATGCAGCACGTCCGAATCGGTCTCGTAGCCGTTCTGATGCAACAGCGCGAGCGCATTGGTCGCCTGCGTGATGGTGTCCGTTCCCGCGATCACACCGTTCGCCGCGAGTGTCGCGCATCGCGCGGTGCGGATCGCGGTGGTCGTGGCAACCGGCAGCGTCGTCAGATACGGCGCGCCGGTTGCGGCAGGCGCGAGCGCCGCGCACGGCTCCAGCAGGTTTGCGAGCGTCATGTAATCCGCAAGCGGCTTGCCGAATGCACCGACGGGCACGCCGCCCTGAGACACCGACACTTGCGAGGGCACGCGCACGTTGATCTGCGGCTCGCCGACCACCACTGCGGTAATGAGGCCGGAAGTATCCTGCTCGGCGGCTGCGAGCGACGCGCCGCCGCCATTGCTCACCGATGCCGCGATCGTCATGATGCTGCCGGGCTTATAGCGCACGGTGCGCGTCGAACCGTTCAACGCCCCATATGAATCGTTGAGCGCCCAATACGCGAACTGGATTGCTTGCAGCGTGTTCTTGCCCCAGTCCTGCTCGGGGTTCTGCTGCGAGTGTGCGTGCTTGAATGCGTAGCGGTTAGGGAACTGGCTGTTATATGTGCCGAGATCCGTGTTGCCCAGGTTGGCCGTGAAGAGGCTCGCTTTGCCCGCGGCGCTCGCGTCCTGCAAAGTGCCGTCGATCAGCGTCACGCGATTCGTCGACAGTTCGTGTGCGCCGTTGCCCGAGCCTTTGTCCGTGTATGCGACCGCGCAACCGCGCTTGAGCCCCCACTCGCCGGCCGCCGAAATTGCGCCATACACGCCGCGCGAACCCGATGACGTTGCGGTGACAATGCACGGTTGATCCGCATTGAAGCTCGCCGGGATCTGCACGAGCACGCTAACGTTTTGCTTACCGCTGCCGTCGTCGGCAAAAGCCAGATATTCCTTGCCGGCGATCTTGCCTTCGCCCAACGTGTCGTTGCCGTTCAGATCGACATTGGGGCCCCAGAAACGCCCGTAGCCGCCATTGCTCGTCATGTCGACGAGCGCCCGATAGTTCGACCAGATCGCGAGGCGCCGCAGTTCCGCAGCCGTGGGTTGCGCGGCGTTGGCAATCGCGGGCGCAGTGGCCGACGCGAGGCCAGTTTTACCGAGTCCCGCAGTGAGCAGGTCGTCGCTATTGCCGTCATATGACTGCGTCTTGACGGCGCCCGCGATGAAGTCAGGCAGAACGTTGGCTTGCGGTGGAGGCGGGCCGTCGTCGTGGCCGCCGTGGCAGGCGCTCACACCAAGCGCGACGACGATTGCAATGGCAAGCGCGGGCCTCACTCCAATGGCTGATGTCATCTGTGCTGTCTCCGTTATTTTTCACAATACCGTTTTTGCGTTAGCGTTGTTCACGCAACCGCGCCGGATTTGCTACGCTCGATTGTTGGAGCGCGACGCTTCGGATACCGACGCATCGTCAGCCTGCATTGACCTTTCAGCGGAGTCAATAGAACGTTATGGCAACTGACAACGAATGCCACGATCCGGGTAACGAAGCTGCCGCCTTACCTCAACCTTCGCGCCGCCGTTTTCTGCAATCAGCCGCGGCCGCGGCGACTGTCGGTGCGGCACCGCACCTTCGCGCGCAAACGCAAACGCCTGCCGCGCCGCCCGCGCAGAGTGCGGCCCCCGTGCCGCCGCGGCCCGTCGCGTTGAATGTCAACGGCCGCGCCTATGCGTTGCAACTCGAACCGCGAGTGACCTTGCTCGATGCATTGCGCGAGTACGCGGGTCTGATGGGCACGAAGAAAGGCTGCGACCGCGGGCAATGCGGCGCATGCACGGTGATTGCCAATGGACGCCGCATCAACTCTTGCCTGACGCTCGCCGTAATGCACGAAGGCGAGACCATCACGACGGTCGAAGGGCTCGCGAGCAATGGCGCATTGAGCCCGCTACAGCGCGCTTTCATCGAACACGACGCGTTTCAGTGCGGCTACTGCACACCCGGCCAGTTATGCTCGGCGACTGCTCTGCTCGAAGAGTTTCGCAACGGCACGGCAAGCGTCGTGACTGAAGATGTGCGCAAAGGTCCTGCCAAACTTTCCGACGACGAAATCCGTGAACGCATGAGCGGCAATATTTGCCGCTGCGGCGCCTACGCGAATATCGTTGCCGCGATACGCGCGGCGCATGAACGCAGCGGTCAGAACGTGAGCGCGGCTGGCGCGCACAACGACGACCATCGCGACAACCACGGCAACCGCAACAACCGCGACAACGCTTGACGGAGCGACGAGCATGGATGCGATCTCCTACGAACGCGCCGCCGATATCGCCGGCGCAGTGCGGGCCGCCCAGCAACCGGGCGCGGTGTTTATCGGCGGCGGCACGAATCTGCTCGATCTGATGAAGGGTGGTGTCGAGCGGCCGGTGCGGCTCATCGACATCACGCATATCGGCGGACTCGACGGCATAACGACGCTGCCCGACGGCGGCATTCGCATCGGCGCTCTCGTACGCAACAGCGACGCCGCGAATCATGCGTTGGTGCGCGAACAGTATCCGTTGTTATCGCAGGCGTTTCTGTCGGGCGCGTCGTCGCAATTGCGCAATATGGCGACCGTCGGCGGGAATCTGCTGCAACGTACCCGCTGCGGATACTTTTACGACACCGCTTTCTCACAGTGCAACAAGCGAGCTTTAGGCAGCGGCTGCGCGGCGCTCGAAGGGCATAACCGCATGCACGCGATTCTCGGCGCGAGCACGCAGTGCGTCGCGGTGAACCCATCGGACATGAGCGTCGCGCTCGCGGCGCTCGATGCGGTGGTCCGCGTGAGCGGCCCGGCCGGCGAGCGAAGCATTCCATTCGCCGAATTTCATCGGCTTCCGGGTGACAGGCCCGACGTCGACACCACGTTGCGTCCCGGCGAGTTGATTACCGCAGTCGATCTGCCGACACCGATTTTCAGCGCACATTCGCACTATCTGAAAGTGCGTGACCGCGCCAGTTACGCATTCGCACTTGTGTCCGTGGCCGCTGCATTGCAGATGGACGGCGAGCGTGTGCACACCGCGCGTATTGCATTGGGTGGCGTCGCGCACAAACCGTGGCGCGCGAGCGCAGCGGAACAGATGCTCAACGGACAGCCGCTTACGCAAGCCACGCTGAACCACGCGGCTGCCGCCGCATTGCGCGATGCCCGGCCGCTTGCCGGCAACCGCTTCAAGGTGCAGCTCGCGCAACGTGCGATCGTCCGGGCGGTGAATCAGGCCGCGGGCCGGGCGGGAGGTGTCGCATGAAACTGATCGGTCAACCGTTCGACCGCACTGACGGTCTGCTCAAAGTAACCGGCGAAGCACGCTATGCCGCGGAATTTCCCGAAGCGCGCCTCGCGCATGCGGTGCTCGTGACGAGCACGATTGCGCGCGGCACGATTGCATCGATCGATGCCAGCCGCGCGCAAGCCGTCCCCGGCGTGCTGCTCGTGATGACGCATCAGAACGCGCCGCGTCTGCCCAATGGCGGCAAGGCGCAATTGGCACCGCCGGCGGGGCGTCGGCTGTCGCTATTGCAGGACAACGAAGTGCATTACAACAACGAGCCGGTGGCGGTGGTCGTCGCCGATACGCTCGAACATGCGACCGATGCCGCGCGTCGGTTGCGCATCACGTATCGAGCGGCGGCGGCCACGCTCGACTTCGCGCAGGCGAAGGCAAACGCGCATGCGCCAGACAAACCGCAAGGACGTCAAACGGATACGCAGCGCGGCAGCTTCGAGGACGGCATGCGCCATGCCGCTGTGCATATCGACGCAACGTACACGACGCCCATCGAGCATCACAATCCAATGGAGCCGCACGCAACGATGGCGCGCTGGGACGGCCCGCAGCTCACGCTCTACGATTCGACCCAAGGCGTGAGCGGCGAAGCGCAGGCGGTGGCGAGGACACTCGGCATTTCGCCGGGCGACATACGCGTGATTTCGCCGTTCGTCGGCGGCGGCTTTGGTTGCAAGGGCTCGTCGTGGTCGCATGTGTCGTTGTGCGCGATGGCTGCGAAACAAACGGGGCGTCCGGTGCGGCTCGTGCTCGAGCGGCCGCAGATGTTCGGTCCGGTGGGCGCGCGTCCGCGCACCGAACAGCGCCTCGTGCTGGCCGCGCGGCACGATGGCACGCTGAGCGCAATGCGTCACGACAGCATCTCGAACACGTCGATGATCGAAGACTGGACCGAGACCTGCTGCATGGTCACCCGCATGTTGTACGCGGTGCCGAACCAGGTGACCACGCACCGGCTCGTGCCGCTCAACGTCGGCACGCCGACCTTCATGCGCGCGCCGGGCGAGACGACCGGCTCGTTCGCGCTGGAATCCGCAATGGACGAGCTCGCGGTCGCCCTCGAGATGGACCCTCTCGAGTTGCGGCTGAAGAACTACGCGGAAGCCGATCCGCAGGAAGGCAAACCCTGGTCGGGCAAGTCGTTGCGCGAGTGCTATCGGATCGGCGCCGAGAAATTCGGCTTGTCGCGGCGTAATCCCACACCGCGTTCGATGCGTGACGGCAACGCGCTGACCGGCATGGGCATGGCGACCGCGACATACCCGGCCAATCGCAGCGAGGCCGGCGCCATCGCGCGGATTTTGCCCGACGGCACGGCGATGGTGGCCTCGGGCACCCAAGACATCGGCACTGGCACCTATACGGTGATGACCCAAGTCGCCGCCGATGCGCTTGGCTTCACACCGGAAAACATCCACTTCGCGCTCGGCGATTCGTCGCTGCCGAAGGCGCCTGTGTCGGGCGGCTCGCAATCGGCGGCGAGCGTTGCGCCAGCCGTGCGCGAAGCCGCGAGCGCGGCGCGCGCCCGGTTGATCGCGCTGGCGCTGGCGGACCCGGCGTCGCCCGTGCATGGCCTCGCACTCGACGACATCAGCGTGGAGAACGGCTGGGTCACGAGCCGCTCGCAACCGGCGAAACGCGATCCGGCGGCGGCCATCATCGCGCGCTCGGGCGGTAAGCCGATCGAGGCCACGTCCACCGTCAAACCGGGCGACGAGAAGCAGAAGTACTCGTTTCACTCGTTTGGCGCAGTGTTCGTCGAAGTACATGTCGACGCGGATCTCGGCACGATCCGCGTGCCGCGCGTGGTCGCCGTGTATGACGTGGGGCGCGTGCTCAACGAGAAGACCGCGCGCAGCCAGATGCTCGGCGGCATTGTGTGGGGCATGGGCGCCGCGCTGCAGGAAGAGTCTTCGCTCGACACGCGCTATGGGCGCTTCACGAACGCGAATCTCGCCGAGTACCACGTGCCGGTGAATGCCGACATCGGCTCGCTCGACATTACGTTTCTCGACCGGCCGGACCCGTATATCAATTCGCTCGGTGTGCGCGGCATCGGCGAAATCGGCATTACGGGCGTGTGCGCCGCGCTTGCCAATGCGGTGTATCACGCGACCGGTGTGCGCGTGCGCGATCTTCCGATGACGCTCGATAAGGTGATGGGAACCGCGCGAGTGTGAGCGCATGGCAAGCGCTTGCCTCGGGGTGCGTTGCGCCGCACAATCGCTGGCATCTCGTCCAACGGTGTCCAGTCCATGACCTACGCGTCGCTCGCCACTGGCATATTGCTCGCAGCCGGGGTCGGCTCGCGCTTCGACCCGCACGGCCTGCAAAACAAGCTGCTCGCGCGCCTGCCCGACGGCACGCCGGTCGCCCAGGAAGCGGCGCACCGGCTGCTGAGGGCGGTGCCGCGGGTGCTGGCCGTGGTGCGGCCGGGCGCCGAAGCGCTCGCGCGCCTTTTGAACGATGCAGGCTGCGACGTGGCATTTGCGCCCGCTGCCGAGCGCGGCATGGGTGCGAGCCTCGCCGCCGGCATTCAGGCGAGTGAGGATGCCGAGGGCTGGATCGTCGCACTCGCCGACATGCCGCGCATCCAGATTGCAACCATCGAAGCGGTGGCGCGCGCGCTTGACGGCGGCGCGCCGGTCGTGGCGCCGTTTTACGAGGGGCAGCGCGGGCATCCTGTGGGCTTTGGCGCCGAACACCGCGACGCACTGCTTTCACTCGATGGCGACAGCGGCGCGCGCTCGTTGCTGCGCTCGCAACGCGTGATGAGGCTCGATGTCGACGACGCCGGAATCTTGCGGGACGTCGACACGCCGGACGATCTGCGCGGGCTTTGAGCGCAGCGCGTGCGCTGGCGTTCTGCTGAGCGTTACGAACACAGCGGGCTTGATTCCGGGCGGTGCCTGGGTGCATACTGTATATCCATACAGTATTTGATGAACCGTTGACTGGCGCGTGAACACGTTACGCCGGCCGCGGCGTTCCCGCATGAACCGCATTTCCATCGAACCGTCTTTCGCCGCCTGGCGCCGTGCGGCGCGCTCGCTGTTGCTGAGTGGTGCGGAGCCGGCGCGGGTCGAATGGGTCGAGTGCAGTGACGATGCGCAGGGGATGGCTGGAACTGGGGCGGCCACCCCTGCCACCCCCGCCGCTTCCACAACGACTCCCGCCGTGCCGCGCGAGTTGCTCGTCTGGCTGAAAGCGGCCGCCTGCTTCCGCGCGCCCGACCGCTGGGCGTTGCTCTATCGGATCCTATGGCGCTGGACGCACGGCGAGCGGGACGTCTTCGATCTGAGCGACAGCGACGGCGCATTGCTCGATCAGCGCGTGCGTGCCGTCGAGCATGAAACGCAAGACATGCTGAGCCTGACGTTGTTCAGAAGGCGCGATCCGTCGATGGGGCCGCCGGAGTTCGTCGGCTGGTATGAACCGCATCACGACTTGCTGGAACGCGCCGCCCACCGCTTCGCCGCCCGCATGGGCTACTCCACGTGGATGCTCGCCACGCCGCAGGGCGCTGCGTTCTGGAACGGCATGCTATTCCATACAGGGCACGCGGCGCCCGACGAAGGCGAGCAGGTCACGCCGGTTTCAACGGAAAGCGCGATGACGGGCGAAGCCATCACGAGTGAGCCCACCGAGGCGCTCTGGCTTGCCTATTACGTGGGCGTCATCCGTGGAGAAAAACCGTCGGTGTCGCTGCGATACTGGAGAACGCCGCCCGAGGGCCCGCCGTTGCCCGCGCATCTCGCGCGCGAGCGCATCCGTCCGAGCGGGCAAGGCGCCGCTGTGACGATGCCGACCGCGCCGCCGGTCGAATATTCGGTAGTCACGCCGCCACTGCGCGAGCCCGCCGGCTCGCTGGACACTTGCCGGCGTTGCGCGTTATGGCGCAACGCGAAGCAGGCGGTGCCTGGCGTCGGTGCTGCTGGTGCTGGTGCTGGTGCTGATGCTGATGCTGATGCTGATGCTGATGCTGATGCTGATGCTGATGCCAGTCCGAATGCCAGTCCTCGTGCCAGTGCCAGTGCCAGTGCCGATGCCAGTGCCATTGGTAGCGCCGCGATCATGGTAGTCGGCGAGCAGCCCGGCGAGTATGAAAACCAGCACGGTGTGCCGTTCACCGGGCCTGCCGGTCAACTGCTCGACAGTGTGCTCGCGCGCGCCGGACTCGAACGCGCAGCGCTGTTTCTGACCTACGCCGTCAAGCACTACAAATGGGAAATCGTCGGCCATGAGCGGATTCATCGCACACCCGCGCGTCGGGAAATGGAAGCCTGTCAGTTCTGGTTGGAAAAAGAACTGATGCAGGTCGCGCCGCGCGTGGTTGTCGCGTTAGGCGCAACGGCATTGAAGGCGCTGACGGGCGCGAACGCCAATCTTTCGGAATATGCGGGCGAAACTATCGCTCACGAAGGGCGCCTGATCGTACCGACCTGGCATCCGGCCTATGCATTGAGAACCGCGGACGCACGTTTGCGCGACGACATCGTGGCAAGCATGGTGACAGCATTCAGGCGCGCAGTTGAGTTGGTGGACGCCCGCTAGCAAGCGCAACGAGTCGGTCGCGCAACCACAGCTTTCCCAGGCATACGGCTTGCGCGAACGTGTCACGCATGGCGAATCGCACCGAGAACTGCAAACCGGCTTGAATCAACCGCGCAACTCATTCCAATTCCGCCTAAGCTGATGTGACGCCGCGATTGTCACGCAACGTTACGCCGCCCAAGCGGCGCAGGCGTTTCGAAACCACCCGACTTCCCATGAGCGAAACCAGTCCGCGCCTCTTTATCGTGTCACCGCATTTCGACGACGCCGTCTTCAGTTGCGGCGCATTGCTCGCCGCGCATCCCGACGCCGCGGTGTGCACGGTATTCGCCGCGCCGCCCGAACATACGATGCATACCGAATGGGATGAGAAATCGGGCTTCGGCAACGCCCATGAAGCGATCCACGAGCGCACGCTCGAAGACAACCGCGCGCTCGAATTACTCGACGCGATTCCGCTGCGCATGCCGTTTCGCGATAGCCAGTATTCCGATTCGCCGTCGATCAGCAAAATGGCTGCGGCGCTGGAGGAAACCATCTACCGAACCACGGCGAACACGTTGCTGATGCCGCTCGGCTTGCATCACGACGATCACGTGCGCGTATTCGAGGCCTGCTGCGAGATCCTGCCGCGCCTGTCGCATCTTGCATGGTTCGGCTACGAGGAAGCGATTCACCGGCGCACGCCTGGCGTCGTGCAGGCACGGCTCGCCGATCTGGCGCAGCGCGGCATCGTGGCGACGCCCGCAAATCCAAGCGCCGGCCACACGATCGACGTGCAGCGCCGGGCCCAGATCAAGCGCGAAGCAGTCAATGCATACCAGAGCCAGTTGCGCGCGTTCGGCCGGGGCAACTACGAAGACGTGTTCGCCACCGAGCGCTACTGGCAGCTCAGCGTGGGCCGCCGCGTAAAAAAGTAGGAGGACGGCGAGCGCGAGAAATCCTCGCCATCAACCTGCGCAATCAACGTGGCAAGAAGCGCGTAGGCTTGAAGAGAACGGCAGGCGCCGTCTTGCTACCGCACAGTTCTCAACCACAGGTGATGCAATGAGCTACGACATGCATACGAGTCCGATTCCCGACCCCAACGCCGACCCGACACGTGATCCGGAGGGCGATCCGCTGACGCCGCCATCGCCCGGTCATCACACCGAGGAACCGCAACGTCCAGAAGGACCGCCGGATAAAGATCCGGTGTGAGCCGCTGAGCACGCCGCGAGCGCTGGGGGCGGCCGTGAGCGTTGCGGGGCGGCCACCGTTGAGCGCTGCGGGGCGGCCGTGAGCGCCCAAGGCCGTCGCGAACCGCTAAACGACACATGCGAACCGCTGCGCGCGGACGCGAACTGCTGAACGACAGACGTGAACCACTGCGGACGGCCGTGAACCGCTGCCGCCCAGTTCACGCGGCGCGCGGCGCGGGCGCGACAATCAGCTCGTCAGTTCGGTAAAGCCCTGCAACAGACGGTCGATATCAGCAGCGTGAATATTGCCCATCGTCGAAATACGGAACAGTTCGGCCGACAACCCACCCTGCCCCGCATAGATGACGAAGCCGCGCGCCTTGAGCGCGTCGTGTAATTGCGGATACGCGACGCCATTGGGCAGCCGGTACGCACGCAGCACCACCGACGATTCCTGCGCCGCCAGCACGCTGCCGACACCGCGCTCGGCCAGCCCCGCGCGCGCCTGTTCCGCGAGCGCCGCGTAACGCGCGTGACGCGCGCGCCAGCCGCCTTCGTCGGCGATCTCGCGCAGCGCTTCGACGAGTGCGTAGTATGCGTGGACCGACGGCGTGAACGGCGTGTTGCGCTGATCCTGCAAACGCGCGAGCCGCCCGAGGTCGAGGTAGTAAGTGCGGCTCGCCGCCTGCGCAAGCGCGGCGCGGCGCACCAGCACGAACGATGCGCCCGGCACGCCATGCAAGCACTTGTTGGCCGTCGCGGCGACTGCGTCGAGGCTTGTATCAGCGAAGTCGATTGCTTCGGCGCCGAAGCTGCTCACGCCGTCCACCAGCAAACGCAAGCCGCGCGCACGGCACAGCGCGCCGAGCGCCGAGAGGTCGTTCAGGCGCCCCGTCGTCGTTTCGTGATGGATCACGGCCACATGCGTGAGCGCCTTGTCCGCGTCCAGACGTTCCGCGATTTTCGCGAGGTCCGGCGCCTGCATCCAGTCATGTTTCAACGATTCATGCGCGATGCCGTATTGCGCGGCAATCTGCGAAATGCGCTCGCCGTACACGCCGTTTTCCACGACCAGCAGCTTGCCGTTTTGCGGCACCAGCGCCGCAGTCATGCTTTCGACGGCGGCCGTGCCGGAACCCGTCATCAGCACCGCTTGCCATTCGCTTGCGTCGAGACCATACAGGTCGACAAGACGCGTGCGCGCCTCTTCCTGCAAATCGAAAAACTCGCTTTCGCGGTGGCACAAGTCGGTCTGCAACAGGCTGTTGCGGACGCGTTCGGTGAGCGTCACCGGACCGGGATTGAGCAGCAGCATGGTCGCTCCTTTATGTTGGTTTCAAGCGGCGCCGATGTGGCGCATCAGGCGCGTCTTCACATCGGGCGGAGTGATGGTGGGACGCGGCAAGCCGTCAGGCGTACCGCGGCGAATGACGAGGCGCGCGAAACGCGGGCCGTCGAGCGGCGGTGCTTCGAACAACTCGTCGAGCACGGCCGGATCGTCGCTTTCGACCGCCGACGCATAACCGCATGCCGCGGCCACGCCTGCGAACGAAACTTGCGGCGACACCGTCGCCTGTCCGCCCGTCGAGTCGTGCGCGCCGTTGTCGAGCAGCACGTGCGTAAGATTCGACGGGCCGTAAGCGCCGAGCGTCGCAAACGCGCCCATGCGCATCAACGCGGCGCCGTCGCCGTCGAGCGCGACGACATGCAGATCCGGACGCGCGAGCGCAAGACCGAGCGCGAACGGCGTCACGCAGCCCATCGAGCCGACCATGTACAACTGATTCGGACGATCGTCGATTGCATAGAGCTCGCGTCCGCAAAAACCGGTCGACGCGAGCACCACCGTCGATTCGACGGGCGTGTGCGCGATCACCTTCTTCAATGCGTCATGACGTGATGCGAGTTCGCTCGCCGCGACGTTGGTGAACCGCGAACGCGCCACAACGGGCACGCGGCCCGCGCCGGCGTCGCTCGCCTTCAACTCGTAGGGCGCAACGCTGCCCTTTTGCATGACGAGCGCGTACGGGCGGCCCGTTTCGTCCATATGCGCGATGGCGCGATCCAACGCTGGGCCGATCGCGTCGGCTTCGGTGGGAAACGTCTCCCATGGAATTTCCATCGTGTCGAGCATTGCGGGCGTGACGGGGCCCATCAACGCGTGCTGCGGTTCGTCGGCCACGCCCGGCTGGCCGCGCCACGTGACGATCAGCAATTGCGGCAAACGGAAAGTCCACGTGAGCGAGGTCAGCGGGCTCACCGCGTTGCCCAGGCCGGAGTTCTGCATCATCGTGACGCCGCGGCGGCCCGCGTGCGTGCCCCGTGCGCCGAGCGTGACGCCCGCGATCAACGCGACGGCGTCGCCTTCATTGGCCGCCGACACGTAGTGCAGCGACTCGTCCTGCAACACGTAGTTGATGAAAGGCGTCAGGTACGAACACGGCACGCCGGCATACCAGTCAAAGCCGCGTTCGCGCGCCGCCTCGACGAACTGTGCCGCGTCGATCATTGCGCGGCCCCGTTCGCTGCGTCAGCTGCCGCAGTGCCGATAGACGCCGCAAGCGGCGTCTGTCCATGCGCGAAGTCGCCGGCGCGGCGGAAGTCTTCGAGATCGTTGACACCGCGCCAGTGGCCGTGCACGTATTGCACTTCGATCGATTCACCGGCTTCGATGAGCGCATTCAGCAACGCGGGCATATCGAGCGACGCGAAATCGGCACGCGCCTGCAACTGCTGCATGACCGCCTGAAGACGCTCGCGCCCTTCCCCGCGTACGTTCAGGAGGCCGACCCAGCGGCCATGCGGCGCCTGCGCGGCAATCGCCGACGACGCGTCCTTCCCGCTCGACACATGACGCAGCACGACCTTGTTGCCGAAGAGACCCCGGTCGTCGGCCGCCGAGCACCACGCGAAGTCGCGCACGCTGGCGTTTTCCGCATCGGTCAGCGACGAATCCACCACCACGCTGAACGCCGCTTCGCTCTCCACCAGGTCGCGCAGGATATAGCTGCGGAACAGCAGATCGCCGTACGAGATCACCGTGTCGCCCGCGAGCTTGTCAAGCGCACATGCGAGCGACGCGAGTTCGCCGGTCTGCGCATGCTTCTCATTAACGACGAGCTTGATGCCGGCGGTGTCGATTGCATCGGCGCGATAACCGCCGACCACGGTAATGTCGTTGACGCCCTGCTTCTTGAACGCATCGACGAGCCAGCGCAACAGCGGCTTGCCGGCGATCGGCAGCATGACTTTCGGCCGGTCTTCGGTGACGGCTTCGAGGCCCTTGCCGCGGCTCGCCGCGAGCACGACGGCGGAGCCCGCCGCGCGGCTGTTCGACAGATAGCGGTCTTCGGCTTCCGAGTATTCGTCGGCGTCCTGCAAGCGGAAAATTTCGTTGACGCCGGCAATGCGGTCTTCGACATTGACGAGCGTTTCGCTCGAATGAATTTCTCGCGCCACAGCCTGCATGGCCGACGTGGCCGCGCGAATCAGATGGTTCGCCCAGATCACCGTGCTGATGCCGGCTTCGCGAAAGACCTCCGTCGGCGTGCTGTAGTACTTGGTCGGCACGATGACGAGCGGCCCGCGTCCGGCCCATTCGCGCGCGAACTCGAGAATTTCGTCCGGGCGCGACAGCTTGCTGTGAATCAGGATCGCGTCGGCACCGGCCTGGCGGTAGGCTTCCGCGCGGCGCAGCGCCTCTTCCATGCCCCAGCCTGCGATCAGCGCTTCCACGCGCGCAACGATCGAAAAGTTTTCGTCCGTCTGCGAGTCCTTGCCGGCCTTGATCTTGCCGCAGAATTCGTCGATATCGGCGAGCGGCTGCGCTTCGCCGTTGATGAAGCTATTGGTCTTCGGAAACTGCTTGTCTTCGATACATACGCCGGCAATGCCGCGCTGTTCCAGCTTGCGCACGAGGCGGCGCACGTTGTTGAAATTGCCGTAGCCGGTGTCGCCGTCCAGAAGAATCGGCAGGTCGCTCGCGTCGGCCATGAATTCGAGGTTGTCGACCACTTGCGTCCAGCTTGCTTCGTTGTTGTCGCGCACGCCGAATTGCGCCGAGATCGCGAGGCCCGAGCCCCAGATCGCCTTAAAGCCGGCTTCACGGACGATGCGCGCGGACAGGCCGTTATGGGCCTCCATCATGAACTCGAGTTCGTTGCTGACAAGCATCTGACGCAGACGCGCGCTGCGGGAAGCGGAGACGAAGGCGGGTTCGCGGGCATTCATTTTCTGTACTCCTTGTGGCGGGCTTATTGGCGCTCTTTTTGCCCGGCTGGCGACTGGAAAATGGCGACTATAGCGGAATTTTCATTTACTCGTCATTTACACGACCGCCCGTGTTTCACTTTGCCGTTAAGTGGAAAAATGTGTCGTTTTTTGCAAAGAACCGTGGCCACCGACGCTTTGCAGATAATTGGCGTTTTGTGGAATCTTGACATTCGTCCATGCCGGCGTTGGGTTGTCGCAAATTCGTAGAAACGCGGACTTCGAAAACCATGTCGCCGTTTGCGGTTCAGTTTATTTTCTTGAGGCTAATTCAGATTAAAAAATAAAAACTCCCGTAAATACCGTTCCTAATTAATTTGATAATCGAATTTTAAACGCCGTCGCGTCCGGATAAATCCCAATGTATACGGCCTGCAAAAAGATGCAGAGGTCGCGATTTAGTCAGACGAAATGCGCAGTGAAACAGCGGGTTTCCCCTGCCCTCAGGAGAAAACTGAAGGCTGCCGTAAACACAGTCAGCGAAAAGCAAAAAGCCAATCCGATCGACCCTTTGCAAAAGCACGACCCACTGCTATGACTCTGAACAAAAAACTGGCCTCAATGATCGCTGTGCTCTGGTTCGGCCTGATCCTGATCGGCGGCTTCGGCGCATGGCAAAACCGTGCGTCGATGATCGCCGACCGGCGCGATCAACTCGCGTCGTTGATCGACCAGGCGAACCACGTCGTCGGCCGCTACTACGCGCTGGCGCAACAGCACGCCATAACCGAAGACGAAGCGAAGAAACAGGCGCTCGCAACGCTCGAGTCGATGCGCTACGGCAAGGACGGCTACATCTCGGTGAACGACTCGCAGCCCGTCATGCTGATGCATCCATTCAAGAAAGAAATGGTCGGCAAGAACCTCGCGCAATTCGCCGATCCGGCGGGCAACCATCTGTTCGTGGACATCGTCAACGCGGGCAATCACGAAGGCGGCGGCTTTGTCGACTATCTGTGGGCCAAACCCGGCAGCGAGAAGCCGGTAGCCAAGACGAGCTATTCGCAGCACTTCCAGCCGTGGGACTGGTATGTAGTCACCGGCATGTACATGGACGACGTGCAGCGCGCGTTCTACGCAAGTCTTTTGCGCTGGCTCGCGATCACCGTCGCGCTCGGCGCGATCGCCACGGGCATCATGCTGTTCGTGTTGCGCAGTATTCGCCGCTCGCTCGGCGGCGATCTCGAAGTGGCCGTCGAACATGCGCAGTTGATGGCGCGCGGCAACCTCGCGGCCCGCGTGCCCGTCAAGGAGAACGACGCCGGCAGCCTGCTGCATGCACTGCAAACCATGCAGGCCGGTCTCGTCGACACCGTTTCGCGCGTGCGTATCGGCACCGAGAACATCAACATCGGCGCAACCGAAATTGCCGCGGGCAACACCGATCTGTCGCAACGCACAGAGGAACAGGCCGCCGCGCTGGTGCAGACCGCGTCGAGCATGGATCAGATGACGGTCAACGTGAAGCAGAACGCGGACAGCGCGCTGCAGGCGGCGCACCTCGCAGGTCAGGCCGCGGACGTCGCCACGCGCGGCAGCCGCGTGGTCGATGACGTGGTCCGCACGATGGGCGAGATCACAACGAGCTCGCGACAGATCGGCGACATCATCGGCGTGATCGACGGCATCGCGTTTCAGACCAACATTCTCGCGTTGAACGCGGCGGTGGAAGCGGCTCGCGCCGGCGAACAGGGCCGCGGCTTCGCAGTCGTCGCCGCGGAAGTGCGCAGCCTCGCGCAACGCTCGGCCACGGCCGCCAAGGAGATCAAGGCGCTGATCGAGACGTCGACGAACACCGTCGAAGCCGGCGCGTCGCTCGTGTCGAATGCAGGTTCGACGATGGGCGAGATCGTGCAATCGGTGCGTCGCGTGAACGAGATTCTCGAGGAAATCAGCAATGCATCGCGCGAACAAAGCGCGGGCATCGAGCAGGTGAATCGCGCGGTCGGCGAAATGGATCAGGTCACGCAGCAGAACGCGGCGCTCGTCGAACAGGCCGCCGCAGCAGCGCATTCGCTGAAAGATCAGGTGGGCGTATTGCGCGAAGCGATTTCGAGCTTCGCGCTGCCGGCCTGAAGGTGAACGCACACGCATGAAAAAGAAGGCGCTCGACAGACGAAGAGCGCCTCATCGACATGCTGCGCCGAAACCCCGCGCATCGATCAAACGCGTGAGAACACGGCAGAACGCGGCGGGACACGAGGCACGACGGCACATCAGCGAACGCAAAAAACCAGCCGCCCGGATCTTCAGATCCGGGCGGCTTTTTTTCGCCTGTCGCGCGAGTTCGCTTGCAGTAATCGCCCATACGGATTACGTTCTCATTACAATGAGCCGCGCCGCCTTTTGAGCGATGCAAGTCAATCCGCTGTTTATCCGTATCCATGATCCAGAAGAAAAAGTCTCAACCGCGCGATCCTTATGCGCCGGTCGCGAAGAACCAGTTGCTGGTCGCGCGCCTGCCGATGTGGCGCTCCAAACTCATCGTCGTGCTGGTGTTCGGCGCGTTTGCCGCGCTCGCAGGCCGCGCGTTCTGGGTGCAGGTGATGAACCGCGACTTCTACGTGGACCAGGGGCAAAAGCGCTATCAACGCACGATCGAACTGGATGCAACGCGCGGCCGCATTGTTGACCGCAATGGTTCGATGCTCGCGGTCAGTCTCGCGACTTACGAGATCTGGGCGTCGCCGAAACTACTCGACGAAGCCGCGTTGCCGCCGCTCTCGAAACTGCTCGATCTGCCGCTCGCGGAACTGCGCCGCCGTTTGAACGGCGACAAGACGTTTGTGCTGCTCAAGCGTCAGGTGGATGCCGATACCGCCGGTCATCTGTCGAAGCTCGGACTCGCAGGCATCACGCAGATCGCGGATTCCAAGCGTTTT
Organism: Paraburkholderia dilworthii; assembly: GCF_000472525.1. Classification (GTDB taxonomy): domain Bacteria; phylum Pseudomonadota; class Gammaproteobacteria; order Burkholderiales; family Burkholderiaceae; genus Paraburkholderia; species Paraburkholderia dilworthii. Next base: position 79,951 of record NZ_AWZT01000017.1, read on the forward strand.
TATCCCGAAGGCGAATCGGCGGCGCACGTAGTCGGCTTCACCGACATCGAGGACAACGGTCAGGAAGGCGTCGAGCTCGCCGCCAACGAGCAGTTGCTCGGCGTGCCCGGCCATCGCGAAGTGATCCGCGACCGGCTCGGCCGCGTGGTGTCCGAGACGCGCCCGCTCGTGCCCGCGCAGAACGGCGAAACTATCCATCTGACCATCGACCGGCGCATTCAGCAACTCGCGTACGGGCAGTTAAAGGAAGCGATTGCGAAGCATCGCGCGGAAGCCGGCAGCGTCGTCGTGCTCGACGCGCGCAACGGAGAAATTCTCGCGCTCGCCAATTATCCGAGTTTCGATCCGAACGACCGCGCGCGTCTGACCGGCCGGCAATTGCGCAATCGCGCGGTGGTCGACACCTTCGAGCCGGGCTCGACAATCAAGCCGGTGGTCGTCGCGCTTTCCATCGACGAGGGCAAGGTGCGGCCGCAAAGCGTCATCGACACCGCGCCGGGCTGGTACAAGATCGGTCCTGCCGTGATTCACGATACGTCGAATCACGGCGTGATGACCGTCGCGGAAGCAGTGCAGAAGTCGAGCAATATCGCGCTCGCCAAGCTCGCGCTCAATCTGCCGGCCGAGAAAATCTGGAGCAAGTATCAGGAATACGGACTCGGCCTGAGGCCCGATCTGACCTTTCCGGGCGTGGCATCGGGCAAGGTGCGTCCATACAAACGCTGGCGCCCGATCGAGCAGGCGACGATGGCATATGGCTACGGACTCTCGGCGTCGCTACTGCAAATCGCACAGATCTACACCGCCTATGCCGGCGACGGCACGATGCACCCGGTGCGATTGGTGCGCGATACCGCGGACGCAAGCGGCCATGCCGCAGGCTCCGCTGCGCAAACGCGCCACGCGGTCACCACGCCAGGCACCGCCCGCGCGATCCGTTCGATGCTGGAAATGGCTACCGGCGATGGCGGGACGGGGCGCGCCGCGACCGTCGAAGGCTATCGCGTCGGCGGCAAGACCGGCACCGCGCGCAAACAGGTCGGCGCGACTTATGCAAAGAACCGCTACCGTGCGCTCTTCGTCGGTATGGCGCCCATGAGCGACCCGCGGCTGATCGTCGCCGTGATGATCGACGATCCGGCCGGCAAGGCGTTCTATGGCGGCACCGTCGCGGGCCCGGTGTTTAGCGCGGTGACCCGCGGCGCACTGCAACTGCTCGGCGTGCCGCCAGATGCGTGACAGGAATCAGCATGTAGCCTGGCCGGCGCATGTAGCCGGCGAAGCTGCACGATCCGTCGCGCGCAACGCAGCGGGATCAAGTTCGACGAGCAACGGCGCGCGCTCGTCGAGCCATAGCGTGACGGTCGATAACAGGAACTCGCGCGGCAAGTGACCGAACAGGGTATCGAGGAACGACGCGAAAGCCTGGGCGCCGATCAAACGCACCTCGACGTCCTGAAAACGCCGTAGCGTGCGTTCGTTGTGCTGCACGGTATCGACAAGCGAGCGAAGACGATCGGAGAGCGGCGTTTGGGCGGAGTAGGTCACGTTATCAGTCATCAGCGGTGCCAGGCTCACAGGCTGAGCGAAGCCACAAGCGCCGCACACAGTCTTCGCTTTTGCGCGATCTTAAGTCTCGCTTAATTCTTTGCTGCAACCATGCGGCTCAACATCCCCTGTTGAGCCGCCAGATCATCGGCGGCGTTTTTTTCAGCGATGTTTGCCGACGTACCCGAGCATGGGCCGCATGCCTGCCAAAAAAGAATGAGGTCAAATCATGGTTGAGAACACGGTATTCGAGCATCTGCGTGCGATGCCCGACAACGAATGGGCCCGGCAGATTCACTCATGCAAGGTCTCCGACCCGCTGCAACCGCCTTGGGGGCGTTCGTACCGGCTCGTCGAATGGACCATGAAGCACACGCCCGAAGCGAGCCGCCGCGTCGTGCCCGCCGAGAGCACACCGCTGGAAATTGCGCAGGCCGTCGTATCGCATGTGCCCGGCCGGCGCTTCTGTCAGCACGGCGACGAATAGCAGAAGTCCAACGCATCTTCGAGCCGGTCGTTGCCCCAGAACATTTCATCGCCGACGAAGAACGTCGGCGCGCNGAAAATGCCCTTCGTCGCGGCAGTTTCAGTCTGTTCGCGCAGACGCAGCTTGTTCGCGTCGCTTTGCGCCTCGGCAATGATCGGTTGCGCGGGCAAGCCCAGTTTCGCGAGCGCTTCACTCACTACCTGGATCGAACCGATATCGCGGTCATGCACGAAATTTTGCTGCATGATCTCGCGGCAGTATGCGGCGATCCATTCGCTCTGCGCGCCGAGCAACGCCACGCGCATCGCCAGCAAGGCGGCTCGCGGAAAAACGCTCGGACGTGTCAGCGCAATGCCGTATTTGCGGCACTGCCGCTCCATATCCTTCCACACGTAGGCGCCCTTCTCCTTTTGCAGCACGAACGGAGAATTGTCGAAACCGAGCGCACGAAAAATCGGCCCGAGCAGAAACGGCCGCCAATCAACGCTGACACCTCGCGCCGCAGCCTCAGCCTCTATACGCATGACGCTCAGGTAGCTGTAATTGCTGCCGAAGTCGAACCAGAGCTCGATGCGGCGCGCCGGCGTGGCTGCGGAAGCTGTGATGTCGTTCATCTCGTCTCTCTTGCAATGTCTGACAGTCAAACGCGAAAGCGTTGCCTATGATGAGCGTCTTTGCCTTTCCTATCGTGGAAGCATGATGCGCTATCCATACGATCTGCTCGTCGCCGTGTGTCTTGCCGTCGTCGTGATGGTGGCTTCCGTCATGCTCGCGCTGAACTGAGTGGCAGGCGGGCTACAAGCCTCTTTCGCCGTTGCCCGCAAACGCTACGTGTTCCCGTAAAAAGTCGCGATATACTGTACATATATACAGTATTTTTCGTCTGAGCAATGCGCCTTCCACCTTTCGAGCCTCCCACGCTTGCCGAGCTGCGCGCCTGGTGGCGCGCGCGTGACGAGCGCGCCGTTCAACGGCTCATCCTCGAAATTCAACGCCAACGGCTGACGCTGCTGGAGCTGCGCAACCTGATCGATTGCGGGGTGCAACAGGCGCGCGCCACAGATCGCACGCTGGTCGAACGCGGCGAACCGCTCATGACGTTGCGTATCAGGCTCGCGCAGGAGGTACTGCGCGTGGGCGAGATCGACGACACGCGGCAAATCAGCCGCGCGGAGCAGGAAAGGCTCGCCGTGCGCACGCAGGAACAAATGGAATATGCACGCGAAGGGCGTTTAAGAAGACAGCGCCGCAACGTCTAACCGTAGCGAGACGCGAGCGCTCAGCGCGTTTGCGCGGCCACGCGCAGGCCGAGCGAAATAAACAGCACGCCGATAATTTTGTTCTGCCAGCGGCGCAGCCACGTCAAGCGTTTCACGAGCTTGCCGAGCGGACGAATCGTCAACACGATCAGCGTCGTGTAAAGCGCGCTCGTGCCGACGAAAATCAGCCCTAACGTCGCGAACTGCAAAAACGTGGAGCCATGTTCGGGATGAACGAACTGCGGAAGAAACGCGAGGAAGAAAAGCGCGGTCTTCGGGTTCAGCACTTCGGCGGGAATCGCCTGGAAGAATGCTTTCGATGCGGACACCGGCGCGCTCGCGGGCACATTTGCGCTGCTCTGCTTTTCGCGCAACGCCCGAATGCCGAGATAGATCAGATAAGCCGCGCCGATCCACTTGACCGCGTTGAATGCGAGCGCCGACGTCATCAGCAGCGCCGAAAGGCCGACTGCCGCGCCGAGCGTGTGGATGAAGTCGCCGACTGCAATACCAAGCCCGGTGAAGATGCCCGCCTTGCGTCCTCCGTGAACCGTGCGCGTCAAGACGAGCAGTACAGCGGGTCCGGGAATGAGAAAGAGCCCGAGTACAACGGCAACGAAGGTGCCTAACGCGGATAACTCAAGCATGGTGTCTCCAGATTGATTTGCGCCCGTCCGATCGAAACGGACTGTTCGGCTAGTGTACATGTGCACCGCACGTACCGCGCTTGCCCGCGCCATAGCGTGCCATGTCGCGTTTTGCCGCGCGGATGGCCGAACAGAGTCAAATCGTCGTGCCGCGATATTTGCGCACCGGCTCGATCTCGCGCGGTCTCTCGCCTCTCTCGCCTCTCTCGCCTCTCTCGCCTATTACCGGCTACGGTCGCAAACTGGCTATGATTCGAGTCTCGAGCTCAAACGCGGCGCATGAGCTCTTCATTCATGTAATTGACTGGAATCACCAGGTGACTTACACGCTGTCGACGCGGCACATCCACGAACTCGAGATCCGCAAGAGCCGGTTCATTGCGTATGCCATACCCGTCGAGGATCGCGACGCCGCGATGGACGAACTGCGCCGTCTGCGCGAGCAGCACGCCGCCGCGACGCACGTTTGCTGGGCGCTGCTCGCAGGCGGACAGTCCGGCATGTCCGATGACGGCGAGCCGTCCGGCACCGCCGGCCGGCCGATTCTCGAAGTGCTGCGGCATCACGATCTGGACGGCGTGCTGGCCGCCGTCGTCCGTTATTACGGCGGCGTGAAGCTCGGCGCAGGCGGCCTCGTGCGCGCCTACACCGAGGCCATCGCGTCAGCGCTTCTGGATGCGCCGCGAGTCGAGCGGATTGCTCAAGGGTCGCTCACCGTCGAAGTCGGTTACGCCGACGAAGCGAAAGTGCGGCGATGGGTCGAAGCCCAAGACTACGCACTCGCCGATACCGCGCATGCAATGCTCGTGAAGATGACGATCCGTTTGCCGGTCAACGCGGTCGACGACGCACAGCGCGCGTTGGTCGATATGACGCAGGGCAAAGCCGGCTTCTCATGACGGCGGCGTCGCAGCGCGTTTTATTTAGAAGATGGCTTGCTGGTGGCCGCTGTTACCATGCTGTTCTCCAACGGCATGTATCACCACTTAAAGGGCCACTCCTCTGATCTCGACCGCCGCTTGTTCCCGCACAGCGCCCGAATCGGCGCGGCATGGTTCGCTTGTGTCTCATCTGTCGCGCCCGACAGCGTGCACGCCGGCAACGGTGGGAAACATCGTGCTCAAGGGCTGCGGCCTGATCGCACTACCTTTGATGCTCTCCGCCTGCTCATGGTCGTGGTTCGGCCTGAACAGCCCGCCCCGCGCCGCGCCGCATTCCACCGGTTGGCTCAGTGTCGCGCCCGCCCGCGATTTTGCCTACATGCCGGCCCTCGACGGACGCGTGTCGCCGAATCGCATCGAAAACACGGCGATGACTGCCCTGGTGCTAAAAAGCGATATCAACCAGGCAGTGCGCGAGAGCATCGCGAATCGCCTGAAGGTCGCCGGCTTTCATCTCGACGATGGCAGGAAAGTGCTGAGCGGCAGCATCGAAAAATTCACCGTCGACGACGTCCGCTCGCCCGCTCTGTGGACTCTGAAGATGCGCTACGTGGTGATCGACGCCGCCACGCAAAAGGTCGTGTTCTCCACCACGAAGACCGTCAAACGGAAATCGCCGAAATTCAGCAGCAGTTCCATCGCGATCGAGGACACGGTCAAGCTCAGCGTCGACGCGTTGGTGGGGGATAGCGGGTTTATCAATGCGGTGAACTGAGGCCTGCAAGGGCGCCTGCCAAGGCGGCCTGCAACGCGCGTCAGCGCACACACCAGCGGAGGCACGCGTCCGCTTCGCTACAATCGGAAAATCGGAAGCAACGCGGCGCTCTTCGGCTCCGCTTTTGTGCTCACCGCCCACGCCCGCGCGTTCACTCCCTGCGAGGCTTTATGTCGACCACTGCCTGGCTGTTCTTTCTTCCCGCGTGCTTCGCCGTCAATCTCGCGCCGGGGCCGAACAATCTTCTGTCGATCAACGTGGCCGCGCGGCACGGCTTCATGACCGCGTTCCTAGGCGGTACTGGGCGGCTCGTCGCGTTCGCGGCCATGATCGCGCTCGCCGCTACCGGTCTCGCGGTCGTGCTGCATGCGTCGGAGTGGTTCTTTCTCGCGATCAAACTCGCGGGCGCCGCTTACCTGATCTGGCTCGCGATTCAACTATGGCGCAGCGACGCGCCCGCGATCGACATCACGCACGAACAATCCGCAGCGCTTCCGCGAATCGTGCGGCAGGAGTTCCTCGTGGCGGCCGGCAATCCCAAGGCCATACTGGTTTTCACCGCGTTTCTGCCGCAATTCGTTGACATCGCGAAGCCGATGCTGCCGCAATTCGCCGTGCTCGGCGCAAGCTTTCTCGTGCTCGAATGCGTGGCGATCGCGCTGTACTCGTGGGCTGGCATGCATCTCGGCAAGTGGCTCGTACGCGCGCGCGTCAGGCGCTGGTTCAATCGATGCTGCGGCGCCTTGCTCGCGGCGATTGGGCTGAGCTTTTTGCTCGTCAGGCGCGCGTGACCATTGAGGTGCTGCATGACAGGTCAGCGCGCACAAGCATAAGGAATCCCTAATGCATTCGCCGAGAAACTTTAACTATCTGTATTGTCTTCCCGCCCCTATGCTCAATCAGTGACCCGCCGCCGTGCTCGGCGTGACGCGGCGTGGGCGAGCGACTTCTCATAGTCACAGGAGCGGCATCATGAAGATCTGTATCTTCGGAGCGGGAGCGATAGGCGGTTTGATGGGCGTGCAATTGGCACGCGCCGGCGCGGACGTGAGTTTCGTCGCGCGCGGCGCGCATCTCGCGGCGATGCGCGAGCACGGCGCGCGTCTGATTATCGACGGGGAGACGGTCAGTGCACCGGTTCGCTGCACGTCCGACCCGAGCGAACTCGGCGTGCAGGACTTCGTGATCGTCACCTTGAAAGCGCACTCGCTGCCCGGCGTGGTCGACGCCATGCAGCCGCTGCTCGGCAAGCACACGGCAATCGTGACCGGCGTCAACGGCATTCCGTATTGGTACTTCTATCAGCACGGCGGCAAGTTCGCGGGCACGCGGCTCGCGAGCGTCGACCCTGACGGCAGCCAATGGACGAAGCTCGGTCCCGAACGCGCGATCGGCTGCGTTCTGTACCCGGCCGCCGAGATCGTCGAACCAGGCGTCATCAAGCATGTGTACGGCAAGAAATTCCCCATCGGCGAGCCGAGCGGCGAGCGCACGCCGCGCATCCAGCAATTGCACGACATCATGCAGGCGGCGGGTTTCGAGGCGCCGATCCGCGACAACATCCGCGACGAAATCTGGCTCAAGCTGTGGGGCAATCTGTGCTTCAACCCGATCAGCGCGTTGACGCACGCGACGCTCGACGTGCTCACGAGCGACCCCGGCACGCGCGCGGTGTCCCGCACGATGATGCTCGAGGCAAAGCGTATCGCCGATCAGTTCGGCGTGCACTTTCGGGTCGATGTGGAAAAGCGCATCGACGGCGCGGGCGCGGTCGGCGCGCACAAGACGTCGACCCTCGTGGATCTGGAAAACCGGCGGCCGATGGAAATCGATCCGCTTCTGACCGTCGTGCAGGAAATGGGGCGTCTCGTCAACGAGCCCACGCCGACCATCGACGTGGTGCTTGCGCTCGTCAAGCTGCGCGAGCGCATGGCGTTGCAGGGCGCCTGAACGATGTAGTGCTTCTCCGCGCTTCTTTGGTTTTACGCCGGTAAGTTGAAAAAGGATCGGACGCCGCTGGGCGTCCGATCCTTTTTATTGCGCAGCGAGTGAGGTCGCTACTGATCGATAGCGAGCCAGACCGCCTTCGGCTCGGTGAAGTTTTCAATCGCGACGTCTCCGTGCTCGCGGCCGAAGCCGGAATCGCCGGAGCCGCCCCAGGGCAGGCGCACATCGGTATAGCCGTAGGTGTTGATCCAGACGGTTCCCGCTCTCAGGTCTCGCGCCACGCGATGCACACGGCCAATGTCCGCGCTCCACACGCCCGCCGCGAGGCTATACAACGTGCCGTTAGCAATACGTATTGCGTCAGCTTCGTCATTGAAACGGATCACGCTCGCCACCGGCCCGAAGATTTCCTCCTGCGAAATGCGCATTTCGTGCTCGACGTCGGCAAACACCGTCGGCTCGACGAAGAAGCCGCGCTCGCCGACGCGCGCGCCGCCCGTCACGAGCGACGCGCCTTCGGAGCGTCCTGCATCGACATAGCCGAGCACGGTCTTCATTTGCGCAGCGGAGATGAGCGGACCCATCGACGTTTCGCGCAGCGATGGATCGCCGACCTTGATCGCCTTCGCGCGCGCGGCGAGGCGCTCCACCACTTCATCGTAGACATCGCGATGCGCGAGAATCCGCGAGCCCGCCGAGCATACCTGGCCCGTGTTGAAAAAGATGCCCGACGCCGCAGCGCGCACCGCGTTGTCGAGGTTCGCGTCGGGGAAAATCAGATTCGCCGACTTGCCGCCGAGCTCCAGCGTAACGCGCTTGAAGTTGCCGGCCGCGCCCTGCAGAATGCCGCGCCCCACCGAAGGTGACCCGGTGAACGTCACTTTGTCCACGCCTGGATGTGCGACCAACGCGTCGCCGACCACACGGCCCTTGCCCGTGACGATATTCAGCACTCCCGGCGGCACGCCCGCTTCGAGCGCGAGTTCGCCGATGCGCAACGCGCTGAGCGGCGTGATCTCCGCGGGCTTCACGATCAGCGTGCAACCGCATGCGAGCGCAGGCGCGATCTTCCACATGCCGATCATCAGCGGGAAATTCCACGGCACGATCGCCGCGACCACGCCGACCGGTTCGCGCAACGTGTAGGTCAATGCGTCCGGGCGAACCGGCACCACCTGGCCGTTGATCTTGTCGCACCAGCCTGCGTAGTACTCCAGCGTATCGATCGCGGCCGGAACGTCCTGGCGCATCACGGCGGCAATCGGCTTGCCGGCGTCGAGGCTTTCGAGCGTGGCCAGTTCGTCGAGATTCGCGCGCATCAGGCCGGCAAGTCGCGAGAGAATGCGGCCTCGCTCCGCTGCCTTGATTCCATTCCACACTTTCAATGCGGCGCGCGCGGCATGCACGGCCGTATCGACGTCGGCGGCGCTGCCCTGCGCAACATGTGCGATGGGCTCTTCGGTGGCCGGGTTGATATTGACGGAATATTCGCCAGTGGCCGGCGGCAACCGCTTGCCGTCGATCAGCAGGTCATGGCGCCTGAGGCCGGTGTCAGTGTCCATCATGAAGCTCCTTGCATTGAGATGTTGCGTGGGCTGATTGCGGCAAACCGGCCTTGGGGCGAAGGCCGGCGCGGGCAAGGTCGATGCGGCGCTAGGGCTCGTGTAGTGCCGCGCCGCTGCGGGCGGCGGCGGGCCAGGAATCGTCGCGGGGCGCTGCGGGCGGGGCTGCGCTGGGGGTTGCGGTCCCGGTTGCGTGCGGGGTTGTGTTCCGGGTTTCGTTCCCAGTTGCGCGTGGGGTGGCGTTCGGGGTTTCGCCCGAACCGCCGTCCGAACTCGCGTCGGCGGACGACACACCGGCATGGGCTGCGAACTGCGCCCACGCGGCTGCGGCGTTGGGCCTTAGCGAGCGATTGCGACGATGCACGAGCAGCGTCGTCAGTGTCGTCTCAGGAACGAGCGGCCGGCTAACAAGCGACTCGCCGACAGCCGGCCAATGCGCGTCGACGGGCAGAACGCCGACACCCAGCCCCAATTCCACCATGCGCAGCACCGCCGCCACATGCCCGAGCTCTTGAACAGGGCGCCGCTTCAGGCGGTTCGCGTTGACGGCGAGATCGAGTGCCGCGCGCACGCCTGCGTCGGCATTCAACGTGACGAGCGCCCAGTCATGCAGGGCGTCCCACGCGACGCCCGCGTGACGGGCGAGCGGATGCGTCGACGGCATGACCGCGTGCAGCGGCGTGGTGAAAACGACTTGCGCGTGCAACTGATCGTTGGCGAGAGGCTCGGCGAGCGAGACCACGCCGAAATCCACCTCGCCATGTTCGACGCTTGCAAGGACGCCGCTTTGAGCCTGATCCTCGACGGTAACGAGCAGCTCGGGAAATGCCGCCGCGCAACGCGCGAGTCCCTGTGCGACCCAGCCCGACGACAACACCGGGTTGCTCGCCAGCGCTACGACGCCGCGGTGTCCTTCATAAGCGGCCCGCTCTTCGCGCAACGTGAGATCGATTTCATCGAGCAGGCGGCCAATCCTCCGCTCTAGACTCGCGCCTGCATGCGTCAGTTGAACCTGGCGCGTCGTGCGGTCGAACAGTTTCAGTTCGACCGCATCTTCGAGTTCCCGCACGCACCGACTCACTGCCGACTGCGTCAGATCGAGTTCGCGCGCCGCGCGCGTAAAACTCCGTTCACGCGCGACGGCGACAAACACCTTGAGTTGCTGCAACGAAACATTCATGACGTCATGGCCGGCGCGAACGGCTTGGGCAGCCTACTCGCCGGTTTGCTCAGGCCAGTGGCTCAGCCGCGAGGCCTTGCCGTTACCCGCGACAGCGAGCACGCCTTGCTGCGGCTCGTCCTGCGAGTTGATCCAGCGCGAACGCATCGGCGCGAGGATGAACTTCGCGGACACGCCGGCGGCAATCGTAATCACAGCCGAAACGGTAAACACGAGACTCCATCCACCCGTTGCCGACAACACCGACGCAACCGGAACCAGCAGCGAAGCCGTGCCCTTCGCGGTGTACAGCGTGCCGGCATTGGCCGCCGCATACTTGCTGCCGAAGGTGTCCGCGCAGATAGCCGGGAAGATCGAGAAAATCTCGCCCCAGAAGAGGAAGATCAACGCGGCAAAGGTCATGAACGCATACGGGTTCGTGCCGTACTCCATCATGCCGAGCAACGAAAGCCCTTCACCGATAAAGATCGCAAACATCGTGTTTTCACGACCGATCTTGTCGGAGATGAAGCCGCACAGCGGACGCGTGAAGCCGTTGCACACGTTGTCGATGGAGAGCGTGGCCGTGAGCAGCGGCAACGTTACGCCGAAGATCGTCATCGGAATGCGCGCAAGGCCCCAGTCTTTCGCGATCGGCCCGATCTGCGCCGTCGCCATCAGACCGCCCGCCGCCACCGCCACGAAGGACACATAGATCACCCAGAACACCGGCGTCTTGATCATCTGGCCAGGCGTGAGGTCCAGCTTCGACACGGAGAACTTCTTCTTCGCCGGCGTGTGCTTGCGCAGAACGGGCTTCACCAGCAACATCGCGAGCAGCAGAATCGCGACGCCCTGCAAAATACCGAAGAAGAAAAACGTGTGCTCGTAGCCCGAGCGCGTAATCATGTTCGCAATCGGAATCACGGTCACCGCTGCGCCCGCGCCGAAGCCCGCCGCCGTGAGGCCCGCGGCCAGACCGCGCCGGTCCGGAAACCATTTCAACGCATTGCCGACGCAGGTGCCGTACACCCCGCCCGCGCCGATGCCGGCGACAACCGCGGAGACGTAGAGCATCGGCAAGGTCGTCGCATACGAATTCATGACCCATGCAATACCGGCGCACACCGCGCCGCCCGCAACCACCGGCCGTGGACCGAACTTGTCGACGAGCCAACCTTCGAGTGGGACGAGCCAGGTCTCAGTGAGAATGAAGATTGCGAAAGCCAGTTGAATCGAGGCCTGGCCCCAGTGATGCCGCGCGTCCATCGGCGCGACGAACAACGTCCATGCGTACTGCAGGTTCGCCACCAACGCCATGCACACCATGCCGATGACGAGCTGCCACCAACGGTTCGCCCAGAATACGCGGGCCGTTGTCTGTTGAGTGATATCGTCCATGTGCCTTGTCTCCGCAATTATTTAGTGCAGCCGGCCCAAAGCGCCGTGCTGTATGTGTCCCACCTTATCGTTATGACCCGAAAAGTCTTGCAATTCGGGAATGTTTATATCTGCGTCTTTAAAGCGCTTCCTTTAAAAAGCGTGTTATTCGCCGCCTTTTGGGAAGTTCTTAATTCCGACTATTTCTTTTTAGCTGTCGTTTTCGCCAATCTGCCCGTCGGTCCCGCCACGCCTGAATCCAAGCGTTAACCCGAGTGTGGCGCCGGCAACTTCGCTTTGTTTTACAAACTCATGCTAGGGTCATTGCTGAATTACTAATAATTAAAGTTTGTTATTATGTTGATTCACGTTTGCTTATACATCGGCCATGACGATGCGCAATGCCACGCTGCGCCAATTGAAGGTTTTCGAAACCGTCGCGCGCCACCTGAGCTTTTCGCGCGCCGCGGAGGAACTGCATCTCACGCAGCCCGCTGTCTCCACGCAGGTTCGTCAGCTCGAAGAGCACGCCGGCTTGCCGCTCTTCGAACAGCTCGGCAAAAAGATCTACCTGACGCCGGCCGGCACCGAAATGCTGCATTACAGCCGCGCGATCATTCAGCAGTTTCACGAAGTCGACGAAGCGATGAGCCAGTTGAAGGGCGTCTCCGGCGGCAAGCTCAATGTCGCGGTGATCAGCGCCGGCGACTACTTTTTTCCGCGGCTGCTCGCGGAATTCACGCGGCGTTATGCGGGCGTCGTGCTGAACCTCGCGGTGCACAATCGGGAGGAGCTGTTGCATCAGCTCGCTACCAACCAGACGGATCTCGCGGTGATGGTGCGCCCGCCGCACGAAATGGACGCGACGAACGAGCCGTTCGCACCTCACCCGTATGTGATCGTGGCTGCGCCCACGCATCCGCTCGCGGACAAGCGCAACATCCGGATCAGCCAGTTGGCGAACGAGGCGTTCATCGTGCGCGAGCGCGGCTCGGACACATGGAATTCGATGGAGGAAGGCTTCGCCGGCCGCCTGTCCAATCTGAAGATCGCGATGGAGATCAAGAGCACCGAGACGATCAAGCAGGCCGTGATCGCCGGCATGGGCATCGCATTTCTGTCCGCGCATACGATCAGCCTCGAACTGCAGTTGGGTCACCTCGTCGTGCTCGATGTCGAGAGCTTTCCGGTCATGCTCAACTGGTACGTCGTTCATCGGAAGAATAAGCGCCTGCCGCCGGTTGCCGTGGCCTTCAAGCGCTTCCTGATGGAAGAAGGCGCGAGCCTCATCGAGAAGATCACTCGTGTGAAGGAACTGAGCGTCTATAAGCAATAAGCTATGGAAACCCAATAAAACTTTAACTATTGCAAATCGATCAGTACTTCTATGCTGCAAGCAAGTTCCATCACTTGTCAGCCCAGGAGGCCGATCATGAACCACGCTTCGGTTGCGACTCATGCCAGCGCACGCACAGCCCGCGCTGCCGCCGACCATCCCAACGATCCACATTTGAGCGCGTATAACGCCGCGTTCAGCGATCTCGGCCTGCGCTTTCGCTGGGACCACGCGACACTCGAAATCCTGAGCGAATTCAATAGCGAGGCGGCTCGTATCACCGCTTTTATCGAGCGGTTCCATGCGCATCTTCATCGCGCCTACGACGCCGATTTCCTCGCACAGCTGATTCTGCAGAAGAAAGCGCAGTACTACAGCGAGTTCGCCGGCTCCGGCGAATGAGCGGTTCGGCGGGAATGTGTTCCCGCCTTTCTTTCCGCCTATCCCGGCTTTGGCAGCCTCGACGGCTCGCATTCGTTCCGCTAGCCGATAGGCTCGCGAGGTCTGTGTGTTCATCGTGATCGGCCTCCCGGCTGTCGGATTACCGCGGATCGGCTGGACAGGCGGCGCGTCGAGCGTGCGCGGACCTGTCGTTGCCCGCTGCCGCTGTTATGCCAGCGTCCACGATGACGGTATGCTGCCGCGCGCACCATGCCGATCTCGCGCGCGTCTCCCAGCGCGTCTCCCATTTCAGTCTCGTCTCGCCAGCCCATTGCAATGCCGATGCGGCGTCCATGCACATGTCCCTTCGAACATTCGCGACAGAGCATCACATGCACGCCTAGCGAAGAAGACAGTGCGCTCATCGCTAGCAGGGCGGCGAGTCCGAACGGCTGCGCCGCTTCGGTCACGAACCCGTAGCCAAGCCATCCACATAACAGCAGAGCGATTCCGTTGACGATGCGGTGCCCCGGACGCGCCGCCGCGCGCAACGGCAATACACCACGCAGCTTGCAGAATGCGATCGCCGATGTCGCGAAGATCAACGCGCCGGCGAATACGGCCGTGCAGAGCTCGATTCGCTCGAGAAACGCTTCGGTCATCGACGGTCGCGACGATAGCGCCGACAGATAACGCGCGACGCCGATGGACGCAATCGACAAGCCCACGCCACTCGCCAGCAACGCGGCGAGCGCGGGCCCTCGCGCCAGATTGCGCCGACGCGCGAACCGGGCGCCGGCAACAGCGCCAGCCGCGGCCACCAGCACCGAGCCGAGCGCACAGGCCAACAGCGCGGCAAACGCTGTCTTCAGTGGGACGAACATTCCCAGCCACACGGTACTGTCAGACGCTTGCGACACGCGCGCTCCTCCGTGTTTGTGATGCAGTTCCGCGCGCTTGTGGCCCGCGGATCGGCCCATCGTTCAAACGAGTCCCGCGAGAACGCCTGGTTTAGGCATCTCCGAGCCAGCCGCTTGTGCGGCGTTCAGCGTGTTGCGCAGCGTGCCGATGCCGTCGATCGAAATGGACACCGTCGCTCCGTCCTTGATCGACCCGACTCCCACCGACGTGCCGCATGCGATCACATCGCCGGGTTCCAGCGTGAGGTCCTGCGAGATGAGGCTCACCTGCTCGGCCGGCGAAAACACCATGTCGGAGAGCGGATAGTTTTGCCGCTCGACGCCGTCGAGCATCGTCACAAGATGCGCGCTTTGCCAATCGAAGCCCGAGACGATCGCCGGGCCAATGCAGCAGAAAGTATCGAAGCCTTTAGCGCGACACCATTGCGGAAAATGCGGATTCTCGTTGAGCAGATCGGCAGCAGTCACATCGTTGACGAGCGTGTAACCGAAGATCGCCTGAGCCGCCTCTTCGACATCGGCATCGCGGCAGCGCCGGCCAATTACGATGCCGAGCTCGCCTTCATAGACGATCTTGCCCGCGTAGCTCACCGGCCGCCGGATCGGCTCATCGGAGCCGATCACGGAACCCGCCGGCTTCAGCAGAAAGAGCGGATGCGTCGGCACCGGCTTATCGAGCTTCGCGGCAAGCGCGTGATAGTTGTTCCAGAGCGCGACGATCTTGCCGGGCGCGCACGGCGCGAGCGGCGTCAACGCGCGCGTCGACAACACGGCGCCGGTCGGCACCGGTTGATCCAGACTTTCGTACTCATGCAGATAGCCACCTTCGACGCGGCCGAACACCACACCGCCGTCGTTCGACATGAAACGCATCCACGTATCCATACGCCGCTCCTTGAGCGCTTCGGCACGATCCTCTCGCTCGTCGCAATCGCTATTGCAACGATTGTCGCGAAGAGAACCGTGCCGCCTTACGTTAAGTGCGTCAGATCAACCCGGCACCGCGCGCCCACTGATACTTCGCACCGAGCACCGCGACGGGAATCTCCGTCGAATACGCATACGCCGGGACACCATGCGCGTACAGATACTCAGCGGCCTCCTCCACCTGCACGTCGCCCGCGAGCGACGCGACAATCGGCTTCTCGATTCCGCGCGCTTTCATCTCTTCCTTCACCTCGACCACGAGTCGCGCGAACACCATCGGCGGCGTGATGATCGTGTGCCAGTAGCCGAGAATGATCGCGTGAATGCGCGGGTCTTCGAGGNCGAGACGTATCGTGTTCTGATACGTCGACGGCGGCTCGCCGCCTGTGATGTCGACGGGATTGCCCGCGGCGCCGAACGGCGGAATGAACTTGCGGAATGCCGTGTCGAGATCCGCGGGCATCGTCATCAGCGACAGGCGGTTGTCCACGCACGCATCCGACAGCAACACGCCCGAACCGCCCGCGCCCGTGATGATCACCACGTTCTCGCCCTTCGGCGTGGGCAGTTTCGGAATGCCGCGCGCGAATTCAAGCAGGTCGCGCAGTGAGCGCGCGCGGATCACGCCGCATTGCTTGAACACGTCTTCATAGATGCGGTCGTTGCCTGCGAGCGCACCTGTGTGCGAACTGGCAGCGCGCGCACCGAGACTCGTGCGGCCCGCCTTCAACACCACGACCGGTTTTTTCTTCGAGACACGAGCCGCCGTCTCCGCGAATGCGCGACCGTCTTTCAGATCCTCGCAATGCTGCGCGATGATGTCGGTGTTCTCATCCTGTTCGAAGAACGTCAGCAGATCGTCCTCGTCGATATCGGACTTGTTGCCCAAGCCCACGATTGCCGATACGCCCATCTTCGCCGAACGCGAAAAGCCGATGATCGCCATGCCGATACCGCCGGATTGCGACGACAACGCGGCCTTGCCCTGCACATCGTACGGTGTGCAAAACGTCGCGCACAGGTTCTTCGGCGTGTAGTAAAAGCCGTAGATGTTCGGGCCCATCAGCCGAATATCGTATTCACGCGCAATCGCCACGATTTCCTGCTGGCCTTCCACATTGCCGGTTTCGGCAAAGCCCGAAGGAATCAGAACCGCGCCCGGAATGCCTTTCTTGCCGACTTCGGTCAATGCACCGGCGACGAACTTCGCGGGAATCGCGAACACGGCGACGTCGATATCGCCGGGCACGTCCAGCACGCTCTTATAGGCCTTGCGTCCCATGATCTCGTCAGCCTTCGGGTGGATCGGATAGATCTCGCCCTTATAGCCGCCGTTGATCAGGTTCTTCATCACCGAGTTGCCGATCTTGCCGTCTTCCGCCGACGCGCCGATCACGGCAACGCGGTCCGGCTTCATGATGCGGTTCATCTGCCGCACGATGTCTTCCTGACTCGGCCGATAGCGTTCGACGGGCGGCGCAAAGTCGAGCACGATGCGCACGTCGGCCGCAATCGCGCCGCGCTTGCTCGCAAACACCGGGTTCAGATCGAGCTCCGAAATTTCAGGGAAGTCGGACACGAGCCGCGAGACGCTTTCGATCAGCCCGGCTAGCGCCTCGCGATCGACCGCCTCGCCGCCGCGCACGCCCTTGAGCATCTCGGCAGCGGCAATGCCGTCGAGCATCGAGCGCGCGTCGTCGCGCGTGGCTGGTGCAAGGCGGAACGTAATGTCCTTCAGCACTTCGACGAGCACGCCGCCGAGGCCAAACGCAACCAGCTTGCCAAACGACGGATCGGTCACCGCGCCGACAATCACTTCCTGGCCGCCGCCGATCATCTGCTGCACCTGCACGCCGAGCAAGTTGGCCTGCGCGTTATAGCGCTTCGCGTTCTCCATGATCGTGGTGAAACCCTGCACCACATCAGCGGCATTTTTGACGCCGACGAGCACACCGCCCGCTTCCGTCTTATGAAGAATTTCCGGCGAAACGATCTTCAGTACGACCGGAAAGCCGATCTCTGTTGCGAATTGCGCGGCTTCGGCCGCAGTCGTGGCGAGCGCCTCTTTCGGCACCGAAATGCCGTAGACGTCGCACACAAGTTTGCCTTCGGGCGCGGTGAGCGACGTGCGGCCTTCCGCTTTGGCGTGATCGAGAATGTGCCGCACGACGTCCTTGTTGGCGACCTGCGCGTGGTCGTCGGGCGTATGAGCGGTGCCGCGTTCCTTCAGTGAGAGCGTGTCTTCGTATGCCATGTCCTGCCGTCTCCAATGCGGGTTCGAAAGGCGCCGCCCGGCACCGCGCTCACCTGGATGGCGAGCGGCGGGCGGCTTGCACTACGTTTTTCTATGCGCCTAGATGGCGCCGGCGGTGCGCAATGCGCTGATCTGCTCGGGCGAATAGCCGAGTTCCGCCATGACTTCGTCGGTATGTTCGCCAAGCAGCGGCGAACGCTTCACTTCGGTAGGGCTGTCGGACAGTTTGATAGGATTACCAACGGTCAGATATTTGCCGCGCGTCGGATGATCGACCTCGACGATCGTGCCGGTTTTGCGCAGCGAGGGCTCCTCGGCGATCTCCTTCATCGACAGAATCGGCCCGCATGGAATGTCGTACTTGTTGAGGATCTGCATGGCCTCGAACTTGGTCTTGGTCATGGTCCAGCGTTCGACCTCCGCGAAGATGTCTTTCAAACGGGGCAGACGAGCAGCGGGCGTCGCGTAGTCGGGGTCGGTGGCCCACTCTTCCTTGCCGATCACGTTGCAGATCTTGGCCCACACCGGCGCCTGCGTGATGAAGTAGATGTACGCGTTCGGATCGGTCTCCCAGCCTTTGCACTTCAGAATCCAACCTGGCTGACCGCCGCCCGACGCATTGCCCGCGCGCGGCACCGCTTCGCCGAACTTGCCGTTCGGATACTGCGGATACTCCTTCATCACACCGGTGCGTTCGAGCCGTTGCTGGTCGCGCAACTTCACGCGACACAAATTGAGCACGCCGTCCTGCATCGCAGCGAGCACGCGCTGGCCGCGGCCCGTCTGTGTACGCTGATAAAGCGCGGTGACGATGCCGAGCGCGAGATGCAAGCCGGTACCGCTATCGCCGATCTGCGCGCCGGTCACGACGGGCGGCCCGTCGTCGAAACCCGTGGTGGAAGCCGCTCCGCCCGCGCATTGCGCGACGTTCTCATAGACCTTGCAGTCCTCATACGGGCCAGGACCGAAGCCCTTCACCGACGCGACGATCATGCGCGGATTCAATTCCTGAATGCGCGCCCACGTGAAGCCCATGCGATCGAGCGCGCCCGGAGCAAAGTTCTCCACCAGCACGTCGCATTTCTGGATCAGTGCCTCGAGTACCTGCTTGCCTTCGGGGTTCTTCGTATCGATCGTGACCGAGCGCTTGTTGTGATTGAGCATCGTGAAGTACAAGCTGTCCACGTCCGGAATATCACGCAATTGTTCGCGCGTGATGTCGCCGGCGCCGGCCCGCTCCACCTTGATCACGTCCGCGCCGAACCACGCGAGCAATTGCGTGCAGGTCGGGCCCGATTGCACATGCGTGAAATCGAGAATGCGCACGCCGTCGAGTGCTTTGCCCATGTCTTGTCTCCTGAGGTGTCCGTATTACTTGTACATGGTCTGGTTCTTCGTGCCCGGCGCGTATTCGCGCGGGTCGACCCAGATGTTGACGACTGCCGAGCGCCCGGTGCGATGAATCGCTTCGCGCGCACGCTGCAATGCGCCTGCGATCTGCGCAGGATCGCGCACTTCCTCGCCGTGGCCGCCGAGCATTTCGGCAAACTTGCTGAACGGCACATCGCTCAGCAGATTGCCGACGTTGCCACGCTCGTCGCCGTATTTGGCAAGCTGGCCGTAGCGAATCTGGTTCATCGCCGAGTTGTTGCCGATCACCGCGAGGTACGGCGCGCCGAAGCGGTTGGCCGTTTCCATGTCGAATGCGGTCATGCCGAACGAGCCGTCGCCGTAGTAGCACAGCACTTCTTTCTGCGGATGCGCGATCTTGGCCGCGAGCGCGAAGCCGGTGCCGACGCCGAGCGAGCCGAGCGCACCCGGGTCCATCCATTGGCCGGGACGGCGCGGGCGAACGGCTTGGGCGGAAATCGTTACGACGTCGCCACCGTCGCCGATATAGATGGTGTCGTCGGCGAGAAACTCGTTGAGTTCGTAGGCAACGCGATACGGGTGGATCGGCGTGCTATTCGACTTGAAAAGCGGCATGAGCTTTTCAGTCGCGGTTGCTTCGGCGTCCTGCAATTGCGCCATCCACTTGCGGCGCGCCTGGCGCTTGTCGTCCTTCAGGCGGCCGCTCGCGGCTTGCAGCACAGCGGCGAGGATCGCACCCGGATCGCCAACCAGACCCAGATCGATGTCGCGATTCTTGCCGACCGTCCGGTAGTCCATGTCGATCTGCACCAGCGTCAGTTCCTTGCTGATGCGCTTGCCGTAACCCATGCGGAAATCGAACGGCGTGCCGACCACAATCAGAACATCCGCATTGGCAAACGCCTGCGAGCGCGTGCGGTCGAAGTGATGCGGATCGCCCGGCGGCAGCAGGCCCCGGCTCGCACCATTGAAATAGCCGGGAATGTCGAGGCCGCGCAGCAATGCGATCGCTTCTTCATGGCCGCGCGCGGTCCATACCTGCTGTCCGTAAAGAATCGCGGGGCGCTCGGAATTGACGAGTATGTCGGCCAGTTTCTCGATGTCGCGCGGATCGCCAATCGATTTCGTCGATGCACGATAGTGGCCCGGTTGCGGCACGACCGCGCGCGTCAGATCGACTTCGCGGTCCAGCACGTCACGCGGAATTTCCAGGTAAGCAGGACCGGGCGCACCGTTGAAGCACTCGCGAGCGGCCATCGAGATCATGTCCGCGACGCGCTCGGTGCTCGATACGCTGGCGGCAAACTTCGTGATCGGCGACATGATGTCGACGTGCGGCAAGTCTTGCAGCGAACCCATCTTGTGCTGCGTCAGCGCGCCCTGTCCGCCGATATGCAGAACCGGGCTCTCCGAGCGGAACGCCGTCGCGATGCCCGTCACCGCGTTCGTGCAACCGGGGCCGGCCGTCGTGACCACGCAGCCGAGCTTGCCGGTCTGACGCGCATAGCCGTCTGCCGCGTGCGCCGCGACCTGCTCATGGCGCACGTCGATGATACGAATCCCTTCGTCCACGCAACCGTCGTAAATGTCGATGATGTGGCCGCCGCACAGCGTGAAGATCGTATCGACCCCTTCGTTTTTCAGCGCCTTCGCGACCAGATGGCCGCCCGAGACGATGCCTGCGTTGCGCGTCTTCTGCTTGAGCGTGTCTTCCGCCGTGGTGCTGCCCGTGGCTGGGTTCAGGGATGAAACAACTGCAGACATGGTCGTCTCCTGGTCAATCGGTTGTGCAACGGTTATCGATGAGCGTCCCGTTTCGGGGTTACGCCCTTTCAGAACATGTTGCCGGCCTTGTCACATACGGTATGTGATATATCAGTTTCAAGCAAGGACGATTTCACGGTTCCGCTACTGCTGTGTGTTTGCAGGTAAGCGTTGCTGGGTACGGCAAAGCGGCTACTTCAACGCCCGCAAAGCTCCTCGTTTCGAGGGAAAACACTGACTCGTTTCGAGAAACGCTCAGTGTTGATATATCACATACCACATTTCACCAGACGTCAAGCGCGGTATATCCCTACCCGGTAGGCCAAAAAAACAAAAAAGCCCGCGGTGTGAGAACACCGCGGGCTTTTGCCTGCTTCGTTTGCGACCGCCGGGAGCGGCCAATGCCTATTCAGTCATCAGTCGAGAAAATCGCAATTCTTTTCCACGAACGCCGCGAGGTCGAGCGAATGCTGGCGCGTGAGACGCTCGGCCAGTTCGGTGTCCCGCTTCTCCAACGCCTCGATGATGCGTAGGTGATCGACGATCGACCGCGAAGCGCGATCGCTCTGCGAAATTGTCATGCGCCGGATAGCGCGCACGTGGATAAAAATATTCTTGATGGTGTCGAGAATGATCTGCGACTTCGACAACTCGACGATCGCCTGGTGAAACGCGATGTTCGCGTCCGAATACTCGGCGATGTGCTCAGCTGGGGTGCCGTCGCGGAAATTGTCGAACATGTGCCGCAAGCGGGCGATTTCCTCGTCGGTGGCGCGCTGCGTGGCGAGGCGCGCAGCCATGCTTTCGAGCGCGGCCCACATGTGAATCATCTCGACGATCTCGCGCTTGCTCTTGCGCACGATGTAAATGCCGCGGCGCGGCACCATGCGTAGAAAGCCTTCCTGCTCGAGCAGGGTCATCGCCTCGCGCACCGGCGTACGGCTCACGCCTAGCGTCTCGCTCAGCACGCGTTCGTCCAGACGGATTTCGTCGCGCGTCTGGTAAATGTCCGCGTCCGCGATGGCCTGACGCAGCATCGCATAAGCCTGATCGCGCAAGCTCGCGCTTGCGCCGATAGGCTGCAATGACAACGTCAAAGGTGTTGCCACTGCTTCAGTTTGAAGTTCCGACGACATTCATCGCCTCTGGTTGAACGTGCATACGATAAGGCGCCGGCGCTTCGGCGCGCTGCTCACTAAGGCCGACGAAGCGGCCATGTTGCGCTGCAAGCTGCGCGATCGGCAGTGGAATCCAGCGGGCCAGAAGAACGGTGGCCGAACAACCCAAGCCCACAACAGCGGCACCCAGCAACGAAAAAGACACGAGTTCCATTTGTAGCTCCAGACAATTGAATGAACGAATGACTCAATTGTATGTTGCATCGCCGCAAACGTCAATATTCGGTATGTAGTATATCAGTCACTGTTGTTTTTGTATCGTGCTCTAACGGTAGCACGCACTGCGCCTTCGCGCGTCGTCGTCCTTTAAACTCACCGCGCTCCGTGTATACGCGGAAAACGCGCGGTATGCGCGCAGAAGCGTCCGCTCATCGCGCAATTTGCGCTGAGTGCGGATTGTGTGACGCCCGCGGCGTCTTTAATCTTCCGCACATCCTGCAACTGATCGGCCACGCTGGCCCGAGCCGCAAACGCCGATCTGATCGAGCCGTAGTCCGAGAATCCAAGGAGACACCGTCATGAGCACTACCATTTCGCCGGCCACAGCCGCCGACAGTCGCACGGCGCGCAGCCGGGCACGCAAAGCCGCGCTCGGCAGCTTCGTCGGCGCTGTTGTCGACTGGTATGACTTCCTGCTGTATGGGATTGTCGCGGCACTCGTCTTCAACGCGGAGTTCTTTCCCAAAGTAAGCCCGGCAATGGGCACGTTGGCGGCCTTTGCCACGTTCGGCGTGGGTTTTCTGTTCCGCCCGCTTGGCGGTTTCGTGTTTGGCCACTTCGGCGATCGGCTCGGCCGCAAGCGCATGCTGGTGCTCACGGTGATGATGATGGGCCTTTCCACCGCCGCAATCGGTCTCCTGCCATCGTTCTCCACCATCGGCTGGTTGGCGCCAGTGCTGCTCGTCACGCTGCGCGCAATCCAGGGCTTCGCGGTCGGCGGCGAATGGGGTGGCGCGGCGTTGATGGCGGTTGAAAGCGCGCCGGAAAAGAAAAAAGCCTTCTATAGCAGCGGTGTTCAGGTCGGCTACGGCGTGGGCCTCGTGCTGGCGACCGGCCTCGTCGCGCTGATCAGCCGCTCGATGGACAACGCGTCGTTCATGAGCTGGGGCTGGCGCCTGCCGTTCCTCTTCAGCGTGGTGCTGGTGCTAATCGCGATGTGGATCCGCTCGAGCATGGAAGAATCGCAGGAGTTCGTCGAGAGAGTCGGCACGCACGGCGAGCGCAGCGTGCGGCTGCCAATCGTGGAAGCGCTGTTGCGCCATCCGAAGGCGTTCCTGCTGATCATTGCGCTGCGTCTTGCCGAACTGTTCACGATGTATATCGTCACCGCGTTTGCGCTCAATTACTCGACCGCGAATCTGCACATGCCGCGCGAGTTTTTCCTTACGATCGGTTTGCTGGTCGGCGCCGTGAGTTGCGTGACCATTCCGCTCTTTGCGATGCTCGCCGACCGGTTCGGCCGCCGCCGCGTGTATATCGTCGGCGCGCTCGTCGGCATGTTCAGCGCCGTGCCGTTCTTTCTCGCCCTCGAAGCACGCTCAACCGTGTGGATCGTGGTGTTTGCCGTGATGCTCGCGAACATCGCGCACGACATGGTGGTGAGCGTGCAGCAGCCGATGTTCACCGAGCTTTTCGGCACCGAGTATCGCTACAGCGGCGCGGGGGTTGGCTACCAGGTGGCGAGCGTGGTGGGCGGTGGCTTCACGCCGTTCATCGCGGTCGCGCTGGTCAGTTTTGCCGGCGGTTCGTGGCATCCGGTGGCGGGCTACCTCGCGATCGGCTGTCTGATCTCTGTGCTGGTGGCCGCAAAAATGAAGACGGGCCGCACTGTCTGAATAACTGATCGCGATTGAAAAAGGCCGGCGTGGCGATGCAGCCACGGCCGGCTTTTTTGACTTCCACGCGGGCCTGCTTGCGCTGCACGTCGCTGCACCTCGCCTTTTACCCGATATTTGGGATCGCCTGCCGCGATCTGGCGGTTCTCAGTCGCATTTCCTCGGGCAATGCCTTATGCATTTCTATCTCATATTGCCAACCCAAGTCCGCCGCCCTATCGTTCGACCAAGCAAGTTCCTTACGGAATTTGCGCACGCTCATATGAAACGCAGCCGCATATATGAGCGCGGCATCGATTGGCAATTCTCACGCTGCAAACACTAAAGCATTCGGTCTGATGCGCCGATAACAAAGACTTCGCTTCCCGGGAGACCGACCATGAGCAGTATTACCGAGCCGCAGCACAACCGAGGCTCCGCACGATTCTTTTCGAAAGAAGCCACCATCGCAAAGCCGGGTTTTTCCCGCTGGATGGTTCCACCTGCGGCACTCGCCGTTCACCTCTGTATCGGCCAGGCGTACGCGTTCTCCGTGTTCAACGGCCCGCTGACCAAAGTTATCGGCATCACGCAATCCGCTCCCGATGACTGGTCGCTGACCTCTCTCGGCTGGATTTTCTCGCTGGCGATCGTGTTCCTTGGTCTGTCGGCGGCCTTCGCCGGCAAGTGGCTCGAACACGTCGGCCCGCGCCGCACGATGTTCACCGCGGCATGCTGCTTCGGCGGCGGCTTCCTGATTTCCGCGCTGGGCGTGTATCTGCACCAGATCGTGCTGCTGTATCTCGGCTACGGAGTGATCGGCGGGATCGGGCTCGGCCTCGGCTACGTGTCGCCGGTGTCGACGCTGATTCGCTGGTTTCCGGACCGCCGCGGCATGGCGACCGGCATGGCGATCATGGGCTTCGGCGGCGGCGCGATGATCGCGGCGCCGTTGTCGGTCGCGCTGATGAACCACTTCCGCAGCGCGACGAGCATCGGCGTGGCTGAAACGTTCATCGTGCTCGGCATTGTGTACTTCATCTCGATGTCGATCGGCGCGTCGGCCATTCGCGTGCCGCCGGCCGACTGGAAACCGGCAGGCTGGACCCCGCCGCAAACGGCCCAGCAAAAGATGATCACGCGAAACCACGTGCACATCGATCAGGCTCTGAAGACGCCGCAGTTCTATCTGATCTGGCTGGTGCTGTTCCTGAACGTGACCGCCGGCATCGGCATTCTCGGCCAGGCTTCGGTGATGATCCAGGAAAGCTTCAAAGGCACCGTGACGGCTGCCGCCGCAGCCGGCTTCGTTGGCCTGCTGTCGCTGTTCAACATGGGTGGCCGCTTCGTGTGGGCATCGGCTTCGGACTGGATTGGCCGCAAGAACACCTACTTCATCTTCTTCGCGCTCGGCGCCGTGTTGTACTTCCTCGTGCCGAGTTTCGCCGCATCCGGTCATATGGCGCTCTTCGTGCTGTCCTACTGCATCATCCTCACGATGTACGGCGGCGGCTTTTCGACGGTGCCCGCCTATCTCGCCGATATGTTCGGCACGGCGTTCGTCGGCGGCATCCATGGACGTCTGCTGACCGCGTGGGCCGCGGCCGGCGTTGCCGGCCCGGTGCTGGTCAACTACATCCGCGCCTATGAAGTCGCGCACGGTGTGGCCAAAGCCGACGCCTACACGATGACGGTTCACATCATGGCCGTGCTGCTGGTAATCGGCTTTATCTGCAATCTGTTGGTCAAGCGTGTGGACGACAAGCATCACATGACCGAAGCACAAGTCGCCAAAGGCGCATAAGGAGACTCGCATGTCGACCATTGAACCCGTGCACCCGACCAACAAGGTCAAGCTCGCTGTCTTCTGGCTATATGTGATGATTCCCCTGGCATGGGGCGTGTACAACACACTCTCGCAAGCAATGAAGCTTTTCCAGTAAGCGCACCCTGCACCCCGCCGTTCTCACGGTGGGGTGTCCGCGATCGGCAGGTCCGCTGCGCGGCTTCACCTGCCTACCACTGATACGCGGCGCCGGCGCCGACGGAAGTCGTCACTGAACTGATGCCCGCGCTGAGCTTCACCTTGAAGTTTTGCGCGACGCGCGCCGACAGGCCCACCGCCACCGCCTGATAACCCATATAGCCCGCCGTGCCCACGCCGATTGCGAGGTTCTTCGTCGCGTCGACCTCAGGGACCATGTTCATCGCCATTGACGACGCCGTTCCCGCATAGGCGCGCCGCGCGAGGTCGCCCATGCCGCCCTGGAACTGCTGCATGTTGACCGCGTCGCCCGGCGCCTGCCCCGGCGCGAGGTTGGTGATTCGGCGTTCGTTGCCCGACGAGCCTACGGAAACCGTATTCGGCTGATCGGCGATCGACCCTTCTCCAAGCGCGACCGTGTTCGCAGCCGACGCTTTCGCGCCGCCGCCTAAGGCGAGCGAACCGCTGCCGGTCGCCTGCGAAGCGTCTGCGGAACTGTTGACCGCCATGTAGCCGGTGCCACTGGCCGTATAGTTCTTGACGGTCTGATCGATGCTGCTGATCTGCTGGTTGGTTCGCCACAGTTGCGCGCCGGTAACCGCATCGCTGCTGGTTGCCGAAACTTCGCCGGTCTTCAGATTGGTCAGCCGCACGGTCGGCGCATTCGCCGTTGTGCCGCCGAGCGTCACCTTGTCATGCGCCGAACTGTCGTACTGAAGCGCATTCGCCACCGTGCCGCCGATGCGGCCGACCGTGCTTTGCAAGCCGGCGATATCGCCGCTGTTCTGCGTGACGCGGCCATCCAGATTGCCGAGCGCGCTGCCGACAGTGTTCACCACCTGCCCACCCACTTTGTACGACGGCGCGCTGATGGAGCCGTCGGCATTCACCGTCGAGCCGCCGCCAAGCGCCGTAGCCGTGCTCGCTGCTTGCGCGAAGAGTTGCGAACCGTTGACCGCGTCGGTGCTGGTCGCGTTCAGCGAGCCGCGCGCCACACCGGTGACGACGCGGTTGCCCAGCGTGCCCGCCACGCTGATCGCGCGGCCGTCCGTGTTTGCACCGATTCTGATGACACGCGAAGCCGGATCTTGCGTCGCGAGGCCGATGCCGCCCGTGTCGAGCTGCTGCTGCAACGTGGTCAGCCCGTTGTCGAGCGAGCCGAGCGCATCGCCGACGTTGTTCTGCGTGCCGCCTTGCACATGGTACGAAGGTCCGGTCACGGAACCGTCGCTACCGATTTGAGCGCCGCCGCCGAGCCCGGCCACTAGCGGGCTGAACTGCGCAAAATTGATCGCTGACGTGTCCGTGCGACCCGCCGCGACGCCGGTCAATTGCCGCGCGCCGCCGGTGCCCGTGAAATCGACGCGCGCGCCATTCGTATCCTGCCCGACGCTAATGATGCGCGAAGCCATGTCTTGCTGGACCAACCCGATCTCGCCGTTCGTGAGCTGGTTCGCAACGTTCGTGAGGCTGCCCTCGAGCGTGGCGGTGCGTGTGTCGAGACCGGCGATTTTCGTCGTGTTGACGCTCACCCGCTGGTCGAGGCTGGCGACGTTGGCCGCGTTGGTGCCGACGCGTTGATCGAGGTTCGCAATATTGCCGCTGTTCTGCGCCACCGCCTGATTGGTCGCGAACAGTTGCCCGCCGTTCACTGCGTCCACGCTGTCGCTCGTGAGATTCGCCGCGCGCACGTTGGTCACGCGAACCGGCGCGCCAGCGTTGCCGAGCGTCACGCTGTCGTGCGCCGAAGAATCGTATTGCATCGAATCGGCCGTGGCCGCTGTAATCGACGTGGCACTCGCCGTCGCACTCGCCGCCGTGCTGCTTGCCACGCTCGTCGTGACGGCTGCGGCGAGCGCCGATCCGACGTCGCCGTACGTATGTCCGCCGATGTTATAGACCGGCCCATTCGCCGTGCCGTCCGCATTGACCGCCGACCCGCCGCCGAGCGCCGCCGCCACACTCGCAGCGTTGCCGTACAACTGCGCGCCGTTCACGGCGTCGGTACTCGATGCGCCGATCGTGCCGCGCGACAATCCGGTCACCGTGCGGTTGCCGTTCAATCCGGCCACGCTGAGCCGAATGCCTGTCGAGGACGGCGCGACCAGAATGTCGCGCGTTCCGAGATCCTGTTTAACGAGGCCGATGCTGCCCGACACGATCTGCGACTGCAGCGACGCGATGCCCGTGTCCAACGAAGTCAGTGCATTGCCGACAGTGGTTTGCGTGCCCGACTGCACGTTGTACCTCGGCCCGACGGTCGAGCCGCTGGCGCTGACCGACGCGCCGCCGCCTAGCGTCGACACGACCTGCTTGAGTTGCGTCAGATTGACCGCCGACTGCGGGCTCGTTCCCGCCGCGACGCCTAGCAGTTCGCGCGGCCCGCCGAGTCCGGTGAAGTCGACGTAGCGGCCATCCGTGGCTTGGCCGATGGCGAGATTGAGCGTATCCAGATCCTGCCGGACCAGCCCCACCTGACCATTGTCGATGTTAGCGGCGAGGCTGGAAATGCTCGCCGAATTCTGCGAGACCGCGTCATTCGTCGCGTGGAGTTGCGCGCCTGTTACCGCATCGGAGCTGTACGCGGTCAGTGCAGCTTGGGCGATGTTGGTCAGCTTGACGGGTGTGCCGGAATTGCCGAGCGTTGCGGCGTCGTGCGCTCCGCTATCGTAGAACATCGCGTCGGCGACATTCGCGCAGCCGGCAGGCGGACACTCCTGCGCGCCGGCCGGCTGCGCAAACGCCAGCGCGCCGAGCAGGCCCGCGCCCGCGGCCGCCAGCGTCCGGCATACCGAAGCGCATTTCGCGCCCCCGCTTTTCGCCGCTTCGGATGCCGCCACGTAGACGCGTCTTGCTTCATTCCATACGGCTTTATAGATCTTGTTCAACATTCCTCCCACTCGTAATCAATTAACTCTCGCCAAGATTTTTCTTATGCCATCCTAAGTATTACTTCGAATCAACGGACTTAAGACGCAGCGCCTTGACCTGGCAATAAGGTTCGAGCGCCGAGTGTGCAGCCGCTCGCGGGGTTCGCGAATACGATTAATCCTAAAAGCGAATTTTTCGCTTGAATTAGCTAAAAGGCATAATGCGATTCAGACGAAAACTGCCAAATGTCTTAATCCGCAATGCGGACGTTTAAGCGGCTTTAAGCCCAACGCTTAGAGTGGCCGAGAAGCGGCTTAGAAAAAATACGAGCCAGTCGATGCTGGCTCGTAGTGATAGATCGCAAGATGGGGGATGCCGCGCCAGGATACGCGCAACTCAGTGACGAACGCTGACCGCGCTCAGATCTTTTCGAACAGCACGTCTTGTGCGCCTTCCCACAGCACCTTGACGCCGACTTCGCGCAACTTCTCCTTGCCCTCGACGATGGTCAAAAAGTGGTTGCCCGCAAGCTGCCCCATCTTGCTCGCGAAGCAGCACGAGCCATAAGCGATCAGAATTTCGGTTTCGCTATAGCCGCCCGGATAAAACAGAATGTCGCCGACCGACGGATGGCTCGTGTGGTTTTCGAAGCCGACGGCCGCGCCGCCGTTCTCCAGCTTGAACTCGCCGAGCGGCACCCAGCAGCCTTCGCCGCTCCATCGAACGTGGATGATTTTCTGGCGGTACGGCAACAGCTTCAGAAAGGCGGCCACGGTCTGCGGCGCGTCGGGGTTCGTTTCGGCGATAAAGACGTGGCCGCAGGAGGTGATTCGAAGTCGGGTCATTGCGAGGTATCCGGTATGTCGGTGAATGAGAAAGAGGATGGTCGGTCGGATGCGGCTCGGACGCGGCTCGGGCCAAGCCGTGGGCTGGTCATTCTGTCGTCCTGTGCAAGGCTCCGACAGATACAGTTGGCGCAGAGCCGGTCAGTCCAGTTCGACCGGCAATGCGCGGCGCCGATCGCAGCGGGCGCAAGCGCGGGCGGCACCGTCATGCCAGCTCTAGCCTCAGTCGCGCCACGAAAGTTCGTAGTTTGCAAGCCGCGCAATGCACAGCACACTTCGAAAGGTGCGTGATTCCTACAGATGGCCTTCCGGCTTCGCCTCTTCTCGCATGGCGCAATCCGACCGGCCGCGAACCCAAAGCGCAAACGGAATGCGCAGCGCCGCCAGGCATCGCGGGGCGCGCTCACATCCGCGAGTACTCGAGCGCCGTCCCTCACCGGCTGTAGCCGGAACCCCGCCTGCGGCTGAACTGCCCGTCTGCCGGCCCTTGCCGCCGCGCAGTCCGCAAGTCAGCCGCGCAGCCGGTAAGCAAGCGGCGTCACGCCGTAGTCACGCTTGAACTGCACGGAGAAATGACTGGCATTGTCGTAACCAACCGCAATCGCAATCTGCAATACGGTCTGATCGGTCGAACGCAGCAGTCTCGCCGCTTCCTCGAGCCGCAAACGCGTCACATATTGATGCGGCGTTTCGCCGGTTTCGCGGCGGAACACGCGGGCAAAGTGGAAGCTGCTTAGACGGGCTTGGGCGGCCAGCTCGCCGATCGACAGGTCCGCGCGAAGGTTAGCGCGAATGTAGTCGGTGACACGGCGAATGCGGCGCGGCACCAGCCGTTCGGGTTGCGCCGGCGGCGCCGCCCCTGCTTGCCGCCCGTGCGAATAATGTTGAAGAAGATGCGCGGCGAGTGCATGAACCAGCGTATCCACATAAAGTCGCGAGTCGACCGGGTCACTGGCGGCGCGATGCAATGCACCAAGCATCGCGGCAACGAGCGGATCGTGGAATCGCATCGCGTCGCCGAGCGACAGTTCGCGGCGTGCCCCACCGAGCTCCATCTGATCTGCGACGCTGTCGATCAGGCTGCGCTCAATATGTAAATGGACGGTCGACAGCGGCTCATCGCTGATCGAACGCCAGCGCCAGGACACCGGCGCGGGCGGCACGTACCAGACGTCGCCCACCCGCAGTTCGGCGCTTTCCCAGCGCCCGTTCACATTGCGCTCGAGATGCTCGGCGCCGCTCGCGAGCGTCATCAGCGTGAGGTCTTGTAGTCCGGGCGCTTCAAGCAGCTCCTGCTCGTCCGGTTCGAGATAGGAGCGCAACACCAGGTGCCGCCACGGGCGATCCACGCTCGACACCAGTTTTTGGCCCGCCATGTAGCGGTCGTAGGCAAGCGTCGTTGTCAGCTTTGGAATTCGTGTCATCACGTCCATTCCCGAGGAGGTGCCGTATGCAAATGAGAGAACCGTGTCATACCCGCGTTGCCGGTCGGCTGTCAGCGCAAGATCTCGAAAATGATAGCAAGGAACCGGCTACCGCAATTTTTGGAAATAGCTAATCATTCAGGTTGTCGTCTTTCACGCGTTTCGAACGCCGGAGCTACCGTTTCATGGAACACGAATGCGATACGCTGCCGCATTGGCTGACCGGTTCGCCGCAGGGCGAAGCCGGCCATGCATCGGCGGCATACAATTCAGCGCTCACCGCACAACCGGCCTACCCGGCCGGTACGCGGCAGGCCGCGAAGTCAGCCCACGCGGCTGAAGCATCGATGGTATCGAGCCGCGCGGCAACGAGCGCGGCGCCCGCTGGTTTCCTCACGCTCTTCACCGAGGAAGAGATCGGCACGCCCGCGCCCGCCGCACGGCGCGCGCCGGTCATCAGTCCGCTGGTGCGTTTTGGCAGTGCGCAAGACCGCATCGAATTCGTGCGGCAACGCATCAGACAGTTGGGCTTCGACTCGTTCAGCTATACGGCCACGCGCACGTCCGCGCATCGCAAGACCATGTTCGTTCTGACGAGCTACGAGTCGCAGAGCTGGCTCACGCGCTACTTCCGCGAGCGTTATTTCGAGCTCGATCCGCGCGTGGCGCTGGCCTCGCCGACCGGCATGCCGTTCCTCTGGAACACGGTCGACATGCGCGCCGATCTGCCTCGCGCGCAAATGCGCAGTGAGCGGCTCGGCGGCCTGATCGACATGCTCGAGGCGACCGGCCGA
Source organism: Paraburkholderia dilworthii (assembly GCF_000472525.1). GTDB lineage: Bacteria > Pseudomonadota > Gammaproteobacteria > Burkholderiales > Burkholderiaceae > Paraburkholderia > Paraburkholderia dilworthii. The sequence continues at coordinate 111,459 of NZ_AWZT01000017.1, forward strand.
AAGAGTGGCATTCTCACGCAGATGCCGTTGCCCGAGCCGGAGCTGAGCGCGAGCCTGTGCTTCAACTCGGAGATCGGCAACCCGCGCTGGATGACCGAATCGATCGTGGCGGAAACGTTAATGTTCGCGCACACGATTCATGAGTTCATCTGGACTCACGCGAAGAGCGTGATCGGCATGACGCCCGCGCAGCAGCAGCGCGTCACGTTGAGCGAGTTGCAGCACGCGGTGCTGAAGGCGGTGGTTCAGGGGCAGCGCGACAAGGAAATCGCGTATTTCCTCGGGCTGTCGCCGCATAACGTCGACTATCACTTGCGCCGCTTGCGGCAGTTGTTCAACGTGCGCAACCGCGTTCAGTTGATCAACGTCGCGAAGGCCTACGTGTCGTAGGCGAACTTGAAGGCAAGCCACGAAAATGCCGTGGCGGCACGCGCCGCCACGGCATTTTTTATGCACAGGTTCGCGCTTAGCTCTTTAACCGGTAACCCGTCTTGAAGATCCACGCGACGATCGCAAGAAACACGGCCAGAAAGAGAGCCGTCATGCCGAGACTTACCTCGACGTTCACATCCGCGAGCCCGTAGAAGCTCCAGCGAAACCCGCTCACCAGATAGACGATCGGATTGAACAGCGTCACGACCTTCCAGAACGGCGGCAGCATGTTCACCGCGTAGAAGCTCCCGCCTAGAAACGTGAGCGGCGTAATGATCAGCAGCGGCACGAGTTGCAGCTTCTCGAAGCTATCCGCCCAGATGCCGATGATGAACCCGAGCAGACTGAACGTAACTGCGGTCAGCACGAGGAACAGGATCATCCAGAACGGATGCTGCACTTGCAGCGGCACGAACAGGCCCGCTGTCGCGAGAATGATGAGGCCGAGCAGAATCGACTTGGTGGCCGCCGCGCCCACGTAGCTCACGACGATCTCCAGATATGACACCGGCGCCGACAGCAACTCGTAGATCGTGCCCGTGAAGCGCGGAAAGTAAATCCCGAACGACGCATTCGAAATGCTCTGCGACAGCAGCGACAACATGATCAGCCCGGGCACGATGAACGCGCCGTAGCTGATGCCGTCCACTTCCTTGATACGCGAGCCGATGGCCGCGCCGAACACGACAAAGTAAAGCGACGTGGAGATCACGGGCGCGATGATGCTTTGCATCAGCGTGCGCCAGGTGCGCGCCATCTCGAACTTGTAGATCGCGCGAATAGCGTAGAGATTCATGCGTTACCTCGAAGCAGACTCACGAAGATATCTTCAAGCGAACTCTGCGTGGTATGCAGGTCCTTGAAACGGATGCTGGCGTCGTCAAGCGCCTTGAGCAGCGCGATGATGTCGGTGCGGCCGCCGTCGCCTTCGTAGGTGTAGATCAGTTCGTTGCCGCCCTTCGCGACATCGAGCCCGTAGCCTGCGAGCGACGCCGGCAACGCAGCGAGCGGGCTTTCCAGTTGCAGCGTCAACTGCTTTTTGCCGAGCTTGCGCATGAGCTCGGTTTTTTCTTCGACGAGCATGATTTCGCCGCCGTTGATCACGCCGATGCGGTCGGCCATTTCCTCCGCTTCGTCGATGTAATGCGTGGTCAGGATGATCGTCACGCCGCTTGCCGCGAGCGAGCGCACGAGCTTCCACATGTCGCGGCGCAATTCGACGTCGACACCTGCCGTGGGTTCGTCGAGAAACAGCACGCGCGGTTCGTGCGACAGCGCCTTCGCGATCAGCACGCGGCGCTTCATGCCGCCCGACAGCGTGATGATCTTGCTATCGCGCTTTTCCCACAGCGACAGGTCGCGCAGCACCTTCTCGACATACGCGGGATTCTTCGGCTTGCCGAACAGCCCACGGCTGAACGACACGGTCGCCCACACGGTTTCGAACGAATCGGTGGTGAGTTCCTGCGGCACGAGGCCGATCAGCGAGCGCGCGCCGCGATAGTCGGTGGCGATGTCGCGACCGTCGACCGTCACGCTGCCTTCGCTCGCGTTGACAATCCCGCAGATGATGCTGATTAGCGTCGTCTTGCCTGCGCCGTTCGGCCCCAGCAAGGCGAAAATTTCTCCCCGGTTGATCGCCAGATTGATGTTTTTTAGCGCCTGAAAACCGCCGGCATAGATTTTCGACAGATTCGTGACTGAGACGATTGGCTGCATGGATTCGATGATGGCAGACACCGTTGTGAAAGTGGATGAAATGACGCGCAAGCGCGACCGCATCCGCAATGTAATGGAATCTGCGAAAGCGTGCAGCGGAAAGAATCGGGCAGCAGAAAAACTGGGCGCCTTCGATGCGTCTCTTTGCAGCGCTTGTAGATTGAGTTCCTTGCTTGCGTTCGTTGCTTGAGTTCGTTCCCTGCGTCTTTCGCGGCGTCGCAAGACAGTTCGGTTTCCGTATGGATAGAGCCTCGCTGTGACGCAGCGCGCGTCGGACCTTGCCGTGGGAGTGTGACCCGCACACCGCGCCGGGAACGCGCCATGCTCGATTGTCGCCGTGCTGCTGCGCCCGTGCGCCTCGCGCCGGCAACCAAGGCACAGTGCTTGCGGCAGTTTGCTCATGTGAGTGCAAGGCGCTCGCGTGACATCAATCAACTCTATGGAGATGACCATGAAACGCTTTACGACGACGATTCTTGCATCAGCACTCGTAATGGCACTCTCGGGCGGGGCCTATGCACAAGCGGGCGGCGGGGCCGGTGGCGGCGCGGGCGGCGGCACTGGAGCGGGGGCGGCGGGCGGCTCCGGCGGCGGTAACGGCGTGGGCGCCGGCGGCGGCACGACGGGCGGCGCAGGCGGAACCGCAACGCCCGGCGTCGGCCCGGGCACGATGAAGCATCCGGGCGACTCGGGCTATGGCTCGCCGGGCGTGACGGGCACCGGCGGCGGCATGGGCACCGGTACTGGCGCGTCGCCCAATAGCGCGACCACCAAGCGGTCCAATAGCGGGATGAGCAACGGCACGCGCAGCGGTACGAGCGGCACCAACGGCATGAACGGTACCAACGGTACGACCCAGAACGGCCAGTAAAGATGGCTGATATTCAAGCGGGTCTTTGACCCTGCGAGTGTGGCTTTAACAGGGACGGCGGTGCCGGCGCGCGGCATCGCCGTCCTGTTGTTTCGGAGCCGTGATGCGACGCCGGCAACGTCGATGGTGGATTTTGCAACGGCTCCAATGTAAAGAAGTCGCGCTTCGCGAGAGGAGCCAATCACAGCATGAAGTCAGGGCTCCGCGCACACGAAGCTCGCAGCGAGATTCATATTGCCCTTGCCCGTATAACGGGGAAACAGCGGATAACGGCATAGCGGGCGCGAGCGTCCGTTGGTCGCCGCCGCGATATCGGTGGCGATCAACGTTTCCGGCGATGCGCCGCGCGTCACCCAGTTATCGAGCGCGCCGAGCAGATCCACCGACGGAACGAATGCGCCGCTGCCGTGCTGAAAACCCGGCACCATGTACAAGCGCATGAAACGATTGACCTCGTCCACACCGTAGCGATCGATCAGCGCCTGATGGTAGGCGATGGTCTGATTCGGGCTGATGACTTCATCGGCGAGACCTTGCAGCGTGATCAGCTTGCCGCCGCGTGCGATGTACCGCGCAAGGTCCGTATTCATCGCGCCGATGGTCTGCGAAAGCGCGACCAATTGCGCGCGATATTTACCCGGGCGCTGCGGATCGAACCTGAGCGAGTCGAACTCCGCGTCACGCGCCACGAAATAACGCACGTAGCCGTCGCCTTGCGCGAACAGATAACCGTTGGCGAAAAACTTCGGCACGCCGAGACGTTCCGCTTGATGCCCCAACCCAAGCGAGCCGGTCAAGTGCGTACCCTCAAAAACGTTGTAGCCGCGATAACCGCTGACGTCCCACGCCAGTTTGTACGGCAGGGACAAGCCGTTGCGCAGCACCATCAACGTGGCGAGTTGCGGCTCACTCAGGCATGGGTCGCGTGACGACATGGCTCCCGCGCAACGCAACGATTCGATGATTTCCGCTTCATGCTCGCGGCATGCGGCGACGTCGCTCACTATGCCGTCCGCGGCGCCATCCAGCCGGTCGCATACGCTAAGCGTTCGTTGATAGACCTGCTCGAGCAGCAACGGCGGAATGAAGCCGCCCGGCGTTGCATACTCTGCCTGGCCGAGCTTCACGCCGATCAGGCGCACGCCCGAGAAATTGAGCGCGGGTGAATTGGCGATCACGCCGTCGTAGTCGTCGGGAAAGCGCTGGATCGCGGTGTAGCCTTCCCGGCCACCCGTCGAGCCACCGGCAAAGTACATTCGCTGCGGCGGCCGGCCGTAAGCGCGCGCAATCAGCGCAAGCGCGGCGTCGTGCGTCTTCTTCAGATGCGCATAGCCAAAGTTGATCACGGCTTCGTCGACGAGACCGAACACTGCGAGCGATGAATCGCCGACATGTCCCGAATCGTCGCCGAAGGTTGCATAGCCTTGCGCAAGCGGCGCCCGATCCGGCGAAAACGGCATCACGCCAGTGCCGCTAACCACGACGCCGTTATAGCCGCCGCCGCCGATTTGCAGCGCGCGGCCGTTCCAGCGGCGCGGCAAATTCAGGTCGAAACGGATATCAGGCGCGGTCGGTTTGAGCGCCTTGATGCGGCCAGTGATGCGGCAATATTCGCCGCCTTGCTGATTACCCGGCGCGGTCGCGCTCACCATCGACGCGCTCTCGATCTGCGCGCCGGCAGTCGGCAACGCGATCAGTTCCGGCGGCAAGACAGCGCCCGCGAATTCCGCGCAGCGCATGGAAAGCGGCGCCTCTTTCTGCGCCGCGAACGCCGTAGAAGCACATGGTCCGAGCAAGTTAATGGCAACGATGGCCGCGGTCACCCATGCCCGCACACGCAAAGCCCGCCGATACCACATTCCGCACGACCGCGCCTTCATCCGCAACGCGCGCCGCTCGCAGCGGCACGCAGCTGCTGTCCCTTCCATCCGTGCCAGCCGCGCGCAACAATCAGCAGCGCGCCAATGGCGACGAAATCTCCAGCCAGTCCGATCAGCACACCACGCAAGCCATGAAACGTATGAGGCGTCGCTGTATCGACGATCAACGACACGAGCGTGCCGCCGACAAAACATACGAGCCCGGTCCGGCCCACGGTGACCACGGCGGGCAAACGCTGCGCGAGCCGCGCGATGCTGCCCATGCGCACGAGCCGCGCAGCAAGCCAGGCGATGACGATAAAGTTGATCACGCGATCCACGGAGAGATTTTGCTTAAGGGTGCCGGGTAAAGGTTGCGTCAGCACGAAAAGTTTGACGGCGGCAAACGCGAGCACCGCGGCAACGGCGGCTCCCGTGAACCAGCGCGCCGCGTCGCCTGCATGAAAGCGCTCGCTGATGGGCGCGAGCCGGCACAGGATGCCGAACACGAACATCAGTTGCCATGCAAACGGATTAAAAGCCCAGCCGGCCATATCGTCAATGCTCAATAGCACCGCCAGCGGCCGCGCGAGCCACCACACGGCGGCGCTGAGCAGCAGCGCCGCTATGCGCGAGCGCAGCGCCAGCGGCACCACGAGGGGCACGCACAGTGCGAAGAACACGTACATCGGCAACACGCTCGACAGGTAGGGTTGCCGCCGCAACACGGCGATTTCGAACGCCTGGCGCAGCGGCTGCGCGGCGAAAGACGACCAGCCGGTGAGTTCGACCATCGAGTGATTCAGGCGCAGGAACGCGAGAACAGCGCCCGAGAGCAGCGTGAGCATCGCTGTCAACAGATACGCCCGGTAGATTTCCCAGCAGCGCCGCACGAAGCGCAGGTTCGCGGCCCTTTCGCCTCGGCCCACGAGTACCGCGGTGTACGCGGCCGCCGACGCATAGCCGCCGAGAAACACGAACACTTCAGCCGAATCGCACAATGCGTACGCGTGCAGCATCAGGTGAGACAGTATGCTGCCGGGCATGTGATCCAGCACGATGACGATCAGCACGACGCCGCGAAAGAAGTCCACTTCGAGGGAGCGTCCGCGGCGAATTTCCATTCGTGTTCTCGCAGGAAAGTTATCCAGCAACATGCCACGATATAGCGTTCCTGCGAATGCGGTGCGGTCGCGTCGTGGGCGCTGACAAGCAGCCTGTCATTTCGGGCGAGCCGCTGGCAATCTGAAATCCGCCTGTCGGCATGCGGTAATAGTGATTCGCCGCGCATTCCATTTGCAGCAAGTTTTGCGGCTTTCGCGTTTATCGCGTGAAGCCGGCCAGCCCGTGCCGCAGAAAAAAATTTGTTGATCGCGGGATGCGATTTTTTTCGCTTTTTTTCATCGTAGGATGAATTCATGCATGACCGTCGGAGTTCGCGCATCTCGCGCGACGGCTTCTCCGCACGGCGGCCACTCATGTGGACCGGACACGTTTGCGCGCCGACCTGCGTTCGGCGGGCGCGTTGAGCGTCGTTGCGACGCCTTCTTTTTGCCGCTGCTCGTTTGCGTCTCGAGCTTGTCATTCGCGCGGCACCGGTCCTTCCATTACCGACCTGAACGGTCGCGCACCGCGCACCGCCTTCGCATTGGAAGACACTCACATGAACAACAGGATTGCCGGCTTCGACGGACTGCGCGCCATTGCAGTGCTGATGGTCTTTCTTCAACACCGGCTATTCGGCGACATCGGCGAAATAGGCCACCTCGGCGTGTGGATTTTCTTTGCGCTGAGCGGCTTTCTGATCATCGGCATTCTGTCCGCTCAGCGGCAACGCATCGAGCAAAGCGGCAGCAGGTTCGCCGCCGAACTCAAGCGCTTCCTGTTTCGCCGGACGCTGCGCATCTTTCCGATCTACTACCTGATGCTGACGGTGATGAGCGCGCTAATGCTCTTCGGCATGGCGAGTCCCGAGCTCGCGAGCGGCATGCCGTTTCACTTCGCGTATCTGTCGAACTTCTGGATCGGCTCGGTGCTGCATTACTGGCCGGGGCGCTACTCGCATTTGTGGAGCCTCGCCATCGAGGAGCAGTTCTATCTCGTGTTTGCACCGCTGTTGTTAATGCTCGCGGCGCGGCGGCACCTCGCGGTATGCGCGCTGATCGTCGTGACGGGACTCGTCTCGCTTCTGGCGATGCGTGCCGCGCATTGGCAGGAGATCACGATCTACACACATCCGCTGAGCAACTTCTGGTTGTTGGCGCTCGGTGGAATGGGCGGCTTGATGATCGCAGGAAGCGCACACGATGCGGGCGGCCTGCGGGCCTGGCTCGGACACGGCGCCACGCTATTTGTTTTGAGCCTTTGTCTCGTGGGCTTGTGTGCAACCGAGCCGGCGTGGAGCGATATCGGGAATCCCGTGCTCTTTACCGGCGTCAGCGGCGCATATGGGCTGTGCATCGCGGCGCTGGTGTGTTCGATTGCGTGCTGCCGCAACGCGGTCGTGATGGGGCTGCTGGAAGCGCGCTGGCTGGCGGGTCTCGGACGCATCAGCTATGGCTTCTATCTGTACCACAACCTGATTCCGGACTTGACGCGCAATCATCATGCGCAAGCGCTGTTCGGTGGTGTTGTGCCGTTGTGGGCGCATGCGGTGGGAATTGCGGCGTCGTTTGCGATTTCGCTCGCAATGGCGCTGCTGTCGTGGCGGATTATCGAAAAACCCATTCTTCGGTTGAAGACGCGGCGTACGCCGACGGGCAACGTTGATTCCGTATCGACGCACACGGCGCCGCTCGCGTCGACTATGACCCGGAAGGAGCGTAGCCAATGTGCGTTGACGGACGAGGGGACCGCTTCAGATGCCGCTTGACGCCGCGCGTGGCACACACATTGCTGCACGATGATATCACTGTCACTAACTGGAGATGCGCCGTGGCCAATCAGCCGGATAGCCCGAACGAGCACGACCAGGAGCAGGACCACGACAAATCGCAGGACCCTGGTGGTCCGCCCACCGAGGTTTCAAAACCTGTTGGCGATGCGATCCCCACACCAGTCGAGCCGGGCCTCGACCAGCCATTGCCGGAGAAAGACCAGAACCCGTTATCGGACGACGACAGCAAGGCTAAACGCGATCCGCTGGGTGAAACAGAGACGCCTCCGGGCGTTCCGCCGCCCGGGCCGTCCGACTTCGCGTAGCGTGGGTGCCTACGCCGCTGCGTCGCTTATAGCACTCAAGCCGCCTCGGGCTCGTGCACGATCTTCAGCGTGCTCTTGTGTTCCTTGATCAGGCGGTACACCGTTTCGCCGGGCACCGTTTCGTGGTCGAGGAGTTCATCGGCGATAGCGCGCAGCACCGGCTCATACGCGTGCAGCAGGCTATAGCACTGCTCGTTCAACTCCTTGAGCAGCACGTTTGCCTGATCGATCGCGCCCTTCATCTGCAGACCCGCGTATTGCGAGGGCAATGCGGCGAGGCTGAACAGATTGCCGTCGCTGTTGAAACCGAACTTCGAGACCATGTCGAGGCTGATACGCGACGCTTCCTGCAAATCGGAGGCTGCGCCGCTCGATGCTTCCGAGAACGCCAGGATTTCCGCGTTGCGCCCGCCGAGCAAGACCTTCACTTCGTTGCGAATCTCCGTCTCGCGATAAAGATGCTTGTCCTGCGCCTTGGTGATGAGCGCTACGCCCAGCGCGCCGCCACGCGGCAGGATCGTGACCTCCTCGAGCACGCCGGTGCCGAGCAGCGCCGCGACGAGGCCATGCCCGGCTTCGTGCACGGCGATACGCGTGCGTTCGTCCTCGGTCAACGCGCGTTCCGCGCCGCTCACGTCGCCGATGCGCGCAATCTTGATCGCTTCGATGAAATGCTTCGCCGCGATCTCGGTCTCGCCGGCCTTGCGCGCGACGAGTCCTGCCTGATTCACGACCATTGCGACGGTCGCGGGCGACAAGCCAGTGGTCAGGCGCGCGAGCTGATCGTAGTCGATGTCCGCGGCCTTCGACTTCAGCTTCTCTGCATAGAAACGGAAGATTTTCGCGCGGTCCTCGCGATCGGGCAGACGAACCTGCACGGTGCGATCGAAACGGCCAGGCCGGCGCAAGGCCTCGTCGAGATTATCCGGATGATTCGTGGCCGCCACGATGATCACGCCTTCGTTCGAAGCGAAGCCGTCCATCTCCGCGAGCAGCTGATTGATGATGCGGTTGCTCTCAGCTTCGACAGGACCGCCGCCGGTGTCGGTGCGCTTCGCGAGACCGTCGGCTTCGTCGATGAAGATTACCGTGGGCGCATTCTTGCGCGCCATTTCGAACAGATGCTTGACCTTCTGGATGCCGACGCCGTAATACTTCGCGCTGAAATAGCTGCCGGTGATCGAGATGAAGCTCGCGCCGCATTCTCCGGCCAGCGCCTGCGCGAGCCGCGTTTTACCAACGCCGGGACCGCCCACCATCAAAATTCCGCACGGCGCGCGCACGCCCATCGACGTAAATTGCTTCGGGTTCGACAGATAGCCGCGAATGTCCGCGAGCGCGGCCTTCGCCTCACCCGCGCCGATTACGTCGTCGAAGCGCAGTGTGGGCGCCTTGCCGAGCAGCGTCGCGCCGCCACGCATCTCACGGCGCATGAACCACACCATGCCGCCGATCAGCAGCAACGGCAGCAGCAGGCTGATCACGTCGCGCGTCTGGTCGAACACCTGAATCCAGCGCGAGCCGCCCGTGCGAATATCCGCGTCGGGCAGCCACACGAGTTGGTACGAAGCCGCGTCGCCGTTTTTCGGCTCGCCTAGTAAAAGCGCGTGCGAGAAGGTCGCGTCGTGGTCGGTCACGAAGTATTTGGAGCCGTCGCGCTTCGACACGAGAATCGCACTGGGACTCACGCCGATTGCGGCGACCTTCGCCTCATGAATGTCGCGCAGCATTTGCGACGCGTCTTTCTCCTCGCGCGTCCACGCCGACGTATCGTGGCGCATCTGATTGGCGACGCCGGTTAGCGCGGGCGCGACCTGCGCGGCGCGCTGCTGGTAATGCCAGAAACTGAATGCGAGCATCAATGCGATGAGCGCCATTGACGTCGCAATGGCGAATTTGCGCGCCCGTGTTTTCCCAAGCGAATTCTTTCCCGGCTTCATGAGTCACTTCCAAAAACGGGCTCAGGCGAGCCCCGATACATATCGAATCAGAGAGGGTGAGCGGTTGGGAGAGGAATCGGCTATTGCGACGCCATGCCTGCCCGGAAGAAAGGACACCCAACCATGCGTCCCTCTTTAGTCCGCCGCGTACGAGCCAGTATGCCGTGCGGCTGCCTCTTCCAAATCGCAGAAAAGGCCTGTTTCCACCGCCTATCCCGCGATTTGATGTGCACGGAATTTAGGGCGCGAGCCGCACATGAATGCGGTAGAAAACTGCTCCGGCGCACAGTTTAGCAGCGTAAAAAAGGTCGCGTATTCTGTAGACCTATCATTTCACCCCGCCCTATTTTTGCGGTTGCTTTGCTGTTTGCCGCGCTGGGCGCGTGGTTCGGCGATCTCGCTGCCAACACGGCATACCTGAGTGGTGGCGCGGATTTTTGTTAGGCTTCGAGATCCGTCTCACTTTTGGCCGCAATGCTCTCAAACGGGCGTTGCAGGGCCGCTGACACAAACTCACCACACAACACTCATGCTTCGATTCGAGAACCTCAGCAAGCGCTATAGCGATCGCGTCATCTTCGAGGGACTGCACCACGACACGGTTTCAGGCTGCGTGGCCCTCAACGACGAGTCGGGCAGCGGCAAATCCACCCTGCTCGGCATCCTCGCTGGCGCGGCCGAGGCCGATGCGGGCGAAATCCGGATCGGCGGCCATTCGCTGCGCGCGACGCCCGCAGCCGCGAAAGCGCTGCTGACCTATGTGCCCGAGGATTGCATGCCGTCGCCCGATCCAACGGGTCGCGGATATCTGCAGAGCGTGGCTTCGGCGAGAAAGGTCGTGCTCAGCGACACGACGCTCGCTCTGGCCGACCGCTTCGGCCTGACGCCGCATCTGGAAAAGCGCTTCGAACAGATGTCGTTTGGCACGCGCAAGAAGTTTTTCCTGACGTCGGCGGTAATTGGCGAAACGAAAGTGCTGATCGCGGACGAGCCCGTCGGCGGGCTCGACGCCGCTGCTCGCGCTGTATTGGTCGACCTGTTCACGATGCTCGCGCAAACCCGCACGGTATTCTTTTCGAGTTACGACGAAGCGTTCACGGAAGCATGCACGGCAAAACGCGTCACATTCGCGGACCTCGCGCGGCGCGGCTGAGCGTCACCGCGCTACGCGGGCGCTCAACCGCGCAACGCTTAAATCGACACGCAGATCTTGCCGAAGTGAGCACCAGCGGCTTCATGCCTGAACGCGTCGCCGAGCTTCGCAAGTTCAAACGTGCTGTCGATCACCGGCTTGATGCCGGTCACTTCGAGCGCGCGAATCATGTCGCGCTGATCCTGCCGGCTACCGACAATCAGGCCCTGCAGCCGCTGTTGCCGCGCCATCAGCGCCGCCGTCGGCACCGGGCCCGCGCGTCCGGTCAGCACGCCGATCAGCGCGATATGACCGCCGATCCGGCAAGCCGTGATCGACTGCGGCAACGTGCCAGGACCGCCCACTTCGATCACATGATCGACACCCCGCCCTCCGGTCAGCGAGCGCACCTCTTTGCCCCATTCGGGATTGTCGCGGTAGTTGATCGTATGATCGGCGCCGAGCGCTCGCAGCTTTTCGAGCTTCGCAGCCGACGAGGATGTCGCGATCACCGACGCGCCCATCGCTCTCGCAAGCTGCAAGCCGAAGATCGACACACCACCGGTGCCGAGCACGAGCACCGTGGCGCCAGGTTTCAATTGCCCGTCGACGATCAGCGCGCGCCATGCCGTGAGCCCCGCCGTGGTGAGCGTCGCGGCCTCGGCATGGCTATAGCCTTTCGGCGCATGCGTGAAATAGTGGCCCGGCAAAACCACGACTTCGCGCGCGTAGCCGTCGACGCCATCGCCGGGTGTGGTTTTGAAGTCGCCAATCGCAGGCGCACCGTTCTCCCAGAACGGGAAGAAGCACGACACCACATGATCGCCGGTCTTGAATTCGCCAACGCCTTCGCCGACCGCTTCCACCACGCCCGCGCCGTCCGCCATCGGAATGCGCCCAGCGTCGGCGGGCAGCACACCGCTTACGACGCCGTAGTCGTGAAAGTTCAACGAACTGGCATGGATGCGAACGCGGAGTTGGCCCGGGCCCGGCTGACCGGGATCGTGGATATCGACCACCTGAAGATTGTCGACGCTGGCAGGCGTTCCGATCTTGACCGCTTTCATGTTGCGACTCCTTTGTGATTTGTGCTCGGCGCTCGGTGCGCGCCCTCGTCACAAAAGCATATCGCAAGCGCGTTCGACGTGGCGCCGTTCGTGAGCCACCTCGCAGGCGCGACGCTCATTGGCTTGACGATGGCCGCGCGAGGAAACAATCGACAAAGGCCAGTGGAAGCGACGATGCGACGACGGCCCAGCTTGGCACCCAAATTCACCAGTCAGTAAGTCCGGTCTGACGTTCGCTTCGCTAGCGCACAAAGGAACGGTAAGCCCTGCCCGGTTCATAGCGCTGCATCAATTGCGCTGTGACGCGCTCGATCACTTCGTCCCAATTGCCTCGTTGCGATTGCGTGAAGATGCGCACTGTCGGATACCACGGGCTGTCATCGCGATTGCGCAGCCACCGCCAGCAACCGGCGAAGCGATTGAGCAGCCATACTGGCTTGCCCATAGCCGCTGCCAGATGAGCGACAGAGGTATCGACCGAAATCACGAGGTCCAGGTTGTCGATGATCGCGGCGGTGTCCGCAAAGTCGGACACCTGGTCCATCCAGTCAGTGAGATACGCTTTCGCCGACGCGTTCGGGCGCTTCGCAAGGTCGTCGGTTTTTTGCAAGCTGATCCAACGCACATGCGACTGCGAAAACAGTGGCGCGAGTTGCGCCGATGTCAGACTGCGCGCACGGTCTTCGCTAAGTCCGGAGTGGCCGCCCGCCCACACCACGCCGACGCGCGGCAGATCCGGTTGAGACAGGGCGTCGAGTCTTACGAGCCATTCGGCGGAGCGCCGCGGGTTCGCGCCCAGATACGCCGCGGCGGGAATAGTGGCGAGGCGCGTGCCGAATGCCAGCGGCAGCGACATCAACGGGCATTGCCAGTCCCACTCCTTGACGTTCGGCATAGCGTCGTCGAGCATGACGATGCCTGGCCAGCGCGCGCACAACGACTCTTCGTAAACACGCCGCAGCGACGGCGGGCAGATATAGCCCACCTGGGCAAAACGTTCGAGCGCGAGGGGCAGATAGCGCACGAATTGCAAGCTGTCGCCGTGACCCTGTTCGGGCAGAACCAGCAGACGCGCGCCGCGCTCGGGCACGCCGTGCGCACCGCTCACGACGTCGGCACGTTCGCCCTTCCATTGCGGCAATGGGAGTTGGGGCCGCTCCGATGCGGGCTGCCCGTTGGCATCGACGAAATTGGCCCAACGGTCTTCAAAATACGGCCATGCCTCTTCATAACGGCCCGCCGCCAGCAGAACCTGACTGAAACTCGCGCGCGCGCCGAGATTAGACGGGTCTAGCGTCATGGCTTGTCTCAGATGCTGCTCGGCTCCGCTCAACGAACCCAGGTCTCTCACGACGACGCCCAGATTCGCGTGCGCCTGCGCATAGTCCGGCTTGAGTTCGATCAACCTGCGATAAGCGACCGCCGCCTCTTCGGCACGGCCTTGCAATTGCAGCGCGACGCCCAGGTAATAGTGGAGCGCGAGCGAATCGGGCTGATGCGCAAGCCCCGCCCGGGCAGTCTGCACAATGCTCGCGAACGCGCGCAGCTTCACCTGGATGAGGCACAGCATGCCGAAGAACGGCGGCTGCGGCTCGACTTCGACCGCGCGCTCGATCCAGCGTTGCGCCAATGGCAACTGATCCAATGCAAGCGCCACCAGCCCGCGCGAGTACAGTGCGCCCGCGTGCGCTGAATCATGCACAATGATTCGATCGAGGAGTGCCTGCGCCGTGTCCAGGCGCCCTCCAACGCGTGCCTCTTCCGCCTCGTTGAACCACAACGAAATTGCCTGGGATGACACCGGGGATTGGCTTTGCATGATCGCGCGAATGAGTCTGCGTTGATGAACTGTGAAGGCCTTGACTGGCGCAGACTATGAACGCTGCCCTGCGCTTTATGGCGCGTCGATTATCGACGTCGCGTGCGGACGCTTGTGTAGGACCGTTCCGAATCGCAGACGCAGATTGGCGTCAGCGGTCAAAGTAAAAACGCATGCATACAGACTTGACCTTACCGCAATGGGAAGGTCCAAGATCCTCTTGAGATTTATCTCAGGAGATTGGGAATGAAAATGGAATTTGCCGTTCAGGATATGTCTTGCGGTGGATGCGCCAACGCGGTCGCTCGCGCGATCGCCGGTCCGGATCCGGCCGCGAAGGTTGACATCGACGTGTCCGCGAAAATCGTCAAAATCACGTCGACGCTGCCGCCGGCGCAGTTCGTCGCGGCTATCGCGGCGCCGGGGTTTCATCCGTCGGTGCGCGACTGATTATCTGAATATCGCCTGAAAAAGCTTTTTTTAACTGGAATCGACTATGAAGAATCTTCGCGCTTTTCGTGCTTTCTGCGTGTTCGGCGGCATCGCATGCGCCGCGGCGGCCGCGCCTGTTCACGCGCAGCACACGGCGTCCATGCCCGGCATGGACATGTCCGCGTCAGCCGACGCCGGCTCCGGCGACTCGACGCCGGCATTCAAGGCAGCCGACGACAAAATGATGAAAAACATGAGCGCGCCGGCCTACACCGGCGACGCCGATAAGGACTTTGTCGCGCACATGATCCCGCATCACCAAGGCGCAATCGACATGGCGCAGGTCGAGCTCAAGTACGGCAAGGACCGGGAGTTGAAGCGCCTCGCGCGGAACATCGTCAAGGCGCAGCACGACGAAATCAGCGTCATGCAACGCTGGCAGGCGAAGCACGGAGCGAAGTAACGAAATAACGCTGCGAGCGCGGCCGATGCGATGAAGACCGGCACGCTGACTCATGGACGCCCTCGCCGGTCTTCTTACCTGCCTCGTATGCGTTGTCCGCATATGAGGCGCGGAGAAAGCGGGCTTTGGTCGCCAACTATCCTGCGTGTGCCATCAGTGTTGTGTGACGCCCGGTCCGGGGCCGGCTTTCATGTCGTCAGCCGGCGCTTCGTCCACGGACGCCGTTCCCTGCTGGCCGGCGTTCGCCTCCGGCATCAGCGCGGCGGCCGCTATCTCGCCGGCCTCTTCGAGCAGACGCGCCGCCCGCCTCGCCGTGATACGCCTTTTGGCGACTCCCTTTGCATCGAGCGCGATCACCTGGAACAGTTCCCGGTCGCACGCAAGTTCCTGCTGGTACTGCTCGCCGGTGCTGATGAGCAACTCGAGCATGGTCTGCTGCCGACGGCGCTCGTCGCTCGTGACGGCAGGATTCCTACATATTGTGGACGCAAGCGTAATCAACGTATTCAGTTTGCTCATCTGCCGGTCACAGAGATGGAAAGCCGAGAGAGCAAGCTTTTCATACTGGAGAGCGTCGACAGGTGGGCGGGAATCGGTTTGCGATTGGCGTTTGTTTTTACTCATTGTGCGATCTCCCTAAGACTTCAGTGGGTCGCCCGACACTCGGTTGACGGTACGTGGCACGCCCGCGGATGCACGCCCCGTGTAAGCGCGAGGTGCAGTTGCGATCGCAGGTTTCCAAACCTGAGCTTCGCGCGTTTCTGGACGGCCCGGCGATTATAAGTCAGTGCGGGCGGACGCTTTCAACCGGGCGGGCTAAGGCACCCTGACCCACCCCTCCATCAACACCCTCGCACTACGACTCATCACCGCCTTCCTGACCACCCATTCGCCGCCGACAACAGCAGCCTCCGCCCCCACCCGCAACGTCCCGGACGGATGTCCGAACCTCACCGCCTCACGCTCACCGCCGCCAGCCGCCAGATTCACCAACGTTCCCGGAATCGCCGCCGCCGTGCCGATCGCGACCGCGGCCGTGCCCATCATCGCGTGATGCAATTTGCCCATCGACATTGCGCGCACCAGCAAGTCAACGTCGCCCGCGACGATCCGCTTGCCGCTTGACGCGACGTAATCAGCCGGCTTCGCAACGAACGCGATCTTGGGCGTGTGCTGCCGCGTCGCGATTTCATCGAGATGCCCGATCAGTCCCATGCGCAGCGCGCCGTGTGCGCGAATCGTCTCGAACATGGCGAGCGCTTTTTCATCGCTATTGATGGCGTCCTGCAACTCCGTGCCC
Source organism: Paraburkholderia dilworthii (assembly GCF_000472525.1). Lineage (GTDB taxonomy): Bacteria > Pseudomonadota > Gammaproteobacteria > Burkholderiales > Burkholderiaceae > Paraburkholderia > Paraburkholderia dilworthii. The sequence goes on from NZ_AWZT01000017.1 coordinate 127,694, forward strand.
GTGTAGCCGATCGCTTCCGCATTCACGAAAATGGTCGGAATGCCGGCGTTGATCATGGTCGCCTTCAGCGTGCCGACGCCCGGCACTTCCAGATCATCGACGAGATTGCCGGTGGGGAACATCGAGCCGCCCGCGCCCTCTTCTTCCGCAGCGGGGTCCATGAATTCGATCTGCACTTCCGCCGCCGGAAACGTCACGCCGTCGAGTTCGAAGTCGCCCGTTTCCTGCACCGCGCCATCGGTCATTGGGACGTGCGCAATGATCGTCTTGCCGATGTTCGCCTGCCAGATGCGCACGGTGGCCATGCCATCGCGCGGAATCCGGTTGGCGTCGACCAGACCGGTGCTGATTGCGAACGGCCCCACCGCCGCGGAGAGATTGCCGCAATTGCCGCTCCAGTCCACAAACGGCTTGTCGATCGACACCTGACCGAACAGGTAATCCACATCGTGATCGGGCTTGCTGCTTTTATCGATGATCACCGTCTTGCTCGTGCTCGACGTCGCACCGCCCATGCCGTCGATCTGCTTGCCATACGGGTCGGGGCTGCCGATCACGCGCAGCAGCAGCGCGTCGCGCGCGGCGCCCGGCGCTTGCGCCGCGTCGGGCAAATCCTGCAAGCGGAAGAACACACCTTTGCTCGTGCCACCACGCATATAGGTGGCCGGAATCTTGATCTGCGGTTTGTGCGCCATGAAAACAGTGTCCTGAAACAATGCCGTGATTAAAGGCGAGCCGCACCAAACACCGCGCCGCCCGCCTCGAGTTCCCCTATTGCCGAACCGCTAGAGCGACTCGACGCTGCCAGCAAACCTTAAGCCGCCGCCTTCGACGACTCCAGAAAATCCTGCGCAAAACGTTGCAACACGCCGCCGGCCTCGTAGATGGAAACCTCTTCGGCTGTATCCAGCCGGCACGTCACCGGCACCTCGACCCGCTCAGCGCTTCTACGATGAATCACGAGCGTCAGGTCCGCGCGCGGCTTGCGTTCGCCGATTACATCGAAGGTCTCGGTGCCGTCAATCGCCAACGTGATGCGGTTCACGCCCGGTTTGAACTCCAGCGGCAACACGCCCATGCCGACGAGGTTCGTGCGGTGAATCCGCTCAAATCCTTCGGCGACAATCGCTTCAGCGCCGGCCAGACGCACGCCCTTGGCCGCCCAGTCACGCGACGAACCCTGGCCATAGTCGGCCCCGGCAATTACGATCAGTGGCTGCTTGCGCTCCATATACGTTTCGATCGCTTCCCACATGCGCGTGATTTTGCCCTCGGGCTCGATGCGCGCCAACGAACCGGCCTTCACCTTGCCGTCCTCGATCACCATCTCGTTCTTCAGCGTCGGGTTCGCGAACGTGGCGCGCTGCGCGGTCAGGTGATCGCCGCGATGCGTCGCGTACGAATTGAAGTCCTCTTCGGGCAAGCCCATTTTCGTGAGGTATTCGCCCGCTGCACTGTCCGGCAGAATTGCATTCGATGGCGACAGGTGATCGGTCGTGATGTTGTCGCCGAGTACCGCAAGCGCACGCATGCCCTTCAACGTGCGCTCTCCCGCAAGCGCGCCTTCCCAATACGGCGGACGGCGAATGTACGTGCTCATCGGCCGCCAGTCGTAGAGCGGGTCCGCTTTCTCCTGCGTGTCCACGGAAACCGCGAACATCGGCTCGTACACTTTGCGGAACTGCTCGGGCTTCACGCTCGAAGCCACGATTGCGTCGATTTCTTCGTCAGACGGCCAGATGTCCTTCAGCGTCACGTTATTGCCTTCTGCATCCACACCAAGCACATCTTTTTCAATGTCGAAGCGAATCGTGCCCGCAATCGCATAAGCCACCACCAGCGGCGGCGATGCAAGAAACGCCTGCTTCGCGAACGGATGAATGCGCCCGTCGAAATTGCGGTTGCCCGACAGCACAGCAGTCGCATACAAGTCGCGCTCCACGATTTCCTTCTGGATCGCCGGATCCAGCGCGCCGGACATGCCGTTGCACGACGTGCACGCATAAGCGACCACGCCAAAACCAAGCTGTTCGAGTTCGGACAGCAGGCCGGCCTCTTCCAGATACAACGTGACGGCTTTCGAGCCCGGCGCAAGCGACGTCTTCGCCCACGGCTTGCGCGTGAGTCCGCGCCGGTTCGCGTTACGCGCGATCAGGCCGGCGGCGATCATGTTGCGCGGATTGTTGGTATTCGTGCAGCTCGTGATCGCCGCGATGATCACCGCGCCGTCCGGCATCAAGCCCGGCTCGTTCTCGACTTTACCGCTGATGCCGCGCGCCGCCAGTTCTGAAACCGGCAGGCGCCGATGCGGATTCGACGGCCCGGCGAGCGTGCGCACGACCGTCGACAGATCGAACCTCAGTACGCGTTCATACTCGGCAAGCCTGAGGCTGTCGGCCCACAAGCCGGTTTCCTTCGCATACGTTTCGACCAGCTTCACGAGTTCGTCATCGCGGCCGGTGAGCTTCAGGTACTTGATGGTCTGCTCGTCGATATAGAACATCGCAGCCGTCGCGCCGAATTCGGGCGCCATGTTGGCAATCGTCGCCCGGTCGCCGAGCGTGAGCTTCGCCGTACCCTCGCCGAAGAATTCGAGGTACGCGCCGACCACTTTTTCCTTGCGCAAAAATTCGGTCAGCGAGAGCACGACGTCGGTCGCCGTAATGCCTTCAGCGGGCTTGCCCGTCAGTTCCACGCCGACAATGTCCGGCAGCCGCATGTACGACGCGCGGCCCAGCATCACGCTTTCCGCTTCGAGTCCGCCGACGCCGATCGCGATCACACCGAGCGCATCGACCATCGGCGTATGCGAATCCGTGCCCACCAGCGTATCGGGAAACGCAACGCCGTCTTTCACCTGCACGACCGGACTCATGCGTTCGAGGTTGATCTGATGCAGGATGCCGTTGCCGGGAGGAATCACATCGACGTTCCTGAACGCGCGCTTCGTCCAGTTGATGAAATCGAAGCGATCTTCATTGCGACGGTCTTCGATTGCGCGGTTCTTCGCGAACGCGTCCGGGTCGAAGCCGCCGCATTCCACGGCGAGCGAGTGATCCACGACAAGTTGCGTCGGCACGACCGGATTGACCATCGCTGGGTCGCCGCCTTGCGCGGCAATCGCGTCGCGCAAACCAGCGAGATCGACCAGCGCGGTCTGGCCCAGAATGTCGTGACATACCACGCGCGCCGGAAACCACGGAAAATCCAGCTCACGCTTGCGTTCGACAATCTGCTTCAGCGACGCGACGAGCGTCACCGGATCGCAGCGCCGCACGAGATTTTCGGCAAGCACGCGCGACGTGTACGGCAGCTTGTCGTAGGCGCCGGTCTGGATTGCGTCGACGGCGGCGCGCGCATCGAAGAAATCGAGCTGGGTGCCCGGAAGGCGTTTGCGGTAGGCAGTATTCATGGCGTGGGGACTAACAGTAATGATGCGGAACAGGGGCGGCGGCTAATCGCGTCGGACGGGCTTTCTACGGCGCGTTCCTGCTTTTATGAAGCGATCCGCCTAGTGTAGCTCGCGTCTGCAAAAAGCGGCCTTGGCTCGGGGTATTGGCGAGCCAAGGCCCAGCTTCATCGCGTCACGCTTTCATAACGCAATGAAAAGAACGCATGCAGATGTGCTCTAACGCCAGATCGACCCTAGACGCGTTTCGCGAGCGGCACGAACGGCAGATCGTCGGGACCGGTGTAATTCGCGCTCGGGCGGATGATTTTGTTGTCGATCCGCTGCTCGATGATGTGCGCGCTCCAGCCAGCAGTGCGNGCGATAACGAAGAGCGGGGTGAACATCGCCGTCGGCACGCCCATCATGTGGTACGACACGGCGCTGAACCAGTCGAGATTGGGAAACATCTTTTTCACTTCGGCCATGACTGTTTCAAGGCGCTCGGCGATATCGAACAGTTTCGTGCTGCCCGCTTCTTTCGACAGCTTCTTCGCCACTTCCTTGATGACCTTGTTGCGCGGGTCCGAGATCGTATAGACCGGATGACCGAAGCCGATCACCACTTCCTTGTTCTCGACGCGCCTGCGGATATCGCTTTCCGCGTCATCCGGCGTCTGATAGCGCGACTGGATTTCGAACGCGACTTCATTCGCGCCGCCGTGCTTCGGTCCGCGCAGTGCGCCGATTGCGCCGGTAATCGCCGAATAGATGTCCGATCCTGTACCGGCAATCACGCGACCCGTAAACGTCGATGCATTGAACTCATGCTCGGCGTACAGGTTCAGCGACACATGCATTGCATCGACCCACGACTTCGGCGGTTCGACGCCATGCAGCAGATGCAGGAAGTGGCCGCCGATCGAATCGTCGTCGGTCTCGACTTCAATGCGTTTGCCGTTGTGCGAATAGTGATACCAGTACAGCAGCATCGAGCCGAGCGAGGCCATCAGCTTGTCGGCGATATCGCGCGCGCCGGGCAGATTGTGGTCGTCCTTCTCCGGCAGCACGGTGCCGAGCACCGACACGCCGGTGCGCATCACATCCATTGGATGCGCGGCGGCAGGAATCCATTCGAGCGCGGCCTTGACGTTCGCGGGCAGGCCGCGCAATGCCTTGAGTTTCGTCTTGTACGCAGTCAGTTCGGCCTGCGTCGGCAGCTTTTCGTGCACCAGCAGATACGCGATCTCCTCGAATTCGCAGTTGCCCGCAATGTCGAGAATGTCGTAGCCGCGATAGTGCAGATCGTTGCCCGTCTTGCCGACCGTGCA
>NZ_AWZT01000018.1 GCF_000472525.1 Paraburkholderia dilworthii
TCAGGCACTTCAGGCACTTCAGGCACTTCAGGCACTTCAGGCACTTCAGGCACTTCAGGCACTTCAGGCACTTCAGGCACTTCGGGCACTTCGGGTACTTCGGGTACTTCGGGTACTTCGGGTACTTCAGGCACTTCAGGCACTTCGAGCACTTCGTCCACACCAATCGGCAATGTGGTCGCCAACGCCAGCAACCTCATTACCGCCGTGGGTACGACCGTCGCCGATACCGGCAGTAAAGTCACGGGCACATCCGTCCCGGGAGTCAACAGCGCGACCACCACGAATCTGGGCAATGCCGTTGCCGATCTGAGCAACGCCGTGAAGGCTCTCGGCGGCGGCACCGCGGCTGGCCTGGGTGCATTGGGCAGTTCGGCGAATTCACTTGATCCCACACTGACCTCGACATCAGGCGTCGTGTCGAATACCGCTGCGGCTGTCACGTCGGTCGGCGGCGTGGTCAAGAGCCTCGGCAGTGGACCGCTTGCCCCGCTCTCGCCGCTAACGTCGACGCTTGGCAGTGTCGTCGGCGGCGTTGGGACTGGTTTGGACGCTGTCGGCGCGGGACTGAACAGGCCGCTCTCCAGTGCGCCGGTTCAGCAGGTCGAAACTCAACTTAGCTCCGCAATCAGTCCAATCACGCTCTTCGTTTCAAACACGACGCAGACGATCGGCAATGCAACAGGACTCGGCTCGCCTCTCAACACGCTGCTGAGCACGCTCGGTAACGGCCTCGACGCGGCGGGCGTGAAAGTGTCGGGCGCAACCGGCGACCAGGTCGGCAAAGACATCGGCGGAGTGGTGAGTCAGTTGGGCAAGACAGTCACGACCACCGGCGGACTGTTCACCGGCACAACGACAAATCCCCTCGCGCCGCTCACCGGCATTCTCGGCCCGCTCCGCGGCACGAGCGGAATCGGCGGCGTATCGATTCCGCCATTGACGGGCCTGATCGGCAATCTCGGCTCATTGGGCGGCAACGCGGGCTCGGGCAGTTCCAGCGGCAGCGGCATTGCGAGCCTGCTTACACCGGTCACTGCACTTCTCGGCAAGGCTGGCTCGTTAGGCGGCGCAGGAGGCACTGGCGGCACGAGTGGAACAAGCAGCCCGCTGGCGCCGGTCGCGACCCTTGCCGGATCGCTGACGTCCGCGCTCGGCGGTGTCGGAGGCTCGCAAAGCGGCACGCCTGGCAATCCGGTCACCGGTCTCATCACCGGCTTGACAGGCGGATCCGCCAGTGGCCCGAGCGGCGGCACATCGACCAGCAACAACCCGCTCGCACCGGTGACGAACCTTGTCGGCGGATTGCTCGGCGGGGTCACCGCTTCCAGATAAGTAGGATACCGAAGCGGCCGGGCTTCAAAAAACAAAGCGCCCGGCCGCTGTCTATGTCATGACCACGAGGATGACATGAACTCCAGCACCGATACGATAACGCGCGCCGACGATCCGGCTCCGCGTTCGGCGACGCCGTTCCCGGTCGGCTTGTTCGGCATGGTCGTTGGCCTGTTGACGTTATGGCTCGTGCGCGATAGCACCGCCCTGGATGGCGCAGCGCGCAGCAGTGCCGCCTGCCTTGCGATCATTGCGACCGTGGGCGCCTATGAACTGTTCGTCGCACGCGTCTATTTGCGCCCGAGCGCCGGTCTTGCGAGGCGCGCAGTGCGCTCGCCTGGCATTGTCCGCGTCGCCATGCGTCTCGCGGCACTTGCCGCCATCTACGCCGGCATCGGTGCGCTGTACTGGCTATTGCCTGAATATCACGGCGCGTTCTACAACCCGTTCTGGTCGCTTATCGCGACACTCGCGCCTTACGTTGCCATCGCGGCGCCGCCGTACTTCGTCTGGATGGACACGCATCAGCGCGAAATCGACGATGCCTATTTGCTGCTCGCACGCTTTCTGTTACGCGGCGAACGCCCGTCGAACTGGCGTCCCGTACGCGAAATGCTGGCCGGCTGGATGGTCAAGGCGTTCTTCCTGCCGCTGATGATCGTGTATCTCTCCACCAATGCGACTCATCTCGACGCCTCGCTTAACGCGGCACTGAACGCGCCATCCTTCCTTGCAACGTTTCGCTTCATGTATGACCTGTCGTTTGCGATGGATCTGATGTTCGGCACCGTGGGCTATCTGTGCACACTTCGCATTCTGGACAGCCATGTGCGCAGCGCGGAGCCGACCACGCTCGGCTGGCTGGTCGCACTCATCTGCTATCAGCCTTTCTGGTCACTGATTTCAAGTCAGTACATTCGCTACGAAGGTTCGATCTTCTGGGACACCTGGCTTATTTCGATGCCGCTCCTGCGTCTAATATGGGGCGCGGCGATTGTCGCGTTACTGCTGTGCTACGCGTTCGCCACCATTTCTTTCGGTTTGCGGTTTTCGAATCTGACCAATCGCGGCATCATCACATCGGGACCTTACCGCTTGACGAAACATCCGGCCTACCTCGCCAAGAACCTGTCGTACTGGATGGTGACGGTCCCGTTCATCGAACCTCTCGGTTGGCGAATCGCGCTCACGCATTGCACAGCGCTCATCGCGGTAAACCTGCTGTATTTCATTCGCGCGGGAACTGAAGAGAAGCACCTAATGAACGATCCGGACTACCGCGCATACGCCGAGTGGATCGCCCGGAACGGCATGTTCGCAAAGCTCGCTCGCGCGCTGGGATATGAACGTCATGTGGCCTGAGCCGACGCCGCCGATATCGCCTCGATATGCGTCAGTAAGACTACGCCGAAAAGTACTGCAGATATCGTCTACAACAGACGTCACTAGCAATGACCTAACAGCGTAACAACGTAACGGAAACGACGACGAGCGTGGCGATTAACATGGCTTCGATCAACGACACGGGTCTGTCCCGTATCGTCAACCAGGCGATGCTATGCACAGTTTTGGCAGGTTATGGAATCGGGCCCGGCAACACGTCAAGCAAACTGTAAAGCCGCGGGCCATAACGCGTTGCGGCCACGAAGGCACGTTGGCGGGAACGCCATCTCGTGAGTCAGGACGAACCGCCCTGCCGCTCACATCCACGAAGCGCTATCGATCCAGGATCGATTTGACCGAATAAAAAACTTTCACTAGCATCGACGGGAAGCAGTTGAAACGACTGCGCCTCCCACACAGTCATTCAAGCCGGCCGATGCTACAGATTCCCCTCTCCGATGCCGACTGGGCTCGAGTCCAGAGTTTATTTCCGGAGCCCGTTTCGACTCGCGGACGACCCCGCCGCAGCGATCGCGAGATTCTCAACGCGATACTCTGGTTGCAACAAAAGAATGAGAAGTGGCACAGACTTCCGGCAACGTTTCCGCCACAGCAGACCTGTTATCTTCGGTATATGGCATGGAAGAAGTCGGGCGTGCTCGATCAGGTGAACGAGCGCTTACCGGTGCGCAAGCCTGGGTGCGCCACCTGCTGCGATACCTAGCAAGCTGTTAGTCCGCGTTTGAATGCGCCGACGCGGCACGCGGAAAAGATACGCTGATATGCACGCCTTTGCCGCCCTCGCCTGGTTCAAGCGCGATATTGCCTTGATGCGCGTCCGCGATTTCGCGCACGATCGCGAGTCCGAGACCGGTGCCTTCAGTATCCGTCGACGCGCGAAAGAACGGCTCGAATATGCGGCTGCGAGATTCGGCTGGAATACCGGGACCGTCGTCGATCACGCTGACGGTGACCGTATGTGCATCGGCGGTCACGGCTGCTGTGACGTGCCCGCCGCAGCCGGTATAGCGAACCGCGTTCTCCACGAGATTGGCGATCAGTGCCTGGAGCAGCCCGCGGTGTCCCGCCACCGGCGCAATATCGCAAAGCTCGGCGCCGAGATCGATTTGCCGCCCTTGTGCAAGCAACGCGAGGTCTTCCACCACTTCCATCGCTAACGGCACGAGGTCCACCCTCTCGGCGATCACCTGCCGGTTGTCTGCTGCCTCGGCCTGAGCGAGCAATAACAGCTTGTTGGTGAGCCCGACCATCGAGCGGTTGCTGCGATGCATGGCGGCAAGCGCTTCATCGAGCGCGGGATTCACGCCGCCCTGCTGCCGCGCGAACTGCAATTGCGTGCCGAGCAGAGTGAGGGGCGTGCGCAGCTGATGAGCGGCATCCGCGATAAAACGGCGTTGCGCGGCGACCTGCACGCCGAGGCGTGCAATGCACTGATTGATCGCTTCGACAATCGGGCGCAATTCCGTATGCAGACGGTCCACACGAATCGGCTCCAGTTGCATCGGATCGCGATCGGCAACTTCGTCTTTCACCTTCATCAGTGGACGCAGTTCGAACGTTAAACCAATGCACACGAGCGCTACCGCGAGCGCGATCATTTCTATCTGCCGTATAAGTTGCGGTTGCCACAGTTGCTCGGCCATCGCGTCGCGCGACCGCACGGTTTTGCCGACGGTGACACGCACGCGGCGCGTTGCGCCGTTGTCGTACATGAGCCGTACCAGCCCCACGGCGCGCACGTCCTGGCCGTACAGTGCGGTGTCGTAGTGCTCGGGTGTATCGGCTGCTTGCAGCGGATGCGGCGCAAAGTCCGGGGTGCCAGCAAGCAGTTGCCGGTCATCAACATTCACGCTGTAGAAAACCTGATCGCGATAGGGCGATGCGAAGATTTCGAGCGCCGCAGGCGGTACATCCACGCGCAGAAAACCGTCTACCCATTCCACTTCGCCCGCAATCATTCGAGCAGACGAAATAAGCTGATTGTCCTGCACGAGATCGGCCGTTCGCCGCGCATTGTCGTATTCGGCTTTGCCGGTCACGAATACATACAACGCGAGCGGCACCAGCAACCACCATAACAATCGGACGCGCAAACTATTGGTCATCTTCTTTCTTACGCAACAGATAACCGAGTCCGCGCAGTGTGACGATAGCCGCCGAACTGCCGTCAAGCTTCTTGCGCAAGCGGGAGATATAGATCTCGACCGCGTCTTCGCTCGGTTCATCGGCGAGCGTGAAGATAGCGTCGACGAGCGCGGGCTTGGTCACCGTTTTGCCCAATCTCAGGATCAGCGTTTCGAGCACCGAGCGCTCGCGCGGCGTGACGTTCAGCGGCGCGCCTTTCAATGTGAACTGGCGCGTGTCGATGTCGAATGAAAGGTCGCCGCACACGACTTCGCTCGCCTTTGACGGTGACTGACGACGGATCGCCACCTTGATTCGCGCGATCAGCTCGCGCACTTCGAATGGCTTCACCAGGTAGTCGTCCGCGCCGGCGCCGAGCAATTCCACTTTCTCGTCAATCGAGCCGCTCGCCGTCAGAATCAGCACCGGCGTTGCGTCGCCGCGCTGACGCAGCCGGCGCAGCACGTTTTTCCCGGACAGCTTCGGCAAATTGAGGTCGAGCAGAATCACGTCATAGTGATTCGTGCGCAGCAAGCGGTCCGCCGCATCGCCGTCCTGCACGGCGTCGAGCGCGAACGCCTCCTGTTCCAGCATCTTCGCGAGCCAGTGAGCGAGCGTGGGATTGTCTTCTATGAGCAGCAGCTTCATGGCGCAAACGGCGAAAGTCAGGGCGTCGATTGTGCCGCAAAAAAAGGGCGTTGCGCGTATCACGTGGGGTTTGTGGCATACAGTCCCGTGTTTTTACCTAGGGCCTGCGGTGCATGCACCGCTCACGGTTTTCGGCACGATTTCGCGCGCTTCGGGGTTAACACTCATTATTTGCCGGCACCGCCGAAAGCTGCCAGAAGGTTTCCGATTTCTATAATCGCCATCATTCACTCAAAAAGCGTCGCATGCTCCATAGGGCGGCGGCCAAACTTCAGGAGACTGCCTCATGCGTACCTTGCGCCAGATTGCCGCTGTGTCCGGTGTTGCGTTTGCCCTTGCCGCAGCTTCGTCCGCCGCTCACGCGGAAAAGCTCACGATCATGGTCGGCGGCGCCACCAAGATCATCTACTTGCCGGCCAAGCTAACTGAACAGCTCGGCTACTTCAAGGACGAGGGCCTCGACGTCGAAATTCTTTCGCAACCGGCGGGCGTCGACGCCGAAAACGAACTGCTCGCGGGTGCGGTGCAAGGTGTAGTCGGTTTCTACGATCACACCATCGATTTGCAAAGCAAGGGTAAGGAAGTGCAGGCGCTGGTGATCTTCGGTCAGGTGCCGGGCGAAGTCGAAATGGTCTCGACGAAAGCGGCGGACACCTTCAAGAGCATGGCCGACGCAAAAGGCAAGACGCTCGGCGTGACCGGCTTGGGTTCCTCGACAAGCTTCCTCACGCAATACCTCGCGCAACGTGCGGGTGTGCCGTCCACGCAATACACGCTGCTGCCCGTAGGCGCCGACAACAGCTTTATCGCGGCCATCAAGCAAAGCCGCATCGACGCCGGCATGACGACCGAGCCGACCGTCTCGCAACTGCTGAAAACCGGCGACGCCAAAGTGCTGGTCGACATGCGCACGCTCGAAGGCACGCGCGCCGCGCTCGGCGGCACCTATCCGGCTTCGAGCTTCTATGTGCAACGCGCGTGGGCCGATTCGCACAAGAGCGACGCCGCGAAGCTCTCGCACGCTTTTGCAAAGACGCTGAACTTCATCGCGACGCATAGCGCTGAAGAAATCGCCGCGAAGATGCCGAAGGACTACTACGGCAATAACAAGGATCTGTACGTAGGCGCATTGAAGGCTTCGCTGCCGATGTTCACGAAGGACGGCAAGATGCCCGCCGACGGCCCGGAAACCGTGTTGAAAGTGCTGTCCGCATTCAATCCTTCGGTGAAGGGCAAGCACATCGACCTTGCCAAGACCTACACGAACGACTTCGTGGCGGCACCGGTCAAGACCGCGGCGAAGTAACGCCATTCACCATCACGAGAACTGCGAGGCACCAGCCGATGAACCAACCTATGTCACGCGAGACGCCTGCGATCGAAATGCGCAACGTATCGTGCCGTTTCATTTCTCCGGACGGCAAGGCAACGATCGCGCTGCGCGACTTCAGCATGTCGGTGGCGCGCGGCGAGTTCGTCGCGATTGTCGGGCCTACCGGCTGCGGCAAATCCACCACGCTCAGCATGATTACGGGCTTGCTGAAGCCCACCACCGGCGAAGTGCGCGTGATGGGGGCGCCGGTCGACGGTATCGATCCGCGCATCGGCTTCGTGTTTCAGGCAGACGCCGTGTTTCCGTGGCGCTCCGTAATCGATAACGTCGCGGCCGGTCCGCTGTATCGCGGCCGCTCGAAATCCGCGGCATATGACGAAGCGAACGAATGGTTGCGCCGCGTGGGTCTCGACAAGTTCGGCAAGCACTATCCGCATCAGCTGTCCGGCGGTATGCGCAAGCGCGTGGCGCTCGCGCAGACTTTCATCAACCGGCCGGAGATCCTGTTGATGGACGAACCGTTCTCCGCGCTCGACATGCAAACGCGCACGTTGATGCAAGACGAGTTGCTGCAATTGTGGGGCGGCGCCGGCTCGGTGGTGTTTGTCACGCACGATCTCGAGGAAGCGATTGCACTCGCCGACCGCGTATTCGTGCTGACCGCGCGCCCCGCTACGCTTAAGAAGGTCTACGAGATCGATCTGCCGCGTCCGCGTGTGACGTCGGAAGTTCGCTACGACCCGCGTTTCATCGAAATCTCGCGCGACATCTGGCACGACCTGCGCGAAGAAGTGCAGATCGGTTAATCAAGGAAAGCGAAACATGTCTACTACCCCTCAACACATGATGCCCTCCGGCCTCGACGCCGCGTCGCTCGCGCAAGTCGAACGGGTCGCGCAGAAACGTATCCGGCAGCGCCAGGTCCTCGTGATTGCACTGCGCATCGCGGTACTCGTGATCGTGCTCGGCGGCTGGGAACTCTCCGCGCGCCTGAAGTGGATCGACCCGTTCTTCTTCTCGATGCCGAGCGCGATTTTCGATCAGATCGTCGACTGGTTCGTGAACGGCACGTCTCAAGGCCCGCTTCTCACGCAGGTGTGGGTCACGCTGGAAGAAACCGCGCTCGGCTTCCTTATCGGCTCAATCGGGGGTGTGTTCTGCGGCATCCTGCTCGGCCGCAACAAGCTGCTGTCGGACGTGTTCAGCCTCTACATCAAGATCGCCAACTCGATTCCGCGTGTGGTGCTCGGCTCGGTGTTCGTGATTGCGCTGGGCCTCGGCATGGCTTCGAAGGTCGCACTCGCGGTGGTGATGGTGTTCTTCGTCGTGTTTGCCAATGCGTTTCAGGGCGTGCGTGAAGCCGATCGCTACATGATCGCGAACGCGCAGATTCTCGGCGCGTCGCGTCGTCAGGTGACCACGTCGGTCGTGATTCCGTCGGCATTGAGCTGGATTCTCGCGAGCTTGCATGTGAGCTTCGGCTTTGCACTCGTCGGCGCAGTGGTCGGCGAATTCCTCGGCTCAAAACAAGGTATCGGCTTGCTGATATCCACCGCACAAGGTGCGTTCAACGCCAGCGGCGTGTTTGCCGCGATGATCGTGCTGGCCGTGGTAGCACTCGCGGCAGACTATCTGTTGACCGCTGTGGAGCAGCGTCTGTTGAAATGGCGACCCGCCGCCGTTTAAGTACAAAGTTGCCGCGCCGTGGGAGACACGGCTTGAACAGAAATGCCGTTCGGTCTTCGACTGAACGGCATTTTTTCTTTTGAAGCTCAGTTCTTCACCCCGTTCTTTTATCTCAATTCCAGCAACGAAGTTTACCGAAAAGCCCCATTACTCTCTCCAGTTTGCAAACATAGAATGTAATCACTGGCTGCGAACAACGATGTTCGTAGCGCGATAAAGACCAAACTGGAGGTAGTTCATCATGAAATCACTTATTCAAGCTGTTGTTATCGCCACTGTGCTGGCCGCTCCTGTCGCTTCGTTTGCGCAGTCCAACCAGCCTGTGACTCGCGCCCAGGTGCGCGCCGAATTGATCCAACTGGAAAAGGCCGGCTATGAGCCGAGCCGCTCGGACCCTTACTACCCGGCCGACATTCAGGCTGCACAAGCTCGCGTCGCCGCGCAGAACGGCACTGCGCAGCCGGCGGCGTCGAGCTATGGCGGTGTGGCAAACGGTTCGTCGGACTCCGGCCGCACGGTGTCCACTACTGGTGCAAAGTCCATCTACTTCGGTAATTAAAGGTTGGCAGCCAGATCTGGCAGTAATGCCGTGATCTCGCAGAAAACCGGGCCGCAGGGCTCGCCGGCGTTCGCGGCAGTGCACCGCTCGCTGAGCCGATGAGGTGCAAACTGCTTCGTCCGTTGCAAATGAACTGGCCCGCGACCGGTTGTTCCGATCGCGGGCCAGTTCGCTATTCGTTACCTCCGTCATCGGCCACCGATGACTTCGCCTGGGCTCACCGGTCCAGGCGCTTTTTCTGCGCCGACCGTTGCGCGTGCAACTGGCCTGGTCGTTAGTTGCGTGGTGGCGTCGCGGGTCAGGTCATTTGGCAAGTCACTCGCCAGTTCAATCGCAAGCTAATTTGCGACCTCAATCGCGAGCGATAAGATCGCCCACCTGGCCGCGGCCAGTGACGAGACAGCTCGACAGGAAATTCTCACCCTGGCCGCTCGCGCCGGCATCTCCGAAGCCCTTCTTCAGCGCATTTGCCTTGACGAGTTCCGCGCCCTGGTGGCACGTGATCGTTCCCACTTCGCCGGCCTGCGCGCGCATCAGCGCACGATCCGCCATCAGATAGCCGAGCAGCAGCACCACCGCAATATTGAACGCCTGTCTCATGGATTGTCTCCTCTTTCGAAGAGACTAACGCGAACCATCGGCACACGGTCTTAGGGGTTTCCCGATTCGGGCCTGTCTGCTGATGCAGGTTAAATCAAGCGAATTCAGGGAATGGTGCCGACCTGGCGCAGCAGATGCAAACCGCTTGCGCCGCCAATGCCCGGATCGCGTGTAGCGTGTCGCAATGTAGTTTTCCGGGGGTCGCCATACGAGCCTGGATCGGACAAAGAGTTTGTCGACCGAACTACGGCTGCAGATGCTTTTAATCAGTACGCTCGTCCGCAAACAGTCTGGGTCAGAACCGCGCTTCGACGTCGCGGATGCGCTGCTCTACCGATCGACGCACCAGCGCATTCGAGGCCACCAGCAGCAGCGACGACGCAATGATCCGATAGACCGCGTTCCTGCGCACTTTCGAGACTTTTTGCGGGTCGAGCCACGCATCGTTGTCCACGAGCAGCAGCAGCGTTTCGAGCCCGATAAGAATCGGCCACAAACAGGCAAGCCTCAGCCGCACGGAAAACGCAGGAATGGCGAGTGTGTAATCGAGCGCCTCACGGAAATGATCGAGTGTTTTGCGCAACAACTCGATCATCAGCGGACGCGCACGCACCGAGTTAGCCGGCAACAAAAGGTCTTGCGGGCTTAAGCCATGCTGATCCAGCAACGTTTGCGGGAGATAGCAACGACCGATACGCAGATCCTTGCCGCAATCGCGCAATACGTTCGTCATTTGCAGCGCCTTGCCGAATCGCACGCCACGGTTCGCCATTATTTCGGGTCGCTCTTTCAGCGTGCTTGGCATATGCGCGTAGGTCATGGTGGTCCAGAATTCGCCGACACAGCCTGCGACCAGATACGTATAACGGTCGAGTTCCTCATATTCCAGCAGCGCCGCGATGCGGCCTGAACGTTCATCGGGAAAGGTGCGCAGGTCGAATTCCATCCCCTCGGTCAGCGTAGAAACGATCTCGCGCACGGCCTTGCGATCAGATTCGCTTAACTGGCCCAGCACGTCGAGCGCCGGGCCGAGCGATTCGAGCAACACCTTCTCGTCCGAATGGCTTTGCTGTCCAGCGACTTCAGCGGCCATGCGCTGAACCAGCGCAGCGTCGGTCGCGACACCGTTGACCTGGTCGCGCAACGAGAGAAGTAACTGAAGCCGCTGCTCCGGCGCGATCAGCGAGGTATCCGCAATCGTATCGGCGGCACGCGCGAGCAGATAGGCAAGGCCGATCGGGTCGCGCATTCCTGTCGGCAGCACGCGCAGCGTCAGGTAGAACGAGCGTGATACGCCTTTCAGGAGCGGGCCGAGAAGGAAGGCCCGGGTCGGATTCGGCATGGGTGCGATGTCAGTATTGGCGAAATTCAGGCGGTGCCGAATTGTATACGGCAAGCCGCGCTAAGATGCGGGATCGCCTGAATCTCATGCCGACAATGAGCAAAAACCAGAATTCGACTCTTGAAACCACCACTACGCGTGCCCGGCGACCCAGCCTGCGCCTGACCTATGTGATCGGCAGCCTCGACCGCATCTTGCGGCGCCGTATGAGCGAGGCGCTTGCGCCGCTCGGCTTGACGCTCGCGCAATTTACCGCGCTGTCGGTTCTCGAAGCGAAGGGGCAGGCGTCAAATGCGCAGCTTGCAGAGCGCTCGTTTATCACGCCGCAATCGGCCAATGAAGTGATGAACGTCATGGCGAGCCGCAATTGGGTGAGCCGCGAGCCGGATCCGACGCACGGCCGCATCGTGCTGCTGCAATTGACCGACGAGGGCCGGGCCGTGCTACGTCAATGCGAGCAGGCGGTGAGATCGATCGAAAAGCAGATGCTCGAAGGCATCGAGTTCGAAGCGGCCGGCACGGTGCAGCGTCACCTCGAAACTTTCGTCCGCAATCTGCGCGGATAGCGTCGGCATGCAGCCAACCGTTTGATAAGGATGGCTAACATATATGCTCACGAGTGAACGCGTGACCTGTCGAGGGTGCGCCGACCTCGCATGGCGAGCTATTGTCTCGCTCGCTGGCACAAAGCCGCGTGCGTTTGTAAGTAGCGCTGCGGGTACCTGTTTTGTACATTTGTGTACCTGCACGAACAACTTTTTCAATTTCCGGTGAACGTCGTTGCGTCGGCGTTCAAGCGCAGCCCCTTTCGCTCGAACCGTTCGCCCGCATCCCACCGCGCGATATGCCGGTATTCAAGCGGTTGCCGGCCACGTAGAATTGCGAGCGTCCAATGCTCCGTCTGCGTTATCGCCGGGCATACCCGGGAACAGGCTTTGCGCGGGAAGTTAGTTTGAGTAACGGCCGGACCTTCGAGCCGTTGCTCCTCGCACTTCAACCACACACCATAATGACTATTCACGAATCGCAGACCTCTCTTCGCGCCAACGTCGAAACGGGCGTTCCCGGTCTCGACGAGATTCTTGGCGGCGGTCTGGTACGGGGCGGCGTCTATCTTCTCGAGGGCATGGCCGGCGCGGGCAAGACGATTTTATCGAGCCAGATCGGCTTTCACCGCGTAAGCCGGGGCGAGAAGGTGCTGTACATGACCCTGATCGCCGAATCGCATGACAAGCTGCTCGCGCACCTGAAGCGCCTGACTTTCTTCGACGAAAAAGCTGTCGCACAGCAGATGCTTTTCGTCTCCGGCTATCACGAACTGATGCAGGACGGTCTGGACGGTTTCCTGAAACTGATTGCGTCGAGCATCTACGACTACCGGCCGAGCCTGATGATCATCGACGGCTTTCGCAGCGCGCGCGAGTTCAGCGAAACCGAACTGTCGTTATCCAAGTTCATTCATGAACTGAACGCCCTCGTCGCGGCAATGGACTGCACGACGCTGCTCCTCGCGCCGCTATCCGGCAACGAGCCGCATCCTGAACATACGCTCGTCGACGGTCTGATAGAACTGAACCGTTATAGCGACGGCATGCGCCGCTCGCGCGAAATCGAAGTGCACAAGATGCGCGCCCGCAATCATCTGATGGGCAAGCACTACTTTCGCATTGCCGAGAGCGGGCTTCTGATGTTCCCGCGTCTCGAATCGCAGTGCGCCCCACCGAGCGGACCGGTGGACCTTAGAACACGGATCAGTTTTGGTTTGCCGCATCTGGACATCATGTTCGGCGGCGGTCTGTCGCAAGGCTCGACCACGACGTTGATCGGACCTTCGGGCGTTGGCAAAACCATGCTTTGCCTGCAGTTTCTCGCGGCAGGCGTCGCGCGCGGCGAACGTTGCCTCTATCTTGGCTTTTACGAAGGACCGCAAAGACTGATCGGCAAAGCCGAGGCCGTCTCGATTCCGCTCAACGATGCATACGAGGACGGTCGTCTCGTGATTCAATGGCAGCCGGCCGTTGAACTTGCCGTCGACGAAATCGCCGCCAACGCGCTCGCCACGGCGAGGCAAATTGGAGCGACACGTATGGTGATCGACGGCGTCGAAGGCTTCCGCGACTCCGCGTTGCGCGTCGAGCGCTTCGGCCTGTTTCTGAACGCGTTGCTGCATCAGTTGCGCGAAGCCGGCATTACAACCCTGGTGACCGAGGAAGTGCCTCTCTATCCCGAGCACGGCAATTCAAGAAGCACGCGTGTTTCCGCACTCACCGAAAATCTCGTACTGCTGCGCTATGCCGAAACCGAAGCAGGTCTGCGGCGCGCGATCTCGATCGTCAAGCAGCGGGAAAGCGCTCATGACCCATCTGCACACGAACTCGTGATCTCCTCGCAAGGTCTCGATGTCATTGAAAGCCCGTTCAGCGCCGCAGCTTCATCGGCGTCTGGCTTGTCCGCGACGTTGCAGCCGCGGCGACCGGCGTAGCGCTCATGAAAACCATTCTGGTTGTGGATGACGAATTCGACATCCTCACGGTATGGCGGCTGCTGCTCGAACGTCACGGCTATACGGTGCTGACCGCTTCGAATGGCGCCGCCGCGCTCGAGCAGATACGCAGAACGAGGCCAGACATCATCGTGTCGGACTGCATGATGCCGGTCATGTCGGGGCTGCAACTGTGCGCGGCGCTTTACGCCGATCCGGATCTGCGCACCATTCCGGTCATTCTGTGCAGCGCGGCTGCCGACATTCCCTTGCAGCCCAATCCGTCGATTCAGTATGCGCGCAAGCCGATTTCATTCGACGCACTGCTCGTGATGCTCAAGCGGGTCTCGGTGTAGCGGCCGTTCGCGCAGCCGTCAAACGGATTCCGCTACCAGCGCGCCGACGTTCGCAATCGCCGCATTGCAGCGCGCGGCGTTGCCCGCAGTCCCGGTCAGATAGACCGCCACAAGAATAGGACCGCGTCCCGGCGGCCACAGAATCGCCACGTCGTTCGCAGTGCCGTGATCGCCTGTGCCGGTCTTATCGCCTACGCCCCAATCCTTCGGCAGTTTTGCGCGGATCCGCGCGCCGCCGGTCTCATTGGCCGCGAGCCAGGCGAGCAATTGCGCTCGCGACGACGAAGCCAAACGCTCGCCGAGCACGAGCTCACGTAGATTGCCGAGCATTGCGTTCGGCGTCGTGGTGTCGCGCGGATCGCCGGGCGTCGCCTCGTTAAGCGTGGGCTCGTTACGATCCAGACGCGTGATGCCGTCACCGAGACTGCGCGCGAATGCAGTCAATGCGGCGGGGCCGCCAAAGCTCGCCAGCAGCAGGTTGGCCGCCGTGTTGTCGCTGAGCGTGATCGCCGCCTTGCACAACTCAGCGACGCTCATTCCTGCATTGCCGGTGCGCTCGCGCGTATGCTTCGATGTCGCCGGCGAGTTCGACACAAGCTCGCTTTGCGAGTAGACGATGCGGCGCTGCAAGTCTTCCTCGCGGCGGTCCACCCGCGCCAATATCGCGGCTGCGGCGAGCACTTTGAACGTGCTGCACATCGGGAACCGTTCGTCCGCATGCAAGCCGGCGTGCAGGCCCGATGCAGTGTCGACGATCGACACGCCCAGCCGGCCGCCGCTTTCTGCTTCGATCTGCTTGAGCCGCGCGCGGATCGCATCGGCCTTTGCGAACTGTTCGCGCTGCACTGCCGCTCTCGTTCGCTTGACCGATTCGGCCTGCTTGCCCCATGCATCGCCGCTGCTGAAGGCAGCGCTAGCAACACCAGCAACACTAGCAACACCAGCTATCGAAACGCCCATCATCGCGCCCGCAAATTTTCTTCTCGTGATCATTGCCGCTCCTTGTATGAAGCCGCAACTATCGGGTTTCGAGCTTTCGCTGACAAACGATGATAAGTTAATGCGCTCACAAGAAAAACTTATGCCTCGGCTATGAGACCCTATCTTCCGCTTAATGCGCTGCGCGCCTTCGAATCGTCTGCGCGGCATCTGAGCTTCACCCGCGCTGCGCTCGAATTGAACGTCACGCAGGCCGCCGTCAGCCAGCAGGTCAGAACGCTCGAAGAACGTCTTGGCACCACGCTATTCAAGCGCTTGCCGCGCGGCCTCGCGATGACCGACGAAGGCCTTGCACTGCGCCCGGTGCTCACTGACGCATTTGATCGCATCGAGGCGGTGCTCAAACAATTCGAAGGCGGTCACTTTCATGAAGTGCTGACCGTCGGTGTGGTGGGCACGTTTGCGGTCGGCTGGCTCATGCCGCGGCTCAAGTCGTTCCGCGACGCCCATCCTTTTGTCGAATTGCGGCTGCTGACGAATAACAACCTCGTCGATCTGGCCACCGAAGGTCTCGATTTCGCGATCCGCTTCGGCGACGGCACGTGGCCCGGTTCACTCGCCACGCGCCTGCTCGACGCGCCGCTCGCGCTGCTCTGCACGCCCGAAATCGCCGCACGATTGTCGACGCCTGCAGACCTCGTCGGCGAAACGCTGTTGCGTTCCTATCGCTCCGACGACTGGATTAGCTGGTTCGCAGCTGCCGGCATTGCGCCGCGGCCGATTCGCGGCCCCGTGTTCGATTCGTCGCGGCTGATGGTAGAAGCGGCCATGCAAGGCGCGGGCATCGCGCTCGCGCCTGCGCTGATGTTCGATCATGAGATCAACACAGGCCGCCTCGTGCGACCGTTCGACGTCGAAGTGCAGGCAGGCAGTTACTGGCTGACATGGCTGAAGGGTAAAGCGATGATGCCCGCGATGCTGCTGTTCAGTCAGTGGCTCATCAAGGAAGCGGCTGGGCAGGCGCCGGACTAGCACAGACCCGTACGACGATAACCGTTCATTGCCGGCCGTTCAGCTTGCGGCGGAAACACGTTCCATGAGCCATCGTCGTGACGAAAGAAGAAGATGGACAACAAGCCGCCTGGACGCAGAGCTTCAACGCGCACGAAACGCTGATGTGAAGCGCGGTGGCAAAATTCCACCACTCGTGCGGGCATCGACGGAGTGGGCGCAAGCCATTTGTCGACGGCCCAGTGCAAGGTCTTTTCAGCGGCAGCCATGATGTTTCTCCTTGATCCCTTTAAGCTTGAATACCCGAGTTCGATTCGATAACTCACGCAAGCTGTGCGGCAAGCTGCCCGCCCTTCGCGCCGTTTTCGACGAATGCCTTCACGAGACACATCAGCACATGCATACCGGTGCGCGGATGGCGCAGGCTGCAATGCACCTGTTCGCTGCGGCTTTCGCCGAGCAGCACCCATGCACAGAAGTGTTCGCAGTTGTTCGTCAGCAGGCGATAACGGTTTTCGCCAAGACGTGAGCGCGCGCGACGCACCGCTTCATCGCCGATGTAACGTGCGCGGGGTGTCGCACGAATCGACAGCGGATGCCCCGCCGTGAAGCGGTCGAGCTCGATTTCTTCGATGGGGCCGCGATGCGCAGAACCTGCGAAGCCCGCGTAATGAACCACACGTCCGTTGCCCACGTAGATGCCGTGATGCTCATAGCCTCGGCGGGTTGAAACGAGATGCGAGCCGATCGGCAAATCGATGGTGGATGTCCGATCGCCCCCGGCATCTGTGCTCGTCTGAAGGTGGTTCGTGTTCATGGCTGGCCTCGTTTGTTTCCAACACTGTTGCGAGGTCTTTTGCATCATCTGGGCCATGCGCGGCGAGGCCTTTATTCATAGGGCTTTCAGCTAAACGCGGCGTTCCGAAGTACAGATGTGTGGGCCGGGAAGCGACAGAAAAAGCGTTGATGTGTTGGCACAGGGCGCTCTTTAATGCCGCTGCAAACGACGATTTAAAATCGCTGGCGCGAAAACTAACGTCACGCTAAAAATATGTTGGGCGCCACACCCGTTGGAGAGCGCGCATGTTGGTTGCCCGCCGACCTATCGTCTGGCGGTCCACTTCACGCGCAAAGCCCGAATGCGCGAAACTACAGGCCAGTCAACGCATTGCGGCGAAACACACCGGCGTCACGTACCAATTGGCATAGCACTTGCACCATCCTCGTCCAGATCCATTGAAACCGCGCGCATTGCGCACGCGGTCAACCGGAGAACGACATGGCTTCTATTT
Organism: Paraburkholderia dilworthii; assembly: GCF_000472525.1. Lineage (GTDB taxonomy): Bacteria > Pseudomonadota > Gammaproteobacteria > Burkholderiales > Burkholderiaceae > Paraburkholderia > Paraburkholderia dilworthii. Next base: position 17,112 of record NZ_AWZT01000018.1, read on the forward strand.
CTGTAAATGATCTTTCACTCAACCTCGCGCTCGACCGTAAAGCAATGGCGGCGATTCGCGGCGGCGGCGGAGCGCCCTGGGTGTATGGCTGGATTCAACCTTATGTGCGGGAAACGCCGAGCATTGGACCGGTCGTGAACCTGTACGAGGTCTCCAACAACTTCTATGCTAACCAGATGATCAACCAGTTCCAGTCGGTCGACGTGCGCAATACCGGCGCGAACTCGAACATCAGTGTCTCTCCCGACGCACGCAGCAGAAACGATATGGTGTAGCCGTTGTGACTTGTGCAAGCCAATTTCGATGGACGTCGTCCGCGCGTTCCGACGCGGGACGCGTGCGTGAAATCAACGAAGATGCCTGCCTCGACCAGTCCGAACTCGGACGCTGGGCCGTTGCCGATGGCATGGGCGGACACGCGGTCGGCGATCTCGCGAGCCGCCTTGTGATCGACGCGCTGAAGCGGCTTGCTTCGCCCGTCAGCATGAAGACGTTTATCGCCGATGCGCGTGCACATTTGCAGGTAGCGAATCGTCAGCTGAGAGAAGAGGCCGCGCGCCGCCAGGTGCAACGCATCGGCAGCACCGTCGTCGCGCTTCTCGCGTGCGATCGCTTTTGCGGCTATGTATGGGCCGGCGACAGCCGCCTCTACCTTCTTCGCGACGGACAGCTACGCCAACTCACGCGCGATCACAGTCAGGTGGAAGCGCTCAAGTCGCTCGGCGTGATTACCGACGAAGAAGCGCGGCATCATCCCGCGCAGCACATGATCACGCGCGCCGTGGGCGCGACAGATCTGCTCGAACTCGACGACGATGCGATCGAAGTCGCAGACGGCGACATCTTCCTGCTTTGTAGCGACGGCCTGAGCAACGAGATAGGCGAAGAGGACATGCTATCCGTGCTGACCACGGCCGCACACAGCAGCGCGCCCGATCAACTGGTGAGCCTCGCTTTGGAGCGCGGCGGCCGCGATAACATTACTGCGGTCGTGGTGCGCGCCGAAGACCCTTACGCCGCGGACAAAACGCTTCTAAACCCGGCGCCTTGAGTCGCATCCTTCTGACTTGCGGTTGTCATGCGTCACCGTCGTCGTCTTCGCGCTCGTCGGCGCCGTTCCTGTTCGACGGCGGAACGTTACGGTTGCGGAAGTCCTTCGAATGCAGGCCATGCTTCTTCAGAAGCATTTGCAGATGCGAGCGGTTCATGTCGATACGTCGCGCCAATTCGGCGACTGTGCCGTTCACTTCGCGCAGCCCGCGCTCGAGAAAGGCCTTTTCTGCGTCATCGCTCGCGGCGCGCTTTGCATCGCTTAGCGACATGAGATTCGCCACGCTGATCGGCTGCTGCCCTGTGCCGTTCGCGCCGCCTTGCAACGCCGCCGTTCCCGGCGCCGCGGGCCGCATGTCCGTCGGCAGGTGATCTATGTCGGCCATATCGCCGGCAAGACACGAGATGCGGTACATCACATTGCGCAACTCGCGGATGTTGCCTGGATATTCGTAATTGAGCAGAAAGTCCCGCAAACGCGGGGTTAATCTCACTGGCCTGCGTTTGAGCGTGCCCGCCGCCTCGTCACCGAACCATGCAATCAGCAGCGGAATCTCGTCGCGGCGTTCGCGCAGCGGCGGCAACGTCACGTGGATTACGCTAAGCCGGTAGAACAGATCCTCGCGAAACCTGCCCTCTTCACTGAGCTTGCGCAGATTGCGATTCGTGGCCGCGACGATGCGCGTATCGACCGCGATCGTTTCGTCTGAGCCCACCCGCTGAATCTCGTGCGCTTCCAGCACGCGCAGCAGCTTGACCTGGCCCGCGAGCGGCAATTCGCCGATCTCGTCGAGAAAGATGGTCCCTGTATGCGCGCTTTCGAATTTCCCTTTACGGTCGTTTGACGCGCCGGTAAAAGCACCCTTGCGGTGACCGAACAATTCCGATTCGAGAAGATTGTCGGGAATCGCGCCGCAGTTCACGGAAATAAACGGCTTGTCCGAACGCGAGCCGTTGGCGTGAATGACTTTTGCCATCAACTCCTTGCCGGTTCCGCTTTCACCGTCGATCAGAACGGGCAAGTCGGTCGGCGCGGCCTTCTCCGCGATTTCAAGCGATTCGAGCAGGCGCGGATTGTCGCCGAAGGTACCTTCGAAAATGAAACTGCGTTCGAGCAGCGCTTGCCTGCGTGCGCCACGCGACTGCTCGGCGCGCTGCGCGGGTTCCGCTGCCACTGCGGCTTGCACGAACCGCTCCTTGTGCGAAAGCTGCATAACCTCGTCACGCAGCGAGGTGGCCTGCCTGAGCAGTTTGTCGATATCCGTGCGTTCCAGCCGCGACGACCAGCGCAGCGTCGAGCGCAATATCTCGATTCGCTCGATCAAACCTGCATATGAAATCGACGGACTGATATCTTCAATCTGGTCGAGTATCTTCATCATCACGCACTCAGTTGTTTCTGAACCAGTTGGTAGTACATGCCACCGCGCTGGATCAGTTCCTCGTGACGGCCCTGTTCGACAATCGCCCCTTCATAAAGCACGAGGATCTTGTCGGCACGCATGATCGTACTCAGCCGATGCGCGATGATCACCGCGGTGCGGCCCTTCAGAATGTCGTGCATATTGCCGAGAATGTTGCTCTCCGACTGCGAATCGAGCGCGGACGTGGCTTCGTCGAATACGAGGAGGCGTGGATCGTGATACAGCGCCCGTGCAATGCACAGCCGCTGAATCTGGCCGCCAGACAAGCCGATTCCGCGCTCGCCGACAATCTGTTCGTAGCCGAGCGGCATCTTGCTGATGAACGCGTGTGCATCCGCCATCCTCGCGACTTCCTCGATGCGTCGGCGGTCCGGCGCGTCGTCGCCGCTTGCGATGTTCTCCGCAATCGTGCCGGAGAACAGCAAATTGCTTTGCATCACATAGCCGATCTGCGCGCGGAAGTAGGCTTTGTCGACCACGCCGAGGTCGTAACCGTCAATCGACATTTTGCCCTCGCTCGGCGCGTAAAAGCCGACCAGCAACTTCGCGAGCGTCGTTTTGCCGGAGCCGCTGCGTCCGACGATCGCCACCAGTTCGCCAGGCTTGATATCGAAACTGATGTTCTCCAGCACATAGGCGGAATCGTTGTCGCCGTAACGGAAATAGACACCGCTCAGGCTTATTTCGCCTTGCAGTTCCGGCAACATTACGCGTGACGGCAGATCCTGCGGTCTCTGTTCGGGCTCGATGTCGAGCACATCGCCAAGACGCTCCATCGCAACGCCTGCGTCATTGAGCATGCTCCACAAGCCGACGAGTCCCATCAAAGGGCCAAGCACGCTGCCCATGAATGCGTTAAACGCGATCAGTTGCCCGATTGTCATTTCGCGCGCGAGCACGAGATTTGCGCCGACCCATAGAATCGCAATGGTGGTTGCGGCGTTCAGCAATTGACTGCCGAGCCCGACGAGAATATTGAAAGCATGCGCACGATACTGCACTTCCAGTGCTTTTGCGTATTTCTTTTCCCAACGCAAACGCACGGGCCGCTCGATGCCCATGCCCTTCACCGTCTCGACGCCGGCCAGCGCTTCCATCAGGAAAGACTTCGATTCGGTCGACGCGGTGAAAACCTCGCGCGCGTAGTTCTTGATTCGCGGTGTGGCCAATGCGGTTAGCGCCATGATCGGAATGACAAAGCCGATCAGAACGAGCGTCATCTTCACGTTGTACACGAACATGATCGTGAAGTAGATGAACACCATCAGCAGATTCAGCGCGGTCGTGACGGTCGATTCGGTGAGGAACGCGCGAATGGTCTGGTTCTCCTGAAAGCGCGCGAAAATGTCGCCGGTCTTTCGCTTCGCAAAGAACGAGAACGGTAACGACAACGTGTGCTTGAAGAACTCCGACATCATTGAGAAGTCCATGTTACGCACCATGAAATTCGCGAGATACGCGCGAATTGAAGACATGAGCTGCGAGAACACATTGGCGATGATGAGCCCGCCTATCAGCAGATGCAGCAAACTCACATTCTGATGCACGATCACACCGTCAAGGATGTTCTGGATGATGAGCGGTGGGATGACGCCCAGCACCTGAATCACGAACGTGGCGAGAAACAGGTGCCCTAAAATTTTTCTGTACGGCTTCAGGTAGCCGACAAAACGTATCCACGGTGAACGCGCCGCCGACATTTGCAGCAAATGAGGACCACCCGTGAAAAGCAGACACGTACCGCTCCAGCCGCGTTCGAAATCCTCCACTGTCATTTTGCGAAAACCTAACGCCGGGTCCGCGACCCATACGTACTCACTGGAAAGCCCGTACACCACCACATAGTGATAGCCCTCCCAATGCACGATGAACGGCAGATCGAAGCCGCGCAGCGAATCGAACGTGCATTGCACCCCACGCGCTGTGAAGCCGAGCGATTCGCCGGCACGCGCGAGGCTGTCGAGCGTCGCACCCTGCGTCGTCACATTGGCGAGTTCGCGCAGTTTGCCGAGTGTCATTGGAATGCTGTAGTGACGGCAAATCATTGCGAGGCATGCCGCGCCGCAGTCCATCTCTTCTGCCTGTTCCACCAGCGCGAAGCGCTTGATTATCTTTTCGCCGTACTCCGGCTTCGTCTGCAAATCCAGCATCAGCGGCAACTTACGGCGCTGTTCGAGCCGCTTTTGCCGCTGCAATTCGCGGTCGCCGTAACGGATACGCTCGTCCAGTACCTCGCGCAGTTTTGGATTGCGTTCGAGAATGAAGTGAACCGTGCGCTCGGGAATCACCAACAGCCGCGCATCTGTCGATGCAACCGCAGACGCCATCTGTTCCTGGCGCATCAAACACGCTTTCTCGCCGAATATCTCGCCTTCGCCAAGCGTGGCGAGCGTATAGTCACGCCCCGCTTCATGCCGAACGATGCGCACTTCACCTTGACGCACGACGTACAAACGCCGGTCGTCGCGTGCTTCCTGCTTGAGAATCTCCTTGCCTGCCGCCACGCGTTTCACACCGACGCTGCGCACATATTCTTCCAACTCGGCCTTGTTCAGCTTTCCGCGCAGATCGAACAGCTGCGCGACGAAGCCGCCCGCCGAATTGATGGCCACATAGCTCGCGACAAAAGCGAGCGCAGCCTGATTGCCGGCGATTACCGGCTCGATGGCGGCACGGGGAATGAACAGCAACTCCGTTTTCGCCGATGCCCGAACCGACGCCTCATGCACATAGGTGCGCAGCATTGCGATGTCGGCGAAAATCTCTCCCGACTTACGCACGCCCATGCTTGTTTCCTTGCCGTGCTCCTCGACAAAGATGCGTACCGAGCCCGAGCGAATCACGTACAGACCGTCCGCTGTCTCGCCTGCCGAGCAGACGGTTTCGCCAAACGAATAAAAGCGCGCTTGCGCATATTCGGCTAGACGTTCGATCTCATCGCGGGAAAAAGGCGATAGGATTTCCACCGAGGCGAGAAATTCGGCGGCGGATGGCGCGGTCTGGGGTGCATCCATATGCTTGCGGTTCTCGTGTTCGGCTTCTGAGTGTCGCGCCCGGTTAGCGCGCTTCGATCACATGTTCTTGCGCGCGCGCGATCAACCAGCTTTCGCGCAGAAGGCGTCTGACTTCGGCGGCCACGTCGGCGTCGAGTGTGGCCGGATACTTCGCGGTCACCGCAAAGATTTCGAAGCACGAACGATCAGCTGACGGAAACGGCCCGAGCAGATCGCCCACCGCTGCATTGAAAATCTTCGCCTCGATGTCCGGCTTCAATGACCCGCGCAGCACCTTGCCTATTACGCCGCCCGCCTCGCGGGTATCGGCAATTGAATGCTCGCGAGCCATGTCGGCGAAACTGTCCGGATCATCGTGCAGATACGAGATCATTTCCTTCGCCTTTCCTTCGCTATCGAGCACGATGTGGCTTACTTCTATCGCGTCGAATTTCGGTGAATTCAGCGCGAAGTAATCCCTCACGGCGGCCTCGTTGCCGACCTCTTCCAGCATCTTTTCCTGATACAGACCATCGGTAATGAAGACTTCGAATTCGTCGAGGCTCACGTTGAGCACATCGAGATACTGGTTCATATCAGTTGCGCGGTGCAAGCCTCGCACCCGGCGAAACTGGTCGGCGCGCTGCTGAATTTCATCGGCGGTGACTACGATGCCCTGTTTCTTCGCAGCATGAACCGTGAGCTTGTCACGCACGATCTGCTCTATCAGGCTTTCGAACTGGCCAGTCAGTTTCAGAAGACGAATGAATTCGCCAACACCTACTACTTCATCGTCGATTCGCACTATCGCGGTCATGTTGTCCGCTCCCATGTTGATGTGTGATTCGCACAGTCAACCCGCCACCTGCCTGAACGGATCGAGACCGAGGTCGATCAGCCGCCGCTCGCGCACCACGATTTCCGCGCTCGCTGTCATGCCGTAGCGCAATGGATAACTTGTGCCGGCAATCTCGTAGTAGTTTTTATCGAGCGTGACACGGCCCTCGTAGACCGGCTGCTTGTCCTGCAACGACGGCTTGGTGGCCGGCGAGATGTAAGCGAGCGTGCCGCTGATCAATCCATAACGTTGATACGGAAACGCGTTGAATTTCAGTTTGACCGGCAAGCCCTCGTGCAAAAAAGCGCGGTCGTGTTCCGCAATCTCGATCTTCAGGACTGGCTTCGCGTCTTTCGGAGCAATGCCGCCGAGCGGCGAATTCGCCTGGATCTTGTCGCCACGCTGCGTCGACGTGACGTCGGTAATCACACCCGAAACCGGTGCGAGGATCAGCAGGAAATTGTCTTTGTCGATGTTCTCGAAACGGATTCGCGCGGCGGCCTCCGACACAAGCCGTGCGCTTTGCAGTTGCAGCCGCAACTTGTCTTCCGCATCCGTGACGTCGCGCACAGCCGCGTCGTATTGAAGCTGAAGGTCGGTGGTTTGCTGGCCGCTCGTTTCCAGTTCCGCATTCGCCTTTGCGTATTCATGACTCAAACGGAAGTCGAGTTCGGCGAGTTTCGATTGCGCGACACGGTAAGCATTGTCCGCTTCCATTGCAGCGGTTCGTTTCTGTTCCACCTGCAATTCGGCAATGCCGCCGCCGCCCGGCTGCGCGAACAACCGCGAGTAGCGGTCGAGTTCCTGGTGCGCCGCCTCGCGCACGCGGCGAGCGTTGTCGAGCCCGCTGCGGGCTTCGTCGAGCTCGGCCTTCTGCCCTTCCGCGAGCTTGGTCGTGCCTTCGGAAACGCGATTTTCATGCAGACGCGCTTCCACTTCCATTTGGGCCTTCAATGCGGCGGCTTTTCGTTCCAGAAGCGCTTTCTTCTGCGGAAACTGCTTCCAGTCGCGCTCGGCATCTTCGAGTTTCAATTGCGCTTGCAACGCATTGCTCGCAGCCTCGATAGCGCCGCGCGCGTTTAATCGGGCGAGCACGTCGCCCTTCGAAACCGGCTGTCCTTCGGCGATATAGAGGTCGGCCAGTTCGCCGTCGATCGGCGCATAAATGCGGCGCACGTCCGATTCGGGCGATAGCGTGCCCTGCGCGCTGACGATTACATCGGCGCGCCCCACGAACGACCACAAAAGTCCTGCCACCACCAACGCGACCATCGCCCAGATCAACGCACGCGCGAGCCGCACCGGTTCCGCGGTGAGTATCGCAATGCCTTCGACGCTATGATCTTCCAGCGCTTCCGAGAGCGGCCTAGGGTGACTGTCGCGTTTCACTCTGCTCGCCTCCAATCAACGCCAGCTTCGCTTTCAACAGTCCGGGGTCCAGCACCATACGTAGTTCAGTCAGTGAGCGGCGCTGCAAGCTTGTTTCGGCTTCTATGTCCGCGAGCAGACGGTCGAAGTCGGCGGGATGATCCGCTTGCAATTGCGAATAGATGCGCATGCCCTGCTGCGCTGCGGTCTGTGCATCGGAGAGCCAACGCGCCTCGTTGCGAAAGCCCGGCGAGATGCCGGCTTCGAGCCGCTGACTGCCGCCGATGGAGCCGCCCGCGCGATACTGCTTCCACAGGCTCTGCGCACGGAGCATCAGGTCTTGCGCACGCGCCAGCGCTTTATCGTGCAATGCGGCGACGTCCTTCTGGATCGACTGTGCGAACCACACGTCCGTTGACGGATCGACACTCGCATAGAAAGACAGCAGACGTTGTTCGTAATCTTTGCCGCCGCGCGTTTTTTGCAGATTGCTGTATTGGTCAAGCAGCGCTTTCTTGTGAGCCAGCGCGGCGGCCAGCACATCGGACCACGGACCGGCGGGCATCGACTGCAATCCGGTCAGCGCCTGCTGGGCGTCGCCCTTTTTCCATGCTTCAGCTACCGCGTCGAGCCGCTGGATCACATCGGACGATGGCAAACGCGTCGCGGCGAGTTGCCGATATTGCTCCTGAAACGGCGGTGTGCTGAAGCGCGCGGTTTTCATCAGCGCAACCAGCGAAGTCAATTCGCGTGTTAGCGCGGCTTCCAGCAAAGCGCTGTATTCGCGCAGATCGTCGCGCACACGGTCGAGACCCGCGAGGCGCGGATAGCGTTGCGCATAATCGTCCAGTACAGACGGCAACGCTGCTGGCTTGTCGCGCGCCAATTCGGTACGTATGGTGCCGTTCAATCGTTCGATTGCGGCGAGATAGACCGAGTCGTCGCTCTCGAGCTTGCGCAGATGGCTCATTGCCTGCGCGTACGGCTCCGCGAAAACGGGTACATATGACGCGATTCTGTCGAGCGCGCGCTGATGGCTCTTCGGGTCGTCGTCCCAGCGTTGCAGCAAGCCACCGATAGTCGCTTCATCCGCATAGATGCGGATCGGCGCTTCGACGCCGCCGCGCCCCGCGACGAAGCGCTCGAGATCGCCCACCCATTGCAATTCGCCGAGCAAGGACGCGGCATCCGCATTGTTCGTAGTCGACGACTTCATGTCGCCAAGCAGCGCATCGGCCTGCTCGAATTGCGCCTTTTGCACCGCATTGAGCCAGCCAGGAAGCTTCGCCTTGAGCAGCGCTTCGCTGGCAAGCGCGCTCACTTTCGTGTCGGCCGGATGACTCGCCAGATAGTTTTTCGCCGACAGCACCGCGCTCGTATAGTCGCCGCTCGCGAGCAGATTCTTCAGCTCGCGCTCGGACGAACCACGAAGATACAGCACCAATGCAACCGCTCCGAGCAACACGACGCCCACACCGCCCCACGCCGCAATGCGCCTCATGCTCGCACGATCGTCGCCCGCAAACGCGTTGCCGAGCTCGCTCGCGACGAGGCGCCAGCGGCGCGGCCTGCGCTTAGAAACGCTCGTACCCTGGCCGCTATTCGATCCATTCGCGCCGCTGTCCGCACCATGTACGGCGTTCGCTCCCTTCGCAACTCCCGCCGCCGCTCCGCCAACCGGCGATGCGCGTCTTGCCTGTGCGGACCCTGCGTGCGCAGCTTCGTTGACCTCGTCCTCGCGTTGCCGCGCCGGATCGACGCAGAAGATGTCGAGGAACGAATGTGCTGCACCCACGAACGTCGTTTTATCGTTGTCGGCGGCATCTTCGACGGAGGGGTTGAGGAGCAGTTGCGTCACGGTCGGCTCGACGTCAGGCGGTTTGTGCAGCGTCACCCTGTAGACGAAGTGGTCTCCGCCAAATGCAACTATGTCGCCGTCCGCCAGCGGCAACGCGGATTCGTCGAGACGTTTTCCGCCGACGAATGTGCCGTTCGTGCTACCGAGATCTTCGACGTAAAGCTGCGAGCCCTTCAGAAAGATGTGCGCGTGCCGGCGCGAGATGTAGTTGACCTGATGCGGGTAGCGGTTCTTGTAGCGCGAAAAGACTTCGTCCGCCTTGCTGACAAGAAATGGGAACGCTTGCACTTCGATTGGCTGAAGCTCGAGATCGTCGCGCTGCGGCACGAGCAGCAAGGCGGGGGCGCACGCCGTGTTGCTCGCAGCCACGATGCGGGCCCGCGGCTCGATGCTCACGCGATAACACAGTTCGCCGCCGAAACACAGTTCGTCCCCTGCCCGCACACGCGCCGGCATCTGGCGCACCGGGATGCCGTTGACCGTGGTGCCGTTCTTGCTACCGAGGTCTGCGACATACACGGCGCCGTTCTCGACGAACACACGCGCATGGCGGCGAGACAAGCGCGCGATCCGCTCAGCGGGGTAATCGGTGAACGGCGCTTCGCTGCGCCCAATCGCGAACAGGCTGTCGACAATGCGGATTGCGTCCAGCGCCGGACGCTGCCCGGACGCAAGCGGAGACAACAGCACGTCGAAAGCAGCTTCGATTGTCGCGCGCGTCTCAGCAATGGGAGTTTCGCCGTCGGCCATTTTATCCGGATCACTAATCGTTTACCCGCTGCTGCGGGAGCGCAGCGGAGTCAGCACGAAGAACGACGGCGACAAGACTTTTTTGTAGCAAGCCATTGGAAAACCGGCTCCTCAACGATTGTAAGTCACGCATCGCGAGTGTCAATTCCCAGTCGTCGGTCATGAAGCCGATGGGCGCCCCAATGCGAAGCTCTGTACGCTTCACATGCGCGGCATCGCGGCTTAGCTCAGTGCTCCTTTACTTCCACTCTTCCGCTCTTCCGCTTACTGCTGTTTTACCTGCGCCTGCACATCGACGCTCGGCCAGCCGCCGCCGAGCGCTTTATAAAGCAGTACGGTGTCGGACAGAATCAATTCATGATTGGCCAGCAACGATTGCTGCGCGTCGAGCAGCGTCCGTTCCGTTTCGAACACTTCCAGTTGCGATACGACGCCGAGCCTGAGTTGCGACTGGATCTGATCGGCCACGATTTGCAAACGATCCACCTGTTGCTGCAATTCAACGCGCTGCGCCTTATGCGCATTCAGATTGACCAATGCGTTCTCCACTTCCTCGAATGCGCCCATTACTGTTGCGCGGTATTGCTGCTCGGCAACCGTCGACTGCGCTTGCGTCACCTTCACGTGAGCCCGCACGCCGGGGTCGAGCAATGGGATGTTGATGCTTGGCATGAAGCCGTACGTGAACGACTTCAGCAAGTCAGTAAGCGCAAAGCTCGCCGTGCCGCCGTGCCCCGTCAGGCTGATGGTCGGCAATTGCGCAAGCTTGGCCTGGCCAACGAGGTCGTACGCCTCCAGTACCCTGAACTCCGCAGCCACCACATCGGGTCGCCGCGCCAGCAGTTGTGCGGGCAGGCCGTCGGGTACCCCCGGCAACTGCACGCGCTGCTGCAAATGGCCTTTGGGCAATCGGAACTCGCCCGCAGGCACGCCGATCAGCGTGCATAGCGCGTTATTCGCGAGATCCCGCGAGCGCCCCAATTCGAGTAACTGATTCGTCAGGCGATTGATTTCTGCCTGCTGGCGCAACACCTGCGTTTGCGGGATGAGACCGCTGCGGCGCTGGCCTTCGTAGATCGCGAGAATTTGCCGGTTGGTGACGAGCGTTCTCTGCTGCTGATCGATCTGGTCGTCGAACTGAAGGATCTGGAAATAGGCGCTGGATACATTCGACACCAGTTCCAGATAGCCGGCGCGCCAGTCGGCTTCGCTCGCATGAAATTCAGCTTTCTGGGCCTGCACGCCCTTTTCCACCTTGCCCCAGATATCAATGTCCCAGTTCACCTGCGACGCGACGTTGTACTGCTTTGCGAACGTCTGCCCCGTGGTCTTCTGAAAGCTGGCGCCGGCGCCCAGATCCATCGTCGGCAATGCGCCGGCTTTGGCTTCGCCAATTTGCGTGCGTGCGACGTCGATACGCGCGGCCAGTACCTTGATGTCGAAGTTGCCGCCGATGGCTTTCGCAATCAACGAATCGAGAGTCGAGTCGTGGAAGCCCTTCCACCAATCCGGTTCAATAGTGGCTGCGGCTGATACCGGCGCGCCTTTATGATCGGTCCACGATGTTTTGGCGGGCGTATCGGGCCGCTTGTAGTCAGGCATGCTGACGTCCACGCATGCGCACAGCGATGCAGCGCATACGGTTGCAGCGCACAGACCGCGCAACGCTGCCGCAGTGGAGTGATTGAACGAGCGCTGACGGATCAGTGAATCAAACAACGCTGACACGATTTTCTCCGATGACGCTGACTTCACTGCACAACGCAAGCGCACGATTCAAGTAAAGCATTTCCAACGCCGCTTCACCATCGAAGCAGTGCATGAACATGGGCTCGGGAAATATGCGGTGTGGAGGTGTCGCGTGAAAAGAACGATTGGACAAGCGAAGTTTTGAGCATCGGTGCTGGCGGACGCGAGGGCCGGCAGACCCTGGCGTCCGCTCGCGCCGCTTACGACACGAAGATGTTGTTGCTCGACGTCACATGCGGGTCGATGGTGGTCGTCACGCCGGCAACGAAGGCTGCGTTGTTGCCGTTGGCGTTCTGGATGTTCATCGTGGTGCTGATCAGTTGAGTCGCATCGACCTTCTTGCTGTTGTTCGGCGCATACACCGGCGCAAAGCTCACATACGACGACGACGGATACATGAAGCCGGTGCCGCCGCGCACGGCGCTCATCGCCTTGCTGTCGAGTTGTTCGGTGATGGACAGGTCTTTGATCATCAGCGTGTTCATGGCAAATCTCCTGAAAGGGAAGGTCACAGTCTTGCGGTGGGGTCGAGCAACTTGTCTGCTCGAGCATCACTAACGCATGGGCTGTGCCAGTTTTACTTTCCGATCCTAAGAAATTTTCCGGATGGCCGCGGGGAAAGGCTTCCGGCGAAACGCGGGGCATGTGATGCGGCGGGTGGCGAAGAGGCCCGTGCCGCGATGTGATGGATTGCACCCAACAAGCGGCTACGACTGGTTGGCTAATGCATGACACTGGGCAATTGGCAACCGGCCTCCGCACGGCACACTCGTCGAACCTCAACGCGCGATGACCGTGATCTTCTTCGAGTACACCGGCGGATTGTGCGGGATATGCATGTAGTCACCCATCAATAGCTGCAACGTATGCTTGCCCGGCGGCAACTGGATCATGGTCTCGGTCTCCCCGGCACCGAAATGCAGGTGATTGCGGTCCGAGGGTATTTCCTGGTCCGGCGGCGGCAGGTCGGTGTCGATCAGAAGATGATGGTGTCCCGTGTTCGGATACTTGACGCCCTTCGGCGCCACGCCCATGTACCGCAATCCGAACCACACGCGAAACGGCTTGTTGGCCGGAACCACCTGGCCGTCGTTTGGGTAGCCGATATACGCATATGCACCCGCAGGCGCCGCGGTTCCCGCCGCTACGGCGACATTCGCCGTGCCCCATGTCGCCGACGCCAGCAGCGCCGCGACTGCGATGAGCTTGTACATGAAGGTCTCTCCGTCCTGGGCAATCCGAAATGAACGCGCGGATCGCGCTAGTCTTTCTGCACGGTGATGGTGATCTTTTTCGAGTATACGGGCGGCGTGTGCGGCACGTGATTGTGATCGCCGAGAACCAGCTGCAACGTGTGCTTGCCTGGCGGCAGCTCGATACGCGCGTCGGTCTCGCCCGCACCGAAATGCAGGTGATTGCGGTCCGATGGGATTTCCTGATCGAGTGCGGGCAGATCCGTGTCGATCAGTAGATGGTGATGCCCTGTGTTGGGAAACGCGACGCCTTTCGGACATACGCCCATGTTGCGCAGCCCCATGCGCACCCACAGCTTGCCGCCATGAATGACTGCGCCGTCGGGTGGCCAGATGATGTACTCCTCGGCACCGGGCGGCGATGTAGCCGAGTCGGCGAATGCGGCGACCGGCAGCACTGCACCGCCGATCATCACGGCGAACACGGTCCGCGAAAACACACGCCTGGCGCGCAGCCGCGCCACGGCTTTGGCACTCCGGTCCGGAACAGCAAGGACGTTGGTTCTTCGCATAGCGCACTCCCGAATAGCGGTCGTGAACACCTCGACTGCGCAGGGCAGCGTGGGGCAATTCTGCTGCGTTCGCGGGCGCGCACCTGATGCGGCGGCCGCGTAGTTAAAACGACCATGCCGCGTTGCTTTGTGAATCAGCTTAGGACGTAACTTGCCAAAAAGATACGCCACGCTCGTTAACCGTATAGCGCACTCGGTACAAGTGTTGGTTGTGGCCCGCCAGGCGCGTGCTATGGTTGTTGATACGTTGCAATGCGGATGGTCGAAAGCGCGTCAATACATCTACATGTGCGCTGGCGGTGATACGAACGGCGACGAATAGCGGCGAACGGCGCGGTGCGCGAAGGCCTATGTTCTGTCCGGAACAAACAGGATGCGAAGATGTGGCGAATATTCCTGCTGATGTGGATGGCCGGGGCCGTTCTGGCGAATTGCGGCAGTGCATTTGCTGCGGCACCGCGTGACAGCACGAACGCGACAGACTCAGCGACTCCAGCAGACTGGGCGATCGCGCCGTTCGCACCGCAGCGCGATCATGCCGGCGTCCCGCGCATCGCACTCGTCATAGGCAACGGCGCATATGGCGGCGGTTCGCACGGCGTCATCGAGCAAAACGCGCCGCGTGACGCTCGAGCCGTGGGCAACAGCTTGCGTTCGCTCGGCTTCGACGTAATCGTGCTTTCCAACGCAACGCCGCAGATGATGCAGCGGGCAATTGCCGAATTGCGCGAGCGCTTGCACGCAGGCGGTGTGGGTCTTTTCTATTTCGCGGGTCACGGGGCGCGAGTTGGCGGACAAACGCTGCTGGTTCCCGCCGGCCTCGACATGCGCTCGCCAGCCACGCTGATTCGCGAGGCCATCGATTTGAATGACGTCTTGCAGGCAATGCCCTCGCGCGAGGGACAGCTCAACCTCGTCATTCTCGATATGTGCCTCGACGATCCGTTTAGCCCCAAGCTTGTGCGCGATGCGTCAGCGCTTCCGCCGAATACGGTCGTTGCATACGCAGCCGCGCCTGGCGGCTATGCGGCAGACGGCGTGCGCCAAGGCATCTACACGCATGCTTTGCTGCGGGCACTCGACGAAACACCCGCACGGCCGCTGATGAGCCTGCTTGCCGACGTTGCGTCCAGAGTCGCAGATACTACGGGCGGCGAGCAAAGACCGTGGACTGCGTCGTCGTTGACCGGTTCGGCGGATGCGCAACATGACGCAGCAGGCGCGCCTATCGCGTCTATCGCGAGCGACGATGCTGTCGTGACACTGCACAGCCGGGGCATTCTGCCGAAGGACAGCAGTGAACAATACGAGATCACATTCTGGAATTCGATCAAGGACAGCAACTACCCCGCTGACTACGAAGCGTATTTGAAGGCCTATCCGAATGGGCGCTTCGCCACGCTCGCGCATGCGCGCATCGATCGCCTGCGTGCCACGGCATCGACTGCGCCTGCCGCCTCTGCCGCGCAATCGCCCGCGCCATCGGTTGCACCGGCACCGCAAGCCGCGCGTCCGTCAACGCCTGCAACGCCCCCCGCCGCGCCGCAAGATCGCCAGCGCACCGGCCCCACGCAGCCGGCCGCGCAAAAGCCCGCAGCGCGCGCGCCGGCCGTGGGCGAAACGCGCGACTGCGCCGCGTGTCCGATGATGATCGCGTTGCCCGCGGGCTCCTTCTCGATGGGCAGCAGCAGCGACGATCCGTCCGAAAAGCCCGTTCATCACGTGACGATTGGTTCGCCGTTCGCTATCGGCAAATACGAGGTGACAGTCGAGCAGTGGAACGCATGCGTGGCCGCAAATGCATGCTCGAAACTCACGCCTGAAACGAATGCGAACAGGACGGCCCCCGCTCGCGACCTTAGTTGGGACGACGCACAGCAGTACGTGAAATGGCTCTCCAGAACAACAGGCAAAGCGTACCGTCTGCCCACAGAAGCCGAATGGGAATACGCCGATCGTGGCGGCACGACGACCGCTTACTGGTGGGGCGATCAGATGCGCAAGGGCAACGCCAACTGCAAGGATTGCGGCGAGCCCTGGCATAAAGAAGGCCCCGAAGCCGCAGGTTCTTTTGCACCGAACCCGTATGGCCTGCACGATATGAACGGCAGCGTCTGGGAATGGACCGCCGACTGCTGGCACAACTCGTACCAGTCGGCGCCCGCCGATGGCCGCGCATGGGAAAGCCCCAGTTGCGACATGCGCGTGATTCGCGGCGGCTCGTGGCGCGAAGGTAGCGGCTACATGCTCAGCGCGACGCGCTTCAAATACAGCGGGGGCGTGCGCCAGTCGCAAGACGGCTTCCGCGTAGTCAAAGAACTCAAGTGATGCGCGGCTCGAACCGCTTTGCGATGGTCATGCAGAAACCGCACGCGTCTCATGGCGCATGAGGCTTCGTGGTAATCATCGCGAAGTCCGCGACGATCCGCTCACGGCCGTATTTCGCGCCTATTTGCGCGAGTCGCGCGTCGAGCGCTCGCAGATAATCCGCGCGCGATTCGGCTTCGGGGCGCGGCTTGTCGAATAGCGGCGCGGGCGTGATCAGAAGCACGACCATCTCCGAACCGAACGGTTTCGAAATGACCCAGTCGCCCGCGCCGCCGACGGTCGCCGAATAGCGCGGCGGCGCCTGATTGTCCTTCGCGCGCGGGCTCGGAACCATGTGAACCACATTGCCGTCGAGCTGGTAGTAGTCGAGATTCACGTACGAGTCGTAGGCGGGCGTGCTCACGTCGACAACCAGCGGATCGCCCTCGCTCAATTGGCCGCTCGGCGGCCGCACTTTCAAGCCCGTGATGTGACCCGCTTGCCAGTTCTGCGTCCAGTAGGGCGCAAGCGCCTTGACGGCGTCGCATTTGTCATCGGCGAGCGGCTCGACGTCGAGCTTGAGTGCATCCACGCCCGGCAGCGTCGCCAGCCCGTCCTTCAGACGCGCGACACCGTAACGTTGCGAGACGTAGCCGCGTACCGTCAGCATGTGACCTTGCGCCGTGGCAGAAAACGCTGAACAGGGCACTTGCGCGAGCATTGGAGTGACGGCGGCCAGTGTCAGCGCGGGCCTGGATGCCGGGTCCGGCAACGGTCCTGCTGCTGGCGCCGATGTGTTGGCTGACGCGCCGGGCGATGTTTTCGTTGGTGTGCTCGCTGATGCATTCGCTGACGCGCTACCCGATGCATCGATTGACGGACTCGTTGATGCGACGCCCGGCATCGCCGCCGCTGCGCTTGCTTGCGACGGCATCGAAGCCCCGCGATCCACGCGCCCCTGTGACTCGCCCGCACCTAATTGCGCCTGGCTCTGACGGTTCGGCGCCGACTTCCACGCGAAGACGCCGACAGCCGCAGCGCAGATCACCGCAAAGCCCGCGAGCCCCGCCTTCGCCAATGTTCCCGACCTCTCCGCGCGCGCTTCGTTGTCGAACTCCGCGATGAAGCGCGTGACGCTCGGCATGCGCGTCGCGCGATCGAACGAAAGCGCGGCACGCAATGCACGCCACTGCCTTGCATCGAGGTTGGGCGGCCGTTGCGGCTTGAACTCGGCGTTGCGCGCCTGGGTTGCGGACAACCGGTCGAACGGATGATGTCCGGTCAACAGCTCATACGTAATGCAGCCGAGCGCATAGATATCGTCACGTGGATCCGGCTCGCGATGCTCGATCATCTCCGGGCTCGCATACGCGGGCGTCAACGCGCCAAGGCTGCCAGGATCGAAGACCGTTGCATCGCTCTCTTCCTCCGGACGCTGAAACACGCGGGCGATGCCGAAGTCGATCACCTTGACTTCCGCATTCGTCGTGAGGAAGACGTTGGCGGGTTTGAAGTCGCAGTGCACAAAGCCGCGTTCGTGCGCATATGCAAGCGCGCTGCACATGCCGCGCACGATGGGCAGCGCGGCCCGCACCGGCATGCCCTGATAGCCAGGTGTGCGCAACAACTGGCTGAGCGGCTTGCCCGACAGATACTCCATCGTCAGATAGACGATAGGGCCGTCGCGGTCGAAGTCGTACACGGTGATGATGTTGCGATGCGCGAGCACCTGCGCCTTGCGTGCCTCGCGCTGCAATGCGACGAGCGAATTCGGATTGCCGCGAAACTGGACGTTGAGAACTTTGATCGCAAGATACGGCTTTCTGTCCGATGCCTCGAGCTTGCGCAGATCGAGCGCCTTATAGACAGTGCCCATTCCGCCCACGCCGAGACACTCTTCGAGTACGAAGCGGTTGTTCAGCGTATCGCCGGTGCCTTTGATCTGGTCATGTCCCGGTGCGCCGGATGCGTGAGCGGCGCTCGACCCGTCGCTTGCAGGCATTGAGCCTGCGGAGCGCACCGACGGAACTTCGACCGTGGTCTGTATGCCGGTTTCCTCGCCGCCAGCCGCCACGTTCGACACTCGCAACTGCTCGATACGCCGCCGCACTTCGACGTAAACGTCCTCGGGCAGCGGCGCTTTACGATGCGCGGCGCCGAGCATATCCAGCAGCTGCGTCGGACCGAGCCCCTCAGTCACCAACGTGCTGTCGAGTTGAGCGACGAACTCGTCACGGGACAGCTCGCCGTTCTGGAAGTCGTGAATCACACGCGCAAGGCTAGCCATTTTGTGCGAGATGCCGCGCTGCCATAGACCCCGATCGCATACGACCGAGGGGCCTCTGGCCGATAGGAAAGCTGTCGTAACCCGTTACATGTGCCGCTTCGATACTAGCTCCCGGTCTGCGCTTTCGCAAACCAGGATTGCCCCGCGCCGAGCATGAGCAGTCCGTGTCGTGCGCGGCCCAACAGAACACCATGCGTTGTCGGGCGCATGCCGCCACTTGCCACGCGTGCCCCGCTCGCTGCGGATAGCTGCCAGTGCGGCTCGTCGGCCTGCGAGCCGTAGCCAGCAGGGCACAACGAACTTTATTAGGAACCTTGAATAAATCTGGCACAGGCTGTGCATTAGTGACACTCGAGCAGACAAGTTGCTCGAACCCAACCGCAAAACTGCACCCTTCCCTTTCAGGAGACTCACCATGAACACGCTGATGATCAAAGACCTGTCCGTCACCGAACAACTCGACAGCAAGGCGATGAGCGCCGTGCGCGGCGGCTTCGGCCCGTCCACGTCGTACTTCAACTTCAGCCCGGTCTATGCGCCGGACTACAGCAAGAAGGTCAGCGCGACGCAGTTGATCAGCAACGAGCTCAACATCCAGAACGCCAACGGCAACAACGTTGCATTCGCGGCCGGTATCACCTCGACGGTCAATCCTTCGGTCACGTCGAGCAACAACATCCACGTGTGATACGCGGCGAGGCGAAGCGGCCGCTTTTTCGGGCCGCTTCGCCTCGCGCCAATCGCTTTCATCTTCCGCGCAACTTTGGAGAAACACCATGTCATCCCTCATGATTCGCGATCTTTCCCGCGCCCGCGAGCTCGACCGCCGCACAATGTCGGCGGTATCCGGCGGCACGGGCAGCAGCGTGCCCGGCTTGCCGTCGGTAGGCGGCCTCAGCGGCATTGCCAACGTCAACGTCTCCGTGAACCAGAACCTCACGCAACTGCAATACGTGAACGTCGCCGCGCTCAACAACGTCGGCGTGATCGGCGCGGGCATGGTGCCGCTGCACCTGAACGTCAGCCCTTCGCTGTGGGCAGCCAACTACGCTGTCGTTTGACGGCGCGCAGTAGCGAAGAACCGGGGGCTTCCCTACTGCCGCCCGCCCATATCCGGCAGGCAGGCTGAAAACAGATTTCCTATACTCATAGTGCGACGAGACCTCAGCACATTTGACGACACCCGCGAGCGCAGACCGGACCATCGCACCGTCCCCGCGCAGCTTCTTCGGCGAACCCAGCATGGCCAAGCTCCTCATCAAAGACCTCACGGACAGCGTGGAACTCGACCGCGAGGCAATGGCCGCCATTGTCGGCGGCGCACGCATTGGCGCCCGGGCGACGAGCGCCACGCCGCTCGCCGCGGCTTCGGCGCGGATCGTCGAATATCCGCCTGGCTTTCCGGCAGCACACCAGACCATCGTCAAGGTGGCTGTGACGCACGACATACGGCGCGGCTAGGTTCGCGTCCACATCATCGGCAATGCGGCATGCGTCATCGACGCGTGCCGCTTTTTCTTGTGCCGCTTGTGCCGCTTGTGCCGCTTGTGCCGCTTGCGTCACTTGCGCCACACGAGGCGTAGCGAGCCGTGTATTGCGCCTGCTTGCTGGCCAACATCCTCGGCGCGATCTGTAGGCCGCGTCCGCACACTTTGCCTCGATCTTTCGTCCATCGCGATCCGCGGCTCGCCGCCGTGCCGTGCACATCGTTGCCTGGCTTCGTGTTCGCGCCGGGCTATCGCATTCGTCGTTCATCGCGCGCGGATTGGCATAGGCCTTGCAGAAATCGAAGCGAGCACCGTTCAATGCTCGCCCGCCCACTTCAAGGAGTATCGCCATGAAACCCACCGTCATCATCAACGACCTGCCCCACTGCGCCGACACCGCTCGCGACGAGGCCACGCTGAACCCGGACCAGATGAAACTCGTGCGCGGAGGCCGGTCCGTCGTCGTCACAGTCGACGGCGGCGCTTTGGGGCACGTCGACGACTTCGCAATCAACACCGCCATCTTCGAGGGGCGTATTAAAGGCTCCTATCTGTAGGACGCTCGAGATGGCTTCAATTGGAAACCGTCGCGCCGCGCCTTTGCTGTCGAGGCGCGACGGTCCGGATGCGCAGCCTTTCAACCGCCCTTGATTTCTGTATCGATCGATATATAATGCAGTTTTATATCGACCGATACAGAACCCGCCGAGGCAGGCGGTAAAGGACATTCCTCATGGCGCGACCCCGCGGATTCGACGAGCGAGAGGTGCTCGAAGCAGCAAGCGCGACTTTCTGGCTCAAGGGCTATGAGGCAACCTCCACGCGCGACCTGGTCAAATCGACCGGTCTGACTCAACCGAGCCTCTACAACGCATTCGGCGACAAGCGCGGTCTGTACCTGCGTGCGCTCGAACACTACCTCGACTGCACGCTGCGCGAGCGCATCACACGTTTCGAGAGCACGATGCCGCCCGCCCAGGCCATTACGGGCTTCTTCGATGAAACCATCGAGCGGTCCGTCTCCGATCCGCACAAACGTGGCTGCATGCTGGTTAATTCGGCGCTGGAGATTTCATCGGAAGACGAAGCATTTCGCAAACTCGTCGCGACTGAAATCGACGAGATTCGCGAGTTCTTTTATCGCTGCCTTGTCGCGGCGCAGAAGAGCGGTGCGATAGCCACTACCGTGAGCGCCGCCGACGCCGCCACTCATCTGCTCGCCACCGTGCTCGGCATGCGCGTGATAGCGCGGATCGACCCGCAGCGTACGGTGCTGACGAGCGCGGCAGCAACCGCGCTCACACTGCTCGGCCTGCCGCAACTGCCAGCGAAACACGGCGACGCCTAAACCCCGCGCCTGAACGAGGCGCACCCTCTCGCATTCTCATCGACATCCGGCACGACGTTAAGCACGTTGGCCGGTAAAGGAGCCGTCATGTCTACAGCGCCCTTGTTGACCTCTTCGGGCTCGACATCGCTTAACGCCCGAGCGCTCTATGCAACGCTTGCCGGATTGTGCGGCAGCCTGGTCGCGATCGGACTCGCGCGCTTTGCCTACACGCCGCTGATTCCGTCACTGATCCAGGCGCACTGGTTCACGTCCTCGCAAGCCGTGACACTCGGCGCCGCGAACTTCGCCGGCTATCTGATCGGCGCGTTGATCGGCCGTCCGCTTGCGTCCGCATTGTCGAACCGCACCGCGTTGCGCCTGCTGATGGCCGTGGTGACCGCAGCTTTCTTCGCCTGCGCGTATCCGCTCTCGATTAGCTGGTTTTTCGCGTGGCGCCTGCTGTCGGGCATTTCCGGCGGGGCGATCATGGTGCTCGTCGCCACTTCGATTCTTCCGCACATTCCCGCGCCGCGTCGCGGCTTTGTCAGCGGCATGATCTTTCTCGGACTCGGGCTCGGTATTGCGGCGTCCGGCACGCTTATTCCCGAACTGCTGCACTTCGGGCTGCGAACGACATGGCTCGGGCTCGGCGCAGTCGCACTCGTGTTGACCGTGGTGAGCTGGTTTGGCTGGCCGTCGACGAATCCGCCCGCAGCCGTTGCCGCAGTTGACAATCATCATGCTTCGCACCGTAGCGGTCTCGGATTGCGTGTGCTGTATGCGCAATACGCAGCAAACGCGCTCGGACTTGTGCCGGCGATGATCCTGCTCGTCGATTACGTGGCGCGCGGTCTCGGCCGAGGCGCCGCGATCGGCGCGGACTACTGGGTACTATACGGGCTCGCTGCGATCACGGGACCGGTGATCGCAGGCAACGTTGCTGATCGTATTGGCTACGGCAAGGCTTATCGGGTTGCATTGTTGCTGCAAGCAGCGGCCGTCGCCATGCTCGCGCTTTCGGGCAACGCATGGGTGCTCGCAGTGTCGACCGTGATTCTCGGCATCTTCACACCAGGTATCGTGCCGCTCGCGCTCGGCCGCATTCACGAACTCGTACCGCACGATCACGGCGAACAGCGCGCCTCATGGAGCCGCGCGACGACCGCATTTGCGCTCTTCCAGGCGCTCGGCGGTTACGGCTACTCATTTCTGTTCTCGCACTCGCATAACAACTACGCGCTGATCTTCGCTTGCGGGGCGGTCGCGCTCGCAATTGCGTTCATCGCGGACCTCGTTGTTACGCGCATCGGCAACGCGCGCATTGTCCCGATGTGAGCACCTCATCACACTTGAACGCCGGCTTCCCGCGCTAGGCACGCGCCTTGCTGCCATAAGGTCACGATGCTGCCAGCCCGTCACGCAGCGACTACGTGCGGGACGTTCGCCAAAACGCAGCTCCATCAACCAAGCGGAGGTCATACATGTTGGGAACTATTCTTCTGGTTGTGCTGATTCTTCTCCTTATTGGCGCGCTGCCGACGTGGCCGCATAGCCGTTCGTGGGGCTATGCACCAACGGGTGGTCTCGGCGTTGTGCTGATCGTCGTAATCGTGCTGCTTGTCGCCGGTGTGATATAGCCGTCGCCGTGACGCAGTCACATTGACAGGTCCTTGCTGACCAGGCCGCCGGATCGCAATGCAGCCAATTGCGCACAGATCCGGCGGCCTCGCTTTTTTTCGTGCGCAGACAAAACGCGTCGTTTAACGCCAAGGAATGCGATGGAAAAGTTACTCGCCAATCAATTCGCGCTGGTCACGGGCGCGAGTTCTGGCATCGGCTATGGCGTGGCGAAGGCGCTGGCCGATGCCGGCGCGTCCGTGGCGCTGAACTATCATTCGCATGCCGAATCGGCCGAGAAGCTTGCCGATGAAATCAACAAGTCAGGCGGCGCCGCATTCGCGGTTCGGGCGGATGTATCGAACCCCGCGGACATCGACGCGATGTTCGATGCCTGCCGCTCGCGCTTCGGCACGTTGGATATCGTCGTGGCGAATTCCGGTTTGCAGAAGGACAGCGCTTTTGCCGATATGACACTGGAAGATTGGCAAACGGTACTGGGCACCAATCTGACGGGGCAATTCCTCACCGCACAGGCAGCCGTGAAAGAGTTCCGACGACGCGGCCCGACATCGGTATCGAAAGCACTCGGCAAGATCATCTGCATGAGTTCGGTACACGAGGTGATTCCGTGGGCCGGGCACGTCAACTACGCCGCGTCGAAGGGCGGCGTTCAAATGTTTATGAAGTCACTCGCGCAGGAGGTCGCGCCGGAACGCATTCGCGTAAATTCGATTGCACCCGGCGCGATCCGTACGCGCATCAATCACGACGCGTGGGATACGAGCGCCGCGCGCGACAAGTTGCTGCAATTGATTCCATATGGCCGAGTGGGCGAAGTGGAGGACATCGGCAAGGCCGCCGTTTGGCTTGCATCCGATGAAAGCGACTATGTCGTGGGCACTACCTTGTTTGTCGACGGCGGCATGACGCTTTATCCGGGGTTCATCGACAATGGCTAAAGGTTGACGCGTTCGTCGTCGCCATAGCCTTCCAGCAGTTGTTCGAACAGATCGGCCTCCCCCATCTGGCCGCCTTTGAGCATCAACTCGATGTCATCGAGTTCCGGACTGTCGGCGTGAACACGGCATACGGTCACGCCAGCCGGCAACGGCGCAAGGTACGACAACCCCCATGCGCCGAGAGCCCGCACCGCGATACTCGACGTGTCGCCGCCCGCAATGCCGACGCGCTGCAACTTAACCTCGTCAAGCACTTGGCGCAGCAACGCCGCGCACGCGTGCGCGAGTTGTGGCAAAACGCCGTGCGATTGGCTTGCGTTCGATTCGCGCCGCGCCGTGAAGGCAAGTACATTGCGCCCGCCGCGCAGTGCGTTGGCGATTGTCGCCACTTGTGCCGTCAGATAGCTGCGTGCTGATTCGCCGGTCATTTGCAGCGGGTCCAGTTCGATCCGATGGTATGAATGTGCAGCGCGGATCTGCACCTCGGTCAACGGCGACAGGCTGCCAGCCAGCACGAAAACGGGGCCGCTCGCGCGCGCCAAACGCGGGGACAAGGGCGCTATTTCGCTTCGGGCCGACAGGTCGAGCGTGGAAGCATAGGCTTGCGCCACGCTGCTCGCGCCTACCGCGAGCAGCGGCGCTGCGCTTGACGCGTGATGCGCGAGCGCTCGTCCAATCGCGCGAAGATGCGAATCGTCGAGCACGTCGAACAATATGGCGTCGGGCCGCAAAGCGAGCCGGCGTTGCAACTCGGCTTGCAATGTGGTGTCACCTGCAGCGTAGCAACGCCAGTCGATGGACTGCACGTTATCCAGGCCCTGCCTCCGAAGATGCACGCACAGGTCCGCCTCGTTCATCGGCGTGACAGGGTGCCGGCTCATGGTCGGATGACGATCGATCCGGTAGACGGACGATTCGCCATCGTCCGCGCCGGCCGCTGCATATAGCTCGCCGAACACGCAATAGCGCCGCAGATTCGGCTGTCCGCCGATCACGGCGACGAGCGGGTTCGCGCAATACTCGCGCAACGTGCGGATCGCCACGCCGATGCTGCCCGTTTGCGGCGCGCTATCGAAAGTCGAGCACACCTTGTAGTGCATCACGCGCACGCCGAGTTTCGCGAACGCCTCGCCTACACGTGCGAGTTCAATCTGCTGCTGCTCAGGCGACATCGTGCGCGCGGCGCCGGCCACGCCAATTGCGTCGAGCGAGCCGAGCCTCGCCAGCCGCGTTGTATCCGGTGGCGCGAACAGCAGCATGGTACGCAAGCCCGCGCGTGCGAGATGCGCGAGAGTGTCGGTCGCGCCGGTGAAATCGTCGCCGTAGAAGGCGTATCGCGGGACGCCGCCAGCCTCGTCGCTCATTGCGTCGCTCATTGCGTCGCTCATTGCATCGCTTATCGCATCGCTCGTCGCATCGTTGCTGTGCGAGTTCACTTGCGGCCGCCGAAAAATTCGAGCGCGCGCCGCAGTTCCGGCATACGTTCCGCGTAAATCGGCACGGGCGTGCGCGCCTGCACCGCGGCCCATGCCTGCCGCACACTCATGACACCGGCTGCGGGACCATCGGGATGCGCGAGGATGCCGCCACCCGACATGAACAGCAAGTCGGTCGACTGCAATGCATCGAACGTCGCTTGCGCGGTGCCCGCCCACTGTCCTGAAGAAAACGCCGGCAATACGGTGTCATCGCAACCCGGCGCGAGCGGCGTCGCGCAATCGCGTGCGGACTCGATTACCTCATCATCGCTTTGCGCGAACTTGCCGGCCAGGCCGTGCACATGCATGTGATCGACGCCAGCGAGACGCCACAGCGTCTGATAAGCCTGAAACGAGATGCCGAGCGACGGATCGCGCGACATCATGCCGTAGCCGTTGCGATGCGCGTGCAGCACCAGCGGTGTTGCGCGACGCAGCGTCTGAATAGCTGAAAAGCCGCACCAGTTGATGCTCGCCATCACGCATGCGCCGCCCTCGCGCTCGACCAGTTCCGCGTGACGACGCATGGCGTCGAGATCGTCGGTGATATTGAAGGCGACCATTACAGCACGGCCGCTGCGTTCACGATAGCGGCGCACTTCCGACATGACCGCGCGCACGCGCTCGGCAAGCGGCGCATGCACGGGGTTCGCGCTTACTTCGTCATCCTTGATGAAATCGACGCCCGCTTCGCACAGCTCCCGCACCAATGCCGCGGTTTGCGCCGCGCACAGACCCACGTTCGGTTTGACGATGGTGCCGATCATCGGTCCGTCGGTTACTTGTGTCAGCGCACGCGTACCCTTCACGCCATGACGCGGAGTTTCAAAGCGCGCGCGATAAGACGCCGGCAAACGCAGCGACAACAGCCGCATGCCGGTGACTTCGCCCAGGTCGTACAAATTGCCCGCGACGGTTGCGGCAAGTGTCGGCAAGTTGGCGCCGATGTTGGCAAGCGGAAACGACAGCGTCACGCGCGCGCGCCGCCACGGTCCATACGCCCCTTGACGCGCCAGCCATGCGCTCTGAAGGCTGGGCTGGGCGGCGGGCTCGAGTTCGTCGATGCGCTCCACGCTTGCGCGGCTTCGCGCGCGTAACGCGTCGGTCTCGTTGGCCACGCGCACGAAAGTGCCGCTCGACTGCTCGCCCGCCATGATCTCGGCGACGCGCGCGGGATCGAGGGGCGTCTCGATCAGATAGTCGGCTTCGAGCGAATCGCGATCGCTGCCATGCGGCTGTTGTGCGTCGCTCATAGCGTGCCCAAATCCGGAAAGCGGCGCACCGGCTCACGACCGTCCCAATCGCGCGAGGCTGCGTAGATCATGTCGAAGAGCTTGCCCTTCGGTCCGGCGATCTCCGAGAGCTCGATCACCGTGCCCGGATGATCCTCCGTATCGAAGTACACGAAGCGGCCATTGCGGCCGACTTCGCCGCTCATCGCTACCTTAAAGCCCTGTTCCTGCAAGCGTGCGAGGTCGGCATCGAACGAAGTAGTCCAGTAAGCGTTGTGCTGGAGTCCTGTGTTGCCGGCCGCGAGAAAGTCGCGATACATCGACGGCGCTTCGTTGCGCGTCTGGATCAGTTCGACCTGCAACGGTCCGGAGTTCGCCAGCGCGACCGAGTTATGAACCTCGTACGATTGCCCGCGATACGTGTAGTTTTCAATGGGCACCCGTTCGTTGTAAAACCACGGACCGACGCCGAGCACGCGGCTCCAGTAATTCATGGCGGCCTCGATATCGCGCACCACATACCCCGCTTGACGAATCTCGCCAAAGAAACGACTCATGAAAATCTCCCCACGCAGCAGTTATTGAAAGACGAGCAAGTCCCCGGCGCGGCGAAAAACGCAGCGCCCGAAGATCGAACAGCGAGAAAGCAGTTAGAGAAACCCGGTTGAAATCCAGGGTATCGCGGCGACAAGAATCAGCCCGACGATCAGTGCCCCCATATAGCCGGCGATAGGACGAATGCCCGCATCGGGGTTGACCTTGCTGATCGCGCATGCCGAGTAGTAGCCGACGCCGAACGGCGGCGAGAAGAGGCCGACTCCCATAGACAGAATCACGACGATTGCGTAATGCACTTCGTGCACGCCCGCGAGCCGCGCGATTGGAAACAGCAACGGTCCGAACAATACAATCGCGGGAATTCCCTCGAGTACGCTGCCTAGCATCACGAACACGACAATCGACACCGCCAGAAAGCCGTAAGCGCCGCCGGGCATCGCGCTCATCCATTGCGCGAGATCCTGCGAGAAGCCGGACTGCGTGAGCGCCCACGCCATTGCAGTAGCACAGCCGATAATGAACAGGATCGCGCCCGACAAAGTCGCTGCATCGACCAGCATCCGCGGAAAGCGCTGCCACTCGAAACGGCGATAGATCAAGAGGCCGATCAGCATCGAGTAAGCAATGCCGATGGTCGACACCTCAGTTGCGGTCGCCACGCCCTCTACTACAGCAGCGCGTATCACGAACGGCAACGCGAGTGCCGGCAACGACACGATGAAAAGCCGGGCAATCTGCTGCTTGCTGGAGCGCTGCGCGCCGCTCAGGTCTTCCTTCCGATAGCGCCACCTCACGACGACGCACAGAATCAGCGCAAGCACGGCGCCTGGCAACATGCCCGCCGTGAAGAGCGCGGAGATGGAAAGCCCGGTGACGGAGCCAATCGTAATCAGCACGATGCTCGGCGGAATGGTTTCGCTTTGCGCGCCGGTGGTGGAAAGCAAGGCGACCAGGTCGCCTTCGGAAGCACCGCGCTTTTTCATCTCCGGAAACAGCACGGGCGCGATTGCCGCCATGTCCGCCACTTTCGAACCCGAAATGCCGGATACGAGGTACATCGCACCGATCAGCACGAACGACAGGCCGCCTCGCACATGCCCGACGAGGCTCGCGAGGAATTCGATCATCGCGCGCGCCATGCCTGTCATCTCGATCAGCAAGCCGAGAAAAACGAACAGCGGCACTGCGAGCAGCACGAGATGCGACATGCCTTCGTCCATGCGCCCCACGACCACCTCCAGCGGAGTAAAGGTCGAGAGGCCGAGATAGCCGAACGTGGCGAGCGCAAACGAAAAGCCGATCGGCACGCCCGAGAAGATGCCGATTGCGACCACGCCCACGAAAAAGATAATCAGGTTGGCCTTGCCGAGCGTCTCGAACCACGGCCCTGCCCACACCGCCGCTGCGCCGAGCAGCGCGGCAATCACGAGCGCGATTGCGACGTCCCGCGCGCGGCTCATTTGCGCGAGCCGGATCATGCCGACGAGCGACATCAGCGCGGCGCCAATCGGCAACGCAAGTGCGCGCCAGGCATTGCTGATTTGCAAAGCAGGCGTGACGATGGCCGCTTCGCCGGATGCGTAGTTGTACGCGGGCGCGATCAACAGCGCCAGCAATCCAATCGATGCGGCAGTCGCAAGCGTATCGACAAAGGCCCGGCGCTGCGGCGACAAGCGGCTGACGAGCGCGGTCATACGCATGTGTTCGCCGCGTCGCAATGCGAGAACGGCGCCCAACATGGCAAGCCAAAGAAACAGGATGCCGGCCAGTTCGTCCGACCACACCAGAGGCTGATGGAAAACGTAGCGCGACACTACGCCCGCCAGCATCACCACGATTTCGACAGCAAGCAGCGCAGCCGCACACACTTCGACCACCGCGATCACGCCACGATCTAGCGCGCTCAACCAGCGGCGCGGCGCGCTCGCCATCGGCAACGATACAGCCGCTTCTGCCGTGTTCAATACGTGATTCGACATGCTGCTGTCTCCTCGCGGCGGGACGCCGCGCGTCGTTTGATGCTTACCCGCATGCCGCGACATCAGGCCAGTTTGCCGACCGATTGCTCGAGCAGGTCCCACGCCTGATTACCGAACTTGTCTTTCCATTGCGCGTAGAAACCCGCTTGACGCAGCGCCGCGCGAAACGAATCAGGCGCGGGCCGGTTGATAGCGAGACCCTTGCTTTGCAGATCGGCGACAGCGGCGTCGTTCAGTTTGCGCACATCTTCGCGCTGCTTCAACGCGCACTGATTGAACGCGTCGCTCGCAATGCCTTGCAGGTCTTTCGGCAGGCGCTGCCATGCTCGCGGATTCAGCACGAACCAGTAGCCGTCCCACATGTGATTGGTCAGCGAGCAATACTTCTGCACTTCGTAGAGCTTTGCGACCTGCACGATCGGCAGCGGGTTTTCCTGTGCATCGACAATATGTGTTTGCAGCGACGAATACACTTCGCTGAATTGCAAGCTGGTCGGTGCGGCGCCGAGCCCCTTGAACATATCGATGCTGAGCGGACTTACCGGTACACGAATCTTCAGACCGCGCATGTTCTGCGCGCTCGTGATCGGCCCGTTGCTGGTGGTCGTCTGACGAAAGCCGTTGTCCCACATCTTTTCAAACGATTCGAGCCCGGCCTTCTGCATCGCCGCACGCACATAAGCGCCGAGCTTGCCGTCCATCGCAGCCCACACCTGGTTGTAGTCGTTGAACGCAAAGCCCACGGCGTTGATCGCGACCGACGGCGCGAGCGTCGATACGACGAGTGCCGAGGGCGTGAACATCTCGATGCCGCCGCTGCGCACCTGCGCGAGCATGTCTGTATCGCCGCCGAGCTGGTTGTTCGGGAATATGCGGATCTCCATGCGCCCCTTCGACGCCTCGCGAATCTGATTGGCCGCCTCCAGCGCGCGCACGTTCAGTGGATGCGTGAGCGGCAGGTTATTGCCGTACTTGAACACGAACTCCGGGCCGGACGCAGCGCGCACGATCGCCGGAAATCCCAGCGCGCCGGCCACCGGCGCGGCGGCTGCGGCGCGCAGCAATGCGCGTCTCGCGAGGTTGGTCATTTGAGCGTCTCCTTGCTTATAATTGATGTGACTGTCGAATCCATCAAAACACATCATCACTTGCTGGCAACGCGCTGACTTCCGATCAGGTGCGTTGAGTCGTCGTGTGATAGCTGCAAGACTAGGCGTGCGCGGCAATCGCTGTCAAACCGCGAACTTGATGGTTTTTGATGGACTTCTAATTTGCGAAGGACGGTTATGTCCGATCCGGTTAACCTCACCACCGCCGCGCGCGCCCGTATTCCCGACATCGCGCGCGCCGCCGGCGTTTCGACGGCCACGGTGGACCGTGTGCTGAACAGCCGCGAAGGCGTGCGCGCCGTCACCGCACAGCGAGTGTTGCAAGCGGCCGCGCAACTCGGCTATCTGCTCGCACAGGAAGCGCCTGTGGCGCCCGCCGCGAAACCCATGCGCATAGCGTTTCTTCTGCCTGCCGGCACGAATCGCTATCTGCACATGCTCGGCGACTACATCGACTTCGCGCACGATCAATGGAACGCGCTCGACATGAAGTGCCGCGTGCATTACGTCGAGAGTTTCAACCCGAAAGAACTGGCCGACCGTCTGCTGCATTATGGACAACGCGCGGATGGCGTCGTGTTCATGGCGCTCGAACATCCTGTCGTACGCGATGCAGTCAATGCGCTGGCCGATCGTGGCGTGCCGGCCATTACGCTGATCTCCGATCTGTCGAATGCGCGCCGGCTGGCTTACGTGGGCATCGACAATCGTTCAGCGGGACGCACCGCGGCGTTGTTGCTCGGACGTTTCATGGGCCCGCGGCCGAGCGGAAAGATCGCGATGCTCGCGGGCAGTCTTAACTATCGTGGACATGAAGAACGCGAGATCGGTTTTCTTCATCTGATCGAATCCACGTTTGCACAAGTGCGTGTGATCGGACTGCGCGAAGGACACGACGACAGCGAGCGCAACTATATGCAGACGCGCAAGCTGCTGGAGCAGCACCCGGACCTCGCGGGCATCTATAACAGCGGCGGCGGGTCGGACGGTGTGGCGCGCGCAATTGTCGAAGCACGCGCGGAACAGAAGATTCTGTTCGTGGGCCACGGCCTGACGCCGGACACGCGAGCGTTACTAATCGACGGAACAATGGATGCATTGATCACGNAAACGCCGCAGGCAATGGTGGGGAACTGTTTGCGCATTTTCCGCAACGTGCGCGACAAGCGCGATGCCATGAGCGATGTGAAGCCGGTACAGTTCAGCATCGTGCTGCGCGAGAATCTGCCTTGATTCAGGCGGCTTTCGCGTGTGCCGATGATCGACATACAGCGATCGCAAGCACCTCAGGCACGCAAGATGCTGAATCCCTTTCGTGTTCCAACTCCCTACGAAAGGAGATCCATCATGCCTTACCTACTTGGCTGGCTTCTCGGTGTTCCGGTAATCGTGCTGGTTATTCTGTACCTCATCTTCCACTGATCACTCGAAGCAACCTCGCTGGCGCGGCCCGTGTGCGGCCGCGCGTCTTTTCGCCCTTCTTTGCGATGCATGCGCTCGCGCCCGAGCGAGCGTTCACTGCGATACGGTAGCGTCGCAGCTTTCTCTCATGCTGCCTTCGGTAAAAGCAGCGCTACACCGGTAGCAGCTTGTGGCCGCACGTGGCCGCCGGCTTGTCGGCGAACCTGACGGTTGTCCCGGGCGCGAACGCACCCTGAAAATATACCAGGAGCCGCGCTGGATAGGCTTCCTAAAGCGACATACGACGCAACGACTCGCGGGACGTTCTTCCGATAGAATCGGATTTAAATGAACGATTTTCCGAGCTGACCATGACCACCAAAGCCCGCGCGCTGGACAATCAGGACCGCAGGATCATGCGCGCGTTGCAAAAGAACGCGCGTCTGAGCAATGCGGAATTGGCCGAACTCGTTGGCATGTCCACCACTGCATGCTGGAACCGCACACGTCAGCTGGAAAACGAGGGCTACATTCGCGGCTACGTCGCGCTGCTCGATCAGCAGAAGCTCGGCTTCGCGGATATCGTGCTGCTCGAAGTGACGCTCGATCGTCACGACGACGACGCGCTCGCGCGCTTCGGAGCGGAACTTGCAACGCTCACCGAGGTGCTCGAAGCCTATCTCGTGTCCGGCGATTACGATTATCTGGTCAAGGTGGCTGTGGACGGTACGGCGGGTTATGAGCGCTTCCTGCGCGAGAAGCTATACAAGATCGCGGGCATTCGTCATAGCCGCTCGATGTTCGCGCTACGCTGCATGAAGAGCATTCCCTCGGTGCAGGTATAACGCGCCGCCGTGCGCATTCAATTTTTGTGCAGCGGTTTCTGACACGCGGCGAGCACAGCGCCGCCCGCGAGCAGCAGCGCGGAATAGATGAGGCCGCGAGCAAGACCTGCTCCGTCGGAGACCCACCCTATCACCATCGGCCCAACGATCTGTCCGAACGCAAAAACGATGGTGAATGCACTGATGCCTTTGGCCCAGTGGTTCGTCGGCAGATTGTGGCGCACGAACGCGGTCGTCGACGCAACGGCGGACAGGAACGTTGCGCCGAATAGCGCGCCCGATACAAACGCGATCCACGGTTGCGTGAACAGCGCGGGCAACAGCGTCGCGAGCGCAAGCAGCGCATTGAGCACCGCGAGCGCCTGACCGCCGCGCATGCGGTCGAGCAACCCGGACCACAAGCGCGCGGAGAGCACCGTCGCGATGCCAAGCAGCAGATAAAAGCCGGTGACGACAGCGGCGCTCATCCCCGCGTTGCGCAACAGCGCGACGATGAACGTCATGTAGCCGATATAGCCGACGCCGAACAAACCATAGCCGCCGAGCGCGCGAGCGTAACTCGGCCAGCGCGGGGCGTCGTCCGGGTTTGCCGAATGTGCGGCTGCCGGCGCCGCAACCGCGTGCAGGCCTTCGATCCTGCGCGCCGCGCCGGCGGCGGCAACGCTGAATGCCGCGCATGCGGCCGCCAACGCAAACCACGCGAACTGCCAGCCATGCGCGCGGTTCAAAATGGTCAACGGCACCAGTACCGACGAAGCCACGATGCCCCATCCTGTGCCGCCGTAATACAAGCCGAGAACGAGGCCCGCATCGCGCGGTCTCGCCGACGCAAGCCGCGCCGCCAGCACGCCACCGCTAACGAAAATTGCCGCGCTGCTCGCGCCCGTGACCACGCGCAGCGCAAGCAGCGAATCGGTGTCGGCGAGCAGGCCGCTGCCCGCCATCAGAAACGCGGTAGCCGCGCAACCGGCCACGAACAGTGTGTCTGCCTGCCAGCGACGCGCGAGTCGCGGGAAAGCCAGCGCGCCGAGCAGATAACCGAGCGCATTCGCAGTATTCATCGCCCCGGCTTCAGCGAATGTCCAGCCGAGGTCGAGTTTCATCGACGGCAATAGCAGCGCATAGGCAAAGCGCGCGAGTCCTAACGCGATCGCGCTTCCCAATGACAACGCGGCGGCCAGCATCAACGTGGGAAAGCGTGGCACCGCGTGGTCGGTCATGGAGGAACGGGCGGCGTCGAATGGGTTAGTCGGCATGGGCTGATGTGGATGGACAAGCATCGCTGTAAAGCGGTTGTCGTCTCGGCTTTTGTCGCGCCTCGCCATCATATACGGAGGCGCGCCGCGGGGCTGACAGTTAGTTGCATCGCGGCATGAGGCAAGGCGTGCATCGCCATAGCCGGTCAGCTATCGCGCAGGCCGCGAAGACGACGATGACGACGGTGCCCACGACCACGCGACGCACGCAGCGTAGCGATGCGGCGCCGCTATCCACTGCGCGGCTATCTCACGCATGTCTTCCGGAATGGTGTTGCGCAGCGTCACGCGATTGTCTTCGCGCGGCAGCACGATGAGGTGCTGAAAGCCGCGTGTGATGCCAGCACCTGTTGTTTTGACGAGCGCTTCCTTGGCCGTCCAGGCATCGTAGAAGGCAGCCATTTGTGTGCAAGGATCGAGACGCTCGATCCACGCGGCCTCGCTGGGATCGAGTGTTAGCTTCATGATGGCGCGCCAGTCGAACCTGTCGCTGTGCTGTTCGATATCGACACCGACGCGCCGCACCGACGACATCGCGATCAAACCGTAGGCGCCCGCATGGGAAACGTTGAAGTCGGGCGCTGTCGAATCCGTGAGGCGCGGGCGCCGGTTTGCATCGAATGTGAAGCGCAACGCATGAGCTTCGACGCCCGTGCTGCGCGCGAGCAGCTTGCGCAACGCCACGCGGGTTGTGGCGAAGCGCAGCGCGTCTTCGAGGCGGCGAAAGTTGTGTGCTCTTTCGCGCTCGTCGTCGCTGAGAGGCGCGAACGCCTCAGCATCGAGCGATGTCTCGAAGCACAGATCGAGCCGCCACAACGAAACGTCGGGCGGGCCTTGATGCTGAAGAGGAACGGGTTCGACGGCGGCAGTCATGGGAAGAATCAAGGCGCGGTGGAATTACCGCGACTCTACACGATGGCTTCTGTGCGAAGGGCTGAGTCTTACACCCGCTTCTTTTCTCCCGGCACCCCGATCAACAGCGCGATACCGCTCGTGAACAGCAATGCGCTCAGCATATAAAGCGCGTTGTCCATGCTGCCGGTGTGGGTCTTGATCTGCCCGATTACCCACGGGCTGACGATGCCGCTGGTGATACCGATGCTGCTGATGAACGCAATGCCGCCCGCCGCCGCAGCGCCCGACAGATAACTAGACGGCACGGTCCAGAAAATCGGCAGCGCGGCAAAGATCAGCACGGCAGCGAGCGAGAGAATGGCGAGCATCGCCGGAAAACTGCTTAAATGCAGCGTCAAAAGTGAAAGCGCGATACCGCCGCCAATCGTGCATACCGCGAAATGCCGGCGACGCTCCGCCCGCCGGTCCGAATGACGAGCGATCAGCACGAGACCGACGGCGCCGATTGCATTCGGAACGACGCTGTAAAGACTGATCGCCAGAACATCGCGAATGCCGAAGTCGCGGATCATCAACGGCATCCAGAAACTGAGCGTCAACGACGCGCATGTCAGCGAAAAGTAGATGAAAGCAAACAGATAGATGCGCGGATTGCGCAAGGCCTGCACGAACGAGTGCGATGAATGCGAGGATGCCGCGCGGTCCTCATCGCGTTGCGCGATCAGTTGCGCTTTCTCGTCGGCGGTAAGCCATTTCGCGTGCTGCGGACCGTCGACGAGATAGAACGCGGCGACGAGCCCGAGCAGAACAGCGGGCGCGCCTTCAATGATGAACATCCACTGCCAGCCGAAGAGACCGAGCACGCCGCCCATATCGCGCATGATCCAGCCCGACACGAGACCGCCGAGCACGCCCGCGACCGCGACACCGGCGAAGAAAACCGACAGCACAGCCGCACGCCGCCGCGCCGGATACCAATAGGTCAGATACAGCACGATGCCTGGAAAGAACCCGGCTTCAAACACGCCGAGCATGAAGCGAAGCAGATAAAAATGCGTGGGCGTCGACACCATCATCATGCCGACCGACGCCATGCCCCACAGCAGCATGATCCGCGTGAATGTGCGGCGCGCGCCGAATCGCGAAAGCAGGAGGTTGCCAGGCACTTCGAACAGCACGTACCCGATGTAGAACACAGCCGCGCCAAGACCGTACATGGCGTCGCTGAAACCGAGGTCGTGCTTCATCTGCAATTG
The DNA here is from genome assembly GCF_000472525.1 of Paraburkholderia dilworthii. Taxonomy (GTDB): domain Bacteria; phylum Pseudomonadota; class Gammaproteobacteria; order Burkholderiales; family Burkholderiaceae; genus Paraburkholderia; species Paraburkholderia dilworthii. The sequence goes on from NZ_AWZT01000018.1 coordinate 52,866, forward strand.
CGCGAAGCCGATGTTGATGCGGTCGAGAAACGACACGACGTAGCAGAGAAATAGAAACGGGATAATACGTAGCGATACTTTGCGATACAGCAGATCGTCATGCGCGGCAGCGATTGAAGCCGGGTCGAGCGCGGGGGCGAGGGATTGACTCATCGGTTTCTCCAAACATAAGGCGTGAAGGGTCCAACGGACCCGCGGGTCCGGCGTCTTGATGCACCGCGTTGTGGAATGCTGAAAGAACGGCGCGCGAATGCGCGGCCCCGCTCTACTGTCGTGATGATCTGCGCGCGGCCTGAGTAGCCGGGCACGCATTTGCGTTACATGTAGCGCAAATCAAGCCGCGAGCGGATGAGTCTCGCCGGCTTCCGCCGTTGCATCAGCCACGCCTTCGCGGGCGTGCCGGATCGCTTCGAGCAGCGTCGCGTGATCACCGATATGGTTGGCGAGCAACAGAATGAGTTGCGCGTTGGCCGACTGGCTGCGCGTATCGTCGAGGCCGCGATGCATGTCGATCAGCGCCTCGTAGAAATCGTCGGGACGTGCGAGATTCGGTTCGGTGTTCAATGCCATGATGTTGTGTCTCCGGGATTCTATTTATCGCTGCGCGTGCGGTCGTTTCAGGCCGTGCCTTCCACGCACAACGCGCGCTTTAACGCATGTTCCACCGCCAGCGGATCGAGTTGCCTCCAGCGCGCGCATACATGCTGGTCCGGCCGGATGAGATAGAACGTGCCGGGCTGCGCGTCGTAGCGCGCGCTTGCAAGGCCCTCTGTATCGTGCAAAAGAATCGCATCAGCGAGCGCTGCGGCCTGCGCCTGGCTTTGCGCTTCGCCGCGCGTGACTACAACGAGCTTCAACGGAATTGCGCTCGTGCCAAGCGCACTCAACGCAGTTTCGGTTTGCGCATCGACATTTTTTTCGCCGCAGAACAGCACGCCAGTGAATTGCTGGCCGATATGCTGAAGCAGCCACGCCGATTCGCGAGCCGCCTGCACCGGCGCGTCCACACAGGATGCCCCCGGAACCATTGCGCCTTCAAAGCTCTCGCTATCCGGCGTATTGAGCGGCGAGTCGCTCAATACAGCGGGCACGGACAGGCGGCCACTATTCGTCAGTTGCCGCGCAAACGGATGGCGCCGCGCGAGCTTCAGCACAGCGTCGCGGAACACGCGGCTCACGGGGCTTTTCGGCGTGATGAAATCGGTGGAACGCGTTGAGTTGCGGATGTTTTCGTCGGCGGCGAATTCGCGTTCGCTTGCATAGGTGTCGAGCAACCCGTCCGATGCCTTGCCTTGCAGCACCATCGCCAGCTTCCATGCGAGGTTTTCTGCGTCCTGCACGCCGCTATTCGCACCGCGCGCGCCAAACGGCGACACGCCATGCGCGGAATCGCCCGCGAACAGCACGTTGCCATGCCGGAAACGCTCCATGCGCAAACACGAAAACGTATAGACGCTAACCCATTCCAGTTCGAACTTTGCATCGGGTCCGAGCAACGCGCGCACACGGGGAATCACGCGCTCCGGCGATTTTTCCAGCACCGGGTCGGCGTCCCATCCAAGCTGAAAATCGATTCGCCACACGTTGTCCGGCTGGCGGTGCAGCAACACCGATTGATTCGGATGAAACGGCGGATCGAACCAGAACCAGCGCTCGGTCGGGAAATCGGCTTCCATTTTCACGTCTGCGATCAGGAAGCGATCTTTGAACGTGACGCCTTTGCTGTCGAGTCCCATCAGATTGCGAATCGGACTACGCGAGCCATCGGCGGCGACCACATAGCGGCCGCGCAACGCGTACTGACCGTCAGGCGTATCGACGGTCAAGGTCACGGCAGCGTCGCACGTACCCGGCGTTCCGTTTTGCTGCACACCGGCCACTTTGCTTTTCCAGCGGATCTCGATGTTCGGCATTTGCTGCGCGCGTTCGAGCAGAAAGCCTTCGACGTAATACTGCTGCAAGTTGATGAACGCGGGCCGATGATGGCCCGCCTCCGGCTGCAGATTGAACGTGTAGACGAGTTCATCCTTGAGGAACACCTTGCCGACATTCCAGCTGATGCCCTTGTCAACCATCCGCTGGCCGCATCCAAGCCGATCGAAAATATCCAGCGAGCGCTTCGAGAAGCAGATTGCGCGCGAACCCGTGGACAATGAACAATCGTCGTCCACAAGGACGACCGGCACGCCCTGCTGCGCAAGGTCGATCGCTGTGGCGAGGCCCACCGGGCCCGCGCCGACCACGATCACCGGATAGACCGCCTGCTCCGCGCCGCTTTGCATGCTCTGCGAGTTCTGCTCGCGGCACGGCTGGTATTCGAACGACAGCGTCTGGTAGTTGATGCTCATCTTGGTGTCTCCGTCCTTCTCCGCTTTGCTCTGCTGTGCCTCTATTCTTTTATGCCGGTCAGGCTAGGCTTGCAGCGCGTCCCACATGTCCTTGTCGCGCTGCGCGGTCCAGACGCGCGGATGCGTGATGCCGCTCGCTTCATCGAAAGCACGCGAAACGTCGAACGGCAAGCAATGTTCGTAGATGAACACATGGCCGAACTTCGGATCCATTGCCTTGCGCGTGTGGGCCATCGCGGCCTTCAGATCGAGCTTCTGCGCGACGGCTTCGCGGCCTTGCTGCAACAACGTGGTCACGAAATCCTTCGTGTAATCGAGGCCCTTGTTGACGTCTTCAGGCGTGGTCAACGCGGGGCCGCGGCCCGGCACGAGCTTGTCGGCATTCAGCGCGCGCAAGGCTTCGAGCGTGGCCGGCCATTGTTCGAGTTGGGCGTCGCCGCAATAACACGCTGCGTCATATTCGACGAGGTCGCCGGAAAACAGCACCTTCTGCGACGGCAGCCACACTACCGTGTCGCCCTTTGTATGCCCCGCGCCGAGATGCGCGATGCGCACTTCGAGCTTGCCGAGAAACAGCGTCATTTCCTTCTCGAAGACGAGCGTGGGCCAGGTCAGGCCCGGCACCGTTTCGACGCCGGCAAAGAGACGCGGGAAGCGCTCGATCTCCGACTTCATGTCCGCTTCGCCGCGCTCGACGATCATCTCGTACGTGCCGCGGCTCGCGATCACTTCCTGCGCGCCTTCCTTGAAATACGCCGACGCGCCCAGCACGCGCACTGCGTGATAGTGCGAGAGCACGACGTATTTGATCGGCTTGTCGGTGACGCTGCGAATCTTCGCGATCAGGTCCTGCGCCATTGCAGGCGTCGCGGTCGTGTCGACGATCAGCACGCCGTCGTCGCCGATGATCACGCCCGAGTTCGGATCGCCTTCCGCCGTGTACGCGTAGGCGTTCTCGGACAATTGCGTCCACGTGACTTTCTTGACTTCCAGGTCAGCCTGGGATGCGAATGCCTTTGCCATGCTTGTCTCCCTCAAAAGTTGGACGTGAGGCGAGACGGCCGGCTGCGCGCTGCGGCGCGGGCTGACGGTATTGGAGGTTGTCTCGCCCCGTTTTTGACTCTGTGACTGCGCCGGTGTGTCGGGGTGAATCCATCTTATGGCCGCGCCAGTTTATTTGTCAATAGCGAAATCTATCGCTATACACAAATTTAACGACGCCTAAGATGGAGGGAGGAACAGCAGGGTTTGCGGCTGGGCTTCGGTTAACATGGACGCTTTTTCGGACGAACACAGGCGTGGGCAAAGCAGCGAAACCAGCCACGAGCCGAGGCTCGGGCGCCACACAGACGACGGACGGCGGCAAGACGCAGCGCGGCATTCAGAGCGTGGAAGTCGGCGGACGGGTGTTGCTAGCGCTGGCGCACGCGCGCGCACCGCTCGCGCTGTCGGACCTTTCCACCGCTGCCGATCTTGCGCCGGGTCAGGCGCATGCGTATCTGGTCAGCTTGAGCCGCCTTGGCCTTATCAAGCGCGATGAGGTGTCGGGCCGGTACGAGCCGGGCCCGTTGTCATTGCGCCTGGGTCTGCTGCATCTGCAGAATCAGCCGGCGTTTCGCGCCGCCGTTCCGCGCGCGGCCGCGCTGGCCGAAGCGATCGGCTTTAGCGTCGCGGTCTGTATTGCGGGGCCGCAGGGCCCCACCATCGTCCGCTACGAACATGCGGGCTTTCCGTTGCATGTGAATCTGCATGTGGGCACGGTGATGTCGCTGCCGGCCACGTCGACGGGACGCGTGTTTTGCGCTTATCTGCCGGGCGACACGCTCGACGCGATGTGGGCCAATCAGTCGGGCGCTGCGCAAAGCAAGTTGACCACAGCGCGCGAAGACGCCGCGTTTCAGGCGGTGTTGGACAAGATTCGCGCGCGCGGCCTCGAATGCAGTGTCGATGCGCCGAGTCCGGGCATCAGCAGCCTGAGCGCGCCAGTGTTCGACCAGAACGGCCGTTTCGCGCTGGCGTTGACGGTAATCGGCTCGACTGGCGCGATCGACGTGGCCGCCGATGGTCCCATCGCGCGCGCGTTGCTCGCAGCGGCTCGCGACATCGGCGGTGAGCTCGCCGCCAGATCTTCCGTGCTTGCATCGACCGCATCGTGACCGCTTCTACCGATACCTCTGCTTCTACGCCCGCTTCCGCCGATACGAAGCCGCAGCGTGGCATCCAGTCGCTCGATAGCACCGGCGATCTGCTGGCGGCGCTCGTCGCGGCCGCCCGGCCGTTGACGCTGCGCGACCTCGCGGCCGCAGCCGGAATGCCGCCGGCGAAAGCGTTTCCGCATCTGGTGAGTCTGCTGAAGATCGGCTTGCTGAGCCGCGATGCGTCCGGCTGCTTCGAAGCCGGCCCGCTTGCGCTGGAACTCGGTTTGATCGGCCTGCAGCGTCTTTCGCCGACGCGCGAGGCCGAGCCCGAGGTGGTGGAGCTGGCGGCATCGACGGTAATGAGCGTCGCGATGGCGGTGCTCGGTCCGCTCGGGCCGACCGTCGTGCGGCTAGAGGAGTCGGCGCGGCCGTTGCATGTGAGCTTGCGGGTCGGCACTGTGATGTCGCTGGTGAATACGGCGATTGGCCGCGTGTTTGCCGCCTATGTCGCCGACGACGTGCGTGCCGGTCTGCTCGCGCAGGATCATTTGCGGCTGGCGGGCGCGAACGCGACCGAGGTTCTCGCGCAGAAGAATGCGTCGACGCTAAAGGAAGCGTACGCGCAGCGCCTCGCGCAAATTCGCGCGGGCGGCATGGACAGTGCACTGAGCCGGCCGGTGCCCGGCATCGACACGTTGGCCGCGCCGGTGTTCGACCACACCGGCAGCATTTGCCTCGTGCTCGCGTTGATGGGACCGAGCGGTAGCTTCGATAGCGCCGCGACGGGCGAGCCCGCACAGATTCTGCGCGCGGCGGCGTTGAGGTTGTCGCGGAGGTTTGGGTGGATGGGGTGAGGTAAGCGGCCCTAATCTCCCGCCCGCGGCTCATTCGACGACAGGCGCGCCTTCGCATGCCGCATCTTCTCCAGCGTCTTCGGACCCGCTTTGAGCGCGACGCCGATTGCAAGCGCGTCCATGATGCAAAGATGCACGAGCCTGGATACGCCCGGCGTATTCGGATCGATGGGACTGGGCACGCGCAATAACAGCGGAATATCGACGAGCCACGCGAGGCGCGAGCCGACATTGGTGAGCGCGATCGTCGTCGCGCCGCGTTCCTTCGCGATCTGAATGCTTTCGTTCACCTCGATGCTGCGTCCGGAATGCGAAATGGCAAAGGCGACGTCGCCCGGTTCCATCATCCCGGCGTAGAGGCGCTGCAAGTGACCGTCTGTGAACGCAGTGGATGCGATGTCCAGGCGCAAGAACCGCAACGCCGCGTCTTGCGCGACCAGTCCCGACCCCGAGCCGACGCCGAAAAAAAACACGCGCCGCGCGCTCGACAACGCTGCAATAGCACTCTCGACCACCGCCGGATCCAGCGCGCCGCGCGCGTGCGTGATGCCATCGACGGCCGCTTCGCCCACTTTGTCCATCAAGGTCTGCACGTCGTCGTCGCGAGCAATCGCCGCCGACGAATATGGCAACCCGCCCGCCACGCTCTGGGCCAGTTGCATCTTGAAGTCGCGCAGACCATGCGCACCGATTGCGCGGCAAAAGCGCGTAACCGAAGGCTCGGAGACGTCCGCGCGCTGTGCAAGTTCGGTGATGCTCGCGCGCATCGCGAAGTCGACGTCGTTCAGCACCATGTCCGCGACCTTGCGCTCGGCGGGCCGCAAATTGGCGAGTGCGCTGCGGATGTGGGGAATCAAGTTCGGTGCGGACACCCGATGTTCCTTAAGGGTTAAATGAATCCGCGTCGCTCGCAGCTTCGATTGGCAACACGCGGGTCAGCCCAGTCTGCGTCCACTCACCGTATCGAACAGATGAATGTGAGCGGCCGGCAAGCGCAGCGTGATCCGCTCACCAGGCTCGACCTTCGAGCGTTGACGCGTCGTCACGCACCACGTATTGCCGCCTATTTTCCCGTACAAATGCGTTTCGGCGCCGGTCGGCTCCACCACTTCGACTTGCATTGCGGCATCAGGCGTCTGCGTGACCGTCTCGATGTGCTCGGGCCGCACGCCTAACGTGACCTTTGCGCCGACCGTCGCCGAAGCAGGCGCGGCTTCGAGCACGATCTCGCCACCGTCCGCGAGTTTCAATGCGAGTCCCGAGCCTTGCGAGCGGTTTATCACGACGCCCTCGGCGAAATTCATCGAAGGCGAGCCGAGAAAACTCGCCACGAACAGATTCGCGGGATGATCGTAGAGCTCTAGTGGACGCCCAATCTGCTCGATCCGCCCGGCGTTCATCACGACGATGCGGTCGGCCATCGTCATCGCCTCGATCTGATCGTGCGTCACGTAAATCACCGTGTTTTTCAGGCGCTGATGCAGTGCCTTGATCTCCGTGCGCATTTGCACGCGCAGCTTTGCGTCGAGATTGGACAGTGGTTCGTCGAACAGAAACAGTGAAGGCTCGCGCACCACCGCGCGACCCATCGCGACACGCTGGCGTTGACCGCCCGACAACGCGCGCGGCAAACGGTCGAGATAACCGCCGAGATTGAGCATCTTCGCGGCGGCCTCGATTCGCGGCTTGAAATTCGCTGGCGACTCTTTGCGAATGCGCGGACCGAACGCGATATTTTCATAGACCGACAGATGCGGATACAGCGCGTAGCTTTGGAACACCATCGAGATATTGCGCTGCTGCGGCGCGAGATGATTCGCGCGTGTGCCGCCGATCATCAGATCGCCGCCGCTGATTTCCTCGAGCCCCGCGACCATCCGCATCAACGTGCTTTTGCCGCAGCCCGACGGGCCGACGAGCACGACGAATTCGCCGTCGTCGATATGAAGGTCGATGCCGTGCACGACTTGCGTGTCGCCATAGCGTTTGAAGATGCCGCTTAGTTGCACTGCTGCCATGCTGTCCTCATCGTCTTGCGGTTTCTATCAAAGCGATTCGAGCGTCAACTCTTGCGCCATCAGACGGTTGCCCGCCATCAAGCCGCCGTCGACAGGTAACGCGACGCCGGTAATCACGCGCGCCATTGGCGAAGCGAGAAACAGCACGGCGTCGGCGATATCGTCAGGCGTTGCGAAATCGCGCAATGGATACCATTTCTTCAGATCCTCGAAGACTTGCGGGTTCTTGTCGACGCGCGCCTGCCACGCCTGCGTCTTCACCGTACCCGGACAGACGATGTTCGCGCGAATGCCGTACCGGCCCAATTCCACAGCGAGCGCCCGTGTGTAACTGATCAGCCCGGCCTTCGCGGCGCTATACGCGGGATGCCCGAGTGCGGCCAAGCCGTTCACGGAGCCGATCAGCACGAGCGCTCCGCTCTCACGCTCGATCATCGACGCCCGCACGGCCTCGACCGTGTGATAAGTGCCGTTCAGATTCAGATGAATGTCGCGCTGCCAACTGGCGGCATCGGTCGTGGCCAGCGTCAAACCTTCTGCCGCGCCCGCATTGGCGACCAGCACATCCACCGGCCCGCGTTTCTCCACCGCGGAGGCGACCGCTTGCTGCACTGCGGCGGCGTCGCCGAGGTCGACCGCAATGGGGCTGACTTGCGTTTCGCCCAGTTGCCTCTGCAAGCGCTCAAGCGCCGCTGCGTCGATGTCGAGCGCCAGCACGGTATCGCCCTGTTCGACAAAACGCTTGCACAACACGCTGCCGATGCCGCCACAAGCGCCCGTCACCAACACCACACGATTCATGTTCGCCTCGCTTTTTTCTGTCGCCTGCGCTTACCGAGCGCGCTGTAAATTTATTACAGCAGGACCTCGCACTTCGGCTTCGTCGTCCCGAAGATTGGGTTATCGCAATTCGCGCGATGCGCGGAATGTCCCTGCTTTATAGGCATCTTATGCATAAAGCGATGCCGGAAGAAATATCGCAGACCCTACGTGACAACGCATTTTTAGCCGTGTAGGATTTTTTCAAACAATTCAACCCGCAGCGGCCGGCGACGGCAGCGCACCATCCCACCAATCGTTGATGGGACCTTAGTAGGCGCTAAGCGCTACCTAAGATCGACAAAGGAGAGAGAGAAATGTCGTTGCATGCCCGTGCTTCCCTCGCGCTCGGCAAAGTTGCCGTGGCGCTCGCGTTTGCAGGTATTGCCGTGGCGGCTCAGGCCGACACGGTTCGCGTCACCGTCGCGCATTACAGCGACGCCACCGCGCCGTACTTCGAAAAGATGGCTCGCAACTTCGAGAAAGCCAATCCCGGCACGACCATCAAGATCGAGGATGTGAACTGGGACACGCTGCAACAGAAACTCCAGACGGATATTTCCGGCAATGCGAACGCCGATCTCGCGATTGTGGGCACGCGCTGGCTGCTCGACTTCGTGAAGGACGACGTGGCCGAACCGCTCGACGGCTACATGGATGCGAGCTTCAAGGGCCGCTTCATTGGTCCGTTTCTCGCGCCGGGCGAGATCAACGGCAAGGTCTACGGTCTGCCGATTGCGGCTTCAGCACGAGCGCTGTACTACAACAAGGATCTGCTCGCGAAAGCCGGCTATCCCAATGGCCCCAAAACATGGAACGACGTAATCGAAGCGTCAAAGAAGCTGAAAGCGCAAGGCATTGCCGGCTTCGGCTTGCAGGGCAAGGAGATTGAAACGGACGTCTATTTTTACTATGCACTGTGGACGAACGGCGGCGAAGTAATCGGCAAAGACAATAAGGCCGCGTTCAATTCGCCGGCGGGCATCAAGGCGGCCACGCTGTACAAGTCGCTGATCGATCAGGGTCTGACGCAGCCTGGCGTGACCGGCTACAGCCGTGAAGACGTGCAGAATCTGTTCAAGCAAGGCCGCGTTGCAATGATGATCTCCGCACCGTTCCTCGCCAAACAGATCAAGAAGGAAGCGCCCAACCTGAAATACGGCATCGATCCGATTCCGATGGGAACCACGCACGCCACCTACGCGGTCACGGACTCGATCGTGATGTTCAAGAACTCGAAGGTGAAGAAGTCCGCCTGGAAGTTCCTCGACTATCTGTTCACGAAGGAACCACGTGTGGAGTTCACGACCACCGAAGGCTTCCTGCCGACCACCAAGGCGGAATCGTCCGATCCGGCATTCAACGATCCAGATACCAAAGCATTCGTCGCATTGCTGCCGACCGCTCGCTTCGCGCCGACCGTCACGGGCTGGGAAGACACCGCGAAGGCCGTGACCGATGCAATGCAGTCCATTTATCTGGGCAAAGCCAAGCCGGCCGATGCATTGAACGCGGCGGCCGCGCAAGCCAACAAGTCGCTCGGTCATTGATCGGCGCCACGCTGTGACTGTGCGGTAGTTCACTGCATAGGGGACGCGCGCCGCCGTGGTTGCGAGAGTAGCCGGGTATAAGCGCGGCGCGCATTCCGGCCGTCATGCTGGCCGTTATCGACCGTTATCGACTATCCGGCCCATTCCGTCGCGCCCGCCCTTTGCGGGCGCGTCTCACGATCGAGCACGTATGAGCCGTTCCGCTTCTTCACGCCTGCAAGCGCCCTGGTTGCTGATTGCGCCGAGTCTTGTGCTGGCGCTTTTTATCATCAGCTATCCGATTTTCAACATTGTCTGGCAATCGCTGCATGAGGTGTCGCGTTTTGGCGCGATTCGCGATTTCACCGGCTTGCAGAATTTCTACACGATCTTCGACGACCCCACGTTTCTCGCGGCGGCACGGCGCACGATAGTCTGGACCGTGTTCGTCGTAGGCGGCACAGTGCTGATTTCGGTGCCCGTTGCGCTCGTGTTGAATCAGGATTTTTATGGACGCGGCGTCGCGCGAACGATTGTCATGCTGCCGTGGTCAGTGTCGTTGACCATGACCGCGGTTGTGTGGCGCTGGGCCTTCAACGACGACTACGGCATGGTCAACGTCACACTTCAGCGCCTCGGCTTGATCGGCGGACCGATTCATTGGCTCGCGACTCCGGAACTCGCGTTTCCGGTAGAGATCGCGGTGGGCATTCTCGTATCGATTCCATTTACCGTGACGATTCTGCTCGGCGGGTTGTCGTCGGTGCCGGGCGATATTTACGAAGCGGCGCGCATTGACGGCGCCAGCGCATGGCAGCAGTTTCGCAAGCTCACGCTGCCGCTGCTGCGGCCCTTCATCAATATGACCATTCTGTTGAACGTCATTTATGTGTTCAACTCGTTTCCGATTATCTGGGTAATGACGCAAGGCGGCCCCGACAACAGCACGCATATTCTCGTCACGTATCTGTATGAACTCGGCTTCAGGCTCGGACGTCCGGGCGAGGCCGCTGCGGTGTCGCTCATCATGCTCGTCATGCTGTTCGTTTTCTCGATGGCGTATCTGCGGTTGCAGCCCGCGAAAGAAGGAGAACCGTCATGACGCTCAGCACGAAAACGAAGCGCTCGCTATGGTGCTGGCTCGCATTGTCGCCGCTGGTGGTGGTCGTGCTGTTCCCGTTTGCCGTGATGCTCTTCACCGCGCTAAAGCCTGCTTCGGAGATCTTCGTGTATCCGGCGCGCTGGCTGCCGGTGCATTGGCAATGGAGCAATTTCGTCGATATGTGGCAGGCCGCCAATTTCGGTGTCGCGCTGCGCAACAGCACGGTAATCAGTTTGCTGTCGACGCTGCTCGCACTCGCGGTGAGCTTGCCGGCGGCTTATGCATTGGCGCGCTTTCCGTTTCGTGGACGCGGAACGTATCGCCAGTTCCTGCTGGTCACGCAGATGCTATCGCCTATTCTGCTGGTCGTCGGGCTCTTCCGGCTCGCGGCCATGATCCCTTATGGCGACGGCAATCTCGTCGACTCGAAAATCGGCGTGATCGTCTCCTATGCGGCGTTTAACATCGCGTTTGCCGTATGGATGTTGTCTTCGTATTTTCAAACGGTGCCGCGCGACCTCGAGGAATCAGCGTGGCTCGAAGGATGCGGCCGCACGAAGGCCGTTTTCAAGGTCTTCCTGCCGCTTGCCGTGCCCGCGATCGTCGTCACCGCCATCTTCACGTTTATCAACGCGTGGAATGAGTTCGCCGTTGTTTACACGTTGATCCGCTCGCCGGAGAACAAGACGCTCACCGTGCAGGTGACCGATATGGTCGCCGGCAAGTATGTGGTGCAGTGGCATCTGGTGATGGCCGCCACGCTTTGCGCGACGTTGCCGGTCTCGATCGTGTTCGCGTGGTTACAGCGGTATCTCGTGAAGGGCCTGGCGTTGGGCGCCGTGAAATAGATCTCAGCGGACCGCGCTCACGTTCACCGCCTTCAGCGCGGTCACGGCGGCCGACGCGCGGCGCATCGGCCGGCCTGAATAGTTATTCAGCGCCGCGAACAATCCGCAGATCGCGCTCCACTGCATCGCCCAAAGCTGCGAGCGCTTTCTTATAGTCTTCGCGTTCATACGCGGCGACTGCATCTTCATAGGACGGGAACTCGATCACGACCGTCCGTTCCTTCAGGCCTTGCTCGTGAACTTCGTCCGCGACGCCGCGCACGAGAAACTTGCCGCCGGCAGCCGCCACTGCCGGACCCGCCAACTGACCGTACGCCGCCAGCTTTGACGGGTCGTTAATCTTGCGATACGTGGTTACCCAATACCCCTTGCTCATTTAACGCTCCTTGTTGGTTGGCCATAAGTCGAGGAGCGTAACAGAGAAATCCGGCGCACAGTCATGGCCCTATTGGCACAGGGCTCATCAGGACCACTGCCCGGTACCGACATTCGCCCCGCGATTCGCGCCACTTGTCCGAAAAAGATGGCCCAAAAAGTTGAATAGAGGCGGGTGACAAACAGCGGACTTCTATAGAAACTCTTTCGTACGATCCACGTAATCTGTCGACGCCTGGCCGCTCGCGCATGAATCGCCGCGAACGCCGTTCACGGTAAGGCAACGAGTCGTCGTTTATCATGGACCTCACTCTGCCTTGAATGAAGCTTCAGTTTAGATATGACGAATACCGGCAAGACGTTGATCATCGGCCTTGTGCTGGCGGACCTGGTGATCTGCGCTTATTTACTGTATCCGCGCGAGGACAAGAAGTCGGCGCCCCCCGCCGAGGCGGTACTGACCGCGCCCGACATGACCGATTCCCGCTCGTCCGGCGAAAGCCATGTGATTGCGGGCAGCATCGTTCGTCCGGGGTCGCCGGAAGCGGCGGCGAACGCGAAAGGTAACGCCAATAGCGGCACGAAAGTGAGCCGCGTCGACGTGCGGCCGTCGCCATCGACGGCCCCGACCGTTGCGCCGCGTCCGGCACTTCCGGCAGCACCGGCCGCACCCGCGATGCCGGCCACTGCTTTGGCGAATGTCCCCACGGTGGACATGCAACCGCAAGCGCAACTCCCGCAGCAGGTTCAGCCGCAACAACCGCAGACGCAGACGCCGGTACAACCGCAACCGCAATCCCAACGCTACAGCAGCAAGCCAAAAGCGACCCAGCGTGCAGAGGAGTCGCGCGCCCATGACGATCTGCGCCGCCGCGGTTCGAGCGACGTTGGGGCCTTGATGACGGAGTTGCTGGTCCGCGAGTCGGCGAAGCTCGACCCATCGTTGCCACCGCCGCCTCCGGCTGATCACGAGCAGATCGATCGCCGCAGTTCGAACCCTGTTGCGGCTGCGATGACCGATCAACTGGTCAAGGAGTCCGCGCGAGTGGCGCCGACGTCCGGTGCTCAGAAGCAGCCAGGCACGCAATAGACGCGGCGCTCATCTCGCCGCTCGCGAGTCGCGCACCTGTGTGAATGGCGGGCCGTTCGCCCGGTTGGCCCGCTAATTCCCGCACAATGTTGTTCAGGCAGATGCGTCGTCCCTGATCGGTTCGCGAGCCATGAACCAGTAGAACAGTGCCGCGCATCCGGCAATGGCGCCGCCCGAGATGAAGGCAAGCGCGTAAGAGCCGGTACGATCCACGATGAACCCCGCAACGACCGGCGAGAACGCACCGCCGAAATAGCCGCCGAAGTTCTGGATCGAACTAACGGAGGCAATCATCGACGATGGAGCAATGTCTGCCGCGAGCGCCCACGCCGAACCGACCACGGCCGCAATGAACGCGAGGCCGACGGTAAACAACACGAGCGTGACATTCAACGCATGCGTGAACGGCAGCGCAATCGCACACACCGCGGCGCCCGCCGCGCAGCATGCAATCAATAGCCGCTTCGCGCCAATCGGCGACGCAAGTTCACGGTCGACCATCTTCTTCGCAAGATAGCCAACCGCGATCTCGCCGAGAGCGCCGCCCGCCCACGGAATGCCCGCATACAGGCCAAGCTGCGCGAACGAGATGTGGAACCGGTCGAGCAGATAAAGCGGCAAGAACACAAGAAAGATATTCCACAGCCAGATCGTGCAGAAGTAGCCGAGAATCATGCCCCACACGCTGCGCCGCGCGAATAACGAGCGCCACCGCATGGTCGAATTGACGAGCGAGCGTTCATGACCGCCGCCACCGGCTTCGATGTACTCGCGTTCGTCCTTCGAAAGACGCTTACTGTCCACCGGATTGCGATACAGCATCAGAAACAGCAGCGCGAACGCAATGCCGAATGCGCCCGTCACATGAAAGAGCGAGCGCCAGCCGAACGCAACCATCAGCGCGACGAGCAGGGCCGGCGCGATCGCCGGCCCCCACTTTGAAGACGAGTCCCATACACCCGTCGCGAATCCGCGCTCCTTCGCGGGAAACCACGCGGCAGTGATCTTCGCCGAAGTGGGCCAGCACGGCGCCTCGCCGACCGCGAGCAACGCGCGCATCACAAGCAACCCGGAGATCGAACCGACCACACCGGTGAGCCACGTGGCGACGCTCCACCAGATCATCGCGAGCGCGTAAGCGCGTTTTGCGCCGAAGCGGTCGATTATCCAGCCCGCCGGTAATTGCATGACCGCATACGTCCACGCAAAGACGCTGCCCAGCAAGCCAATTTGCGTGCGCGTCAGGCCGAGTTCCTGAATCATGCCCGGCGCGGCAATCGAAAGACTCGCGCGATCCATATAGTTGATGATCCCGCCGATCAACAGCCAGATAAGCACATGCCAACGGAAATTGAGCCGGGCGGGCCGCACTTCGGCGGCCGTAAACGAACTGGTGGGCTTGTCCAAAACGTGTCTCCGTCAAGATGGCCGTGAATAGCCATTCGTCGTTGTCGATACGCGCCGTGCTGTGCAGCGCGGCTGCTGTACTTGTATGCACGTACTGAACGACAAGTGTACGGATGCAAACGCGAGAGCTCCAATGTCGAAACCGTATGTGCCGATAGCGTTTTTGTTATCGTTAGCGCGCCATGGTCAATACGGCGACCGTCGAGACGGCCCGCGTATTAAGAGGCGCCGCGCGTTGTCGCTGCCCATCACATTCTTCATCCGCTCGAACGCGCGTTCCGGATGCCGCCTGTCGTCGCGCACTAAACTATTGGGCAACGCACGCGCCCATCATTGCTCGATACAAGTGGAGACAAAGTGAAATTCGACACGACAACCGTCCGGTTGATCCTTGCCATTGCGGAAGAAGGCAGCATCTCGCGCGCCGCCGACAAGCTGAGCCTGGCAGTCGCGGCAGCGTCGCGGCGCGTGTCGGACCTCGAGGACCAACTTGGCACGAAACTGTTCAGGCGTGTGCCGCACGGTGCGGAGATCACCGAGTCCGGCGCCAGGTTGCTGGAGTACATCCGGCAGATCGACAACCTGATAGACCGCATGGAGGGCGACGCAGAGGCGCTCAATCATGGCCTCGACGGACGAATCATCATCGGCGCGCCGAAGGCGGTGGTCATCCAGTTCCTCGCTCGCGAGATCGCCGCGATCCAGAGGAAGTTTCCGCGCATCGCGCTGAAAATCGTCGAGGAAAACAGCAAGATCGTGCAGCAACTCCTGCGCGATAAGGTGATCGATGTGGGCATCTACGAGAAGAAGAGCGGCTTTCTCGATCTGGAGAAGTCCGCGTACAAGGAGGACCGGCTCGTGCTGGTCTATAGCCGCACGCATTTCGAATTTGGCCACGGGCCAGTGGGCGTCGACGATATTCTCGACCTTCCCATTGTGAGTCTCGGCAAAGGGTCGGCCGTGCTGTCCGCCGTCGAGCGCGCGTATCGCAGCCGCGGTCGTCTCTTCCCGAACAATTTCACGGTGAACGGCTTCGACACGATGCTCGCGATGGTGCGCCACGGTCTCGGCGTTGGCTTGATGCCGCCCGATGTCTTACAGAGCTTTCATCCCGAGGAATCGCTCGCATCGGTCGAACTCGACGCCGACTGGTCCCAGCGCAGTTACGTGTTGTCCTGCGTCGAAGGGCACGCTCAGGAGCAAACGCTGCGCAACGTCGTCGCGCAATTGCTCGCCGGTGGCGCATAGGCGAACGCGCACACGCGACGGTTTCGCGAACCGCGAAACCAGCCATGACGCAGCGATTCTTGCGGCGGCCTTCCCGCTCGGCGACAGTGGAGTCAAACACAGCCCACATATCCAGGAGGAAGCCCGACATGACCGGATCAAAGCATCTACCGCTGCAAGGCATTCGCGTACTCGACGTGAGTCAGGTCATGGCGGGCCCGTTCGCCTGCATGATGCTGGCCGACCTCGGCGCGGACGTCATCAAGGTCGAGCCGCCAGAAGGCGACCAGACGCGAAGCTCGATGGGCTTCAAGATGAAAGGCCCGGACAGCATGGGCTTTCTGAATCTGAATCGCAACAAGCGCTCGATCACGCTCGACCTGAAGAGCGACGAGGGGCGCGAGTTCTTCTACAAGCTCGCCAAAACGGCTGATGTCATCGTCGAGAATTATCGCCCCGGTGTCGTGCAGCGTTTGAAGATCGACTACGAGTCGATCAAGGCGATTAATCCAAAGATCGTCTATGCGAGCATTTCAGGCTTTGGGCAAAGCGGGCCGTGGGCGTCGCGGCCCGGCTTCGATCTGATGGCGCAAGCCATGTCCGGCGTGATGAGCGTGACGGGCTATAAGGGCGGCAAGCCTGTGAAGGCCGGCGTACCGGTGGCCGATATCGGCTGCGCGCTGTTCGCGGTGTACGGTCTGCTGTCGGCCTATATCGGCGCGCAGAAAACCGGAGAAGGCCAGCATATCGACGCGTCGCTGTTCGACTCAATCATGGCCTTCTCGATCTGGGACATGTCCGACTACTGGGGCACGGGCGTGCCGCCCACGCCGCTCGGCACGAGCAACAAGATGAGCGCGCCCTATCAGGCCGTGAAGGCACGCGACGGCTACTTCGTGATGGGCGCAACGAATCAGAAACTATGGACCAGACTGTGTGAAGTACTGGGCCGCCGCGATCTGATCGCTCACGCGGATTACGCAACCGTGCCGCTACGCCTGAAAAATCGCGAGGCGATGATCGAGGTGCTGGAACAGGAATTCGGCAAGCGCGACAGCAGCGAATGGGTCGACGTGTTGCTCGCTGCGGGCATACCAGCGGGTCCGATTCTTTCGTATCCCGAAGCATTCGAAAGCGAGCACGCGCGGCATCGCAACATGTGCATGGAAATCGATCACCCGAATGAAG
Organism: Paraburkholderia dilworthii; assembly: GCF_000472525.1. Taxonomy (GTDB): domain Bacteria; phylum Pseudomonadota; class Gammaproteobacteria; order Burkholderiales; family Burkholderiaceae; genus Paraburkholderia; species Paraburkholderia dilworthii. The sequence goes on from NZ_AWZT01000018.1 coordinate 69,809, forward strand.
GCAAGGTGAAGAACATCGGCTTTCCCGTCAAGCTGCTCGGCACACCGCCAACGGTACGCCGCCACCCACCCTTGCTTGGCGAACATAACGAAGAGATCTTCGCGGAGATCAACGGAGCCGCGTCATGAGCGAACTGGTTAGCCTCACCGTTCACCCGTCGGGCGCAGCGGAAATAGTGATAGACAGACCCGAGCGTCACAACGCGATGACGCTCGACATGTACGAGTCGCTGCTCGCATTCATCGCGCGGTGTGAAGCGAATAGCGACGTGCGCTGCATTCTGCTGCGCGGCGCCGGCGGCAAGTCTTTTATCTCGGGCACCGACATCGGCTATTTCAAGGACTTCAACGATGGGCGCGATGGCGTCGCGTATGAAGCGTTCGTCGAGCGCGTGATCGGCACCGTTGAGCGAATCGCAAAGCCGACCATCGCCGTGATAGACGGCTGGGCCGTGGGCGGCGGTCTTGCGCTCGCCACGGCCTGCGATTTCCGCGTATGCAGCGACGCTTCGCGCTTCGGTGCGCCGATTGCGAAGACGCTGTCGAATACGCTCTCGTCACGCAACATCGCGCGGCTTCAGGCGGCGTTGGGCACGCCGCGTGTGAAAAAAATGCTGCTGCTCGCCGACTACCTGACGGCCGACGAAGCGCTGGCCTGCGGATACGTCTATCAGGTGTGTTCAGCGGGCATGCTGCAAGAGGCAGCGCACACGCTCGCGCAACGGTTGATGGTGCTCTCGCCCGTCACGCAGAAAGCGGTAAAGGAGAGCTTGCGCCGCATCGTCGTCGAACAACGACTCGACGACGAAGACCTGATCGAGGAAGTGTATGGCAGCGGCCGTTTCAAGGAAGCGGTGCGCGCGTTTACATCGGGCTCTTCGAAGACATGACTGCCTGAACCGCATCTGTGTTGCCGGCGCGGCCCCGAACGATCCACGCGTGCCGCTTAATCGTAATGGCGGTGCTTATGATGCTTCTTGCCCGAACGATAACCGCGCGAGTAGTCGTCGGAATATGAGTTAGAGCGCGAAATGTTGCCGCCTAGCGCCGAGCCCGCACCGCCGCCTACCGCCGCGCCGATCAGGCCACCGCCGCGTCCGCCCATCGCATTACCGGCCGCCGTGCCCGCACCGCCGCCCAGCGCACCGCCAACGATGGCGCCTGTGCGTTCGCGGCGGTTCGACGTCACCGCCCCGCCCGCGCCGCCGCCGACCGCGCCGCCGATCACCGCACCCGTGCTGCCGCCGACCGCGCCGCCCAGTGCCGCACCCGCTACGCCGCCGAGTGCGCCGCCAAGCGCGTTATTCATATCGCCAGCCACCGCCGACAACGACGCCGCGCTCACGAGCGCTGCAACAGCCACAATCTTCAGGATTCGCTTGGACATTAGAGGTCTTTGTTTTTATGAGACGGGCGCGAGTATAACCGGCCACGTGAAAGGGTTCTGTAACCGCCACACCGCGTACCGGTAAGACGTGTAACAAATCCTGGCGCGCCGTCTCCTGCCTCCTTGAAGCCGCTTGCGCGTCAGCGCCCGCGCTTCTTTTTCAGCTCGATGGTTTCGAACAGTTCGTAGTTCGCCGTGGGCGTCTGATCCGCGCCAGGCGCGTGGTAGTAGTTCATCGTGATGGTCGTTTCACCGCCCGGATGGCCCGGGTCATGATCGAACACGGCGATGCCGTAACCCGTGCCGGTATCGCGTTGCGCGGACCAGATCGCGTCTTCAACGGCATCGGCGCCCGCTCGCACGAACGTGCCCGCCGCGGTGCCCGGCACCGGACGATTAGGCCGCGTGAAAATGCGCGCTTGCGGCAGGCCAGTGCCCGCATCGACGCCATAGACGTCGAGCGGCGCGCTCGTGCCGCCGCCACCGAGAATCAGGTGGATCGTGCCGTGGCTCGTGTCGAATGTCGACGCGCCCGCGGAAATCGCCGACATCACCGGCTTGGGCTGCAATGTATCGACGGGACGGCCCGTTGCAATATCGGTACCCTTGTTGTGATTGCAGCCGCGCACGGGATAGCTTCGCTCGTAGTCGTGATCGTGGCCGCACAGCACGAGGTCCACGCCGTAGCGGTCGAAGAGCGGCAGCCAGGCCTCGCGGATGCCCTTATCGGAACCGTTGCCCGTCTTCGACGAACTCAGCGCATCCTGATGCATCTGCACGACGATCCAGTCGATGTCATCGTCTTCGGCCGCGTGACGCAGCGTCTTTTCGAGCCAGTGCGTTTGGTCGCCGTTGCTGTAGCCGCGCACGTAGAAGGACGTGCCTGGCTCGATCGGCGGATTACCGGTGCTCGCTGCCGGCACAAGTGGTGCCGGGCCACCTACGAAAGCCGCTGCATCCTGATAGACGACGTCGTCCGCATCGAGCGAAACGAACAGCACCGAGCTCACTCGGAAGCTATACCAGCGCCCCTGAAAACGCGTGTGATTGTCAGGCAGCGTGTAGCGTGCGAGATATGACGCAAACCCTTGCTCGCCGTTATGGAACTCGATCTCGTGATTGCCGGGGCATGGCATCCACGGACGATTCGCAGTTGAGCTCTGGCAGTTGTTGCCGAAGTCGCGCCACACTTCGGGCTGCTGCGTCGGATTCAGATTCGCATAGCAGAGGTCGCCGTTGAGCAGATGGAACAACGGTTGAAAGCGCTCGACCGCCTGCACCGCGAAGCGGCTTTGCGGCGACGACAGCACCCAGCCGGTATTCGGTGTCGCGAGGTCGCCGTAGCTCGTCCAGCGAAACGGCGCGCGCCCACGCGGCGCGGTGCGGAAGCTGCCGCTGAACGGCTGCGCCGCATGGCTGTCGTTGTCGGCAGTGACCTCGTATTCGTAGCTCGTGTCGGGCTTGAGGTCGCGCAGACGCGCGTGATAGTTGAACACGACCTCGCCGTTCAGGCCGTCGGTGTAGGTGGTCTGCACGCCATGCACGATCCGTTTGCCCTCGCCTATGCGGCCAATGCGCAAATGCGGCTTCACGGCAGCCGCGAGCGACGCCCACGACACCGTGACTTCACTCGTTGGATCATTGCCCCAGGTCAGGTGAACCTGCTCGGGTGTGCCATCGAGCGTGCTGCTCGCGGCGCGCGCCGTTGACAGCGCACTGGCGGCGCTGGCGAGGCCCGATGCGCCGGCGAACTTCAGGAACCCGCGACGCGAAACGATGGAAGCGCCCTGATCGGCTGGCGAAGAGTTAGCGTTTTTTGTATTCGACATGTCTGTGTTTTGTGGGTAGGAAGAACCGGCGGCTTTGACCAGTGATCCTAGTCGCGAAACAGTGACAGTTGAATGAAAACGGCTAAACGCTAATGCCCTGGCGGCTGTGGGCTGTTGGCAGGATTCGTGTCGAACTTCGAAACGCGTTCAATGCCGCTTTGAGTGCCGTTCGCGTCGGCAAGCTCCAATAGTTCGGTCTCCATTGCATCGGCCACCTGCTTGTCATAGATCTGTTCCCCATTCACGTAGATCGTGAACGATCGCAAGTACTTCGCCTTCTTCTCCGGATTTTCGATCGTCTCGCGCGTCCACTGATAGAGCGGATACTTCTCGATGCCAAGCCGCTCGGCCTCGCTCACGTAGTCCGCGAACGCGTCGTACTGGCAATTCACGGTCGCGTTATGCCGATGCAAAATCTGTCGAAGCCCGGCGTGCGCCGCGCCCGAAGAATCGGCGCGCAATGCATCGGCGAATTCTGGCGAGACGGTGAGCCGTAGCTGGAATTTCAGAGTCGAGTCCACATGTCCCTCTCTGTCGGATGTAGACGGCGGTTATACAGCGCGGCATACGCTTACCGTTGCGGGTCACTCGCGGCCTGGCGACAGCACGCCTGAAACCGGCGCCGCAGTGGAGTCTTTGGCGCCCGCTTATGCCGGGTCCACGGATTGCGCCGGCAGCTTTTCGTCGATGCGTGCAATTTTGCAGCCCCGCACAGGTCTGCCGAGCAAAAAACCTTGCGCGTGCGTGCAGCCGGAGCGCCGCACGAAGTCGAGCTGCTCCTCTGTTTCGATGCCTTCGGCTGTGGTCGGCATGCCGATTTCACGCGCCAACGCGACGATCCCTCGCACCACTGCGGCGGATTCGCGTCGATGCACGGACTCCTTGACGAACGAGCTGTCGATCTTCAGCTTGTCGAATGTGAAACGCACGAGCGTCGACATCGTCGAGAAGCCGGTGCCGAAGTCGTCGAGCGCAAGGCCGATACCCAATGCACGCAACCGCGAGATATTGCGCCGGGTCACGACGTCGTCGTTCAGCAGCACCGTCTCTGTCACCTCGATGTTAAGACGCGCAGGCGGAAGCCGCGTCTTGCGAAGCACGCCCGCAACGATCGACGCGAACGTCTCCTCGCGCAATTGCACCGGCGATACATTGACCGCAACCGGCACCTTGTCGCGCCACATCACCGCTTCCTTGCACGACTGAAGGAGCGCCCATTCGCCGAGCGCGAGAATGAGACCGGTACGCTCGGCAGTTGGAATGAAAGCGGAGGGCGAGAGCTCGCCGCGCGTCGGGTGCGTCCAGCGAATCAGCGCTTCGCGGCCCGTCACAACGTCGCTGACCAGATCGATAATCGGCTGATACTCCATGCGCAATCCGCTGAACGAGCGCAGCGCTCCTTCGAGGTCGCTGCGCAGCAGGCTCAGGCTTTCGTCGGATACATGCTGTTCGGCGTCGAAAATCGCGTACGCGCTTTTTCCGCTGCGCTTGACCGCGTATAACGCACGGTCCGCGCAAATCAGCAATTGCGGCCCAGTCGACGCGTGCTCCGGATAAAGCCCGACGCCCACACTCGCGCCGATATGAACCAGCGCCTCGCTCAACGCAAATGGCCGCGCCAGCGTCTTGACGATGCTGTCCGCCAGCAGGCGTACATCGCGAGACGGCTCGGGCGCTTCTGAAATGACCACGAATTCATCGCCCGCAAGGCGTCCGACAATGTCGGTTGCAGGCAGCGCCTCACGCAAGCGGACCGCGGCCTCCTGAAGAATCTGGTCGCCCGCGGCGTGACCGAGGCTATCGTTGATCGCCTTGAAGCCGTCGAGGTCGATCAATAAAACAGCGAACAACGACTCGCGATGCGATGCGCCCCCCAACGTGCGCTCGAGCAGCAGTTCGTTGATGCGCGCCCGATTCGGCAAGCCCGTGAGGCTATCGTGATGTGCAAGGCGCTGACTGCTTTCGCGCGCGAGCAGCAGCGCGACCGTATCGCGATTGCTGCGCAGCGCAACGGTGAGAAAGCCGGCGGCGCAGAAGGGCGCCTGAAACAGCAACACGAGTTTTCCCGAGCCGGGCGACAACGCCGCGCCAACGGCCAGCAAACCGAGAATGAAGAGAATCTGCAGCATGACGAGCCGCGGTGTGGCCGCATTGCGTCCCGCGAGGCCGCCGACAACACCGACCGCGCAAACATTGCCGACCAGAAAGAGCGTCGCGTCTCCGCTGATATTGCACAGCAGGCTGCCAAATCCAAACAACGCGCTCCAAAGAATGCTCGCCAGCAAAAAGGCCGAGGTCGGCGTGGGCACGCCGCGCGCACTGAGGCGGCGGCAGAGCCAGATGAGCCCGAGACGCACCATCAATAGCGCAATGACGGCGCTCGTCCAGCTCGCATACAACGGGTTCGGATAGAGATAGTACGCAGTCACGCAGACGCTGATTTCGCAGATCGACGCGAAAACGATCGATGCGGTACGCGTGAAAAGATTGGCGAGAAGTATCTGCCTGTTCTCCCCGCTCAGGTTTTGAGCGGAAGAGACGACCCACCGGAAAAATGGAGACCTTGGTTCGCTAAAAGCCATGACCTACGCATTTTTAATGGTTAGTGAATCGAAACGGGCAGCGTGTGTCCTGATTATTACGTAAACAGTAGTCGAAAGGTCAATTCGGCCAAGCCGTGGCCCGAATGGCGTTTCCCAATTGCTGGGTATGCGAAGGAAAGCGAAACGCTGCTGCCTGAGCCTTACGGAAACCTGTGTCGACAAGGTTCTCTATTTCCGCCTTTCGTAAGGTTAACCCCGATTTAAACGCAAACCAACAAAAGGGACATTCTGTTTGCTGTGTGTAATCCAAGTGCAACCTGATTGATACCGCCGCGAAGCTCCGGCTTTGCGACGGCGCACGTATCTCGCGCGCCTAAAAGGAGAGCAATTTGGTCTTGGAACTGGAGCGAGTCAGTGTCGTTTCTGGCGGGCAACCGTATCTGTACGGCGTGGATTTGCGTCTCGTCCCCGGCGCCATTAACGTGTTGCTCGGCCCCACCCAGGCGGGCAAGACCACGCTGATGCGGGTCATGGCGGGATTGGACAGACCAGGCGCGGGCCGTGTGCTCGTCGACGGCCAGGACGTGACGGGCGTCAGCGTGCGCCGGCGCAACCTTGCAATGGTCTATCAGCAGTTCATCAACTACCCGGCGATGACGGTGCTCCAGAACATCGCCTCGCCGCTCCAGTTGCAGAAGACGGACCCCGCCGAAATCCGCCGACGCGTGCAGGAAGTCGCGGCAAAACTGCATATCGAACATCTGTTGGAGAGGCGGCCGAGCGAACTGTCGGGCGGCCAGCAGCAACGCTGCGCGCTCGCGCGTGCGCTCGTGAAGCGCACGTCGCTGGTGCTGCTAGACGAGCCGCTCGTCAATCTCGACTACAAGCTGCGCGAGGAATTGCGCATGGAGTTGGCCACGCTTTTCGCGGACGGCAAGACGACCGTCGTGTATGCAACTACCGAGCCGCTTGAAGCGCTACTGCTCGGCGGCTATACCGCGATTGTCGATAAAGGCCGCGTGCTCCAGTTCGGTCCGACGCTGGACGTCTATAACGCACCGGTCAGCGTGGACGCCGCAGCGGTCTTCAACGACCCGCCGATGAACATGTTGACGAGCGAACTGAACGGCAACGGCAGCGCGCGACTGCCGATCGGTATCGACGTGCCGATCCGCCGCGGCACCGCTTTCAACGGCACCTGCCGCATCGGCATCCGGCCCGGGCACTTGCGTCTTGCAGCGAAGACACCGCGGGCGATCGCCGTTGCGTGCCGGCTCGAACTCGCCGAACTCAGCGGCTCGGAAACCTATCTGCACCTGCATACGCTGAATGGCGGCATCGACCTCGTCGCGCAATTGCAGGGCGTGCATCAGATCGAACTCGGCACGCAACTCGACGTATTCATCGACCCTGACGAACTATTTGTGTTCGGCGCGGATACCAAACTCGTATCCAGCCCGGAGGCGGCTTATGGCGCGCATTGAGTTCGAGAATCTCGCGCACGCGTATCGTCCCAACCCGGCGACGCTCGACGACTACGCGCTGCAACCCATGAGCATGGCCTGGGAAGACGGCGGCGCTTATGCGTTGCTCGGTCCGTCCGGATGCGGCAAGACCACGTTGTTGAACATCGTGTCAGGTCTCGTCAAGCCGTCAGAAGGCAAGGTGCTGTTCGACGGCCGCGACGTGACCGCGCTTGGCGCACGCGAGCGCAACATTGCGCAGGTGTTCCAGTTCCCGGTGATCTACGACACGATGAGCGTGTTCGACAACCTCGCGTTTCCGCTGCGCAACCGCAAAATGCCCGCGGCCGACGTTAAAAAACGCGTGCACGAAGTAGCCGAAATTCTCGACATGACGCGCGATCTGCCGCATAAGGCGAGCAACCTGGCAGCGGACGCCAAGCAGAAAATTTCGCTGGGACGCGGCCTCGTGCGCCAGGACGTCGCGGCGATTCTGTTCGACGAGCCGCTGACCGTGATCGATCCGGCCATGAAGTGGATGCTGCGCCGGCAATTGAAGAAGATCCATCAGCAACTCAAGCTCACGCTCATTTACGTCACGCACGATCAGGTCGAGGCACTGACCTTCGCCGATGAAGTGGTGGTCATGACGAACGGGCGCATCGTGCAAAAGGGCGGCGCCGATGCACTCTTTCTGCGGCCAGACCACGCGTTTGTCGGCTACTTCATCGGCAGCCCCGGCATGAATCTCTGTCCGATCGACCTTGATGCTGACGGCGTGCGAATCGGCTCGCAGCGCCTCGCTCTGAATGCCGGCACGCTCGCGGCGCTAAGGGATGCGCACCAGCGCGCAAACGGCACGCTCACGTTGGGCATTCGCCCAGAGTTCGTGCGGCTCGCTGAGGAAGGCGAAGCGGGCGCGGTCAAGGCGCAGGTGTTGCGCGCGCAACAGCTCGGCAACTATCAACTCGTCACAGCCCAATGCGACGGCCATCTGTTCAACGCGAAGCTGGAGCCGCATGTGCGCGTGGCCGACGGACCGGCCTGGCTGCGCCTCGCCGCATCCGAAACGGTGTTCTTCTGCAACGACGAAAGAATCGACGCACGCCTCGCCGAAGGAGTCGCGCGATGAACAAGCCCGTCAATCAGAAAGCGTGGCTGCTGGTCGTGCCCGTGTTCATCTGCGTCGCGTTCTCGGCGATTCTGCCGCTGATGACAGTGGTCAACTATTCGGTGCAGGACATCATTAGTCCGACGCAGCATGTGTTCGTCGGCACGGAATGGTTTCGCAACATCATGACCGACCCCGACCTGCGCGATGCGCTCGGCAGGCAAATCATCTTTTCCGCTTGCGTGCTGCTGTTCGAGATTCCGCTCGGCGTGGGCCTTGCGCTTGCAATGCCGGCTTCGGGATGGCGTGCATCAGCGGCGCTCGTGGTGCTCGCCATGCCGCTGCTGATTCCGTGGAATGTGGTCGGCACGATCTGGCAGATCTTTGGACGCCCCGATATCGGTCTGCTCGGCTACTGGCTCAATAGCCTCGGCTTCGATTACAACTACACCGCAAGCCCCACGGCCGCATGGCTCACTGTGCTCGTGATGGACATCTGGCACTGGACGCCGCTCGTCGCGCTGCTGTGCTACGCGGGCCTGCGCGCGATTCCCGATGCGTTCTATCAGGCCGCCGAGATAGACGGCGCGAGCCGCTTTGCGGTGTTCCGCTACATCGAATTACCGAAGATGCGCGGCGTGCTGATGATCGCCGTGCTGCTGCGCTTCATGGACAGCTTCATGATCTACACGGAGCCCTTCGTGCTGACGGGCGGCGGTCCCGGCGATTCGACGACCTTCCTCAGCCAGTACCTGACGCAGAAAGCGGTCGGCCAATTCGACCTCGGCCCGGCCGCCGCGTTTTCGCTGATCTATTTCCTGATCATCCTGCTGCTGTGCTTCATTCTCTATAACTGGATGAGCCGTGTAGGCAAAGGCGGCCCCGCTGCGGAAGGAGACGAACATGCAGGATAAGCGCCGCTGGATGCGCACGTTGGTGCTCGTCGTCTACATGTTGTTCGCGTTGATTCCGCTGTACTGGATGCTGTCCATTTCGCTGCGCACGAACGAAGAAACCATGTCGACGTTCGCGACCCTGCCGCAGCATGTGACGTTCGAAAACTACAAGATCATCTTCACCGATCCGTCCTGGTACTGGGGCTACATCAATTCGATCATCTATGTGCTGATGAATACGGTGATGTCGGTGCTCGTCGCGTTGCCTGCCGCTTACGCGTTCTCGCGTTACCGCTTTCTCGGTGACAAGCACATGTTCTTCTGGCTGCTCACCAACCGGATGACGCCGCCCGCCGTGTTTCTGCTGCCGTTTTTCCAGCTCTATTCGAGCGTCGGTTTAACAGACACCTACATTGCCGTTGCGCTCGCACACATGCTGTTCAATGTGCCGCTCGCCGTGTGGATTCTCGAAGGCTTCATGTCGGGCGTGTCGCGCGAAATCGACGAAACCGCGTATATCGACGGCTATACGTTCCCCGCTTTCTTCGTGAAAATTTTCCTGCCGCTGATCAAGTCGGGCGTCGGCGTGACGGCGTTCTTCTGCTTCATGTTCAGCTGGGTCGAACTGCTGCTCGCCCGCACGCTGACTTCTGTGAACGCAAAGCCGATTGCCGCGGTGATGACACGCACGGTGTCGGCGGCGGGCATGGACTGGGGCGTGCTGTCAGCGGCGGGCGTGCTGACCATCGTCCCGGGCGCGCTGGTGATTTACTTCGTGCGCAACTACATCGCGAAGGGCTTTGCGATGGGGAGAGTCTGATGTTCACGTGGATGTACTGGACGCCCGAGGTGGCCATCTTCTTCGGCTGCATTGTCGTGATGCTGGCCGGCATGACGATGTGGGAATTGCGCTCGCCGACGACTGAACGCAAAGGCTTTCTGCCTATCTCTACGACGCGCGGCGACCGCCTGTTCATCGGCCTGCTCGCCGCCGCGTATGTGAATCTCGCGTGGATCGGCATCAACGCGGAAGGCTCGAGTTCCTGGCCAGGGTTCATGGCCTCCGTGCTCGTTCTTCTCGTGATCATGTGGAAGGGCTAACGAAACGACACAGAGGCAGACGCAGACACACGCACGCACGCACAGATAGATGCACGCAATGAAGGCTGGCAACTCCCGGTTCCGCTGATGCCCCGAGCGGGCGCCGGCCAGATTCAAGGGGCACGAGAGACACAGGAGAAGACCATGCAACAGAGGAGACGGATCGTCGCGCTCGCAGTCGCAGGCATCGTGTCAGGTGCCTTTGCGAATCAGGCAATGGCGGGTATGCCGGAAGCGCAGAAATGGGTAGACAGCGAATTTCAACCGAGCACGCTCTCGAAACAGCAGCAGATGGACGAAATGAAATGGTTCATCGACACCGCTGCAAAACTGAAGTCGCGAGGCGTAAAGGAAATACACGTGGTGTCTGAAACAATCGACACGCACACGTACGAATCGAAAACACTCGCGAAGGCATTCACCGAAATCACCGGCATTCAGGTGAAGCACGACATCATTCAGGAAGGCGACGTCGTCGAAAAATTGCAGACGTCGATGCAATCCGGACAAAGCATCTACGACGGCTGGATTTCCGACTCCGACCTGATCGGCACGCACTACCGCTACGGCGTGATCGTCCCGCTTTCCGATTACATGACGGGCGAGGGCAAGGAATATACGAACCCCGGCCTCGACATCAAGGACTTCATCGGCACGAGTTTTACGACCGCGCCGGACAAAAAGCTCTATCAACTGCCCGACCAGCAGTTCGCAAATCTTTACTGGTTCCGTGCCGACTGGTTCGCGCGTAAGGACTTGCAGGACAAGTTCAAGGCGAAGTACGGCTACGATCTCGGCGTGCCGGTGAACTGGTCCGCGTATGAGGACATCGCCGAGTTCTTTACCAACGACGTGAAGAACATCGACGGCGAAAAGGTCTACGGCCATATGGACTACGGCAAAAAAGATCCGTCGCTCGGCTGGCGCTTCACGGACGCGTGGCTCTCTATGGCGGGCGAAGCCGACAAGGGTATTCCGAACGGCATGCCGGTCGACGAATGGGGCATTCGCGTGACACCGGACGGCTGTCATCCGGTGGGCGCGTCGGTGTCGCGCGGCGGCGGCACCAACAGCCCGGCTGCGGTCTACGCGACGACCAAATACATCGACTGGCTCAAGAAATACGCGCCGCCCGAAGCGTCGGGCATGACCTTCAGCGAAGCGGGGCCAGTGCCCGCGCAAGGCAGGATCGCGCAGCAGGTCTTCTGGTACACGGCGTTTACGGCGTCGATGCTCAAGCCCGGCAACGTGACGAATGCGGATGGCACGCCGAAGTGGCGCATGGCGCCGTCGCCGCACGGCGCATACTGGAAGGACGGCATGCAGAACGGCTATCAGGACGTCGGTTCATGGACCTTCTTCAAGTCGACGCCGGCCAATCAGCGCGCCGCCGCGTGGCTCTATGCGCAGTTCGTGACGTCGAAGAGCGTGTCGCTGAAGAAGTCGATTGTGGGCCTCACGTTTATTCGCGACTCCGATATTCATAGCGACTACTTCACGAAAAACGCGGACAAGTACGGCGGTTTGATCGAGTTCTATCGCAGCCCGGCGCGCGTCGCATGGACGCCGACCGGCAACAACGTACCCGACTATCCGAAGATGGCGCAGCTGTGGTGGAAGAACGTCGGCACGGCCGTGGCCGGCGAAAAGACGCCGCAGGCCGCAATGGATAACCTCGCGAAGGAAATGGACCAGGTTTTGTCCCGTTTGCAGCGCGCCGGCATGAAGGTCTGTGCGCCGGAGCTGAATGCGCAAAGCGATCCGTCGAAGTGGTTATCCGATCAACACGCGCCGTGGAAGAAGCTCGCCAACGAGAAGCCGAAGGGCGAGACGGTCAAGTACGAGCAGTTGCTGTCGGCGTGGAAGGCAGGCAAGGTCCGCTAAGCGGCTGATGTCGCAGTCGGTGGCTTATGAACGGGCGGCACCTCGCGTGCCGCCTTTCTGTTTTCGCCGATGCCGCGAGCCGTATGCGCTACTCGTTCGCCATCTCCACGAGCTTGGCGACCGTGTTCATGTTGCGTGCGGTTCCCGTTTTTGCGGCGGGGATTTTTAGCTTCGTGTCCGCCATTCCGTCGCTGTAGTGCACGTAGATTTCGCGTGTGCCGAGCGTCATTTCTTCTTCCCGCTGGCCGCTCGCGTGCCCGAGCGCATCGGCAGGCGGCGCGGCGTCGAGAAAGATCGCGACCGTCCGGTTCGGCGCCGCCGACTTGAACGGATTCGCTGCGAGCACCTGCGCGAGTTCCGCGCTCGTCCGCACCGCGACACCCACTGGCTTGCCCGCGTACGCTTCGAGGCAACGCTCGAGCCGGCTCTTCACCGATGCTTCGGCAAGCTTGCTGTCGAACACCACATTACCGCTGGCAATGTACGTTCGTACGTGAGTAAAGCCAACGGATTCGCACATCGCCCGCAATTCGGTCATAGGAAGCTTGCCTGTTCCGCCGACATTCACGGCGCGCAGAAGAGCAACGTATCGGGTCATCGGGTGAGCTTTATCGAGTATTGAGCGGAAGCCTTTACATTAGCCAGGCGGCTCGCGCCATCATAAACAATCCAGCGCCGATCATGACAAACCCTATGCCCCGCGCGACGTATTCACTGCGCGGCGCGATGCGCTCGAGGGTAATCGCGGTCGTGACCGCAACCATTGCTGGCAGATCCATCATGCCGGTAACGACAAGCACCGCGGTCAAACTCGCACAGCAGTAGCAGCAATGCAGGCCCAGGCGCAAACCGTACTGCATCGCGGCAACGCCGCGCGACGGCAATGCACGATGGCCGCATCGCGGCGTCTGACGGCAACAGCGAAGATAATGCGCTTTCCACGCGGTGAATTGCAACGCGCCGGCACTCAGCGCGATCACGCTGGCTGCGACCGGAGCCGCGCGGGAAAGCGCGGGCATCTGCGTCTGAAGCGCCGCCAACGTCGCGCCGAGCGCAAACAGCGCCAGACCCAGCGCGGCCCACGTAGCGAAATAGCCGACGCCGGCAAGCAGTGTCATGAGCGCTGCCCGCCCGTGCCCTGCCCCGCGTAGCGCCTCGCCGTATCGCCACAACACAGGCGCGACGGACGGCAGCATCATTGCAATCATCATGACGATCCACATGCCGACGAACGATGCCGCGACGGCCGGCCACGTCTGCCCGCACATGGGCATCCACATCATCGACAAGGTCCAGCCACCGGGCATCGGCATCTCGCCCATCGTCGACATCGATAAGCAGGCGGCGATGGTTGCGGCTGCGCTGAGCGCAAACAGCAACGCACAGACGCCGTAGAAAATCACGCGCGAGCGAGAAGTGCGCGCGCCGGTCGCGCGCCTCGCGAACTCGCGGCATTCGCTTATGCGCATCGGGTGCATCGCGCGCCTCAGCGCCTCTCGTACTCGTCGTGACGGCGCCACCAGATGCCGGTCTCGTTGCGCCCCTTCGGTGCGCGGTCAAGCCACTGGTACATGCCCCACAGGCCGTCCAGTCCGCGCGCATACGTGGAGTAGGTGTGATAGACCACGCCGTCTTCGAGCACGAAGGCGCTCAGTCCTGGCCGGTCGCGGGCGTAGGTGGACGCGTCGGTGCCGCACGTCGCCGCGAACTGTTCGACGGGCTCCGGAGCCGGCACCGCGTCCATTGCGTGACGGCCGCGCTGATAGTTGTATTCGACGCTGCCCTCGCGCTGCTGCTCTTCGGTGAACGAGATGTTGAAATCGAAATTGAAGTCGCTGCCTGCGGATGAGGCCCACGGAAACGTCCACCCCATGCGTCGCTTGTACGCCTCGAGCTTGGCGAGCGGCGCGCGCGATATTGCCGTCAGCGCCACGTCGTGATTGGCCAGATGAACCGCGATACCGTCGAAGCCATCCGCAATCGACGAGCACGACGGGCACCCCGCCTTGTAGTCCGGACCGAACATGAAGTGATAGACGAGAAGCTGCGAGCGTCCGCCGAACAGGTCGGCCAGCGATGCGCTGCCCTGCTGGGTCTCGAACCGGTAGGTCTTGTCGACGCGAACCCACGGCAATTCCTGGCGTCGCCGCGCGACGTCGTCGCTGCGCCGCGTCAGCTCTTTTTCCGCGTCAAGAAGATCGAGGCGCGCTGCCAGCCATTGCTCGCGTGTCCCGATCGTATGTGTCGTCGTCATGGTTCTCTCCGTTCCGATTTGCGTCGCCGTTCGAGTGCTTTCGATACGACGTACTGGTTGGCGGTCATGCTAGATTAGTATCGGGATTCCGAACGGTGGGAGTGACAAGTGTGGCGCGATTTCAATCAACATGGACCCGCTGATCAAGGCTGCGGCGCAGGCGCTCGCGGCGGGTGATCCGCTCGGCGCATTAAAGCGCATCGCATTGCGCGACGATGCGCCGGCGCTCGCGCTTCGCGGCATCGCTATGGCGCAACTGGGCGACTTCATCCGCGCGAAGGCGCTCGTGCGAAGCGCGGCGCGCGCGTTCGGTTCGAAGCAAGCCGTGGCCCGCGCAAGATGTGTCGTTGCAGAGGCAGAGATCGCGCTCGCGTCACGCGATCTGACGTGGCCCGCGAAAGCACTTGGCGCGGCTCGCGCGACGCTCGAAGCACACGGCGACCGCGCCAATGCCGCGCATGCGGGCTATCTGGAAGTCCGGAGGCTTGTTCTAATCGGCCATATCGACGAAGCCGAGCGCATGCTCGGCGCGCTCGATCCCGCGCCTTTGCCGCCCGTGCTGAGAGCCGCGCATGAGTTGTTGGTGGCGGGCGTTGGGCTGCGGCGTTTGCGGACTAATGCCGCTCGCGCCGCATTCGCACGAGCGAGGCACGCGGCGCAAGCAGCGGATATTCCCGCGCTGATTGCGGAAGTCGAAAGCGCGTCGCATATGTTGAACCTGCCTGCCGCGCGTCTGATCGGGCGCGGTGAAGAGCGGCTTTTGCTGCTCGACGAAGTGGAAGCACTGCTGATGTCGAACGCGTTGGTGGTCGACGCCTGTCGCAATGTCGTACAGCAGTCCGGCACGGCTGTCCCGCTGGCGAGACGCCCGGTGCTGTTCAATCTCGCGTACCAGCTCGCCGAAGCATGGCCCGCGGATGTGCCGCGCGACACGCTGATCGCGCGCGCATTCAAGACGAGGCATGCCGATGGCTCACATCGCGCGCGTTTGCGGGTCGAGATTGGGCGGCTTCGCGCAATGCTTGGCGCGTTGGCCGATATAAGCGCGACGCCGCGCGGCTTTGCGTTGGCGCCGCGCGACGCGCAGGAGGTGCTGGTACTCGCGCGGCCTGTCGAAGAAACTCATGCGGCGATGCTCGCGCTGCTCGCCGATGGCGAGTCGTGGTCGAGCTCTGCGCTGGCGCTCGCGCTAGGAGCGAGCCAGCGCACCGTGCAGCGCACACTCGATTCGCTGGCGGCCGCAGGCAAGGCGCAGTCGTTTGGTCAAGGACGGGCGCGCCGCTGGATGGCGCCGGCCGCGTCCGGATTCGCGACAACGTTGTTACTCCCCTCGCCCGTCACGCTCAATTAGGATGACAGCATGAATCGATCAAACGCCACTATCGTCCGCGAATACGGTCCTTTTCCGGGCGTCCATCAAGTGGCTGGCGTCAGCTACGACGGCCAGCAGGTCTGGATCGCGACCGGCAAGACGCTCAGCGCATTCGATCCCGCGAGCGGCCAGACGCTGCACGCAATCGAGGTCGCCGCCGATGCGGGCACGGCCTTCGACGGCCAGCATCTCTTTCAGATCGCCGAGGGCCGCATCCACAAGATCGATCCCGCGAGCGGCCGCGTGCTCTCGAGCATCCCTGCGCCGGGAGGCAATGGCGCGTCGGGACTCGCGTGGGCCGAGGGATCGCTGTGGGTCGGCGAGTATCGCGAGCGCAAAATCCATCAGGTCGATCCCGAGACGGGCGCGGTGCTTTCCAGCATCGAATCGAACCGTTTTGTGACGGGCGTCACATGGGTCGACGGCGAGCTTTGGCACGGCACCTGGGAAGACGACGCAAGTGAATTGAGGCACGTCGACCCACGTACCGGAGCGGTCCTGCAAAGCCTTGAGATGCCGGAGGGCATGAGCGTGTCAGGTCTTGAGTCCGACGGCAGCGGGCAGTTTTTTTGCGGCGGCGGCAATAGCGGGAAGGTGCGTGCCGTGCGTCGTCCTGAACGCGAGACTGACGGCGTCAGCTAAGCGGTACTGCCTTTGTGCAACCGGCCCGCCGCAGGTGGTATCGCATGCGGCGAACGAGGTGCGATCTCGTCAGGCGAGTGGCCCTTCTTGCGCTTTGCGGCGCACCGCGACTGCGATCGCGCTGCCCACGATCATCAATATGCCGACCACCGACAGAATCTCCAGCGTTTCCCCCCAAAGCAGATAGCCGAACAGCGCGGCCCACACGATGCTCGTGTAGTTGTAGGGAGCGAGCGTGCCAGCATCCGCGCGACGAAAGGCTACGGTCATCAGCATCTGGCCAGCTGTCGCGAAGAGGCCGAGCGCGGCCATCACGAGCAGTGCCTCCACCGACGGCGTGCGCCATTTGAAGAACAACGTGAACGCCATGACCACCGTACCCAGCGTCGTGAAGAAGAGAACGGTGGTCGCGGAGTCGTCGGTCGGATGTATGCGTTTGATCTGGACGATCGAGAGCGCGCCGCAGAATGCGCTCGCAAGCAGGATCACCGGTCCGAGCCAGGAGGATTGCGCGCCGCCCGGCCGCACCACCAGCAGCACGCCAAGAAAGCCGACAATCGCCGCTGCGGCGCCGCGCGGCGTCAGCCGCTCGTTGAGCATCAACGGGGCGAGCACAATGACGATCAGCGTCTCGGAATAAGCAAGCGCCACGGCTTCGCTAAGCGGCACATAAGGCAAGCCGGCGAAAAAGAGAGCCGATGCGCCGAGAAGCGCGATTGCACGCGCGGTCTGTCCTTTCACATCGATATTGCGCAAGCGCTCGGACAGCGACCGGCTTCCTCGGCAACACAGCAAAACTGCCGGGAACAGGCCAAACAGCATACGGAAAAACGTGACCTCGTTCGCGGGGTATTGCAGCGTGACGGACTTCGCCAGTGCATCGACTACGGCAAAGCAGAACATCGAGGCAAGGATGGTGCCGACGCTGCCAGGCGAAAGTGAACCGGAGTTGGTGGTCGCGGAAGTCGGCATGTGAGAGCGCAATCCGTATGGGGATTTGCATGATCTCACAGACGCGCAGGGTGCAGCGTCGGGTGGGTTCTCCCATGTTGGCCGGTTCAACGGCATCCTCGCCGCTGAACCGGCGCAAGATCCGCAACGCCGCGGCTATGCGGTGCGGCATACCATGCTGCGCCGCACCGTACGGTCAGGCATGCCGATGACCATGCCTGCTGTCGCTCATCGAGCCGGGCTCGTCATACTCCTGCGAAATGTCCTTGTTCGTGTAGTCGCCGAGTCGCGAAGCGGCGATCAGGCTCAGCACTCCGCAAACGAAAACATAGGACGCGATCGCATAGCCCGAATGAAAGTACGCGAAGAGCGCAGTCGCGATCAGCGGCGCAGGACCGCCCGCGATCACCGACGCCAACTGATAGCCGAGAGATGCACCGCTGTATCGCAGCCGCCCCGTAAACGACTCGGCGATCAACGCGGCTTGCGGGCCGTACATCATCGAGTGCGGCACCAGCGAGAGCACGATGGCCACGAAAATCCATGTCGGATTACGCGTGTCCACCATGCCGAAATAGATGAAGCCGAACACGCCCGCTGCAGCGGCGCCGATCATATACATGCGGCGCCGCCCGATCACATCCGATAAATGGCCGAACAGCGGAATGGTGCCGAATTCCAGCACCGATGCCGCCAGTACCGCCGTCAGCAGCAGATTGCGCGACGCGCCCAGTGTCGTCACGCCATAGGTGAAGACGAAAGCCGTGAAGATGTAGAACGGCGCCTGTTCTGCCATGCGCGCAACGGCGGAAAGGAGAATGTCTTTCGGCTGACGGCGCAAGACTTCGAGCATCGGCGTCTTTTCGATCTTGCGCTCAGCGAGAAGCTTCGCAAAGATCGGCGTTTCCAGAATGTTCAGGCGAATATAAAGGCCGATGCCAACCAGCACGATGCTCAGGAAGAACGGCACGCGCCAACCCCACGAGAGAAAGGCGTCGCCGGAGATCGCGCTGATCGCCAGCACTGCCAGGTTCGCGAGGAACAGTCCAGCGGGCACGCCGAACTGCGGCCACGACGCGACGAAGCCGCGGTGCGCGTTGGTGCGCGCCCATTCCATCGACATCAGCACCGAGCCGCCCCACTCGCCGCCCACGCCCACGCCTTGGATAAAGCGCAGCACGGTAAGGATGACGGCGCCCCAGATGCCGATCGACGCATACGTCGGAACAAACGCGACAGCGAAGGTGGCGAGCCCCATCAGCAGCAGTGTCACGATCAACGTCGCCTTGCGGCCGATGCGATCGCCGTAGTGTCCGAAAATGGCCGCGCCCACTGGCCTCGCTATGAAGCCGACCGCGTAGATGAGGAAAGCTTGAAGTGTGCCGACCAACGGGTCGGATTGCGGAAAGTACAGCTTCGCAAATACCAGACCGGTTACCGTGCTGTAGAGAAAGAAGTCATACCATTCGATCGTTGTGCCGATCGTGCTGGCGATAACGGCGCGGCGCAACTGGCGCCCCGCGTCCGCTTCGGACAGGGGCGCCGCCCCAGGTTGAGTGACAGTCATTTTGGCATCCCCAATAAAAAGGGCGACATGTGTTATTGACCGTCAGCACTGCGGGAGGTTCCAGTGACATGCACCTTGATCAGCGATGCTTACTAAACACGATGAAACTGCTATTTATCGAGTGCGAGAAGCAGTCGCGACAGGTTTTGCGGTTGGACGCGGATGATCCCGCCGCGCGGGCTATCAATGTCCGCGATGAGCGCGAGCGATAACGAAACGGTCGCCGGCAGAATGACGAGCAACAAGCTTCTCTGAAGTCGTCCCGTTGCGCCATATCCCTGCACGCCGCAGCCCAGCAACGCAATGACGAACATCAGGAACCAGGCACCCAGGGGGATATGGTTGATGCGGGCAGCCTCCGAATAGTCCTGCGAATTCAGCACATCGTTCATGCCGGTGACGACCGTGGCGCCTATTGGCGTTGGCTGGTCCTTCGCCACCTGCGTCGCGAGCCGCCACAGTTCCGACTGGACAACAGTCGTATCCTGGCTGATCCTTGCAATTTCTCCGGGATCGCGTGTCCGATAGTTGTCCAGCCGCAAATGCAGATAGCGCACGAGCGCCGTCTTCATCGGCCCACCGGCGGAAGGGTCGACCAGGTCCGCCCGAGCATATTCAGTGCCGATTGCGTTGGCTTCCGCCTCTTCGAGATTCTTTCGCTGATCGTACCGGCCCACCGCCATTGACAGACTGAAGCCGATAATCAGCGCCAGCAACGTAAGCGTGGCCGTCTGGACCACCTTGAAATCTTCTCTCTCGTCTTCGGGAAGCGCGGCAAAGCGCCTCGCGACGGCCTCCCCGCCGATCACCGCGGCAATCAGAATAACGAGCAGTGCGACAAATAGAACGGCAGGGTGATCGACAAACGCGGCCATGGTGTCCTCCATTGCGCTATGCACATTGCCGCGCCAGTTGCCTGAGCGCCGGACCCACATGATCGTGGAACCTGCGGATTCCGGAGCACAGGTAATTCAATCCCGGCTCGCCATCCGGAGTCCGTACGAAGCGGTTTTTTGGGCATTCTACCCAACAAAGCTTGAGATGCCTGCACTGACGGCAATACGCCGGAAGAGAATCCCGCTTCGCATAGCCGAAGCTTTGTTGCCGCGCCGAGAACGCCATTTCGCCGAGGTGTGTGCGACTTATGTTGCCAAGCGACCACGACGGATACACGTAGTGATCGCAAGAATACGCTTCGCCGTCCTGCTCGATAGCGAGGGCCTTGCCGCAGAATTCCGCGGTCACGCAGGTTTGCGCCGGCTGGCCCATCGTCTGAACCACGGCAGTTTCGAAAAGGTTGACGAGCACGCGGCCAACGTCTTTTTTTGTACCATTCGTCGAATATGCGGGACAGAAAGTAGCCCCAGTCGTCAGGATCGACCGACCAGTCCGTCACCACCGAAAGCGCATTGCCCGGCTTCGCGGCGCTAGTGCCAAGTGTCGGCATCGAGTCGTTCGGCCAGTACTGCGGTGCGACGGTATGGAAATCTTTTGGTTCTACGCATGGAATGAATTGCACGTAAGTCGAACCCAGTTCATCGCGTAAGAAACGGTACACGTCCAGCGGGCGTTTTGATCAGAAACGATTGTTCGCCGCCTTAACTCTGGCGAGACCCAAGACCTGGCATAAAGGCAAGCATTTTGCTTTCTGGGTTATTTATGCTGGAAGTCTTTATTAGCAGCTAGCGGCCCTTTTGGGGTGATTAACCGGGCGTGCTGCTAGTCGTCGTCTCGTGTGCGTTGCAACAAGCACGTCACCCACCTTTCCGACGGGTGCGATGCGACGCTGCACAACCGCTCCGCATTGCCAATTTACTTGACACCTAAATTATCTAGGCCTAAATTAACTCACCAGCAAAGCTCACAGTGGGGACAAGCATGCGCATCGTCTGTATCGGCGGCGGCCCGGCCGGGCTGTACTTCGGCCTGTTGATGAAAAGCCGCAACCCGGCGCACGAGGTCACCGTCGTGGAGCGCAATCGCCCCTATGACACATTCGGCTGGGGCGTGGTGTTCTCGGATCAAACGCTCGGCAACCTGCGCGCCGCCGACGCCCCGAGCGCCGACGCAATACTCGGCGCGTTCAATCATTGGGACGACATCGAGATCCATTTCCGCGGCTGCCAGGTGCGTTCGTCCGGTCACGGCTTTTGCGGCATTGGTCGCAAGCGTCTGCTGAATATCCTGCAAGCGCGTTGCGAGGAACTGGGCGTGAAGCTCGTCTTCGAAACGCAGGTCACCGACGACACCGAATACGAGGCTGATCTCATCGTCGCGTGCGACGGGGCCAACAGCGCGATTCGCCAAAAATACGCGTCGACTTATAAACCGAACGTGGACATGCGCGATTGCCGTTTCGTCTGGCTCGGCACGCGAAAGCTATTCGACGCCTTCACGTTCGCGTTCGAAGAAACGGAATTCGGCTGGTTTCAGGCACACGCCTATCGCTTCGACGATCAGACCTCCACGTTCATTGTCGAAACGCCGGAGCGCGTGTGGCGCGCCGCGGGACTCGACGAAATGAGCAAGGAAGAGAGCATCGCATTCTGCGAGAAACTCTTCGCCAAGTATCTGGACGGCAACGCGTTGCTGTCCAACGCCGCGCATCTGCGCGGCTCGTCGCAGTGGATTCGTTTCCCGCGCGTCGTCAACGAAGAATGGGTGCATTGGCGCAGCAACGCTGACAGCTCGCAAACGCCGGTCGTGCTGATGGGCGACGCCGCGCATACCGCGCATTTTTCCATCGGTTCGGGCACCAAGCTCGCGCTCGAAGATTCGATCGAACTCGCCAACAGCATCGGCTCGCACCCTGGCGAGTTGCACACTGCGTTGAAGCATTACACCGACGTGCGCAGCGTCGACGTACTGCGCATTCAGAACGCCGCGCGCAATTCGACGGAATGGTTCGAGCACGTGGACCGCTATACATCGTTCGAGCCGGAACAGTTTGCTTACTCGCTGCTCACGCGCTCGCAGCGAATTTCGCACGAGAATCTGCGCGAGCGCGACGCGCGCTATGTATCCAGCTTCGAAGACTGGCTCGCACGACGCTCAGGCGCGGAGCGCACGCCCCAAAAGCATTCGATCCCGCCGATGTTCACGCCGTTCACATTGCGCGGCGTTACGCTGAAGAACCGCGTTGTCGTCTCGCCGATGGCGCAGTACTCGGCCGTCGACGGAATTGCGGGCGACTATCACCTGATGCATCTCGGCGCGCGCGCGATGGGCGGCGCCGCGCTCGTCATGACCGAGATGACATGCGTGTCGCCGCAAGCGCGCATCACACCCGCCTGCCCCGGCATGTATGCGCCCGAGCACGTCACCGCGTGGAAGCGCATTGTCGACCTTGTGCATCGCCGGTCCGACGCGAAGATCGGCATCCAGCTCGGACACTCCGGCGCAAAAGGGTCGACGCGCGTTGCATGGGAAGGCATCGATCAGCCGCTTGCCGAAGGCAACTGGCCGCTCGTCTCTGCATCTCCGCAGCAGTACTTGCCGGGCATCAGCCAGCATTCGCGCGAAGCCACGCGCGACGATCTCCGCGAAATAGAAGCGCAATTCGTGCGTGCCACGCAGATGTCGGTCGAAGCCGGATTCGACTGGCTCGAATTGCACTGCGCGCACGGCTATTTTCTATCGAGCTTCCTATCGCCGCTGACGAACCGTCGCACGGACGAATACGGCGGCTCGCTCGAGAACCGCTTGCGTTATCCGTTGCAGGTCTTCAAAGCAATCCGCGCAGTGTGGCCGCAAGACAAGCCGATTTCGGTGCGCATTTCCGCGAACGATTGGGTCGAAGGGGGCACCACGCCCGACGATGCCGTGCGGATCGCGCGCGCATTCAAGGCGGCCGGCGCTGACATGATCGACGTGTCGTCGGGTCAGGTCAGCAAGGACGAAAAGCCCGTGTATGGCCGCATGTTCCAGACGCCGTTCGCCGATCGCGTGCGCAATGAAGCGGGAATCGCGACCATCGCTGTGGGCGCGATCTCGGAGGCGGATCACGTGAACAGCATCATCGCTGCGGGCCGGGCAGATTTGTGCGCCATTGCGCGTCCGCATCTCGCGAATCCTTCATGGACCTTGAACGAGGCCGCAAAAATAGGCTATTTCGACGTGACGTGGCCGAATCAGTACGCCGCAGCGAAGTCGCAACTCGAACGCAATCTCGAACGAGAACGCGCGCAGGTCGCGGCGAATGCCGGACTTTCGGCGCAAGAGCGCGCACAGCGCGCGGAAGGAACCACGTGAACCCGATTCAATCCTCCCTCGCGGGACAACATGCCGTGGTCACCGGCGGCGGCAGCGGCATTGGCGCGGCCATCGCGGAAACGCTGCTGCGCGCCGGAGCGCGCGTTACGTTGATGGGCCGCAATGCAGAGCGGCTCAATGCGCAGCGCGAAAAAAGCCGCGCAATCGGCAACGTCGCGTGTATCCCCGTCGATGTCACGCAAGAAGAGTCCGTTGCCAACGCATTTGAAAAAGCGGGCGCCGTCGACATACTCGTTAGCAATGCGGGCCAGGCGCAAGCCGCGCCGTTCATGCATACCGACATGAGCCTGTGGCAGCGCATGCTCGACGTGAATCTCACCGGCGTTTTCCTCTGCACGCGCGCCGTATTGCCGGGCATGCTCGAACGCGGACACGGGCGCATCGTCAACGTAGCGAGCACAGCGGGCCAGATCGGCTATGCGTATGTCGCAGCATATTGCGCAGCCAAGCACGGCGTGATCGGTCTCACGCGCTCGCTGGCGCTCGAGGTCGCGACTAAAGGCATTACGGTCAACGCGGTGTGCCCTGGTTACACCGAGACCGAACTGCTGCACGCGTCGCTCCAGCAAATCACCAGCAAGACGTCGCGCACCGAAAATGAGGCGCGCGAAAGCCTGCTTCGCTCGAATCCGCAACATCGCTTTGTGAGTCCGGAACAGGTTGCCAATGCCGTGCTGTGGCTGTGTCAACCGGGTTCGGATGCAATCACGGGGCAATCCGTTTCCATCTCCGGTGGAGAAGTAATGTGACCAGATCAGCCAACGTCAAGAAGATCGCAGCAAGCGAAGCGAAGACAGCAGAAACCAGGTTGCAACGCAAAGGCGTTGCGAAACCTGCGGAGAACGTCGTGGATCTGGAAATGAGCACCGGCGCGGACAGTCATATGGGCCTGCGCCTGTGGTTGCGCATGCTGACCACGACGAACCTCGTGCAAGCGGAATTGCGCAAGCGTCTGCGTAACGAATTCGACACTACGTTGCCGCGTTTCGACCTGATGGCGCAACTGGAGCGTCATCCCGAAGGACTCAAGATGACCGAATTGTCGCGCCGCCTGATGGTAACAGGCGGCAACGTGACCGGCATTACGGATCAGCTTGAAAAGGAAGGCTTGGTCTCGCGAGATACCGATCCTAACGATCGCCGCTCGATCAGCGTGTGCCTCACGCCCGCAGGCCGCAAAGCGTTCGACAGGATGGCGGTTGCGCACGAGCAATGGGTCGTCGAGCTATTCGGCGGGCTCAGTCTGGAGGAAAAGTCGCGGACTCATCAGCGGCTCGGCAAATTGAAAAAACATCTGCTGGACAGTTTGAAAGACTGAGACAGAGCGACTGGAGACAAACATGCCACATTCAAATGCCGACGCGTTGTTGGCCGGTAATCGGCTGACGCTCGCGGGTTACGAAGCGAAGCACTTCGGCTGGTCGGTCGCGGACAAGGTCGCGACCATCACGTTGAACCGACCCGAGCGCAAGAATCCGCTGACCTTCGAATCGTATGCGGAGTTGCGCGATCTATTCCGCCAGCTCTCGTATGCGATTGACGTCAAGGCCGTCGTAATTCACGGCGCGGGCGAAAACTTCTGCTCGGGCGGCGACGTGCACGACATCATTGCACCGCTGATCGATTTGCCGATGCCTGAACTGCTGCTCTTCACACGCATGACGGGCGACCTCGTCAAAGCCATGCGCCATTGTCCGCAGCCGGTGATTGCGGCCGTCGACGGCGTGTGCGCCGGCGCTGGCGCAATTCTCGCGATGGCCTCCGACATGCGTCTCGGCACGGCACGCAGCAAGCTCGCGTTTCTGTTTTCGCGCGTCGGCCTTGCGGGTTGCGATATGGGTGCCTGCTCGATCCTGCCGCGCATCATCGGCCAGGGGCGCGCCGCCGAATTGCTCTTTACAGGACGCTCCGCTAGCGGCGACGAAGTTTACGCATGGGGCTTCTATAACCGGCTCTGCGAGCCGGCTGTGCTAATTGAAGACGCGCAAAAGCTCGCCGCCGATCTCGTAGCCGGTCCCACGTTCGCGCACGGCATCACGAAGAAGATGCTGCATCAGGAATGGAGCATGAGCATCGACGAAGCGATCGAATCAGAAGCACAGGCCCAAGCCCTCTGCATGAGCACTCGCGATTTCGAGCGTGCTTATAAGGCGTTCGCTGCGAAATCGCGCCCGGTATTCGAGGGAGACTGAGTTGAACGCAGAAAAGAACATCGATCTGCACAGTGCGCTCGCGTGGCCTTTTTTCGAGCCGCGTCATCGCGAACTGGCTGCGGGTATCGAAGCATGGTGTCGCGATAATTTATCGCACGTCGCACATGGCGATGTGGATTCCACCTGTCGCCAACTGGTGCGCGAACTCGGTGCAGCCGGCTGGCTGAAATATGGCGTGGGCGGCGTGACCTACGGCGGCCACGGCGACACGATCGATACGCGCGCCGTCTGTCTGCTGCGCGAAACCCTAGCCAAATATTCGGGCCTCGCAGACTTTGCGCTCGCGATGCAGGGGCTCGGCTCGGGCGCGATTTCGCTCGGCGGCACGCATGAACAGAAAACGCGCTACTTGCCGCGCGTTGCGAACGGCACCGCAATTGCGGCGTTCGCGCTGTCAGAACCGGAAGCCGGATCAGACGTCGCCGCAATGTCGCTTGCTGCACGCGAAGACGGGGACGCCTATGTGCTCGACGGCGACAAGACGTGGATATCGAATGGCGGCATCGCCGATTTCTATGTGGTCTTTGCACGCACCGGCGAAGCGCCTGGCGCACGCGGCATCAGCGCGTTCATTGTGGATGCGGATACACCGGGACTCGAAATCGCCGAACGCATCGACGTGATCGCGCCGCATCCACTTGCGCGCCTGCACTTCGCAGGCGCGCGCGTGCCGCGCAGTCAGATGCTCGGCGCGCCCGGCGAAGGCTTCAGGCTCGCCATGCGCACGCTCGACATTTTCCGCACTTCCGTGGCGGCTGCGTCGCTCGGTTTCGCGCGGCATGCGATGGCCGAGGGACTCGCGCGCGCGGCATCGCGCAAGATGTTCGGTCAGACACTCGGCGATTTTCAACTGACGCAGGCGAAGCTCGCACAAATGGCGTTGACCATCGACAGTAGTGCGCTGCTCGTCTATCGCGCGGCATGGCTGCGCGACCAGGGAGAAAACGTCACACGCGAGGCAGCAATGGCGAAGTGGCACGCGAGCGAAGGTGCGCAGCAGGTAATCGACGCCGCCGTGCAGCTTTACGGCGGCATGGGCGTGCAAAGCGGCACCGCAGTCGAAATGCTGTATCGCGAGATTCGTGCGCTGCGCATTTACGAAGGCGCGACGGAAGTGCAGCAATTGATAGTGGGCCGCGATCTGTTGAAAGCGCACGCGGCCGCAAGCGCTGGAGAAAATGCGAAATGACCGCGCACTTCGAAAGGCCAGTACGTATCCGCTTTTCGCACTGCGATCCGGCGGGCATCGTGTTCTTTCCGCAATATCTGGTGATGACCAACGCGCTCGTCGAAGACTGGTTCAACGAGGGCCTGCACATCGACTACGCGCAGATGATCGGGCAGCGCCGTATCGGCCTGCCAATCGTCAAACTCGATTGCGAGTTTTCGCGGCCGAGCCAGATGGGCGAAACGATCATGCTGACGCTAACGGTATCCGCAATCGGCCGGCGCTCGATCACCATCGACATTCTCGGTCACTGCAACGGCGAAGCGCGTTTTCGCGCAAAGCAGGTGCTCGTGACGATGTCGCTGGAAAGCGGCCGTTCCATCGACATTCCCACCGACATCGCCAACGCACTGGCGACATTCGCTCCACAGCCTGAATTCAGCGAGGCGCAACGCTCATGAAAAAAGCTCTTCTTCCCGCGGGCTGGATCAAGCCGCGCGGTTATGCAAACGGCGTCGCGGCAATCGGCACGCAAGTATTCATCGCGGGGCAGATCGGCTGGGATGAAGGGGCGCGCTTTCAGACCACGGACTTCGCCGGCCAGGCTATTCAGGCGCTCAGGAATGTACTGGCCGTGCTGCACGAAGCGGGCGGCACGCCCGAGCATCTCGTGCGCATGACGTGGTACGTCACCGATAAGCGCGAGTATCTCGCGTCGTTGAAAGAAATAGGCCGTGCGTTTCGCGAGTTGATCGGCGACTATGACATCGCAATGAGCGCGGTGCAGGTCGTCGCGCTGATCGAAGACGAAGCCAAGGTCGAGATCGAAGCAACCGCCGTCATTCCGCACTAAGGACACGCAAGCCCTCGTCAACAGAAGCGCATACAGCCGGCTCAACGCCCGGGAGACCACGATGGAACCGTCAGCACACGTCGATACTTTCGCGCGCGACAATCTTCCGCCGCAGGATCAATGGCCTGTTTTTCTGCTGGACAATCCCGATGTCGCGTATCCGCCGCGTTTCAACTGCGCGACGGAACTGCTGGATAGAACAATTGAAGCGGGCCACGGCGAGAAACCGGCCGTCTGGTCGCTGGTGGACGGCGCACCGCGTGCCACGACTTATAACGAACTGCTTGCGATGGTGAACCGCAGCGCGCATGTGCTCGTCGATGAAATGCGTTTGCAGCCGGGCAACCGCATTCTGTTGCGCGGGCCTAATACGTTGCAAATGGCGGTCGCGGCACTCGCTGCATTAAAAGTTGGTCTCGTCGCCGTTCCGACCATGCCGCTGCTGCGCGCGAAGGAGTTGAAGCAGATCATCGTAAAAGCACAGGTACGCGCGGCCCTGTGCGATGCGCGTCTCACCGAAGAACTCGCGCGTTGCAGCGATCCACATGACGAGTTTTACTGCGCGGAGTTGAAGCAAACGCTGCTGTTTCACGACGACGCAACAGGTTCACTGGAAACGCTCGCGATCAACAAGCCCGCCGACTTTACCGCGTGCGATACCGCCGCCGACGACGTCTGTCTGATCGCGTTCACGAGCGGCACGACGGGCGCGCCGAAAGGCTGCATGCATTTTCATCGCGACGTGCTGGCTATGTGCGATCTGTTCCCGCGCCATGTGCTGAAGCCTTCGGCGAGCGATATTTTCTGCGGCACGCCGCCGCTCGCTTTCACGTTCGGGCTAGGCGGGCTGTTGTGTTTTCCGCTGCGCGTGGGTGCGTCGACGGTGTTGATCGAGAAGCTCACTCCCGAGACTTTATTGCAGACGGTCGAGCGCTTTCACGCGACCGTCATGTTCACGGCGCCGACTTTCTACCGGCAGATGGCACCGCTCGTCGCCCATCACGATGTGTCGAGCTTGCAGAAGACCGTGTCCGCTGGCGAGGCGCTGCCTGATTCGACGAGACGTCTATGGCACGACGCAACCGGCATCGACATGATCGACGGAATTGGCGGCACCGAGTTGATCCACATTTTTATTTCGTCGCAGGGCAGCGAGATACGTCCGCATGCAATTGGCCGCGCGGTGCCGGGCTATGTCGTGCAAGCCGTGGACGACGCAATGCAACCCGTTGCGCCCGGCACCATTGGCAAGCTCGCCGTGCGCGGGCCTACAGGTTGCCGTTATCTCGCCGATGAACGTCAGATGAAGTTCGTGCGCGACGGCTGGAATCTGCCGGGCGATTCCGTTTATATCGACGAAGACGGCTACGTGTTCTACCAGGCGCGCGCCGACGACATGATCGTTTCAGCCGGCTACAACATCTCCGGCCCCGAAGTGGAAAGCGTGTTGCTCCAACACGAGGCGGTGGCGGAATGCGGCGTGGTCGGCGTGGCCGACGACACGCGCGGGCAAATCGTGAAGGCGTTCGTCGTACTGAATTCGGGCTACGCACCGGATGACAATCTCGTCGCGCAATTGCAGGATTTCGTGAAGAATACGGTGGCGCCGTACAAGTATCCGCGCGTCGTCGCTTTTGTCGATTCACTGCCGCGCACCGAAACAGGCAAGCTCAAGCGCTTCGAATTGCGTACGATGGCGTAGCCTCTTCCTCGCTGTTCCTTGCACATTTCAGGAGACACACGCATGGCCGGCTCTTTCACCGAAGTCGTCGCCCAGGACGGCGGCCGCTTCAAAGCCTACGTTGCGCGTCCGGCGCAAGGCTCGGGCCCCGGGCTCGTTGTGTTGCAGGAAATCTTCGGCATCAACGACACGATGAAGGCAACGGCCGACCGTTTCGCCGAAGAAGGCTACGTGGTGCTGGTGCCCGACCTGTTCTGGCGAATCAAGCCGGGCATCGAACTCGGCTATGGCGAGGCCGACATGAAGCAGGCGCTCGACTACCTCGCCCAGTTCGACACCGATCTCGCCGTCGACGATATCGCGGCCACCATCGCCGCATTGCGCACAATGCCGGAGCACGCCGGCAAGGTGGGTGCGGTGGGCTACTGCCTCGGCGGCAAGCTGGCCTTCCTGAGCGCGGCGCGTACCGACGTGGATTGCGCGGTGAGCTACTACGGCGTGGGCCTCGATGCGTATCTGGACGAAGTACCGGCCGTGCGCTGCCCGATGGTGTTTCACTTCCCCGAGAAGGATGCGCTGTGTCCGCCGGAAGCACGCGAGAGGATCAGCGCCGCATTGCGCACACGTCCGCACATCGAGCAGTATGTGTACCCTGGTTGCGATCATGCGTTCGCGGCGCCCGAGCGTCCGCAATCCGACAAGCCCGCCACGATGATGGCGTATTCGCGCACGCTTGCGCTGCTGCGCAAAGTGCTCGGCCCGGTCTACGATCTGAACGCGCTGTGGGAAGCGCATTGCTATCATGAGTTTGCCACGCGCGACGTCGAAGCCGTGATGCCGACAATGGTCGCGCAGCCTTACGTCAATCACGTGCCGACGATGACAGGCGGTGTCGACCGTGACAACCTCAAGCGTTTTTATACGCATCACTTCGTCAACTCGAATCCGCCTGATACGAAGCTGATTCCGATTTCGCGGACCATCGGTGCAGACCGTATCGTCGACGAATTCATTTTTAGCTGCACGCATAGCTGCGAGATCGACTGGCTGTTGCCGGGCGTTGCGCCGACGGGACAATACTTCGAGGTGCCGATGCTGGCGGTGGTGTGCTTTCGCGGCGACAAGCTTTATAACGAGCATATCTATTGGGACCAGGCTAGCGTGCTGGTGCAAGTGGGGCTGCTTGATCCAAAGGGACTGCCGGTGGCCGGCATTGAAAGCGCGCGCAAGTTGCTGGACGAGACATTGCCGTCGAACGAACTGATGGGAAGCAAGTCGCGCGTGTGACCGCGTTTGTGATGCG
The DNA here is from genome assembly GCF_000472525.1 of Paraburkholderia dilworthii. Taxonomy (GTDB): domain Bacteria; phylum Pseudomonadota; class Gammaproteobacteria; order Burkholderiales; family Burkholderiaceae; genus Paraburkholderia; species Paraburkholderia dilworthii. The sequence goes on from NZ_AWZT01000018.1 coordinate 100,298, forward strand.
GCTAGAGGCCCGCCTCTCAACAATATCCCTATGATGTAACGTTCCATTGGCCACAATCTATCGACCCATGCTGACCGTCCATCATTTGAATAACTCGCGCTCGCAACGTGTGTTGTGGCTGCTCGAAGAACTCGGTGTGCCGTATGAGATCGAGCGTTACGAGCGCGATCCGCAGACGCTGCTCGCGCCGCCCGAGTTGCGTGCCGTTCATCCGCTCGGCAAGTCCCCTGTCATTACCGACGATGGGCTGACCGTTGCGGAGTCAGGCGCCATCATCGAGTATCTGGTGGAGAAGTATGGGCACGGGCGTTTCGCGCCGAAGCACGGCACGCCTGAGCGGTTGCGCTACACCTATTGGCTGCATTACGCGGAAGGCTCGGCGATGCCGCCGTTGCTGCTGAAGCTCATTGCGCGGCGCATCGCGAGTGCGCCGATGCCTTTCTTTGCGAAGCCGATTGCTCGCAAGATTGCGGCTACGCTGCAATCGAGTTTTATCGATCCACAATTGAAGCTGCATCTTGGGTACATCGAGAAGCAATTGGAGACGACCGGCTGGTTTGCCGGCGATGAGTTCACCGCAGCGGATGTGCAGATGAGTTTTCCGCTCGAAGCGGCCACTGCGCGAGGTGGGATCGACCTGCCTGCGGTGAGCGCTTTTTTGCAGCGGATTCATGCGCGGCCGGGTTATCAGCGGGCACTGGAACGCGGCGGGGAGTACGGGATTCTGGGCGGCGCGTGATTCGTGCTCCGCCCAGGAATTCGTAGTTGTGACGCAAAACTCGCGGGTGCTAGACTGAAAAACCTCTTGCCCTCGACGAGTTGCCGAAAGGGTTGTCAACATCGGGTTGTCAACATCGCGCCGGGCGGCGGGCCCGTCCGGCATCGCGTTGATACAGCCCACCATGCTCGAAGCCGCCGGCAATCCCAATCGACCCCAATCGACCGCGGCACAGGAGCTTGCGCATGACCCATTCCATCCACGCCAACAAACGCTGGCTCGCGCTGATGGTGCTGTGCCTCGGTGTGCTCATGATCGTACTCGATACGACAATCGTGAACGTCGCCTTGCCGTCGATCGCTGCAGATCTCGGCTTCACGGAAACGTCGCTCGTATGGGTCGTCAACGCGTATATGCTGACCTTCGGCGGCTGTCTGCTGCTGGGCGGAAGACTCGGCGATCTGTACGGTCATCGCAAGCTGTTCCTCGGTGGCATCACCCTGTTCACCGTGGCATCGCTCGCGTGCGGGCTCGCTAACTCGCAGATGCTGCTTGTATGTGCGCGCGCCATCCAGGGTGTGGGCGGCGCTATCGTGTCCGCGGTGTCGCTGTCTCTGATCATGAATCTGTTCACCGAACCCGGTGAACGGGCGAAAGCGATGGGCGTCTATGGCTTCGTCTGCGCGGGCGGCGGCAGCATCGGCGTGCTGCTCGGCGGTCTGCTGACCAACCTGCTGAGCTGGCACTGGATCTTTCTCGTCAATCTGCCGATCGGCATTGCCGTGTATGCGCTGTGCGTCGCACTGTTGCCTTCCGCGCGCGGTCATGCGCACGGCGAACGGCTCGACGTTGCCGGCGCAGTGACAGTCACCGTTTCGCTGATGCTCGCCGTGTATGCCGTGGTCAACGGCAATGAGGCCGGCTGGACTTCGGCGCAAACGCTCGGCTTGTTGCTCGTCGCGCTTGCGTTGCTCGCCGCGTTCCTGATCATCGAGTCGCGCGTTCAGCATCCGTTGATGCCGCTGGGCCTTTTTCGCCTGCGTAACGTTGCAACGGCGAATGTCGTCGGCGTGCTATGGGCGGCTGCAATGTTCGCGTGGTTCTTTATCTCCGCACTGTATTTGCAGCGCGTGCTTGGCTATCGACCGCTGCAAGTCGGGCTCGCGTTTTTGCCCGCCAACCTCATCATGGCGTTCTTCTCGCTGGGACTGTCGGCGCGCGTTGTGATGCGCTTCGGTTTGCGTATTCCGCTCGCCGCGGGGCTGCTGGTTGCAGCGTGCGGTCTCGCGTTGTTCGCGCGTGCGCCGGTCGACGGGAGCTTCGTGCTCGATGTGCTGCCCGGCATGATGCTGCTCGGCTTCGGCGCGGGGATTGCGTTCAATCCGGTGCTGCTCGCCGCGATGAGCGACGTCGATCCCACCGATTCTGGGCTCGCGTCGGGCATCGTCAATACGTCGTTCATGATGGGCGGTGCGCTTGGGCTCGCAGTGCTCGCGAGTCTCGCCGCCGCGCGCAGCGGTGAATTGCTGGCCACGCAAAGCGCGCTTGCCGCGCTGAACAGCGGTTACCACGTAGCGTTTGCGGTCGGCGCGATTTTCGCGGCGGCGGCGGGCGTGATCGGAGGATTGCTGTTGCGTGCAGGACGGCCGGGCGGTGCGGATGCCGCTGCGCATGTCGATGGCGGCGATGGGCACGGTGTATCGGCGGGTGAGCGTCCTCGCTCTACGGGTAGCAGTGCGACTGCGGCGGAAAACGTTTGAGCGCGGGTTGAGCGCTTCAGTCGGTGCGTTGTTTTTTGTTGCATCGCTTGACTTGCGTCGATTGCAAAACCGCAAGCGCGATCAAATGTGCCGGTGCGCGGCTGGCTATGCTGGTTTCATGCTGACATGAGAGCCGCTATGAACCCGGTTGGAAAAGCGCTGTGGTTTATCGAAAGCCACTTTGCCGAGGAACTGACGCTCGACGACATCGCCAACTGTGGATGCGTATCTCGCTTCCATCTCGCGCGTGCTTTCGAAGCGGCGACCGGTGTGCCAGTCATGCGCTATGTGCGGGCGCGCCGCTTGAGCGAGGCCGCGCGGCGGCTCGCGGACGGTGCGCCCGACATACTGACGGTGGCTATCGACGCCGGTTACGGCTCTCACGAAGCATTCACGCGCGCCTTTCGCGAGCAATTCGGAGTCACGCCCGAAGCGCTGCGTGCGCGCGGCGATCTCGACAACCTCGTCATCGTGGAGCCGATCAGAATGGATGAAACTCTTCTCGCGAATCTGGAGCCGCCGCGCTTTGAGGACGGCAAGCCGTTTTTCGTCGCCGGTCTGAGCGAGCGCTATACGTGCGAAAGCTCCGCAGCAATTCCATCGCAGTGGCAGCGCTTTAACGAGTACTTCGGCAAAGTGCCGGGCCAGGTGGGCAATGTGGCGTATGGCGTCTGCTACAACGCCGACGACGCCGGCAACATGGACTACCTGTGCGGCGTTGAGGTCAGCGACTTTTCAGCGTTGCCAGATGAGTTCAGTCGCTTGCGCATTGCCGCGCAACGGTACGCGGTGTTCAGCCATCGCGAGCATGTGTCGACCGTACGGCGCACCTGGAACACGATCTGGAACAAGTGGCTGCCTGCGTCGGGACACGTTCCCGCCGATGCACCCAACTTCGAGCGCTACGACGAGAAGTTCGATCCGGTCAATGGGATGGGTGGGTTGGAGATATGGTTGCCTTTGAGGGGGTGATTGCGGTTGCCTCATGAGTGAGCGAGATATCGGTTTTGCAAGCATGGAGTTTCAACGCAACCTCTCTTCAAACGTTAGCTTTCAATCAAATTACTCACAAGTTTAACATCAGTTTAATATGACAATACGCGTAGCGTCGATATTCTCCATACTAAATAAATCAACATACAAAATCGACGGCATGGATATCCATGAAAATATGGATGGTCGGGAAATTTGAACCGTGTTTGCTAAGTGCGTACATATTGTAACAAGTACGACGTATAAATGACTTAGATAATCTGATATGATTGTTAAAAGTCGGTAACAATTTACCGCTTAGTCAATGCTTTGCCTTCATCGGCGTTCCCGCGCCATCGAAACGCAAGTCTGGCGAAACCTCCGGAAGACCCTGCTTTATTAATCCTGAAGTTCTCTTTGTTTCAAGCGGAGATTTCTTCGGGAATTCGCTCGCACCTTGCACGTTCGTGTATTCGAATCGCCGAATACGCGGCGCAGGGCGCATATAAGCGTTCGGGCTTTTTGCGCCCGTTATCTCGCTTAATTTCCCTTTAAACGCCTATGCGGTCGAGGTCGTCTGCTTGGTTTTTTTGCTTTTGGCTTTTCGATCGCCGGCATAGTTGGAAAGACTTGAATGACTAACAATACACCAGCTGCAAGACTCTTGGTTACTGACACTCAACTTTCGGTCCGTCGTAAATTCCTGACATCGTTATTGGCCGGCAGCGGGGCGCTAGTGCTCGCCGCATGCGGCGGCAGCAGCGATCCTGCCAAAATCGACGCGGTAGCAAACAGGGGCCAACGCGGCCGAGGTGCCTCCAGTCCGAGCGGCGCCAGTTCCCCGACCGGTGCGAGTGCGCCGGCTGCGGCGAGCACCCCGTCGAACAACGACGGTGTTCTTCTCGACACTTCTTTCGGCGTGAAGGGCGATGGCACCACTAACGATCGCGTCGCGCTTCAGCGCGCGATCGACGGCTCCATCGGCCAGATTTTGCTGATTACCGGAAAGAGCCGGATCGATGCGGCCGGCTTGGATCTGCGCACCAATAGTCACGTTCGGTTTGCGAGCGGCGCTTCGATCAAACTACTGCCTCATAATACCGACACTTATGAAATCCTGCGTTTGGCGGACGTGAACAATGTCACGCTCGAAAGCCCCTATCTCGACGGCAGCAAGGAATTGAATTCAGCGAAGTCGGGTGAATGGGGAATGGGGATTTCAATCAATGGCGCAACCAATTGCACCATTACGTCTCCGACCACGATTAATTGCTGGGGCGACGGCATTTACATCAATAATAGCGATAGACAGAGTAATGTCTACAGCACGAACATTACGGTGAATTCGCACCACGCGAACGGATGCCGCCGTCAGGGCGTATCGATTATCAGTGGCAGCGGAATTACATTCAATACCCCGCTTTGGGAAAATATCGGCGGAACCCAACCCGGGTGCGGTCTCGATATTGAGCCGAACGACAATACCGCCGTCTTTGAAAACATCCGCATCGTCAGTCCGACGACGAATAACTGTGCCGGTGGCGGGATTCTCGTTTATTTTGGCTTCCTCCCAGGTCCGGTCAACAAGACGGTCAGCATCAGCATTACCGGCCATACCGATACGGGAAGTCCCGGCGGCTCATTCAACGTCCAGGGACTTCATTTGAACGGCTACGTGGTGGGCGGATCAATTACCAGCGCCAATCCAGTCTGGAAGCGCGCGATGAGTCTGGAAGACTGGGACAAGGGCGGCCCTACCGTGACCGTCACCAGCGCGCGCATCGGGTGATGCAAGCGCTCTGCGCGGTGGCGCGATGCTGCAATGGATCGCGCTCCAGCCGTTTCGTCGTCTTCGAGAATATTCTCCAGTTGAGAATAACGATGAACAGTGTGAAAACCAGTCGATGCTCCAGTTCGCCGGAATCGTAGATGACACTTCCCTCCCTTCGGAGGGAAGTTTCTTTGAGTGAGCGCGGCATCGTCCGGCGATTTTCGTCGGCTGGCGAGCTTACTAGTCTAGGGATAAATAGTTTCGCCGCGATTCAGCATACCGGATCATTCAGTTCAGTAGCCTAGGCTTTGTTGCGAATCCTTACTACGATGCTCGCGGACGATTGCGCGGCTGTGTCCATCAGCAATTCGAGAAGCCTCTGGCGACACTCACGCTCGTCGCTCATGATGGCAGGATTCTACGTATCGAGAGCGCGAGTGTGATCAGTGTATCAAGTTGATTCAGACTCCCGTCGCAGAGGTCGGAGGCTGAAGGGATGCGTGTTCCGTCAAAGCTTCTTGCTCTTTGCGCCGAGTACCGGTTCAACATGTGACACATTTTGACGAAGTATCGAATGAAACGTGATATGCCTATACGCCTTTTTCAGTCGAAGGAGGCCTAGCATGGCCGTATTCAAAAGCTACCCCGTTGCAACTGAACGGACACTCACGGAACATACAAGCCGCGTTTCCAAAGTTTCAAGCGATATCGTGATCAGCGAACTGGCGTTAAAAGGTATCGCTCAATGCTGAAAAAGATAGCTCGCCTTGGAGATCTCACAACAACAGGCGGCAAAAATTATTCATACGCTCGGAACCTGTTTGGACAACGGGCGAAAATGGGCCGTGACTGGTAGCCTCGCTACCTGTGGCGAATGCAAAGGTTCATTTCTGATTTTCGGGTCTGCCCATGACACTACGGACGAAGGCAGAACCGCCGTGGTTGACGGAGACCTTGTCTTGTGCCCGTGTAGAACAAACCATGTTGTCGCGGGATCGGACGCCGGTTGTTTTACTGAAGTTGATGATGATTCCGATTCGGCCTCGTATAAGCAGGAAAGGTCAGAGCAGCCGGACAACGAGTTGGCTCATTACTATGACGATCGCTTTCAATTGTTGGATGCGCAAACTGGTGAACCGTTGGCAAATCTTGAGTACGCAATTGTCCGCGCGACGGGCGAAATCGAATACGGCGTAACCGATTTAAGCGGGCATACCCACTTGCTATCATCAACGGCAGATTCGGAATCCGTTAATATCTATATGTGAGGCGCGGCCGTGGACACCATACAATCACCTAGCGGTAACAAGCTAACGAAAATCGCCTCAAAGACGACCACGCCAACGTCGAACGCGGATTCGAAGCAGGTTCGCGTTCAGTTGGAAACTGTTGAGGTCATTATTAGCGACTCTAGAGCGGTTTCGATGGGATCGCAGTTCGGGTTGGGACCGAGACACAAAAGAACGCTACTTGGATCGGCAACAAGTATTTATGCACAGAGACTCGTGGGGTTATGTCTTAAGGGTTACTGCTACTGAGAAGCAAATCATGTTATCGGAAATCAAGAAACGAATGACCGATAATAGACTATACTCGGTTACCGATAATAGTTGCTCATCAAATCTTGCAGAAATACTGCTGGCCGCTGGCATCCAAGCTTATGACCCGAGATTTGAGATAATGGATGTTATTTCGCCTGCCGACCTCATGGTTGGGTTAAAACACTCAAGGCGACTTGTGAGAGAAAATGTCTATCCGAAAAAATAGTGGCGTGCTGTTTTTATTAACCTCACTCGTCGCCTGCTCCGACCATCCAAATGAAACCTGGGTAGCGGAAGTAAAAACCCCCGTTTATGACGGCGTTGAAGGAAAATTGGTGTTCTATTTGCAGCCAGCGGACCGCTGTGAACCGGGAATGGATATGGCCGGCAAAGCCGACATGTACACTAAAGTAAAATGCAACTCTGGTGACGGCTGGGTAATGGATGGCAGCTTCAAAAAAATCGCCCGAAGCACCAGATGAAGGTTTTTAATCAGTGAAGTCCGACGTCATACGGGAGGGGCATCACACGGTGCCTTTTGCTTTTTGACTCGGTGCCTTTTTACTCGCCAATTACCTAACGCCTGCCTCTGTGGCAAATCTTCACAATCCAGCCGCGAAGAACGCCAGACCCGTCCCTGCTATGCTTACTGTGCAAGCTAAAAGGAGCGTCAGCCAACCCGAAGCGCTACCCGCTCGCCAAGCCCAACGCCCGAAGAATTCAACGCATCCATTAAACCCACCCTTGACCACCCAAATCCGCCCCGCCGTCTCAGCTGACGCCCCACTCATCCTCCACTTCATCACCGAACTCGCGGTATACGAAAAAGCCGAACACGAAGTCGTCGCCAGCGTGCAAGACATCGAAGCAAGCCTTTTCTCCCCCGCATCCACCGCGACGGCGCTAATCTGCGAAATAAACGGCGAGCCCATCGGCTTTTGCGTCTACTTCTTCTCCTACTCGACGTGGCTCGGCAAAAAAGGCTTGTATCTGGAAGACCTTTACGTATCGCCGAAATCGCGCGGCAGCGGCGCGGGCAAACAGATGCTGCGCCACCTCGCGGGCATCGCATGCGAAACCGGCTGCGGCCGCTTCGAATGGAGCGTGCTCGACTGGAATGCGCCCGCCATCGGCTTCTATGAATCGATCGGCGCAATCGCGCAAAGCGAATGGGTTCGTTACCGGCTCGCTGGCGACGCGCTCAAGGCATTTGCAGCAGCCGAAACTTCGAACGCATCGCCCGTGGCGAAAAACGTCCCGCCAGCGACGTAATGGCAGGTGCGAAGATCGGGGTCGTCGCCGAAATGCCAACGGTTGTTCGAGTACACGCGACTGTCCGCGTACGCCGCCACCACTTCGCCGATGATCAGATCGTGCCGCTGACTGTCGTCGGGAATCACCTTGCATTCCATCCACGTGATGCAGCCGGCCAGCATCGGCACGTCGATTTTTTCGGCGGCGAAGGTTTCGAGCTCGAAGGCCGAGAACTTGTCGAGTTCCAGCCCCGCGTTGGTGCCCACGGCCAGTGTCTGCGCGGCGAACTTGCGGCTCGGCAATTGCAGTCCCAACACACCGCTTGCTTCGATCAATTGCCGCGTGAGCGTGCGGCTGTCCACCACCACAACCACCTTCGGCGGGTCGAAGTCGAGCGGCATGGCCCATGAAGCCGCCATCACGTTCGAGCGCCCGCCGTGCGCGCTGGTGATGATCGTGACGGGCCCATGATTGAGTAGCTGCGTCGCCCGCGGCAATGCCACGGGTTCCCGGGTAACTTTCATACTTGGTTCTTGCCCGAAGGTCCGGTCAGGTCCAGGCGGCAGCCAGGAAGCCGCCGCCCTTCCATGCGTCAATGCGGCGCTTTTCCGTTGGGAACCGCGTCCACCGGTTTATGTTGCTCTTCGCCGAGTCCCGGAAAAAACGCGTTCCAGGCAGCGCGGACGCCGTTAGCCGCAGTGGCCTCGGCATCGAGGGGCTCGTCCGCACGTTTGGCTTCAGCGGCGGCACCGTCGCCGGCCGCTTCGACCTCACCTTCCGCCTCGCCGTCGCCGGCCTGCGATGGATCAGCGGACAGCCCGCGCCAGTGCGTGAACGCATCCTCCGGCTTTTCGGTCCACTCGCCCTCGCCGAATTTCGCAAAGGCCGTGTCCCCGCTCGTCAATTGCACCTCGTACCAGCCGTCGCGCGCGGGCGAGTCAGCGGCCAGTTCAAACCACGGGGTCGGTTCGATTGCCTTCATGTCATCTCCAATCGGATAAATTCGTCATAGAAAACCACACCAAAGGGATGCTTCATGCCCGGATTGCACTGCCATCCGGCGACGCGCACCGAACGGCGCACGGAACATGATGCGGGCGATCCGCCGACGTTACGTGTTCGCAATCGCCGCGCATAAACGACACGATAGCGCGACATGGGCCGCGCGGACAAACGCTAAAACTTACGCGCGGCGCCGGCGCGGTTTTTCGATGCCGGCAGCCAGTTCAGCGAGCACGCGAACAGCCGGTACCAGCTCCTCTGCGGAGGTATTGCCATAGCCGATCACAAGGCCGTTCGTTGCCGCGTGCGGCTTGAGCGCGAAGCTGGACAGCGCGCGCGGACTGAGGCCTTTCGCAAACGCGCGTTCAGTCAGCACCTGATCGTCGATGCCCGGCGGCAAACGAAGCGTCAAATGCATACCGCAATCGCCGCCGAGTATTTCCGACGACGCGAAATGTTCGGTAAGCGCTTCGCGCAGCGCCTGCTGCCGCTCGCGATACAGCCGCCGCATGCGGCCAAGGTGTCGGCCGAACTCGCCGCTTTGCATGAAATGCGCGAGCGTAAGCTGCTCCAGCCGATGCCCGCCGCGCAGCATTTCATACAACGCCACCTCGGCGTGCGCAGCGATCGCGGGCGGCAGCACCACGAAGCCGATGCGCAGCGCCGGAAACATCGTCTTGCTGAATGAGCCGACGTAGAGCACAGGCGCGTCGTCCACGAGCCCCTGCATGCTCGCAATCGGTTCGCCGGAGTAGCGGAATTCGCCGTCGTAATCGTCTTCGATCAGCCACGCACCGCAGCGGCGCGCCTCGGCGATCAGCTCCAGCCGACGCGCCACCGACAACACCGCGCCCGTCGGATACTGGTGCGCGGGCGACGTATAAATCAGCTTCGGCGGATGCGCGCGCCATGCGCCGGACGGCACGGATATGCCTTCGGCGTCGACGGGCATCGGCACCGTTGCCAGATCGCCCTGATTGAAGGCCGCCTTCGCGCCGCGATAACCGGGATCCTCGATCCACGCGACGTCGCCGGGATTCGTGAAGAGGCGCACGCAGAGGTTGAGCGCCTCCTGCGCGCCCTCGGTGATCACCACCTGGGAGCCTTCGCAGCGCACGCCGCGGGCCATCCGCAAGTGCGCGGCAATGGCGTCGCGCAACGCCGGTTCGCCGGCCGGCGTGCCGTAGCCGAGCGCGAGCGGCAACGCCCGTTCCATCGACCGCTCCAGCGCGCGCCGCCACGCGGCCAAAGGGAAGCGGTCAAGCGCCGGTGTGCCGGGCGTGAGCGGCAAGGCGGCATCCGCATGTGTGCGTGTCGCCGTGAACTGGCCGACGCGGGCCGCGTAAGCCACTTGCGGCGCGGCGGATCGTGCGGGCGGCTCGCCACGCGCCCCGCGGCTCGACAGCGGGCTCACGCGCGTGCCCTTCTTGTCCGCCACCACATAACCGACCGCCGCCAGGTGCTCATACGCGATAACCACGGTGTTGCGCGACACGCCCATTTCGGCCGAGAGCAGTCGCGACGACGGCAGCAGCGATCCCGCCGGCAAGCGCCCGCCGAGAATGGCCTGCTGCAAGCGCTCGATCAACTGCTTCTGCAACGGCGCTGGCTTCTGCGCGCCGCCGACACCGACGCTAGCGCCAGCGCGGCCGTTAGCAGCTGTATGAGCAAGCGGGCCAATAATCTCGATCATGACGGCTGGACCTATGGGATGCGGTTGCGGTGGATCTTTTTAACATACCACGATTGCCGTATTGTTCTTCATGTCCTTCATGACCAACGATGACCCAAGACACCAGGAGTGCAGACATGGAACCCCGACGTAACACGTTCGAACAGCCGATCGGAGCGCCGCTGCCCGACTGGAGCGGCGCGAAGCCGCCCGCGCGCACGCCGCTAGCCGGCCGCTATTGCCGCATAGAACCGGTGAGCGTCGAAGCCCACGCGGCGGATCTGTTCGACGCGTACCACTCGGCAACCGATGCGCGTGACTGGACGTATCTCGCAACGGGTCCGTTCGAAACCGTCGACGCCTATCGCGAGCATCTAACCCGCATCGCTGCATCGGCCGACCCGCTGCACTACGCGGTGATCGACGCCGCGAGCGGGAAGGCGGTCGGCACACTGGCGCTGATGCGCATCGACCCCGCTAACGGTGTGATCGAAGTGGGGCACGTCACTTATTCGCCGCGTCTGAAGCGAACGCGCGTGGCGACCGAAGCCATGTTCCTGCTGATGCAATACGTGTTCGACGAGCTCGGCTACCGGCGCTTCGAATGGAAATGCGATTCGCTGAACGAGCCGTCGCGCGTTGCGGCGTTGCGCTATGGCTTTACGTTCGAGGGCATCTTTCGCCAGGCGATTGTTTATCGTCAGCGCAATCGCGATACCGCGTGGTTTTCCGTTATCGACAGCGAATGGCCGGCGCTGCGTTCGAGTTATAAACGTTGGCTCGATGACGCGAACTTCGACGTCGAAGGCCGGCAGGCGGAACGGTTAGCGGACCTGATCGCGCGACAAAGGGCAGCTTCTAACGAAGCTCAGTGATACGCATGGACCATGAGTTGAATAAGCCGGCCTCGCGCCGGCTTATGTCGTCGCACGAGGCGCGCGCCGCAGCATGATGGTCGGCTGTCCCTTGTACGTCGTGCGAAGCTGCTCCCGATAGCCGACCTTGCGGGCGAGCCGCAGCGAAGCTTCATTTTCCGGCGCAACGATGCACGCCGTTTCCGCGTCCGGCCATTTTTCGTCAGCCCAATCCAACGCGGCGCGCACGGCTTCGGTCGCGTAGCTGCGGTCATGCATTGCGGGGCTCAAAGCCCAGCCGGTTTCCGGCGTGCCCGCCAGGGAAGGCTCGATATCGCGCTGATAGTCGGCGAAACCGACTTCGCCGACGAAACGCCCGCTCTCCTTCTCGCGCACGACCCAATACCCGTAGCCGAGCATCGCCCAATGACCGGCGTAGCGCAGCAGACGCGCCCACGCTTCTTCAGCCGTAAAAGGCTTGCCGCCGATATAGCGGATCACCTCGGGATCGGACCACATCGCATGGCTATCGAGGAAGTCGTCGCGCGTGTGAGCACGGAGAATCAGGCGGGCGGTGGCGAGCATGGGCGGCTGTGCAGGCATTTGAAAGAGCCGAAGCGTCGAGTTAGCTCGAAGGCGAGTGCGCTCGATGATCGCAGATTCCTCGCGGAAAGTTATTGCGTTTGCACGTGCCGCCCTCACGCCAACTCCAGAAACCGCGCCAAACAAGGGTTCCGATTCGCCGGCGACCAGGCCAGCACCTGCTCGATCAAAGGCGCGTCGACCAGCGGTTTGAACACCACGCCGGCAAGCTGCGCCTTGCGCATCGAAGCGGGCACGAGCGCAACGCCCACGCCCTCATCGACGAGGCTCAGCACCGTCTGCTGCAATTGCACTTCAAAGCGAATATCCGGTTCGAAGCCGCCTGAGCGGCAATGGTCGAGAATCGTCGCGCGCAAAGTGGGCGCCACTTCCTCGGATGCCAGGACGAACGGCTCGCCGGCCAGTTGCGCGATCTCGAGCCGCCGCGCGCGGGCCCGCGGATGGCCTCGCGATAACGCGACGCACAGCGGCTCGCGCAAAATCGTGCGCGTGGCGAGTCCCTTGTCGGGCACGTGCGGAAACATGATGGCCGCGTCGATGTGCCCCGCCATCACCTGCGCGGCCAGGTCGTTAGACACCACTTCGCGCAGATTGAGCGCGACCTCGGGGTAGGCTGCGCCAAACGCTCGCGCATAGCCGGGCACCACGTTATAGGCGGCGCACATGGTGAAGCCAATCGCGAGCTTGCCCGCGTCGCCGGACGCTGCGGCCTGCGCATTGCTCACCGCCTGTTCGACGGAAGCGAGAATCGCCCTGGCATCCGCGTAAAAGCGCTCGCCCGCGGCAGTCAGTGTGACGTTGCGTGGGCTGCGCTCGATCAACGTCACGCCGAGACTCGCTTCCAGCGCCGCGAGTTGGCGGCTCAACGGAGGCTGCGACAAGTTCAGGCGCGCCGCCGCACGCCCGAAATGGCGCGTCTCGGCGAGCATCACGAAATAGCGCAGCGGCTTGATGTCGATCACGTTCACACCTGGCTTGAATGACGATGCATAAAAGGTATCGTCGAGGGCAAAAAACAGTATTTGATTGTATCAACGCAAATCACTACGCTGACGGGTCGCCTTTTTTTCCGCGCCATCTCACCCGCGCGTTCGTACCGATGTTAGCCACTCTCGAGATCCTGCTGCCCGTCTTCGGCCTGATATTCGCGGGCTTTGCCTGCCGACGACGCGGCGTGCTCGGGCCGAACTCAGCCTCGGAACTGAATCGCTTCGTGGTCTGGCTTGCGCTGCCCGCGCTGCTGTTCGACACGATGGCGCGCGCGACGTGGGAGCAGTTGTATCAGCCGGCGTTTGTCGTCACGTTTTCAATTGCATGCGCTGGCATCTTTGCTGTGATCCTCGTCATGCGTCTGGTGAGCGGCCGGCATCTCGCCGATGCGAGCGTCGATGCGATCGCTGCGTCGTATCCGAACACCGGCTACATCGGTTTCCCGCTCGGCATGATCGCGTTCGGCCACGCGAGCCTGACACCCACCACCATCGCGACGATACTGGTCGCGTGTGTGCTGTTTGCGGGCGCCATCGTGTTGATCGAAGTCGGCTTGCAGACCGAACGCGCGCCGCACAAGCTCGGCTTGAAAGTGCTGCGCTCGTTGGCGCGCAATCCGCTGATCGTGTCGCCGATCGCCGGCGCACTGTTTGCCGGTCTGCACGTGGCGATGCCGCCAAGCGTGGAGACGTTCCTCAAACTGCTGAGCGGCGCGGCCAGCCCGTGCGCACTCGTGAGCCTCGGCTTGTTCCTCGCCGAAAAGCGTCCGTCCGAATCAAACACGCGCGGCATTGCGTTATTGCTGACGCTCGTCAAGCTGGTCGTGCAGCCGGCACTGACATGGTGGCTCGCGGCACGCGTCTTCAGGCTCTCGCCCGCGCTGGTCGAAATGGCAGTCGTGCTTGCGGCGCTCCCCACCGGCACCGGCCCATTCATGCTGGCCGAGTTCTATGAACGCGAAGCGCACATCACATCGCGCACAATTCTCTTATCGACGATAGGCTCTGTCGTGACGCTATCGGTGCTGTTGCTATGGATGGGTCATCGCGCCTGAACCGGAACAGCGGAGCATTCACCGACAGCGCGAGTCGCCATCTTCAGGGCGTCACAAGCTAAGATTGAGGCCGCCGGGCTCATGCGACGCCCGGACACGACAAAGAAGTTTGCCTCGGAGAAGCTGATGCCCGAAGAGTATGAAGTGCATGGTCCGCACGACCATGCGGTGCAGCACACCGGCCACCACGACGCGGACTCTTTCGGGAGCCGCATGGCCGTGATAACGGCGGTTCTCGCGACGATTGGCGCGTTGTGCGCCTATCAGAGCGGGAATAGCGAAAACCTCGCGCTTTACTACAAGAACGAAGCCGCGATCAGGAAAACCGAGGCATCGAACCAGTGGAATTACTACCAGGCCAAAGGCGAGAAACAGAACCTCGCGGAACTTGGCGCGGCGCTGTCCGTCAGCAATTCCGACGCGCATGCAAAATTCGTTGCGGACGTCGACAAATACAAGCAGCAGAAAGAGCCGATCCGCATCAAGGCTGAAGCCATCGAAAAAGAAGTACTCGATAACGACGCCAAAAGCGAGACGCTGCTGCATGGCCACCATCGTTGGGCGCAGGCAACTACGCTGATTCAGGTCGCTATCGCTCTATGCGCGATCACGCTGCTGACCCGCAAGAAGTGGCTGCGCAACGTATCGTTCGTGGTCGCGGCGGCGGGCGTCGCGACTGGCGCGATGGCCTTTTTCTCGGCTTGACGGAAGCTTTGCGTGATAGATAGTGCAGCCGTTCTCGGTGTGTTATCCGTGTATGTGGCCGGCGTCGTGATTCCCGGTCCAAACTTCGTTGCGGTCGCGCATAAAGCGGCCTCCGCTACACGCATCGAAGCACTCGCGGTGGTGGCAGGCATCGTGCTCGTCAATCTGTTCTGGGCGAGTTGCGCAATTCTCGGCGTCGGCATTGTGTTCGCGGCGTTTCCGTGGCTTGCGTTCGCCGTGAAGGTGGCCGGCGCGGCTTATCTGATGTGGTTCGGCGGACGGCTGATCTTCAACGCTTTTGCAGGCAAGCCGCAACAGAATGCGCAAGCGCCTGGCGGCAGCGTGCGCCAGGCGTTCGCCCAAGGCTTCGCGACCAATATCGCGAATCCAAAATCGGTCGCGTTCTTTGCCGCGGTGTTTTCGTCGGCGGCGCCGCCGCACGAGAGCGTCGGCACTTTCGCCGCGATGCTAGGCATGGTATTCGTCGTGGCGAGCAGCTGGTATGGCTTTGTCGCGCTGACGTTGTCGCATGCGCGGATCGCGTCCGCGTACCGCCGCAGCAAGGCATGGGTCGACCGCGTGTGCGGCGGGCTGATCATCGTGCTGGGTGTGCGTCAGTTGATCCGTTAGCGCGTTGTATAGCGTTTTCATCAGCGACCCCACTAGCGCGTTGGATAACGTCATCACTAGCGCAGGTGGCCGGGCGCCGTGCCAGCTCCATGCCCGGTTTATGCGCAGAAACTACAGCGGCCTACTGCATCACGGCACGCGCGCGTTCGAGCAATAACTCGCGTTCGCGTGCATTGCGCGTCATCGCGGCGGCACGTTCGAACTCCGCGCGCGCCTCGTCCATGCGACCGAGCTTGGCCAGCAGATCGCCGCGCACGCTTGGGAGCCAGTGATAGTTCGCGAGCGCTGCATCGGCCGCGAGCGCATCGACGATCTCGAGGCCCGCCGCCGGCCCGAACGCCATACCCACCGCGACCGCGCGATTCAACTCGACAACCGGCGACGGCGCCACTTGCGCAAGCGCGTCGTACAGCGCGACGATCTGCGCCCAGTCGGTTTCTTCCGCGCGATGCGCGCGGGCATGACACGCGGCCAGCGCGGCTTGCAGCGCATACGGCCCGCTCGCGCCGCCAAGCGCGTGCGCCGTGTTGAGCGCGGCCAGCCCTCGACGGATCAGAAGCGGGTCCCAGCGGCTACGGTCCTGATCGAGCAACAAAACGGGGCGGCCTTGCGCATCGGTGCGCGCATGCGTGCGCGACGCCTGAATTTCCATCAACGCAACGAGGCCGTGCACTTCGCTTTCGTCCGGCACGAGACCGCTGAGCACGCGCCCGAGCCGCAGCGCTTCTTCGCAGAGCGCCGGGCGCATCCAGTCGTCGCCGGCTGTCGCCGAATAGCCTTCGTTGAAGATCAGATAGATGACTTGCAACACCGAAGCGAGCCTCGGCGCACGCGCTTCCGCCTGCGGCACCTCGAACGGGACCTTGGCCGCCGAAAGCGTGCGCTTCGCGCGCACGATGCGTTGCGCGACGGTCGGTTCGGGCACGAGAAAGGCGCGCGCAATTTCGTCCGTCGTAAGGCCGCCGAGCAGACGCAGCGTCAGCGCTACCCGCGCCTCGGTGGACAACACCGGATGACACGCGGTGAACACGAGCCGCAGCAGATCGTCGCCGATATCGTCGGCACGTGCGGCGTCGAGCGCATCGACGAAATCGGGTACGACATGCGCCTCCAGCGCGTCTAGGTCGTGGCCCAGCTCTTCGCGCTTGCGCGCGTGCAGCGCCTCCTGCCGCAAGCGGTCCAAGGCGCGGTTCTTTGCAGTCGCCATCAGCCACGCTCCGGGATTGTCGGGCACGCCTGCGTCGGGCCAATGTTCGAGCGCCGATACCAGCGCGTCTTGCGCGAGTTCTTCGGCGAGCCCGACGTCGCGCACCATCCGCGCGACGTGGGCGATGACCTTGGCGGACTCGATCCGCCAGACTGCCTCGATGGCACGATGAGTGGCCGGTTTCGTCACAGGCTCAGCCCGCCGCCTTCGCGTTCGGGTCCATGTAGATCAGCTCCCAGATATGCCCGTCGACGTCTTCGAAACCGTGGCCGTACATGAAGCCGTAGTCCTGCGGCGCGCGCGGCGCCGTGCCGCCCGCGGCGAGCGCCTTGGCGACGAGCGCATCGACTTCGCCCCGGCTTTCGCACGAGAGGCCGACGAGCGCTTCGGTGCTTTCCTTAGGATCGCAAAGCGACTTGCGCGTGAATGACTTGAACAGTTCCTTGACGAGCAGCATCGCGTAAAGATTTTCGCCAAGGATCAAACACGCCGCCTGATCATTAGTGAATTGCGGATCGAAGCTGAAACCAAGCGCGCTGAAAAATGCCTTCGATCGTTCGAGATTATCGACCGCAAGATTGACGAAGATTTGCTTGTGCATGATGGAATCCAGTAATTGGTTAGCGTGAAATCAGCGGCGGCCCGCTTCCAGTTCACGGAAACGCTCGAGCTCCGCACTCGGCTCGAAGTCGTCGAGTTCGTAGAGTTGCCGTACTTCGATTTCACCATCGGCCTGTTCGCCGGACGGCGCGGGGAAACGCCGCGCCCATTCCATCGCTTCTTCACGCGAACGCACCTGGATCAACGTGTAGCCGGCGATCAATTCCTTCGTTTCTGCAAACGGACCGTCGATCACCGAGCGCTGGCCGCCGCTGTAGCGAACGCGCCATCCTTTCGAACTCGGCTGCAAGCCGGTGGCATCGAGCAGCACGCCTGCCTTGGCGAGTTCTTCGTGATACGCGCCCATCGCGGCCATCAGGGACGCTTCCGGCATTTCGCCGGCTTCGCTCGCGGCAGTCGCCTTCACCAGGATCATGAATCGCATCGCCGTTACTCCTTTCGTCGTGAAATTATGAGGTTGAGCGCGGCGCGTTGGCCTGCTCTTACTCACACGACGAGCAATGCGCGAGCGATTCGACAGATACGTTGAGCCGCCTGGGGAAAACCCCGAGCAAACTAGCGTCGATGCCTATGCGAAGCACGGGCCGAGCTTGCGTACCTCGACGGTGCACCACGCAGCCGCCGGACAGGCTTGTGCAATCGCCACCGCTTCGTCGCGCGATTCGCAATTCAGCAGGAAAAAGCCGCCAACCATTTCCTTTGCTTCGGCGAAGGGGCCGTCGAGCAGTTTCGCCTGACCGTCGCGCACCTGTACGCGCACGGCGTCGCGAGAAGAAGTGAGCGATTCGACCGCGAGCAGTTTGCCGCGCTCCTTGAGGTCGGCGGCGAAACGTACCATCTGATCGTAGACCTCGCGGCCCTCGGCCTCGCCCCGTTCGATACGTTGCTCGGGAGGCTCGACAATCAGCAGCATATAAGACATGGCGTCTCCAATGAATTGCGCTGCGGACAGGCGCCCGGCAGTCGTACGGCGGCAATGAACGCGCTTACCGTGAGCGCGGGAGGCCAGTCTAACAAGCGCGGATCGTTCAGGTAAACCTGATCCGTCGAGTATTCGGCGGCTAGCCGCACGCTTTTACGAAGACTCGTAAGCGCCGCAACTTGCGCATTTACTTTTGCCGCGCGGCACGATTGCGCCGATTTGAAGTGTTCTCCCAACGCGCCGTCAGCCGCCGCCGATCAGTCGTTCCGCTCGGGCAGCTACACGAAAAGCCGGCTCTATACTGGTAACGCCAAGGGGAAGTGATGAAACGACTTATCGCGATTGCGTGTGTGTGTTTGGGAAGCGTCCTGCTCGCGTCGCGCGGCAAGCCTGTGCATTCCGTCGATTACTACAAGCAGCACGAGGACGAACGAAAAGCCATGCTCGAAAAATGCACGGCCGACCCCGACCTCGTGACGAGCGACGAGAACTGCCGCGGTGCCGCCGACGCGCAGGCGCTGTCGGGCAGCTACACGCCCAGCAAGCCGCAGGAATGGTGAATCTATGAAGAAGCTACCTGTACTGCCAGTTTTGGCATGGTTCGATACCAGTAGCCGACCAACGGATGAGCAAATCAAGGCGCGTAAGGGCTGTCATCTTCCGCACGCCTAACTTTAGCGGCTAAATCGTATGGATAAGAACAACACGGCCGCCGTTGCGGCAATGAGCGGCGAGCGGTTTTCGCTGCAGAGCCTGCGCATCGCGGACGGTACGCTCAAAGCGTTGGAGTGGATCGGTCTGTTGCTGATGACGGGCGATCATGTCAACAAGTACCTGCTCAACGACACGGTGCCACTGCTGTTCGACGCTGACCGTGCTGTCATGCCGATTTTTGCTTTCGTCCTGGCGTTCAACCTGGCCCGGCCGGGCGCGCTCTAGCGCGATGTGTATCCGTGCACGATGGGCCGCCTCACGGTGTGAGGCGCGCTCGCGACGCTAGCATTCATCGCCTTCGGTCTGCTCGCCGGGTGGTGGCCGCTCAACATCCTGTTCACGCTGCTGGTACTGACGGCCACGCTGTTCTTCCTTGAGCGCGGCGGCAAGGCAAACATCGCTGCGGCATGCGTAATCTCGTTGCTGGCGGTAGTTCCGTCGAATTTTGATGGCCGGCGATCCTGATGGGGGTCGCCGCGTGGTCCTACGCGAAGCGGCCCTCGGCGACGATGCTGGTTGCCGCCGTGCTGGCCTGCGCTGCGCTGGCCGTCATTAATCGCAACTTTTGGGCGCGCGCTGTACTGCCGGCGCTTGTGGCCACCTCACGCATCGACGTGCGTTGCCCGCGCTGGAAGTGGGCGTTTTACGCCTACTACCCGGTGCATCTGACGGCCCTGTGGCTCATTCGCATACCGATGAGTCACGCGGGGAGGTTTGGAACACAAAGCAGATGCACTCAAGGCGGCGATTGCCGCCGATATGTTTAAGGCTCTCGGCCGCGAGTCGATCAGCGATGATCGCGGTGTATGAAAGCCTGATATGCAGCTCGCTCGATCACCTGGTGACGTATGCCAGCGAGGATCTCGCGAAGCTGATCCGCAACGAACAGCAGTCCGTTGTGGCGACGCTGCTGCATCGGTTGAAGCCCGATGGTCAGGTACAACCAACGACGGCCCCATTCCAGTCTCGCGGACCAGACCTCGGACGAGGCATACGTCGCCAGGCTGCCAGCGATCAAATCGGCAGCTTGACCTCCCCAGCGCTTCCACTTAAAAATCCGGATTCCCTGTCCGAAGAAGCGGAACCACCTTTCTCTAAGTCACCTCTCTTCCCTTCCCGGCATCCAACTCGGGATGATATGCGCCGGCTCCGCCTGAATACACCTGCAAATCTCTCGCAGCACCGTTGGGTTCAGGGCGGCGTAGCCACCCATGTACTGACGCAGCAGACTCTGCGTCCGCCCCAACTGTGCGGCCACATCGGCTTGGGTACGGGACTGGCCGAGCGCCTGCGCCCTTTTTGCCACTTCTGAAAAGCGCGCCAGCCACAGGGCAGCACCCCCGTGACGGCCCGGCTGTCAACCGCCCGGCGCTGCTCGCGAATGCCCTTCTCGCCCTACAGGGCATTCTCACGCCAATATGGCAGCGCCAGCGGCGGATCGCCCCGGTAGCTCACGACCCACGCCGCGCTTGAACAGCAACGCTTCAATGCCCCCTAGGCTTAGGGGTTGGCCGGAAATACCAGCGCACGGCGCAGCGAGCTGAGGACCGCTGCCGGGAAGCGGCGACCGTGAGCGATTTTCCCTTGGGGCGAGCCGTTACTGATAGTTCACCGTGACCGTGGCAATTGCCGTAATCGAACCAGGAGTGACCGACGCAGCGGACTGGAAATACTCAGCCCGGAACGGTAATACATTTGGGCCGCCAGGATTGCCGACGTGGGTATCCTTGTTGAATATCACCGGCGCGCCCTG
>NZ_AWZT01000019.1 GCF_000472525.1 Paraburkholderia dilworthii
CCATCAGTGAATCTCCCAATCAGAATCAGACGATGCCGCACGTGCTGTCGCAGCGCAGATATCGCCGCTGTTCGACCAACCCATGCAATTCAAACTAATCAGGAAAGCATATCGTTATGCAGCGTCAGACTGATATGGGAATGTCCTGAGAAAACTCCGAAAATCGACCGGCAAAATATTCGAGATGGTAAACGGGAGAAGTCAGCGCCATACATTCCGGTAGGGTCCGACGGCATCCATCCGGTGCAACAGACATGTGCGGCCGGTTGACCCATGTTCCACGCCCGGTCTATCGGGTTCCCGTGGCACGCGCCGTTCATCGCCCTAACCGCCGTTGCCGTGTTCCTGTCTACTGATTGCGAGGGATCTGGCGTCATCCCGGTATCAGACCAGCACAGGACTCCTATGGGAATGACGCGAAAAGAAGTGCGGAAAATTCAGATTGACGTGCGTCAGTGCCCGCGTCGAGCAGAAGTATCGCGGCGACCGCAGTGGCGTATGGATGCGCGACCTGCTTCGAACAGTGCAGACGCGCCGTTTGTCGTCAGTCCAACGCCAATCCCGAGTTGTCTCTAATCGGCAAGGCGCAGGTCGTCCAGCAGGTCAGGAACCTATCCACGCAGAGCGCGATAGCCGCGCCCCTGGTCCTGACGGCATCCAACAGATGCTGCGCACGGTGAAGGCGCAGCAGCTTGCCGCCGCCTCACCCCACCCCATCCCTCCTCCGCAGCGACTCCGGCAACCCACGCAGCACGATCAACGCACAAATCACACTCATCGTGCCGATCACATACAACGCCGGCGTCGTACTGCCGGTCAGATCCCGCACGCGCCCAACCATGATCGGACTCACGATTCCCCCGAGTTGCCCCAGCGTATTGATCAACGCGATGCCGCCAGCCGCGCCTGCCCCGGTCACCAGCTTCGGCGGCAGCGCCCAGAAGGCCGGTATCGACGCCACCACTCCCGCGCCCATCACGGCCAATGCGACGATGAGAAACCCCGTCTGTTCATCGAAGAAGCCCGCAGCAAAAAATCCGATTGCCGACATGAGGAGCAGCCCGAAAACGAACTTGCGCCGCTCGCCGGTCGCGTCGGATAAACGCCCCACCACGACCATGCAGATGGCGCCGCATACATACGGCACCGCCGTGAGCAAACCGATCAGCGTCGGATTGTGCGTGCCCGCCACGCGGATCAGATGCGGCGTCCAGAAATTCAATCCATACGACGCAACCTGAATCAGAAAGTAGACGAGCCCCAGCGTGAGAAAGCCCGGCGTCCTGATTGCGCCGAGCAGCGAATGTCCGGTCTGCGGATGACGGCTCTGCTGCGCGATCTGCTCAGCGAGAAACGACTTTTCAGCGGGAGACAGCCAGTTCGCATCCTCGATGCGGTCTTTCAGCAGCTTCAGCACGAGATAGCCGAGCAACACGCAAGGTAGCCCGCCGAGCAGGAACAACCAGTGCCATCCCGGCATGCCGAGCACCCCGTTCATGTGTCCGATGACGAGCCCGGCAAGCGGCGCACCGACCAGTCCCGAGAACGCCGACGCGAGAAACAGCATCGACGTAATCCGCCCGCGATAGCTCGGCGGAAACCACAGCGTGAGGTAATACAGCACGCCGGGAGCGAAACCCGCTTCCATCGCGCCGATTACAAACCGCAGCCCGTAGAACTGCCATTCGGTATTGACGAACACCATCGCCGCCGTCGCGAGACCCCACGAAATCATGATCCGCGCGATCCAGCGCCGTGCGCCAACCTTGTATAGAAACAGATTACTTGGTACTTCGAACAAAACATAGCCGATCACAAAGAGGCTTGCACCGAGACCATACGCCGTATCGGACAGACCTAGATCGCTTTGCAACTGGAACTTCGCGAAGCTGATATTGATGCGGTCAAAAAACGCAAACAGATAGCAGATCATGATAAGCGGCATCAGCCGCCATGCCACTTTGCGGATGATGGCCGCCGCGCCGTCCGCGCTTTGCTCGCGGCCGCCGGTTGCGATTGCGCCCAGGTCACTCATGTTCGTCTCCAATGCCGGATTCGGCGATGCCGTCCGGTCGTTTAGTGGATTAAGGAAGGTGAGATTTGCAGCACGTAATCCGGCACGGGATGCAGGTCGCTGTTGCGACCCGCCTTCGCCACTTGCCCGGGAACGTCATGGCCGAGCAAGTCCGGCAGTGCCCGCGACAACGCAAGCAGCTTCTCCAGATCGATGCCGGTCGGGATGCCCATCTCGTCGCACAGATTCACGAGGTCTTCCGTGCAGATGTTGCCGGATGCACCGGGCGCGAACGGACAACCGCCGAGGCCGCCCAACGCGGCGTCGAAGCGGCGCGCGCCGGCTTCATATGCGGCCAGCATGTTGGCGAGCCCGAGCCCGCGCGTATTGTGAAAGTGCAGCGTGAGCGCGGAAGGCGCCACGCGTTCGAGCACTCGCGTCACGAGCCGCGTCACCTGGCGGGGATTCGCCATGCCGGTCGTATCGGCGAGCGTGATGCCCTCGATGCCCATCTCGCGATA
Source organism: Paraburkholderia dilworthii (assembly GCF_000472525.1). GTDB lineage: Bacteria > Pseudomonadota > Gammaproteobacteria > Burkholderiales > Burkholderiaceae > Paraburkholderia > Paraburkholderia dilworthii. The sequence goes on from NZ_AWZT01000019.1 coordinate 2,536, forward strand.
CGTATCGACAATGCCGACCACGCGATCCTCGTCGATCGTCCCTTCGAACGGACAGCCGAACGCGGTCGCCACGGAGGCATTGAGCAACACGCCCGAATCCTTTACATGACGCACGATGTCGCCAAACGCCGTCAGCGACGACTCGCAACTCATGCGCATGTTCGCGCGGTTATGCGTCTGACTCGCGGACATCACAAGGTTGAGTTCATCCGCTTTCGCGGCCAGCGCGCGCTCGGCGCCCTTCAGATTCGGCACCAGCGCCACATAGATCACGCCCGCGTGGCGCTCGATCTGCTGAAACACCGCGTCGCCGTCACGCAGTGCAGGAATCGCTTTCGGCGACACGAACGAGCCCGCCTCGATGCGCGTGAAGCCCACCGTCGAGAGCGCGTTGATCAGCGCGATCTTGTCGGCCGTCTCGACCCATGTAGGTTCGATCTGCAAGCCGTCGCGCGGTGCGACTTCCTGCACGATGAGCTTGTCGGCGGGCTGCGTGTTCAACGCACGGTTCGATGCGTGGCTCATTGCACGGCTCCTTCGCGGCGCAGCCGCTCGATTTCTTCGGTTGCAAATCCGAGCTCGCTCAGCACGCTGCCGGTATGTTCGCCAAGCGCCGGACCTTGCCAGCGCACTTCGCCCGGCGTATCCGAAAGTTTCGGCACGATGCCCGGCATCTTCACCGACGCGCCGCCCGGCAGTTGCGCCTGCAACAACATGCCCCGCGCCTGGTAATGCGGATCGGCGACGATGTCCGCCACCGAATAGATGCGTCCCGCAGGCACTTCGGCGCGTTCCAGCGCGGCCAGCACGTCGTTGGTGGAATGGTGCGAGGTCCACGCGGCGATGGCGTCGTCGAGCATCGCGCAATGTTTGGCGCGGCCGTCGTTGTGAGCGAGCGCGGGATCGTCGGCGAGATCGGCCCGGCCGATTACCTGCATGAGCCGCCTGAAGATCGGATCGCTGTTGCCTGCGATCACCACATAGCCATCGTCTTCAGTGGGATACGTGTTGGACGGTGCAATGCCTGGCAACGCGCCGCCGCTGCGCTCGCGCACGTGACCGAGCAGATCGTATTCCGGCACGAGGCTTTCCATCAGATTGAAAACGCTTTCGACGAGCGACACATCGACCACCTGGCCCTCGCCCTGTCCGGTCTTCACGCGAAGCAGCGACATCAATGCGCCGATCACGCCGTGCAGCGACGCGAGCGAATCGCCGAGACTTACGCCGACGCGCGCCGGCGCGCCGTCTACTTCGCCCGTCGTATAGCGAATACCGCCCATCGCCTCGCCGATCGCACCGAAGCCGGGCCTGTCGCGATACGGACCCGACTGGCCATATCCGGAGATGCGGACCATCGTCAGTTTCGGGTTGATCGCGTGCAGCACGTTCCAACCGATGCCGAGCTTTTCGAGCGCGCCGGGACGCAGGTTTTCGATCACGACATCGGCCTCGGCCGCAAGCCGCTTGACGATCTCGACTCCATCCGCCGACTTGAGGTTCACGCAAACCGACTTCTTATTGCGCGATTGCAGATACCACCAGAGCGAGGTGCCCTCATGCAGCTTGCGCCATTTGCGAAGCGGATCGCCGGTTTCGGGCGCTTCGATCTTGATCACGTCGGCGCCGAACTCGGCCATGAGGCGCGCGGCAAACGGCGCGGCAATGAGAGTTCCGATCTCGACGACGCGGATACCCTGAAGGGGTCCACCCATGTGCTGTCTCCAAAGCAGTTTTCTGTTGGGAGACAGCTTGCAGGCATGCCGTGGCGGCGTCCAACCGCAATTCGCCAACGACCGTTCGCGAACGGCGAACGCTCAGGCGGCATCCGGCGGATTCATGTCGCCGGCGTGTGCGGACCGTCCGACGCCTCGACCGACCGCAGATGATCGAACAGCAGACGGCTCACCGGCGATAACGCGTCGACGTCGCGCACGGCCAGCACGAGGCTACGCTGCGACCATTCGTCTTCGAGTGGCGCGCCGACCAGTCCAAGCGGACGGCCCATGAGTTCATAGACCTTTTGCGGCAATACGCCGACGCCCATGCCGGCTTGCACCATCCGGCACACCGCGTCGAAACCCGGCACATGGATGCGCAGCCGCAACGGCTTGCCCGCCTGCCGCGCCGCCATATGCGTGCGCGCGTTGATGGAACTCGCGGCATGCAGACCGACGTGATCGCCGTCGAGCGTTTCGGCGAAGGCCACGCTCTTGCGCGTGGCCAACGGATGATCGTCGCGCATCACGAGCACGAGCGAATCGCGCCGATAATGCTCGACGTGCAGATCGCGTGTGTCGGCGTCGCCGGAACAGATGCCGAGATCGGCCAGGCTGTCGTCCACTGCTTCAACCACGCCGCCGCTCGGCCGCTCTTCGAGATCGAGCTTCACGCGCTCGTGCTCCAACTGAAACGCGCGCAAATCTTCGGGCAAGAATTCGACGATCGCCGACAGGTTCGCCATCATCCGCACGTAACCGCGCACGCCGCTCGCGTGGCCTGCGAGTTCAATGCCGATGTTTTCGATGTCGCGCATCACGCGCCGCGCGTGATGCAGCAGCGTTTCGCCGGCCGGCGTGAGGGTCATGCCGCGCGCGTTGCGTTGGAATAGCGTCGCGCCCACCGCCTGCTCGAGTTCGAGCAGGCGCTTGCTCGCAGCCGATACGGCAATCGCCTCGCGCTCCGCGGCGCGCGTGAGCGTGCCTTCTTCATAGACGGCGAGAAACAGTTGAAGCGTCGTGAGGTCGAGCTTGCGGAGGAGGTTCTTGATCACCATTGGCGCGGCGCCGGGAGTTCGGTCAGTGGGTAATCATCCCATATGCAGATGAGGAGCCGCTGTTTGAACGCACGGTCGCTCCACGATGTGTGCTCATGAACCATCGCGCCGATGTGCAACGGCTCTGCACCGAACTTCAACCGGATTGCGCTCGCCGTGCAGCGCGAAAGCGCGTTTGGTATGCTGGACCGCCTGGCATTCCACGCAAGTTGCCGCGTTGCGCACCGCGGCTCGCGCAATTCGCTCATCGTCACAGGAATCATTCGATGCCCACCGTCGCGATTGCGATCTTTCCCGGCGTGCAGGCGCTCGACGTCGCCGGGCCCGTCGACGTCTTCTCGGAGGCCAACCGCTTTATCGCGCCCGAAAAGCACTACGAGGTCACGCTGCTGAGCGCGGAACCAGCACCGCTGCGCGCGTCAAACGGCATGACGTTGATCGCCGACGCCACGTTCGGTCACTCTCGCGAGCCGTTCGACCTCGCGTTGGTCGCGGGCGGCCCCACACTACCGGAAGGCGACCCGCCCGATGCCCGCTTGCTCGACTGGTTGACGAACGTAGCACCTCGATGCGGCCGCTACGGTTCCATCTGCACCGGCGCTTTCGCGCTTGGCCATGCTGGCCTGCTCGACGCGCGCAACGTCACCACGCATTGGCAGCATGCGGCCCAACTGGCCGCGCAGTTTCCAAAAGCGCGCGTCGATTACGACCGCATCTATCTGCGCGACGGCCAACTGGTCACCTCGGCGGGCGTGACCGCAGGCATCGACCTGTCGCTCGCGCTCGTCGCCGAAGACCACGGTTCGCACGTCGCGCTGGCGGTGGCGAAGCGACTCGTCGTGTTTGCGCAGCGGCAAGGCGGCCAGTCGCAATTCAGCCCATACCTCACAGCACCCGCCGACGAAACATCACCGGTCGCGAAAGTCCAGGCGCACGTGATGGAGCGCATCCACGAGAGCTTCACGGTCAAGGCGCTCGCCGATGTCGCCGGAATGAGTGCACGCAATTTCGCCCGCGTTTTCGTGCAGGAAACGGGCGTGACGCCGCATGAGTTCGTCGAGCGCGCGCGTGTCGATGCGGCGCGCAAGCTGCTCGAAAGCAGCAGCGCGGCGCTGAAGGCAGTCGCCTACGATTGCGGTTTCGGCACGGCCGACCGCATGCGGATCGTCTTCATGAAAAGAATCGGCGCCACGCCGATGCAATACCGCGAGCGCTTTCGTGCAAGCTGAGTGCGTGCGTGCGTGCGTGCGTGCGCGCCGCGCCGCGCCGCTGCGCGCGGGAAACATGCGTGAGAAGATAACGGCATGCCAAAGCCAACGCTCAAGGAACGACATGAACTCCTCTTCTCCGATTCGCGCAATCGTCACCGGACACACACGCGGCCTCGGCGCGGCGCTCGCTGAACAACTGCTCGCACGCAATATCGCGGTGCTCGGTTTGTCGCGCTCGCGTCATGCGTCGCTCAAACAGCGCTTTCCCGCACTGCTCGAAGAAATCGAACTCGAACTCGCCGATACGGCGCGCGTCGCTCAATGGCTGGCGACCGATGCGTTGCGTGCATTCGTTGGCGGCGCAAGCACGGTCCTGCTGATCAACAACGCGGGCATGGTGCAGCCGATTGGTCCGATAGAAGGACAAGACGCGGCGGCCATTGCCATCGCCGTCAGCCTTAACGTCGCCGCGCCGCTGATGCTGGCGAGCGCGCTCGCCGCGGCAAGCCCGGACGCGAGCGATCGGCGCATCATGCATATTTCGAGCGGCGCGGCGCGCAATGCGTACGCCGGCTGGAGCATTTACTGCGCGACGAAAGCAGCGCTCGATCATCATGCGCGTGCGGTCGCGCTCGATACGAATCGCGCGCTGCGCATTTGCAGCCTCGCGCCAGGCGTGATCGATACGAATATGCAGGCGGAGATTCGCGGCACTGGCGCTGAACAATTCCCCATGCGCGAGAAGTTCGAGGACCTCAAACGCAACGGCCAGCTTTCCACGCCCGATCAGTCCGCGGCTCACTTGCTCGACTATGCATTGAGCGATGCATTCGGTGAAACGCCAGTGGCCGATATCCGCGAGATTGCGAAGCCGGCCTGACGCGCTGCCATTGTCGTAGCTCCCGAAAAACCTCACCTTTGAGCGCACGCGGCGATGATTCGCGTACTTTTGCAGCGGGTCATCGCACGAATCGGGCTCTGTATGCGGGGCTTCTCGCGCGTTGCTTTCGCTACTTGCTGGAAATACGATGGCGAACCGCACGCTCCCGAAAACGCTCACCTTTGACTGGAAGCCGTCAACGCCCGGCGGCGATCAGCGGTTTGGCAACTCCCGAAAACGCTCACCTTGGGAGTCGGGGACAGGCCGCAAAGCCATACTGGTCGGGGCATCGCCTCCGCCAAACAGACGGTTCCCGAAAACTCTCACCTTTTGAATCAGCGAATGATCGGGATACCCAGGTAAGAAGCCGTGGGCGCGATTCGATACACGAGCACTCGTGGGCAGCGAATCCGACTTACAAGAACGGTGAGGCGGCCTCGGTTGTACCGCTCACGGATCGATGCAGCGCGTCATCGGCTCCTGAATTTCCTCACCTTCGCGTGAACGACACGGCACGTGGAGCATCCTTTCATCACCGCGCGGGTCGGACCTTCAGCGGATTTGGCGCATTCCGGCAGCAACAAGCAGAGCAAACCGGGCGTTCGGCCCGTTCGTCGACTGGCTCCCGAAAAGGCTCACCTTCGACAATCGCGCCCCGCAATTAGCTCGCGAGCTTGCGAAACGTCTCAAGAACCGCGTCGCCCTTGAACGGCTTCACGATCCAGCCTTTGACGCCCGCCGCCTTGCCGCGCTCTTTCATCGCGGGGCTGCTTTCCGTTGTCAGCATGATGACGTTGACGGTCTTGTTCGCGAGTTCGCCGCGAATCTTTTCGACCATCGTGAGGCCGTCCATGTTCGGCATGTTGACGTCGCTAATCACGAGCTTGATGCCTGGACTGGCTTTCAGTTTCGCGAGACCGTCCTTGCCGTCCACCGCGGTGTCCACATCGAGACCGTTTTTCTTCAGAAAGCCGGCCACTTCGTCGCGCACCGTGCTCGAGTCATCCACTACCAGAATTTTCGACATATCTTTTCCTTCAACAATCCGTCGGAAGATCAAAACAGCTCCAGCTCACCGCTGGTTTCCTCGATGGCGCTCGTATCCGCGATGAAGTCGACCGGCGCAGACGCACAAACACATAAGGTCGCACCAAGCCGCGCAATGCCGCCGAGCGTCACCGAATACGAAGACAGCAGCCCTGGCTTTAGTTCATGCAGATGTGGCAAGCAACGCGCGCTCAGCACGTAGGGCGTCGACATGCCCAGGTCCGGGAAGTAGCGCAACAGTTCCTGGTTCATCGCGCCACAACACAGGTTGCAGATTTCCAGAAACGCATCCTGAAACGGCCGCTCGTCGCCTTCTTTCAGGTAATACGCGCGCGTGCTGTCGTTCTCGTCGAAATGAAGAATCAGCAGCAGTCTGAATACGATCGACGAAATGGTCAGTACGACCACCTGTGTGCCAGGTGTCGCGTGCGTGTCGGCCTGTGCGATGGGCACGATGTCGCACGGATCGTCCGGACTCAACGGCAAGCGCGCCTGCGCGGCCTTGCGAAAAATACGCTCGAAGCTGTCCTTTGCGTGGGCCGTAATCACGCGGGCACCTCGTCCAGCTTCGAGTGAAACTGACTGGCCATCGACTCCACGCTCGCAAGCGACGCCGCAATCATCTTGCCGCCCGCCTGAATGTCCTGAAACGTCGAGGTCGTGGTCAGGTCGTTGCGATGCAGGCTGTCGCGATAGCTCTTCGACAATTCCTCCGAACGCGCGGCGAGCGAGCGTACTTCGCTCGCCACCACCGCGAAGCCTCGGCCGGCGGGGCCCGCGCGTGCCGCTTCGATCGACGCGTTCAGCGACACGATCACCACATGCCGCACGATCGACGACAACTCCTGGTTTTTCGCGTGCATGTCGTGGTTCTGCGTCATCAGCGAGATCATTTGCTCGTGCCAACGCTCGAACGCGGCGCCGAGACTTTTCAGGCGCGCGGCTTCACTGGCAAGTTGCCTCGCCTGTTGTGCCCACTGCGCCTTGTCTTCGGTCAAGCCTTTGAGCGTCGCGCGCAGTTCGTCGACGCTTGCCGATCGCTCCATCAACTCGGCGCGCAATTGGGCTGTTTGCGTTTGCAGTTCATGCGCGGCCTGCTCGCGCTCGTGGGTCGATACGTCGAGCGAGGCCTGCTCGGTCTCGAGTGAATCGATTCGCGCTTGTGCATCGGCGCGTAGTCTTGCCGTAAGCCTCGCAACGTACAACCGATGCGCGGCGAACCCGAGCAACGCGGTCGCGGCGCTGCCCGCCAGCGCCGCCAATAGATACTGTTGAATCACAACCATTCCTTGAAGGGCGCCGCGACGTGCGGCGCAAAAATGCTCAGCGCGTCATTGCGTCGATGCGAACTTCGCCGTCTTCGTTGCGAGACTCGGTGCCGAGCGTGTCTACGGCGACGCTGTCCGGCAGACACACGATAGTTTGAAATTGACGGAAGGCCGCGCCCTTGTGATCGTCGGTGAAGCGCAGTTCGATGCTGCCGTTTTCGCGCTTCAGGAAATCGCGCACCGCATCCATGCCGACGCCTCGCCCCGACACCGCAGTGACGGTGTCCGCTGTCGAAAAGCCAGGCCGGAAAATGAACTCGGCGATGCCTTCGTCGCTCGGTGTTTCGTCCGCGCCGATCCAGCCGCGCTCCACCGCAATGCCGCGTATCCGTTCGAGCGCAAGGCCACGGCCGTCGTCGCTGAGTGTGATCTGCAATGCACCGTTGTCCACGCCGACCTCGATCGAAATAGCGCCGGCCGGCGTCTTGCCTGTCGCGCTGCGGGCCTCGGCGGGTTCAATGCCGTGATCCATCGAGTTGCGCAGCAAATGCATGAACACGTTGTTCAGCGTGCTCGCCGCCTCGGCGCGCAGCCGGTAACCGTTGTCGTCGATATGCACGGTCGGCGCCGGCTTGCCCAACTCGCTTGCTAGCGACGGCAGCGAGCCGAGCACGCCTGACAGCGCATCGCGGATGCTTTCGCTGCCGAGCGCGCGCAAATTCCGGCGCAGTGTCTCCTGCATCGCCCGAAATTCGTGCGGCTCGCGTGCATCCGACCTGTCGAGCAGATTCAACGTGTGCTGGATCTGTTCCTTGTCGACCATCACATAGCGCCCCGCATTGCCGGCATCGTTTTGCTGCGCTTTGCCCTTGCGGCCAAGACTCTGTTCGTTGATCCTCGCGTAACTCTCGATTGCCTCGCGCACACGTGTCAGCTCCCGCATCAGATGCTCCTGATCCCACGGGCGATCCGCGTCCGGCTGGCGCAGTTCGTGATAGCTCTGCTCCGTTTCGTGAACGACGTCGGTCAGATGCTGCAAGTTATACGTGCGCGCGTTGCCCTTGATGGTGTGCATATTGCGGAACAGTTCGGCAATCGCCGCATGGTCCGCCTCCGAATGCTTGCGAATGATGCGCTCGTTCTCGCTGATAAAGCCCGCCGAGCTCTCGATGAAGTGATGAAACTTCTCTTCGCTGACAGCAAGGATTTCACCGATCATGTCGAGGCGCCGGCGCTGCTCGCTGGCTTGCGCAGCGAGCTTGCGCAATTCGGTCACGTCGCGCACACACAGCATCAAGCGGACGATCGTGTCGTTTTCGTCGGTAATCGCGGACCAGCTCAGATCGAGTACTTTCACGCGGCCATCGGGCATGCGCTTCGAAATTTCGCCGACCAGCAGATGCTGGTTGAACGCGAAATTGATGCAGTCTTCGCCGAGGCACGCATGCGCGGCGGCGTCGACTTGCGACAATGCATCGGCGCCCAGGTCGGTATCCGCGAACACGAGATCCATGAGTCCGCGTCGGGCAATGTCCTTCGTCTCGAAGATGTCTTCCAGATACGCCGAGTACTCCGCGTGGATCACGGCGCCGTCGATCACGGTCAGAATGCCCTGCTGCATGTTCTGCAACATTGCCTGAATGTCGGCGGTTTTCTGTTTGAGTTGCGCCGAGCTTTGCTGGATCTTTTCGATCATGCCGTTGAAGGCGACAATCGAATGGCCTATTTCGTCGAGCCGCCCAACCGGCACGCGGCGCGTGAAGTCCTGGCTCGACGCGATCTCGCTCATCATCGCCTGCATGCGGCTAAGCGGGCGCGTGATCTGACGGTAGAGCAATGCGCCGATCGAAGTCAGCAAGATAATCGCGATGCCGGTCACGACAGCGATCGCAGTCGTCGTGGTCGACAGTGTCGCGTTGAGCGCGGTAATCGCTTCGTCTTTCTCGCGGTTTTTCTCGACGCGCAGCGTCTCGACAATGCCTTCGAGTTCGTCGCGATACTGCGCGACGTTCGCAAACAGATACGCCTGCGCGAGCTCGTTCTTGCCGTCGGCTTTCATTTTCGCCGTCTCGGCAATCGCGGAGAAATAGTTGTCGAGACTGTCGCTGGCCTGCGAAACGAGGCCCTTTTGCGCATGGCTCGCCGCGTCTCTCGCTTGTACTGCCAGCGCCTGTTGCAGCACGATTCTTTTCTTCTTCAGTTCGTCCTGCGCCTGCGCGACAACGTCGCCGTCGGGCGCGTAGACAAGCGTCATCGTAGCGAGCTGCACGTCCTTGACTTGCGACACAAGGTCCGCTGAAGCGAGCGCGCTTGGCACCACGCCTTCGGTGACCTTGCGCACTTCGGCTGCGCTGCCGCGCGTTTGATAGACGGCGTAGCCGCCAATCGCGGATAACGCAACGAACATTAAAACAACCAATAGCGTGATGCGATGACGGATAGTCATGTGAACCCCGGGTTCTGGCCTTCGCGTCTGCCCTCGTTTGGAGCAGCGCGTTTTTATGCGAAATGAAATCGTGCTTGCAGCGCTGCCGAGTATTGCCGACGCGTGTTACTAAGCGATGACTACAAACTTTTATCCGCATTCGGAGGCGCAAATTTATTTCTCAAGTTTTCGGCGGCTATGCCGTTAATTTACGGTCATTAATTTTCGCGTTGTCACCATTCCAACAAACTGCGCGTCCATGCTGAAACTCCATCTGAACCGTGGAGCGATGCGATGAACGTCAGCGTGCGCAGCTATCTTTCTCCGACACTCGTATTACTCGCGTTCGATTGGCCCGAAGGCGGCACGCGCGACGATTTTCTCGGCTTCGCGATCAAGCGCACGCCGGGCTTTCTTTCCGCCGATGGAAAACGACGCGAAGCGAGCAGCTGGCTGCCGAACCGGCTGACGTTCAATGGCGCCGTGCGTGACACGCAAAAGGACGCGCCGACCAACGAGGCGCCGATCCAGAAATTCATGTGGTGGGACGCGCGTATCGACGAAGCGGATCGCGAGAAGTCGTTCACGTATCTGGTGTATCCGGTGGTCGGTACGCCACACGCGCTACATCTGCTCGACGCGCAAAAGGGCGAATGCAAGCTGACGTTGCCGTCGCATATCGAAGCGGGCATCGGCACGTGGTTCAACCGCGCGGTGGTCAGTTCGCAGGCGTTCGCGCGCAAGGTCGCGGCGCTGCACCTTGCGCCACACGAGGCGCCGTCAGCGGAGCAGGCGTTGCGCCTGCGCACATGGCTCGCGAACGATTTGCAGAATGTGTTCTCTTTGACACTCGGCGATGCGCGCCGCGCGGCTTGTGCCGTGTATCACCTGACCGACCCGTTATGGGCGATTCCGGCACTCGCCGCGTTCGGCGCAAAGCAGGGTAAGGCGTCGCTCGCGATCGTGTACGACTCTCACGAAGTGCCAGAGAAGGGCACGCCGCCGGCACCGTCGCCGAATCAACCCGCTGTCGAACAACTGGCCGATGTCGCGACCTTCGCGCCGCGCGACAAGACGCACATCATGCACGATAAGTTTATCGTCACGGACAACGGCAACGGCGAAGCCGCGCCCGCACGCGTGCTGACGGGTTCAGCCAACTTCACGAGCGAGGGCATCACGGAGCAGGCCAACGTGCTGCATCTGTTCGATTCGCCGGAACTCGCCACGCTTTACAGTGAGCGCGCGAAGGCGCTGGCGGGCAACCCCAGTATTGCGGAGACAGCGAAACTCGCGCCGGGCTGGTCGGACGCGGTCACAGTGGGCAGCGCGAAAGTACGCGTCTGCTTCTCACCGGAACCGAAGAGTTCGCGTTTGCAGATCGATACGATCGTCGATGCTATCAAGAAGGCGAAGCATTCGGTGGTGTTCTGCCTTTTCATGCCGACAGACGCGCCGTTGCGCGACGCGTGCTTCGCGGCCGGCGACAAGGGTTTGATGATGTTCGGCCTCGTCAACCACATTAGCGTTAAGTCCGCGCAGGCAGCGCAAGAGGCACAGGAAAACGGGCAGATCGTCACGACCACCGCGCTCGCCAACATGGAGTTGTATCACCGCGGGCGCGACCAGCACGACGTGATCGATGCGGAATACTTTTTGCCCCGCCTCTTTCCTGCCGAAAGCGCACCCAGCTACGCGCCTGTGATCATTCACCACAAATTCCTGGTGATCGACGCGGAAGGCGCGAATCCGATCGTCTACACAGGCTCGGCGAATATGAGCAACAACTCGGAGCACTTTAACGACGAGAATTTGCTGGAGATTCGCGACCGCCGCATCGCAAGCACGTATCTCGCGGAATTTTTGCGGCTTTATGAGCACTACCGCGCGCGAGCTTTGGCGATACGTCAGCGACACGGAGGTACGCGCCAGCAATTGATGCTCGCACCGGACGGCGCATGGTCGAAGAAATACTTCGTTAGGGATAGCCCAGAAGAGAAAGCGCGCGTTGCGCTCGCTCACGGCGCGGATTGAACAGCACAAGGCAGGCGGGAGGCAAAGCACGCTCCCGCGCTCCCGTATTCCCTCACCTCAAAGATAAAAGTGCGCCGACAGGTATGCACATACTCACCTCGCGGCTCCCGAATATTCTCACCTGACGGGCGGCGATCTCCTGGAACTCCTCACCTTTTAGCCGGACGCCGCGCGAAATACCCGCGTCGAATACTCGAAGGTGCGGCTCGAATCCTGGGATCACTCACCATTGCGCGCCTGGCAACGTCTCCTGGAACTCCTCACCTTTGCACCGAATACGTCCCACGGTGACACCGTCTCCTGGAAATCCTCACCATCCTGGAATTGCTCACCTTTGACGGCCGTACGCGGGCGCAGCGTATCTTCCTGCGGCGCGTTACCGCGTCAGCTTTACGACGTTCGAAAGTCCCGGTCCGGGCGAGGCGCCAAAGCTGTATGTCGAGCGGCCGCCGCGCTTGGCTACGTACATGGCCGCGTCCGCGACGTCGAGCAATCCCGCAATCGTCTGGACGCGGTCGGGAAAGGTGGCGATTCCGATGCTCACGCCAATTGCAAAACGGCCGCGATACTCTTTCTCGCCGACGGCGCGAACGCTCGAAATAAGACGCTCCGCCAGTTCTCTCAATCGCGAGTCGTCACCGCAATCGGTCGCAAGCAGCACGAATTCGTCGCCGCCGACACGAGCCAGCATGTCGTTGTGTCGCGTCGCCGTCCGCAGCGATTCGGCGAGCCGGCGCAGCAATACGTCGCCGGCGCTATGGCCCATCGCGTCGTTGACATTCTTGAAGCCGTCTATATCGAGGTACAGAAGCGCAATTCGCTGTGAGTCGGCCGCTTTGCCCGAGAGCGCGTCGATGGTTGCAAGCAGCCGACGGCGATTCGGGAGCTCCGTCAGGATGTCCTGCGCCGCTTGCTGATCGAGTGCGTTCGAATACGCGTGCACCCGGGCGAACGCGCGACGCTGGATATAGACCGTATAAACCATCAGGCAGCACACCAGCACAGCGATGGCGACCAGCGCGGCGCTTCCGAACACGAGCCGCTGGTGAGCGTCCTGTGTGGCGACACTTCGTCTTTCGCGCCAGTCGTTCAGCAGCAGCCCGAGGTCCTCGCGCAACGCATCCATGTATTGCTTGCCTTCGTTCGTCTGCACGAGCGCGATGGCGGCCGCACGGTTGCCGCTGCGAGCCAGTTCGATAGTGCGCGCAAGTTCCGTCACCTTGTCGGTCTTCGCATGCTCGAGGCGGCGCACGAGTTCGATAGACCGCTCGTCGCTGCTCGCTACCTGTTGCAATCGCAGCACCGTGTCGTCGAGATCGCGAACGCCCTGGCGATAAGGCACCAGGTAAGTCTCGTCGCCAGTCAGCAGGTAGCCGCGCTGGCCGGTCTCCGCATTCTCCAGATCGTGCAGCACGCGATTGGCGGCGCCCAGCACGGCGAATGCTTCCTCGTCGCGCAGACCGTCCGCGACGATGATCCGCGCTTCATACACAAACAGACCGGCGGCGACCAGCAAGCCAATGGCCATGCTGACGTAAAGCGCAATGAAACGGTTACGGTCAGCTTTCGCAGAGCGGAACAAACGCGCGGGCACAAGGGGCTCCAAGGCGGTGTGGGGTGGGGCAAGGGCGCAATGATACTGGAGAGCCGTGACGGGCCTTTGCCAGGTGTTTCGCGAGGCCGCCAGGAAGTCCTTATCGGCTTCACGCTGTGCGTCGCAAATGTGGCGACACCTGCTATCAATCCAACGTTGCGAGTAACCCAGGTGGCAGCGACCGCCCGTGCTGCTCGCCGGCGAGCGCGGCGGCGGCAGGCTCTATGCGCATGCGGGCCGGCGTGGCCTGAAGATCGTTCGTTGCGTTTTCATCAAAACAGCTTCGCCCAGCCTCCCGGCTCATGCACGCTAGAACTTTACCTTCACCTGAAAGCCGATGGTGAACGGCAGGTCGTCGGACGGAATCGGCGGAATCACGATGAAGTTCGCGCCCACTCGCTTGTATTCGACCATGATGAGCGGCGCGAGCACCGGTCCGATCGTATGGTCGCGGCCGAGTCCCCAGTTGCCATAGTTGTAGCCGGAGATGACGCCGCCCATCGCCGCGATTCGCACGATGCCCCAATGCAGGAAATCGGGCGACCAGACGCCGCCGCCGTAATACGACGGCCGACGCAGCGAATTGCGGAAGCCGCCCGCCGTCAGCGCCCATTGATTATTGAGCCAGCATTCGACGCCAAGCCCCGGATTGAACTGTTCGAAATGCTTGTCGGGGTCGGGATTGATGTGATACGAGCCGAGCATTGCGTCGACCCATACGCCGCCCTCGCACCAGTTGCCCGCGTGTGCTGCGGAAGTACCGGCGAAGCCCGCGACGAGCGCGAATAATGTGTGGCCAATGTGCTTGCGGATGTTCTTGCTGATCTGCCGAAGATGCATGTCCTCTCCATCACCGGTCGAGCGCCGGCGCGATGCTGTTCTGGTATTTGTGCGTGCCGCCCGTCGCGCACTGTACCGCAAGCCACTCATGCGATGTTGAAGACGCACTCGGGCTTGCGGGCACAAGACGTGCCGGCAAGCGGCAGCACAACCATAACGGAGGACCGATGGCAAAGCGGTAAAGGCGCCTCGCGCGCCTTCACGTTGCGTGATGAACGGCTACAGACCGAGATCGGAGAGACCGGGGTGATCGTCGGGGCGGCGGCCGAGCGGCCAGTGGTACAAACGGTCTGCTTCGCGAATCGGCAGGTCGTTGATGCTCGCGTGACGGCGCGCCATCAATCCATGCTCGTCGAACTCCCAGTTCTCGTTGCCGTACGAGCGGAACCAGTTGTTCGAATCATCGTGCCATTCGTAGGCAAAGCGCACGGCGATGCGGTTATCGGTGAATGCCCACAACTCCTTGATCAAACGATAGTCGAGTTCCTTCGCCCATTTGCGGCGCAACAACCCGACGATTTCCGCTCGGCCATGCGTGAACTCGGCGCGGTTGCGCCATATGCTATCCGGCGTGTACGCGAGCGATACGCGTTCGGGATCGCGAGTATTCCAGCCGTCCTCAGCGGCTCGGACTTTCTGGATCGCGGTTTCGCGCGTGAACGGCGGCAGCGGTGGGCGGCTTTCGATTGGATCGGCCATGAGGTTCCTCGCTTATTGGTCGTTGTGGTCGGGTTGTGGTCAGATTGCTGTCCGCCTGGACGGCGGGGACTTGCTTGAAGATCGACGTGAGGCCGTGCTGCTAGCGGACCCGTTTGGCTTGCCGGTCGATTGCGCGTCGAGCAAGGTCCGAGCGACGGCCTGCGCGTCGAGCGCGGCGTCAGGCTCGCCGCTAACCAGAGCAACGGCGATCGCACCGTCGAGCAAAACCAGCCATTGCCGCGACAAACGCGCGGCGCGCCTTGCGTCCGCATTCGTTTCCGCAAAGAACGCGTTGCATTGCGTGCGCACGAATGCCAGCAGGCGTTCCTTGTGTTCACGCGCGACGACGCGGATCGGGTCTTGCGCGGAAGCGATTTCGCCGGCAGCGTTCAGAAACGCACAACCGTGAAAGTCCTCCGACGCGAACCATTCACGCAATACGTCGAACATGCGGAGCAGGCGTTTGCGCGCGCTCGTGCCGCCGCGCTGCTGAGTGCCTGCGATAAACCAGTTCATCCAGCGTTCGTCGCGCCTTTCCAGCGCGGCGGCGACGAGCGCGTCTTTCGATTCGAAATGCGTGTAGAAGCTTTTGCGCGCGGTGCCGGATTGCCTGACGATTGCATCCACGCCGGTTGCATGAATGCCGCCCGCGTAGATCAACGCTTCGGCGGCGTCCAGCAGTCGCTCGCGTGCACCGGGCGCTGACGCTTCTTCAGTGCGAGTATGAGTAGCCATGTCCGAAGAGTAGAACGATCATTCTCCACCGTCAAGCTGACCGCATTTTGCGCGCGGCTGCCGTCAACTGTTATCTTGATCGCGATCAGTCAACCGGAAGCCACTTGATGAATACATCGACTGCCCGCGCCATCGTCGTGCGCACTTTGCTCGCGGCAACGCTGCTCTCTGCAATGGCATGCACGCCACTGCAGGTGCTCACGCATTCGGTCAGCCAGAACGAGGCACGCGTGCCGCCTGGGCGCTACGATCTCGACCACGATCATTGCAGCATCACGTTCGACGTCGAACACTTCAAGTATTCGCGCTTCACGATGCGGTTCGACCGTAAGAAAGGGCAGTTGGACTGGAAGGAAGGCGGCCTTGAGGGCAGCAGCGTGTCCGTTGCGATCGACGCCGCGAGCATCGACACGAATGTGCCGCTGCTCGACAAAATGGTGAAAAGCCCGAGCCTGCTAGACGTGGAGCGCTATCCGGAAATCCGTTTCGTGAGTACGGGGTTTGAGCGCACCGGCGAATCTCGCGGCACGTTGACGGGCGATCTGACCATTCACGGCGTAACACAACCCGTCACACTCGATGTCACGTTCAACGGTTTCGCACCCGATCCGCTAACGAAGAAAGACACGCTCGGGTTTTCGGCGGAAGGCCGTTTCAGCCGCGCGAAGTTCGGACTCGCGACATGGTACCCAGCGGTCGGCGACGATATTCACGTGCGCATTCAGGCCGAGTTTGGCAAAACGCCCGCAGGCGCCTGAGCACGCTGCGGGCGTTTGCGACACGACAAGCAGTTGTGTCCTATGCCGAAGTCCAGTCGAGAATGACCTTGCCGCTTTCGCCGGAGAGCATGGTCGCGAACGCCTGCTGATAGTCGTCGACCTTGAAATGGTGCGTGAGGATCGGCGACAAATCGAGACCGCTCTGCAGCATCGCGACCATCTTGTACCAGGTCTCGAACATCTCACGTCCGTAAATGCCCTTGATTTCGAGGCCTTTGAAAATCACCTGCGTCCAGTCGATCGCCGTTTGCGCGGGCGGAATACCGAGCAGCGCGATTTTGCCGCCGTGGTTCATTGCTTCCAGCATGCCGGTGAACGCGTCCGGAACGCCGGACATTTCGAGGCCAACGTCGAAGCCTTCGGCCATGTGCAGGTCGGCCATCACGTCGCCCAACGATTCACGCGAGACATTCACTGCACGCGTCGCACCCATCTTGCGCGCGAGTTCGAGCCGATAATCGTTGATATCGGTGATCACGACGTTGCGCGCGCCGACGTGCCTGGCAATCGCCACGGCCATGATGCCGATCGGCCCCGCGCCTGTGATCAGCACGTCTTCGCCGACGAGATTGAACGAGAGCGCGGTGTGCGTGGCATTGCCGAACGGATCGAAAATCGCCGCGAGGTCGTCGGAGATTTCAGGCGGAATCTTGAACGCGTTGAACGCCGGAATCACCAGATACTCGGCGAACGCACCTTCGCGATTTACGCCGACACCCACCGTATTGCGGCACAAATGCCGGCGCCCAGCGCGACAGTTGCGGCAAAAGCCGCAAGTGATGTGCCCTTCACCCGACACACGGTCGCCAATCGAAAAGCCGCGCACTTCCTCGCCCATGTCGACGATTTCGCCCACGTATTCATGACCGACATGCATCGGTACGGGAATCGTTTTTTGCGCCCAGTCGTCCCACTTCCAGATATGAATGTCGGTGCCGCAAATAGCGGTGCGCTTGATACGGATCATTACGTCGTTATGGCCGACTTCGGGCACCTTGACGTCAGTGAGCGTGAGACCGGGCGCGCGTTCGAGTTTTGCCAATGCTTTCATATGCGTCCCGTTTCAGATGACACCCAGTTCGCGGCCGACGCGCGCGAATGCATCCACGGCGCGGTCGATCTGTTCGGTTGTGTGCGCCGCGCTCATTTGCGTGCGGATGCGCGCGCGGCCCTTCGGCACAACGGGGAACGAAAAGCCGATCACGTAGACGCCTTCGTTCAGCAACGCATCGGCCATTTTCGATGCGAGCTGCGCGTCGCCGAGCATGACTGGAATGATCGGATGCTCGCCGGGCACGAGCGTGAACCCGAGCGCGCTCATCTTGTCGCGAAAGTGCGCACCGTTTTTGCGCACACGCGCGCGCAGTTGCGCGCCTTCGTCGCTTGCGAGCAATTCGAGCACTTTCAGCGATGCAGCAGCGATGCTCGGCGTCAGCGTGTTCGAAAACAGATAGGGGCGCGACCGCTGGCGCAGCAAGTCCACGATTTCCTTGCGCGCGGCGACGTAGCCGCCCGATGCGCCGCCGAGCGCTTTGCCCAGTGTGCCGGTGATAATGTCGACGCGCGACAGCACCCCGCAATGTTCGGGCGTGCCGCGCCCGTGTTCGCCGACAAAACCAACGGCGTGCGAATCGTCGACCATCACGAGCGCGCCGTAACGATCCGCGAGATCGCAAATGCCGGCCAGGTTGGCGATGATGCCGTCCATCGAAAACACGCCGTCTGTCGCGATCAGCGTATAACGCGCGCCGACCGCGGCGGCCTCCTGTAGCTTCGCTTCGAGATCGGCGAGATCGTTGTTCTTGTAGCGAAAGCGCTTGGCCTTCGAGAGTCGCACGCCGTCGATAATGCTGGCGTGATTCAACTCGTCGCTGATGATGGCGTCGTTCTCGTCGAGCAGCGTTTCGAAGAGACCGCCGTTGGCATCGAAACAGCTTGAGTAGAGAATGCAATCGTCAGTTTGCAGAAATTCGGCGAGCGCTTCTTCGAGTTGCTTGTGCACGGTCTGCGTGCCGCAAATGAAACGCACCGACGCCATGCCGAACCCGTCGTTGTCGAGCCCTTGTTTTGCGGCCTCGATGAGCCGTGCGTCATTGGCCAAACCGAGATAATTGTTCGCGCAAAAATTCAGCACGCCAGTACCGTTGGCGAGCCGAATGTCAGCCGATTGCGGGCTGGCGATCACGCGCTCGCTTTTGAAGAAACCATCGGCGCGAATCTGCTCCAGGGTGCCGCGCAGATGAGCGAGGTATTGGTCACGCATGAACGAGACTCCTGAGTGAGTGACAGACGAGGCAACACATCCACCGCCTTGGGTGCTTTCAATATAGGCGGAGACGAGACGGCCTGCTATAGTTGGCTGTCAGTTCTATCGGAAATTTTCGTTTTTTCGAACGAAATTCCGGTATGTCGAACAACTTTAAACGATGGGTCAGGAAATGGCAAGTTTGGGTATCCGCCGTGCGACGACTGGCGCCGCGTCCGCTCCCAATGCAATGGCGGCTCCGGCAATCGCGGCGCCGCCGCGCGTCGGCGAGCAGATTCAGCGTTTGCGCGCCGAACGGCGCATGACGCTCGACGATCTGTCGCGTGCGGCTGGCGTGTCGAAATCCATGCTTTCCGAGATTGAACGCGACAAGGCGAATCCGACGATTGCGGTGGCCTGGCGGCTGACCAACGCGCTCGGCGTCAGTCTCGATTCGCTGTTTGCGCCGCAAAAGACGCCGGAGGCGATCACCGTCGCCGGTCCGCACGAGATTCCCACGCTGAGCGGGCATGAGTCGAAATACCAGTTGCGGGTGTGGGGGCCGATCGAGCTGGCGGGCAAGTTCGAGTGGTACGAGTTGACGCTTCAGCCGGGCGGGGCGCTGGTATCGAACGCGCACGAACCCGGCACGCGCGAACATCTGACGGTGCTGCAAGGGTCGATCGAGGTCGAGGCAGCCGGCGCCACGAAGCGACTCAAGGCGGCGGACACTGCGCGCTATGTCGCGGACGAGCCGCATGCTATCCGCAATGCCGGCAAGGGCGAGGCGAAAGCGTTGCTGGTGGTGATTCACGGCTGAGCCCAGCTTCGTTCCGCGACTGCGTGAAGTCGTAAGACGCTCGCAGACGGAATCACGAAGCGTTCAGGTTGCGTCGAATACTGTATGTTTGTACAGTATAGGATATCGACTGGAGCCGATAATGAACGACCTGACGACCGAGCCAACCGACCGCGGTCTGGCTGCGCTGCGCTATCAAACTGCGGCGCGCGATCTCGAATATATCGTCCGCAACATCGCCGCGCGCTATATCGTGCGGCAGGTGCCGCTTACCTGGCGCCTGCTTCACGCAATCGAAGCCGAGGCGCTTGCGGACCTCGGATTTGCCAGCCGGCATGACGCGCTCATGCTCGGTCTGTTCCAGCGGCCGTCCGACCTTCCTTATCCGGAAACCGACGAAGCGGTGGACTTCGGCATGTCGACCGCGTTGCCCGCCGTATTCGCGTTCGCCGTCTCAGCCTACGAGCAGGCGGCTCAAGGCGCCGCGCAACGGACATCCCAACATGCTGCGCCCAGGCGAGTGCGCGCTTGGGGCGGCTGAGCGTCGGGTTCGTGGTCGAGCCTACAGTGTGCGCAACTAACTGAAAGACAGCATGGGCGAATCAGCACAATTCGCGTGCCGTCGATGAACCGGATCCGGCCGCACCGCTCTTGCCGGAGCCCAGTTGACAGGCGTTTCACGAGGAAGCCAGATACGGCGGAGTCCTGAAACCTCTCACGTTTGGGGTCCCGAATTTCCTCACCTTTGACCGCGGTCCGGCCGTCGCTTCAGACAGGTGCCGAAAGCGAGCCGCTGGACAAAAACTGGCTCACCGCTTCAAGCCGTGAATTGCCGAGCCCGGACGAGTGCTCGCATTCCGGACATTGCAATTCAAACCGGTGATCGACCTGCGAAAGTTCCGGCTCACCTTCGTCGCACTTCGGGCAACGCAGCGGCAAGCGGACATGGCCGTCCGCCGCAGTGCCGATGGTCCGCAATTCGTCGCTCCTGAGCCGGCCGGTTTCGACGAGCGAGCACAGCAGACCGCCGATCGCCGGATCGATACCTTGCTGGCTGCGCAGCGCCGCGACCTCTTTTGTCAGCGCGTCGACCTCGTCCGATTGTTCGCGTAACTGCGCGTCGAGCCGGTCGCCGCGCGCCTTCGCCGCCGCAAGTTGCTGAATGAACTCGAACTCCTTGCGGCTCGCGTCGCGCACGCCCGACTGATAGGTCGCGGCCATGCTGCGCAACGAATCCAGTTCGACGAGCATCGGTTTCACCCGGCGCTCGGCTT
The DNA here is from genome assembly GCF_000472525.1 of Paraburkholderia dilworthii. Taxonomy (GTDB): domain Bacteria; phylum Pseudomonadota; class Gammaproteobacteria; order Burkholderiales; family Burkholderiaceae; genus Paraburkholderia; species Paraburkholderia dilworthii. Next base: position 23,142 of record NZ_AWZT01000019.1, read on the forward strand.
CCGCGACGGCGTCTTTGATCTGCTGCGCGTAATGTTCCGTGCTTTGACGCAGTTCGATATGCAGGGCGTCGATGCGATCACGCAGCGTTGTGTTGGTCGCCTGCTCGGTGTCGAGGCGTTGGCGAAGTGTTTCGTTCTCATTCTCCAGCCGACGCACCGTTGCCTGGAGGCCTTCATGGTGAGCGGTGCCGTGCGTGGTGACGCTCGACAGTTCGTTTTCCAGCGCCCGAACTCGCTCCCACGCAGTTTCGGCCCGTTGCTCGCTCCGCCTGATTGCGTCCTCGGAAGCGTCGCGGCGAATTTCGGCGTCGCGTGCACGTTGTTCCGCTGCGGCGATTTGCGCGCGCGCTTCCTCGCGTTCGGCGTCCAGGGTAGTGCGGGCTTGTGCGACAGCTTCTTCGAAAAGTGCGCCGAGCAGTTCTCCCGCGCGTTCCTCCAAAGCTTTTGGGATGGCTCCCGCTCCCACCTTGATCCGCGACACGTTGCGGATACGTTCCCAGAAGTGGTCGATGTCTTTTGGTATGTCGCTCGCGCTGCCGGTTTGGGTCAGGTCGCGCACCGCAGCCATCGATGGGCGGACGCCCAGATCGAAGAACAATCGCTTGCAGGCGTGTAGGGACAATTCCTGGCGGCGGCTGCCGCGCGTTCGCATGGCGTCAAGTTCCTGACGGATAGCTTGGCGTTCGTCGTCCTGATTCATAAAGGCCTCGATCGTCATAAACCGAATGAATCATAACAATTTACGTATCAGTTGCTACATTTTTCTTTCGTTACTTTTTCCTTGGGGTTCGATATGCCGTGGAACTGCCACTTTGTCTGCGCAAAGTCGTATGGGGAGGGTTTTTTCGTGAAACAAAACTAAGAACCACGGGCAACCGATTGTAAATGAAGACATTTTATGGCGTTGGCCTTCACACAGCATTGTTTCACGATGCGCAACTAGCCAGCCGCTTAGGGGTAAGCGTCTATCCGAGGGGCTCTCCAATGCTAGAGAGTAATAAAAGTAAACACCCTTGAACCCATGTTAAAAGCGTTAACGCCTCGGCAAAAGCTTGCCTGGCGGGGCTTTTGGCGGAGCAAGGTGAAGCTTTTCGGGAAGCTTGGTGAGGTGCTGCGGGAATCTGCAGTGATGAGGTTCGGGAGACACGGTGAGTAGGTCCGGGACAGTTCGTGAGCGGGTTCGGGAGGCCCCCTCGTAACGCGGGTCAGTGCAAGGTGAGATTTTGCGGGAGTTCATCGGCCGCAAGCGTCCGACAGCGCGAGACAGTGATCGCTCACGCGGTCGTAGCGAAGGTGAGCGCTTTCGGGACGGTCGCGGCGCGGCCGTTTTACCCATATTTGGCGTCCCAAAAAAGCCGAGGTGAGCGAAGACAGGAGCAAACCCGAACGGAAGGTGAGATTTTACGGGGCTTCACAGCCCGTTTTGCCTCAGTTTCGGGCGATGCAAGCTGTCAGGTGAGCCTTTGCGGGAGGCGCTTGCGGCCAAGGCACCGCTCCGTACATGACGAGGGCAGCCTGTGCGGCGATTATCCGATGCAAAGGTGAGGAAATGCAGGAGCGGTTGCTGACATTGCTCGCGGCTCGCCAAAATTCGAGGCCCACCAGCAAAAGGTGAGACTTTTCGGGAGGGATTGTGGCCGATTTTAAGGGTAAAGGTGAGCTAATCCGGGGACGCGAGGCGCTTTGTTGTCCGCGAAAGACCAGCGGACGGGACGTTCCTCTCCATCTGCTCGATAGTACATAAATGGCTAGGGTGAGAGTTTTCGGGAGTATCAAGTCCTCGAATGCGGGCTGGAGCCACCGGCAAGACAGCGTTAAGGTGAGACTTTTCGGGACTCGCGAGGCTTGGCGTTCATGGTACGACGGTACTCGATGACGATATAAGTCGTTGAAGATTAAGGATAAAACGTCTCTTTGTTTTCTAAGGTGAGGTTTTTCGGGAGGGGATGCCGGCGCGCTTTACCGGTGCAGCGTTGCTCGTCAGGTGAGATTTTCCGGGACTGCTTGATGCCGATTGTCAGCGGTTGCACCTAGGAAACCCGCGCCGTCCGGAGCATTGAACTTGATCAACGGTGAGCTTTTACAGGAAGCAGCGGACGAACTAGGCGCCTGACGCCGGGTGCACGGCGCAATTTTGCTCCGTTCGGGTGGTGCCGATCTGAGCTTTTGGCCACGGTGCGGTAGCACGCGCGTTGGGGAGCCAGTCGGCCAGCGAACCGTCCGTTTGTCGGCGTGTAGGTTCTCGCCCGAGCAACGCAGCGGAAAACCCGAAAATTATTTGAGGTGAGAAGATTCGGGATGAGACGCTCCCCTTTGAGCCGACGTCAAAAACGTGGTGATTTTCCCTAACCCGTGACATTAAAGGATCGCCGGAACCTGGCGTGAAACGGCGAAGGTGAGGGTTTTCGGGAGTTACCGGAGGTGAGTCCCGCCGCGTACACACGCTTCACCCGCAACGGTGAGAGCGATGCTATAGACGTGTATCACCGCAGTCGGTATGCTTTCGCCAAATCTCTCCCTGACCAGACGCATGGCCACGAAGCGCGCCAAGAAAACCGATGTAGTCAGCCCGAGCTCGGCGGAATTGCGCAAGGCCGTCGAGGCGATCGCCATTCAGCCGAAGAGCGGCAAAATCACGCTGCTGACACGCAAGCTGTTCAATGTGCTGCTCGCCGTCGCCCAGCAAGCCGACGAATCAGGCGACACCTATCGCGCGTTGCTGTCCGATATTGTTGCCAATTCCGCGTTCGACTCCAACGACACTGCTCTCGTTAAGGAGCACCTGCGCCGGATGGTCTCTGTTCAGGTGGAATGGAGCACCGGCACCTCCAGTCAGAAGCCCGGCCGCAAGTGGGGCATCTCGACGCTGATTGCCGACGCAGAAATTCTTGAAGATCCGACTACACGTCGCGTCTGGGTCGAATTTTCTTTCGCACCGAAGATCAAGAAGAAGCTGCTCGATCCGGTCCAGTATGCGCGTTTGAGCCTGCAGTTCCAGAGCCAGTTGCGCAGTAGCGCGGGCTTGGCATTGTACGAAATCTGCGTGCGCTATCTGACTAATCCAAGCCATCTGACGATGCGCGAATCGTGGGAATGGTGGCGCCCTATCCTCTCGGGCACTCCGGACACCGAAGCGGGCGACGAAGCAAAGCGCGAATACAAATACTTCAAGCGCGATTATTTGCGACCAGCGATTGCCGAGGTAAATGCCGTCACGAACATCTTCGTCGAGTTGATCGAGCACCGCGAAGGCCGGCGTGTGGCGGAAATCCAATTCCGCGTGACCGAGCGCAAGCAGCCGATGCTAGCGCTCGACGAACATCCGAACGTATTCGACAGCACGCTCGTGGACCGCATGGTCAAGATTGGCATTCCTCTGAAAGAGGCTCAAACGCTGTACGCGGACAGTGAGGAAAACCGTATCCGCGCGGCTTTGCAAATGACCGAGCAACGCATGCGTAGCACGTCGTTGCCGCCTGTGCGCAGCGCGCCGGCGCTCTTCAAGGATGCGTTGAAGAAAGGTTATGCTCCGCCGGTTGAAGCTGTTCCGTCTGCTGGCGGCGCCAAGGCTGCGGTGGCTGCTCCTGCAGACGACCTGAAAGCTCGCCTATTGGGCGAGTATTCCGCATATCGCCGCAGGGAAGCGCGCGAACTCTATGATGAACAGGGCGAGTCGGAACGCGAGATGGCGCGGCAGTCGTTCGAGCAAGAGGAACTGCCGGGGCTTGGAACCCACATGCGCGACGACTGGCGCCGCCGCGGACTGGACTCGAAGATCGTTGAAACGGCGTTCTTTGATTGGCTCGCCCGCAAGACGTGGGGCGAGCCGACGGATGGCGACCTGCTCGCCTTTACGCTGAGCCAGTCGCGCGCGGCCTGATCAGCTGGCCGTCCGGCAGACTGTTGGCACCTTTGGAAGCGGCGGCGCCTCTGGCTGTGGGCCGCTGCGCCGCCGCTTACTCGCCACTTACTTCCGCGTCTGTTACTTCAACATCTTTTCGATCTGGCGAAGAATGTCGTCGCGCTTCTCACGCGTGAGCCCCTTGAGGCGCAGTTCGATCCGATCGTCTCCGTACGACTTCAGATCGCCCACCGACACGCCGTCGAGCTTGATTTCCAGACGCTGCGCATAGCGCTGCCGACCCGCCGGTTTGGTGCTTTCCTGCGCACTGGCCCTGCCCTTGACGATGTCGGCTACTTGTCGCGTGCTGAGGTCGTCGGAGAGGATCTTGTTGATCAGGCGCAGCGTCGCGTCAGCGCCGCGAGCGGCGTGATAGCGGCCCACCTGATACGCCATGTTGGAGCCAAACCGGTCGGGCCGGGCCACCATCTCATGCATAACAGGCTCCGGCAGCTTGGCGATCGACAATGCCACCGCGACCGTCGACTCGTCCAGGCCAAGATGCTCGGCCAGTTCTTTCTGGCTCTGGAAATGGCGGTCCTCGAGAAAGCGTTTCCATACGACTGCGTTGTCGAACACTGTCTGCGAATCCCGCTGCACGTTGAGGTCGTAGCCCAGCTTGTAGCTCTGGATTCCGATTGGCAGATCGATAACGATTGCCTTTACCGATTCCTTATTCGCTTCCTTCAACGCGCGCACACGTCTGCCACCGTCGCTGACGAAGTAGGTGCCGGGATTGTCGTAATCGGGAATGACATGGATTGCCTGCTGTTGGCCCTGCTTTGCCAGGTTGACAGCAAGCTCAGCAATCGACGACTTCAAATAAAAATGCCGCGGATTGAACGGGCTGGGCTTGATGGTTTTCAGCGCAAGCTCGATGACCTGGCCTGGACGATATCCATGCTCGATCCTCCACGCACGGTACGCTCCGGACTCGTTTTGCGTAGCGGCGTCGAGATCGGAAGCGGTTTCCGGGACGACGGCCGATAGCGTTCGTGCGTTTGCGTCCGGGGCTTTCGAAGCATTGTTCTTGACCAGACCGTCAATGGCGTTCAAACGATCTAGCGCGGTTCGCTTCTCGCTGCTGGTCGTATCAGGACGTGCTTGAAAGCCTTTGGCGAATTGGGAGGGTTTCATTCAGGGTCCTTTATGCGCATAAATTCAGGGAAGCAAGGCGGCGATCTCACTCGCGCACGCCCGTACTTCAATGGCCGCGAGTTTGGCGCCGCGATCGCTCATCTGTAGCACTGTTTGACCCAGCGCCATCGCCTGTTTATAGGCTTCGCGCGTGGGAATCTGGGTCTTGAGAAGAGGAAATCCAAGTTCCTCTAACGCACGCTTCAACTCGCGCGTGAGCATCCGCTTTTCTTCGGTCTTGTTCAGGAGGAAGACCGCGCGCAGATCTTCGTTCATCACCTGCGCTTGCTGGACAAGTTTGACTAGTCCGACGCTCGACCAATAATCGGCGGGCGAAGACGACGTCGGAATTACGGCGACGCTCGCCGCGAGCAAGACGACGCCCGAGACCTTTTCCGTGATAGAAGGCGGGCAGTCGACCACGATTATGTCGTAGTCCCCCACGAACTTTTTGATCTCGCGGTGAATCTGGCTACCGGCTTCGGAGAGGTTGACGACGGGGAACGGGATACCGGTGTCGCCGTCCGACGACGCGCTGGCCCAATGGATCAGTGTGTTCTGACCGTCTGCATCTACGACGAGGACTCGTTTGCCTTTCTCGTGGAAAGCCGCCCCGAGGTGCATCGCGATTGTGCTCTTCCCGACACCACCTTTTTGCTGAGTTACCGCGATGATTTCCGCTGCCAATGTTCACCTCCTCTTTTTAGATGCAGATGGATTTTACCTGGATGAATTCGCATTTCAATCGTTTCATTGGAAATGAGGATAGAAATAGCCATTCGGCCAAGTTTATGCGCATAAAGAGACGAGGTCGGAGACGCGACAAGCAGCGATCCCGAGTTCGCCGTCGAAGGGCAGCAGACCGTGTTGACGCGTGATGATGCGGGCCACTGCGCGTCGGTTAGTAGGCCGGCGCGACTCTTGGCGCCGTCTTGGACATGCGCTGGCGAGTTGACGGTTCGTAGCGCCCGGGAAATGTCTGCGCTAAGCAATCAGATGATGGCGGCCACGTCACTCAGCGCCATCGCCATCGCCATCGCCATCGCCATCGCCATCGCCATCGCCATCGCCATCGCCATCGTCGGCGCCATCGCCATCGTCGGCGCCATCGTCGGCGCCGACGACTTAGCGTGGCGCCTGCTGTGCGTCGAAGTCACGACACGCGCCGTCAAAAGCGCAGTGGCACGCGACCACCGGCGCATCAGTTTCTGCGCATAAACCGCCGGCAGTCCTGAACGTGCCATGTTTGCGCTTTGCTCGGTCGAGGACGTGGTCGGTGTGTCTTTGCCTTGCTCACGAAGAGCGGGCACCTAGATATTTGGTTGTGGAAAATCAGTCATTCATCGATGAACGAGGAGCGGCTCACCTCGGGCAGAGCCATAGCCGCTGGCGCGACGCTCTTTATGCGCATAAACCGCGCTCGGCGTCCTGCCTCAGAAATGAACCACGCCCTTCAAACTTCGACTCAGATCAAGAGCGGCACTAAGCGACGACCGCGCCCAGAGCTTGGGGGCTAGCAGCTAAAATCGCACACTCCCGGTTTCCACCAACCGACCGGTCCCATCTAACCCCTACTGAACCGAACCGACATGGTTACCATCTATCACAATCCTCGGTGCTCGAAATCCCGCGCTGCCTGCGAACTGGTTGCAACTATGTACGGCCGGGACGAAGAAGCAGCAGAGATCGTCGAATACCTCAAACAGCCGCTCACTGTGGCTCAACTACAGGAACTCAATAAGCAACTCGGCTGTCCGGTGCGCGCGATGATCCGCGACTCCGAGGCGGTGTACGAAGAACTGCGTCTTTCCGACGCCGCACTATCCGACGCTCAGTTATACGAAGCATTGGCGGCGCATCCCATTCTTCTCCAACGCCCGATCGTCGTCCGGAACGGGCGAGCGGTGATTGGCCGGCCCCCTGAAAATGTAGCGACATTGTTCGTATGACGCGGCCCCGACGAGCGTCAGGGAACCGCATGCCGTCGTCCCGCGACGCCATGCAAGGCGTACTGCAGCCGGCTGGTCCGCTGCATCTTGCGCAGCGGCCCTTCTGAGGATGATGTAGCACTTCGCCGATTCCTCGGCGACGCGTCGTGGTCCGGACGGTACAACTGGGTTGGCGTCCTTACCGATGCGGCCATAGTGGCAGGACCCACCTTCGGTCCGCGCACGTCAAGGCGCAGTTGCGTTGCCGCCTCGCCGAAACGAGCAAGCGCTCATGTCGCATCTTTATCGATCTAGTCGCTTCTGATCGACCCAATCTCTCCGTCGCATTGCATGAACACGCGTCCAGCAACGAACCTCGGCTGATTGATGACCACCATACTGCCGCTACAGGCGAACCGTTGCACAACGCCATATGGCAGCAATTAACGCAGCGCTGTCACTTGCAAACATCGCACGCCCCATACACTAGCGTAGCAGCACCAACAGATGCCTCGCACGTCTAGCGCGAGCAAAAGCAGAACAGAAAACGGAGCCCTAATGCTTGAACTACGACCGTCCTGCGAAGGATGCGGCAAGTCACTGCCGCCGAATGCGTCCGACGCCATGATCTGCACCTACGAATGCACCTTCTGCGAAGTGTGCGCGCTCACAACTTTGCGCAACGTGTGCCCTAACTGCGGCGGCAATTTCAAGCGTCGGCCGATACGCACGCGAGCGCAGTTAGCGAAACACCCCGCTCGTAGCGAGCGAAGCGCCGTCGCGATCGACGAAGCCTCCCACGCCAGCTTTTTCGACCGCTACCGCGATACGCCTCCCGGCGAGCGATAAAGCGCAAAGCCTGCCGCTCATGGCGCGGCGCGCTGCGGCGTCAATCGTCCCCGTTCGTTGCGCCCGGCGTTGAAATGCCGCTCATCGTATGGGCGGCGTTACGCAGCAGGCGAATCTGCTTGCGATAGTTGCGACAGCCGCTGCACGTCGGCAAATGCAGCCGGATGGCGACCCATTCGCCGGTCGTCAAAGGACGGTCGAGTGCGTCGGACAACAGGCGGGTGATGTTCTTACATTTCCCCATTGGCATCCTCACTGGATAGTCCCTTCTCGCTCAGACAAGTGCGCAAGCGCAGTCGCGCGCGGTAGATCAGCACGCTGCAATGGTTGGCGGTCATCTGCAATTCAGAACAGATCGCGTCGGTGTCGAGATCGAGAAATTCGCGCATCATGAAAACGCGGCCTATGTGTGCAGGCAGATGTTCGAGGCACATCTCGAACAAGGTCCAGAACTGTTGCTGACGCAGCGCCGTTTCCGGCGTCGGCCACGGGCGCGGCTTCGTCTGTTGCGACCAGTGGCCGTTGTCCTTGAACAACTCGCGATCAAGTAGCGCCTCGTCCTCGAGTTCCGATTCGAGGGCCGAGAGGTTCACCGTCCGTTGCCGCGCGCGCAGCGTATCGACGAGCTTGTGCCGCAGTATTCCGAACACCCACGTCTTATGCTCCGACTGCCCAACGAACCGGTCAGCCTGCGTCCACGCGGCGGCCAGTGCTTCCTGCACAGCGTCTTCGGCGGCTGCGGCGTCGCGCAATTGCAGACGGGCAAACCGCACGAGATCCCGGCGAAGCTGTGCCAGATAAACCGGATCGTCCAGTGCGGCTCTGCTCAATTGCGCCACGGCAGGCTCCGCTGTACGTTTAGCGGCACGCGCGTAAGGTCGTTTGGGTGGTTGTCGCTCATAAGCGGGGCGTTGGTTTCGCACGAGGTATGGACACGTGCGCCATTCTGCCGTAGACGGCAGCGCAAACGAATGGATATCGGACATTCGCGGCTCTCGAAGATAAGGACAAGACGAGCTTCGTCGCGCGGGGCCGCCGACTTATGACAAAGAGAAATAGATTATTGCGCAGACCGAGAATAACGCCTGTTTCGATTTTCCCACGACGTTTCCCCCAGCCAAGCCGCGCAACGGTGACGCCGCGTCGGCTCCCTAAGCCGTACCGACACATTATTTCAATAACTGAAAAAAAGTCTTCCAATCTTCCCCATTTTTATGCAGACACTGAATCGCTATTCTTCAGGCATCGATCGCACTAGATCGCCAGCCAACACTCAAGAGGAGTAGCACCATGAAACGCATCCTGTCCGCCCTGATCGCTTCCGTCGCCTTGTTCGCCGCCGCTTCGGGCGCAGCCGAAGCCGCCGCTCCGGCGCAATGCAACGGGCCCGCGTCATACTGCAACGTGTTTTTCGGCAACTGATTCGTTGCAGCTACTGGCCGGAGGCAGAATCAGCAGCCGATGTCCGGACACACGGACGTAGCAACGGAGGGCGCCCATAGGGGCGCCCTTTTTGCATCCAACGCCGGCGGGGCAGGAGGAGAGCTATCGGTGCCAGCCTGACGTCTAGGACTTCCCGCTCCCGTCCATGCCGGCGCCCTCACGCCAAACCTGCTTGCCGCGCTCCGATAATCGGCCGCTGCTGTGCGTCGCGTCCGGTTGCGTGCCTTCGACGGCCATCTCGCCGCCCGGCTGCTCCAGCGAACGGGGCTTTTCCTTTTTGCGAGCGGCGACTGCTTCATCGTGCGATTTACCTGCGTGATCGAGACTCATCGTTGATCCTCCGTAAAAGCTGCTGCCTCCAAATGGCGCGAACCGGAGGCAAGCTTGATTGACAAGGCAAAAGTAGCAGTTATCCACAAGGTTATTCAGTAAATCTGTGGATAACTTTGCTGCCTGAAATGTTATCCACTGGGCTAGTCCGAAGCCGCCGCATCTTTCCGCCACTTCGCCCGGTTCAGGTAGCCGCGCGCGCTTGCGCCGAGCTTTTTGCCTATGATGGCAACTCGTACCCTTTGCGCCTCGAGCGCCTCACTCAAGGAAGCGAACCATGGCCTTACACATTGCAGTTGTCGTTGGCAGCCTGCGCCGCGAGTCGTTCAACCGCCAGTTGGCGCAAGCCGTTATTTCACTTGCGCCGCCCGAATTCACATTCGAGTTCATCGATATCGGTTCATTGCCTCTGTACAGCCAGGAGTACGACGCCGATTACCCCGAAGCCGGCAAGCAACTCAAACAGCGGGTCGAAGCCGCGGATGGCCTGTTGTTCGTCACCCCCGAATACAACCGCTCGATTCCTGGCGTCCTCAAAAATGCGCTCGACTGGGGCTCGCGCCCGTGGGGCACCAATTCCTGGGGTAATAAACCGGGCGCCGTGATGGGCACCTCGGTTGGCGCGACAGGGTCGGCGCTCGCGCAGCAACATCTGCGCAACGTGCTGGCCTATCTCGACGTTGCCACGCTTGGTCAGCCCGAAGTATTCATCAAGCACGATCCGGCGGTCATCAACGAGAAAGGCGAAATACTCAACGACGGCACGCGCAAGTTCCTGCAGACTTTCGTCGATCGCTACGTCGCATGGGTCAAGCGGCATACCGCTGCCTGACTTGCGCAAGATCGCCCGATGCTAATGGGGCGGCGGCGTCGCCATCGCCTCACGGCGCGCCGCCGCTACTGCTCACACGTTCCTGCGCCGAAGCATCTATACGTGGTGATGCCCGGTCACGCGCTCCCAGCCGTGGCGCACCGCGAGCTTGAAGCGCTCCCATGTGCTATCCGGCGACGTCGTTTCCCAATGACGCCGCGCTTCCGGTTCCACGTCGTCCCACGCCCTGTCGCGATAACGCACGTCCTTGCCGATCTCCGCACCGTAGCGGTAAGCCGGCACATAGTCCTCGTAGCGCGAGTCGTCGGCGGCGTACTGCTCGTCGTAATGCGTACGGAAGTCTTCTTCGTATTCCAGATATTCGTTTGGAATCTGGCCGCTGAGACCCGCCGTCGGTTGCGCCGCTCCGGAGACCACCTCCGACGGCTGCATCACGGCGCCCGAGCCCGGCGCCGAGCCGGCGGCAATTGCGCTGCGGCCGGCATCGTCGGCTAGCGGGTCCGGCATGGGTTCGCTGGTCGCGCCCGTTGCTGAGCGCTCGCTGAGCGGCGGCGGCACGAACGGCTCAGCGTCGGTGCTGCGGGGCGTCGAATACAGCGGATCGGCCGCAGCAGCAGGGCGGGTGGCCGCGCCGCCCGCAGTCGTCGTCCCGGCTGTTGTCCCGCCTGATGCGGATGTTGCCGTGTCCCTGCCGGTCGACCCAGCCATTCCTGCTTCGGATCCGCGCGGCGTTCCCGGCGTGACCGCGCCGATTCCCAGCTCGTCGAGCAGCGAATGTTCCCGCGCACTCTCCGTGGCCGATTGCGTGCCCCAATCCGGCGAACGCTCGCCGATGTCAGTCGCGCCGAGCCTTGTCAGCGTATTGCGAGCGAGTTCCGCGTGCGATTCGCTGGCGGCGTCAACAACGACAAGCACGGCGCCCCGCCGCACGGCCTCCGTGTAGCGCGCCGTCTCGGGCGCCCGCGAGCCGCTGGCAAAGAGGCTCGACAGGAACCGTTCAATGTTCGCGAGCACGCCCGAACCGGCGACTTCCCCGGTTGCGGAGCCGATCGACGGTTCGGCATTTGCTTGCAATTCGATGGTGTCGCGCGCGAAACCGGTCTGCACCAGCGTGTCGCGGGCGGTTTCGGCCTGAGCATAGGTGTCGAATAAACCAATCACGGTATGTCGCATGGCTGTCTCCCGTTTGGGTAGGACGGACAGCGCGCCACGCGCCATCCCCACTATTTAGTGAGTGCCGCAACGTTCATGCCGGGAGCGCGGCTTACGCGGCGCGTGCCCGTAGCGATGGGCACGCGCCGAAGCGCTTCATCGCACGACGCCGAGACTGGCGGCCCGCGCTTTTTACAATTCAGCGCAAATCAGGCAAGCAGCGAGGAAAAGCGGGGAGAGAGGCGGCGCGCAAACCATCGTGCTATTGCACCTGATGCGTCGCTGAATCGAGGCCGCTCTGGGCGAGGTCGCGCTGGATTCCCTGCAAAAGACTCTCCAGCAGCGCGATATCGAAGGGTTTGGACAGTACTCGCACGTTCACATGCCGTGCGCGATCGAGCTCTTCCGCGTAGCCGGTGACGAGTATGACCGGCAGCCTGCTGTCCAGCGCCCTGATCGCCTCGGCCAGATCGATGCCGTTCAGGCTCCCCGGCATATGGATGTCCGAGAGCACGAGGTCAAACGGCAGAGGCTCGCCGGTGCGGACTTGTTGCGCGTGCGCATCGCCGAGAAGGCGCAACGCCATGTCGGCATTGAAGACGCACGTGACCTGGTGATCCATCATTTGCAGCAACGCTTCCGTGCCCGCTGCCACTTCCTCGTTGTCCTCGACGAGCAGAACGCGCAGTCCATGCGACGCGCCGTTGTCGTCTGCCCCCGTTTCGGATGGCCCGTCGATCGCCGACTCCTCCGCCGCGCGCGGCAAGTACAGCCGCACGGACGTGCCGGCGCCCACCGCGCTGTCGATCGCGGCAAGGCCGCCGGAGCGCTCGCAAAAGGCAAACACCTGCGGCAGACCGAGCCCCGTCCCCATGCCCTTCGCCTTGGTCGTGAAGAGCGGCTCGAAGGCGCGCGCGAGCACCTCGGACGCCATGCCGACACCGGTGTCTTCGAGCGACACCTAGACGAAGTCGCCGGTCAGCGGGAAGCCGTCTTCGTGACGGAACGTGATGTTGATCGCGCGCACGGTGAAGCGCCCGCCGTTGGGCATGGCGTCGCGCGCGTTCACGGCGATGTTGATGAGCGCGAGTTCGAGCTCCGCGACGTCCACGCGCATCGGCCAGACGTCGGCGCCGATATCCAGCACCAGCGATACCTTGGCGCCGAGCGACGCGCGCAGCAAGTCCCGGCAGGCCGGCAGCCAGCGCTCGAGCGCGACGGTTTCATTGCGCAGCGGCTGCTTGCGGGCGACGCCCAGCAACTGTCGCGTGAGCGACTGACCGCTCTTGAGCGCGCGCTCCATCGCCGAGAGTTCGCGATCCAGGCCGGGCGCGCTGCGCCGCCGCGCGATCTGCAGGTTGGCCGAGAGGATCATCAGCAGGTTGTTGAAGTCGTGAGCGACGCTGCCCACCAGCGTGCCGAGCGCTTCCATCTTGCGTGACTGCCGGTATGCCGATTCAATCGAGCGGCGCATCGACGCTTCCGCCTGCCAGCGCTCCCACGCCTGCTGCTCGGCGCTGAGCCGGCGCAGTGACAGCCAGATCACCCACCATAGCGCGACAGACGGCGTGAATATCGACAGAACCAGAACGGCGAGGTGCCGATACCACGCGGCCCACATCGCCGACGCGCGATAGCCGCACATGACGTACACGGGATAAGAGCCGACATGCCGGAACGCGACGATCATGTTGTCGCCGTCAATATTCGAGCGCATGCGGGTGACGCCGGCGCGCCGTCCCTGGTTCATCGCCTCGGCGAATGGCGAGTCCGCCGCGACGACCGCCGGTTCGCGCGGGCGGCGCGGATAGTGTGCGAGGAACGCGCCATCGGAGCGAACGAGGCTCATGCTCATCGGCGCGCCCTGGTTGCCGCCGAGCAGTTCGCGGTAGAACGCGTCGAAATAGCTCGGACGCAGCGCGACCGACACGACGCCCGCGAAAGTGCCGTCGGGCGCGCGCCGCTCCACGCCCGTGTTGAACACCTGTTCGCCGGCGACGTGCCCCGTCATTACCTTCGATACGTGTTCGAGGTCGCGGCCATCGCGAAGGCCGACGAAATCGTCGCGGTCGCCGATCGAAACCGACGGCGCCGGATAAAACCGGCTGCTTACAAGCAGCGCGCCGTCGCGGCCGAAAATCGACACCGCGGCCACCTGCGGATAGCCGCCGCCCATTGTGCGTACTTTCTGGTGAATGGCGGCTTCGCGCGCGCGAATACCGTCGTCGTCGAGTCCTTCGGTTAAATCGACGATGCGCGTGTCGAGCGTCTCGTTCATGTCGAAGACTTTCAGCGCATGTTCTTCGGCGACACGCACGGTGCGCAGTGTCATGTTGGTCGCGTCGGCTTCGCGGGTGCGCAGATCGCTAAACGCCATCGCCGCGACATAGAGGCACGGCAGCACGATCGCGGCGACGAGCAGCGCGATCAGCGTCATTCGTCGAACCTGGAAATTCTGCTCGGGTACTGCGGGGAATACGGCGTCGTCCTGCCCGTCTGCGGAAAGGCGGCTCGCTCGGTGCGGGTCGAACCGGTCTTGTTTCATTTGTTAAACGCTCATGTCTTTCTGACGGAGAGACGGGATGATACGAGAAGCATAGTCGCTGAACGGCGGTAGAAGTTACCGTTGTTTGGGGCGCGCGCCGATTCCGCGCGCGATTCGTCAGCCTTTTAAATCAGTGACGAATCAAGAAGCGCAAACGTACACAAAAGTATAAACGGTATGCAATGCACTAATATGCGGCGTGTATCTTTTCGAAAAATGGCTCGACAAGGAAGATATTGTCAGCCGGACGAAAATACCGCGTATTGCTTTTCGACTGTTTTACTTCGAGAATCAACGCAATCACAAAAAGTGCGTCCGCCATGTTCGAACGCATACGCCGCGAGGGCACCGGATCATGCGTACACGCGTGAGTGCCGGCGTTCGCGGAAACCACGCGCGCGGCACGGGACCAGCCTGATCCGACGAGCCGCGCCGACTCACTACGGGGTAGGCTCAGCACATGCCGGTCATAGCCGTCGTCCAGCGTACGCGCACGCAGTCTTGCATGCGCCCGGGATTCGCCAAATGTGCCGCGCCGCGCACTCTCCTCGCCCGGCTGCAAGCAGCACTCCACCAGGGCGACGCGCCTTTCGCCGCTCGCCCCCAGACTCCGCACTAAAGAGATCCCGCTATCCGCCGTTAACCCGCAAGAGCTCATTCCGTCTTTCGACCCGCCATGCCTTTGCCAATCGTGATCGCCGATGATTCATTGCTTGCCCGCAAGGTGCTCACAAAGGCATTGCCGCCGGATTGGGACGTCGACGTGTCTTACGCCTCGAACGGACGCGAAGCGCTCGGTTTGTATCGTCAGGGAAAAGCCTCGGTGATGTTCCTCGACCTGACCATGCCGGACATGAACGGCTATCAGGTGCTCGAGGCATTGCAGCATGAGGATCTGAACACCTTCGTCATCGTCGTCTCGGCCGATATCCAGCCGATGGCCCAGGCGCGCGTGCGCGCGCTCGGCGCCGCGGCGTTCATCGCCAAGCCCGTGACGCCGGAGGCGGTACTGCCCATCCTCAAGGAGTACGGGTTGTATGTCTGAGCCAGTCCTCACCGAAGATCAGCGCGACGCGCTGCAAGAGGTCGCCAATCTGGCGATGGGTCAAGCCGCGACGCGTCTCGCACGGCTGCTCGATTCGTTCATCGAATTGTCGGTGCCGCGCGTGAAGGTGGTGGCCGTCAGCGAGGCTGCACGGGCGCTGCGCGAAATGACCGGTATCGAGGACCGGGTGAGCGCGGTGCGCCAGGGCTTTCGCTCGGACATCAAGGGCGAGGCGCTCGTGATTTGCCGCAGCGACAGCGTCGAGGACCTGTGCGCGCTCGTCAGCGATCCGTATTCGCGCTCGGCATATGAAGCAGTGAGCCAGAAAGAACTGATGTTCGACGTCGCGAATGTGCTCACCGGAGCGTGCGTGTCATGCATTCTGGACCAGCTCGGCCGCACGCCGGTGTTCTCGGCGCCCGGCCTGCTCGGCGATGCACTGACGCTCGACGAAGTGTTTCAGCCCGGCGTACTGCAATGGGAAGTCGCGTTGCTCGTCGAAGTCAACTTCACGCTCGAAAACCAGAGTTTTCGCGCGCATCTCGTGATGCTGATGGCCGAAGAGTCCATCCGTCACATGAACGACGCGCTCGACGCGCTGCTGTCCAGTCTATGAGCGCGCCTACAGAGTCGTTGAGCGATCTCGTGGTGGAGCGAGTGGGCTTCGGCATCTTCGTGCTCGACCGCGAAATGAACGTGCTGATGTGGAACCGGTTCATGCAGGACCACAGCGGTTTGTCGGCGGAGCAGGTGGTCGGCAAGTCGCTGTTCACGCATTTTCCGGAACTGCCGCGCGTGTGGTTGTCGCGCAAGATCGAAAGCGTTTTTCAGCTCGGTAGTTTCGCGTTCAGTTCGTGGGAACAGCGTCCGTATCTGTTCAAGTTCGATCACGATCGGCCGATCACGGGCGGCGTCGATTACATGCAGCAGGACGTCACGTTCATGCCGCTCACGCGCGATCGGGAAGTGGTGGCCGTCTGCGTGACCATTTCCGATGTAACGCATGTGAGCATCGTGCAGCGCGAGCGCGAGGAGGCCGTTGCAAAACTGCAGGAATACGCGGACCGCGACGGGCTCACCGGCATTGCCAACCGCCGCTTCTTCGAGGCGCGTCTGCTGGACGAGTACACGCGCTGGCAGCGCTATGGCGGCGACATGTCGGTGCTGCTATTCGATCTCGATCACTTCAAGAAGATCAACGACCAGTTCGGCCACGGCGTCGGCGATACTGTTTTGCGGGTGATGGCGCAGCGCGTTGCCGAGGTCGTGAGGGCGCAAGACACCTTCGGGCGCTTCGGCGGCGAGGAGTTCGCGTTGCTGTTGCCCTGCACGCCGCTTGAGGACGCGATGCGCGTCGCGGAGAAAATTCGCCGCACGATTGCGGATACGCCGGTCGAAGTGCAGGGCACGAGCGTGCCGGTGACAGCGAGCGTAGGCGGCGCGGCGGCGCGTCCCGGCTTGCCCGCGTATGACGTGTTGATCAACGAGGCCGACGCGGCGCTCTACAGCGCGAAGCGGCAGGGACGCAACCGCTCCGTCGCGTTGACGTGATGAGCGATGATCGAAGGTGATTCGTAGCACGTGCTTGCGCTCGAGCTGCCGGTTGCATGCGCGGCGCCACGCGCTGCACGTCGCGCCCGGTTCGCCGGTCCGAGCTGCTTGCGGCCCTCATTCCGCCGCGAAAACTGCGTCGTCTCATAAACGTTGTTATACTTTTCGCCGTTTCCGGCATCCCAGCCGTCTGTTTCGCGCGTGTCCGCGCGCGCGGGCCGCCCGCCCTGCGGCGGGACATAAAAATTCCTGAACGCCTTTCAGCGGGCGCCCTCCTGCGGAGATCGTCTTGGCTGTTTCCAATCCTGTCGTGGACGATACTGAAATCGACGCCGCTGCCGCTACGTCCGGCAGCTCGTTCTATCTCGCCATGCGCATCCTGCCGGCTGCGCAACGCGACGCGATGTATCAGGTCTACGCATTCTGCCGTGCTGTCGACGACATTGCCGACAGCGACATGCCGCGCGCCGATCGCGCGGCCGCGCTAGAGCGCTGGCGCGCCGACATCGACGCGTGCTATGCCGGCGCACCGCGCGCCTCGTTGCGCGCGCTGACGCGGCACATCCACACGTTCCATCTACAACGCGAGGACTTTCACGCGATGATCGACGGCATGGCGATGGATGCCGCCGCCGACATCTGCGCGCCCGACGAGGCCACGCTCGACCTCTATTGCGACCGGGTGGCGAGTGCGGCGGGCCGTCTATCGGTGAGAATATTCGGGATGCAGGAGGAGCCGGGCCGTTTGTTGGCGCACCATCTCGGCCGCGCGCTTCAGCTTACGAACATTCTTCGCGACATCGACGAAGACGCCGGCATCAACCGTTGTTATCTGCCGCACGAACTGCTGGCGCGCGAAGGCATCGCGGTGAAGAACCCCGCGCAGATCGCCGACGATCCCTCACTGCCGCGTGTCTGCGCAACGCTTGCCGGGCGCGCGAAAGCGCACTTCGCCGCGTCCGACGCGATCATGGACCGTGAGCCGCGCAATCAGGTGCGCGCGCCGCGCATCATGTCGGGCGTGTACCGTGTGCTGCTCGAACGCACGCTGGAGCGCGGCTTCGACATTCCGCGTACGAAGGTCAGCAAGCCGAAGCTGCGCATGCTGTGGA
Organism: Paraburkholderia dilworthii; assembly: GCF_000472525.1. GTDB lineage: Bacteria > Pseudomonadota > Gammaproteobacteria > Burkholderiales > Burkholderiaceae > Paraburkholderia > Paraburkholderia dilworthii. Next base: position 40,967 of record NZ_AWZT01000019.1, read on the forward strand.
TCGTCGCGCGTTACGCGCTCTTCTGAGCTGATGTCGAGACTCGTACATGTGGTCGGCGCGGGCCTCGCCGGCCTGGCCGCCGCAGTGCAGTTGCAGCGGCGCGGCGCGCGAGTCGTGCTGCACGAAGCGGCCGAACAGGCCGGCGGCCGTTGCCGTTCGTATTACGACGCCAAGCTAGGCGCGACGATCGACAGCGGCAATCACCTGATGATGTCCGGCAACGTCGCCACGCTGAACTATGCGCGGGCGATCGGCTCCGCTGACGAACTCACGGGGCCCGCGTTGCCCGAATTCCCGTTCGTGGACCTCGCCACTCGCGCGCGCTGGACGGTGCGCCTGTCGTCGGGGCGGCTGCCGTGGTGGATCTTCGATCAGAACGCGCGTGTGCCGAACACCGGCCCGGGCGATTATCTCAGTCTCGTGCCGCTGCTTTTCGCAAAGCCCGGCCGCAGCGTCGCGCAAACCATGCGCAGCAATGGCCCGCTCTGGGACCGCTTGCTCGCGCCGCTGTTTCGCGCAATGCTCAACGCCGAGCCGCGCGACGCGTCGGCGGAACTGACTGCGGCGATGGTGCGCGAGACGTTGATTGCCGGCGGCCTCGCGTGCCGGCCGCTTATCGCACGCAACGGTCTGAGCAGCGCTTTCGTCGATCCGGCGTTGCGGTTATTGCAGCATGGCGGCGCTGCGATCGAGCTCTGCTCGCGGCTCGAAGAAATCGTGTTTGCCGCAAATGCGAATACGAGCCGCGTGCAGGCGCTAAGTTTCGCCGAACAAAGCGTCGTGCTCGATGCAAACCAGGCCGTGATTCTGGCCGTGCCGCCGGACATCGCGCATACGCTCGTGCCAGGCTTGCGCGCGCCCACTCGCTTTGCTTCGACCGTCAGTGTGCATTTCGCGGTCGAGCCGCCGTTCGGCTTGCCGCCCGTCAGCGGCCTGCTGAACGGCACTGCGCAATGGCTGTTCGCGTCCGACGGGCGTCTTTCCGCGACGGTTTACGGCGCAGAGCATGTTATCGACACGCCGCGCGAAGAACTCGCGACGCGCTTGTGGGCCGAGGTGACGCAAGCGGCCAATCTGCCGGCTGCGCCAATGCCGGCCTGGCAGATGGTCGTCGACAAACGCGCGACATTCGCCGCGTTGCCGGACCAGCAAACGCTGCGTCCGGGCACGCGCACTCGCTGGAACAATCTCATGCTCGCGGGAGACTGGACGGCCACCGGCCTGCCCGCGACGATTGAAGGCGCGATCCGCTCCGGCCAGAAGGCCGCGGATACGTTGCTGAATCAACCGATGGAACGCCGATGAACGACTTATCTCAAGCCCACATGCTGGGCGCCGTCATGCCCGAATCCGCCGGTGAGGCGCAAAGCGCGCCTGGCGACGCGAGCGACGCGGCTGACGCGCTGACCGCGTCCAACGTGTCCAACGTGTCCAACGTGTCCAACGCGTCCGCCCCGTTTGCCCCTTCGCTCGACGCCGCGATCACGCGCGCGACCGACGCCATCCTCGCCGCGCAGAAGCCGGACGGCCACTGGATTTACGAACTGGAAGCCGACGCAACGATTCCCGCCGAATACGTGCTGCTGGTCCATTACCTCGGCGAAACGCCGAATATCGAACTGGAGCAGAAAATCGCGCGCTATCTGCGCCGCATCCAGCTCGCCGACGGCGGCTGGCCGCTCTTCACCGACGGCGCGCTCGACGTCAGCGCGAGCGTGAAGGCGTACTTCGCGCTGAAGATGATCGGCGATCCCGTGGATGCCGAGCATATGGTCCGCGCACGCGAGGCGATTCTCACGCACGGGGGCGCGGAGGCAGTGAACGTCTTCACGCGAATCCTGCTGGCGCTGTTCGGCGTGGTGTCGTGGCGCGCAGTGCCGATGATGCCCGTCGAGATCACGCTGTTGCCGATGTGGTTCCCGTTCCATCTGTCGAAGGTGTCGTACTGGGCGCGGACCGTGATCGTGCCGCTGCTCGTGCTTAACGCAAAGCGGCCGCTCGCGCGCAATCCGCGCCGCGTGCGCATCGACGAGTTGTTCCGTGGGGCGCCGGTCAACACCGGCATGCCGGCGCGGGCGCCGCATCAGCATGTCGGCTGGTTTCGCTTTTTCCGCGTCGTGGATACGGTGCTGCGCGCGGTCGACGGCCTGTTTCCGAAAGTCACCCGCGAGCGCGCGGTGCGTGAAGCGGTGGCCTTCGTCGATCGGCGGCTGAATGGCGAAGACGGCCTCGGCGCGATTTTCCCGGCTATGGCCAATTCAGTGATGATGTACGACGTGCTCGGCTATCCGGCCGATCATCCGAACCGCGCGATTGCGCGCCAGTCGATTGAAAAGCTGCTCGTTATCAAGGATGACGAAGCATATTGCCAGCCGTGTCTGTCGCCGGTGTGGGACACGTCGCTTGCCGCGCACGCGTTGCTCGAAACCGGCGAAGCGCGCGCCGAGCAGGCGGCTGAGCGCGGCCTTGCATGGCTGCGTCCGCTACAGATTCTCGACGTGCGCGGCGACTGGATTTCGCGCCGCCCGAACGTGCGTCCTGGCGGCTGGGCTTTCCAGTACAACAACGCGTATTACCCGGACGTCGACGACACGGCCGTGGTTGCGATGGCCATGCATCGTTCGGCGGCGCTCACGGAATCGGGCGTCGATCGGGAAGCGATTGCGCGCGCGCGCGAATGGGTCGTCGGCATGCAGAGCAGCGACGGCGGCTGGGGCGCGTTCGAGCCCGAGAACACGCAGTATTACCTGAACAACATTCCGTTCTCCGATCACGGCGCGCTGCTCGATCCGCCGACTGCCGACGTGTCCGGCCGTTGTCTGTCGATGCTCGCGCAACTCGGCGAGTTCCCGCAGAACAGCGAACCGGCGCAACGCGCGCTCGACTACATGCTGAAGGAACAGGAGCCGGATGGCAGCTGGTATGGCCGTTGGGGTTTGAACTACATCTACGGTACGTGGACCGCGCTGTGTTCGCTGAACGCGGCCGGCATGCCGCACGACGACCCGCGCATCCAGCGCGCCGCGCAGTGGCTGTTGTCTATCCAGAACGAAGACGGCGGCTGGGGCGAGGGCGGCGAGAGCTACAAGCTCGACTATCGCGGTTACGAACGCGCGCCGAGCACGGCTTCGCAAACGGCGTGGGCGCTGATGGGCCTGATGGCGGCGGGCGAGGTGAATCACGAGGCCGTTGCGCGCGGCATCGACTATTTGCAGCGAGAACAGCGTGAACATGGCTTGTGGGACGAAACGCGGTTTACCGCCACCGGTTTCCCGCGCGTGTTTTATCTGCGCTATCACGGCTACCGCAAGTTCTTCCCGCTGTGGGCGCTCGCGCGCTTCCGTCATTTGAAGCGCAACGGGCTTACGCGCGTCGCGGTCGGGATGTAACGGATGCCCGGTCCCACAGCGCCGTCCGCCGATGCCGGCCGCAGCGGCTTGCCGGTCATCGTCGTCACGGGCATGGCTTTCGAAGCGCGAATCGCGCGAGGCCAGGGCGTCGAAGTGGTCTACGCGGCGCGCGCCGATTTGCTGGAACGCGCGCTGAGCGCAGCGGTGGCGCGCGGTTGCTCGGGGATCGTCAGCTTCGGTACGGCGGGCGGCCTGGCGCCGGATTTGAAGCCGGGCGCGCTGATTGTCGCGGATGCCGTCGAAGGTCCGTTCGGCCGCGTTCCCACCGATTCAGCCTGGGCCAACCGGCTCGCCGCCGCGCTGACTAAGGGACCGCTCGCATCGCGTTTGCAGCGCGGCTCGATGGCCGCGGTTGCAGCACCGCTCATGTCCGCCGACGACAAGCGGGCGCTGCATCACTCGACGGGCGCGTTGGCTGTGGATATGGAGTCGCATCTCGCTGGCGCGATGGCCGTCGCGCGTGGATTGCCGTTCGCCGTGTGCCGTGCGATCGTGGATCCGGCGTGGCGCACATTGCCGTCGGCAGCGACTGCGGGGCTGCGCGATGACGGCAGCACCGCGCTTGCCCCGATCCTGCGTGAGCTGATGCGGCAACCGTCGCAGATCGGCGCGCTGATTCAGGTGGCGATGGATGCTCGCGCGGCGCGCGTCTCGCTGGTGCATGCTCGGCAAGCGCTCGGCGCAGCGGGGGCGTTCAATATCGGCGTCGCCTGACGCTGTCCGATGAGCCGTGGTGCTGCTTGCCGCGCGCTTGCCTGCCGCACTTCACTTGCCCGTCTATAACCCTGCCGCCATCCTGGGCGCGCATTCGCTGATGTTATTGCTGAGCCAGTGCTGGATAGACGCGGTGCATGTTGCCGCCTGCCTGCGGCGGTTCGCGTAGCCATTCAACGCCATCGGTCTACGCCTGAGGCGCGCGTTCACCGATGCTATTGCGCAGCCGGTGCTGAAGCCGGTTGTTTGTTATCGGCTGGCGCGGCAGTCGGTAGCGTGGCCGTGCCCGGCGCTGACGCCGGAGCCGGTGCGGTTGTGGGCGCCGTAGCTGTACCCGCAGTTGTCCCCGCATTCGTCCGATTCGGCATCGAGCCCGCCGCGCCGCTTGCCGGCGCAGGCGCGTCACCCGGATCCGTGTAATTGGGCACGCCCGCCGGCGCGCCCGTAGCCGCTCCAGACGCCGCATCCGGCGTCGCAGCCGTATCGCCTGGGTCCGCGTAATTGGGCAGCGCGGCCGGCGCGCCTGCGGCAGCACCCTTCGCCGGAACGGGTGCAGCGCCGGAATCCTCCTGATCGTCGTATTCCGGCAGCGGCGCTGCATTGTCGCCGGTGCCGCGCAGACGCGCCCGCCGTTGCTGCGTATAGGCGTCGCGCACGAACGAGTATTTGTCCAAAGCCGCTTGTTGCAACAGATCCGTTGCGCCGAGCAGATCCGAACGCACGCTCACGAATTGCAGCACATACAGCGGATTACGCAACGCCGGCTCCATGTAGTTCAATGGATTGAACTTCACGTCCACCACGAGGCCCATGCTGTCGCGCACGGTGCTAGGCCCGAATAGCGGCAACACCAGATACGGTCCCGACGGGATCCCCCAGTGTCCGAGCGTCAGGCCGAAATCCTGATGATGCTTCGGCAACCCTGCCGGCGTCGCCCAATCGAGCAGGCCGCCGAGGCCGAACGTCGAGTTGAAGGCGAAACGGATGATGTCCTCGGTCGCGTCGGTGATCTTCAATTGCAGCAGCGCGTTCGCAGCGTTGCTCAGGTCGCCCAGGTTCGAAAAGAAGTTGCTGACGGCCGTGCGCAACGGCTGCGGCGTCACCTTCTGATAGCCCTTGGCGACGGGCATCGCGACGTAGCGGTCAAGACCGTCGTTGAAAGTGAACACCGCCCGGTTCATCGGCTCGAACGGGTCGCCGGGCTTGCGGTCCGGACCGGTTGCGCAGCCGGCAATGAGGCCGGTGGCGGCGAGCGCCAGCACGGTGGTACGCAGTTTCATGCTTATATTCCTTTGTGCTTCGCGCGACGTGGGCGCGGCTTGCCCATCAGCACGGGTTGGAAAACCACTGCACCGATGAGCGTGCAAAACAGCGACAGCGCCAGCAGGCGGCCCATGCTGGACGTTCCCGGATGATGCGAAAGCCACAGGCTGCCGAACGCCGTCGCCGTGGTCGCCGCGCTGAACAGCACGGCGTGCGTCAGGCTCGACTGCAACAAGCCGGTTTGTCCGTTGCGCCATGCCATCACGAAGTAAATCTTGAAGGCCACGCCGACGCCGAGCATCAGCGGCAATGCGATGATATTCGCGAAATTCAGCGGCATGCCGAACACCACGCACAACTCCAGTGTGACAAGCGCCGACACGAGCAGCGGAACGAGGGTGCGCAGCATATCGCCGAGGCGCCGCAGCGCGACCCACAACAGGATCGCGATGGACAGCAGCGCCCAGCCCGCGGCCTGCAAGAACGCCTTGATGATCGTATCCGCGGAATGAAGGATTGAGATCGGTCCGCCGATCGCGCCGGGCTCCGCCTTCTTGACAGCATGCGCGAAGCGCGCGAGCGCCACGTCGTCGTTTGGATCAGTGCCGGGCTTCACCTTCGGCGCAATGTCGACGAGCGCCCGGCCATCCTTCGATACCCAGTCCTTCGAAATTTCCTTCGGCAGATTGTCCCGCGTGATTTCGGTCGGCTGCAGCAGATTCTCCAACTGCTTGAGCGCGATGCGCAGCGGCTCGGACATCGCGGTTTCCGCGCGGTCGCGTGTGGCGGCATCCACGGCGGCGAGCTTTTGCAGCGTGGCCGACAGATGTTTCGCTTCGGCGGCGCCCGGACCCGGGTGATCGTCGGCGGCGAGCGAGAGCTGGTTCGACGCGCGCTTGAGCGCCGCGACGCGCACTGCGTCCGTGGCTTGCGGCGCCGGTTGCTGTTCCAGCGCGGGCAGCAGTTGCTGCGCGGCGCTCGCGATGAGCATCATCTTTTGTTGCTGCTGCGCGGGGACAAAGGTGTCGAGCGTCGTGACGCGGCCCACTTCGGGCAATGCGCGCAAACGCTCGGCCACGCGATCGGCCTCAGCAAGCGAGGGCGCGAGCGCATGCACGTTGTTCACCGCCGCCTCGGGAGAATCCTTCAGCGACAGCAGCGTGGCCATCGACTCCGTATGCGGATCTTTCAGATGCAGCGGATTGAAGTCGAAATGCAAACGCGTGAGCAACGGCGTGGCGCCGATCACGACGATCAGCGTGCCGATCAGCACGGGCTTGCGGTGACGGGCGAGGAAATCGTCGACGGGTGCGAGTTGCTTGAAGCCCGGCGACGCGGGCTCGCCCGGCGGGTTGAAGATCTTCAACAGCGCCGGCAGCAGCGTCATATTGGTCAGATACGCGACGAACATGCCGACGCCGGCGATCTCGCCCAACTCGGACACGCCGCGGTACGCCGTCGGCAGAAACGAGAAGAAGCTCAGCGCAACCGCGACCGCGGCGAGGGTGAGCGGCACGCCGATACTGTGCGCGGTATGGGCGAGCGCGGCGGAAAGACGGTCGTCGCGATTGCGCTCTTCGCGATACTTGACGCCGAACTGCACGCCAAAATCGACGCCCAGGCCGACGAATAGCACCATGAACGCAACCGAGATCATGTTCAGCGCGCCGACCATCATGAGGCCGAGGGCCGCGGTAATCGCGAGCCCGACGAACAGCGTGATGAAGACCGCGGCGATCATGCGGCCGGAGCGCAGCGCAAGCCACAAGATCACCAGCACGACGACGAATGTGCCGATACCGTTGAGCACCGCGCCGTCCTTGACTGACGCGAACTCTTCGTCCGCGAGCGGCTGTGCGCCGGTCAGGCGGACTGTGGCGCCATAACGCGAGTCGAGATGCAGCGAGGCCGCCGTATCGCGGATCGCCTTAGACGCCGTTGCGCCCGGCTCGAGCGCATCGTAGTTGACGACCGGCTGCACGACCACGAAGGCGCGGGCCGGATTGGTCGCGGCACTTTTGTCGACGAACGCGCGCCACGAAAAAGCGGCAGGCTTGCCCGCCAGCACGAGGTCCAGCGTATTCGCGCTTTGCGACAACAGGCGGCTCATGTCCGAGAGCTTCACCTGACCGATCTGCAACGGCAGCAACAGGCTCGTGGTGAGCGTGCCAGCAAGTCCTGTGAGACTGGGATCGTGCGCAAGGGTGTTCACGAGCGGGCGCGACTGCACGAGTTGCGAGGTGGTCGACATGACCTCTTCAGTCGACGGGAACAGCAGGCCGTTGTGTTCGAAGAACGGGCCGCCAGCGGGCTGCGAGACTGCGACGAATTCCTTCGGCTCCGCTTTCAGCGCTGCCGTTAGCGCGTTCGCGGCGGCGTCGGCGAATTCAGGCGCTTGCGCCTCGACGACGACGAGCACCGTCTCGCCGCGCTCGGGGAAGGCTTGGTCCATCGCGTGCTGGAGCGTGGACCATTCCTTGTCCGTTTCGATGAGGCGGCTGATGTCCGTGTTGATCTTGAAGTGATGCGCGACATAGATCCCGCTCAAAATGGCGAGCACGATCGACAGTGCGATGATCCGCAAAGGATGGCGCACCGAGTAGGCGACGAGGCGAACGATAGATGACTTCAGCATGTAGGCGAACTTGGCCTTATCACGGGTGGCATTTTGACGAAAGTGCACAAGTATACAGAGCCGGAGCAAAGCGGACCGCATTCAGTGCCAGTGCGCGGCAGCGATGCCGCCGGGGGCGGACAGCGACAATGAGCAATAGCGACGCCCTCCGACAGCGCAGGCAGCACTGCCCGTAGCAAATGCGGCTCCCGGTGCAGCTCGATGGGGCGGGAACGCAATGTCGGTATACTGGTCTACCCAGCTTTCGCCGCGAGTTCAGGGTCGGCGGCGCACACTCTTTTCAGGTCTTGTCGAGCGTATGAAACGTTATCTGTCTGCTTTTCTGGCTGCGGCCGTGGTGTCAACAGCCGCCTATGCGCAAAGCGCGCCCGACGCGGTGGTAAAAAGTGCCGTCGAGGGAACGGTCTCGGCAATGAAAGCCGATCCGCAAGCCCGCGGCGGCGATATGACGAAGATCACGCAACTGGTCGAGACGCGCTTCGTGCCGGCAACGGACTTTCAGCGCACCACGCGTATCGCAGTCGGCAAGGCGTGGAGCACCGCTACCCCCGAGCAGCAGAAGCAGCTTTATGAGCAGTTCACGCTGCTGCTCGTGCGCACGTATGCTTCGTCGCTTTCGCAGTTGCGCGATCAGGACGTGAAGTTCAAGTTCCTGCCGGCCAATGTGCCTGGTGGCGCGAAAGACGTCGTCGTGCAATCGCACGTGATCAGCAATGGCGGCGACGACGCAATCGACTACCGGCTCACCAAGGGGCCGTCCGGCTGGAAGATCTATGACATCAATATGATGGGCGCGTGGCTGATCCAGGTGTATCAGACGCAATTCGCCGATCAGCTTGCCAAGGGCGGCGTCGACGGTCTGATCAAGTTCCTCACCGCGCATAACGCACGCAGCGCGGGGTGACCTGAACCGGGAGTCTGCTTGCCTCTTGAGTAGAACCAGCAAAGAAAAAGCGCGGCCTTAAAGACCGCGCTTTTTTGCATCATGCAGCACCGGTTTGACGAGCGGCGCGAGGCCGCTGCCCGTGAACGCTCAGTGCGCAGCAGTAGCCGTCTGCACCTTGCTGCCCTTGCCGGCCACCTTGATTTCTTCCAGCTTGATCTCGACGTGGCGCGAGAACACGTATTCAGCCGGGCGCTGCTTGTCCAAAGGAATGTCCTTCGTGAAAGCACCCGACGTCTTCGGGCCGCGCATGCTGACCTTCAACGCCTTCAACGGATGCGCAACCGTATCCATCACGGCCGTGGCTTCGAAGCCGCAGTGGACCATGCAGTCGGCGCACTTTTCATAGTTGCCCGTACCGTATTTGTCCCAGTCCGTGGTTTCCATCAATTCCTTGAAGGTCTTCACGTAGCCTTCGCCGACCAGATAGCACGGCTTCTGCCAGCCGAACACCGTACGCGCCGGGTTGCCCCACGGCGTGCATTCGTAGGTCTGATTGCCGGCCAGGAAGTCGAGGAACATAGCCGACTGGCTGAACGACCAGTTCTTGCCGTTGTTGCCGCGCTTGAAAATTTCGCGGAACAGGTGCTTGGTCTTGTCGCGGTTCAGGAAGTGCTGCTGATCCGGCGCGCGCTCGTACGCATAGCCCGGCGAGACGGTGATGCCGTCCACGCCCATCGGCCCGACTGTGTCGAAGAACGCGGCAACACGCTCCGGCACCGCGTCGTTGAACAGCGTGCAGTTGATGTTCACGCGGAAACCGCGGCGCTTCGCTTCCTTGATGGCCGCAACCGCCTTGTCGTACACGCCGTCTTGCGACACCGAATGGTCGTGCATCTGCTGATCGCCATCCAGGTGAACTGACCAGACGAAGTACGGATTCGGCTCGTAGTCGTCCATCTTCTTTTCCATCAGCAGCGCGTTCGTGCACAGGTACACAAACTTCTTGCGTGCGATGATGCCCTTTACGATCTGCGGCATTTCCTTGTGCAGAAGCGGCTCGCCGCCTGCAATCGACACTACGGGCGCGCCGCATTCGTCGACGGCGCCCAGGCATTCTTCCAGCGACAGACGCTGATTCAGGATGGGGTCCGGATAGTCGATCTTGCCGCAGCCATTGCAGGCAAGATTGCAGCGGAATAGTGGCTCCAGCATCAGTGCGAGCGGGTAGCGTTTGTTGCCGGAGAGGTGCTGACGCATGATGTATGCGCCGACCCGGACTTTCTGTAGCAGCGGAATAGACAAGACGTCCTCCTTAAACTTCGCGTACGGCGAGTGGTTGCATCAACTTCGATGGCAACTTGAATTCGACCTTCTCTTCACGGCCCGCCATCGTCGTGACATCGACGGGCCCCATTGCGCTAAGCGCATCGATTACATTTTTGACCATTTCTTCCGGCGCCGAAGCGCCGGCCGTGATGCCGATGGTCTGCGCATTCGCAAACCACTCCGGCTTCACTTCGGAACCGTCGGCGACGAGATAGCTCGCCACGCCGCTTTCGCTGCCGATCTCGCGCAGCCGGTTCGAGTTCGAACTGTTCGTGGCGCCCACCACCAGCAGCACGTCCACCTGCTTGCTCAACTCGCGCACGGCGGCCTGGCGGTTTTGCGTGGCATAGCAGATGTCGCGCGTGTCAGGACCGACGATGTTGGTGAAGCGGCGCAGCAACGCGTCGATAATGCCACGCGTGTCGTCCACTGAGAGCGTAGTCTGCGTGACGTAGGCGAGCGGTGTATCGGCCGGCAAGTTCAGATGCTCGACTTCGGCCTCGCTTTGCACCAGCAGCACCTTGCCCGGAATCTGACCGATCGTGCCTTCCACTTCCGGATGTCCGGCGTGGCCAATCAGAATCAGCGTGCGCCCGGCGCTTACATATTGACGCCCCTGCACATGCACCTTCGTGACGAGCGGGCAGGTCGCGTCGAGCACGTCAAGACCACGCGCTTGCGCGTCGCGCTCGACCGTTTGAGCGACGCCATGCGCGCTGAAAATCGCCACGGCGCCTTGCGGCACTTCATCGAGTTCTTCGACGAAGCGCGCGCCTTTCTGGCGCAGATTGTCGACCACATGACGATTGTGGACAATCTCGTGGCGTACATATACAGGCGCGCCGTGCTGCTGCAACGCCCGATCGACAATCTCGATTGCACGAACAACGCCCGCACAAAAGCCGCGGGGTTGGGCAAGGATGACTCGCATAAATTGGCGGACTCCGACTGACGCGGGTTTCGAGGAAGCCGGAAATTCTGACTTTATCGCCGCGACCATCTAATTAGTTGACGTCTTGAACTCCGGCGACGTGCCGGTATAGCAAAACCAAACGCGCATTCTAACGCTATCAGGCCAGCTTTGCTTTGGCGGGGCCGCTGTAGTGTTGGGCGGACGCGGCACATGCGCGAAGCGCCGCCCTGACTCATGCGGCAATAATTGCACGCTGCACCGCGTTAGCGGAACCCTTAAACTACGTCGTTCTGTGAAGCGCTTCGCGCCTCGCATTATGAATGATTCGACGCTTGCGGAAATCGAGGGTAATGCTTAATGGGCTTGACGGCGGTGATTCTGTTTTTTCTTTCCTGTTTGTCCCTGCTGATCTGGGCCGTGCTGCTATTCGCTCGCGGCGGCTTCTGGCGTGCGCGCCCGGCCACGCCGCTTACGCCCGAGCCGCGCGATGCATGGCCCGCCGTGGCCGCCGTGGTGCCTGCCCGCAATGAAGTCGATGTCATCGCGCAAGCCGTTACGACGCTGCTTCAGCAGGATTATCGCGGTGAATTCCACGTGATCGTCGTCGACGACCACAGCACCGACGGCACGGCCGACGCCGCTCGCGCCGCCGCATTACAGCTGCAATGCCCGGACCGCTTGACCGTGTTGAGCGCGAAGCCGCTGCCGCCGGGGTGGTCCGGCAAGGTGTGGGCGCAGTCGCAAGGCATCGAGGCGGTGCGCACGCTCGGCTTGCCGGCCGAATTTCTACTGCTGACTGACGCCGACATCGGCCATCCCGCCGACGCCGTCACGCAACTGGTCGCCCGCGCCGACGTCGAAAAGCGCGATCTCGTCTCGCTGATGGTGCGCCTGCGCTGCGATTCGTTCTGGGAAAAAGCGCTGATTCCGGCCTTCGTGTTCTTCTTTGCGAAGCTGTATCCGTTCGCGTGGGTCAACAACCCGCGCAATCGAACGGCGGCTGCGGCGGGCGGCTGCATGCTGGTACGGCGCAGTGCGCTCGAGGAAGCGGGCGGCATTGAATCGATCCGCGCGGAACTGATCGACGATTGCAGCCTGGCGGCGCGCATCAAGCATCGTGGCAGCGGGCGCCATCCGATCCGGCTCGACGTGGCGGCGCGCAGCGTGTCGTTGCGTCCTTACGATAGCTGGCGCGACATCTGGAACATGATTGCGCGCACCGCGTTCACGCAATTGCATTATTCGCCGATGCTGCTCTTGGGCACGCTTGCCGGCATGACGATCATCTACCTGATGCCGCCGGTCGCGGCCCTGGTGCTGGGCCCGACGGGCTGGCCCGCGTGGCTCGCCTGGGCCGCGATGTGCTGCGCATATGCGCCGATGCTCAGCTATTACCGACGTTCGCCGCTATGGGCGCCGTTTCTGCCGCTCGTCGCGCTGTTCTATGTCGGCGCGACGTTTGCGTCGGCGCTGCGCTACTGGCGCGGCAAGGGCGGGCAATGGAAGGCGCGGGTTCAGGCGCCCGTGCAGGAACGTTGACCTATCGGCGCTGCGATGAGCCGGCCATGACGGCCGCGCGGTAACGTAAAAAGCGGCGCATGCGCCGCTTTCTTTTTGCATTTTGCAGTTTCGTCTCAGCCCTTGGTAAGCAGCATATAAAGCTGAATCACCATGTCCGGTGAGAAAGTGAACGGCACCCAGCCGTGACCGGTATGACGCATGACCAGCAGACGGTCGCCGTTCGACTGCTTCTGCACGGCCATGACGGGGTTTTTCGTCGACACGAAACGCCAGCCTGGCGGAATGCCCGGCGGCGGTTCCGGCGTCATCGAGGCGCGCGCGTTCGACAGTTCCTCGATCAATTGGCCGATCTGCTCCGCGCGCAATGCGACGGTCTGACCACCAATGGTCATGGTGATTTCGTTCTGCGCCGGGCGGTTGATTTCCAGCGTGGGCAGAGGCGGGGTTGCAGGGGGTTGCGCTGTGGCGTCGCCTACCGCGGCTTCGGCCGCGACCGTTTCCGCCTCGGCTTCCGACACGGCATGTTCAGCCGGCGCCTGCTGCGCGTCGGCTTCATTGGGTGTCTCGGGGATGTTCTGGGCCTGCGGGGCCACGACAGCCTGAATGAGCTGATCGACGCCCACTTCCAGCGCGCCGAGCTGTTCGTGAAGATTCATGCGAGGTTTCTCAGGTAAGACCCACGATTTTAACTGCTGCGCGTAGGCTTTACCTTCCGCAAATACAGCGACGTTGTAACAAAATGCTTGCGCTAAGGCTTCAGATAGCCCGCCTGCCGGAACCATTCGAGCGCGTCGCTCAAGCCCTCGCGATACGGGCGCGCCCGGTAGCCGAGTTCGCGTTCCGCCTTGGCGGAGCTGAAGTACATCTTGTTCTTCGACATCTTCAATCCGTCGACGGTGACGAACGGTTCGCGCTTAGTGAACTTGGCGACCGCTTCCGCGCCCATTGCGAGCGGGTAAAGCGGCCAGCGCGGCAAGCTGATGGTGGGCGCCTTACGGCCGGTCAGCGCCGCGATGTCCGCGAGCATCTGCTGAAGCGGCAGGTTTTCGCCGCCAAGAATATAGCGTTCGCCGATCTTGCCGCGTTCGAGCGCGAGAAAGTGCCCGGCCGCGACGTCGTCGACGTGCACGAGATTCAGTCCCGTATCGACGAAAGCGGGAATTTTGCCGAGTGCCGCTTCCACGATGATGCGCCCAGTCGGCGTCGGCTTGACATCGCGCGGACCGATGGGCGTGGACGGATTGACGATCACCGCCGGCAGGCCGTCGTCGGCGATCATGCGCTCCACCGCGCGCTCGGCCAGCACCTTACTGCGTTTATAGACGCCGATCGCCTGGTCGGCTTTTAGCGGCGACGTTTCATCGGCCGAGTTGCCGGAGCTCGTCACCTTGAGCGTGGCCACGCTGCTCGTGTACACGATGCGCTCGACGCCTTCCTTCAACGCCGCGCGCATGGTCGCCTTGGTGCCCTCCAGATTGGAGCGCTCGATTTCGCTCGGGTCCGGCGCCCACAGCCGGTAATCGGCGGCGACGTGCAGCAGATAGCGCACGCCGCGCAGTGCGTTGCGCATCGACGCTTCGTCGCGCATGTCGCCGACGACGATTTCCGCGTCGAGCGACTCGACGTTCTGACGTGGACTGGTTGCGCGCACCAGCACACGTACCTTGAAGCCCTTCTGTTGCGCGATGCGCGCCACCGACGAGCCGACAAAGCCGGATGCGCCGGTCACGAGCACGAGATCGCGATTCTGTTCGGTCATTCTGTTTCCGTTTCCTGCGTGACAGTCGAGAGGGATTGTACGTGGCGCGCGGGGGTGGCGCCGCTGACGCCGTGTGCAGTGATCGACGAGCAGGCGATCACCCTCCGCTGGCGGCAAGCAGGCTCACCACGACGCGACTAGAATGCCGGCTTGAAAGATAGCGAGGAGAGAACGGCATGGCCCCGGATCTGGATGAGCGGATCGAAACGTATTACGTGCGCGTGCGCGGCACCGTGCAGGGCGTCGGCTTTCGCCACGCGACTGTTCGGCAGGCACACGCGCTCGGCATCAAGGGATGGGTCGCGAACCTCGACGATGGTTCGGTCGAAGCGATGTTACAAGGCGCGGCTAACCAGGTCGACCGGATGCTGTCGTGGCTGCGGCACGGACCGCCGGCCGCGCGCGTGACCGAGGTGACCGGCGAAGAGCGCGTGACCGAAAAGCGCTACGAGCGATTTGAGCAGCACTGAGTGGGGTCAACGGACGAGGCGTGGTGGGCCGCATGAGCGGTAGTGATTTCCAGTGAGCGGCATGAGCGTATGAGACGCAACAGCGCAACAGCGGCCACCGCGCCAACAGCGGCAAGAACGGCAGCCAGCCGCAGTCAACTGCAACCCAACGCTGTCGACTGGAACCAGCCGCGCTAACACCGTCGGTTTTCAGCCGCGCCGAAATCTACGCGAGAAAAACCGCGCGCGACCATGCAACGCGCGCGGTTCAACTGCTCACATGAAAGCCCGCAGCCCCGAGAGCCCTTCCGCGCCTACCGCGCCACCAGCAGACTCTCTGCAAATCCCCAGTCGCTTTCCAGCCACTGATAGCTGCACGCGAAGCCCGCGTCGTCGGCGATCGCGGGCATTTCGTCCGCGCGGTATTTGTGGCTGCTCTCGGTCCAGATCGTCTCGCCAGCGTTGAGCGACACCGTCAGATTGGCAGCGGCGATATGCGCGGTCACGGCCCGCTTTGCACGCAAATGCATCTCGATGCTGCGCGCGTCCGGATTAAAACGCGCGACGTGCTCGAACGCGTCGAGCGGAAAGTTGCCGCCGAGTTCGCGATTGACGCGCGCGAGCAGATTCAGATTGAACGACGCCGTGACGCCGATTGCGTCGTCGTAAGCGGCGATCAGCATGGGCGTCGGCTTGATGAGGTCGGTGCCGAGCAGCAACGCATCGCCGGGCGCGAGCATGTTGCGAATGTCGCGCAGAAAGCGCGTTGCCGCGAGCCTGCCGAAATTGCCGATCGTACTGCCGAGAAACAGTACGAGTAACCGCTCGTCGGCTGCGCGCTTTTTGCTGACTTCCGCGAGACCGGCCAGATAATCGCGCTCGTAACCGACAATCGAAATCCGCTCGATGTCGCCCAGTTCGCGCCTGCACAACTGCAACGCGGTGCGCGAAATTTCAATCGGGCAGTAAGAAGTGGGGCGCTTTTTACACAGCGCTTCGAGAATGCGGCGCGTTTTGCGGCCGCTGCCGCTGCCGAGTTCGGCGACGGTTACGTCGT
This sequence comes from Paraburkholderia dilworthii, assembly GCF_000472525.1. Classification (GTDB taxonomy): domain Bacteria; phylum Pseudomonadota; class Gammaproteobacteria; order Burkholderiales; family Burkholderiaceae; genus Paraburkholderia; species Paraburkholderia dilworthii. The sequence goes on from NZ_AWZT01000019.1 coordinate 56,900, forward strand.
GCGGAAGATGCTCGACGATGTCCGCCGCGTGCTTCGCGAGCAGCCGCTCCTCGGCGCGTGTCACGCCGTATTCCGGCAGCACGGTGATCACTTCGAATAACGCGGAACCCACTTCGTCGTACAGATACTTCGAGGGCAACTCTTTCTGCGGCGCGTGCGTGAGGCCGGCGCGGACGTCGGCGGCGAACGCGGAGCGTTGATCGGGCGATGCGTCGTGCGAGAGGGCTGGCTGGGTCATGCTGGCTCCAGTAGTCACATTCGATGAGCGGGATGGGTGGCCGGAGGCCGGCACGCTGATCAAGTGATCGATGCGTGCCGCGAAGGAAGCGGGTCCGTTGATGCGGGCTCGGCTAGTTGATATTGCAAAGGCTTGTCGCAAAGGCTATTTGCAAACGCTGCGGCAATACTCCGAAGCAAGATTCGCGCTTGAGCGACGGAGATGCCTCGCCAAACGCGCGCTGGCTTGCCTCGCGCGCGTGAAGTTATGTTCTAGTTCATCGACGCGCGATCTGCACGGATTAATTGTTGCCGTGCGAACAACGGCGGATGCATGGCGTGCGGATGCTGCGCCGATATCCGGCTAGAATGCCCGGCTTGCATCGCCGGATACAACTACTAAAAAGCGGCGCGCGGATACGCGCTGCGGCTCAGGACCTTCACTTCCAATGACAATTAGAATCGCGGTGCGCCACCATGTCGTGCCGCATGCGCCCACGCCGCACGACGAAGCTCTCGCGCAGCGGGGCGCACGATGAACCCCTATTCGCCGAAACGCGGCATTGCCTTATCCGTTAGCGCCTGCGCGATGTTTGCGCTGCTATCGGCCTACGCGACGCTGCTCGCGCCGCTCAGCGGCCTGGACATTTTCGCGTGGCGTATCGTCTGGACGGTGCCGGGCGCACTGTTACTCGTTGCGTCGCGCAAACGCATGCCGATTCTGCGGCAGCTTCTTTACCGGATGGTGACGCAGCCCTCACTCGGCGTCGCGATGCTCGCTGCCGCCGCGTTGCTCGGCGCGCAATTGTGGGTGTTCCTATGGGCGCCGCTGCATGGACGCATGCTTGAGGTATCGCTTGGCTATTTCCTGCTGCCGCTGGTAATGGTGCTGGTTGGGCGCTTCTACTACCATGAGCGCCTCGACGGTTTGCAGTGGGCAGCGGTGACAAGCGCGGCCCTCGGTGTGGGCCATGAACTCTGGGTGACGGGCGCTTTCTCGTGGCCGACGCTGCTCGTCGCGCTCGGCTACCCGCCGTACTTCGTGTTGCGGCGCAAAATCAAACACGATTCGCTCGCGTTGTTCACGGTCGAAATGATCCTGCTGTTGCCTGTCGCAGTGGCGATGATCGTTAGCGGCGGCTCGCTGGCACTCATCTCCGGACGCCTCGACATGTGGCTCCTGCTGCTGCCGGGGCTTGGCGCGTTAAGCACGCTTGCGCTGGCTTCGTACCTGAGCGCAAGCCGCTTGTTGCCCGTCGCGTTGTTCGGCATCCTCGGCTATGTTGAGCCGGTATTACTCGTGCTCGTGTCGGTCACGTTGCTCGGCGAAACGTTAAGCGCCGCGCAATTGGGCACCTATATCCCGATCTGGATCGCGGTCGTGTTGACGGCGTTGCACAGCATGCGGCTCGTGCGCTTCGGGTAGCACTGGGACCGAATCGGCGACGACGGCTCACTACGGGCTCTACTTGTGTGCCGCCGCGCGCTCTTCGTGAATGCGCGTCGGCCCCACCTCGCGCTCTATCGCTTCACGCAGCGCGGGCCGCCAGCCGATGCCGAACAACGCTTCGGCCAACACGAACAGCGGTCCGATCAGAAGGCCGATCACATCGTCGACGAAAGCTGGCTTGCGATGCTCGTAGGCCACGTGGCCAACAAACTGAAACACCCAGCCCACCACGAAGAGCCCCGCGCCGGTTGCGAGCCAGATCAACGTGGACTGCGCCGCAATCCACTGGCCGAACGCGATGCACAGCGCGGACACCGCTGCCATCATCAAACCGAGCGGCACGTCGAGCACCAGGTAATACAGCGTGGCCGCGACGAACAGCAGCGATGCCGGCGATAGCGTCAACGGCAACGCGGCGAGCGCAAAAACCGGACGGCTCAGCAGCACCGCCAACGCCAGCACGATCATCGGAATGCCAATGAAATGCGTGGCGATATTGCGCCGGTCGCGATGGTAAGCCGCATATTGCGTAAGCTGTTGCGTCAGCGTTCTCATGGATGCCGCTCCTCGGTCAAAGCCAGCATAATCGCGGCGATCGAAATTTGAAACCATCGGGTAGCCGACAATCGGCACAGGCGCGATTCAATGACCGCAAGTCTTCCCCGTACTCAGCTTGCCACGCTGCTCGCACATAGCGCATGGTTTCGCTCGGCCCCCGCTGCCTTGCAGGCGCAATTGATCGACGCCGGCCGAATCGAGCGCCTCGCCGCTGGCGAGCGTCTCTTCACGCGCGGCGATTCGAATGACGGCATCTATTGCGTGCTTGGCGGTCTCGTGCGAATCGGCGCAGCGAGTGCGGGGGGCAAGGAAGCGCTGCTTGCTGTCGTCGAACCGGTGAACTGGTTTGGCGAAATCGCGCTGTTCGACAATCGTCCACGAACGCACGACGCATATGCCGAGCGCGATACCGAACTGTTTCATGTGCCGCGCGCTGCACTTGCCGCGATGCTCGAACGCACGCCGGCGCATTGGCACACATTCGGCTTGCTGCTCGCGCAAAAACTGCGTCTCGCCTTCGATGCAATAGAAGAAGCCGCGTTGCTGCCGGCCGCGCAGCGCGTCGCGCGTCGGCTGTTGCTGATGGCGGGCGGATATGGCGAAGCGGGTACCATGCGGCGCGTGATTAACGTGCCGCAGGAAGATCTCGCGATGATGCTCGCGCTGTCGCGGCAGACCATCAACCAGGTGCTCAAGCAGTTTGAAACGCAGGGCGCGCTGAAACTTGGCTACGCGGAAATCCAGATAGTTGACGAGCACAGACTTCGCGAGCTTGCGCAGTTGAACTCAGGTGCGCATTGACGGCTCGCACGCGATTTCGGGCGAGATTCCACTGTTACTACAACGCGGCGTGAAAACGCGCATAAAAAAGGCGAGTCATACGACTCGCCCTCCCTGAACGGCATCGCCCGGCTTCGATTCTCTATTCGACTCTATTTAATGCATGGGTGGCCGGTGCGCGCCGGAACCGTACACGTGTTATTGCGTTTTGGCCGTGTCGGTTTTTGCGCCTGCTGCGTTCATCGGCGCATTGCTGGTCTCTTGCGCGCCGTCTGTTTTCGTTTTCGCTGCGCTGGAATTCGCCGGGGTCTTTTTCACCGCTTTGTGCTTCTTTGCGGTGTGCTTCGAAGACGTCTTCACGTGCGACTTTGCAGTCGTGCTGGAAGGCGCTTTCGCTTTAGCGGTGGCCGTGCTGTCATCCGACGCGCCGGTTTGCACGGCGGTGCTTGCTTTCAGGTTCGCCTGGCCGGCGGGCTGCGTCTGCGCGGGCTGTGCGGTTTCGGACGGTGCCGGTGCGGCCGTTTGAGCGAACGCGGTCGACACGAGCAGAGCGGAAGCGAGAGCGGCGAAAAGCGTCTTCATGGTGGGACTCCTTGTTGAACCGGTGGATTTCTGTTTCGCGGCTGGATTTGTTCAGCGCTGCCGGTTTAACGCAGTTCGGAAGACAGCAGTTGACGATGCTCTGGTGACAAAACGTAACGGCAGAGCCATATCGGGCTGGAGACTACTCTTGCGGTCTTCCCACTCTCGACGCTATGAGCCCTTCAAACGTTAGTTGAATGGATTGTCCACGACACCCGGTTTTGCATCCGGTTCGTCTTTCACTTTAGCGGGCAGACCCGGATGCGCATGCAAAGCGGCGACGATTGCATCCACAGCTTCCTTCAATGCGAGCGCGGCCTTCAGTCCTCGCTGGTCTTGCGTCAGTTCGAGCGTGCCGTTCAGCACGATACGCGTCGTGCCGTTGCTCACGGTCAATGCATCGCCCTGAATGTTGAGCACGTCGTCGTCGTTCGAATAGGGTTTAAACACCTTTGAGTCCTCCCGGTCGCTGATCTTTGAGGTTCTCCGGAATGCCCGGAAAGCGAATGCCCGATGCTGCTTCGAGTTCGTGAATCGTTCTGATTTCATAGCGATTCGTGGACACATTGTCGACCACGACCGCAAACGCAAGTTGCCGCGAAGGCACGTAGACGACCTTGAACAACTGCGTTGGCACGAACACGCGCGTGGGTCCGATAGTCTGCAGTTGCTGGCCGCTGAACATCGGACCGGTGACGACGTACGTGTCGTCATATGCCATTGCGATTTTACGCACCGACGTTTCGATGCGTGCCCACAATCGCTGATTGTTCTCGCGATTTTGCGGCACGACGTTCGCGAGTGAAAACGATTGCTCCATTGCTTGCGCGTTCCAGCGATTGCCCGCGGGGCTCATATGTCCGCGATCGAAGCCGCTGCGTTTGTAATCGGCGAGCGTCGCGCCTTCGCCGTCGGGCAAGCGCGTGTCTTCGAAGAACTTGTTGGTGCGCACCATGTCTTTGGCGGCTTCGATATGGTCGCGCGTCAGATGTTCGGCGGACCACAACGGACCGTGCGTAATGCCCGAATGCATGACGGCGAAATCGCTATAGCACAGCATGCGCGTCTTCGGCGCCATCTTCTGATTGGTCAGAAGCGGCCATTGCGCATTCGGAGTGAACTGGGTGCAGGAAGGCGCCGCAGTTGCGTGAGCGGCAACCGCAACGAGCAGACAGGTGAGCCACTTCTTCATGGGTTAATCGGTGAAAATAGAGGGGCGCAAAGTATAGCGTTGAGCGCGGCTATTGAGCGATGTAAAACGCGTGGGAGAGCGTAGCGAATCACAGCAATGTGACGCTTGCGAGCGCAAGCGGGCACATGGTGCGATGTCGCGGCGGCAAATGCGAGAGCAAAAAAATGGGCCGCCTTGCAGCGGCCCGAATGCGTGGATTTCCGAATCTACGCGCGCAAACTTAAGGCGAGCTTAAATGCATGTGTCGCGGAAGTTGGCCCGTTAGAGGCTAAGGCGGACATTGCAACCCTGCGGGCAAAACGATCCCACGCGGGCGCCTTGCAACGCGCGCGTGGGAATTTCGACCGAGCAGGAAAGATGCTGGAATTAATTGCCGAAGACGCTGTTTTCGGCGTGCACGTTTTGACGATCGACAGCTTGCAAACGCCAGAAGCCGCTCGTCGGCGCGCGGTTGCGCACGGCGGTCCAAGCGGCGTCGCCTTGCGCCGCGCTCACACGCTGCTTACGGTCGACATGCAATCCACGCAGCGTGCACAACGGCGCGTCCGCACTAGGCGCGCACAGTGTCGTCACGCCGTCTTCGTCGCGTAACTCGCCCCACGGGGGGAGATCGATCCCTTGATGCGCTTCCCTCGACCACCGGCGTTGTTCGGTGTCGAGCCATAGCACAGCGTAGTCGTGACTGACGGTGGGATCGGAACCGTTGATGAGGATGGTTAGGCGCATATCAGTTCCGTGCAAAGTACTCAGAATTGCCTTAATAGTCTATGTCGCGGCGCCGGTTATTCAAGGCAAAAGCTAAGAGTCGTGCACGAAAAAAACGGACGCGAAAAATGCGCGGCTGTACCATGATTGCGTCGCTGGCTGGCCTTCGCTTTCCACCGCGCGATGTTGCTCATTCGTTGTCCGTGCACCGTTTATGGAGACGTGCCATGCAGCATCGATTTCTGCGTTTTCTCGCGTTGACCGCGTATATCGGCGTGGCGCCTGTGACTGGTTTCGCGGCAGATAGTGCGCCGTTTGCCGCGCCGGCACCGGTCGTCTACGTATCGGACTTCGAACTGGACGTCGCGAACGTCGCGCCGGACAGCGGACCCGGTCAACGCGTGCGCCGTCTGCGTGGTTTGCTGCCGAGCGGGCCCGGGCCGTTGGGACACGACACGAATCCGCAGGAGCATGCAAAGAACATCGTCGACGAAATGGCAGAGGCGCTCACCGCGGATCTGCGCAAAGGCGGCGTCGACGCGCGGCGCACCGCGTCTGGCCAGACTTTGCCAGCCACGGGCTGGCAAGTGCGCGGCGTGTTTTTGAGTGTCGACGACGGCAACCGTCTGCGGCGCGCGATGGTCGGTCTCGGCGCCGGTCAGAACGACATCCAGGTCGCGGTCTCGTGCGACAGTCTCGCGTCGGCGAATTTGCCGCCGCTCTATGAAGCCGTGGAAGAGGCCGACAGCAAGCACGCGCCCGGCGCTGCCATCAAGCTCAATCCCTACGTGATCGCAGCGAAGTTCGTGATGGCAAGCGGCGACGAGAAGAAGACGATCAGGAAAACGGCTCAACAGATTTCCGATGCCGTAATCGCCCGGCTTCACGCCGCCGCGCAGTGATCGTCAGGCGAGGTCCAGCGGCGCCGTCAGATCGCCAAGCGGCGCTAGACCGTTGCTTGCGAATGCGCGATCGCGCGCCACGACGCCGTCGAGCGGCGCGAGTCCATGCACGCGCGTGATCAGGCGAAGAATCGAGTTCGTGTCGTACACGGTGTGATCGACATAGCCTTTTTTGGCGAGCGGTGAAATCACCAGCGCCGGAATCCGCGAGCCTGGACCCCAGCGGTCGCCTTTAGGCGGTGCGACCGGATCCCACCAGCCGCCGTTTTCGTCGACGGTGACGATCACAATCGTATTCGCCCATTGCGGACCGCGCTGAATATGCTCGATCACGCGTGAGATGTGCCGGTCGCCCGATTCGACGTCCGCGTAGCCGGCGTGCATGTTCAGGTCGCCCTGCGGCTTGTAGAACGTGACGGCGGGCAAACGTCCGGCGTCGATGTCGGCGATCAGGCGGTTGGTCGACGCGTCGTTGCCGAGGCCCGCATCGCGCAGATACTTGCGTCGCGCGGCCGTGCCGGGTGCGTAGTTGGCGAAATAGTTGAACGGCTGATGGTGATACTGGAAGTCGGGCACGGCGCCGGTGTCCTGATGCTCCAACGCGTATTGCCAGGCGCCGCTGTACCACGCCCAATCGACTCCCTTGTCCGTCAGACGGTCGCCGATCGTCGCGTAGTTTTGCGGCGGCAGCACGCGCGGATTCGACGCGTCGGCAAAAGCCGGGTTGCCGCCTTGCGCCGGGCGCACGTTGCTCGGCTGATAGGGCGGCGACATGGTGTTCACGGCATAACCGTCGGCGGTGAACGCGCCGTCGTTGACGAATTTCGGCGGACCGTCGAGTGCGGATGCCGGCGAGTCCGGCGCGAGCTTCAGCCGCTCGCCGGTCAGGTCGTCGCCTTCGACTACCGACACCATCTTCTTAGCCGGGCTGTTGTGCACGTCCGGATAGAACGGCGCCTGTGCCGAGATCAGGAAGATATGGTTCAGCCACGAGCCGCCAAACGCAGCCATGAAAAAGTTGTCGCACAGCGTGTACTGCTGCGCGAGACTCCAGAGCTTCAGCGTATCGGCGGAATTGCGGTAATGCCCCATGACGAGGCCGCCAGAATCGCCCCACGCCGCAAACTGGTTGTTGCGGCCCGCGTTGATCTGCATCTGGTTCTGATAGAAACGATGCACGAGATCGCGCGTGATGACCCCAGTGGGCAACGGCGCGCCTTGCGCATCGGTCAGATGGAAAGGCCCGTTGCGCAGATTGCCGATGTCCTTCTGGCCGATCATGTAGCGCTTGCCGTCCACTTCCTGTGCCTGCGGCACGAGGCCGCCCCAGATCGCCGGCAGGCGCGGCATCGGCGTCTTGCCGTCGCGGTCGAGTTGCAGATAGCGCTCGGCGCTCACTGCATCGAGCGGATGCTGAATGCCTGGGAAATTGCCATAAAGATTGGCGAAACTGCGGTTCTCCGCGTAGATCACCACGATCCGCTTGACCTGATCGCGCAGCGCGGCGTCGAGCCGTAAGTCGGCGGCGCTGCGCGGTGCCGCGTCGCTCGCCGTCTGTTCGGTCTTGCAGCCGGCCAGCGCGAGCCCGATGCCGACGGCCGCAAGGCCGGTAAGCACGCGGCGGCGCTCGGGGTTGTGAGGATCGTCTGCGGCGTTGGAGGCGTTGTCTGTGCTGTCGGAGTTCGGCGGCAGCGAGGAGTCGTGGTCTGTCATCGGTCGGTTCCGGAGTGTGCGTGACGAGCGGTCAAGTGCGGCTCGGGGCGGCGCGCGGGACGCCGGCGGAGGCTACGATTCGGCTGAAAGTACGGCAGGAAGTACTGCTGGCAGCACAACTGAAACACGGCTGAACGGATGCGGCAGTTTTGCAGCTAAGGCAATCGGCGCTTCACGCGCCAACTGTTGTGCGTTGCATCGACGGCGAGCAGCAGCCAATGCCTTGTGTCGACAGGGTGGCGCTTCTGTGTCGCGTAGCCGTCCACCGTCAGTTCGAGCTCGTCGTGCGCTCGCAGATGACACGTCGCGTTGGCGCCCGAGCCGTCCGCGAATTCGACAACCGCGAGCACCGCGGCGGCGGCTCGTTCCGCCTCCGGCAAATGCGCTATATGCACCGCACAACCCGGATAGAGATGCGAATCGGCAACCTGAATCTGCACGGAACTGGGCATGAGCGTGGCCTCCGGACGCTTGAGCGGAACGAAGGCGTGGCAGCGAAGCCTCGCCCAGCGGACCGCATCAAAGCATAGCACCGCAAAGACGCTATCATGCTGATCTGACCTCGATGAACAGCAGAAAACGGCAGCCAAGATGGCAAAAGAAGAGCAGACAGGAGCGGGACGCAAGCAGGCAAAGCCACGTGCTATCGCAGCGTCGGCTTTGCGCGACGGCGACGTGTCGGCGGCGCAGAAAGGCGGCGCTGGTTCGAGCGATGCGATCGGAGCTACCGTTAGCAGCGCCGGCGCCGTTGGCGCCGACGAAGACAGTGCCGGCGCCTCGACCTATCTCGTGCCGGGTCTGGAGCGCGGGCTGCGCATCCTCTCCGAATTCAGCGCGCGCGAGCCGGTGCTCGGCGCGCCGGAATTGTCGAAGCGCATCGGCATTCCGCGCACCACTACCTTCCGTTTATTGCAGACGCTCGAAGCGCTCGGCTTTCTTGAGCGCGTCAATGGCGACCGTTACTTCCGCCTGAGCGTCGCCGTGCTGCGGCTTGGTTTCGAATATCTGAATTCGCTCGAATTGACCGACGTCGGCACGCCGATTCTCGAACGCCTGCGCGATGCCACGGGCCTCAGTTCGCATCTGCTGATTCGCGACCAGCGCGACGTGGTATTCGTCGGCAAAGCGCAAACTCATGAGCCGATGTTCAGCTCGGTGAAGGTGCACGTCGGCACGCGCTTGCCGGCGCATGCAACTGTGCATGGCCAGGTGCTGATGGGCGATCTTACTTTCGACGAGTTGCGTCAGTTGTATCCCGAGCCGCAACTGGAGCGTTTCACCGAACGCACGCCCGCCACCGTCGAAGAACTGTACGGAAGAGTGCGCGAAAGTGCGGCGCTCGGCTATGCATTGAGCGAGGCATCGTTCGAGCGGGGGATTTCCGTGGTAAGCGCGCCGGTGCGCGACCAGAGCGGCAAGATCGCCGCCGCGTTGACCGTTACGATTCCGCGCTCGGACCTGGGTGAGACGGAGGAGCGCGAGCCGCTCATCGCCGCCGTTTGTCAGGCAGCGCTCGATTTGTCCGAGCGGCTCGGCCATCGTCCCCGCGCGGACGAACCGACCGTGTTGCAGGCTCGCCGCAAACCGGTCGCGGCGAGCTAGTCCCGATCTTCGGATCAGAAAGAGTGGTGGATGCCGGTCAGGATGATCGTCTGGTTCCGGCCACTCGATACGCCTGCCGTGAAGAACGCGGCGTCGGTATTGGACCCCGCGCGCTCGTAAAGAGCGTTCACGTACAACTGCGTCGATTTCGACAACGCATAAATATCGCCGATTTCGAACTGCGTCCAGCGGTGGCCGGCGAGCGTCGTAGTCGCGGCGCCGCCAGCCACGGTGTTGAACGGCGTGAACTGATAGTTCGCGCCGACGTCGTAGCTCTGATAGGTGTCGGAATGTCCGGCCGATTCCAGTTTTACGCGCGTGTACAAGCCATGCACGAGCAGCTTGCCGAACTGGTATGACGCGCCTGCGCCCATGTTCTGAACCTTGTCAGCACTGTAGCTGGCCGCCGCTACCCCCTGAAAGTTCGTAATGCCCGTAGTCACGATCGACGGTGTGCGATTGTGCTCGTTCGCATACGTTGCGCCGGCCTTGAACGGACCGTTCGTATAGCTAAGCGCGAAGCTCAGCGTCTTGCCGGTCGAGAAATTCGTCGTGTTGCCAAGGCCCATCATCGCGCCGGCTGAAAAGCCGTTGAAACTCGCGGATCGGAACTTCACCGAGTTGTCAAACGGCACGACACCGGTGTCCGCGAGTTCGTCGATATTGCCAGGGTGGAATGCGTACCAACTGGCGGCGAGATAAGCCGTGCTCAGCGGCCCGAGCACGTCGAAGCTGAACGGCGTCTGATGGCCGAAGGTCAACGTGCCGATCTTGTCCGAGCTCAGGCCGACAAACGCCTGCCGATTGAACAGCGTCCCCGACTTGGCGAACGCCCCGGTGTTCGTATAGAAGCCGTTCTCCAACTGAAAGATTGTTTTCAGACCGCCACCGAGATCTTCCACGCCCCTCAGGCCCCAACGGTCCGGCTGCATGTTGCCCTGTTCCTGGATCCACTTCGAATGGCCACCCGCATTGCTGATGTATGCGATACCGGCATCCAGGCTGCCGTATAGCGTCACGCTGCTCTGTGCCCATGCGCCTGTCGTTGCGCAGACTGCCGTCAAGCCGGCTGCAATGATGTGCTTCACCGTTGGTTCTCCTGATCACACGACGGATCGCTCGCGCGGATTCCGGCGTCCCTGATCCTTTGCTTGGGTTGTGATGCAGCTTTGGGTTCACGCGCCAAAACTGCTACGCTTTATGTTCCACCTGTGGGCGTTTGTATCGCCTATGGAAAGTATAGTGACTTCGAAAGTGATCAAAATAAATTTTCGGTGTCCGTAGAAACCCGCAGAAGGGCTTCGCCTACTGATCGCACAAAGCGCGGAAAGCCTCGCCCCACAGCCTCCGGCGTGCAACCCGAGCGGTCGTTGCCCTTGTCGCAGTGATGTGTTGTGAACGCCACACCTAGTGTTTTCCCCTAACGCTTCAGTTTTTTATTTTTCCCCGCCAAAGTCGATCCTATAATTGTCCATACACGAACTAACGTTCCTTATATGGAACGTATGGCTTCAGGAGAAGGCGAGAAATGACTGAACAATGGCGCTGCGCCGGCCATGCCGGCGACCTGTCCGAAGATGCGCCGCTCGAGTTCAAGCTCGACGGCACGGAGATCGGCATCTACAAGGTGGGCGATGCGCTGTACGCGCTGGAAAACGTCTGCCCTCATGCGTACGCGTTGCTGACGCAGGGTTTTGTCGACGGCGACACCGTCGAATGCCCGTTGCACGAAGCCGTGTTCCATATCCCGACGGGCAAGTGCCTGAAAGAGCCTGGTGGCCGCGACCTGAAGATGTACTCGGTGCGCCTCGCCGGCGAAGAAATCCAGATCAAGGTGGAATGACATGCGAGAGGTAGCCGTGAACTTCAATCCCTTCCTGAAGCCGTGGCTTGCGCCGCAGCCGAACAACGTCGCCGGCAAGGGCGTGATCGAGAAGCCGGGCGAGACAGAGAACTTCATCTGGCAAACGCGCAAGGCGGAGCCGACGCAGTACGAAAACGACTTCGGCGATGCGCTCGAAAAAGTCTTCGAAGCCGGCGCGGTGGAGTTGCAAGAGGTCGTCGACGGTTTGAACGGCATTGGCTTTCGCACGCCGGAAGGCAACGCATGGAGCGCCGATCGCCTCGCCGCCGAATTCCGCCTGCTCGCCGAATAAGCGCGCTTTTCCGAACACGTTTCCTCGCATCCGCATCCGGAGTCTCTTTATGACGTCCCCTGCTACAACTCAACACGCGGCCGATCCGATCCAGTCGTATCTGAACCGCGGTCTGCGCAACTACTGGTATCCCGTCGCGCCCAGCTGGCAAGTCGGCGATGCGCCGGTCGGCATTACACGCCTTGGCGATCAGATCGTGCTGTGGCGCGACAAGGCAGGCAAAGTGAACGCGCTCGAAGACCGCTGCCCGCATCGCGGCGCGCGTCTGTCGCTCGGCTGGAATCTCGGCGGCAGCGTCGCGTGCTGGTATCACGGCATTGAAATCAACGGCGGCGGCACGGTCACCAAGGTCCCGGCCGTCCCGGCATGTCCGCTGGAAGGCCAGAAGTGCGTGAAGTCGTACCCGGTTGAAGAGCACGCGGGCGCGATTTTTCTATGGTTCGGCGACGACGCGCATAAAGAGCCTGCGCCGCTCAAGCTGCCGGAAGAACTGGTCGGCGACGAATACGCGAGCTTCCTCTGCATGTCGAACTGGAAGTGCAATTACCAGTACGCGATCGACAACGTGATGGACCCGATGCACGGCGCGTATCTGCATGCAACGTCGCATTCGATGGCCGAAGGCGACAAGCAGGCCGACATGCGCGTGCGCAAAACCGAAACGGGCTTGATGTTCGAAAAGGTCGGCCAGCGCGACGTGAACTTCGACTGGGTCGAACTCGGCGAAACGGGTTGCCTGTGGATGCGCCTCGCGATTCCGTACAAGAAGAAGTTCGGCCCGGGAGGCAACTTCGGGATCATCGGCTTCGCCGTTCCCGTCGACGAAAACAACTGCCAGGTTTACTTCTGGCGTACCCGCAAGGTGCAAGGCTGGCAGCGCGACGCATGGCGCTTCATGTATCGCAATCGCCTCGAAGGCCTGCACTGGGCCGTGCTGGAGCAAGACCGCTATGTGCTCGAAAGCATGGCGCCGAATGCGCGCGAACACGAGTTCCTCTATCAGCACGATGTGGGTATGACGCGTGTGCGTCGCATGTTGCGTCAACGGGCGCAGCAGGACTTCGCTGCGCTCGAGGCGCATCGCGCCGAAGCCGCGCAATCGGCTCAGGCCGGCACCGCGCAAACCGAAGCAGCAGGTCATAGCCATGCATAACGACGCGCCCGCAGCGCTCAACGACCGGCGCGTCCTGGTGACGGGCGGCGCGCGCGGTCTCGGCGCGGCGTTTGTGCGCGCACTCGTTCAAGCCGGCGCTCGGGTCGTATTCGGCGACGTGTTGCACGACGAAGGACGCGCGCTCGCTGCGTCGCTCGCCGGGCAGGGTCATGCGGCGTTCTACCTGCCGCTCGATCTCGCCGATCCCGAGAGCGTCAAGCAGTTTGCGGAACAAGGCGCGACGCAACTCGGTGGTCTGGACGCGCTGATCAACAACGCGGCCATCACGAACTCCGGCGGCAAGTTTGCCGACGAGCTAACCGTCGATACCTGGGATGCCGTAATGAATGTGAACGTGCGCGGCACCTGGTTGATGAGCACCGCCGCGCTGCCTTATCTGCGCGACTCGGGCTGCGGCAGCATCGTGAACATCGCGTCCGATACGGCGATGTGGGGCGCGCCGAAGCTCCTCGCATATGTGGCAAGCAAGGGTGCAGTGATTTCGATGACGCGCTCACTCGCGCGCGAATTCGGCGCGCATCACGTGACGGTTAACGCAGTTGCGCCGGGCCTTACAGAAGTGGAGGCGACCGCGTACGTGCCCGCCGAGCGTCACGAGTATTACCTGCAAGGCCGCGCTTTGACGCGCGCGCAAGTGCCCGACGACGTCACCGGGCCGGTGCTGTTCCTGTTGTCCGATGCCGCGCGCTTCGTGACCGGCCAGTTGCTGCCGGTGAACGGCGGCTTCGTGATGAATTGATCTTGTCCAATCGAAAGGAGAAAGAGATGGCGGACGCCGATATCGAACGCAAATCGTGGGACCAACCCGCGGACGCGAGCTTCGCGCAGTGGCTGGACAGCCGCGTCGCGCGCCTGGAAACGCGCCGCTACGACTGGGACGCGCTGAAGTTCCAGGCCGACTACGACCCGAAGTATCGCCGCGCGCAAATGCGTTATGTCGGCACGGGCGGCACGGGCGTCGCGAAAGACATGAACACGGTGCCCGCAGGCGGCTTCACGTTTTCGACGATGGTGATTCCAGCCGGCAACATCGGCCCCAGCCATATTCATATGGATGTCGAAGAAATCTTCTTCGTGCTGCGCGGCAAGATGAAAGTGATCTGCGAGAAAGACGGCGAAACGTGGGAAGCGGTGCTCGGCGAGCGCGATCTGATCTCGGTGCCGCCAGGCGTGTATCGCACGGAAATCAACATTGGCGAAGAAGACGCGCTGATGTGCGTGATGCTCGGCTCGCCGAAGCCGATTACGCCGACGTATCCGCCGGATTCGCCGCTCGCGAAGCTCAAGCGTTAAGCCGTCTCTGTACAAACACCCGCGAAGGAAATCATGTCCGCAGTCCCGTCCGCCGCCGTCGATGCAAACGCCACGCTGGAAGCACGTCTTGCGCGCTTTCCAGCGCAGCAAATCGCGCTGGCATCGCAACGGGTGCTGGGCTTTCGCGAAGCGGGCAGCGCCCGCGAAAACGGCGCGTTGCCGCTCGTCTTGCTACACGGTATCGGTTCGGGCGCGGCTTCGTGGGTGCAGCAGTTCGAGGCACTGGGCGTGAACCGCCGCGTGCTCGCGTGGGACGCGCCCGGTTATGGCATGTCCACGCCGGTAGTACCGCAGTCGCCCGTTGCCGCCGATTACACAAGCGTGCTAACCGAATGGCTCGGCGCACTCGGCATCGAACGTTGCGTGCTCGTCGGCCATTCGCTTGGCGCGATCATCGCCGGTGGGTTTGCTGCGATGCATCCGCAGAGCGTGGCGGACCTGTTGTTGTTGTCGCCGGCCGGCGGTTACGGCGCGGCTTCCGCCGACGTCCGCGAGACGAAGCGCGATCAACGCCTTGCAATGTTGAACGAACTCGGCCCGCAAGGCCTCGCCGACAAACGCAGCGCCAACATGCTGTCCGCGCACGCAGGCGACGAAGCGCGCGCATGGGTGCGCTGGAACATGGCGCGCGTGATACCGCACGGCTACGCGCAGGCCACGCATCTGCTCGCCAACGCCGATCTCGCCGCCGACCTCGCCCGCTTCAAAGGCCGCATCAACATCGCGGTGGGCGCCGACGACACCATTACGACTCCCGCAGCTTGTGAGCGACTCGCGCTCGCCGCGGGCACCCAATTGCAAGTCGTGCCACACGCGGGGCACGCCGGCTATATCGAAGCACCCACCGCGTACACCGCGATCATCGACACGTTCTGCCGCGCAAGCGCCGGACAACGGAGCCAATGAATGACGCCCGACACCCTCAACGAGCGCGACGCGGACGACGACCGCGGCGACAGCAATAGCGACCCTGGCTACCGCGTGCCAGGACTGGAACGCGGCTTGAAGATTCTCACCGAGTTTTCGCCACGTGAGCCGGTTCTCGGCGCACCGGAGTTGTCGCGCCGCCTGAAGATTCCGCGCACGACGGTCTTCCGTCTTTTGCAAACGCTTGAATCGCTCGGCTTTCTCGAACGCGCTGACAAGGACCGCAACTATCGACTCGGCGTCGCGGTGCTGCGCCTCGGTTTCGAATATCTGAGCTCGCTCGAGTTGACCGATCTCGGCTTGCCGATCATCGAAGCGTTGCGCGACGAGACGGGCCTCACCACGCACATCGTGATTCGCGATGGACGCGATGTCGTGTTCGTCGCCAAGGCTCAGAGTCACGCGCCGATTTTCAGCTCGGTCAAGGTCAACGTCGGGACTCGCTTGCCCGCATATGCGACGACGCACGGCCAGGTGCTGATGGGCGACATGACGCTCGACGACCTGAAGAAGCTCTATCCCGAGCCGGAACTCGAGCGTTTCACGAAACAGACGCCAGCCACCGTCGACGATTTATACGAGCGGATTCGCGACGACGCACTGCGCGGTTTCGCGATCAGCGAGTCGTCGTTCGAGCGCGGTATTTCGGTTGTTAGCGCGCCCGTGCGCAACGACACCGGGCGCATCGTCGCGGTAATCACGACGACCATTCCGCGTCAGGAGATCGACGCGTCGCTGCTGGACAGCGGCCTCGTCGAGAAAGTGCGCCGCGCGGCCGACGAACTCTCGCAGCGGCTCAATTACCGGCCGGGCAATGGTTCGAATGCGGGCAGCAAATACATGAAGGCATTGGGACTCAAATGATTCGAATCGATCTGAACGGACAGGTGGCGGTGGTGACGGGCGGTTCGTCCGGCATCGGCCTCGCGACCGCCGAACTGTTTCTGCGAGCCGGCGCGTCGGTTGCTATTTGCGGCCGCGATACGGAGCGTCTTGCGCAAGGCGAGGCCGCGTTGAACGCGCAGTTTCCCGGCGCTCAACTGCTCGCGCGCCGCTGCGATGTGCTCGACGCGGAAGACGTCAACGCGTTCGCGCAAGCGGTGCAAGCGCGTTTCGGCCGCACTGACATGCTGATCAACAACGCGGGTCAGGGCCGTGTGTCGAGCTTCGCCGATACCAGCGACGAAGCGTGGCGCGAAGAACTGGACCTCAAATACTTCAGCGTGATTCGCCCGACTCGTGCGTTTCTGCCGATGCTGCGCGATACAGCGGGCGCCGGTAATAACGCCGCGGTGGTCTGCGTAAATTCGCTGCTCGCGCTGCAACCTGAGCCCCATATGGTGGCGACCTCGTCTGCACGCGCGGGCGTGCAGAACCTGATCAAGTCGCTCGCGGTGGAACTCGCGCCGCAGCGTGTTCGCGTCAATTCGATTCTGATCGGCATCGTCGAATCGGGGCAGTGGCGCCGCCGTTTTGCGAAAGAAGCGCAGCCGGGCCAGAGCTGGGAAGACTGGACCGCGGAACTGGCGCGCAAGAAAACCATTCCGCTGGGCCGCTTCGGCAAACCCGAAGAAGCCGCTCAAGCGCTCTTTTATCTGGCTACGACGCTGTCGTCCTATACGACGGGCAGTCACATCGATGTTTCTGGAGGCGTTGCACGACATGTCTAACACAACCACCGTTGGCGAGCTAATCGCCGCCTTTCTCGAGCAATGCGGCGTGAAAACCGCATTCGGCGTGATCTCGATCCACAACATGCCGATCCTCGACGCGATCCATAACCGCGGCAAGATCCGCTATGTCGGTGCGCGCGGCGAAGCTGGCGCCGTGAACATGGCCGACGGTCTTGCGCGCGTCTCCGGTGGTCTCGGCGTGGCCTTCACCAGCACGGGCACCGCGGCGGGCAACGCAGCAGGTGCGATGGTCGAAGCGCTGACCGCAGGCACCGCGCTACTGCACGTGACCGGTCAGATCGAAACCGAATACCTCGACAAGGATCTCGCGTACATTCACGAAGCGCCGGACCAGTTGTCGATGCTCCAGTCGATTTCGAAGGCCGCGTATCGCGTGCGTTCCGTCGAAACCGCACTGCCGACGATCCGCGAAGCCGTGCGCGTCGCACAAACCGCACCGAGCGGTCCGGTGAGCGTCGAGATTCCGATCGACATTCAAGCTGCCGAAATCGAATGGCCCGCCGATCTCGCCGCGCCGCATATCACAACGCTCACGCATTGCAGCCAGCGCGTCGCACAATTGGCGGAGCAACTCGCGAAGGCAAAGCGCCCGCTGTTGTGGCTCGGCGGCGGCGCGCGTCATGCGACGCAAGCAGTGGAGCGCCTGGTCGCGCTCGGCTTCGGCGTCGTGACGAGCGTGCAGGGCCGCGGCGTATTGCCGGAAGATCATCCCGCGACCTTGGGCGCGTTCAATGTGCACCCGGCCGTGGAAAGTTTCTACAAGACCTGCGACGCATTGGTCGTTGTCGGATCGCGTCTGCGTGGCAATGAGACGCTGAAGTACAAGCTCGCGTTGCCGCAGCCGCTCTATCGCATCGACGCAGACGCGCTCGCCGACAACCGCGGCTATCGCAACGAGATGTTCGTGCACGGCGATGCATCGGCGGTGCTCGAAGCACTCGCGACGCTGCTAGAAGGTCGCGTGAAGGTCGATCCTTCGTTCGCGCAAGATCTGGCCGCCGCACGCGAAAGCGCCGTCGCCGATGTGGGCAAGGGCCTCGGTCCCTACAAGCGTCTCGTCGACGCCCTGCAAGCGGCAGTGGGCCGCGACTACAACTGGGTGCGCGACGTCACGATCTCGAACAGCACGTGGGGCAATCGCATGCTGAAAATCTTCTCGCCGCGCGCGGGCGTGCATGCACTCGGCGGCGGCATCGGGCAGGGCATGCAGATGGGGATTGGCGCGGCGCTCGCGGGCAGCGCGGCGAAAACCGTGTGCCTCGTCGGCGACGGCGGTTTGATGGTCAACGTCGGCGAACTCGCAACGGCTGTGCAGGAAAACGCCAACGTGATGATCTTGCTGATGAACGACCAATGCTATGGCGTGATCCGCAACATTCAGGACGCGCAATACGGCGGCCGCCGCTGCTATGTCGATCTGCATCAGCCGGATTTTGCGCAGTTCTGCGAAAGCCTGAAGCTCACGCACTACCGCATCAAATCGCTCGATCAAGCCGACGCGATCATTCGCGAAGGCATGGCGAAGGCGGGCCCGGTGCTGGTCGAAGTGGACATGCTGTCGGTCGGCTCGTTCGCCACTGCGTTCGCCGGGCCGCCGGTCAAGGAAGAGGAGCCGGAACATGCTTGACGCGGGCTACGCGGGGCATCACGCGCCCGTCGATGTCGCGATGATCGGCTTCGGCGCGATCGGCCAGGCGGTGTACCGCTCGGTCGCCGCCGATCCGGCGGTGCGCGTGTCGCACGTGATCGTGCCGGAGCGTCATATGGCTTCGGTGCGTGAAGTGGTCGGCTCGACGGTGGACGTGGTGGCTTCGGTGTCCGCATTGAGCAGCCGGCCGCATTTCGCTTTGGAATGCGCGGGACACAGCGCGCTTGTCGACCACGTGGTGCCGCTATTGAAGGCCGGCACGGATTGCGCGGTGGCGTCCATCGGTGCGTTGTCCGATGTGATGTTGCTCGACGCGTTGTCCGCCGCAGCCGATGAAGGCGACGCGACGTTGACGTTGCTCTCGGGCGCGATCGGCGGCGTGGATGCATTGGCCGCAGCGAAACTCGGCGGTCTCGACGAAGTGCTGTACACGGGCCGCAAGCCGCCAACGGGTTGGCTCGGCACGCCCGCGGAGCAGATCTGCGATCTGAATGCGCTGAAAGAAGAGAAGGTGATCTTCGAGGGCAGCGCGCGCGAAGCGGCGCGGCTTTATCCGAAGAACGCCAACGTTGCCGCGACCATTGCTTTAGCTGGGCTCGGACTCGACCACACGACCGTTCGACTGATCGCCGATCCCAATGTCACGCGCAATGTGCATCGCATTCTCGCGCGTGGCGCGTTCGGCGAGATGTCGCTCGAAATGTGCGGCAAGCCGCTGCCCGACAACCCCAAGACGTCCGCATTGACCGCGTACAGCGCGATTCGTGCGCTACGCAATCGCGCGGCCCGCTGCGTGATTTAGTGATTTGGGGCGATTCACGCCAATAGCTGAAGCAAACCGGAATGACCGACATGACTCACTTCGATACCAGCCTCGTTCCCACCGGCGATATTTTTATCGGCGGCGAATGGCGGCAAGGGCGTGGCAACCCGTACAAAAGCCTGTATCCGGCGGATCAGTCGGTCAACATGGAAATCTCGACGGCTAGTGCCGACGATGCCCGCGAAGCCGTGGAAGCCGCCGACATCGCGTGGCGGCGCGCAGATTGGTCAGGTTTAAAGCCGCATCAACGCGCGTTGATTTTGTATCGCATCGCCGATCTGATCATGGCGCGTCACGAAGCGCTCGCGCAATTGCAGCGTCGCGACAATGGCAAGCCGATTGGCGAAACGCGCGTGCTGGTGGCGAGCGCCGCGAACACGTTCCGCTATTTTGCGGCCTGTCTTGAAACGCTCGACGAAGAGGTCACGCCCTCGCGTGGCGACTATCTGACGATGAGCGTGTATGAGCCGATCGGCGTGATCGCTGCGATCACACCGTGGAATTCGCCGATTGCGTCTGATGCGCAGAAGCTCGCGCCGGCACTCGCGGGCGGTAACGCGGTGGTGTTGAAGCCTGCTGAAGTGACGCCCCTGGTGTCGCTGGCGTTGGCTCGCATCTGCGAGGAAGCCGGCGTGCCGAAGGGCGTGATCAGCGTGTTGCCGGGCAAGGGCTCGGTGATTGGCGACGTGCTCGTGCGCCATCCGCTCGTGAAGAAAGTGTCGTTCACTGGCGGCACCGAAGTGGGCCGCGGAATTGCGCGTATCGCCGCGGACAAGCTGATGCCTGTGTCGCTCGAACTCGGCGGCAAATCGCCGACTATCGTTTTCGACGACGCCGATCTCGATCATGCGGTCAACGGCGTGCTGTACGGCATCTTCAGTTCGTCGGGCGAGGCATGCATTGCGGGCTCGCGGCTTTTCGTGCAGCGCTCAGTCTACGACGCGTTCATGAAGCGTCTCGTCGAAGGCGCACGCAAGCTGCGCGTCGGCGATCCTTCGCGTGTGGAAACGCAGATGGGTCCGCTGATTACGCAAGCGCATCGCGAAACGGTCGAGCGTTATGTCGCGCTCGGCCTCGAAGAAGGCGGACGTCTGCTGTGTGGCGGCGAACGCCCGGTTGGCGACGGCCGTGAACAAGGCACCTATTTTCAGCCGACGATTCTCGACGGGCTCAGCAACAACGCTCGCATCTGCCAGGAAGAAATCTTCGGGCCGGTCCTGGTGGCGATGCCGTTCGACGACGAGGCATCGCTGCTGAAAGAAGCGAACAACAGCGTGTTCGGACTCGCCGCCGGCATCTGGACCCGCGACTACAAGCGCGCTTACCGGATCGCCCGCGCGCTCGAAGCCGGCACCATCTGGATCAACACCTACAAGCTGTTCTCGATCTCGACGCCGTTCAGCGGCTGGAAAGAGAGCGGCATGGGACGCGAGAAAGGCCGGCTCGGCATCCGCGAATACATGCAACAGAAGAGCCTCTACTGGGGCTTGAACGACGCGCCGCTGGCGTGGGCGAGTTAATACGCAAAACATACGCAAGATATACGCAAGAGGCAGGTTATGACGATTCTCGGCATTGAACAGATTATCTACGGCGTGACGGATCTCGCTACCTGTCGCCGCTTCTTCGCGGACTGGGGCTTGAAGGAAGTCGCGCACGACCAAACACACGCGCGCTTCGAGACGCTGAACGGCTGCACGATTCTCGCCGTGGATGCAAGCGACCCGTCGCTGCCGCCCGCGTTCGAAGAAGGCCCAACGCTGCGTGAAGTGACGTGGGGCGTCGCGACGAAAGCGGAGCTCGACGAATTGCGCGGACGCTTCGCCGGTCAACCGGGCCATTTTGAAACCGATGAGGCCGTCGGCTGCATCGACCCGAACGGCATGGCGATTCGCGTGGAAGTGACCCGCAAGCGCGCGATCGAGATCCACGGCTCGCCGTCGAACGTGTGGGGCCAAACGTTGCGGGTCGATCAGCCTTCGCCGATCTATGAACGTGCGGAGCCGGTTGAAGTAGGCCACGTCGTGTTCTTCACGAATAAGCTCGCCGAACAGGAAAAGTTCTATCAGGAACTGCTCGGCTTCGAAATGTCGGACCGTTATCCGGGCCGCGGCGCGTTCATGCGCTGTGCGCCGCACGGCGGTCATCACGACATTTTTCTGCTGGCGTTGCCTAACGGTAAGCGTGGTTTGAATCACGTCGCATTCACCGTGCGCGACATCCACGAAGTGTTCGGCGGCGGCATGCATATCAGCCGCTGTGGCTGGGATACGCAGCTTGGGCCGGGGCGTCATCCGGTCTCGTCGGCGTACTTCTGGTACTTCCAGAACCCTGCGGGCGGACTAATCGAGTACTACGCCGACGAAGATCAACTCACGCCCGAATGGCAGCCGCGCGATTTCGAACCGGGCCCGACCGTGTTCGCCGAATGGGCGATCGACGGCGGTATCGACGGCAATACGCGTCGTCAGAAAAACGCGAAGGCGCCGGAAGGCAAGTTCATGACGGAGCGCAAAAATGACTGACGCTGCTACCGCCAAGGCGCAAGCCGCGCATGCCGAGCTCGAAGCGCCGCGCACGATTGTCGTGATCGGCGGCGGCCAGGCGGCCGGCTGGGTCGTGAAGACGTTGCGCAAGGAAGGCTTCGACGGACGCCTCGTGATGATCGCCGACGAAGTGCATTTGCCGTACGAGCGCCCGCCGCTTTCAAAGGCCGTGCTTGCGGGCGAGGCGAATATCGACACAGTGCGTCTCGTCAAGCCCGACGATTTCGACGCGCTGAACATCGAAGCGTGGCAGCCGGACTGCGCAACATCGATCGATCGCGAGCAGCGCATTGTGCGCACGCAATCAGGCCGCGAAGTGCAATACGACCGCCTTGTGATCGCGACGGGCGGCGCGGCGCGACGCCTGCCGGAATCGCTGGTGAATACATCGCACATCGCCTATCTGCGCACACTCGACGAAGCCGTTGCGCTTGGTGAACGGTTGCGTGCAAGCAAGCGCGTGCTGGTGGTAGGCGGCGGCTGGATCGGTCTGGAAGTCGCCGCGACGGCGCGCAAGCTCGGTGTCGATGCAACCGTGGTGGAAGGCGCGCCGCGTCTATGCGCGCGCTCGTTGCCGCCGCTGGTGTCGGACTTTCTTCTGCAACTGCATCGCGCGAATGGGGTGGATGTGCGCTTGAGCGCTGCGCTCACGAAGCTCGAAGATCATCCGAACGACGTGAACCGCATCCGCGCGACTTTCGCCGACGGCTCGACGCTCGACGCCGATTTTGCAGTTGCCGGCATCGGCCTGACGCCGCACACGGCCTTGGCCGAAGCAGCGGGCGTGAAAGTGCAGGACGGCATCGTGGTCGATCATTTCGGCGCGACCGACGACCCGCGCATTTTCGCGTGCGGCGACGTGGCCAATCATCCGAGCGCGTGGCTCAAGCGACGGGTGCGGCTCGAATCGTGGGCCAATGCGCAGAACCAGGCGATTGCCGCGGCCAAAGCGCTGCTGGGCACTTTCGAACCGTACGCGGATATTCCGTGGTTCTGGTCCGATCAGTACGACGTGAATCTGCAGATTCTCGGCGACATTCCCGCCGATGCACAGCTTGCTGTACGCGGCGATTTGCCGGGTAAGCGCGCGACGCTTTTCCACCTGGAAGACGGCACGATTCGCGGCGTGATCGCCATCAACACTCCACGCGAGCTGAAGCTTTCGCGCAAGTGGATGAACCAAGGCCGGACCATCGACCTTGCCACACTGACCGACGCCTCAACGGCGCTTGCCTAACCACATCTACGGACGGCACAACGGCATGAGAACCATCGACAACACAATTGCGGAGCGCAGCGGCGCGGGCGTCTCCGGGCCGGTGACCAGAGGCTCGATCATCGCGCGACTCGAGCGGCTGCCCAAAAATGCAATGCAGGTGCGCGCGCGTATTCTGATCGGTCTCGCAACGTTCTTCGACGGCTTCGACGTGATCGCGATCGCGGCCACGTTGCCGGTGCTGATCGCGAAGTGGCATCTGACGCCGTGGGAAATCGGCTTTTTGATCGGCTCGGGCTCGGTCGGCCAACTGATCGGTGCGTTCGTGTTTCCGTGGTACGCCGAACGTCAAGGGCGCGTGCGCGCGATTGCGCTGAGCTCGGGGATTATCGGCATTACGAGTATCGCGTGCGGTTTTGCACCGACCTTTGCGGCGTTTGTCGTTCTGCGCGTGATTCAGGGTCTCGGACTCGGCGGCGAGTTGCCGGTTGCGGCGACTTACATCAACGAAATTAGCCGTGCGCATGGACGCGGGCGTTTCGTGCTGTTGTATGAGATCGTTTTTCCGGTCGGGCTGCTTGCTTCGAATGCGTTGGGCGCCTGGATCGTGCCGCGTTTTGGCTGGCAGGCGATGTATTTTATCGGCGGCATGCCGTTGATTCTGTTCTTCGTGCTGCGCAAGCTCGTGCCGGAATCGCCGCGTTGGCTCGCCGAACGCGAACGCATGGCCGATGCCGATGCCGCTGTGCATGCGTTCGAACGTGCCGCGAAAGGTCCGCTGCCGCCGGTCACGCATTCGGCCGAATTCGAGGCAATGGCAAATCGCCATCCGAAGCGCCGCATGGGCGATCTGTTCGGTCCGGCGTACCTGAAGCGCACGTTGGCCGTCGCGATGCTGTGGATCACGTGCGGCTTCATTCAGTATGGTCTCTCGACGTGGCTGCCGACAATCTATCGCACGATTTATCATGCGCCGCTGCAACTTGCTTTGAATCTCGCGGTGGCCGCTTCTGTGCTGGGCGTGGTGGGATCGTTGACGTGCGCGTTGCTCGTCGACAAGGTGGGGCGCAAGCCGATCATTAACCTGTCGTTCGTTGCCTGCGCCGTTTCACTGCTGCTGGCAGGTGTGTTCCACGATTCGTCGGTGTATGTGGTGGCGACGTTCTGCGCGTTGTCGCTCGGCTTTCTCGCCTGCGGCTTTATCACGGCTTATGTGTATACGCCGGAGTTGTACCCGACCAGCATCCGCGCGATGGGCTGCGGTGTCGGCGGCGCGTGGCTCAAGGTGGCGGCGATTTTCGCACCAGCTATTGTGTCGAAGACGATGATCGGAGGGAATTTGCAGGTGGCGTTTTATATCCTTGCGACTGTGCCGTTTCTGGCGGCGGTGGCGGTGCATTTTCTCGGTATTGAAACCAAGGGTAAGGTGCTCGAGCAGTTGGAAGCTTGAAGATGAGTTTCGGTGGGCGGTGATGTAGGACCGCAATGGCCGGGACGAAAGGCGCACCGGGTGGTGCGCCTTTTGTTTGGGGCGGCGTAGAAAAGCGAATCGATATCGCGACTCAAAATGCGTCGGAAAGGCCCCACAGGCGGCAGGCGAAGTACTACTTAAATAGAGGCCGGTCTGATAGATATCCGTCTTACGCTTAGGTATCGTTTAGCCCTTTGGTAACGCTACTTAATACAAGTAATAAGGATATCGATGATAAGTCTTCCAGGGGACGGACCCGCTCGTTTTTATGTCGCTGCCCGGCATGGTCGGGGGCGGGTGCGGCGAATTGTGAGCGCGGGTGCAGTGGTATGTATGGCGATTCTGCCGATGACGGCGCATGCCGACGACATTACGTACGGCTATGACGCGATAGGCCGTCTCACGTCGGTTTCGGTCGCGGGCGCAACTGCCTATTACGACTACGACGCAGTGGGCAACATATCGGCGATCCGCAGACAGATGGCGGTGTCCTCAACGTCTTCCGGTGCACTGAATTCTTCTGCGTTGGCAAATACAGAAGTGACTTCTTCATCCGTTGCTTTGGCGCAAACCTCGCGCTAGTCAGGCAATTCGCCTTCTTCCTCAGGAAATCCATGCAAGTCACCGATGCCATTGCAGGGCGTCGGGCGCTAATGCGTGCTTTCGTCCTGTTCTTCTTTGTTCTTTTGTCGGGCTTGGTGTCACCGCATGCCCATGCCGCAATAGATTGCGACCCAAAGTACGCCAATTCCGGCGCTTATCCCGCTGATCCGCAATGCCCGTTGAACGCCGCGTCCGCCGATTTTGGCGGTATGGGTGGTTACGCGTGCGGAGATACTTCAGTAATTGCCGCTTACTGTAGCGGCCCGACTACCGGTACAACGTCCGAGCCGTCCTCGCCGGACGGAACTGCGGCGGCCGACGGCGACGGTACTGACGACGCTGACGATCAATCCGGCGGAGCCGACGGTTCAGGCGGATCCGCAGACCGGACAACTCCCCAAGGATACTGCGTTGGAATACTACAAGATCTATCTTTTGGAAACCGGGCAATGCGGGTGACAGCTCAGGATTTGTAAGGTGATGAAGTTATGCCCGGTTGCATTCTTTGTGGATTTGGTGCGGACTTTGAGGTGGACAGCTTCTTGGTGTCCTCGCCGTGGTCGGGCGTAGCCGAAACATTTCGGCGAGGAGCAACCGGGAACGCATATCGCCCAACTCGGGAGTACTCGTCGCTACAGATCGCCGTGTCTCCCATTGACGAAGATCTTCTCGAGCCCCAAGTCGATGCGACGCTTGCTTTCTTGCGAACCTATGACGCCGAGGTGAGGCGTCTGGTCACGTTTCCAGGGGTGGACGCGGTAGAGTTTCGCATCGGCCTCTTCTGGTTGCCCGATACGGCTATTTACCCGATTTCTCTCACGCCATCGTTTCTAAAGGCAGTTGGCGACGTCGGCGCGAGCGTTGACATATATGTTTATGCAAGCGACGGTGAAAGCGAGGTTTAGCGTTGCCAGTGTCAAAGGCAAAGCTGCGAGCTCACGGACGACCCGCAGTGAGCGACAACGCGGCGAACCGGTTGAGCCGTAGGGCGAGGCATGGAGTAGTGGCATGACATAAAGGGCCGCGCGAGCGGCCCTTTTCGATTTAAAGCGGTGTAGTGATGAGTCGCTGGTTCTCGGCGGTGTTGCGCGCACGCTCTTAATTTTCGAAACCAGCGCCCCGAACCCACCCTCCGCAAAGTCTCTTCCTGCAAAAGTGCGCGGTCATTGCATATGAAAGCGCAGACGTGCTGGTTGCTGACTGGGGCACGATTTTTGGATGGTCGCGGCGCATCCGCTGACGGGGCGCGTATCTTTTGATCGGGTGTCTGCCACGATTCCGTCGCCCAACGTCCCTCACCCCCGCCTCACACCTGCTTCCGATAAACCACAAACCCCGACTTATCCGCCACCGCGTCATACAACCGCATCGCTGTGTGATTCGTTTCGTGCGTTTGCCAATACACACGTTGCGACCCGTCTTCTTTCGCGCGCGCATACACCGCTTCGATCAACGCGCGGCCCACGCCCTTGCCGCGCTCCGCTTCCAGCGTGTACAAGTCTTGCAAATAACAGATCGGCCCCGCCAGCGTCGTATGACGATGATAAAGAAAATGTACGAGACCGACCAACTCGCCATCACGTTCGGCGACCATCGCATGCATCGGTTCATAGCAATCGAAAAAACGGCCCCACGTGAGATGCGTAATGTCACGCGGCAATGCGGTTTCGCCAGAGCGGCCATAGAACGCGTTGTACGCGTCCCATAGCGGCAACCAGGCATCGAAATCCTGGCGTGTGACAGGGCGGATCTGAATGGTGTCGGACATGCGCGGCTCCTTGTTATGTCGATAAGCGAGCCATCGCATAGCGCCCCGTATTGTCGTCGTATCCGTGGACACATCGAAGCAGGCGCCGGCTCGCAAACCGCCAGCATAAGAAAATCAGGCCGCTATTGTTAGCTCCACCGTACGACGCGAATTTGGAACCACGCACCGTAGCGAACACGAACAGGCGTTAATACGACCGCTGCTTGATCCCCCAACGCTCATCCTGCCAGGTAACGATCCACACATTTCGATGCTGCGTAATGATCGACCCGTCTGCGCGATTGCGCGAATACACGACACGCAGATGCACTTTGCGCGGACTCACCAGCACGACATGCTTCTCCTGATAGGCGGTGTGGTGCCAACCGCTATCGCGCGTGAGGTGTCGAAGAAATGCGCGGGCAGCTGGCCCGGCCGTTCCCAGATCACCAGTTGCTCGCCTGAAAGAATCACATGCGGAAAGTGCAGATGCGCATCCATGCCATTCAGGTCGCGTGCGTTGAAGCATGCGGTGAAACCGTCGATGCAGGCCAAAGCGGCGCGCGTCATCTCCGGTTCGTCGATGTCGTCATGCGGGATGAAAAGCGCATTGGCGTCCGTCATCGCGCTCTCACACCGTCTCGGCTCTGAGCCAATGCACGAGCACGGCGTCATCGTCGGTTTCGAGCGCATGCGCGACTCGCAGCCCCACGGCCGCGCCGAACTGGTAGCCGTGCCCGGAACAGGCGGACACGACGAGCGTCTTGCCGATGCGCTTCGAAAACAATCGCTGATCCGTTGTGCACGTGTGCGCGCAGGCTTTGACGTCGGTGACCGTATATTCGTCGATGCGGCTAAACGGCGGCGCAAAGAGTTGTCGCAAACGGTCGCCTTCGCCCGGCGCCGCAACGGCGCCGGTTTCGACATCCGGCACGCGTGTTTTCAGTGCGCCCGCGCCGAACTTCAGACCCGTACCGTCGAGTGGCGGCATTACATAGCCATCGCATGAACCGCCAATATCGACGATGGCCGGCGCATTCGACCACGCATTCTCCAGATCCGCGGGCGGCGTCACATAAGCAGCGACGCCGCGGTAAATCGCGAGCTTGTCGGCGAGCGGGGGAAAGAGCCGCAGCGTCCACGCACCGGCCGTCACGACGAGCCGGTCGGCGCGTACGATGGTGCCGTCCTCGATATGCACGTGCGCCGTCTCCGGATCGATCGAAACCGCCTTGGTGTACATGCGGATGTCGACGCCGCGCATTCTCAGCCACGCCTTCAGGTCGTGTGCGATCCGCTCGCTGAAGAGCGCGCCTCCTTCACGATCGAGATACGCGCAGCGAAACGTGGCGGCGTCGAGAAACGGATAACGTTCGGCGGCTTCCCGCGGAGCGAGCCGTTCATATTCGAAGCCCGCATGGTCAAGGCCGATACGAAACTGCTCGGCGCCATCGCCCGCGAATTGTGAAATGCCGAGCGCGCCGCAATTCGCATAGTGAGACACGCCGAGATCGTCCCACAGCATGTCCCAACTATCGAACGCTTCGGCGATGGCCTGCGCATAGCCGTCGGCACTGCCATACGCGCCGCGAATCATGCGATGCCGGTCGCCTGACGCCGCAAACGGACCCGGGATCGAGCCCTGTTCGATCAGCGTGACGTCATGCCCCAGCTTGGTGAGCGACCATGCCGTAGTCAGTCCGGCGATTCCCGCGCCAACGATTGCCACCCGCATACCCATTCCCCGGTCGGTTGAACGGGGTTCAGTCTAGCGCGGGAAAATAATCGGTGCGTCGTGTGTATCGGCGCTCAATCAGCCGACGAATGGCATGTCATCGAGCAGCGGCTGTCTGCGCCCGCCGCAATGTTCAGTGCTTGCGATGCGCTGCGTCGCGCAGCTTATTGCGCACTTTCTTCGCGGCAAAGAGCGGCACATAGTCGAACACGCGCGCGTCGTGGCGATAGTCGGCCAAGGTGTCGGCATACATCTTGGAAACGGTCTCGGGCGGCGTATCGGTTTCCTCTGCAATGCTTCTCACCACTTCGTCGACATTGGGTTCGGGTTGCGACATCGGATCTCTCCACGTAAGCAGCGGTTGGCGCGCGAGTGCAGCCAGACACAGGGTTTTTATTAGAGGATGCGATCCCCGCCGATGCCAATTGAATCCGTCTATCGCGTGTTGTGCGCCACAGAGATTTTTTTCTTGCAGAGCCAATTTCGCCGGCTTAGCACCGACGCGCTGAATATAGCGGCTTGAAATAAATAGAAATACGGCATTCAGCGAGTTGTGGAATAAAACGGCACACTCAACGGTTTTTGTCCCTTGATGGCGCACTGCTGGGCACTGCCCATTACAAACTCTTTGCAACGACCCCTCGCAGACTGCACCGCTTATGAACATGCACGCCGAACCTTTGACCGACCAGACCGACGAGACCGGCACGCCGGTGCCCTCGCGCTACACGCGCACGGCCATCATGCTGCACTGGCTCATCGCTTTACTGATGATCGGCAACGTCGTGCTCGGTTTGAGTGCCGACTCTTTGCCGGACGACTGGGTGCGCACAGTGATCGACACGCATAAATCCATCGGCATTACGGTGCTCGGTCTTGCGCTGATGCGCATCTTGTGGCGTGTGTCGCACAAGCCGCCGCCGCTGCCGCGCGAGTTTCCGTCGTGGGAGAAAGTTGCCGCGCGTGTAGGCCACTTTCTGCTGTATGTGCTGATGATCGGGCTGCCGCTTTCCGGCTGGCTGCACGACTCCGCATGGAAGGACGCGGCCACGCATCCGATGCGTCTGTTCGATCTGTTTGCGTGGCCGCGCATCGGCTATGTGATGAACCTCGACCCCGCATTGAAGGAAACGCTGCACGACCGCTTCGGCGCGCTGCACACGTGGCTCGGCTACGCGCTGTATGCGTTGCTTGCCATGCATATCGGCGGCGCGCTGAAGCACCAGTGGATCGATCGCAAGTCGGTTCTTACGCGCATGGTGCCGTGAACACCGCTACCGCTTCGCTCAGTTTCTAAACCGCAGCAACGACTGGCCCGCTAGTGACTTTGAAACAGAATCTGGAACAGGCGTTCGCGCTTGCATCGCCTCGTCTCGTACCGCGCGGTACGACGCTTTCGAGCACGTTGATCCATGCAGGCGTCGTCGCCGTATGGCTGCTGCTGTTCGCGCGTGCATTCTTTCTGCAAGGCGTGGTTGCGTGGTCCACGGGTATCGCCTACGTGATCTACGACACGGTGCTGCTTGCGTTCGTCACCTGGAAAACGTTGCCGCTCATGCGCCGTACCCCGCCGCTCGAGCCCGAATACGATCAGCGCAGCTTGCCGGACATGGGCGTGATCGTCGCGTCGCATAACGAAGCGGCCGTGCTGCCGGTGACGATCGCGGCGCTGCTGCGGCAGGTCCACGGTCCGGCGCAAATCGTGATTGCCGACGACGGCTCCACCGATCACACGCACGCGCTGCTCACCGAACGCTTCGGCCTCGTCGCGCCCGCCGAGGGCACGTTGAGCGCGCCGAGTTCGCTTTATCCCAATCTCTTCTGGCTGCGCATGCCACACGGCGGCAAGGCGCGCGCGCTGAACGCCGCGATCACGGTGATGACAACGGACACCGTAATGACCGTCGACGCCGATACCCTTCTCGACGACGACGCCACTTACGCAATGCGCGCCGCCTTCGCAAGCGACCCCAAGCTCGTGGCCGCAGCGGGCATTCTCGTGCCCGTTTGCGGCAAGTCGGCATCGGGCCGCGTGCTGCAATGGTTCCAGACCTACGAGTACATGCGCAATTTCATCGCACGCTTCGCGTGGATGCGCGCAGACAGTCTGCTGCTCGTCTCGGGCGCGTTCGCTTCGTTCAGGCGCGAGGCGCTGCTGGACGTCGGCGGCTTCGATCCGCAGTGTCTCGTCGAAGACTATGAGTTGATACACCGGCTGCGCCGCCATTCCGTCGATCACGGCCTCGGCTGGGACGTGCGCGTAGTCGGTGACGCGCATGCGCACACCGACGCGCCAGACAATGTCGGCAGCTTCCTGCGCCAACGCCGCCGCTGGTTCGCTGGCTTTTTGCAAACGCAGTACTGGAATCGCGACATGACGGGCAATCCGCGCTATGGCGCGCTCGGCATGCTGATGCTGCCGGTGAAGGCGCTCGACACCATGCAGCCTATCTACGGCCTGACCGCGTTCGGATTGCTGCTCGCGTTCGTGTTCGGCGGGCACGGCGCAATCGTCGTGTCGATCTTCGGTGTGATCGGCCTGAAGACGGCGATCGACCTCGCGTTTTACCTCTGGAGCATCCATCTTTACCGACGCTGGACCGGCAAGCGCAGCGGCTCCAGCATGGGCATGGCGATGCTGGCGGCCATCGCGGAGCCGTTCACTTTCCAGCTGCTTCGGCATCTTGGCGCGGCGCTCGGCTGGCTGCACTTTTTACGCGGCGGCCGTTCGTGGGGCGTGCAACGCCGCACGGGGCTCGTGGCCCGCGACGAGGCTTAGCGGCGCGATGTTATGACCCCGCCGGACCCATGCCGTCCCCGGTTCGAGTAGACTGACGACGATAACGGCCGCGCGATGCGGCCGCCTACTCTATCCGCACGTGCACGGAGGCTCCACACTATGCATGCTGTTCCCCCGCTCGAACAAAACACCGTCGAGGCGTCCTTAACGCATACGGCATCGCCCCTGGCCGCTCCTATCCAAGGCCAGGCCGCCAATGACGCGCCGGTCCGGGACTTGCGCCGCGTCGGCATTCATCCCGACTACTGGTATCCGCTCGCGTGGTCGCATGAAGTGAAGCGTGGCAAGACGCATGGGGTGACGTTCGCGGGCGATCCGATCGTGCTCGCGCGCACCGAGTCGGGCAAGGTGTTTGCGCTCGAAGACCGCTGCGCGCATCGCCAGGTGCCGTTGCACCAAGGGGTGGTCGATGGCGAGTCGATTCGTTGCGGCTACCACGGTTGGACCTACGATTGCTCGGGCAAATGCATCGATGTGCCGTACCTCGGGCGCGAGCGTTTGCCGAACGGCGTGCGCTCGTATCCGTGCCGCGAGGTGGAAGGGCTGATCTTCGTGTTTCCCGGCGATCCGGCAATGGCCGAGGTTCGACCGCTACCCACGCTCGGCTCCGTGTCCGACAAAAAGTACAAGACGCGGCGCTTCGGGCGTCCGGTGAATTGCCACTACTCGTTCATGCACGAGAACCTGATGGACATGAACCATCAGTTTCTGCATCGCCGGCAAATGGGGCAGATGCGCGCACGTTCGCTCGGGCGGCGTCGCGGCGAAGGTTGGGTCGAGGTCGACTACACGTTTGCACGCATGGCCGGACAGCAGCCGATCGGCGAAGCGATCGTGTTCGGCCAGAGCCGCAAGACGGGCGGCGACAACGACAAGGACGTGATGACGATCCGCACCGAGTATCCGTATCAGACGCTGCAAATTCGCACGTCGGAGCAGACGCTCGTGATGGATCTGTGGATCGTTTATGTGCCGCTGGATCGCGAGCAGCGCACCAACCGCACTTTCGGGCTCTTGTCGATTCGCAAGCCGGGCATTCCCGGCGCGCTGAATCTCGCGTGGCCGCTGCTGGTGTGGTTCACCGAGCGCATCTTCAAGGAAGACCGCGAGATTGTAGAAGCCGAGCAGCGCGCGCACGATTCGCAGGGCGCCGACTGGAACCATGAGGTGTTTCCGGTCATCAACGAACTGCGCGCGCTGCTGCGCGAAAGCGGTGCGCCGGATCAGGTGGTCGGTGCCGGAACGGGCGACACGAAAATCGTCCGCTTCTGGGACTCACGCAGCGGCAGCCCGCTGGCGAAAACCTGAGCGACGGGCGACGGGCGACGAGCGGCGGGCGGTTTTTCCGCCTCGCCGCGAATTAATTCATCTCCATCCCGTAGATAATCCGGCGCGGTCCACCGGCGATAATGGCGTCTGAGTGTCAACTGACACGCGCGGGTTGGCGCAAATCGGCATGCGCCGCACCGCGACCCGTGTACTATTTCGCTTTTTTGACTTTTGAAGACCGCTCCGTGACCACGCAACAACTCCCCGCCGCATCGCGCAAATCCCTCACTTTGCTTCAATTTCTCGGCCTCATTGGCGGCGCCGCGCTGATCGTTCACATTGTGCTGAATCTGCTGGTGTAGTCGTGCCATGTACAAGAAGGGCGTAGCGGTAGAAATCCAGTTTTCCCCGGAACGGCTCAACGACCGCGCAGGCGATCCCTACTGGATCGACTTGACGCAAGATGAAGCGCAGCTTCTGCTGGCAAGCCTCCAGGCGCGCCTCGCGGCCAGGAGCGCGAGCACGGACGCGCCGCTCGTCATCAGCCTGGACGAGACACCGGCCGCGCAGCAGCACAGCGCGCCGGATTCACCCGCCGCGAACGCCGCTTCGGCCGACGACTTCAAGCAATGGGTCTGCGTGATCTGCGGCTGGATCTACGACGAAGCCGCCGGTTTGCCCGAGGAGGGCATCGCACCGGGCACGCGCTGGGCCGACATTCCCACCGACTGGCGTTGCCCGCTGTGCGACGTGGGCAAGGAAGATTTCGCGCTGGTGGAGTTCTAGGCGTCGGGATAATCGGCGCGCAGCGTGGTTGCTTCCCACGCATCGAAATCGCCGCGCATGAAGTCGAGTTTCTTGCGCGCCAGTTCCAGCGCGGTTTTGCCGAGCAGCAAACGCAGCGGCGGGCGCTCGGCTAGCGCTGCGTCGATAATCGCTTGCGCCGCGCGCACAGGGTCGCCCGCCTGCTTGCCGCTGCGCGCCTCTGTCTGCTTGCGCCGCTCGCCGGCGGTGGCCGCGTAGTCGTCGATAACGGTGGCCGATTGCTTGATCGACGGCCCCGCCCAGTTGGTGCGGAACGGACCGGGTTCTACGATCAGCACGTCGATGCCGAGCGGCTTGATCTCGGTCGCGAGAGATTCGGAGAGGCCCTCCACCGCGTATTTCGTGGCATGGTAATAACCGGTCGCTGCAAAACTCGCGAGGCCGCCAATCGACGATACGTTGACGATCAGACCGCTGCGCTGTTCGCGCATGATCGGCAACACCGCCTTCGTGATGTCGACGAGACCGAACACATTGGTCTCGAACATCGCCCGCACTTCTTCATCTTCGCCTTCTTCGATCGCGGCCAGGTAGCCATAACCTGCGTTGTTCACGAGCGTGTCGATGCGGCCAAAGCGCTGCACGGCCTGAGCGACGACGTCTGTGATTTGCGCGCGGTTCGTGACATCGAGCGGCAGAACGAGCGCCCGCTCGCCGTGCGGCTCGGCAATGTCTTTCACTTTGGATACATCACGTGCGGTCACAACGGCGCGCCAGCCGCGCTCAAGCACCAGTTTGGCGAGTTCGCGGCCAAAGCCCGTCGAACAACCGGTGATCAGCCAGACGGGATTGTCTCGATTCATCATGTGGGAAAGCTCCTGTTGATGGTCTGCGACATTGCCTCGCGCCTTTCCTTTCTTTTGACTAACGCCTCGAATGTTGTTTGCGCCGGGCAGGGGCCTTCAATTGTAGTCGCAGCGCGGCGGCCTCGCTTTGCAGCGCATCGTTTCAACGGGCTCTTACTGTGCGCGTGTACGAAGCGATCATTGTGGCGAGTTCTTGCGCGGCGGGCGTGAGCGGAATGGCCGCGCGTTGCAACAGGCAGACGGTCTGCTCGATCGCGCGCTCCCGAACGTCAATGACGGTGAGCGCGTTCGCAAACGGCCCTTGCTTCGCGACAATCGACGACTCCAGCGACAGGCAATCCGTTGCGCCGACGAGGTGCAAGGTCTCGTACAAACCCTCCACGGTCGCGACGATGTTCGGCGGCGGCAAGCCGTGACTTTCGAACAGATGATTCAGGCGATTGACTTGCGGATCGTCGGTAAGATTCGGCGAGCGCGTCGCGATCCACGCGCACCCAGCGAGTTCCGCGAGTGTTCGCGCGCCGGCTTTCGGATGACCTTTGCGACAGACGATAACCGGCTCAGACGGATAAAGCGGCACGACCGAAAGATCGGCGGTATCGGTATGTCTGGACACCAGTGCCACCGCGAAATCCAGCGTGCCTTCACGAATCCACGAAATCATCATGCGCGAGGTGCCGGTGCGGAGATGCAGCGCGACCCGCGTAAAGCGCGCGCGGAACTCCATCAACACAGGCGCCAATGCATCGACCAGCGGCTCGGTGGTCATGCCGAACGTGACCTCGCCCGCGTAATCGCCGCGCAGTTGCTGCACTTCCTGCTCGGCGCGTTCGCATTCGCCGATGATCGCGCCGGCCCGCTGCAACAAGCGCTGGCCGAGCGCGGTCAGCGCAATGCCGCGATTCGTGCGGATGAAGAGCGTGGCGCCCAGCATCGATTCGAGATTCTGCAATTGCTGCGTGATGCCGCTCTGCGCGACGCCCAAGGCGCGCGAAGCTGCGCGCAGGCTGCCATGTTCGGCTACTGCCTTGAAGGCTCGCAGTTGGGAGATCGTCAACGCCATGAGAGCGTCCGTGTAGTGGTCCGCAGCGCGGCCCGCCCGGCGCGCCGCGCCGGTGATCGGCAAAGGTGATCATGATAGTCGGAACGGGACTTCTATGGGGCGCGGCAGCGGCATACGATGGCCTTGCCATGATCCGTCCACATCGAGAACTCCCGCTCGCATGAAACTTCCGCTGATGATCCTATGCGCCGCGCTGACTTTCAGCAGCAGCGCGTTTGCCGCTGAAACCAGCACACTGCGCCTCGGCATCGACCCGAGCTATCCGCCGATGGACTCCAAAGCGCCAGACGGCAGCCTCAAAGGATTCGACGTCGATCTCGGCAACGAAATTTGCCGCCGTATTCACGCGCGTTGCCAATGGGTCGAGCTCGAATTTTCGGGGATGATCCCGGCGCTTCAGGCGCGCAAGATCGACGCGATTCTTTCCTCGATGGCGATCACGCAAAAGCGCGAGCAGCAAATCCTGTTCTCGTCGAAGCTTTTTCAATTCAAATCGCGGCTGATCGCGCGGCAAGGCTCGCCGCTCGCCGCAGGCCTGCAAGCGCTCTCCGGCAAACAGATCGGCGTGCAATCGGGCACGCAGTTCGAAGGCTATGCGCTCAAGAATTGGGCGCCGCTCGGCGCGCATGTCGTCGCGTACAAGAGCCAGGACGAAGTATTCGCCGACTTGCGGAACGGACGCCTCGACGGCGCGCTGCTCGGTTCGGTGGAAGCGGATTTCGGCTTCTTGCGCACTTCGGCCGGCAAGGGTTTTGCGTTTGTCGGCGAACCGCTTTCGATGGGCGATCGCGGCACGGGCATTGGCTTGCGCAAGGACGAGACGGCGGTACAGGCGTCGATCAACGCCGCGATTGCTTCGATGTTGAAAGACGGCACGTACGCGCAGATCGCAAAGAAGTACTTCGACTTCGACCCGTACGGCAACTGATGCTCGCGCGTCTTGCTCTTTAACCGAAAGCTTCAATCTCATGAACAGGCAATCGCATCCGCTTCTTTCGCCGGCTATCGGCACGCACCGCGAACTGGTGTCGTTTCACTTCGGCACGTCTGGCAGCGGGGAAAAAATCTATATCCAGTCGTCGCTGCATGCCGACGAAACGCCGGCAATGTTGACGACGGTTCTGTTGAAGCGACGTCTCGTCGAACTCGAGCAGCAGGGCGCACTGAATGCCGAGATCGTGCTCGTGCCGGTAGCGAACCCGGTCGGACTCGGGCAACACATACTCGGCCAGTTTCTCGGGCGCTTCGATCTCGCGAGCGGCAAGAACTTTAACCGGCATTTCCTGCAGTTTCCCAAGCTCATTGCGCGGGCTCACGAAGCGCTAGGTTCCGACGCGGGGGAAAACGTGCGCATCGTTCGGCGGTTGGTTGCTGAAGCACTGACCGCGCAAAAGCCCTTGACCGAGTTCGAGTCCTTGCAATTGGCAATGCTCAAGCTCTCGTTCGATGCGGATGTCGTGATCGACCTGCATTGCTCGCTTGAAGCCGCAATGCATCTGTACACGAGCGAGGCGGCGTGGCCGCAATTCGAACCGTTCGCGCGCTATCTTGGCGCGCAGGCTTCGCTGCTCGCGACGAACTCCGGCGGCGAGGCGTTTGACGAAACGCACAGCCTGTTGTGGTGGCAATTGCAGCAACACATGCCTGCCGGCAAACCGGTGCCGAACGGCGCCATTGCCGTGACGGTGGAATGCCGCGGTCAGCGCGATGTTTCGTACGAAGCGGCACAGCAGGATGCCGATGCGATCGTCGATTATCTCGTGTGGCGAAAAGCGATTCGACTGGAGGCGAAACCGCTGCCGCCGCTATTGACGCCTGCTACGCCGCTTGCGGGCAGTGAGCAGTTCTATGCGCCGGTGAGCGGCATTCTGATTCATCGCGCGAACATTGGCGACACGATTCGTGAGGGGCAGCCGCTGTTCGATATCGTCGATCCATTGACCGACGAAACGACTACGCTCACGAGTCACACCGAAGGCGTGCTTTATATGCGTCGCGCAATCCGCTTCGTGACGGCGGGCGCGCCGTTGGGACGTGTGACGGGAGCGCGGCCGTTCAGAACGGGAGTGTTGTTAGGGGCGTGATTGTCGCCCGCATGCGACGGGGCTCTAGCAAGACGCGCCCGCAAACACGCCGACACAATGTGCCGACAGCGCGCGCGTCCAGCCGAAGCCTGAACGCCGTCCGCGTTAGTTCGCCATCAGCACCGGCGCAACCGCAGCCGGATCGCTGATACTCGGCCGGCCATTCTCGACGTGGCCCGCAACGCGGCGCAAGAAGCTTGCGTCGTCGTTACTGGTCACCGTCAAGTCGTACCAGTGATGGCTCGACGCCAGCACCCACGCCTCTTCGATATGCGCGCCGGCTGGCACTAGCACCGGACGCGCGCGCGCACCATACGCGTTATCCGTCACCGTCAAACGCGCGGCGTTGCCGCCGTTGTTGCTGAACTTGAGGAACACGTTGCCATTGGCGACATCGTATTGCACCTTCACTTCTGGCTGCGCGGGTTTGTCATTGTGATGACCGCCGGCATGCGATGCCTGTATCGCCGCTTGCGCGGTTACCGCTACGTTGCCCGCGAATTTGCGTACGAAACCGTTGGGCCCGAAGACTTCGAACGCATAGGCGCCGTTAGTCGCCGTCAGATCAAACGACTCGCTGAGCGACTTGCCCGCCTCGACGGTGTAGCGCCACGGACCGTCCGTGCGGTTAGTCGAGTACACATAGAAGTGCGCGCCCTGATCGCCGGTGTTGCCGATCGAAAGTTCGAAAGTGTTGTTCTTCGCGTGCGCCTGACCGTTCACGTGCAATTCGTACGGCAGTGCTCGCGCGAAGCGGATGCCGCCTTCCTGCGGATCGATGGCACCCGGTGTTGCGGGCACGGTCGGCTTCGGCT
Source organism: Paraburkholderia dilworthii (assembly GCF_000472525.1). GTDB lineage: Bacteria > Pseudomonadota > Gammaproteobacteria > Burkholderiales > Burkholderiaceae > Paraburkholderia > Paraburkholderia dilworthii. The sequence continues at coordinate 95,316 of NZ_AWZT01000019.1, forward strand.
GCGTCGCGCACTGGTTGTCGGCGATGCTCTTGTAGTTGCTCGTGTCCGGCAGGGGCGGCACGCGTAAATCCGGCGTGCGGAAATCGAACGCCGTCGTCAGGTCGCCGCACACCGCGCGACGCCATGCAGTGATGTTCGGCTCGTACACGCCAAAGCGCGTTTCGATGAAGCGAATCACCGACGTGTGATCGAACACCTGCGAGCACACGAAACCGCCCTTGCTCCACGGTGAAACGATCGTCATCGGCACGCGCGGGCCGAGGCCGTACGGCAAGCCGTCGGCGGTATAGCTGCCGCCGCGCGCCGGGTTGACCACGTTGTGAATTTCGCCCTCGGTGCTGACCGTCGACTTGCCCTGCGCGGGCGTGGTCGCCGGTTGCGGCGGCACCATGTGATCGAAGAAGCCGTCGTTCTCGTCGTACATGATGAAGAGCACGGTCTTGCTCCACACCTCCGGGTTCGATGTCAACGCGTCGAGAATCTGCGACGTATATTCGGCGCCGTATGCGGGCGTGTATTGCGGATGCTCCGAGTACGCGGCCGGCGGGCACAACCAGGACACTTGCGGCAGCTTGTTCGCCAGCACATCTGCCTTCAGATCGTCGATGGTGCGCACCGTTTGTGCGCGCTCATACAACGGCGAGCCCGGCTGCGCGTTGATGAAGTTGGTGAAGTTCTGCAGGATGTTGGTGCCGTAGTTGCCGTTCAGCGGATCGGCGCCGGTCAGTCCTTGCTGATAGACCTGCCACGAAATGCCCGCGGCTTGCAGGCGCTCGGGGTACGTGGTCCATGAAAGCAGCTGATAGTTCGGCGGGCCGTCGCCATCTACCCAATCGTTGTTGTCGAGCAGCGGGCCGCCGAACTTGCCGGTCGGGTCCACGGTGCCGGTCATCAGATACGAGCGGTTCGGGTGGGTCGGTCCCGGCAGCGAGCAGAAGTAGGCATCGCACACGGTGAACGCATCGGCGAGCGCATAGTGGAATGGAATGTCGCCGCGCAGGTGATAGCCCATCGTCATGTCGGTCTTGGTGGCAGGCCACTGGTCGTAGCGACCGCCGTCAATCGCGGCATGCGTCTTGTACCAGCTGTGATCGAGGTCGCCCACGCATTGCGCGCTCGTCGTCGACGTATCCAGATGGAACGGCAGCACAGGTTTCGTCGGGTCCGCCTTCGACGGTTGATACCAGACTGGCTTGGCGCCCGGCAGCGGAATCGGGAAGCGGTCGTTGTAACCACGCACGCCGCGCAAGTGGCCGAAGTAGTGGTCGAACGAGCGGTTCTCCTGCATGAACACGACAATATGCTCGACGTCGTGAATGCTGCCCGTGCGCGAGAATGCCGGGACGGCCAATGCATTGCGAATCGACTCGGGCAGCGCGGTCAGTGCTGCGGCAGCGCCGGCGGATGAAGCCACGGTCTGCAGGAAACGGCGACGGCTATTTGATGTCATCGAATATCACCTTCTGCGGGGGGAAAGAATAGCGCGCCTCGCGCGCCGGTGGAATCGGTCAGTTGCTGCTTGCGCTGTCGCCTGGTGCGTAATGCATGACGGGCGCGACTTGCTGGCTGTCGGCGGCGAGGCTGGCTTGCATGTTCTGCGTGATCGCATCGGACGCGAGGGCGGGCTCTGCCGCGAGCGTTGACGATTTATTCAGCGTTGCGGCAGCGGGCAAGGTTGCTGAAGATGCGGCGGCAGTCACCGCGCTATTAGCCGCGCTGTTCGCCGTAACGCCCGACGACGAAGACGCATCGGTGGACGCGGAATCATCCGCGCCACAGCCGCTTAGCGCCAAGGTTGCGAGCGCAACGAACAGCGCGCTGGCGAGGCGTTTGTCTCTTCTCATGTCAGCATCCAGTTTTGTGAAAGCGGATGCAGTCTCTAACCCTTTCAAGAAATAATTGTGAAACGTTTGCGAGTGGGAAAAATGACTCGCGGTTGTGAGTTCTTCGAAAGGAATCGGAAAGTGATAAGTAGGAAAATGGACACGTTAGCGCCATTTGCTTGACGCTCAAGCACACCGAAACATGACAACCGCCTTGCACGAGTGCTCACGCAATGACACGCATTGAACGACCTTTCGACATGACGCGTCTCGAAGACGAATGGCTCGAAGCGGATGGCTTCGGCGGCTTCGCATCGGGAACGGTGGGCACGCTGCGCACGCGCCGTTACCACGCGTTGCTGTTGACGGCCACGCGCGCGCCGGGTGGCCGCGCCGTGCTTGTGAACGGTGTCGAGGCATGGCTCGAAGCGGACGGCGAGCGTTATCCACTGACCATGCAGCGCTATTTGCCTGACGTGCTCTATCCTGACGCGGTGGCGAACGTGCTCGACTTCACCACAGAACCCTGGCCGACATGGCGTTTTCAATTCAATACGGAAACGCTTGTGATAGCCGAAGTGTTCGTCAGCAAGGCGACGCGCGAAACGGTATTACGCTGGCGGTGGCAACGCACGCAGGCGGCATCGCAAGCAAGCGCGCTTACGTTGAAGGTGAGACCGCTGCTGTCGGGCCGCGACTATCACGCGCTGCATCACGAGAACGCCGCGTTCGACTTCAGCGCTCAAACGACTAACGATGCCGGCTGCGTAAGCTGGCAACCGTATGGCGACCTGCCGCGTATTCATGCCGCGACGAACGGCATCTACACGCACGCGCCCGACTGGTATCGCAACTTCTGCTACGTTCGCGAGCGCGAACGCGGGCTGGATTTCAGCGAAGATCTGGCAACGCCCGGCGTCTTCAGTTTCAATCTCGCGGATGCAGACGCGGTGATGATCCTCAGTGCACTGGACATGACGGCCGCGGGCGCTTCAACAACGAGCCATGCCAACGAACTCGCCGACATCGAACAACAACGCCGCAGCGCAACCGGTTCGCGTCTGCAACGTGCCGCCGATGCGTACGTAGTGCAGCGTAACGAAGGCCGCACGATACTCGCGGGCTTTCCGTGGTTCACCGACTGGGGCCGCGATACGTTTATCGCAATGCGCGGCTTGCTGATCGCATCCGGCCGTCTCGATGCGGCCGAAGCGATCCTGCTCGAATGGTCCGGAACCTTGTCCGAGGGAATGCTGCCGAACCGCTTTCCCGATTACGGCGACGCGCCGGAATACAACTCCGTCGATGCATCGCTATGGTTTATCGTCGCCGTGCACGACTATCTTGCGACGAACCACGCAAGCGCGGCGACCATAAAGCGCCTTCAGCAAGCGGTCGACGCGATTCTCGCGGGTTATACGCAAGGCACGCGTTTCAACATCAAGGCATCCGCCGACGATGGTCTGCTATGTGCAGGCGTCCCGGGCATGCAGCTTACGTGGATGGACGCAAAGGTCGGCGCTTGGGTCGTCACGCCGCGTATCGGTAAGCCGGTGGAAGTTCAAGCGCTGTGGATCAACGCTTTGCGCATTGCAACAACGTGGAATCCGCAATGGCAGCAACCCGCCGCGCGAGCGTTGCAAGCATTTCATGAACGCTTCATCGACCCTTCCACGCAAACGCTTTTCGACAACATCGACGTCGATCATTTGGCCGGCACAGTGGATCGCTCGATTCGACCGAACCAGATTTTCGCGGTCGGCGGTCTGCCGTTTGCATTGCTCGAAGGCGCGGCGGCGCGCGCGGTCGTCGATCAAGTGGAAGACCAACTGCTCACGCCGCTCGGCTTGCGCACGCTTGCGCCGTCGGACCCGGCATATCGCGGCCACTACAGCGGCGCGCCGTACGAACGCGATGGCGCCTATCATCAGGGAACCGCGTGGCCGTGGCTGCTCGGCCCGTTCGTCGAAGCCTGGCTACGCGTGCGCGGCCATTCACCCGACGCGCGCCGACAGGCGCGAACACGATTTCTCGATCCGCTGTACGCGCATCTCGATCATGCCGGGCTCGATCACGTGTCCGAAATCGCGGACGGCGACGCGCCGCATGCGCCTGCCGGTACGCCGTTTCAGGCGTGGTCGCTGGGGGAACTGCTGCGCATCGAGCACCTGCTTGCCGGGATCGATCGCGCCATCGCCTAAACCGCGCTACGATGTGTGTCCCACCGCCAAGCCCGACGCAAGGATGCTGTCATGCCACCGCTGCGCGCTGCCAATCTGTTCGCTACCACTGAAGGCTCACGCCTGCACTCAGCCGACTGCGCCCACTGGCAGCGCTGGGGACCGTACCTCAGCGAGCGCCAATGGGGCACCGTTCGTGAGGATTACAGCGCGGACGGCACGGCGTGGGATTCTTTTCCGCACGACCATGCGCGCAGCCGCGCATACCGTTGGGGCGAGGACGGCATTGCCGGTTTCGGCGACGACACGCTGAGCTGGTGCGTGTCGCTGGCGCTGTGGAACCGCAAGGACCCGATCCTGAAAGAGCGGCTCTTTGGTCTCACGAATGCGCAGGGTAATCACGGCGAGGACGTGAAGGAGCTGTACTTCTACGTCGACGGCACGCCCACGCATTCGTACATGCGGATGCTCTACAAGTATCCGCATGCCGCTTATCCGTATCAGGATCTGATCGAAGAAAACGCGCGGCGTGGCGGCGACATGCCGGAGTACGAAATTCTCGATACCGGCGTGTTCGACGACTTGTGCTATTTCGACGTGCAAGTCGAATACGCGAAGCACGCACCGAACGACATCGTGATGCGCGTGACAATCGAGAATCGCGCAGACCAGTCCGCGTCGCTCGATGTGCTTCCGCAAATCTGGGCGCGCAATTCGTGGTCGTGGAAAGAGAACCCGGATAAGCCGTCGCTCGTTGCGAGCGCCGACCATAACGGCAACGCGCAGTTGATCGGGCATCAGCATGGACACGAGCCGATTGTCGTCACGGCCTGGACGAACGACGCGCCGCAACTCACATGGCTGTTCTGCGAGAACGACACCAATGTGAAGCGCCTCTTCAACATGGAGGCGGAAGGCCCATTCAAGGACGGCTTCAACGATTACCTCGTGCATGGCGATCAGCAGGCGGTGCGTCGCGAGCGCGGCACGAAAGCCGGAGCGCATGCGCCGATTGAACTGGCTCCGCGCGGCCGCGCGGTGGTGTACATGCGATGGCGTCCGGAAGCGAGCCCCGACGAAGTGCCGCTGGACGCCGATGCACTGTTTGCGAAGCGAATCGCCGAGGCCGACGAATTCTACGGCGCGCTGCAACACGACATGAACGATCCGGACGCGCGTCTGGTGCAGCGTCAGGCGCTCGCGGGCATGCTGTGGTCGAAGCAGTATTACCAGTACGACGTGCATCGCTGGCTGGAAGGCGATCCTTTGCAGCCGAAGCCCGCAGCCGCGCGCAAGCGTGGGCGCAACGCGGACTGGATGCATCTGTGCAATGCGGACATCGTATCGATGCCCGACAAGTGGGAGTATCCGTGGTACGCGTCGTGGGATCTCGCGTTTCACGCAGCCGCGTTCGCGCTGATCGATCCTGCGTTCGCGAAGCGTCAATTGCTGCTGCTGGTGAAAGACCGTTATCAGCATCCGAATGGGCAACTGCCGGCTTACGAATGGGCGCTCGGCGACGCGAATCCGCCCGTTCATGCATGGGCCGCGTGGCGCGTGTACGAGATCGACCGCGCGCTCACCGGCAAGGCGGACCGCGATTTCCTTGAGTTGATCTTTCATAAGCTGCTGCTCAATTTTTCATGGTGGGTGAACCGCAAGGACGCCGACGGTCACAATATTTTTCAGGGCGGTTTTCTCGGCCTCGACAATGTGGGGATCTTCGATCGTTCGTCGCCGCTGCCAACCGGCGGCCACATCGATCAGGCCGACGGCACCGCGTGGATGGCCGCCTATGCGCTCGACCTGATGCGTATCGCGCTCGAACTTGCCTATGCGAACCATGTGTTCGTCGATATTGGCGTCAAGTTTTTCGAGCACTTTCTGTACATTGCGCAAGCCGTGAGTTGCGACGACGGCTGCGATACCGGACTCTGGGACGGCGAAGACGAGTTCTTCTACGACAAGCTGCGTCTGCCTGACGGCAGCAGCGTTCCCATGCGCGTGCGCTCGATTGTCGGGCTCATTCCGCTCTTCGCCGTGCATGTGCTCGAAGAGCGTTTGCATGGCGAATTGCCCGGACTGCGCGATCGGCTTGTCTGGTTCCTCAGGCATCGTCCGGACCTCGCGAAGCTGGTCTCGCGCTGGGACGAGCCCGGCAAGGGCAATGCGCTGCTACTCTCGGTGTTGCGCGGGCATCGCATGAAGGCGCTGTTGCGGCGTGCGCTCGACGAAAGCGAGTTTCTTTCCGATCATGGCGTGCGCGCGCTGTCCCGATACCATCGCGATCATCCGTTCGTCTTCAATCACAACGGCAACAGCTTCACCGTCAAATATCTGCCGGCCGAATCGGATACCCGCGTATTCGGCGGTAATTCGAACTGGCGCGGTCCCGTGTGGATGCCGGTCAACTATCTGCTGATCGAATCGCTATACGAATTTCACCGCTATTACGGCGACGAATTCCGCGTCGAGTATCCGACCGGTTCGGGCCAGAAGTTCTCGCTGTGCGAAATCGCCGACGAACTCGCGCGCCGCGCGACCACGCTGTTCCTCAAGAACAAGGACGGCGAGCGTCCGGTAATGGGCGCCTATCCTTTGCTGCAAGCGGACCCGCGTTCGAGCGATCTGGTTCTGTTCCATGAGTATTTCCACGGCGACAACGGACGCGGCGTGGGCGCTTCGCATCAAACGGGCTGGAGCGGGCTTGTGGCGTTGCTGTTGCAGCCGCGTGTGATGGCCGCTTCGGGCAGCGTGCCGCTCGCGGGCGAGCCGGGGCGTGCGCCGGTTCCGACTGCGCCATCTGCGCCGGCACGCGAGGTCGAGCCTGAAACGGCGTCTGCGTTGGCGAGTACTGCCGTCAAATAGCGCGCTATCGTTTTTGAACTGTGTGGGTGCGGGCGTGGTCTTTCAAGTATTGCCACGTCCGTTTCATTGGCTTCTCAAAGTGAATCCCATGTCGACTACACCGAATCCTCAAGCCGCTAATCCTTCGAACGCAGACGCTAGCGGCCACGTTGCTGTCGAGCGCAGTTGCAAAGTCAGTGCGAGTCCGCACGGCGAGCCGCCGTCGCCTGCCGGCAAACGGCCCGCGCCGCCTTGCACGCTGGTGATCTTCGGCGCGGGTGGCGACCTCACGAAGCGCCTGCTGATGCCCGCGCTTTACAACCTCGCGGTGGACGGCTTGCTCGACGGCGGCATGCAGATCGTCGGCGTGAATCATGGCGCGCGCGAGACGGCGGAGTGGCGGGGAGACCTGCACCAGTCGCTGCAAAAATTTGCTGCCGACAAGGCCAGCACCTTTCACGCCGGCAAGCTGGATGACAACGCGTGGAACTGGGTCGCGCAACGCCTCGAATACCTGGCCGGCGACTTCGAGACGCCCGACACCTTCGCGAGACTCAAGCAAAAGCTCGCCGAGGCGCCCGGTAGCAACGTGATTTTCTATCTGGCGGTCGGCTCGCGTTTCTTTAAACCGATCGTCGAACATTTGGGCCAAACGGGCTTGCTCGAGGAGGGCGATGGGTTTCGCCGCATCGTGATCGAAAAGCCGTTCGGCACCGATCTCGCATCGGCGCGCGATCTGAATGCGCATATCCTTTCCTATGCGAAGGAATCGCAGGTTTATCGCATCGATCATTTTCTCGGCAAGGACACCGTGCAAAGCATCCTTGCGGTGCGCTTCGCCAACGCGCTATTCGAACCCGTATGGCGTCGCGAATATATCGACAGTGTGCAGATCACCGCGGCCGAAACAATCGGCGTGGAAGGGCGCGGCAAGTTCTACGAGCAGACCGGCGCGTTTCGCGACATGGTGCCGAACCACCTGTTCCAGTTGCTCGGCATGGTCGCAATGGAGCCGCCCAATTCATTCGATGCCGAAGCCGTGCGCGATAAAAAGGCCGAAATCTTCGACGCCATCTTGCCGCTGAAGCCGGGGGACGTCGTGTTCGGTCAATACGAAAAGGGCCCGGCGGGCGTTGGTTATCGCGAGGAGCCGGATGTCGCGCAGAACAGTACGACCGAGACGTATGCGGCCGCGCGCGTGTTCGTCGAAAACTGGCGTTGGGCCGGCGTGCCTTTCTATCTGCGTACGGGCAAGCAGCTCGCCGTGCGCCGCACCGAAATTTCGGTGCAACTGAAGCCGGTGCCGTTCCGCTTGTTCCGCGACACGCCTGTCGATGCGCTTACACCGAACGTGCTGACTTTGCGTATCGATCCTGCGCACGGTACGAGCTTCGATTTCAACGTAAAAACGCCGGGCCCGGTGATGCAGATCGGCCCGGTACAGTCTTCGTTCGATTACGGCGATTTTTTTGCGGAACGCGCGAACGTAGGCTATGAAACACTGCTGTACGACTGCATGCTCGGCGACGAGACGTTGTTCCAGCGCGCCGACAGCATCGAAACGAGTTGGTGCGCGGTGGACGATGTGTTGCATCCGAAAGCCGGCGGCGCGGTTCCGTTGCACGGCTATGCGGCCGGCAGCGAAGGGCCCGCCGAAGCCGATGCACTATTGGCGCGCGACGGCCGCTCATGGCGGCCATTGAAAGCCAACGCAGTCCAGAAGAAGTAATGCCATGAAGCACAATCACACATATGGGGTAACCGTGGCGACATCCAAAGCAAAAGCAGCGAACGCGGCAAAGGTTGCGAACGCGCCGAATACGGCAAAAGCCGCACAAGCAGCAACGAGTGACGAACGGATTCTTGCAATCGACGTCGGCGGCACCGGCTTGAAAGCGGCCATTATCGACGCGGACGGTCAGATGCAGACTGAGCGCGTGCGCGTCGCGACACCGCATCCGTGCACACCGGACCAACTCGTGGATGCATTGGCGAAACTGGTCGAGCCGCTGATCGCGAAGGCCGCGCCAGCGTTGATGTCGATAGGGTTTCCAGGCGTGGTGCGTAACAACCGCATTCTGACGGCGCCACATTTCGGCGTGGAAGGTTGGCACGATTTTCCGCTTGCTGATCTGCTCGCGCAGAAGCTCGGCGGTTTGCCGGTTCGCATGATCAACGACGCGGAGATGCAGGGCTTCGCCGCGATCGAAGGCAAGGGAATTGAATTCGTCCTGACGCTTGGCACCGGCGCGGGAACGGCGCTCTTTCGCGACGGCGAGTTGATGCCTCATCTCGAACTTGCACATCATCCGGTGAGCAGGAAAGGCGTTGCCTACGACGAGTACATCGGCGACGCCGCGCGCGAAAAAGCCGGGAATAAACGTTGGAACCGGCGCGTTCACAAGGTAATCGGAATTCTCGAATCGCTCGTGAATTACGACAAGCTGTGGATCGGCGGCGGCAACGCGGCGCGCCTGAAATTCGAATTGCCGGCGAACGTCGCCACCGTTTCGAACGATGCGGGTATTGAGGGCGGCGCGCGGCTATGGCATCCGCGGTCGGTGCGCGAAACGCGGCAGCTTCCCGAAGCGAATGCACGTACGGGCAGGTTCAAATAGTTTCAACTGACGCCAATTGTGACTAGCCGGGAGCAAACGACGATGATTCGAAGGGCTTACGTTGGCGCTGCAAGGCGCCTGGTGTCTGTCGGCGTGGGCACGATGCTCTCCCTCGCCGCGGCTCATGCGTACGCGGCTGACGCGTTCACAGTGGCGTCGCCGGGTCTGGCCGACGGTGCCACACTGGAATCGACTCACGCGGCAAGCGCCAATAACTGCGGCGGCGGCAACGTATCGCCGGCGTTGCAATGGCGCCACCCGCCCGCAGGCACCAGAAGTTATGCGGTGACGATTTTCGATCCCGACGGCGCAAAGGGTTTGGGCATCGTGCATTGGGTGCTGTACGGCATTGCTCCCTCTATCACGTCGCTTGGCGCGGGCGGGGCTTCGCCGCCTGGAAGCGTCGCGGGAACGAATCGCACCGGCGGCCCGGGCTATTACGGACCGTGCCCACCGGTCGGCGACGTGCCGCATCACTACGTCGTGCAGGTCTATGCGCTCGATCTCGCGCCGGACGCTTTGCCAACCGGCTTGACGAGAGACGCGCTGCTCGCCGCAATGAAGGATCACGTGATTGCGGCAACCAGCACCGTGCTTCGATACGGGCGATGAGCGCCGCGCGTTGCGGCTGCCGATCACCTGCCACGCTTAGCGCGCCGCGTCGCCCCAGCGATATTCGATGCTGGCCTCGTCGAGTTGCTGTTTGATGTCGGTGTCCAGCACGAACTCGGACGCCGCCAACGTATCGGTCAACTGTTCGGCGCGGCTCGCGCCGATAATCGCCGACGTCACCAGCGGGTTCGCCAGAACCCACGCAAGCGATGCGCGCGTGAGTGACTCGCCGGTCGGCTCGACAATCGCTTTCAGCCGCTCGATCGTCTCGAACTCGCGCTGATGCCAGTACCGCTGCTGGTACATCGCGCCTGCGGTGCCGACAGCTTCGGTGAAGCGGCCGGAGGGCGTTGCATCGAGCTTGTGCTTGCCGGTCAGCAAGCCGCCCGCGAGCGGGTTGTACGGCATGACCGCGAGTTGCTCTTCCGCCGCGAGAGGCAGCAGTTCACGTTCGATCTGGCGGAACAACAGGTTGTAACGCGGCTGCACCGAGACGAAGCGCGCCACGCGCAGCACGTCCGCGCGACCGAGCGCACGCGCGAGCCGGTACGCCAGAAAGTTCGACACGCCGATGTAGCGCGCCTTGCCCGAACGCACGATTACGTCAAGCGCCTCGAGGGTTTCGTCGAGCGGGGTGTTCGCATCGTCGGAATGCAGTTGATAGAGGTCTACGTAGTCGGTGCCGAGACGCCGTAGCGAGGCGTCGATTGCATGGAGCAGATGCTTGCGCGACGCACCCTGATCCCACGCGGAAGGCCCCATTTTGCCGACCGCCTTCGTGGCCAGAATGAAGCGATCACGCTTGCCCTTCAGCCAGCGTCCGACGATTTCCTCCGTGCGTCCCGCATTGCCCTCGCCGCCGCCGAGCGGATAAACGTTGGCCGTATCGATGAAATTCACGCCCGCGTCCGCGGCTGTATCGAGAATGCGGCGCGAAGCGTCTTCTTCGGTTTGCAGGCCGAAGGTCATAGTGCCGAGACACAAACGGGAAACAGTGAGACCGGTGCGGCCGAATTTACGGTATTGCATGCTCAACTCCGGAATAGAACGGAACGGATTTCGATAGGGAATACGGCAAGAAGAGTCAAAAGAGGATAAACGCAAAACGATAGTTGCGTTCGCAGGCGCTCACGCATGCATTGCAAACGTAAGCTGCGTGCTTACCCGCGTAACAATGGCCGCTCGCGATAGAATCGTTGGAGCCCATTTGCTTGCCGCTTCAGCCGGAACTCCGACGATGACACGCCCAGCCCCAGAAGCCGCCACCCACGCTACAAACCACGCCGCAAACCAGGTCGATGCCGCACTCATCACGCGCCGCTCGATCCGCGCGTTTCTGCCGACGCCCGTGCCGCGCGCGGACATCGAGGCGATTCTCGAAGTGGCGATCCGCGCGCCCTCCGGCACGAACACGCAGCCCTGGAAAGTTTATGTGGTGACGGGCGACTCGCTCGCGCGTCTTTCGCAGGCCTTGCTCGCGGCTTACGATGATCCCGAGCGCGACACGCTCTATCGCGAGGAATATCCGTACTATCCGCGCGAATGGGTTTCGCCCTATATTGACCGCCGTCGCAAGATCGGCTGGGATCTATACGGCCTGCTCGGCATTGGAAAGGGCGACAAGGCGCGCATGCATGAGCAGCACGCGCAGAACTATCGTTTCTTCGGTGCGCCGGTGGGTCTCTTCTTCACCATCGACCGCGTGATGGAGCGCGGCAGCTGGCTCGATTACGGCATGTTTCTGCAAGCGATCATGACGGCTGCGCGCGGGCGTGGCCTCGACACCTGTCCGCAGGCCGCGTTTACGCGTTTCATCAAGTGATCGCGGCGCAACTCGATCTGCCGCCCGATGAGCAACTGGTCTGCGGCATGTCGCTCGGTTTCGCAGACGAAAGCGCGCTGATCAATGCGCTGCGCACCGAACGAGAACCGGTCGAACGATTCACGCGATTCTGCGATTGAACGCGTACCGATAAATGCGCTTATGGTTCATGCGCGTCCCCCTTTGCCACTATCGGAGTCGAATAATGAAAACGTCGCGCCGCCATTTTTTATTGCTGAGCATGAGCGCCGGCTCATCGCTAGTGCTTTCGCGCGCGGCGTTTGCCGCTGGAGCGAATACGCTCAGCGAGGCAGATCCGCAGGCGCAGGCGCTCGGCTATAAAGAGGACGTGTCGAAGGTCGACAAGGCGAAGTACCCGCAATACGCAGCGGGACAAAATTGCGCGACATGCTCGCTGTTTCAGGGCAAGGCCACCGATGCGTACGGCGGCTGCACGCTGTTCGGCGACAAACAGGTGGCCGCGCGCGGCTGGTGCAGTTCGTACACGAACATGTGAGCGGCGGGTAGCCGCGCATTCGTCAGATCAACGCAGCGAGCACGAGTTCGTGGGAGCGGCCGATCCAGACGGCGGCGTCGCGGTGATCGCGCAGCGCGTCGCCGGTATTCGGATGCACGAAGATGTCGAGCGCGCCGTGATTGAGCGTAAGCCAGCCGATGAGGCCGCCGAACTCCTCGTGAGCGAAAGCCACTTGATACGACCACATAGGGTGCGGTCCGACCGGGCGCTCGTGGAAACGGCCCATCTGGATCTTGCCATGCCAATGCGCTTCGATTTGCTCACGAAAGGCCCAGGCGCTGTCGCGGGTCGCGGAATCGAAATAGACATGCGCGTGCCAGATTTGAATGGCGGAGGTGTCGCGAAGAGTCATGCTGTGCCTGTGGTGTATCAGTCGTTATCCGCCATTCATTCTGCTTCAGTTTCCGCCGACGCGCGTGGCGCGCGCCTCATGTGAAACTTGCTCAGTCATCGTCGCCTTGCGCAGGTCGAAGAGAAAGGCTTCGTCTTGTGCGACGGCGGGGCGCATAGTTATTGCAGGGTGGTCGTCGGACATGTCGGGGCGATGCCGGGCGCGCGCCCCGTTAGTAAGAATTGGCGCGAATTGTCACGCTGCCATTGCTTTTTTACCATGCAAGCCTGTTTGAGTGCGCGCGCTTGTGCAGGCAATGCGCGTCGGTTACCGCTCGCGCGGCTCACGAAAGCCGAATGCGAAGCCGTGACCTTAGTCGCGACGCATCAAGCACCACCGATGTTTGCCGCTCGTCTGCCACGTCGCCTTTGCGTTTTGTGCCGACCGCGTGATCGTGAGCGCGGCGTGGTTGTCTGCAGTTTGTCTGCGATTGGCATGTGCCTTGCTTTTGCCTTACCCTCGGATTGCTCCGCGCGGAGGTTCGAGACCTCGCGCGCGAGACGCCGAAACGCCGGGAAACGGCGCCACCTGGCATACAACGAACAAATGCTGAACACGAAACCACATGTTCTGACGCGCGCAATAGATGGCGACGTGACCACGCTCGTCTTCTATCCCGACACAGGCTGTCTGCGTTTCGCCGATTCACGCGGTGTGGTGTGCCACGAACTGCGGCCGCCGCATTCTTGGTTTGCGATTGCGTCCGCGTCGCGCGAAGTGCGCGGCGGGACACACGCAATGTCTGAAGGTTTGAGTACGCTATTGCATGAATTCTGTGCGAAACGCTCGCGATGGCTAAGCGGCCCCGCGGCGGCACGCATGCTTGCATCCACGCGCGCGCATGCTTTGTCGCCGGCACTTTGCCACGAACGCCGGGCTGCGCGCACGCCGGCGTTTTCGTCGAGCGACGCGGACGTGCACACGCCCTTACGTTCGCTTACGATGAACGTAGCGGCAGCGCAGTAGCGGATTCATCAGCCGAAAGACCCATGCCGGTTTGCGTGTCTATTCAGTTTTGTTCGGTGCCGTCCGTTCAGTACGGCGGACAGCACAACCAACTTTGCGAGGTGGGCTATGGAGATTATCGAGCTTGAACCTAGCGTCTCGGCAGACGGGCGCGCGGTGATTTTCCAGCTTTCGGCGCGAGGACGGGACCTCGAATGCGCCGTCACGCGTGAAGCGCTGGAACAGCATTTCTGGCTGCAACGCGGCGCTGCGGAGGACCGCATGCTGAAGACGTTCGCGGATGGCCGCAAACGCATCACTGCTGTCGCCGAAAGAAAAATGCTGGCGCGTCCAGGAGAGAAAGTCCTGCTGACGATCAGCGATTTTGCCGCGCGCTGATGTTCGCGCTGATGAGGATTGATCGCCGGGCTCGCATCGTCTGCGTGACGTTGCGCGGTTTTTCGTCGGGCTGAGCTTTTTGCGAGCGGCGCCGGATTGCGCGTCGCTCGCCTGGTAGCTTTCGGTTTCCACGTCAGTCGTTGCCGCGGTTTCTCCGCATTTTGCCCCGCCCCGTTCATTCGCCTTGTCCCCGATTGTTACGCCGATTCGTCAAACTGGCGCTGCAAATCCCTTCCTTTTGCCCAATTGCCTGAGTGCTCGCTCGCATAAACTGTTTTTCATGGAGCGACAAATCACCGAGCCCATCGACGCGGTCTTCCCCCGCGTCGTTTGAACCGTACCGTTGATGGCAGTTTGCCGCGATGTTCGATGCGGCTGGGCAGTAGAGCATCAGGAAGTAGAAGCAGAACAATGGCGCAGTAGCAGGTGAAAAAGCAATAACCATTTCTTGTAGTGCGGGGTAGTAGTTGACGTAGCAACAACCGCGTTTGCAGTAACAGTTGAAGTCGCAACGAAGGTCTCGGCAGTACTAGTACAAGTCGATAGAAAACGTTTGCGCAGTAGCAACACAAGTAGCAACAGCGTTTCAGTTTCGATGGTCACAGGTCGGCTAGCATCCACGCGCAAGCACGACTCTTCCATCCTGTCCGGCCCTGTTCTCTCGCGGGAACAGGGTTTTTTTTCGTCGATGCGAAGAAGGCGCGATACTTTCGCTGTTTAAGCCGGACTTAATATTCGCTTGCCATCATGCCTACACAGACTCACATTAGAGGCTGTCGAGCCGCCGGCGCATCGGCGGCGTTCGTCGCAGAGAAATCTACGGATCGTGCGACGAAGCCGAGAGAGTTAAGGAGGTTGAACCTTATGTCCAGTAAATCGCGAGTCCGCAAACATAACCCGACGGCCATGTCGCCGCTGTTGCGCGCGCTGACCCACAGCCGTAGCGCTCACGCGCCTGTCACCGCTGCGATGCTTCTTCAGTGCTATACGGCGCTCGACGCGTTCCAGCACGGCCACGGCTCGCGCGACCTGCACATGACGTTGAGCCGGCATTTGCTCGTGTCGCAGGAACTCGCGCGCCTCGGTCTCGGCGAAGAGGTTCTCGACGATATTCAGAGCGGTCACGCGGCGATGGTGCAACTGGATAGCCGCGAGCAGCGAACCGGCGCATGGACGCTCGATGACGACGAATACGCGCGCCTCTGCGCAGCGCTCGCCGTTCTCGATGAGCAGTTGTCCGCCGCATCGCTGAGCGAGATCGCGAACGCGCAAGCGCGCATGATCGAGGGTTTGATGCGGTCCGCGCGGACGAGAGCAATCGCGGAAGCGGTGCTCTGAGCCGCGAAGCGGGCAAGTCGAAGAGGCTCCTCGGACGAAGAAACGCCCCACGTCGGGGCGTTTTTTTCATGTAGCGACCGTTAGTGTCCGTATCGAGGGTGCGCCCATTTGGAGCATTTATACGTGACGCAAAGTAAGGACGCTTCGAGCAAGGCGGCGTTTATCGCGGGCTGTCGATTGAATTTTTGAAAGCCGCTCTTTCTAACCGGCGTTCCCGGCGGACCGATCAGAATCATCGGCTCGCCGTAGAGCGGCAGAACCTTGTTGAAGCTTTTGAGTTGTTAGCCAGGCCACGGAACATGTTCATGCATCAGCCGCCGAGGAGCGCGGCTACCTGACAGTGCGCCTGCCGCCGACAACGGTTCGATTGATTGGCGCTGACGTCTATGCGGTCGAAAACACTACAGCTGCCGAGCCGGCGATCTCCGTGAAACTTCGTGTGAAGCGATAGGCTTGACCTCCTATTTCCATCGAATTTGCGCCCGAAGACGTTGATGCAAGCATGTCATTGGCGACTGAGGTCGAGATTGCGCCGATCTGCTTCAGTTCTTCGCTTGCGCCCTCGGGATCACCGAGGTAAACGGTGCAGACGTCGGTCGTGTGCCGCATCATCACCACGCTCATAGCGCCATCAAGTGACCGTTCAATGTATCCGGCGAGCGTCTGGAGCGATTCGGGTACCTGCTCTGGCCGGTTGCCTGCGGGGTTATCGTCATCCGTCACTTTTGCCTCCCTTGCCTGATTGGCCATGTGGCGTTCTTGCGCCGTCTTGCGTGCTGCCATCATGGCACATCGCCACCCGAAGGTTTGTCGCACTTGAGAATACATCGTGGCAAGCAGATTTGCGGCCGCAACGTTGCAGCGGTAGCGATCCTATGCGAGCGGTTCCGGTGTCTACGGTTGCACCGGATGCTTCGCCAGTGTGACTTCGTGGCCCGGTAATCGTGTGTTACCAATCTCTCACTGTCGTTGCACTTCTGTCCGGCATCGCCCCCTACACTTCGGACCACGTTTACTGTGCCGTGACTGGCGCGAGTATCGAAACGGCGCCGAGAGGCACCACATCCCAAAAATCCAGTCTCTGAGTATCTTCGAATGAAAGTTAGTCCGGTAAGAATAGCCCTGGTTGCAACGACGCTGATCTTCGCGACGGCAGGCACGGCGAACGCCGCGGGTTGTCTCAAGGGTGCGGTAGTGGGGGGCGTGGCGGGGCATTACGCGGGACACCATGCTGTCGTCGGCGCTGTCGGTGGCTGCGTGGTCGGCAGGCACCTTGCGAAGCAGCACGCGCAACAACAAGCCCAACAGCAGGCCGCACAACGTCAGGCAGCACAGGCGCAATAAGACGTTGTCGGCATCGTGTACCCGGTGAAAAGCAGGACATCGCTGGACCACCGGGTATCTGACATCTACGCCGCAAACACCGCCGATTCAAAGTTTGCACCGCACTGCGGCCATCGCTGGAAGGCTCGTTAGAGCGCAACGGAAGCCGTGGCGTTTCCAAAGTAAAACGACGCGGCATCTTCGGTTCAAGACTCCAGGCGCCTTGTCGCCGCCGACAGTTTGCGCTGCGCTAATCGTTGTATTGCGTCACGTCGTAATAGCTGATCCAGTTCTGATTGCCGCCCAGTTCAACCAGACGTGAACCACCTGAGGTCAGCGCAGGGAACGGACAATTCGTACACGTGCGAGCGCCCACCGAATTGGTCCCCGCGCTGACCGTCGTCTGATACTGCCCGAACGTGGTGTTGTTAGGCTTGCCGACCGCAAAGCCGTCCACTTCGCCGCTCGTGCCGGCCAACGTCAGACCGGACGCCTGAATCTGCACCGAATTCACCGTGTATGCGAGATTCTGTCCGTTGACGAGGCTCGACCAGCTCACGCTCATCGCATACTGAGCGCCCGCAAGCGATCCGGCGGGCGCGAGAAACTGCGTTTCGAAGTCCGACAGCAAGCTCGGCCACGACACTGTCGCGCCGGCCGCCGCTCCGAGCGGGCTGCCCGGATTCATCACCTGCGACTCACCGAGTTTCGCACCGTTGCTGTCGTAGAACGTCACCGTGTAGGTTGCGTAAAGCGGCACTGTGCTGACGTCGACAGCTTGCGCCGCGTATACGCCGCTCGATGCGGGCGGCGCGAAGCTCGCCGTCGACGACAGCGATTGCCATGACCAGCGGTACATAGACGTGCTGCTTGCACTCGTAGCCGGCGATACCGGCGCGGCGCTCAACGCGGTATCGGCAAGACCGAGCGTGCCGCTGCCGGCGGCGCTGCGCGGCAAAAGCCAGACAGGCGCGGAGAGCCCCGGCCCCGTGACGGACGCCGAATACATAGAGGGATTCAACGCAACCGGAATCGTGATGTCCAGACCGGACTCGTAGCGGTTCACGTCGTCAAGCCGCGTGTCGAGAAACGTGCGGCGCTGAAGCCGCGAATTGATCGACACCGCAAATTGCGACTGGTTGCCGACGAGGTCCCAGCCCAGCTGCGTGCCGTTCGCGAGCGCTACCGGCGCCGCCATCTGTTGCACGATGCTGTACAACGCGCCTGCCGCGCCGTCGGCGAGGGTGAACGGAATCTGCACGAGCGCTTGCTCCTTGCCACTGCGCGTGAAAAACGCGAGGGTTTTTGGCGACCCGAAGCGCGCGCCGGTCAGCAACGCATCCGGCAAGCCGTGGCCCACTGCAAGATCGCTGGAGCCGTTTTCAAGGAAAGTAGCGTCGATGGCGGGCGAGCACGACGTATTCAGCGTGCCCGTTGCGGCGCACGCCGTGAGCAACGACGCGAGCGGTTCCAGATAATTGGCCGCAGCCGGTGGCGCGGCAAGCTTCGTCGATTGCCCCGTCTGTGTGTTCAACGCGACGGTCGTGCCGGGCGCGGCATTGGATAGCAGCAGCGAGCCGCCATTAGCACCGGTGACAACGGAGACGGTATCGATAACCGCATCCGCGCCCGTGTGGTTCGGCGTGAACGCGGTGCCGACCGGGTCGAAGCCGGCGGCCTGAACGCCGTTCCGCGCGAGGATGTCCGAGAGCATCGCGTCGAGCGTGATGATGGCGATCTGAACGGAGGGCAGCGTGACTTTGGCGAGTGCGGTGCTCGACGCGAGATCGGACGGAATGCCCGACGCCGTCAGCATCGCGGCGATAGCGGTGGTAAGCGTCGTGACGTTGGCGACGGCGGGCGCCGTGCCGTTGGGCAGCTTCGCAAGCACCGAGACAAGCGGGCTTGAGAGGCCGGTTGCGTCGTTCGCCATCAGCAGGAACGGCGCGGTCATGCCCTTGACAGAGATGGTGTAAGCGCCCTGTGCGTCGGTGGTCGCGGCCGCTTGTGCGCCGGTGGCGTCCATCAACGTCACGCTTGCGCCGACCCATGCGCTGCCGCTCGCCACGGTGCCGGTAACGGAAGTCGCGGTGACAGTTTGCGTGTTGGAAGAGCCCGGCCCCGAACCAGAACCGCCACCGCCGCCGCAACCGCCCAGTTGAATGACGGCAAAAGCCACGGCGGCGCCGACGGCGCTGCGCATTGACACTCGATGCATGAAATTCCCCGATGTTGTGATTTGTTTTGATACCGGCCCATTATGCCGATAAGTTTTTCAATCCGCCGCGTAATGTCGTTGGATTGAAAACGACTCGTATGTTTTGTGCCGATTAATGGTCGATCGATGGCCACTTAATGGCCGCTTAGAGAAGGCATCCGGCGCACGCGCGGACCGTCCCGAGCTGCTGCGCATGATCGCGGATTTGCAACCGGGCGAGGACGTGATTGCCGGGAAGATTGACCGCATCAGCCGCTTGCCGCTTGCCTCGCCGAGACCGAGCGCCGGGTTGCCTCGATTCGCGACAAGGGCGCTCGCCTGGCCGTGCCCGTCGTGGTCGATCTTTCCGAGCTGGCCGGCGAGGCAAAGGGCGTGGCCAAGATCGTGCTCGAATCGGTGCAGGAGATGCTTCTGAAGCTCGCGTTGCAGATGGCGCGAGGACTATGAGGACCGCCGCGAGCGCCCGCGGCAGGGAATTGAGCTTGCACGACAGGCCGGCAAGTACAAGGGCCGCACGCCCAAGACAGCAACCCACGCGCGGATCGTCGCGCTGCGTCGCGCCGGCCACAGCATCACCAAGACGGCCGAGCTGGCCGCGTGCAGCGTCAGCCAAGTAAAGCGCGTTTGGGCGATGCGTGAGTCCGAATAATTAGGTCACGGCTTGTCGCCCATCATGATTGTGCGAGGGCCCGGGTAGTAGATGTCGCAGCGTTCCCACACCGCCGCGTTTTTCTTCGGACAACTGCTATTTCTGCGCCCAGGTTCGTAAGAGGGAATTCTTTGCCTAGCGAAGCGAGGAGCTTCAGCAGGCTGTATTGTCCGTGGCGCTCACAACGCTAGCAGACCACTTCGATGTGGCTCGCGCGTGCTGCCACTGCTCCGAGAGAAACGCTTCCATTTGCCATTCGATTCGTTATGCGGGATCAAGGCTCGTGACGTTCCGTCCGCAGTGCCATCCCTTAAAAAAAGCCGACGCGCATTGCTCCCGCCGACCAAAGGCTCTGGCATTTCCGAGGTCCAACATCACACACGCCAGAGCTTAAGACTTCGACCTCGACGTGGGCCATTGCGGCAAGTGACCCTGCCTCGCTTTCACGTACAAAAGCTCATGCACCCATGCGCGAGGACTCGCCACGGGCACTAGCCACTGCGCGAGTCTCGGCTTTAAATTTGAGAATTTTCCTAATTAGGAGATGGCTATCGGCCGCCTATCATCTCGTTGCCTGTTTGGCGCCCTTCCGAGAATGTCGCCAAGCAAGTAGCGATTTCCGCTGACCAACCTAACGTGAAAGTTAAATCATGAAACGTACCCTCCTTGCCATTTCCGCTGCTTCCGCACTCGGCGCTGCCATGTTCGCCACCAACGCGATGGCGGCCGACGGCACGATCACCATCACCGGCCTGATTCAAGCCACCACCTGCGCCGTCGGCGTCAATGGCACGGCCAGCGGCGACGCCACGGTGGCCCTGCCGACGGTAGCCAACACCTCCCTGGCTGCGGCGAACGCAAAGGCCGGCCTGACGCCGTTCACGATCAAGCTGACCGGTGCAAGTTGCACCAACGGCGCAGCCGCGAAGGCAACGTTTGACGGCGGCGACATTAACTACGCCACCGGCCGCCTGACCAACGGCGCCGGCACGGCCTCCCTGGTGGAAGTGGGCCTGGTCAATGGTGACGGCACGGACATCACGATTGGCGACCTGACCACCATCAAGGGCGCCACCATTGCTTCCAATGCCGCCACCTTGGGCTACGGCGCACAGTACGTTGCGACTGGCGCCGCCACTGCCGGTACCGTCAACAGCAAGGTGACTTACTCGATCGTCTACAACTGATTCGCAGATCAGTGAATCGTTGATTACCGCCCCACCGCTCGGTGGGACGGTATGCCGTACCAATTCTCCGTACTACTAAGGTATTCACATGTTCTTCACCGTCCTCGGGCGCCGCATGGCCGGCGTCGCCTTGGCGGCGCTTTGCAGCGTCGGCACAGCCCAGGCAAGCATTTTGATCACTGGTACCCGGGTGATTTACCCCATGCAAGAGCGCGAGGTTACGGTGCGACTGACGAACAACGGGAGCCAGCCTAGCGTGGTGCAATCCTGGCTCGACAATGGCGATCCCAAGCAGACGCCGGATACCGCAGATGTGCCATTCGTGCTGACCCCGCCGATTGCACGGGTGGACGCCAGGCGCAGCCAGTCGCTGCGCATTGCCTATACGCAGGCAGACCTTCCGAAGGACAAGGAATCGCTCTTCTGGCTGAATGTGCTGGAAGTTCCCGCGACGGCCAAGGACATGCCAGGCAATACGCAACAGTTGCGCATCGTCTTTCGTTCACGCATCAAGTTCATCATGCGCCCCCAAGGGCTGGAAGGCGATAGCGCCAGTGCCGCCGAAAAGCTGATCTGGCGCGTGGTGCCAGGCGCCAACGGAAAGGGTTGGGCCATCGAGTGCACCAATCCCACCGGATTCCACGTGTCATTCAATCGCATCGAGCTTGCCCATGACGGCAAGTCGTCCGACGCAGGTGGCGGCATGGTTGCGCCACAGGCAACGGAGCGATTCCCCCTGCGCGATGACCTGAACGCGGCGCCCGCCGACGCCGAGATCCACTTTTCAACCATCGACGATTACGGGGCATTCGTCCCGCACAAGTCTCCCCTCAAGCCATAAGGCGAGAAGGCAAAAGGGCACCGGCGAATACGCCACGTGCAATGCAATGAACGCGGATCATTCCCGGACCTTCGCACGGGTGATCCATGTCGATTAAGTTATCAACGAAGTGGCACCTATGTCGAAGCAGACGTCAAATAGCACCAGCCAATTTGCACCACTGTTGCCGGGCAAGCTGACGCCTGTCCACCTAGCGGTATATGTGTTGCTGATGCAATGCACAAGCCACGCGTGGGCAAGGCCGAACTCTGGAGTCGCCGACGGCATGGAGACCTCGGGGGCTACGCTTCTGGCAGCGGTCGATGACATCGGATTCGATAAGTCGATGTTGTGGGGCGAAAAGACCCGCGCAACCGACCTGACCCGATTCGAAAGAGGCAACCCCGTGGTGCCCGGCACCTATCGTGCTGACGTGTACGTCAATGGCCAGTTCATGGGCCAGGACGACATCTCTTTTCGCGAGACGAAGCCCGGCGGCGACGGCGAGGCGTGCATCACGCGCGAAATGCTTAATCGCCTTGGCGTGCCCAGCGACAAGATGCTGGGGGTTGGCACCAATGTGTCGGCCCAGGGCTGCCTGGATCTCGGCCGCACCGTCCCCGGGGCGACCTTCCAGTTCAACAGCGGCGACCTGCGCGCGGACTTCAGCATCCCGCAGGCGTCAATGCAGCGCGTTCCCCAAGGCTACGTTTCGCCCGAACGCTGGGATACCGGCGCGCCGGTGGCATTCATGAACTATCGGGTCAACACTTACAACAACAATGCAGGCGGCACGAACGGACGCCAGGACTACGCCGCCGTGGACGCGGGCGCAAACCTGGGCGGATGGATGCTGCGGCATCAGTCGACCTATTCCAGGCAACCGGACGGCACCAGCCGATGGGACGTCCTGAACACCTATGTCCAGCGGGATATCCCGGCGTGGGACTCGAGGGTGCGAGTCGGCGATACGTTTACCACCGGGCAATGGTTCGACTCGGTTGCCATTCGCGGCGCTGGCTTGTCTAACGATGTCCGGATGCGACCGGATTCACTCAGCGGCTACGCCCCCACGATCCGCGGCACGGCGGAAACCAACGCACAAGTGACGGTGCGCCAGAACGGCAACGTCATTTATCAGACGACTGTCAGCCCGGGCGCGTTCGAGATCAACGATCTCTATCCCACGGGTTACGGCGGCAACCTGGACGTAACGATCACCGAGGCCGACGGGCGCGTCAAGACCCTGAGCGTCCCGTATGCGGCGGTGCCACAGGCGCTGCGCGAGGGCGTCACCAACTATACGGTAGACGTCGGCGCCGTACGCGAGGCGACTGTTAAGGGACGTCCGTACCTGGCGCAGTTCACCGTCCAGCGCGGCCTCACCAACTTCATCACGGGCTACACCGGCCTCGCGCTGACAAACCATTACTACGCCGTCGTTGGCGGCGCCGCGTTCAATACCCCAGTGGGCGCGTTCAGCGTCGACATGACGAATGCGACCACGGAACTGGCGAGCAACCGGGCCACCGGGCAGAGCTACCGGGTCGCCTACAGCAAGGCGTTGCCCGAAAGCGGCACCAGTTTCTCGGTGGCAGCTTACCGCTATTCGACGAATGGCTACTACGGCCTGCGCGACGCCATGGTCGCGGTCGACAGCCCGTCAACGGTCGCCCTCCAGTCGCATGAACGCAGCCGTGGCCAGATTGCCATCAACCAGAGCTTGGGCCGTTATGGCTCCGTCTTCCTGACCGGGTCCGTCCAGAACTATTGGAACCGCAGCGGCAGCAATGTTCAGTACCAGCTGGGCTATACCGGCAGTCGTGCGGGACTGACCTACTCCCTCTCGGCGATGCGCGTGCGGGACCTCCGGGGGGAAAACAGCAATCAGGTCTTTGCGAGTCTGTCGATTCCGCTGGGCAAGAGCATCAATGCGCCCGTGCTGTCGACCAGTGTCAACACTGGCGGCGGATCAACGTCGACTCAGGCCTCGCTGACAGGCTATGTGGATGAACAGCGTACGCTCAACTACACGCTCGACGCCAACTACGCAAGCGGTTCCCGTACGACCAGTGGCGGCGGCTCGCTGCAGTACAGCCTGCCATTCACCGCCCTCAGTGCGGGCGCCAGCGGGGGCTCCGGGTTCTCGCAGCTCTCGCTTGGCGCTGCGGGCTCCGTGGTTGCTCATCCGGGCGGCGTAACGTTCGGCCAGCCCGTTGGCGAGAGCTTCGGTATCGTCGAAGCGCCGGACGCCGCGGGCGCCACGGTCACTAACTCGTACGGGGTTCAGATCGACCGCTTCGGCTATGCCGTCGTGCCGTATCTGACGCCCTATCGGTCCAACGTGATCTCGCTGGATCCGAAGGGTCTGCCGGTCGATGTCGAACTGACCTCCACCAGCCAGGAAGTGGTACCCACCGCAGGGGCCGGCGTGCTAGTCAAGTTCCGCACCCAGAGCGGGCGCGCCGTGCTGATCAAGGCCCGGATGCAAGACCGCACTACCGTACCGTTCGGCGCCAATGTGTTCGATGCCGCAGGGAAGAACGTGGGCGTAGCCGGGCAGGGCGGCCAGATCCTGGCACGTGGCATGGAAGACAACGGCACGATGACGGTCAAGTGGGGCGACGACAAGTCGCAAGCATGCCATTTCGACTACCAGTTGCCGAAGCTCGACAAGTCAGTGAAGCGAACCACCTACGACCGCCTGAGTGCCATCTGCCTGCCCGGAACGGGAATCAGCCCGTCGGGCGGTGGCGGCAAGACAACCGCGATGCGGTAACTCGATGTAGAGCGCCTCGCAAGCTGGGAGGCTCGACGAAGGGAATTTGAAAATGAAAGCGTATATGAGGTTGTTTCTTAATCGCCTGGCAAAGAAAGTGGCCTGGCCGCTTCTGTTGGCTGGGCTGCAATGGCAATGCCACAGTTGGCGTCCGCTGCTGTGGGCATAAGTTGCACAGGTTCGATCCCGGTGAATGTGCCCGCTATCGACAGCGCTGACGTGGCAGTGGCGCCGGTCGGCGGATTCATCACGCCGTGGTACGCGTCAAGCATCCACTCTATAGCCAGCGCCGGCTGCAAGGGCACACTCTATATGTACCGGCAGGCAATGGCCAATTTCTTTTATCTGACCGGGCCGGCTGCGTCGGGCGCGACGGTAACGGACAATGGCGTGACGTATGATGTCTACCCCACAAGTGTGCCGGGGATCGGCTACGTTCTGGGATTTGCCAGTTATTGCACGCCCGGCGTATACCAGGCCATGAAGCCGGGTGCGCCGCCCGCGCCGGCCGCACCGATTATCGGTAATGGGAATGCGTGTGCGTCACCTCAGACGCCTTCGTTCAATGTGGTGGATCAGGCGTATTTCACGTCCATCTCAGCGGGCGGCAACACATTGCAACCGACAAATGTGAATCTGCAAGTTCGCTTTGTGAAAACGGCCGCCAGCCCGGGCACCGGTGCGATCACGGGCAACTTGGCCAGCATGTGTGTCTATTCCTATGGCAATAGTAGCAACTTGCCCACCGAACCTGACCCTAGCAACCCTGCGGGAGGGCCTTACTATTTTGGCAATTACAACCCTAACGTGGTCGCCTGTGGAACTAGCCTGACCGTGGGCGCCTCGGTTCTGCCGATCACATGCGATTTCGGCGTGGGCGGCCTGAACCGGAACATCACGTTGCCGACCATTGCCAGCAGCGCACTCACAGGAGTCGGTTCGACCGCAGCTGGAGCGCAGTTCTCGCTGAATGTCACATGCCTCAACGCCACCG
>NZ_AWZT01000020.1 GCF_000472525.1 Paraburkholderia dilworthii
CATCCGTTCGGGACGATCAAGGCATGGATGGGCGCCACTCATTTCCTGACGCGGACCCTCGAACGTGTGAGCACGGAAATGAGCTTACACGTGCTGGCGTACAACATGAAGCGAGTGATCAAGCTACTCGGTTCAGAAGCGGTGATGACGGCGATGCGGGCGTGACGCCCGCCGGGAGGTGCTGCGCGGTCGCGATACTTTCGACTTTGATTTGACGTTTGGCCGCCGCAATCGAAAAGTCGCGACCTGCGGCAAGGCAGGTTTCGTTAATTTCCGGTGTCTACGCGTTTTGACACGCTCTGGGCCAGAAAGCGACGTTCACTTGATGACGCGGTTGGACATTCGAGCGTCGGTAGCACGCCGAAAGCCGTCACTGAACCTCCGAAAGTCGATGGCTGCTCATAGGCCATAGCAGTCATTTCGCTAACTATCGCTCGACGGCAGATCAGCATAGTAGAGCGGACATGGCCGTAGCCTACCGTGCTTTAATCTGAAACGAAGTGGTCAATCCCAAGAAGCGTGGCGATCCGCCGCTCCGGCCGGAAGTGGGTGGTTCCACTTGTCGGTGATCGTCACCTCTCGGCAAGATTGACGGAAACGACGCCCTAGGTTGAGTCAAAAGCCGGCACCGGCTGACACTAACATTTAAATGATCCTTGCGTGGTTATTGACCGGTCACAGAAGTTGTGGCGTTAGCAATGCGAAATCGAAAAGTCATTGTCTTCGGGAGAAGGATTCGGGCATGACGACGATGGAAGGATTCGAGCTAGAAGGGGCGGGGTATTTTGGGTGGCGTGATGAAGCATATCCACTCCGCATATACTCGATTGCACCAGACTTCACAATCGATGCCAACATCACAGCCAGACTGGCGCCCACATGATCACTTAGTCAGTTAAAATCCTAGAGAGGAACATAAATAGAATCCGAATCGAGGGGTCAAGGTGAAATTGCACGAAATTAAACCACGGGAACAAGCTGGCAGGGACACGCTTGCACGTTACAAGGCGCAAACGCGTGCGGCCGCAATTGCGGCACTTGCCATACTCGAGGCATCGTCTATCGATAGAGTTTACTGCGACTACCACGACGACTTTGTCGTACGGATGATTGCTAAATCTGGATTTCGTTATAAATTCTTCCAGGTCAAAACAAAGAAAAAACAGAACGCAAATTGGACGATAAATGAAATCTTCGGCTTCAAAAGCACCGTTAAAAATCAGGACAAGCAAGACTCCGATGCCATTCGGGATAGTTTCGCCGGAAAGCTTCTATTGCATACTGTGAATTTCTTCGACTCCTGTGAAGAAGTTGTTTTTCTTACCAACATCAACTTCGAAGATCGGGTTGAAGAACTGAACGTGGATATTAAATCATCAACGTTCTCTGATCCATACGCAATTGAGCTGGCCAAGCGATTTAATATGTGCTTTCCGTGTCCTACCGCGACGCCTGGTCAGCAAGAGATACATAATCTATTAAAAAAACTAACCTTCGAAGCCGATGTGGAATACATCAAGGAAAAGGAGGATGGTTTTTTTCCTTTGGCAGGACAAAAGATTTTTGACTATAGCGAAATTGATCTTTCCCACTCAGAAGCAAAGAAAATAATCAAAGATCTCCTTTCTCTCGTCGAGCGGAAATCGTCTGGAATAATTTCCGATTTTAGTGAAGCGAACATAGACCAGCAAGCCAGCATTGGCATCGTTGAATTATTAGAAATATTGGCAATATCAGCTGATGCATACGAACTGCTTCGCCAAGGCGGCGACGTCAAGGCCGTGAAGACCGCATCCGTTCTTCAGCGGATCATGGAATCGGCTGGCGCCGGGACAGCAGAAATCGAACTATGTGCTCGCTGCAAGACAGACTGGGACGTCTGGTTGAGAGAAAATCGCAACTCGATTAATGAGATCAACATCATCGCGCTCAACGCAGAGGTCGAAGACGTCTTTTCTTCGATGGTTGCTGTCACTGGCGCGTTTCGTGTATCGAAACTACGTGAACACCTTCAGGCGCTTCGGACCAGACTGGTCGACAAGAAGTTGATCTTTGATCTCCAGGATGAACAACTCCTTGGAGCCCTACTTTCGATCCTCGTACGGATCAAATCATGAATCTTACCCAATTCCTGAACAGCGCTGAGAAGCAGGATATCGCCGTATCAATCCGGCATGGACGTGCCCTCAAGCCATACGCACTCAGCAACGAAGCTTTATTTCACCTTCCGCTCATTGCAATGGTCCTGCTGATTCTGGCAAAAGATCGGCGCAAGCCGTTGGTTGCAGAACTAGGACAATTGGTAGGGGAATGTCTTGCTGCAACGGCTGATAGCTTTAAGGGCAGCGCTCATGAACTGGGCTGGTCAGCCAATCTCCGCGTTCGGACGGTAAAAGCCCTTAGCTTCCTGGAAGTCGCAAATCTTGTGAAAGTGGATAATCGAAAATCAAAGCTGCAAATCACCGAACTCGGAATTAAAGTCATCAACCTTGCAACAGAGGGAGACGACACTCTAGCAATCAAGCTCGCTCAGGTCCAGCGTGCATATCGCAATCTTATGGTCGAACGCCAACTGTCTTTGGGGCTTTTATGAGATTGGTTTCCCTCAGAATTGATCCGCGTGGAGCGAAAGGACTTTCGCTCCCACAACAGGTATTTGCCGCCGAAGTCACACAGCTTTATGGCCCGAACGGATCTGGCAAGACCCCTGTCGTCCAATCCATTGTTTACTGTCTTGGATTTCCGGTTAGCTTTCGCGCGGACATTGTTAGTCGATGCGAAAGCGCGTCGCTTGTCATTGAAATCACGGGCGACCAATATACGCTCAAGCGCCACATCAGTGCATCCGGACTTGATGTTGAAGTACTGGAGCCAGCAGGTACAACGCAGCACTTTTCCAATGAGAGAGACTACTCTGCGTTTCTATTTGAACTTCTCGGGCTAGACTTTCCGACGCTTGTTACCACGTCTAACGAACCGACTAGCCCATACATGGCAACGATCTTGCCATTCTTCTACCTGGATCAAGACGATGGGTATGGCACGTTCTACAAGCCACCCAAGATGTTTATCAAGGATCAGCTAGCGGAGATGGTGCGAATTCTCGGCCGGATGCCCTGCCGCAATTCGTTCGACGCAAAGAGAGATCTTATTCAGGCCACGAAGGAGCGCGACAGACTTGACAGGTTGGTGCTCGAAAGGCGTCAGGCGGTTGAGTCAGCAGGTGCAACCGAACTACACTTCTCTTCCGCTGCGTTGTCCGATCGCCTTAAGACAATGCGCGGGGAACTTGACCAGCTTCAACAAAGCGGCCTTACCAATACCGCCGCCATCGCTGCCCTCGAGCAACTGATCGGAGACCGTCGTAAGGAGTTGCGGGAGAACCAACTTGAAATTGCAGAGATCGACAAGCGTGCGGACAACATGTCGCAAATTGTCTCTGAAATTGAATCTGAGATTACTACGCTCAATTTAAATGAAGAGGCAAAGCGAGTATTTTCGTTGTTCAATGAAATATGTGGGGTGGCCGGCTGCGGGCTCTTCGCATTTAGCACGGATTCGTACGCGAAAAACCTTCTCTATCTTCGAGATCAAATCAAAGATCTTGAACGAATTTCTGTAACCGAAAGTACGCGGCGAGATGCCCTGCTTCAGCAAGCAGAGCAGTTGCGCACGCACATCCACGATCTGGAAGGACAAAGAGTCCGGTCCGCGACAGATACCGTTACCGTAGCGACTCGTACAGCTCTTGACGCGCTCACTAGCCAGGTTCTTGAGCTAGAGATACAAAAGCGCGACGTGCAGCGCCGCGAGCTGTTGCTTGAACGCTTGGTGGATGCCACCGCACAGCGCGAAGCTGCGGTAGATAGAGTGCAGACCCTTGCAAACCCTTCGACGCTGACGCCCAGCGTGGCGAGTTTCCGTACGGCGCTCAAAACCGCCTTGATACGTTGGCTCGATGTCCTTCAGATCAGCAATGTTTCAGCAGAGGTACGTTTTGTCGATGATTTCGTCCCGACGTTTGGCAACGAGGCCCTTGCTCAACTGAAAGGTAGCACGCGAGTTCGTGCAGTACTTGCATACCATGCAGCCCTGCTCGAAGCGTTGCTCTCTACGAGCAACAGCCTCCCCTTTCAATTCGTCATCATGGATACACCGAAGCAACACGAGATGCACAATGTCGATATTGGACGGTACATCGATGAGCTTAAGGAGTTTGGACATCAAAATGGTCTTCAAGTCGTTTTTTCGGCGACTGAATATCGTCATACAGGAAACGATGAGGATAGGGAATGGTCAGCATCATTCTCGGGTGAAAAGCACGAGATGTTCCTTGGTTAGCAGGTGCTTTCCATAGAATGAACTCGTATCGACCTAGCCGGGCGAGGATGCCTCTGGCCTGCCGGGGTAAAACGGCGCATAGAAGCTGGACTTGCGTCTTCATCGCGACACGTTGAAGTAGCTGTAGGCGTGCCTAGTACCGTTCGCAACTTGGAACGGCCGAACAACAGCCGTTCGACGCTTGATACTTCCTTTGACCGCTCAGGGTCGAAAGTGTGTTTCTCAGGTAAAGGAATCTGCCAGTGAGTTGCTGGATTCCACCACCGTCAGCAATGAACCAAATTACTGCCGCATAACCTAGCATGCTCTAGTGATCGCTATGGTTGAGAAGCGGCAGGCGACCCCGCGTCAGCGAACGGCCGTTGGGTTTTGAGAACCGTCGTTGCCGCCCCGTCGACGCGAATGACGGCAAGGGGTCGGGAGTACGCACTGACGACTGGCCGCTCCAGGGCAGCGGAATTCCACTGGCCGCTTTCCAGCGATGAGTTCGAAGAGATGACTGACGCAGCCCGACCCACTCCCGTCGGTCAATTCAGCGATGTATTTACGGCTGCTCCCTGACTAGGAACAGTCGGTCGTCCGAGCGTCGAAGTCTGCACGCTTGAGCGTTTGAGCGTCGCGCTTACCTGTTTTCGCAAGGCCCTCTGTCCGTTGTTTCCAAGTGCTTGTTCAATGTCAAAGGCGCGCGCCAACGGCGCGCCGGCCATATACGCTTGTCAAGCGCACTACCCGCCTGCGTCCAACGTGCACGCTAAAAGCAGTAACGCGGTCAACAGGCCCGCCATTGAACACCAATGGCCGCTAATCGCCCGCTCTCGGTCCCGCGTACATCTCCTTATTCCCCACGCGAGAGATTATCTGCCGACATTCGCCGGCCAAGGTCGACGCTTCAATGCGAAGTGATTTCTGAATGGACATTTTTCTTGAAAAGGCATACTTCGAAATAGCCTGCCACAGCTTTTCAGCGTCAATCGTCCCCACGTACGTCTGCGCGCGCTCTCGAGCCTTGTTTAGGTCCGCTACGTTTAGCTTCTTCGCTACAGGTAGCATTTCGCGATCCGCTGGACCAAGTGCCTCATCAGCTGACTGCTCGCACAGCAATAGTTGCTGGCGTGCGTACTCAGCGGCGGCTACCGGCGCCAACTCCTGCATCAAACGGCTCAGTGACGCCGCGTTAAAGACCTGAGAATCGTCCTTCGCAACAGCGATCGCAAATTCTTTGGCGGCCCAGTCGCTTATCAATGCCTGAAGTGTCGCCGCAGGTTTTCGTTCGACTCGCTCATCGAGAACAACTTCGACAACGTCGGGTGCAAACGAGGCGAGGTCGACTCGGCCTTCGACGAATTCACCAACGAGTCCTTCACAAGCCTCTGCAGGAGTTAGTCCCGCCGCCGCAGCGAGCTTGACAATAGAACTAGACGTTTCTGTACGCATCTTTTTGACTTGTTCACCAATCTCCTGCCACTCTGAATCTCCGAGGGCGCTTATCCCCCCCTCTTGCACACGTTCGTAGAAAACGAGATTGCGCGACCTAAAATCCGACAGAGCTTTCTCGGCTCGGACTGGAGCGTATGGTTTGCAAGCTATGAGAATGGCTTCGTGCCCGGCATACATTCCAAATCCGAAACTGTAGAACCATACGCGCTCCAGCGTGTTAAGCTTTTGAGTATCGACGTGCTCATCCTCACGGGCCGGGTCCGCTTGAAAGTCTATGGCGCGCTGAAAAACTCGAAAACACTGTCGGGCCGGGATAAGCCACTTGATGTATTCGTTACTCCAATCTGTGATAGCCTTGTCAAAGGCTACTAGATTTTCAATCAGCTCCTTATTTGAATCAGTCATGAGTGGCGCATTTTTATCAAGGAGATGCGCCGTGTCTTGCTTTTGGTTCGAGAGTGGGTAATGTTGTGCAACTAATTTGTTTCCTATTTCGGCAATCCGATGATTAGCCAGCCTGAACATGTTCGACAGCTGTTCCATATGACATTCGTCGGCAAGGCTTGCAAACACCCTGATAGCTCCTTGCTTTGCCTCTTGGGTTGTAATAGAGGCGTGCCGCGCTACGAGTGCATCATTGGTTCGATTCAAGCCCTTATCAATCGCATCCATTTTTGCAACCGCAAGATCAGAATATGAGTAGTACAATTCTGTCGGCACAAGAGCTCCATTAATGCATTTGCTATCCGCTCTATTAAGCTTGGCGGTTGGCCTTTGGCAGCGGGAGAGAAGCGCCGCATTTTCCTGGGCGGAACTTGCGAGATATTGAGCGCGTTTCAAACTTTCATCTATTCTTAGATACACGCCGAATGTGTCGCTGCCCAAGGCTGTCTTCACAGCTTTCAGTGTTTGGAGATCAGCGCTGCTATCAGCAAGCAGTGTCAGCTCGGGGAGATTCGCCGCAGTGGCGCCTTCAGGTGCTGGTGGCAGTTTTTCAAGATATTCCGCCGATATTGCCCAACCAAGGCCACCACCCGACTCTTCTTCTCCGCCAGAAAATATACCAATCACGGCTCCATCAACGATGACTGGACCACCGCTCATTCCATGATTGAGAGTGCCATCTATAGCAATCAGGTTCACTTCTCGCTTGGCGGAGAAGACGAAGCGACGAGCGCCGCTCTTTCCACTGAGAGAAGACCATTGGCTGGACAGAATAGTGGAGTCGCGGGGAAAGGTGACGTGAATCGCGAAATTCTGTTTCATGTCGGGATGTCCCAACACATATCCAGTGCGGGTTGTGAGTGCCGAAGGCAGGCGACCTAAACGAAGAAAGGACTGATGCAGCCCTGCTGGAAGCCGGACGGACAATACAGCTAAGTCTAAGCTGTTGTCGTACATTTTCAATCGGTATGTGCTAAACGATCCAGAACTGCTTACGATTTGAAGGGAGCGGGCGCCGCGAATCACGTGGTAAGCGGTAAGGATATCGCCGTTTTCCGAAATGAAGAATCCTGTACCGGCGACCTGGGCGGTACCAACGTCCGCGTAAATCTGAACGATTGACGGCAGGTATTTGGACATCGCCTCACCCGGTTGTTTTTGCGCGAGTGCGCCAGGTGATGTTGCCAGGAGCAGAACGGCGCAAATAAACAAATATTTAGTGCTCATTTTCTTGCACCATCAGTAGCTGCCTGACGCAAGGCGTCATACTGTTTATTCCGGCATAGCGCTTCCAGCTTATCAGCGTAAGAGGATGGTGAACTCTTGAGATATGGTTCGGACACGTCAGTGCGCGCCGCGGGAGTAACATCCATAAATCGATTGACTTTTACTGCGATGCCAGCGGATAGGCTCAGAATGAAGCCCGCGGAGAAAGCAACAAGCGCTTGACCGGCAGTGGCTCTGTCCTCGAGCCGCAATTTCCCGATGAATGAAACGAGGCTGCCGCCAATTAGGGCAAACAGCGCGGCCAGAAGCGGCAATGTGACTGAGGCGCTACTTAAGCCGCATGCGAACCCGATGCTCGCGCCAAGGGCAAAAAATCCGGTTGCTAACCACCTCGCCGCTGACCTCGTCTCGGAGCAATGGCTTGCCCGATTACCAGACGGTATTTTATTCATACGATCATCCCGCAGTGGGGCTGCACGCAAAGGCAAATTGTTACCGGAGTTTAGGCGAAAAACATCTATGATGTATCTCTTGGCTCGCCACGGTGATGTTCGGGTTAACGTTGGACGGCGCCGGGGCATTCTTCCACCGGTCTTGTCGATATTCATTGCAGCCGCTTGCCGTCTTCTATCAACGGGGCTTCTCGTATAGCCGTTTCATTAACTTCGATTTCGAGCGTGGACTCGATCATCGGGATCGCGGAGTCGACGAGTTGCTCGTATTGGCGCCTCGCATTTATCGGAACGAGGTTTCCCGCCTGCGCCAAGGTTCCGGTCAGCAGTTTGCCGTTCTCGTCGGTGTCCGTCCCACGCGAAGCCGCTTCGTTGTAGATCTCCGCGGCGCCACGTAGTTTAGTCAACGCTTTATCTAGATCTTCGGTTGCGGGCGGACGGACGAGAATGCCGCCTACGAATACGACTTGCGATAGGCCGAGAATTTGCAGCATGGTCGGCGGAATCTCAAACGTCGCGAGGTGAGCGGCGCCGTCGATGACTAGCGCAACGGCGACGGCGACGCTGAAGACGATGGTCTGAAGCTTGTAGACATCGAATTCCCGGTTGCTCAGCACGAGGTCCTTCCATTGCGGTCCTCGCTCCTCCTCGTTCTTCAGTACGCCGTGCGCCTCCAGCCACGCCCAGTTCTCGAAGCTCAGGCGTGTCTTCGAGGTGTACGTGATCTGCGAGACGGCCGCGCCGATGCCGGAGATGCCCAGCAGTGCAACGACAGTCCCGGACAGGTCAGTCAGCGCACCCGTTCTCATGACGAGGGACAGCACGAGACTGCCGACGATGAACGAGAACATCAGCACCTGGAACTTCTGCACGCTCGCCTGATTGAATGCGTTCGCGGTGAGCTGGATCGGATTGACGAAATCGAACCACTGGAACTGCTTGGCAGAGAAGACAGAAGGATACTTGCCGGCGAGTCTTCCTGCGGTCTTGCCCTCGAGCACGACCTTGCGCGATCGGTAAACCGCGTACGTTGAGAGAAGGAACACGGCCGTCGAAACGGGACCCCATAAATATGCCACCCAAGGCGAACTCACGTACGCCTGAACCGATGCCCACGACCTGAATTGACCCGCAGAACATTCCACGACGATGAAATCGCGCTTATGAAACAACGGCCACAGATGCTCTTGACGAGGGATCCAGACATGGAGCAGCACACTCTCGCCGGCGGCATAACCTTCGTTGACGGCGTTGGCCAGCGTTGCCACGGAGACGACGCTGAGCTGCGCCCTGCGGTCTGGTTCGAAGATGCGAAAGCGCTGCGGATTGGCGGCATCCAGTCGCTTGCCATAGACGATGCGCGCATCACCTTCCGCCGGAAGCGCGTTCGTTGCGGCCTCCGCGAGGACGAAGCCCACGTTTTGTCGTCGGGCCTGCACGGGGTCCGGGGTATCACTACAGAGGGCCGCCACCGCGGCAGGGATGACCGGTCCGGCGGCGCACGCCACAGTCATCCATGACAACAGGGTCAACACCGTCACGAGGCCGGTCGCGATTCTCCCACGACCGGTGTGCCGCGTTTCAAAGCGTTGTCGCATATCCGTCGGCTCTCTTCGGGAGGTGCGTCGAGCGCTAGCCCGGAATCAGGCCCAAGCCACGTTGATAAGCATCCTCGAATCGATCAAGTCCGTTGCAGCCGCCGTTCACCAGACTGCGTGCCAGACGCATATCGCCGGCGAGCAGCGCGGTCTTAATCTGCAATTCCTTGTCAGAGAGGAACCGAGCCAAGACGTCGGCCGCAACCCCAACATCGCCTGCGCGCTCGGGGTCGCCTATCAGATCAACCGGCTGCATAAGCCGTGGCCCGTAAGTGGCGTAGTTGTGCCGCCCGGTCAGTTGGACAAACCCCCGTCCCTTGAACGTCGCGCCATCGGGCGCGCCAAGGTTGCCGAGATCGCGGCGGTAGTCGTAAAGATCGAAGGGATGCCCTGCAGGCGACGTGTTGTACCGCGATTGCCCTTCGCTGATAGGCGCAAAGCATTCGACCTCGGCGCGCACGGTCGCGAGCGCCATAAGGATCATCGGCTTGTCCGAGACCTTATTGCTGACGAGCGACGATAAAACGGGCGGCAAATTCGCCTTGATGTTACCAATCGGGGTCGCCGGAAACATGCGGCTCACCACTTCGACGGTTACCTCCGCGACTGGCGAAGGCAAGGCGTTCGAATCGACCAGTCCGAGTGCGAACATTGTGCGCGGCCCGGTGACCCCGTCGGGCAACAGTCTTTCACTCTTCTGGAATGCAAGCACGGCCGCGACCGTGCCCTGCCCATACTCGCCATCGATCGCGCCAGGGTTGAAGCCGTGCTGAAGGAGCGCTTGCTGGAGGTGCCCAATATCATCGCCAGTGTCGCCTTGAGGAAGCGATTCTCTGTCCACGGCTGTCTCCGTAAGAGGACCACTTCGGCGATCGCCATAAGTGGATATTCGTTCGGTACCGGCTACTTCGCTGCGATCTATCATCGATGCCATGGCTGACCAAAGAATTCGATTTGCCGATGCGCGACATGCCATTGGTATCGGATTTGATGACCCCCTGCACTAGCGATGGACCTTGGTCGCCCCGGACTGCCCGTCTGATGGGTCGACGTCCGGGGGCATCCTTGGCTTTTCGGGTGCGCCAACTGTGACGTCGTTTAGGCGTTGTTCACCATTAACCCGCGTGATACGCGACGGTCCCTGAAAACGAACAGCTATGGTCGGATCTGAACACTTGCGGAGAAATATAGAGCACCCTTGGCCTAAGTGTCAGGGTGCAATTCCATCCATTTCCGCCACTGTTCCGTGGGAATGAGCCTTGGACAAGTATCTACAGCTCAGACACAGTGCCCTGTCCTCATCTTGATTTCCGAGTCTCTGCTTTTGACAGCGACTTCGGGCGACTAGCGGGTGTCGGTGTCAATTGCGGAGTCGACCCGGAAGTGTCCGAGCGGCGATACCGGCGAACGGTCGCTAATGGCCGATGTTGTTGAAAAGTCGCTGCGCTACTATTTCAAATCGCCGGTGAAAAAATCGACCTCTCAGGTCGGTTCCAAACCGCTCGCGAACGCCGGCTAAGGGCAAGCGGATTCCGGTGACCTTGAGGTTCGCGAATGCGGCCCGCAGCGAGCAGGCCTAACATAGGATGGAACCAAATACTTTCGCCATCGATCTGTTGGACGCGGCCGTTGACGAGGGCGGAGCGGCCGTCCCATCGACCAGCGCGAGCACGCCGGCGAGGTCCGTTGATGGCCGGACCCGGAAGTTCGGCCGGCGCGGTGATCTCCGCAGCCTCGCGTCGGGGGTCCTGCTTCTGTAGTCGACCCTAAACGGCCCGTTGAGCAGCGCGACATATTGGCCGCTCTTTGAGCTTAAGCGGCGTGCGTCGAGTCACACCGGGCGGCAGAGTTCGGCAACCCCCGACGTTGTTCCGCCCGAATTGAGCGGGCGCTGACGTCTTCTCTTTCTTGTCGGCAATACCTATCCTCTTCTTTAATGGCAACGGCCGACAGCACGCCGTAGCCTGAGATGCTGTTTTCACATGTCTCGCTGGCTATGAAAGCATTTCGATCTCGCGCGCCGATCCGTCTTCATGGAAGTCAGCCGCAGTATATCGTCCGGGGATCAATATGCTTTTCAAAAGAGTTTTCGGGTTCGCCGTACGGACGGTTCCTTTTCTGTGCCTGCAGAGTTGCTTTCGAAAGTATGCGGACTTCTCGGGCCGTGCGAGCCGGCAGGAGTTCTGGTGGTGGCTATTGACGCTCTTTTGCGTGTCAGACCTCACGGAGTTGCATCGGCTGTTCATGCTCCCTGCAATGGCGATGCTAATCCCGACGGCCGCGGTAGGTGTTCGACGACTACACGACAGTGGTTTCAGCACGTGGTGGCTGCTGATCATTTCAGTGCCGATCATCGGTTGGGTAGTTTTGTTTGTTATGTTCATGCTCAAAGGCACCAGGGAAGCGAATCGGTTTGGTCCACCTCCAATACTTAACCGCCAACCAGTCCATGAGCCTTCTTACGATGAAGCAAAAATGCACTCGGACCGCGCGCTCGTAAGCGCCGGCGTCGAACTGTCTAAGAAGGCCAGCGAGGATGGCGGGCCGCAGCCAGCCTCCCGACGTGGTCAAAGGAAATCGACGGCGCTAGGGGACGCGATCATTCTCGTGCACGGTACGTGGGCCAACGACGCTACATGGATCAACGATACAAGCACCATTTCATTGACGCTGAAGGCCCAGATTGCGGGCGCCACGGTTATTCCATTCAGGTGGTCCGGCCGGAACTCCCCAAAAGCTCGATCCCAGGCGGGCAACGAACTAGGCGAGCTCGGCGCGAGCCTCTACGCGCAGGGTTTCGAAACAATCTGGCTTATCGGACACAGCCATGGCGGGAATGTCGCATTGCTTTCCTTGCGGAATGCGGCCATGCGAGAAGCCGCAGCTGGCATATGCTTTCTAGGAACGCCCTTCTTGAACGTGAGGCCGCGACCGGTCGAGCGCTTCTCAAACGTTGTTACTCAAACAATGTCCTGGATGGCGTTGTTCCCTGGCTACTTGCCATACGGCGCGATGGCGCTAACGACATTCTTAGGGACTTTAAGCGCCTTCGCTGGCGGGTTTATGCTGTTTTTGGGCAACGCCATGCTGGTTCTGGTCTATCTGATCCTTCGCCCGCGGATCCGGAGGGTTGTCCACCGCCACTTGCAGGCATTCCTCGTGCGCGCCCAGGATTCCACCTTCAGACGGCTCTCTGCGCCTAACCCCGAATGTCCCTGCCTCATTGCATACATAAGCTGGGACGAAGCTGGATTCGTTCTACGGACGTTTGACAAGCTGACCTTACTGCCGTGGAAACTTTTCGCACTTGCGGCACAGTTCGTCTCCCTGGTAGTCGCCGGATCGATAGCGGCTTTCTTCTGTGCAACGGTAATACACGACTCAACCGTTCTCAATCTGCATTCAAGTTCGCTCTTGACGGAAATCGGGACGATGCTTCCTCTCATGATTCTTGTTTCACCGATCGTGATCACGCCCATAGTCGCATTTCTCAGGGGAAACCCGGTTGCGTTCGGATATGAGGGAATGCTTGGCGCTGCAACGTTGCATATCGAACCGTCGCATATTCCGCAATGGGCAATGCGAGGTGCTCACGAACAGTTCGTCGCATTGTCGACGCCGGGGCTGCGAGGGCTTCGCCACTCAAGCTTTTACGATAACGACACAGTTATTCATGCTTGCGCCGACTGGATACTCAAAAAAAGAAATCAAGCGGAGCTTCCGGACGTCAGGCCCTCTGTGCCATCCTCCGTCCCAAAAAAGTCTGCACCGAAGAAGAAGTTGCTCGCTTTTGCAGCGATTTTTGTTGCGCTGTTGGGGGTCAACGAGTGGAGAATGATGAACGAAATTAGAGAAGCCTCCGTGCTCAAGTTCGACGAAGAGCAGAATTCTGCACTCCTTGGCAACCACGCTGTCCCGCTTCTCGACGTTGACAAAGATATGCCCGGATCGGAAAGGGACATGGGCGTCGACACGGTGCCTAGCGAAACGATCGACCCCAAGTTCGTCATAAAGAAAGACGAAACATGCATCGTTGAGGGTAGGTTCTCGTTCAGTAACTGGGGAACGACAGTCGGAATCGCCCTACACAACACAACTGCGGCTGAATATACAGGTTCCGACTTCGATGCCAACACGCCAAACCACCTCAAACGCGTCTATGGTTTCTTCAATGAAAAACTTTATAACGGAATCTGGGAGTGGTACAGCGCAAGAGGTACTGAGGTACGCTTCAGTCGCGTAGTTCTGAACGATTTCGATGCGCCGGGAACATTGCTGATCAAAATCTGGAACGAAAGCAGGGATCCAGTTCACATTCGAGGAACCGTGAACGTCGCGTGCGGCAACGGCTAGTAGTTCGGCAGCCCGCTTGTTGACTTGCGCCTGCCTTGAAGCTTTGCCGATGCGTTGCCGAGCACGCAGAAATAGTCGTGGCCGTCCTTTTCAAGCGCGAACGCCTATTCGATCAAAAGCGCACGGCGCCGCGGGACGCGATCTTTATCCGGACGTATTGTCGCAAGTGCTGACCGTCGGTCATGGAAAGACGTCATTGGTAGCACAATTTTTCGCGTACATGTGTGTGCTAGCCGACATTGATTTGCCGCATACCCGACACAGAAAGCCTATAACTGATCAGATGATAGTTTGCTAGGCATCAACTGCGGACCATGCGTTGAGTTGATAGTCCTTGCGGCCAACCCAGGGTTCCATTTCCAGCCTGCGCTTAAGAACGTTCGGGGATACGTATGAAGACGCTTTGGTTGATGGCAACTGCATTTCTGGCCATGACTCTAGCTACCGCCCTGCCCGGCTTGGCTGAAGAGAAAGCCAACGACAGCTATTTCGTCCACAGCACCGGAAACAAAGCTAATTCACTGGTCATCTTCGTGCATGGCGTATTAGGTGATAGCCGTGATACTTGGCGTCGCTCTCCAAGCAGCGTGGGTTGGCCCGAGTTGCTCGCCGCGGATC
The DNA here is from genome assembly GCF_000472525.1 of Paraburkholderia dilworthii. Classification (GTDB taxonomy): domain Bacteria; phylum Pseudomonadota; class Gammaproteobacteria; order Burkholderiales; family Burkholderiaceae; genus Paraburkholderia; species Paraburkholderia dilworthii. The sequence continues at coordinate 14,471 of NZ_AWZT01000020.1, forward strand.
CCGCAATGCCTGGCGTCGACACCCTCGCAATTGGTTTCAAGTCCGCGCCTCTCAACTCGTCTTCCAACATCGAAGAACTCGCAAATCGCTTGAGTCAAACGCTGGTAGATCAGCGCATTTTCGAGCGCTATGACAACGTCGCCTTCGTGGCTCACAGTATGGGCGGACTTATCACTAAGCGCGCCGTTCTGATTCTGCGCACCAAGGCGCCCGAATCGGCCACTCGTATCAAGGCCGTCATTTTTCTCGCCACCCCCGCGGAAGGATCGGACAAAGCCGCGCTTGCGAACTGGCTCAGCGCCAATCCGCAGTTCGGCGATATGCGCCCGGCGGACCTTAATTCGTTTTTGCAATTGTTAGATAACGACTGGAGCTCGATGCTGCGCCGCAGGGAACTGGCTTCTCCCTATCCGAGGTCGTTTTGCGCGTATGAGACTCAATCGACCGCACTTTGGAAGGTGGTGCCGAGGTCGGCCTCGGAAAAGGGCTGTGACGATACGCCGATCGCCTTCGACCGTACGCACTCCAGCATAGCGAAACCCACAGGCCGCGACGACGAGGTCTATCGCTATGTTTTTGCACGCCTTGCGGACGGCTTCGATCCCAAGCTCATCAAGCAGCATGTGCTCGTCGAAATTCAACGCATCGACGGCAAATTACTCGGCCCCACAGACTTCCTGCGCAGCGGTGAACAATATTCGATTTCCGTTAAGGCCATTCGTCCGGCATGGTTCTATGTGTTTGTCAGGGACAGCACTGACAACGTGCAACGTTACTATCCGACTGGCACTGACAAGCAAGACGCAAAGCGCCGTACGATCAGGGTGCCGGAGCACGCCGATTTGTTCGTCACGCTCGATCGTCACCGAGGCACTGAGCTTATTTATGTGTTCGCGCTCGATCAGCGCGACGAGAAGCTAGAACACGCTGCGACTCAGGTCGGCTCCAGCACCAACGTCGCAACAGGCCACGCGACGAAAAAGGTCCTGCTCGAAGCGGCAAAATCGCGTGGTGGCACAATTGAGAAGGGCAAGGTGGGGCGGGTTTCGTCATCGAGTCTGAGCGAGTTCGGCCAGGACGTGGCCGCGTTTTATCAACTCGAACATCGCTGAGATCGACCAGAGGCACCTCGCGGTGCGTCGCTGGCGAGTCTGAGCTGTGCGGCAGCAGCAGAGGTGAGACCACATGAACGACGCATCGATCCAACGGGGCAGGCCCTGGACGCTCAAGCTTCAAAAGGCGGCGGGGGTGGTCGTGCTATGCGTAGTCTCGCTCTTTGCAGTGTCCGCTTTCGCTCTAGTCGACATGAAAAACGGCAACTATTCTAACGAATGGGTCGATCTGCTGTCACCCCGCAAGGACGGCTCTCTCGTCGAAGGCCGCGGATCGATCTTTGATCTTCGGGTCTCGCGCTCGTACAACAGCCGAAGCCTGTACGACGGCATCTTCGGCTTTGGATGGTGCTCGGACTTCGAGACGATTGTCCGTCCCACGGCTGAAGGAAATGTCATCGTTGAATGGTGCGGTGCCGGAAAGATAGAAACGTTCCAGCGCGCGGATTCCTCCCCGGAAGAGGTATCCGCTATGGCAGTGAAAATCGCTAACTCGCTCAAGGCGATCCAGGAAAAGGACAGTACAAGTGTCTCATCGCTGATCGGGGGCTTTGTGCCGAACGCCTGGAACGCGCTGAAGACAAAACTGATCGAGGACGAGGAGCTTCGCACGCTGTGGGCGCTGCGCCTCGGCGTCGCCACGCCGGTACTTCCAGGCACGGTTCTAAAGCGGTTCGGCTCGGGTTCGGCCACCGTTTCTGTTGTCATGGATGGCTACGTGTTCGTTCCCGGAGATGGCAAACAATATCGTTTCGACAAGAATGGTCAGTTGCAGGAGGCGCGCGACGCATCGAGCATCTCCTTGCGCTTCACGCGCGGCAACGGCCACATCGAGCGCGTCGAGTCGTCGGACGGGCGGGCGCTTGTCTTCACTTTTTACTCGGACGGCAAGGTCAAGAAGATAGAAGGACCGGGCGGCATCGCCGTCGACTACAGGTATCAGGACGGTAACCTGACTGGCGTCAGGAACGCGTGGCTGAACGTCTATCGCTTTGAATACGATGACCTGCACAACCTGACCAAAGCAATATGGCCTGACAAGACCTATATTGAGCTTCGCTATGACAGGGAGCATGATCTGGTGGCCGGCTTTCGCGATCGAGAAGGCTGCTTAGAAGACTACTTGTATGAAACAGGCGATCCATATCATTACATGACCTTCGTGCTTAAGACATGTGCAGACGGCCGCGTGATCGCAAGGAACAGCTACGAATTCAGGCATACTAAGAGGCCTGATGGCGACTACGCGCTGACTTACGTCAGGGCGAAGAGCGACTGGGAGATGCGGACGTCCGATACGGCGATTTACTATGATTTAGACGGCCGTCCCGTGAAGACCATAAGAAACGCCGACATAGCGACTTTCAGCTACGATGATCGCGGTCTACTGGCGAAGCGAAGCATGGGCAACAAGGAGTGGGTTTTTCAATACCCTCCTGATGCATCCGTGCCGGACATGGTCATCGAAAACACGCTTGATGACCAGCGAACCGTCGTCGGGAGCCGCCGCTTCTATTATGATCCATGGCCAGCTCCCTATGGAACAACCGAGCCCATTCCCGCCTCGGCCTCCAGCCGAATGCCCGACCCCCTCAGTCCCGTTTTTCAACAACAGCGCGCAAGCGACCGCCTCTCGGAAGCAGCGCAAACGCTGGCTCGCTGGGACGAACAACTTGCCCGGGGTAAGGATCACAGTGGCCGGACCGCACTCGCCGCGCTCGCGATGACGCTGGGTGCTGATTGCGCTCGTCAGCAAAATTTACAATGTGCGTTGACTTCGTTCGATCGCGCGATATCAATCGCGAGCGCCAACCATCTGACGGAGACGCACTATCATGCGCTCGAATGGAAGGCCCGCGTCTACATGAAGAGCGCTCTTCCGGCGGACGCAATTATGCCGTTGCGGCAAGCCATCGACCTGATCGACGGGACCAAGGCACGTGGCTCTACGGACGAGATTCAACTCGTTCGCTATCTGATCGAGGCCTATAAGGTCGCCGAGCAGTATTCGAAAGCCTACGAGACACTTGGCCGTCTGTCGGCACTTGGCTTCACGGATGAACAATACGAGGACCTGAAGGCCGAGATATACACGGACGTGGGGCTGTATCAGCTTGCATTGACTTCCTATCGCGCCTCCCTTTCGCTTCTACTGGTCGCGATCGATCGTCGCAGGTTTGACACCGAGGAACTGATTGCTAGCGTCGCAGATGTGTTCTACCAGATGGGTGACCCGGACAAAGCGATTGCGGTGTTGGACTCCGAACTGGCGATCCACATGGCGAGCGAGCGGCCGTCCAACGGAAGTGGCTCGCTGATGTCGTCAAAGGCGCTCTATCTGACGCAGGCACGGCGGTATAGCGAAGCGCTCAAGGTCATCGGAGAAGCCATCGACGCGTTGCAGAAGGAACATGCGAGCGACATGCGGCTGGGCGATGCGTTCAACAACCAGGGCATCCTGTTCAGCTGGCTTGGCAATGAAGATCGAGCCGCGCAAATATACAGGCAGGCAATCGTCCTTCAATCCCGCAATACGACCGGCCGCCTCGCCGCCGCCTCGACGATGGCGAACCTGGCGGTCTCGTATCGAGGCCTCGGCCGGTATCGTGACGCAGTCGATCTACTCAATCAATCCCTCACCATACGGCGCAGTTCGTTTCCGTCGGGGCACTGGCTTATCGGCAAAACGCTCTGCGAGATTGGGGAAACCTATCGGCAATCCGGAGATTTGCAGCTTGCGCATCGGAACCTCGCGCAGGGCAGCGCAAATCTGCAAGAGGCACTCGGATTCAGTAATTCGCGCTTTGCGTTGTGCCTCGATTCGCTAGGGAAGACCGAGCTGGCAGAAGGCAACTTCGCCTCGGCACGCGCCGATATCAGAAACGCGCTTCAGGTCGCCATCAGAACTGGCGATCCCGAATCCGTTTGGGCAGCCGAACGGAGCATGAGTCAATTGCTCCAGCACGAGAAACGACCAGATCTCGCGATCTTTTTCTCCAAGGAGGCCATCGGAAACATACAGCGCCTGCGCTCGAACCTGAGCCGCGCCGACCCGGCGATTCAACGCTCGTTCCTGCACAGCAAGGAAGACGTCTATCGTGAAGCGGCGGATCTGCTTATTGACGAGGGGCGACTGCTTGAAGCGCAGGATGTGCTGTCCATGCTCAAGCAGGAAGAGTACTTTGACTTTCTGCGCCGCACCGGCCCCTACGCGGCTTCGCAAGCACGAGCCGCGACGCCTCAGGAGAAGACATGGGAGGCCCGCTATCGCGAGATCAATGCGCAGCTTGCCCGGTTGGGCGAGGAAGAAAGTGCGTTTCGCCTGAAGGCCAAGCTCGGAACGCTTTCTGGCGACGAGATGAAACGCCGCATCGCAGTGCAAGCCGACCTCGACGTAGCGAATCGCGCATTTGAGGCCTTCATCGGTGAACTCGAGCGTCAACAGTATCTGGCTGTACGCTCCAGCGCGACTGTTTCTCAAAGCTCGGATGCGCGAGGTTTTCGCTCTTTCGAAGTCACCCTGCAGAAACTGGGCCACGGAGCGGTGGTGATCGCTTACGTCGTGGCCGCGGACAGAGTGTCGATTATGCTGACCACGCCGAACGTGCAAATCGCGCGCACGACCCGTATTTCATCGAGAAGGCTCAACCAGCAGGTCGCACGCTTTCGCATGGCGGTACAGGACCCGCGCTCCGATCCACGCCCTTACGCAAAGCTTCTGTACGACGAATTGATCGGGCCGATTGCGGATTACCTGCGCGACGCTAAAGCCGACACGCTGATGCTGAGCCTTGACGGAACCCTCAGATACGTGCCTTTTTCCGCTCTGTACGATGGCCAGAAGTATCTGGTCGAGCGCTTCAAGACTGTCATTTATGCGGGGGCGACGAAGGACAAGCTGCACGACTCGCCTCAGCAGCGATGGAGAGTATCCGGGCTGGGCGTTACGGAGACGTTGTCAGGATTTAAGCGCTTGCCCGGCGTACGTGAAGAGCTCACCGGAATTGTCCGACAGGGCAACACGGGGCTTCTCCCCGGCGTTCTCTATTTCGATAAGGACTTCACTGACAAAAATTTGCGCGACGCGTTGGACCGACAGTATCCCGTCGTCCACATCGCGAGTCATTTCGTATTTACGCCAGGGACTGAGGACGATTCGTTCCTACTGCTGGGCGATGGGACGCGCTTGTCGCTTTCAAGGCTCCGTTCAGTCGCGTACAACTTCGGGAACGTGGATCTCCTTACGCTGTCCGCTTGCCAGACGGCGATCGGCGAGGGTCGGGACGCCAATGGCAAGGAAATCGAAGGCTTTGCGGTACTAGCGCAGGAAAGCGGAGCGAAAGCTGTACTCGCGACCCTATGGTCCGTGGACGACGAAAGCACGGCGTTCGTCATGCAGGATTTCTATCGAATCAGGCAAGCAACCCCCGGCATCACCAAGGCCGCAGCGTTACAGCGCGCGCAAACGGAGACCATGAGCGCGACTTCAAGCAAGATTGCGGAGAACCGGGGCGGCACACTGCAAAGAGCCAAGGCGCCCGCGGATAGCGTTCCGTTTAAGCATCCGTATTATTGGGCGCCTTTCATTCTCATGGGCAATTGGTTGTAGATAACAGCATAGAAGTGACCGCTCGTTTGGCTTGAATGGACGTCAGGTGTTGGAACGAGACGGTCATTCAAGAGGCGGTGGGATCGAGGTGCCGAACGGCCGGAATTGGCCTACTACTGCCTCATGCGTCATGCACCATACAGCGGTGCCCCGACGTCGCGGGGCGAGGGACTGGGTGCGACCCTGAACCGCCGTTCGCACTTGTCCCATTGCAACGACCGTTTCTGAGGTGCAGCCGCCGCACGCCGCACCTCGTCGATCGGCAATTTATCGGCCGTTAGCGGTGGTTCGCGAATCGACTTCTGCAAGGCACGCAAGTGCGCACGTTCCAACCCTCATGCCTCCGTGGGGGAAGCGCTTGTTCTTCTCCGGCGCGTCGCCTTCACCGCTCGTGTCTCTATTAGCAAACAAGACCTGACTCAGGTCGCGAGTGCAGATCCGGCGGCCGTATGGCTGAGCATTGCCACCCCCACGGTAGACACCCAGAGATTGCCTGACCGTTCAACGACCTAGTTCCATGAGGAATTCGTCGACGAGGGCAAACACATAGTCCGCAGGGTCATCGTCGTCGTCGCGGAGCTCGAGCATCTTGCAAATGTCGGTATCGTTGACGTGAATCAGCAGCTTCTCGCCGTCTCGCATCGCACCTCTTGACGCTTCAATGGCATTGCCGTTCGGTCCAAGCCTCGAAAAAATGATAGCAACGGACCTAAACGCTTCCTTGAAGAGATATTTCTCTGTCGAATACACCTGGTTCTGTCCAATTTTCCCGGCATAGTTCTTCAGCTCGAACACCATGTACCGAGTGCGGCACTCCTTCAGGACGAAGTCCCAGAATGCCGTTCCTCCCCTCACTCGGCAAACCAGGTCAAAGATGTGTAGCCCGTCTGCGTTGCGCTTCTGTGGTCGATGCGTTTTCCAGTCCAAGCCTTCCTGGAACAGGTACTCGAAAATCCGCGCGCCGAGGTTTTCGAACTTGCTCGCTGTCGTCTTACCCTTTGCGAGAGCGTGCAACTCTCGACATAAGTCACGACCTGTCGTGCGAGGGGGCGAATGTGGCTTATTTGCCGCTACTGTGACGAGTGAGAGCAATCTATCCAGCAGCGGGGCGGCCAATCTTTGCCTCTGCAGCGATTCTTCAATGGGAGTCGCAGATGCGTCCCGAAGCATTGGTAGCAGTTGCTCGAGCTGGCCGGCTAAGTCTGGGAAATCCTCAGCCCATTTACGCAATGTCAATGCGTCAGCTACGAAAACCCCGTACTTGGCAGCAAGAGCGTCAATATGGACTGCTTCAACAATGGATGAGACCACCAGTATCGCGCCCTGATACTGTCGATGGGCGGCAACGAACGCACTCAATCTCGCCGCGGCATCGTTAATGATGCTTTTAATCGCACTAACCGTTCGAAAATACTTGACCTCGATCGCCACAAGCATCTGTTTATACTCGATCGTGAAGTCCAGTGGATCCCGTCCACCAAGTTCTTTCACCGGGTATTTGAAGCGACCGAGCAAGTCTCCGATCCAACGCTCAAAACGCTCGGCGTCGGACCAGTAAATTCTGTTCTGATTGTCATCCATTTTTGTTTGCCTTCGTTCTTTTTGAAATCGACGTCCGGCCAAGACGTTGGCCAAAACCTAGGTGCCAAGGAAAGTCCGGCAGCTAGCCCGGTCCCCGCCACAGTTAGTCGTAAGCTCGACCGCGTTCGAGAAGATTTGGGTTTACATCCAGTGCGCTAAGTCAACCAAGTCCTGCGGCGAAGTCGCGTGGTTCAGGTTGCCGTTCTGCCGCGCGGTGTTGACGAACCCAATGCGGGCAGTATCTTTCTTTCCGATTCCGAGGTGGGCTTCGATGGCCCCGCCGGACCAAATCCAGATGCCATGTGCTCGCAGAGCCGTCACGATGCGGCCCACTTCGGCAACCATCACCTGTGCCATCTGCGCGAAGGCCTCCGCGGGTTTCAAGGTCGACCAGACACCCTGAGGGCTTTGCTTTGTCGGAAGTCCGTCATCGCCTAGGAAAACATTGAATTGCGCGGCATTGGCGGCAAACCATGCCTTGCAGGCTAAGATATCCGGGTCAGCAGGGGCGATGAGCCCGGAATTCGGTGCCACCTTGAAGGCGAAGTCCAGGTCTGCGAGTGCCTTGGGTGTGTAGCCCACCGCGCGCAAGATGGTCATCATCGGCAGGAGCGAGGAGCTGCTGGAGCCCGGGACCAGGCAGCCCTTGTCGTGCACGTAGGAGTGACCCCGCACGACTTGATAGATCGATGGCACCAGCATCATCTCTGTCTTGCCTTCCACCAGTAGGACCTTCTCGGAGAACAGCAGATGAGTCGCCGCCTGCAGCGAGAACACCACCTCAGCCTGGGCTGGGTGAGCATGTAATGCAGTCGCTGCCGACTGCAACTTCTGGCGCGCCGCCGTGCGGTTGTCAGCGCCCTTATAGATCATAAGGGTCTGCAAGGCGTGGGCATGACCGATGAGCAGCGGCGAATGCGTCGAGAAGATGACCTGGAAGTTTTGCGTCGAAAGCAGCAGCAGGGATTCCCGCAGCAACTCCACCGCCTGCGGATGCAGGCACAACTCGGGCTCATCAATCAGCAGCACGATAGTGCCGCCGGGATTGCCGCCGGCGACACTCGTCATGTCGGCAAGGAGCTTGATGAGCGCCATGTGCGCACTGCGCTGCGCACCGTGACCGAACGACGAGATGGGTCGGGGGCTCCCCTGAACGTCCGACAAGGTCACAGTGGAGGTCTTGAAGATTTCCTCGATGCTCGGCGTCGCAAAGTTCAGGTGCAGAGACAATCCCGGGAAGAAGGACGCGATGGCATTGCTTGCATCGGTCTCGAATATGGCGAGCTCCGCCATACGGTTCTGCCCCGCAAGAAAGGCCGATACGTCGGAAAAGGCGGCCTGCATGGCGGCGATCGCCGGCGCATTTTGGGCATGGATCTTTGCCAGCACCTGCTTGAGCAATAGGCCGATAGTGTTTTTTGCGGCAAACTTGCCGATATCTTCGCCGGCGTTTTCCATTGCCTCGATGTAGAGCGGCTCGGGAAACAATACGGTCAGCGCATTGTCGAGCCCAGCGGGGTTGTCGGACCAGTCGTTAGTCGTATGGTCGAACACCTCGACCTTGACCTGGCCCACCGGACAGCCAGGGAAGGGCTGAATTCGCCGGACTTTCAGCGCGCCCCCAATGAGAAACGGAGCCACTGCTAACTGCTGGTTCTGCGGCAGCAGTGCTAGGTTGACGTCCTCGATCACGCCGGCCACCCACATCGGTGCGGCTGCATCATGGAACATGTGCGCCGGCTGAACGGCCTTTTTGAGCAACCAGTTGATTGCCCGCAGAATGTTTGATTTGCCCGAATTGTTGTATCCAACGATCGGGTTGAATCCAGCCAGCGGGACGGTCAAATTATGGCAAGAACAAAAGTTCCTGATGGTGACTTCTGAGAGCCTCATTCGTGTTCCTGATTTTTGCTCGAAATATTAGGCAATGTCCGCCTCGTGCCAACTAAGGTTGATGCCCTTCATATTGGCGCGAGTATGAACCGTGGCGCGGTGACCGGCCAAGTGCGCCCCGTTATGCCGGCCGCCATTTTACGAGGCGTGCGGCACTTCCGAAATGGCTCACCATCACCGGTATCTGGTAGTTTTTATGTCGGGAGAATACGGCAAATGACTGCGCGTGAATATAAACCGCCCTTTTCTCGCGGCGTTGCAAGCAGATTTCGGCGTTTGCGGGGGCAAGTGGCCAATGAGCCGTCCGGTGAACGTCCGCTGTTTGAGCGCAACCACCGCTTGAATGGCCGCGGGGCTGATTCGGTGAAGGACGACTGCTGGCCGGACTACGCCTGTGGCACAGGAGGCTTGGTCATTGCGTTGCCAAACCACTTCGAACCAAGGGCACAGTTACACTTGAGAGTAAGACTCTGCACTCCATTTACCTCTCGTGAACAAACGTATCCGCCGGCCTTTGCATCCTCAATGGCCCTTTCCGCCAAGCCGCAATGTCGCTGGTCGCTCCTTCGGAGATCTCGTCGCGCTTCAATATTGCGGCGCGGAGGTGTGGCTCTGGCGATGCCGGTGCGGCCGCCAAGTGACCGCCGCGCTAACGATCGTGGAGAGCGGTGAAGTGCGTGATTGCGGCTGCCGTGAGCAGCGTCGTGTGTGGCGGTCGCGACCGGGCTCACCTGCGCTGAAGAGCGGCGAGGTTTTCGGCCAATTGACCACGGAGCGGTACGAGGGCGATGGATTGTGGACGTGCCGGTGCGACTGCGGCGCTGAGGCGACAGTGAGCGCCGGACGTCTGCGAACGGGCAAGGCGCACTCGTGCGGCATTTGCCTCGTCGCTCAGCCGACCGGGCCACGTAGCCCCTTGGCTTGATTGCGCGGCTGTCAGTGGACAACCCGACGCCGCCGAATTACCGAAACTTCCCCGATACGGGCGCCGCGGATCCCTTCGATCATGCAGCTGAGCCTCTCTTTTTTCGACGGACCGCCCTCGACCCAACCCGGTCATTGCGTCGCGTTTGCTGTTGACGTCCGCTTCCAAAGAAAAGGACATCGGTCATTCGATTCGGCGATATGATCGGTCCATTATCGGTCTTTGCGGTCGCTCGCCGAGTTCCACCAGATTGTCGGCCAGTTAGAGAGCCAAAATGAGCTTACTAGTTTCGTCGGGGTCAAACATGCCGGGACGATCCTCAGGATCGCACCACGTCCCGTAGACATCGTCCAAGAGACCATCTGAGGTCATCACCTCAAGTGGCGCGACAGTCTTCCAACCCTGTACAAATTTTCTCAATCGGAACTGATCTGAGGGGTCCCGCTTAGGAACGCCAGCGAGCTCATATGCTGTCGCCCAATCATGATCATTTATGGATCGAACCGACAGGTCCATCGACGAATGCTTGCACAACGCTGCGTCGAGGCATTCGCTATTCAATGAAGCGAGCTCCGCGATTAGTCGGCCCAACGAGGTTGCAGCCTCCACATCGAGCGCACGATCACCAGCCAGTTCCGGTCCTGAGAGGGGGAAACGGTACGAGAAAAGCTCTCGGTGTTCGCGAAGCTCCTCGAGCTGTGTGCGCCATTCCTGCATTCGCCCTGGATTGAGCGAGCGCATGTAGTCGGCGGTGCGATTGAGGATGTTCTGGTGCGTCATCTTGACCGTCTTTTCACCTTGCCACACAACTTGGGGAGAGGTGAGGAGGAAGGCTCGACATGCGCTCAGAACCGCATAATAGTTGAAATATGGAACACCAAGCATTAGGTTGTGTTCGTATGCGTATGCTGCTGAGCCAGCGAGCATATTGGCGGCGGTTGCGAATTTTATCGCTAGATAGTGACGCAATATCCAGTGGCTATTTGCATCGACGTCGAACGCCTTCGCTATCGGCGCGAAGAGCGCGCGGCGATCGGTGCAGTATGACTGGATCATCGCCAAATCGGCTTGGCGCGGCAGTTCCTCATAGCTATAACAATACGTTGACCCGGTTGCGTTGCGGATGTCTTCGAGAGTGACTGTGCAGGAATTATTCATGAGCATGAGTCCGTTTCATTGTAGTCGGACGTTTAGGAGGCGATTCTTAAATCAGCTAAGAGACGGTGCATGCATCTTGAGAAAATCGAATCCAGCATGACGATAGCTTAGCTTTGGACAAATTTGGCAAGCTTACACTCGCTTTCCGTGTGAGGGGCACACCGACTGACGATGTACTCACCGGTATCTGACGGGGCTTGCGCCTGTCATTCCCCCCATGAACTATCGCCACTCCGAGAAACTCGGCAAAGAGACTTGAACTGCTCAGTCCGACCCAAATAGGGCGTTCGCAACGTCTCGTCGCGGATGTTCGTGAACGTACTTCAGTAGCCCATTCTCGGCGAAGTGATACCCTTCACGTCCGAGAGTTCGCTCACGCCCTTCGCTCGGACTTCAACAACTCGGAACCGATGGCCAAGATCTACACTTCCCCAAACCATCTCGCCGGCTTCTTCTCAGAGCGGTTAGGCATCAAATCAGGCTTGGCACTCACTAGGGGCGAGATCATTGCTCACCTTGATCCCGGCCGCGTCGCCAGCATAATCGACACGGAAGATGATGGCGTTATTTCGGTTGCATCATCCGATATACACGATTCGTTTCAAATTGCTCTATATCGTTTGGGCGTGATACCGACGAAGTTCGTTGGCCATGCAATGACGACCCTCTCGATAAAACATGCGAACGACGTTGAACATCTTGCTAAGCTGAACTCGGTCGTGGACCTCCTTGCAGAATGCGTCCCCAAGATTGGTTTGGAAGGGCTGGGAACGTCATTCGTGGAGGCAGAGTTTCTCGACTTGGTTGAGACACGCATCGGTATTCCGGCCGTCGCCGTCGCCATTGAGTATCTCTCGCATGAGAGAGCAAATGAGCAAGCGAACCCGTGGTTATGGAAGCAAGCGTCGAACGGTAACTGGGAAGGCTTGGTGTGTCTGGGCGACCTCTTTCACTCCGAATCATTGAGCGCGGAAAACGGGCGCTTTATCGACCAACGATTCATTGATTATCTGGGGCCGAACTTTGAACGAATCGGCGAAATCCATTGGCGCCAATTTGAAGCCCTCAGCGCGGAATATTTCCAGCGCAACGGATATCACGTGAAGATTGGCGAGGGGCGTAACGATGGCGGCGTCGACGTCAGGGCATGGAAGGAAGACGAGTATGGGACACCTTGCACGATACTCGTGCAATGCAAGCGACAGAAGGCCAAAGTCGGAAAGGTCGTTGTTAAGGCACTTTATGCGGACGTGCTTGACGAGCGCGCGACAAGCGGCATGCTTGTCACGACGTCCAGCCTGGAACCCGGAGCACAAAGCGTATGTACTCAGCGTGGATACCCCATCAATGTCATCGACAGAGTGAAGCTACGAGCGTGGATTAATGCGATGAGGACGCCTGGCCGCGGCGCAGAACTCAGTACATGACGGTTCGGAACACCACAACACGCCGTCCCCAGCGATTGTTGGCGGTTCCTTCACTCCCTGAACCATCACCGGCCGAGGGGCGCCGTTCAAAGTGACTTTGAGCGGCTCGGTTCGATCCGCTTCCGTCTTGACCCTGCCGAATTGGATGCCGAAAACCAACCATTAGAGACGCAATTTCATATCTCATTTACTGTTTTTGTATGATGTGACGTTATCGCCTCAAGGCGGAGTGGAACAAGGAACGATTCGCCCCCTAACTGCAGCACGTTCTATATATGATCGACGCCAACCAACCAAATACAGAAGAGCAGAGCACCTCTACGACTGAGGTACCAGTGCCGGGATTCAGCAAGTCGCTACTACACCTTGAGTTTTTGTATCGCCACGACTGGGTAGTCTCGGAGGTTATTTCGGAGCTTCAAGACTGTCTGCAGAAGCTCGGAGCCGACCCCACGCAGCTTAACGCTGTCCTGAGTCTTTCGAGGATTTTGAAGGAGGAATCGGATCCGGCCGTGTGTGATCATGTTTTCGATCTCATTGCGCAAACCTATCCTGGTGACTCTGAATACCCTGCTGACCTTTGGCTTGCTGACTCAGGGACTCCGGTTCTCCTGGAACTTCTGGATGTGGTCGTCCCATTCAAGCGCATGGACGACATACCGAGGCTCATCGGCATGCTCATGTGGGACCTATTTCAAATTCCGAGCCATATTCTCATGCTGGTAAGGAAGCACGATTGGGACGAGTTCTGGAATACCGCGAATGCACGCTTCGACATACGTGGTGAATACGATCCGATGATCCGCGCCCAGTGGGCAATGTGTTCCGAAGCGTTTGGTGGCGTTCGCGCGGAATCGCCGCTCCCGACTGAGGTGCGGAAGGAGTTAAGGGCGTTACGAGACTCACAGAACGCCAATGCCCAACCTGTGCTGTATGTGGAGGGAAAGACTGATCGCATGATCTTGGAAGTGGCGTACGAAAAACTGTACGGCGGACAGCCTAGGCCCTTCCATATACGAGAGTGCGACGTTGTCGGTGATGATCAAGGAGGTGCAGGTGGCGCACACGTGTTGGGTCTTTTGATTTCTGGGATCCGCCCAGACAGTCCTCATGCCGCTCTAGCGCTGTTTGACAACGACAAAGAAGGCATCGACGTCTACAACAAACTGCCGGCGTATTTCGTCGATCGCCACGAACCCAAGTATCACCCAGGGAAAGTCTCGAGGGGTGGTAGGGCTGCTGCTTTGCTACTTCCTGTGCCTGCTGGGCGGGAGGCATATGCCAAGCTACTCAATCTGCCGATCGAATTCATGTTCAGCGATGAAGACCTTGCTAAGCGCACTCACGACGAAAGAGGATTGGATCTGAAGTTCCCCGATTTGGAGATCCGGGTTCGGCGTCACGGAAATCCAATAATTGAAACTCGCAAGAGTGATCTTGTTGAGACGCGCGAGGTCATTGGCGGCAAGCTAGTGTTCGCTACTGAAATAGTCCCACTGCTGCCTAGCGAGAGCTTCAAGGCTTTTGAGAAGCTGTTTTGGATCGTGCAAGATATCTTATTGACCGAACTGCGGCCAAGACGCACAAGAGCCATTGCAGCATAAGACCGAAACCGGAATCACTTTCGGCGGAATATCGCTCTGTCGTCCAGAACTTCGTCGATTTTCTGGAACTCATCTTCGGCGATCAGGCGATTTCGGATATGTTGGTGGCTGCCGTGCAGCACGTCAAAGAGATGCACGGCGACGTCAAACGTCTGTGAGGCAAGCTGTACGGGAAGGGAAAGAACCTCACCACTTCATCCATCGCGCGGATGAACCTGTTCCGGCATGGAAAAAGTCGTTTTTTGGTTTAGGGCGCGAGCTTTAGCAGTACGTTTCGAGTTGACGCGTTCAGCGAGGCGCCGCTCTTGCAACGTGCGACGCCCCCCGTTTCTCGTCAAGTTGCTGCCTGCTTAGCTTCAGGCGTGAGCCACTTGGCCATTCTTCGCAGATTTTGTGCAGTTGCTGCCAGCAGAAACTCATCATGAGCACCGCTTGGACCTCGCAGTCGCAAGCGATCGAGTTTGAGGATGCGCTTGAGGTGCGCGAAGAGCATTTCCACCTTCTTTCGCTGCCGTCGAGACTGTTTGTATTCTGGGGTTGTCGCGATGCGTCTCGCTTCATCACGTGCGGCTTCATGGATGCTGCGCGTGATTTTGCGAAACGACATATTCGGGCAGCATTGGTTCTTCATCGAACATCGGTTGCAGTTCTTTTCGCTCGATCGATACACGATAGTGTCAGCTTTCGTGACGTACGTGCGTGGATTCTTCAGTGGACGCCAGTCGCTGCGTAGCGCGTTCCCTGCGGGACATCGATACTCGTTGGCCTCTTCATCCCAGATGAATTCGCTACGGGAGAACGTATTGTCCTTGCGCTCTGTTTTATCCCAGACTGAAACGTGTGGCTCAATGTGCTTCTGTTCAACCATCCAGCCAAGCAGCGCTGCTGTGCCGTACGCGGTGTCACCTACCAGTCGGCGAGGTTTCAGGCCTCGTTGGTGTTCAACACGATCGATCATTGTTCTGGTTGATTCAACCTCTTGTGACCGGTTCGCCGGCGTCGCTTCGACATCCACAATGATTCCTGCCTGCAGATCAATCAGGTAATTCGTCGAGTAGGCAAAGAACGCGGGACCACCCGGTGCGGCCGTCCATCGTGCTGCAGGATCGGTCAGGGATATCTTCTTTGGAGGCGTCGGTGAGGCTGCTGGTTCGGACGTATCTGCTTCCACCGGATTGGTTTGTTCCAGTGCCTTAAGATATTCCCGCACAGCGCGGCTCTGGCCGTCGGCGCGTCTCCAGTCGATAGGTTCGGTTCCCGGCACTCCGCGCGCAGGACTCGCGTCCGCTCTGATGATGCTTGCGTCAATGGCGAATCCCTCGCCCTTGACGAGCCCCTCGACCATGCAGCGACTCAACACTGATTCGAATACGTGACGTAGCAGATCGCTATCGCGGAAGCGCCCGTGACGGTTCTTTGAGAATGTCGAGTGTTCCGGTACGGCGTCTTCCAGACCCAGGCGGCAGAACCACCGGTATGCCAGGTTCAGATGCACCTCTTCGCATAGGCGTCGCTCGGATCGGATGCCAAAGCAGTAACCCACGATCAACATGCGAATCATGAGCTCCGGGTCAATCGATGGACGACCCATTGGGCTGTAGAACGGCGCGAGGTGCTGACGCAGATCTCGCAGATCAAGGAAGCGATCGATGCCTCTCAACAGGTGCGATTGCGGGACGTGGTTGTCGAGGTTGAACGAGTAGAAGAGCTTGTCCTGTCCGCTGTCCAGTCGACCCATCATGACGATTCACTCCCGTCGTTTGATGTCTTCCAGGATACCCAACATTCCGCATCCACGGCGACTTTTTCAAATGTGAGGGACTTCCCCATCCCGAGGCGACGTTGAGTCGCGCGGCATCGAGTGCCAGGATTGAGGTGTCAGCCGTCAATCTGAACAGGAGGGGAAGTCATGAACCAGCTTACTACCGTCGGTATCGACCTGGCAAAGGATGTCTTTGCAGTCTGTGTTCTCGACGTGACGGGTGCCGTCATTGAACGACGCGTGTTGCGACGCGATGCGTTTATGAAGTGGGCCGAACGGCTGTCCTCATGCCGCGTTGCAATGGAGGCCTGTGGCTCAGCCCATCACTGGGGCCGGTGGTTTTCAGCACGCGGTCACACGGCGTGTCTCATCGCAGCCGAGTTTGTCAAACCGTTCAGGCTCGGCGGCAAGAACGATGCGGCCGACGCCGAAGCGATCGCCATCGCGGCCCGCCAGCCGACCATGCGGTTCGTTGCAATCAAGTCTGTCGAGCAGCAGGCGATTCTTGCCTGGCACAGTGTGCGAGCAGGCTGGCAGGAAGAGCGCACGGCATTGTTGAACCGGACACGCGGGTTGCTCGCTGAATTTGGCGTGGTGATCGCGCGCTCTGCGGACCGGCTTCTTGCCGCATTGCCTGGTCTGGTCGAAGACGCCAGACTGCCTGACCCGGTGCGCACCATGTTGCTGGAAGTGCGTGAGCAACTGGTCGCGCTAAATGCACGGCTTGCCGGCTGCGACAGGCAGATTGCCAGTCACGCGCGCAGCAGTGACGTCGCACGGCGTGCCAGCGAACTCCTTGGCGTCGGCCCTGTGACGGCAAGTGCGCTGGCCGCTGCGGTTCCTGATGCAAAGGTCTTCCGCAATGGCCGGCAATTTGGTGCCTGGCTGGGCCTGACGCCACGACAGCACAGTTCAGGCGGCAGGATACGACTGGGGCACATCAGCTTGCGCGGTAACGTGTATCTACGAACGCTGCTTGTTCAGGGAGCGCGAAGTACGTTGCAGTCAGCGCTGCGTGGTGACCCCGCGCACGCAGGCCGTCTGCAGCGGTGGATCAGGCAGCTACACGAGCGGAAGGGTTACTACAAGACGCTGATCGCGATCGCCAACAAACACGCCCGAATGCTGTGGGCGATGCTCGCCAGGGGCGAGCGCTACGATGCTGATGCGTGGCAGCGTCACCCCATGAATCTATCTGTACGACCTGCAACGGCATGACCGCCTCACTTTGAAACTCAACTACTGCTCGACGCGATAGCAAAACGAGGTTGGACCGAACGGGAGAAGAACCCGACGATTCTGTTGGCGAGTCATTACCGCACGCAACGCATCGCTGCATGCCTGATCGCCGGTTTTCAAATAGGGTTCTCCTGTGCGGCTCATATCGTGGCCCGCCTAGTACGTTCCGGGCAACAAGGCCGTTTGCAAAGACGCAGTCTATTCCTTGGTTTGCATTGCAAAACAGCAGTGGAAGAAATCGGAGAACTGTCATGGCCTAGCAACCAACGGGGCCACCTGCGTCCGCGCCCGGCATTGGCTGACATCCACAAGCAACCGAGCTTGACTCTCGGGGGAAGTCCTTGCAAACAGAATCGGCCGTGTACGGAAATTCGCCGATCAGCCTGATTGAAGGTTGGCTACGCAATCGTTGATTGCCTGTGCGAACCGTGGATTGGATAAATCGATACCGACACGCGCTAGCGAAAGCAACAATTGCTCGACGCCTTCAACAACCCCTACGATGCGTCCGTTTTCGACGGGATCACTAAAGCTGGGGAGCGCTTCCGGCAAGTCGGATTCGATACTTGCGATTCCGTCTTCAACCCTGAGATCGATTCCGAACGGTAGCAAGAATTCTCGAGTCTTGTTCATATCGGCGATCTCCACGTCGTCAGGCGGCCTCATTGTCGACGATCTCGGGACCACCGTCGACTGACCGAAGCTGGCCGACGTGGAAACTACAGGCCGAGAATCGTGACACAGCTATGCCCGTACTGATTGTCACTGGTCCACATCTCCATTTGCGATATCAGCGCGCCGAGGACGACACAGTTCTTGTTCAGATTCTCAGTAAATCTTTCTTTTGAATCGGTGAAGAGGAAGCCGATCCGCTCCAGCATGGCCGGTCTGAAGGTCTCGACTCCCAGCCCGCTTCGGATGTCCGCAAGGGCTTTGACTATCTTTACCCAGTCATGCGTGCTGATTTGAGTGAAAGCGTAGTGATCGTAAGTCGGCTCGTATTTTTCGATCGTCGGTTCGATATACCCAAACACCTCTTCCTCGAAGAACAACGAACCATCGTTCCAGCATCTATTTGCGTAGGCGCCTGCCATGACTTCGACATAGGCGGTACCTTCCAGCGATGCGCGGTCTGTGATCGCCCGGAACGGGTAAGCCGAACGCATTGATTTGACCTCCTCGATAATGTACGGATCTGGATTGTCAGCGATCCAGCCAGCGACGTCGAACGGCCGTGGCCGTGTGAAAACGCGGGTTTAATGCGGCATCCTGAGAAATCGACCCTTCAGATCGCGCTGGATTGACTTGCTTGCCACTCGAGAATGGTAAAGCGACACCCGAAAACTGAGTACTTTCGCGTTTTCACACGGCCTCGGCCGGTTTGCGCCCGAGCCCAGGAACAGCAGCGGACTTCACGTGCAAAGTTTTGCATGCAAGGCTGGCAGCACGGCAGTGGTCCGGCGCGGGGCTGGGAAGTCGGCGGGCACACGGCTCGACGCTTCGACGATGAAAAGCGCCGCTGGCTCTCGGCGAGCGGGATCGGACGTTGGGAAAAGCTGGGTGGTTCATGGGGCGGCGGCGAAGGCAGCCAAGGCATATTGCGGCTCATTTTCGAAAGGCCGAGCGGGCGGACTTTCGACAGAGCGGCGTTAGAATAGCCGCCTGACGAAACGGCGCGACGACAACAAACCGGAGAGGGGCATGGCGGCGAGACAGTACGTGGTAGAGGTCAAGCCCGATTTTCTTGAAAAGATCACGCGCGCGAAGCCGGTAACAGCCTTGTCCGAACTGATCTGGAACGCGTTCGACGCTGACGCGAAGAACGTCGATGTGTCCTTGGAGTACAACGACCTCGATACGCTCAGCGCGATCGTGGTGAAGGACGACGGCGACGGGCTTCCTTGGGCAGAAGCGGAAGCTCGTTTCATCTCCCTTGGCGGCTCCTGGAAAAAGTCCCGTTCGCACACCGGGCTGGGTCGGTTCCTCCACGGGCAGGAAGGGCGCGGGCGATTCAAGGCGTTCGCACTGGGCCGCGTGGCCGAATGGGCGATCATCTACCGACGCGATGAAAAGCTTTGGACCTACACCATCCACATGTCCGCGATCGATCTCGATCACGTCAACATCAGCGACGAGACGGAAGTCACGGGGACCGCGAGCACCGGCACCATCCTCACCATCGCCGAGCCCATCAGGGACTTTCGCACCTTCACCACCGAGGACGGCCGGCAGGAACTGACCGAGGTCTTCGCGCTCTACCTGGCTGACTACGAAGACGCGAAGATCGTGCTCGACGGCACGGCCATCGATCCGGGCGCGGCCATCGGTGGGCGCAAGTTCTTCAACCTCGCCGACATCGTGATCGACAACAAGCACCACCGGGTGCGTCTGGAAATCGTCGAGTGGAAGACGAACGGCAACCGAGCGCTATACCTCTGCAATGAGCAGCGCTTCCCGCTTCTACAGGTCGATCGGCGCTTCCACATCCTCGGGCAGTTCCAGTTCTCTGGCTACCTCGCATCACCCTACCTTGATCTAGCGCAGAAAGAAGGGACTGTGGACCTGGCCGAAATGCAGCCGGGCGTCCTCGCTGCGATCAGCGAAGCCCAGCAAACCATCAAGGATCATTTCCGTGCGCGAGCAGCCGAGGAGGCTCGCTCCGTCGTCGAAGAATGGAAAGACGAGGCGGTCTATCCGTTCAGCGGTGAACCCGCGACGCCGGTCGAGAAGGTGGAGCGGCAGGTCTTCGACATCGTGGCGGTGAACGTCGCTCGCCACTTGCCGGATTTCGGCACAAGCCAGCCGAAGAATCGGAGGTTCCAACTCCGTATGCTGCGCCAGGCCATCGAGAGAAGCCCCGAAGACTTGCAGATCATCCTGGACGAGGTATTGCTCCTGCCGAAGAAGCAGCGCGAAGATCTCGCTCACCTGCTCCGGGACACGTCGCTGTCGGCGATCATTAGCGCTGCAAAGACGGTTGCCGACCGGTTGAAGTTCCTGACCGGCCTGGAAGCGGTGCTGTTCGACCCCCAACCCAAGAAGCGGTTGAAGGAGCGCTCCCAGTTGCATCGGATCATCGCGCAGAACTGCTGGTTGTTCGGGGAAGAGTTTGGTCTGTCGGTGGACGATCGGTCGTTGACCGAAGTCTTGATCGCCCATAAGAAGATGCTTGATCCCAGCATTGTCATCGACGCACCGGTGAAGCACATTTCACAAACGCGCGGCATCGTCGATCTGATGTTGTCGAAAGCCACAAAGCGGCACATCGCCAACAAGTTGACTCACCTCGTGGTCGAACTGAAAGCGCCGAAGGTGGACGTTGGCGCGGCGGAGATCACGCAGATCGAGAGCTACGCGTTCTCCGTGATGAACGATGAGCGGTTCAGGCAGGTCGGCACGACCTGGGTTTTCTGGGTCGTCAGCGACGACCTTGCGCCTTACGCTCGGAACCGTGTGCTGGATGAAGCAGGCCTGATCCACACCAAGGACAACCTCTCGATCTACGCCAAGACGTGGGGGCAGGTCCTCGAC
The DNA here is from genome assembly GCF_000472525.1 of Paraburkholderia dilworthii. Classification (GTDB taxonomy): domain Bacteria; phylum Pseudomonadota; class Gammaproteobacteria; order Burkholderiales; family Burkholderiaceae; genus Paraburkholderia; species Paraburkholderia dilworthii. The sequence continues at coordinate 35,312 of NZ_AWZT01000020.1, forward strand.
GAGAACCGGGCACGGCTGAAGTTTTTCCAAGACGCGCTCGAGGTACAGGTCGATCTCGACTCGTCGCTGAAATACCTGCAGGAGCGCTACGCGGCGCATCTCGAGGGCGTGTTCGAGGTGGACGACCCCGAGTCGGAGAAGGAGGCAGAAACCGAGACCGAGACCGACGCGGAAGGCGCCGCGTCGTGCTGATCCTCCGTCCTACATCCCTTCCCTGCGATGGTCATCGGCGTTGTCGAGCATCGTGTTGATCGACTGAAACTTTTCAAGGTAGATCTTCAAGCCGTGATTGCCCTTTCGCACGTCGTGCGATGCGGCAATGCCCGCAAGGTCCGCCCGGTCGATCGGATCGTCCTTCCCCTCCGGCCACGAACCAAAGCCGTACACGATCAAAAGGGAGGGCGGGGAAAGTCCAGGTTTGTGCTCAGCGTGGTTCTCGTCATACCAGCCCGGCTGGCGCAGGGCGTACATGTCGATCGCGAGGTAGACGCGATGGCGCCAATACTCCTCATGGTCCTCGCAGAGCACCTTGTGCGACGGCTCGGTCACGCCTTTTTTGAGCACCTTGTAGGTCTCGATGTGCCGGGCGGCGGTCAACCAGACCACCCGGTCCGGTCGGGCGTGCTCGCTCCGTCCGTCGTCGGTCAGGGCCGCGTGGGCGCGTTGTAGCGACAGGATGGCCCTGGTCGAGGTGGTTCTTGCTCTCGCAATCCCGCTGCGGCGTCTTGATGGCAGTCCATGCAATGAAGGCCGATACGCCCATCGCGATAACCGCGACGATGGGCGATGCGATCGAGGCGATCAGTTTGACCGTCTCCAGCGGGTCGGCGACGACCCCGGTTGGGTCAGCCATGGAGCGCCACCGGTCGCAGGTCCACTTTCAGGTCGTACTCCATGAGGCGAACGTTGGGCACCTGCGTCGCCGCATACAGGAGTTTCTGCGCGATGTCGGACGCAACGATGACCCCGTAGACCTTCTTCTCGCCGGCCAGGTGCTCTTTCACCCAGCCCATGTAGCGCAGGATTTGCCCCAGCGTTGCGTCGGGGCCGCGACCCAGTTTCAGTTCGAGCACGTAAAAATCGCCGTTGTTCGTGGCGAGGATGTCGATCGGCCCGACGTCCGTCTGGAACTCAACACCGTCACGGTCGTCGGTGCGGTAGAGGGTCAGCGGTGCGGTGTGGTCGGGGAGCTTGGGCAGGTTTCTGGCGAGGTAATCGCGCAGGTGCGCTTCGAGCGCGAACATGCCGTACGCTTCATCCGTCGCTTCGACGGTTTCGACGACCGACGATGGGTTCTCGCCAACACCGTCCGCCAGACGCACAACCAAATCCCCGTCGGTCGCCTTGGCGATCTCCCAGACGCCGTGCTTTTCCGGCTCGTACCAGACGACCTTGCCGCGACCGGTGTTGAACAGGTAGTCGTACGGCGTGTCGGAGATCCGGGGCTTCTTGTTCTCGTTGTAATGGATGCGCGACGGGTGGTTCACCGCGCCCGAAATGATGCTGCACGTCATCGAACTGTCGTTGACTTCGCTCCCGTACATGGCGCGGATCTTGGCCTTGATGGCGGGGTACGTGCATTCCCCGTTCATCTGCTGGACCGCTTCTTTGACCATTTGCCAGACCGGCGGCTTGTTCCCATTGCTCATTGTTGCCCCTCGCATTCGTTCGCGGTTTTGTCGGGACCGGACTAGCCCGCCCCGCTGCGACGAGCATTCTTACACGAGGCAAAAAACCGCGAAACCGACCATGGCGACGCGGTCGCCCTCGATCTTTTCTTAAGCAGACCGTCGTGGTCACGGTCCTCATGGAAAGCCCCGGCGTCGCGTCACGACCGGGGCCGCACGAAAGGATTTGTCTGCGAGTCAAGCGAAAAACATTAAACGCGAGCGCAGCATCCCACATCATGTCGCTCTTGATATCGTCGCTAACGAAACGGGCTATCAGAACATTCGGCATGCCCAAGAGCAGTTACAAGCTGGGATTGCACAAGGTTTTAAGGTTTTTCTGACTGCGTATTGGTTTTCCGGAAGAGCAGCGGGCGGTCGGGAAACGATCAGTATTGAGTTGTCGAAGCCCTTGGGCGACATCATCGCGCGGCATCAGATCACTGCTGCCCGTATCGGGTGATGCGCGTTCACGGCTTGCTGCTACAACGCAAACCTTCGCCACCACGGCCGCAGCGTCGACACGATGGCAAGGTCGCGGTGGCGAAGAGCAACCAGCGGTGGTGCTCTGATGGGTTCGAGTTTCGCTGCGACAACGGTGAGCCATTGCGCGTGACGTTTGCCCTGGATTGCTGCGACCGTGAAGCGATGAGCTGGGCGGCGACGACCGGCGGTCACAGCGGCGATATGGTACGTGACGTGATGCTTGCAGCTGTCGAGAACCGATTTGGTAAAGCCTGAAGGCGCCGGCTGAAATCGAGTGGTTGACGGACAACGGTTCGGGCTATACGGCGGAAAAGACTCGAAGCTTCGCATCGTCCATCGGGCTAAAACCATTGACCACGCCGGTCTGCAGCCCGCAAAGTAACGGAATAGCGGAAAGCTTCGTGAAGACGATGAAGCGTGACTATGTCGCCTTCATGCCGAAGCCCGACGCAGCAACTGCCGCGCACAATCTCGCCGTCGCGTTTGAGCACTACAACGAGCGTCATCCTCATAGTGCGCTGAAGTACCGATCGCCACGCGAGTTCAGGCACAGGACCGATTCATCAACTCAAGTGTGAGGCGGTGTCCGGAGGTACAGGGGCAAATCCAGGCGACGCGTCTCGGTCCGTGAGCGAGCCTCACATAAGAGCGTTGTGGATCCTCAAGTGTTTGGCTACTGTCCAATCGTGGTGCTGTGGCCGCGCCGGCGAAAAGCGATCGCTCGACACCGTTGTTCATCACCTTACGGTCGAAGCGCCTCACTAGCAGGGTCTCGTGCAGTCCGATGCGCTGGTACCGGAACCTCTGCAACACAGAGCACGCGCTTCTTTGCGAGTGTCATCGCGATGAAGTCGCGCGATGACAAAAATGGTGCGGCGCTCCGGCAGTTTCGCGATCTACCATTCGACTGCATCGTCCATTTTTAGGGATACGGTCCGGCCTAAAGTTTAGCGAGATGCTTTTCAATTTTGTTTCGCAACGACGCGAAATCGTCCATCGCGGCTCGGACAACACCCTGTGCATCCTCTCCTCCCTTTCGCAATGCTCGCCATACTCGGTTCATCTTCGAACGGAGGTGGCCCAAGTCGCGATCCAGCGCGACGATTTCCTCACTGCTTTTCAGTAAGCCCAATTCTTCGTAAGCAGGCGCCACATAGGCTAGAAGACTTTCCACCCTTTTGTGCCCAGTCTCCTGTGCTGTTAAACCCAGTACCGTCATTAGATCTGCTAGCATCTTTCTCTCAGTGGCAGTGGTCGGAATGTCGATTCGATAGTCCTTCAGCCTTATTGCGACACGGCGTGTGATGAAACGGTGACGGAACATGCTCATGCATGCCCTGTTTGAGAGGCCTGCTTCCTGAGCAATTCTCCAAAATTCTTTTGTTAAGGTAGGCGCAGTTAGAGGTAATCCATCCTGAGTTAAGAAAAGACGATTCTGTTCCGCGACTTTCGCGAACTCGGTCGCGGGTAGGTTCTCAACGAGCTCTTGTCGAGCATGAATGTAGGAGAGGAGCGCGGTGGCCGCTTCCAATGAAACCGCAACCTCTCGGAGCTTGAGGTCCCCGCGCTTTAACGTAATCATCCTGACCGATGAAGTGTGCAAGACTCTTATCTGATGATCGAGACGCATCGCACACAATTCGCCTGGACGAAGGCCTGTTTCTTGAAGGAGAATAAATGTTAATAATCGGCGTTCGCGTAAGAACTCCTGTCGAAGGTCAACCTCATCTTCACTCAGTGAGTCCACGCTGCCGATGGCGTCCAAGTGTTTCTCAAGGACATCCCAAAGCTTTGCTATAGCAAAGTGCTGAATCGGACGCTTTGGGTGCGCTGCTTCCTCGCCGGGCTTGTAGACAAATTCAAAAGTTCCGTTCAACTCGTCATTGGACTCAAACAGATGACGCCCTCGTGGTCTTTGCTTTGACGTCGTGAGTCTAATTTTCGCACCATCTTTCCGTGTTCCGACAATCGGTGTTTCGCTTGGAAAATTTTCTTGCAGCCAGATTAGGAACCGAAGCGAAGTGTCGATGATTAGTCGAAGCATATTTCTACCGCGCAGGGGTTCTCCATATCGGTTTCGGAGGTTTTTATCACGAAGTTCGTCAACGAAGAGCTGGAAATCGGCAGATGTTATATTTCTAAAATCGATGCTGTGGTGGTAGCAAAAGCGAACAATGTGGCTTAATTTGCTCGCCTCCGCTCTCAGAGTGCCCCCATACGATGACTCAACACGGACCTCGTCCGCGCGCTCCAAAAGAAACATCTCTGCCAGAACGCATGGCTGCCCCGACGGCCACGCGAAGCTTATAAGAAGTTGGTGTCTTTTTATTTTAGCTTCCCATATTTTCTGTTCAGGATCGTAACGCGCAGTGTCAGGTAATTCGACGCTTCGTATTATTCGAAACAGCTGGCCCGGGTCTTTCACTTCAGTTCTCCTTGATAGCCTTGATTGCTAAGTCGGCTTCAAAGGTTGCCTGCAGACGAGCGATTTTCTGAAGCCTTTCAGGATTCTGGTCGGAGAACTCCCTCGCCAAAGCGATAGCGTCTAGAAAGGCTCGATAAACTACTGCGCGAGCGCGATAGTCTCTATCTATACGATCCTCAACGCGCCGGGTATGTGCTCGAGAAGCTTGAAGTGGTGATAAGCGCTTTGGCGCCGCTTGAACCGTTTGTCTGAGTTCTATGCGCAGGCGGTTCAGCTTATTCCAGCCGTCAGTACCCAGGGTGCTGTCAGCCGCCCGCTTGAGCGTGTTGAGCGACATAGCGACTATTTTTTCTGCAGGATTACAAAATTTGGCTAGGTCTTCTTGCGTTGAGCATGCTTCTAGAAGCTTGCCAGATGGCGGAGAATCCTTATTCAATCCAGCGATCATGAGCGCGTATAGCCGCGAGACGCTTGTTGCGGAGGAAGAAGGATCACGAGCAATTTTTCTTGCCATGTCGACCTCTAGATGTCACAGGTGCGTCGAGTGCGCGATCCAAATGCTTGATTGGTGACGGCCGCTTCTGCCGAACATGTAGCGGCTTGTTTCTGCTGTTTTCGCAAGCTGTTCAGGTTGTGCTAGCCGTCGCCACCAAGCGTGCGGTCCGCAGTCTGTTTGAGCGTGTGGAGCGACATGGCGACTACCCTCTCGGCGGGACCAAAGAATGCAGCTAGGGCTTCCTGCGTCGAGTATGCGGCTAGAAGCTGGATGGCGACAAATCCTTCTTCGAGCCGCACTGCACGGGCTCGTATAGCCGACAGGACCCTTCTTCGAAAGAATGAGGATCACTAGCGCCTTTGCCTGCCGTTTTGGCTTCTAATCACGAACGCCACACTTTCGGCGGAAGAACCCAATTCTGAAACGATCTCTACCTCGTATAGATCGCCCTTGAAAGCTTCCAGGATAAAGCGCTCAAGATCATTTTTCTTTACTGCACTTATTTTCCGAACGCCAAATCGTCTACAAACGTCAGAATAAAGCGATGCAGCATTGGAAGTTTGCTCACCTCCGCCGTTATTCTCGACATTCCACAATTCTTCGTAGGCAAGCGCTGCCTCTACTTCAACCAGATGTTCTCGTGGCAAATTTGTCTTCAGGTAGGCGAATATTGTCGAGAGATCCGCATGTCCGGCCATCCAGCGGGTCGCGTCTAGTCCACCGAATCCGGTGCAGTAAAAAAAGTTAATAAGAAAGGACTTACGAATCTCGTGCGGCCTAACATACCAGCGTCGTCCCAATGGGTCGACAGGAAAGCCGCAATAATCGCAGAATCGCTCAAGGCATGATTCGAGCCGACTCCTTGTAATGCGGCGAGCGGAAAGATGTGCAGAACGATTTGCCGCTGGAACAAAGAAAAGGACTCGTCCGTCCTCATGAGTTTTAAGGTTCATCAATTCTCGAAGTCCATCGGACAACTGTTTAGCCATCGAGAATGCACTCGCAACCACGTTCGGAATCGGCCGAGCTTTGTCCATTAAGAAATCGTTAACGTTACGCTTGTGTTGACCCCGAGCCAACCAATACCCGTCTTTTTCGAGCAAATACAGATCGCCGACCGTGAGGGAGATAATTTCGGCGGCTCTCAACGGGCATACAGAGACAATCAGGTAGACAATTGCTCCCAGCAGTACATCAATGATGTCGTGCAAACCAGGCGCGGTTCGAAGTTTTGTGTAGGGAGACTTTCCTGAGGCCGCAAATACTGAACCCCAGCAGCTCAAGCCCAAGGCTTGCAATGACTGCGGAACGTTGTCGATCACCCAGCAATTGCGCTTCTGTAGCGTTTCTTTTTTGTCAGAGTCCGAGGATTTAATAGAGAACAACTTATTTTCCTGACAATGTCGAGTCCCTGCTAGGTAAAACCGAACAAGTTCCTCGCCACTGTTGACAATCAATTCCAGCGCCGCCTGCGCATACCCTAACGATAAGGGTAGAGGAATCAGTGGGGTGTGCCCAGGAGTATCGGTGTTATCAGATATATATTTCCTGATGGGTTTGAATCGAGGGATAACATCGGCAGAACAAAGTGAAGGAATATGCCGTCTAAGTCGATATATGCTTTCGATGCTCTGCATGACCGCTGATGTCCCCGTAAAGCTTGATTGTGAGCTGCAAATTTCCGATATACGAGCGATGCGATGCGAGTAAAATTCCGTTCTGGTCCCGCTGGCGGGTATAAGGAGATCGCTATTTAATGCGAGCAGTTCGGGTTCGAACTGCCGCGCGAATGCTGAAAATTTGGGAGTACTTGACTGGGGCGCCGGCATTCCTGCGAGGCCACAAAAGGCTGTGCGCTTGAGGCGAACATGTTCCTTGCGCCGCGCATTTGCAGCCTCATAAAAATCATTCTGTTGCAACCATTTGCATATTTTCTTTCGATCGGCGTCCGGAACGTTGAAAATGTTTTGTTCGAGCCCCTTTGGTACGCCATTCTCGATGGCATTTGCATAAAGCACACGCAAGATCCTCTGCGGGTAACCTAATGCCCACGCTGCTCCTCCAACAATATAGTCACTGACCAGTTGATGGATTCCAATCTCGTCAAGTTGTGAAAACAGGAAACGGTCGGGGTTATAAATGTCTTGGTAACGATACATCCAAGAGGTAACGAACTGAATATCTGACAGATACGGAATATGGCTTTTGGCAGTTGTTATGCCAAAACTTGGTAATGTTCGAACAAGAAAGCACATTTCTTGCACCGCATGGCGCATGCGTAAGTGTTTTGCATCGGCAAAGTTGGTGCCGTCTGGAAGTGCAAAGTCCCATGAAACAGTGTAGACGGCGGTTGCGCCGGGATCTCCGAATGCATCGGGTGTCGGAGTTCTCAGATTCTCTTCCTCTTCAGGTTCGATAAAGTCTGAGGAACCGCGGAGTTTCAACTTCCATTTAAGATCGTGTGCATCGCCGTTAAGCCAAAGCGCAGTCCACGGTCCTTCATAAGGTCGGAGGGAAAGCTTTCCATGTTCTACTAAGATTGCCGCTATAGTTTCTGGATCCGAATGAGCCCTAAGACGTTGAGCCGACCCCATTCGAGAATCGGTGGAGTGAAGGCGTCTCATGGACACTCTCGTACTAGCGAGATGTAACGCGAATCATCATTTCGTCCCACCTCAGCTTTTGACGCAACCGCGGCAGCTCGTCGATTGCCTTGGCATGAGCGGCCCGATGATGTGGATCGCGATCGTTTGGGAGGCGCGCCCGTGTCATTTCGGCCAATGCGACAAGGGCCGATGGGCGTACATCGTACTCGGTTGCGGTTGGCCGATACGTCAGGTCGTTGAAGCCACAGTCGATCGCGCACTCCTGATATAGATAAAGCGCAGCAAGCGATGTTGGTGAAACCGACACTATCAAATGCTTGGCGCTCGGTTCCGGGCTAGTCAATTCACCTAAGTAAACGAACTTTTCGGCAAGAGCTTCGCCCAAGGACGCGCGGTTAAAGGGGGCCGACGCAAGTGCTGCAGTTATGAACTGATGTATTTCATCAATGCTATTGAAGTCAAGCAACTTTAATAAGTCGCTGTTCGGTGGCGCGGCTGCCGCTAGGAAAAGGTTGTGAAACCGTCTAACAATGCGTGTGTTCCAGGCGACGATGAGCTGACGCGGAATGTAATGCTCGATCACCACTTGTGAGCCGTTGCTCAAACGACGCGCGGCAGCATTGACGGAACCGGTCTTAAACCATTCGAGGACTGCCTCCGTCGCTCGCAATGTAGTGGTATTTATTGTTGCTCCGTCTACGCAAACGGTGGAGGCGACATCCGGAAACCACATGCCCAGCCATGCCCAGTCAGGGTTCTCCGGATGGCACTTGTAGTACTGATGGAGGGCTTCGGGACAGCGACGAGGTTTTCCCATGGCTCCGACGATGAGCAAATAGTTGGCCGCGGGATCGTTCGCCGCGCGCAGTCTTGCTCGATGCGGCTCTGTCATCGTGCAAATGCCTTCCAAGATTTGGCTTGAGACTGGGTTTAATGTTGCATCTTTTGTTAGTCTGGCCCGCCTCTTAACCACCCGCAAGTGTCGTTCGAAAGGGCCAATGGTCACAAACGGTGAGCCTGAGCGATCGCTAACCTTTGCATCGGTAAATGCAGAGCCGCTAAGGACGGGATGCTGCATGACGAGCAATAAGTGAATATAAGCGTAGTCCTCAGTGTAGAAATTTCCTAACATCCAATTCAAACGCCTAAGCTTTCCAATTCCATCAATAACAGTCGGTGCAGATTCGGGTAGTTCAGCTGTACTTAGATGCGGAATTGCTGCGATGCTTCCGAATTCCGCTTTTGTACACGTGCGGTCATAAACATGTGCAAAAAGAGAAAGTAAGATAGCTAGCGATTCCTCGCTCTTTCCGTTGGCGCGATGTGCGGCTCCGACCCTTTCTCGCCAATAGGCTGGATCGTCCAGTTTCGCTGCATATGATGGCCAGTCGACGGAACTTATCAATCGCTGCCCGAACTCGAAGTGCTCGCGCATCATTCGCCACCACTCTTGACAGGCTTTTTCGAGGGTGGCGCGACGCAGAGACAACGTGTCCCTGACAATATCCAGATACTCAGCGTCTGAACGACTGAGAGATATCGCCATTAATACTTTTTGGTGGGTGTTTCAAAGGGCTTGAATTTTGGGTCACCCAACAGCCGTTGCTTATATTCGTCGGCCTCGTCGAGAGCTGTCCGAATACTTGGTCGAGGAAATTCAACATCAAGGGGGATAATATCTTCTGCATCACGAAGTCTTTCGAGCGAAAAGCGAAGAAAGTTCCACGTATCAACTCGTGACTTTAAACTCAAGTGTGTCCGGTTCAGCCATTTATCATATAAGTTTATGATAAATTCTTGCCATTCCTTTGATGTAATTGGCAGTGTTAGATTACATAAACCCTGCGACAATCGGCCAAAATCGATGAGCACTCTCATCGCACTCGACTGCGTTTTCTCTTCTCTTCCGTTGTAATAGTAGATGATTGCTTGGATTAGATTCGTGCTATCGCTCCCAAAGGCTCGATAGACATCCGTCATCGAGAGCTCCACTGGCTTTCTTCCCTCTTGGGACCAAAGCACGAGGGGTTCGCCAACTTCGACAAGTTTGAGCACAACAAGTCCTCCGGCAACCTAAGTCGTCAGTGCTGTGTGTGCTAGGCCTGTCAATGCCCGTGCAATCTGCCTCCCAAAGCATAGGCAAATTTGACGAAAAGGCTAGTCTGGAAAAAGACGATAATGCGTCGGACCGGAAAGTCGAAGTCGCAGTTTTGAAGCGCCGCGCGTACGCGTTCGCGGCTTTCGCGAACTTCCAGATCGGGAAGTCCGACGATCGAAAAGGACGGTAACCCGTTCGCGAGGTGCACCTCGACGGTTACTTCGGGCGCGCGGCCAGAGGCCGGCGCGCGACTGCGCACCACGGCAAGCGACATGTTTCCTCCGTCGGACGGCGCGGCTCGCGCGCTCGCATCCCCTTAATACGCTGATGACGTCACGGCTCGCTTGCCTGTGATGTGCAGCTGAATGCAGCTACTGCGCTGCGAGAGCGAAAAGCGTCAGGAGGTCTGCGTCACCGGAAGTTTCTGTTCGAGCTCCGCGACGCGGCGCTCCAGTTCTTCCAGGCGCGCACGCGTGCGTACGAGAACTTGCGTCTGCGTATCGAATTCCTCGCGCGTGACCAGATCGAGCTTCGAGAAGCCCTGCGACAGCATGGCTTTCACATTGCGTTCGACGTCTTTGGCCGGCGAATTCTTGAAGAGCTCGCTCATGCGCGCCTGAATGTCGTTGAAAACGTCGTTCGGTTGTTTCATGGTGTTCCCCTTGGTGCACAAAAAATGTGCAGCGTTTCGTTACGTCTGTGCCTTGCATCCGGCGATGCGCCAGCTTGGTGCGAGCGCTCCAGCCGCCCTCGCCAGCATGAGCCCCTTTGGTGCGCGCCCTTGCTTTCGGAACCTGCGGACACTCTAGCAACGATCCCTGCGCCGCGCCACCGGGCGGCAGTGCGTTGGCCATCTGGACAAGGCCTGCTGGGCCCCTTTCGGGGTGCGCAGGAACGGGAGTCTGACACAGCATGGCATGCGAGTTGCTGTTAATGCCCCGCGCGCACTGTCGGCAGTATTTTCCGGCAGCGGAACGAGACCACGCGGACGGGTTACAGGTAGCAGTCGGCCTCGGGTAGCAGGTTATAAACCGGCTACGCAACGGGCGGCAAACGGCTTACGCAAACGGGTTACGCAACTAAGCGAGGGATTTCATGAAACTCATCACCGCAATCATCAAGCCGTTCAAGCTCGATGAGGCGCGCGAAGCCTTGTCGGCGATCGGCGTCTCGGGCATCACGGTCACCGAGGTTAAGGGGTTCGGCCGTCAGAAGGGCCATACGGAGCTGTATCGCGGCGCTGAATACGTCGTCGATTTCCTCCCGAAGGTGAAGATCGAGGCAGCGGTCTCGGACGACATCGTCGATCAGGCGATCGAGGCGCTCGAGCGCGCGGCGCGCACCGGCAAGATCGGCGACGGCAAGATTTTCGTCACGCCGATCGAGCAGGTGGTCCGGATCCGCACCGGGGAAACCGGCGCCGACGCTCTGTAATACCAAAAGATAGCGACACAGATAGCGACAAGAGGAAACGAAAGATGCGCAAATTATTGATGTCCCTGCTGATGGCCAGTTCGCTGCTCGCGGGCGGTATCGGCGCCGCCCTCGCGGACGACGCTTCCGCCCCCGCAGCCGCTTCGGCCGCTGCTTCCGATACGGCCGCGAGCGCGCCGGCACCGGACGCTTCGGCCGCCGCCGCAGCTTCGGCACCGGCCGCCGACGCATCGGCTGCACCCGCAGCGAGCGCCGCCGCAGCTGAACCGGCCGCATCGGAGGCCGCTCCGGCCGCACCGACGGCACCGTTCTCGGTCGATTCGTCGAAGATCAATTCGGGCGATACCGCCTGGATGCTGACCTCCACCGCGCTCGTGCTGTTCATGACGATCCCGGGTCTGGCGCTGTTCTACGGCGGCATGGTCCGCAAGAAGAACGTGCTCGCGACGCTGATGCAAAGCTTTGCGATCACCTGCCTCGTGACGATCATCTGGACCGTGGTGGGCTACAGCCTCGCCTTCACGCCGGGCGGCTCGTTCATCGGTGGCTTTTCGCGCGTCTTCATGGCGGGCATGAGCTACATCAAGGGCGACAAAGCCACGACGTTGACCGTCAGCCACCTGGCACCGACGATCCCGGAAACGGTCTACTTCGTCTATCAGATGACGTTCGCGATCATCACGCCGGCGCTGATCACAGGCGCGTTTGCCGACCGTATGAAGTTTTCGGCGATGCTGGTGTTCATGGCGCTGTGGTCGATCATCGTCTACTCGCCGATCGCACACATGGTCTGGGAACCGACCGGCTGGCTGGCTAGCGCGGGCGTCCTCGACTTCGCGGGCGGCACCGTGGTGCACATCAACGCTGGTATCGCGGGTCTGGTCTGCTGTCTGGTGCTCGGCAAGCGCGTCGGCTATGGCAAGGAAGCGATGGCTCCGCACAACCTGACGCTTACGCTGATCGGCGGCGCGATGCTGTGGGTGGGCTGGTTCGGCTTCAACGCGGGTTCGGCAGTCGCAGCAGACGGTCGTGCCGGCTTCGCGATGTTCGCAACGCAAGTGGCAACGGCTGCTGCGGCACTCGCCTGGATGTTCGCCGAATGGGCGGCGAAGGGTAAGCCTTCGGTGCTCGGTATCGTGTCGGGTGCGGTTGCAGGTCTCGTGGCGATCACGCCGGCTTCAGGCTTCGTCGGTACGCTCGGTTCGCTGGTGATCGGTATCGTGGCCGGCGTGGTCTGCTTCTGGTCGGCAACGTGGCTCAAGCACAAGCTCGGTTACGACGATTCGCTCGACGCGTTCGGCGTGCACTGCGTCGGCGGTATCGTGGGTGCGCTTCTGACCGGCGTGTTCGCGGTCAAGGACATCGGCGGCTACGATGGCAGCGTCCTGCTGCAAGCCAAGGGCGTGCTGACGACGCTGATCTACAGCGGCGTGGTGAGCTTCATCCTGCTGAAGATCATCGACATGACGATGGGCATCCGCGTGACGGAAGAGGAAGAACGCGAAGGCCTGGACGTGAGCCTGCACGGCGAACACGTCGAATAAAGCACGACAACGCTTGGCGAGCCCGCGCTCCCGGGCTCGATGATCACGAGCAAACACGAACAAGCAACAGCAAGCAGCAGCAAGCAGCAGCAACAAGCGCAGCGATTTGGCCCGCCTTTATGGCGGGCTTTTTTCTTGCTCGTCATCCCGTTAACAGCACTTTTTCCTGTCTATCAGCGCGATAGCGAGAATGCATTCCGGCTAGCTTGCGAACGGAGAAAGCGTCCCCAAATGGGCAAAGCATTTGCTCTACAATCTTTTTTCTCCAGTCTGCGAGTGATCAATGGTTCCGCACCTAGTTACGGCGTTAAACGGCCCGCTGCTCGATCTTGAGCGGAAGATCCTCGACGCTACTCCCGCAATCGAACGCTGGTTCCGGCTCGAGTGGCAGGAGCACACGCCGCCTTTCTACTGTTCGGTCGACCTGCGCAACGCGGGTTTCAAGCTCGCGCCCGTCGACACCAATCTGTTTCCCGGCGCTTTCAACAATCTGCCGCAGGAAGTGCTGCCGCTTGCCGTGCAGGCCGCGATGGCGTCGATCGAAAAAATCTGCCCGGACGCGAAGAACCTGCTGGTGATTCCCGAGCGCCATACGCGCAACGCGTTTTATCTGGAGAACGTCGCCCGGCTGGCCGCGATCATGCGTCAGGCAGGCTTGAACGTACGTTTCGGCACGCTCGACGAAAGCATCAACGGACCGGTCACCATTGCTCTGTCCGACGGCCAGAAACTCGTGCTCGAACCGCTCGAGCGTTCGCAACGGCGCCTCGGTCTGAAGAACTTCGATCCGTGCTCGATCCTGCTGAACAACGATCTGTCGGGCGGCATTCCGCCGGTGCTCGAAAATCTGCACGAGCAGTATCTACTGCCGCCGCTGCATGCCGGCTGGGCCGTTCGCCGCAAATCGACGCACTTCTCGTGCTATGACGACGTCGCGAAGAAGTTTTCGAAGATGGTCGAGATCGATCCGTGGATGATCAACCCGTACTTCGCGCATGTGGAAGGGGTCGACTTTCAGGAGCGCACCGGCGAGCAGGCGCTGGCCGATGCAATCGACGGCGTATTGAAGAAAATTGCCAAAAAGTACCGCGAGTACGGTATCTCCGAAAAACCGTACGTCGTGATCAAGTCGGACGCCGGTACGTACGGCATGGGGGTGATGACCGTGCACGACGCGTCGGAAGTGGCTGCGCTCACGAAGCGCGAACGCGCGAAAATGGCGGCCACCAAGGATGGCCTGGAAGTGCACGACGTCATCGTGCAGGAAGGGGTGTACACGTTCGAGCGCATCGGCGAGGAAGTGGCCGAGCCGGTCGTGTATATGATCGACCGCTACGTGGTGGGCGGTTTCTACCGCGTGCACGGCAGCCGCGAGCGCGATCAGAACCTGAACGCGCCGGGCATGCACTTCGTGCCGCTCGGCTTCGAACACACGGCGCTGCCGGATGCGCATGCGAAGCCCGGCGCGGCACCGCCGAACCGCTTCTATATGTATGGCGTGGTGGCGCGACTCGGGTTGCTGGCCGCATCGGTCGAACTCGAAAAGACCGATCCGGAAGCGATCCAGGTTTAAACATAAGCCACCGAGGCCGGGATGCATGAGGCCGCGGGTGGCGCGCGTGCCGCCCGCGCCGTTTTCACCGACGACATTTACGGTCAACTTCACGGTCAACTTCACGATCAACGCCAGGCTCAGCAGGGCGCAACGGGACCTTCATGGACATTCTTTTCATCGCCGATCCGCTCACGCAGTTCAAGATCTACAAAGACTCGACTTACGCGATGATGGCCGAGGCCGCGCGCCGCGGTCACACGCTGTACACGTGCGAGCCGAAGCATCTGGCGTGGACGGGCGGCGACGTCGAAGCAAACGTGCAGCGCTTTGCGATCGGCGGCGACGTGACCGACCTGCATCGCGAACTCTGGTACGCGGCCGAAGCCGCCGTGCCGCGCGCGCTCAAAAGCTTCAGCGCCGTCGTGATGCGCAAAGACCCGCCGTTCGACATGGAATACGTCACGTCGACCTGGCTGCTCGAAATGGCCGAGCGCGCCGGCGCACGTATTTTCAACAAGCCGCAGGCGATTCGCGATCATTCGGAAAAGCTCGCAATCGGCGAATTCGCGGAGTTCGTCGCGCCCACGCTGGTGACACGCGATCCGGCGCGCCTCAGGACATTTCACGAGCAGCATGGCGACGTGATTCTCAAGCCGCTCGACGGCATGGGCGGCATGGGTGTGTTCCGCGTGAAGCCGGACGGCATGAACCTTGGGTCCATCATCGAAATGCTGAGCCACGACGGCGCGCGTTCGGTAATGGCGCAAAAGTTTATCCCCGAGATCAAGGACGGCGACAAGCGCATTCTGCTGATCGGCGGCGAAGCCGTGCCGTATTCGCTCGCTCGCATTCCGCAAGGCAACGAAGTGCGCGGCAATCTCGCGGCTGGCGGGCTCGGCGTTGCCCGGCCGCTGACCGACCATGATCGCAAGATCGCCGATACGCTCGCGCCGGTGCTTGCGGCACGCGGTCTGCTGCTCGTTGGACTGGATGCGATCGGTGACTGGCTCACCGAAGTCAATGTGACGAGCCCGACGTGCTTTCGCGAGATCATGGATCAGACGGGCTTCGACGTCGCCGCCATGTTCATCGACGCGCTGGAGCGCGCGGCGGGCTGAGCCGCTGTCCTTGAATGTGAGCCGCCGCCCCCAAACTAAGTAGCACGAACAGCACCGCGTCCGCTGCGAGCGAGCATCGGCTTTGGCCCGGAAACGGGCCTGCTACAATGCCCGCTCCCCGCGTCGATTTTCTGGCGATGGCCTCCGCGTGGAGCCATCGGCATGAATAGCGGACCTTGAACGAGCGGGTTCTGCATGCGCCGGCATGGCGTCATGCGTGTGTGGTCCCGCCCATCAAGTGGTGCATTCCCGGCTCTCATGGCCCACGGCCGGCCGAGGGCGCGCGCGTTTCGGACAGCGTTCCGATCCACGTTTGGGGCCGTCTTTTTGCAGTAAGGCTGACATGGCAGGCATTCTGATCATTGCGCACGCTCCGTTCGCCACCGCGTTGCGCGACTGTATTTCGCATATCTACGGCGGCTTGCCGGCTCGCATCGGCGTGATCGATGTATCGCCCGACTGCGATCCCGCACAAATGGTTTCTTTCGCAGAGTCGGAGATCGCGCGTCTGAAGGAAGAGAACGGCGCGCTCGTGCTCACTGATATGTTCGGCGCCACGCCCGCGAATATTGCAGGGCGGCTGGCGTCAGTGCCGGACGTGCGCGTGCTCTGCGGCGTCAATTTGCCGATGTTGGTGCGCGCGGTCTGTTATCGCGCGACGCCCCTCGACACGCTGGTGGACAAAGCGCTAGCCGGCGCGACCAAGGGCGTTCACGCGATCGGGCCCGCCACGCCTGTGCCCGCCGAGGCGTCCGCGGCTTCCGGCGACTGTTTGCCTGCGCTGCCTTGCGGCGCGGACCTCGTCCAGAAGACCGGGCCGGCGGGCCTGTAGTCGCTGTAGTTGCTGTAGTCGATCACATTGCAACTGCATAACCACTGTTTGGCAGTTTCACTTTCACAACAACACTTACCCGCGCTTCGGACCATTACATGCTGCAACAGGAAACGACTATCGTGAACAAGCTGGGGCTGCACGCGCGCGCGTCGGCCAAGTTGACGCAACTCGCGGGCAACTTCCAGTCGGAAATCTGGATGAGCCGCAATGGCCGCCGTATCAATGCGAAAAGCATTATGGGCGTGATGATGCTGGCCGCAGGTATCGGCAGCACGGTGCTGATCGAAACCGAAGGCACCGACGAAAAAGAAGCGATGGACGCATTGTTGAAACTGATCGCCGATAAATTCGGCGAAGGTCAGTAAGCTTGCGAATCCACATAGTGATGAATGAAAACGCCGCGGCTGTCCGCGGCGTTTTTTTTAGCGCGCGACAATACACGGATCTCGCCGCCGTACGCGTCGATACGCTAACGCCGCCGCGAGCAACGCGCGCCGGCAAGCGTGTCGTTGCGTCGACCACCTCATTAACTACGGCGTTTCGTGCTGCATTGCACACAGCATTCACTCACGTGTGCGACGGCGTGGAATTTATAATGACGGCGAGAGTCTGAGAGCATTGCAGCGGTTTGCCGCGGCATCACACAACTAGAGGAGGTGCGCGTGTCGTTCACGCTGCATGGAATTCCCGTGTCACGCGGTATTGCCATCGGGCGAGCCTATCTGATCGCCCCGGCTGCACTTGACGTAGACCACTATCTGATCGAACCCGCGCAGATCGAGAGCGAGGTCGAGCGATTTCGCGCGGCGCAGCAACGCGTGCACGAAGAACTCGACGCGTTGCGCGCCGATCTCGCTGCGGATGCGCCCAGCGAAATGGGCGCTTTCATCAACGTACATTCAATGATTCTGAACGACGCCATGCTCGTTCAGGAAACCATCGACCTGATTCGCACGCGCCGCTACAACGTGGAATGGGCGCTGACGGAACAACTCGAGCGGCTGTCCCGCCATTTCGACGATATCGAAGACGAATATCTGCGCGAACGCAAAGCCGACATCGAGCAAGTGGTAGAACGCGTGTTGAAGGCGCTAGCGGGCGCGTCGGGGGCGCTGGTGAATGGCGTGCATGGCGCGTGCGACGAGATGATCGTGGTTGCGCACGACATCGCGCCGGCCGACATGATGCAGTTCAAAACGCAAACGTTTCAGGGTTTCGTCACGGATCTCGGCGGGCGGACTTCGCATACGGCTATCGTTGCGCGCAGCCTGGGTATTCCGGCCGCGGTGGGCGTGCAGCACGCGAGTGCGTTGATTCGCCAGGACGACCTGATCA
Organism: Paraburkholderia dilworthii; assembly: GCF_000472525.1. Lineage (GTDB taxonomy): Bacteria > Pseudomonadota > Gammaproteobacteria > Burkholderiales > Burkholderiaceae > Paraburkholderia > Paraburkholderia dilworthii. The sequence continues at coordinate 52,911 of NZ_AWZT01000020.1, forward strand.
TCGTCGATGGCGATCATGGCATTGTGATCGTCGATCCCGCACCGATCGTGCTGGAGGAGTACTCATACCGGCAAAGCGAAAAAGCGCTGGAGCAGCGCAAGCTCCAGCGCCTCAAATTTTCGCCGACGCAAACGCTGTGCGGCACGCGCATCGAGTTGTGCGCGAACATCGAGTTGCCGGAAGACGCGCGTGCCGCGCTCGACGCCGGTGCGACCGGCGTTGGCCTCTTTCGCACCGAGTTCCTGTTCATGAATCACAAGGACCGCATGCCCGAAGAGGAGGAGCAGTTCGGGGCTTACCGGCGCGCGGTCGAGTTGATGAACGGCCTGCCGGTCACCATCCGTACGATCGACGTGGGCGCCGACAAGCCGCTCGATTCAATGAGCGGCGGCGACGGCTACGAGACCGCACCGAACCCGGCGCTCGGGCTCAGAGCAATTCGCTGGAGCCTGTCGGAGCCGCAGATGTTCCTCACGCAACTGCGCGCGATTCTTCGGGCGTCGGCGTTCGGCACCGTGAAGATTCTCGTGCCGATGCTCGCGCATGCGCAGGAGATCGACCAGACGCTCGACCTGATCCGCGAAGCCAGGCGTCAGCTCGACGACGCAGGGATTGCGTACGCGCCCAACGTGCAGGTCGGCGCGATGATCGAGATTCCTGCGGCCGCGATTGCGTTGCCGCTCTTTCTCAAGCGGCTCGACTTTCTGTCGATCGGCACGAACGATCTGATCCAGTACACGCTCGCTATCGACCGCGCGGACAACGCGGTCGCGCATCTGTACGATCCGCTTCATCCGGCGGTGCTGCATCTGATCGCCTTCACGCTGCGCGAGGCGAAGCGGGCAGGTGTGCCGGTGTCCGTGTGCGGTGAGATGGCGGGCGACCCCACGTTGACACGTCTGCTGCTCGGCATGGGTCTTACCGAGTTTTCGATGCATCCGAGTCAATTGCTGGAGGTGAAGCAGGAGGTGCTGCGCTCGCATCTGAAGACGCTGGAAAAGCCGGTGGCGGATGTGCTCGCTTCGTTCGAACCGGAGGAAGTGCAGGCTGCGCTCAAGCGCGTGGCGCAAGCCTGATCGAGATTGGTTGAGTGAAATGAAAAACGCCGCACATGTGCGGCGTTTTTCGTTGTGACTTTGGATCTGTTCAAGCCCGGTGGCGTTGTCCACATACCGGGCAATCCGGCTGACGCGCAATGCGCATGGTGGTCCATTCCATCCGCAGGGAATCGAGCATGGTCAGCCGGCCGGCGAGCGGCGTGCCGATTCGGCCAATCACCTTCAGGGCTTCAGCCGCCTGCATTGAGCCGATGATGCCGACCGTCGGCGCGAACACGCCCATTGTCGAACACGCGACTTCCTCGAACGGCTGGTCTTCGGGAAACACGCACGCATAGCACGGCGATGCTTCGTCGCGGAAATCGAACGTGCTGATCTGGCCGTCGAAGCGCAATGCCGCGCCCGACACCAGTGGCACGCCGTGCTTCACACAGGCGCGATTGATCGCGTGGCGCGTGGCGAAGTTGTCCGTGCAATCGAGCACGACTGTGGCGCCGGGCACCTGGCGGTCGAGCCACGCATCGTCGACGCGTTCTGCCACCGCGTTCACTGTCACTTCGGGATTGATTTGCGCGAGCGTGTCGCGGCCGGACTCCACTTTCTTGCGCCCGACCGACGCGCTCACGTGCAGGATCTGCCGTTGCAGATTGGTTAGATCGACGGTATCGGCATCGACCAGCGTCAAGCGTCCGACGCCGGCCGCCGCGAGATACATCGCAGCGGGCGAACCCAGTCCACCCGCCCCGACGATGATCGCGTGCGCATCGATAAAGCGCTGCTGCGCCTCGATGCCGATTTCGTCGACGAGAATATGGCGGGAATAGCGAAGGAGTTGATCGTCATTCATGGCGGGCCAGCGTGTCTTCTTCGCTACGTGTCTTCGCGGCGGGTTGCGCCGCGAAGACGCGCGAGTCGTGCTGCTTACTTGCCTTGGGTGGCCGGAGCCGATGCCGGCGCAGGACCCGACGCACCCGGCACCGGTTGCGTCGGCTTTACGGCGACCGGCGCGGACGCCGACGTAGCCGGCTTGTTCTGCGCGAGGCGTCGCTCGGTCAGCGACTTCGATTCTTGCACCGGCTTGCCTTCGAGCTTGTTCAGAGCTTGCGCCAGCATGAAGTCGTCGGCGGAACCGAATTCGACCGGTTTGCGCTCACGATCTTTCTGACGCTGTTCCGGCGTCTTCTTGTCGTTCTGCTCTTCGAGCTGACGCAACTGGTCCATGCGATCCTGCTCGCGCTTCTCGGCTTCCTTCTTCTCGTTCGGGTCTTGCGTGTTCGCAAGGTGATTCGAGTAGTCGACTTCGCGCGTGACGAGTGCGTCGTCCGGATCGCCTTCCGCGTATTGATCGACCGCGATGTCGGGACGGATGCCCTTGTTCTGGATCGAACGTCCGCTCGGTGTGTAGTAGTACGCCGTGGTCAGGCGCAGCGCGGTGTCCGCAGTCATGGGCCGCACGGTCTGCACCGAGCCTTTGCCGAAGGTCGTCTTGCCGACGATCAGCGCACGGTGCTGATCCTGCAACGCGCCTGCGACGATCTCCGACGCCGACGCCGAATACGCGTTGGTCAGCACGACCATCGGCACGGTCTTGAAGATCGGCGGTTCGTCTTTCAGCGGATCGGTGTCGAAGGATTGCAAGCGGTAGTTGTCGTAAGTATCGCGATAGACCTGCTTGGAATCCGGAATCTGGCCGTTGGTGGACACGACTACCGAGTTCGGCGGCAGGAACGCGCCGGCCACGCCAACCGCGCTTTGCAGCAGACCGCCGCCGTTGTTGCGCAGATCGAGCACGAGGCCCTTTAGATTCGGCTGCTGACGCGCGATGTCCTGCAGCTTTGCGGCGAGATCAGGCGTGGTGCGTTCCTGGAAGCTGGTGATACGCACGTATGCGTAGCCCGGCGCGAGAATCTTCATCTTGACCGACTGCACCTTGATGACGGCACGCGTGACGGTGAGCGGGAATGTGCGGTCGTCGGTCTTGCGGAAGATCGTGAGCGTGACCTTGGTGCCCGGCTCGCCGCGCATCTGCTTGACGGCCTGATCGAGCGTCATGCCGCGTACGGGCTTGTCGTTGATGCGCGTGATCAGGTCGCCCGGACGAATGCCGGCGCGGAACGCGGGCGTGTCTTCAATCGGCGAGATCACCTTGATCAGGCCGTCTTCCGACGAAATTTCAATGCCGAGGCCCGCGAAGCGACCTTTGGTCTGCTCCTGAAGTTCTTCGTAGTCGGTCTTGTCGAGGTAGGACGAATGCGGGTCGAGGCTCGACACCATGCCCTTGATCGCGGCAGTGAGGAGCTTTTTATCGTCGACAGGTTCGACGTACTCGTGCTTGATCTGCCCGAACACTTCGGCAAAGAGCCTGAGCTGGTCCAGTGGCAACGGCGTGGCGGCGGCGCTGGCGGGCTGCTGCGCCGAGGCCGAAAGTTGCAAAGTGGCAAATACACCGGTAGCAAGGCCCGCGGCGATCAGGCCGATATTTTTCAGGTTCTTTCGCATAGAGTCTGTTGCGGTCGGAAGCGCGTGGCAGCGTCGATAGAGATGGGGACGGACAAGTATAACTGCACACCCGCCCACTCAGGGCCCGGCGAAGGCAATCGTGATTCGACAGCGCGAAGCGTGCCGGGTTCGGCACAACGCGTGTGCGACGCCGAAGTAATGTGCTGTAACGATGGATGGCGGCCGGAATGGACGCGATCGAGGGAAATGCAATGCGTTGAGCGGTATGTCTTGCCGGTCGGCGCAGTCTGTTGGCCGCCCCTCGCCGCGCCCCACCGCTGCGCTTGCTGCGATGCCGGCTGCCGCATTCGCTGACACAATCTTTAACAAAGAAACGCAGGAATGCGGCAAAGGGCTGTGATGAGCTGCAAGCTCGCAGCAAGGCTCAACACGCTGGCGCCGGCGGAATCAGCCGGCCTTGCCTTGCTTTGCGACGGCTGCCTGCGCCTTCGCGATCGCTTCCTGGTCGCCCAGATAGTAGTGCTTGATCGGCTTCAGGTTCTCGTCCAGTTCATAGACGAGCGGCACGCCGTTCGGAATATTGAGCCCGACGATGTCCTCGTCCGAGATGTTGTCGAGGTACTTCACCAGCGCGCGGATCGAATTGCCGTGCGCGGCGATCACCACCTTGCGGCCCGACTTGATGGCCGGCGCAATCGACTCGTTCCACAGCGGCAGCACGCGCGCCACCGTATCTTTCAGGCACTCGGTGAGCGGCAGCTGTTCGCGCGGCACCTTCGCGTAGCGCGGATCGTCGTACGGCGCGCGCTCGTCCGTCGGTTCGAGCGCCGGCGGCGGCGTGTCGTAGCTGCGGCGCCAGACCAGCACCTGTTCGTCGCCGAATTTCGCTGCGGTTTCCGCCTTGTTCAACCCCGACAGCGCGCCGTAGTGGCGCTCGTTCAGGCGCCACGAATGCACGACCGGAATGTACATCTGGTCCATCTGATCCTGCACGTGCCACAACGTGCGGATCGCGCGCTTGAGGACCGACGTGTACGCGATGTCGAACGTATAGCCGGATTCCTTCAGCAGCACGCCCGCCTGCTGCGCTTCACGGTTGCCCTGCTCGGTGAGGTCGACGTCGACCCAGCCCGTGAAGCGGTTTTCCTTGTTCCACGTCGATTCGCCGTGGCGGATGAGAACGAGTTTGTACATAAGATTGCCGGTCGGTAGTAAGGAAGCGGTAAAGCGCAGCGAGGTGCTCGTGAGGAGCGCCGCCATCGCGTCAGGCGGTTATTTTATAATGGCTCGATTGCCCTTTCCGATTTCTCTCTTTTTCGGCGGATTTTCCGTGAAGTTTTTCACTGATTACACAAACCTTGTCCTGATCGCGATCGTCCTCATCTCCGGTGGGTTGCTGCTGTGGCCGACTATCAGCCGGCGCGGCCGCGGTGGCCTGTCGGCCGCAGCAGCCACGCAACTGATCAACCGGCGCAATGCGGCGGTGATCGATCTGCGTCCGTCGGCCGACTTCGCCAAGGGGCATCTGCCCGCGGCGCGGCACCTCGAATTCGCCGAGTTGCAAGCAAAGGTCGCGCAACTCGTGAAGAATAAGAACAACCCCGTGCTGCTGGTGTGCCAGACCGGCCAGCAGTCGAACAAGGCAGCGCGTATCGTGCAGGATGCGGGATATGCGGAAGTCCACGTTCTGGAAGGCGGCGTCGACGCCTGGCAGAAAGCCGGCATGCCAGTTGTGAAACAAGGAGTAGCCAAGTGAATAAAGTCATCATGTACAGCACGCAGGTGTGCCCGTATTGCCAGATGGCCGAACGTCTTTTAAAGTCGCGCGGCGTCGAGAATATCGAAAAAGTACTGATCGACAAGGATCCGGCCCGTCGCGAGGAAATGATGACCCGGACCGGTCGCCGCACGGTGCCGCAGGTGTTCATCGGCGAGAAGCATGTCGGCGGGTACGACGACCTCTCCGCGCTCGATCGCGCGGGCGGTCTGACGCCTCTGCTCGAAGCCGCCTGAGTTCTCGCGCCTTCGGCGCGCAAACCGGCGGGAGAAACGCAAGCCGGCGCATCATCGTCCCGCGAAGGGCGGGCGGCGCGCCGCAACTATCTGGCGGTCCGTGAGCTCATGGGCCGCCGCTACGCATATCTATCAGGGAATCACTTCATCATGTCCGACGACAATAACCAGCCGTTCTTCAACATCCAGCGCATCTATCTGAAGGACATGTCGCTCGAGCAGCCGAACTCGCCGGCGATCTTCCTCGAGCAGGAAATGCCGTCGGTCGAAGTAGAAGTCGACGTCAAAGCCGAGCGTCTCGCGGACACCGTGTTCGAAATTCTCGTGACGGGCACCGTGACGGCCAAAGTGTCGGACAAGGTCGCGTTCCTGATCGAAGCGAAGCAGGCCGGCATTTTCGATATCCGCAACATTCCGGCTGAGCAGGTCGATCCGCTCGTCGGCATTGCGTGCCCGACGATTCTGTTTCCGTACCTGCGTTCGAACATTGCCGACGCGATCACGCGCGCTGGTTTCCCGCCGATCCACCTCGCCGAAATCAACTTCCAGGCGCTCTACGAGCAACGCCTCGCGCAGATGGGCGGCCAGGACGGCGCAGCGCAAAACGGCGTCACGCATTAAGTGTCGCAGGCAGTGCCGGCTATGAAGGTTGCTGTCCTCGGAGCCGGCGCGTGGGGCACGGCCCTCGCCGGCCACTTGGCCGTCAGGCACGACACGCTGTTGTGGGCGCGCGAGCCCGCGCTGGTCGCAGATCTCTCCGCTTCGCATGAAAACGCCCGCTATCTGGCGGGCGTTGCTTTGCCATCGGCGCTTCGCTACGAAGCGGATCTGAATGCAGCGCTCGACCACGCGCTGGCCGACGACGCGTTATGCGTCGTAGCCACGCCTGTGGCCGGGCTACGCGGCCTATTCCGGTCGATGCGCGATGCGGGCAAAGTGCCCGCGCATGTCGTGTGGCTTTGCAAAGGCTTTGAGGCGGATTCGCAGTTGTTGCCGCATCAGGTGGTCGCGGCCGAGTTGCCGGAACATGGCAGCAATGGCGTCCTGTCCGGTCCCAGTTTCGCGCGCGAAGTCGGGCAGGGCTTGCCGGTCGCGCTGACCATCGCGAGTGCTTCGGCGGCCTGCCGCGAACGCACGGTGGCCGCGTTCCATCACGGCGCGATGCGCATCTACACCGGCGACGATATCGTCGGCGTGGAAGTGGGCGGTGCGGTGAAGAACGTGCTGGCTATTGCGACCGGCATCGCGGATGGCCTCGGTCTCGGTCTGAATGCGCGTGCGGCGCTGATCACGCGTGGACTCGCTGAAATGTCGCGACTCGGCGTGACGCTCGGTGGACGCGCCGAAACGTTCACCGGTTTGACCGGCTTGGGCGACCTGATTCTTACCGCGACGGGCGACTTGTCGCGCAATCGCACGGTCGGCGTGCAACTCGCCGCGGGCCGTTCGCTTGCCGATATTCTCGGCGGACTCGGCCACGTGGCCGAGGGCGTGCGCTGCGCACAAGCGGTGCTTTCCATCGCGCGTACTCATGCAATCGACGTGCCGATCACGCAAGCGGTATGTGCCGTGCTGTTCGATGGCGTAGCGCCCCGCGACGCCGTCAGCGCCCTGTTGCGGCGCGATTCGAAGGCCGAATAAAGCCGACCGAAGTTCTCTCGCGTTCTCTATCAGCCGTTGCGGCGCGTAACAACGCTGAACGGCTGCCTGCTCTCGCTGTCCACTGTCTATCGACCTTTCGGATCAGCGAGGTTCACATGCTCAGTATCGATCGTTGCACGCTCGAAGCGCGCGTGGCCGACATCACGACGCTCGATGTGGATGCCATCGTCAACGCAGCCAATACTTCGTTGCTGGGCGGAGGCGGCGTGGACGGCGCGATACATCGGGCGGCCGGCAAGGAATTGCTGCACGAATGCGAAACGCTGGGCGGCTGCGCGACCGGCGACGCGAAGCTCACGCGCGGCTACCGTCTGCCGGCGCGATATGTGATCCACGCGGTGGGCCCGGTCTGGCGCGGCGGTACGCACGGCGAGGCCGATTTGCTGGCTTCGTGCTATCAGCGCTCGCTCGAGGTGGCGCGCGAGGCGAACTGCGCGAGCATTGCGTTCCCCGCAATTAGTTGCGGCATCTACCGCTTTCCCGCCGATCAGGCAGTGCGGATCGCGATCGAAACGGTTATCGAAAATCTGCCGCGCATGTCGCAACTGGAACAGGTAATCTTCGCGTGCTTCGACCACGCGATGTTAGAGCGCTATCAGGCGGAGCTGAAGCGCCGTCAGGCGCCGCCTTCGAAGCCCGTTTGACGCCACGCTTCGAACACCACGATCGCGACCGTGTTCGACAGGTTCAGGCTGCGGTTGCCCGGACGCATCGGCAGCCGCACGCGCTGTTCGTTGGCGAATTGCTCAAGCACCGAGTCGGGCAGACCGCGCGTTTCCGCGCCGAACACGAACCAGTCACCCGATTCGAACGCGTGCTCGTGAAAGCGGCCCGAGCCGCGCGTAGTGAACGCGAACATGCGAGCCGGATCCGGCGATTCTTTCGCGATGAACGTGGCCCAGTCGGCATGCACATTCATTTGTGCGTATTCGTGATAGTCGAGACCGGCGCGGCGCAGCTTCGCGTCGTCGAGCGGAAAGCCGAGCGGCTGGATCAGATGCAGCCGTGCGCCCGTGTTGGCGCACAGGCGGATTACGTTGCCGGTGTTCGGCGGAATTTCCGGTTCGACGAGAACGACATTGAACATAAAGTGACCAGATAGAAGCTAGTTTTTCGGTGTGCGCAGCGCGATGAAGTTCGTAACGCGCCGCGCGCCGGCTGCCTTCAGCGTATGCGCGAGCGCTTCGAGCGTTGCGCCGGTCGTCATCACATCGTCGACGATGCCGACGTGCAGTCCTTCTACTTTCCGGGCAAGCTCGAATGCCCGCCCCACGTTGATCCGACGCGCATCCAGATGGAGCCGCGACTGCGGCGCCGTATCGATCACCCGGCGCAGCAGCGTCGCCTCGCCAGGCACCTTCAACGCGCGAGCCAGCGGTTTGCCGATCTGCCATGCCTGGTTGTAACCGCGCTCGATCAGCCGCCGGTCGGCGAGCGGTACTGGAGCGATTACATCGGGACAGTCGGACGGATCTTGCCAGGCGTCTTGCGCAAGACGCGCGAGCCGCCGCGCGAATTCGGGCGCGAGCATCAACTGCGCGCGAAACTTCAGGCCGACCGCGAGCACGTCGAGCGGCGGCCGGTAGTCGGCAAGCGCGAACGTTGCATCGAACGGCGGCTTTTCGGCGATGCAGTCCGCACAACAATAAGACGCATGGCCTTCTCTTCGCGCGAACGGCAGCGGCACTGCGCATACACGGCAACGCAAGGCGCCGTCATTCCAATAGGATTCGTCGCAAAAGGCGCATATCGTGCCGTGCGACAAATTGCCGCACAACGCGCAGCCGTTCGGCATTATCGCCTGCATTGCGTGCGGCCAAGCCGAATGCACGCCGCGCACGAATCGCGCGAACCGGCGGTCTGAAGACGAAAAATATGCTCGGAAGGACATGCACTGACGGCCGCAAAGGCCTTTCACGGTGAAGCGAAGGAAGCGAACGAGTATACTTCGGGCTCCACGCCAGCACGACATCCATGTCCCCAACTCCCGCTCAATCAGGCCGTCCGGCCTACGATTCCCGGCGCCTCAGGCGGATTTTCGACCGCCGTGCAACGACTTTCGACGACGTCGCCTTCCTGCCGCGCGAAATCGCGCAGCGCATGCGCGAGCGTCTCGATTACATCAAGGTCGCGCCGGCGAGCGTGCTCGACGCGGGTTGTGGTGCAGGCGAAGACATTCCGGCATTGCGTGAGCGCTTTCCTGAAGCGCCGGTGTTCGGCTCCGACCTGTCGCACGGCATGCTCACGCGCGCGCTGCGCCACGATTCGGGCGACACGAGCTGGCGGCGCTTCTTGCCGGCCTCGCTCGGCAAGGCGCTTGGCGCACGCGGCCCGCGCTTCGCGCAGGCCGACTTTTCCGCGCTGCCGTTTGCGGCGGGCGCATTCGAATTCATCTGGTCCAATCTCGCGCTGCACTGGCACTCGCGGCCCGATCTGGTGTTTCCCGAGTGGCAGCGCGCGCTGAAGGTCAACGGGCTGCTGATGTTCAGCACGCTCGGTCCCGATACGCTGAAGGAATTGCGCGGCGCCTATGCCGAGGTCGAAGCGGCGCATGGCGTCCCTTCGCGCAAGCATGTGATCGAGTTCGTCGATATGCATGATCTTGGCGACATGCTGGTCGAAAGCGGTTTTGAAATTCCCGTGATGGATCAGGAAACCATCACAATCACCTATAAGTCGCCCGAGTCGCTGCTTGCGGATGTGCGCCGTTGGGGCGCCTATCCGTTCCAGCGCGAAGAGTCGTCGGGCGCAGCGGCACGCCGGTTGCACAGAGCGTTGCTGGCAGCGCTCGAAGCTCGTCGGCGCGAAGACGGCACAATCGCTCTGACCTTCGAGGTGATCTATGGACACGCATGGAAAGCGGTGCCGCGCACGACTGCGGAAGGGCACGGCATCGTGCGAATAGAAGATATTGGGCGAGGCTCGTCAGGGAATCGCTAAAGCGGTAAAGAGGACATCTGTTATGTCTGAAATTACCGTTTCCAGACATGCCCAAAAGGTGCGGCAAAACGGCGCGGAGGCTTGTCGCGCCTGGCTTGGGAGGCAGTCCGGGCTTGCTTGTGGATGCTTTGGATCGCGCCTATAATGCGTCAGTTTGTCGCCCGGAGTTCCCACATTTGGGGCGGCAGGCCCGAGGCACTGGGCTGCAAGATGAGTTGACGCGGTGGCGGTCGGGTGGCCGGAACACGAGGTCGCGGTCGGCAATCGCAGGCGGTCGTTGTGAGGATCGGCAGGAGGCAGCGATGGAAGCATCAGATCTGCTGGCGGATTCAGAACCGGTCCTGAAGGACTGGACAATGAAACGCAACTGCTCGGTGTCGCCGCGGCAGTTCGTATGTTTCTACGTGTCGCTTGCGTTGTTCTCGTTGGCAATTGCTTTCATGCTGGTTCTGGTCGGCGCCTGGCTGGTGTTGCCGTTCACCGGCATCGAATTGCTGGCGGTGGGCGTCGCCTTTGCCATATATGCGCGTCATGCTGTCGATTACGAACGCATCCGGTTGTTCCAGAACCGGCTCGTGATCGAACAGGTGAGCGCCGAGCAGGTCACGCAGTTCGAGTTCAATCCGCGCTGGGTGCGGATCGAGGCTGGCGCAACACCGCGTGATCGGATCAGGCTGGTCTCGCGCGGCGAGACGATCATGATCGGGCAGCATCTCGCGCAGCACCGGCGCGCGCAGTTCGCCGGCGAATTGCGCATGTGGCTCGCGCGTTGTTAGAAGCGTCGAAGCATGCGGCGTTCAAGGGGAGCGCGGCCAGGCCGTCACGGGGTCAGCGGGCCAGCGGGGTCGAGGGTTTGAATGGAAATTTTGGGTAAGGAAGCTATGAAAACAATCAAGCGAGCGCTCATGGGCGTGCTGGCGATGAGCGGACTGCTTTTCGCCGGTGCCGCCCTGGCAGTGGGCGATGTTCCGGGCGGCCCCGCCGTCAACGAGATCAATCTCCAGCCGCCTGCGACGAAAATCGCTGAGGAGCTCTACAGCCTCCACACGTTCATGCTGATTCTTTGCACGGTGATTTTCATCGGCGTGTTCGCTGTGATGTTCTATTCGATCTTCGCTCACCGCAAATCGAAAGGGCATAAGGCTTCGAATTTCCACGAAAGCACCACCGTCGAAATCATCTGGACGATCGTGCCGTTCGTGATCGTCGTGTTGATGGCGCTGCCGGCGACCAAGACGGTCGTCGCGATGAAGGACACAACCAACGCCGACGTCACGATCAAGGTCACCGGCTACCAGTGGAAGTGGGGCTACGACTACGTGAAGGGTCCGGGCGAAGGCATCAGCTTTCTCTCCACGCTCGCCACGCCTCGCGCCGAAACCGATGGCCGTCAGCCGATTTCAACCACGTACCTGCAAGAAGTCGACAATCCGCTCGTCGTGCCGGTCGGCAAGAAAATCCGCATCATCACCACGGCGAACGACGTGGTTCACTCCTGGTACGTGCCGGCCTTCGGCGTGAAGCAGGACGCGATTCCCGGCTTCGTGCGCGACACGTGGTTCAAGGCTGACAAGATCGGCACCTTCCGCGGCTTCTGTACCGAACTTTGCGGCAAGGAACACGCGTTCATGCCGGTCGTGGTCGAAGTGCTCTCCAATGACGACTACGCGAAGTGGGTCGACACGCAGAAGAAGAAAATGGCCGCGGGTCAGGACGACCCGAACAAGACTTATACGATGGCCGAGTTGATGGAGCGCGGCGGCAAGGTGTACGCGGCGAACTGCGCAGTCTGCCATCAGCCGACGGGCAAGGGCGCGGGCGCATTCCCGGCGCTCGACGGCAGCAAGGTCGCCAACGGCGCGATCGCCGAGCATGTCGGCATCGTACTGAAGGGCAAGAACGCAATGCCTTCGTGGGCGCCTACGCTGAACGACGTCGAGATCGCTTCGGTCATCACGTTCGAGCGTAACTCGTGGGGCAACCACACCGGCGATATTCTCCAGCCGAAGCAGGTCGCAGACGCCCGCAACGGCAAGATGCCGGAAGGCGGCAACCATCTGGCCGACGCAGGTGCGGCGGCGAGCGGCGCGCAAGCGGCATCGGGCGCGGCGGCAGCTTCGGACGCATCGGGTGCGCAAGCAGCGGCGGCGGGTTCCGAAAGCGCGACGGCATCGCAAGTCGCGCTGCCGGCAAGCGTCTACTTCGACACAGGCAAGAGCACGCTGCCGGCCGACGCGAAAGCTGCGGTCGAAGCAGCCGCGGCCTACGCGAAGGCACATCCGGACGCGAAGTTCACGCTGTCTGGCTTCACCGACGCCACCGGTTCCGCCGACACCAACGCGAAGCTCGCAAAGAGCCGTGCCGAAGCCGTGCGCGACGCGTTGAAAGCAGCCGGCATCGCCGAAGACCATATCATTTTGAAGAAGCCGGAAACGATCACGGGCGGCAGCGACGCGAAAGAAGCCCGGCGTGTTCAGATCAGCCCGGCTGCCTGACGTGTCATGGTCAGCACCGCAGTATTCGCTTTAGGAGATTGTCATGTCTAGCATCGGACACGATGTAGTCGCGGGCCACGAGCACGTGCACGGCGACCATGCCCACGAAACGCCGCATGGCTGGCGTCGTTGGCTGTTCGCAACCAACCACAAGGACATCGGTACGCTGTACCTGATCTTCTCGTTCACCATGTTCCTCTCCGGGGGCGTGATGGCGCTGATGATCCGTGCCGAGCTGTTCGAGCCGGGACTGCAAATCATGCGCCCCGAGTTCTTCAACCAGTTGACCACCATGCACGGCCTGATCATGGTGTTCGGCGCGATCATGCCGGCCTTCGTCGGCTTCGCGAACTGGATGGTGCCGCTGCAAATCGGCGCGTCGGACATGGCGTTCGCCCGCATGAACAACTTCAGCTTCTGGCTCCTGCCGGTGGCGGCTGTTCTGCTCGTCGGTTCGTTCTTCTCGCCGGGCGGCGCGACCGCCGCGGGCTGGACGCTCTACGCGCCGCTGTCCACGCAAATGGGCCCGGGCATGGACTTCGCAATATTCGCGATCCACCTGATGGGTGCTTCGTCGATCATGGGCGGCATCAACATTGTCGTGACCATCCTGAACATGCGCGCGCCCGGCCTCACGCTCATGAAGATGCCGATGTTCGTCTGGACGTGGCTCATCACCGCGTACCTGCTGATCGCCGTGATGCCGGTTCTGGCTGGCGCGATCACGATGGTGCTGTTCGATCGCCACTTCGGCACGTCGTTCTTCAACGCGGCAGGCGGCGGCGACCCGGTCATGTACCAGCACATCTTCTGGTTCTTCGGGCACCCCGAGGTGTACATCATGATCTTGCCGGCGTTCGGGATCGTGTCGCAGGTGATTCCGGCGTTCTCGCGCAAGCCGCTGTTCGGCTATAGCTCGATGGTGTACGCCACGTCGTCGATCGCGATTCTGTCGTTCATGGTCTGGGCGCACCACATGTTCGCAACCGGCATGCCGGTGACGGGCCAGTTGTTCTTCATGTACGCGACGATGTTGATTGCGGTGCCGACCGGCGTGAAGGTGTTCAACTGGGTCGCGACGATGTGGCGCGGTTCGCTCTCCTTCGAAACGCCGATGCTGTTCGCGGTTGGCTTCCTGCTGGTGTTCACGTTTGGCGGCCTGTCGGGCCTGATGCTCGCAATGGCGCCGCTCGACATCCAGTATCACGGCACTTACTTCGTGGTCGCGCACTTCCACTACGTGCTGGTGGCCGGTTCGCTCTTCGCGCTGTTCTCGGGCTGGTACTACTGGGCGCCGAAGTGGACCGGCTGGATGTACAACGAAACGCGCGGCAAGATTCACTTCTGGGCGTCGATGTTCTTCTTCAACCTCGCGTTCCTGCCGATGCACTTCGTGGGTCTCGCAGGCATGCCGCGTCGTTACGCCGACTACCCGGCGCAGTTCACCGACTGGAACCAGGTGATCTCGATCGGCGCGTTCGGCTTCGGTCTCGCGCAGGTGTACTTCCTGTTCGCGGTTGCGCTGCCTGCATATCGCGGCGGCGGTGACCACGAAAAGGCTGGCGACAAGCCGTGGGACGGCGCCACGGGCCTCGAATGGACCGTGCCGAGCCCGGCTCCGTTCCACACGTTCGAAAACCCGCCGACCGTCGAGTGATCGTCGTTTAGCGAGGTGGCCGGTTCCGACGACGCGATCGCGTCGTCGCGGGAATCGGACAGCAGCGAAAGCGGGGCAATGGCAGTAACGAGGCATTCAGAAATCCGAGCATGACGCGCAATTCACAGGAAAGACGTACACCGGAGCAGATTCGAGCGAGCAACAGGCGGATAGGTCTAGTGCTGCTCGCGATCGCAGCGGTATTTTTCGCGAGCGTCATCATCAATCAGGGTTGGTTTTCCTGACGAAAGCGGGCCAGTTCGGGTTTGCAGGTTTGTTGAGGATTGAGATGTCGACGCAACCGCCGGCTCAGGCCGATCGCTCTTTTAACCGTTCGATGCTCGTCAAGCTGTTCGTCGTCGCGTTGATGATGTTCGGTTTTGGTTTTGCGCTGGTGCCGATGTATCGCGCGATCTGTCAGATCACCGGCATCAACAACCTGGTGCAGCGCGATGCGACGGTGCGCGAGGCGAAGAATACGCAGATCGACATGAGCCGCACGATTTCGATCGAATTCGATGCGAACGCGCGCGGCCCGCTCGGTTTCAAGCCGGAGCAGCGCAGCCTGGACGTGCATCCGGGCGAAGTGACGACAGTGTTGTACGAGGTAAGCAACGAGCAGGCGCGCACGATTCAGGCGCAAGCCATTCCGAGCTACGCGCCGAAGCAGGCAACCGAGTACTTCAAGAAGATCGAGTGCTTTTGCTTTACGCAGCAGACGTTGACGGCAAATGAGACAAAGCGGATGCCGGTCGTGTTCGTCGTCGATCCGAAGTTGCCGAAGGACGTGAAAACGATCACGTTGTCGTATACGTTTTTCGAGTTGAACACGCCGGCAACGGCGAAGGTCGGAAGCGCGGCGCTCCCGGCCGAAACGGCGGCAACTGCTGCCAATCCCGCCTGACGGCTCAGGCCGCGGGCGAAGGAAGATAACAATGAGCGATAACAGCGGCGGCCCGCGCAAAAGCAGTTTTGGCCAGTCGATGCGGGCGGTGTTCTGGTCGTTTTTCGGCGTGCGCAAGCGGCGCGATCTGGAAGCCGATGCCACGCAACTGAACCCGCTGCACGTGATTATCGCGGCGTTGATCAGTACCGCCATTTTCATCGGCGTGCTGATTCTGGTGGTGCGCGCGGTGGTGGGCTGACGCTGCTGGCAAGGCGCGCGCACGATGCAGTACCGGGCGTAGCAGCGCCCACGAATTAGAGTGAAGCGGTGCGGTACACACGCGCCGCCGAAGATACAGCCGGAGCTTTCCGGAACAACTGGACTGAAGTGGAGAATCAAGAATGAGCGGTCAAAACGAGAGCCCGTACTATTTCGTACCGCATCCGTCGCGGCATCCGATCAGCGCCGCCGTGGGGTTGCTGGTCATGCTCGCATCGCTTGCGGCGTGGATCAACGAACATGAACTGGCGCCGATCGGCGTTGTCGTCGGTCTGTTGTGGCTGCTCTTTACGCTGTGGCACTGGTTCGGCGACGCGATTGCCGAATCCGAAGGCGGCATGTACGGCAAGAATGTCGACAAGTCGTATCGCTGGAGCATGAGCTGGTTCATCTTCTCCGAAGTGATGTTCTTCGGCGCTTTCTTCGGCGCCCTCTTCTACGCACGCGCAATCGCGTTGCACGAACTGGCGAGCCTCGACTACAAGCTGATCTGGCCTGATTTCTCCGCGGTGTGGCCGAACAACGGTCCCGCGTCGCTCGTGTCGACGTTCAAGTCGATGACGCCGTGGCCGGTGCCGACCATCAACACGGCGCTGCTGCTCTCTTCCGGCGCCACGCTGACGGTCTCGCACCACGCACTGCGCGAAGATCATCGCAAGAAGGCGATGATCTGGCTGGCGGCTACGCTAGTGCTCGGCGTCTGCTTCCTGTTCCTGCAGGGCTTCGAATATTTCCACGCGTACAACGAACTGAACCTGACGCTGGCTTCGGGCGTGTACGGCTCGACGTTCTTCCTGCTGACGGGCTTCCACGGTTTTCACGTGTTCCTCGGCGGCACGATGCTGGCGGTGGTGCTGGTGCGGATGATTCGCGGCCACTTCACGGCGGAACACCACTTCGCGTTCGAAGGCGCGGCCTGGTACTGGCACTTCGTGGACGTGGTCTGGCTCGGACTGTACGTGGTCGTCTACTGGCTATAAGGCCGGTGGGACCGCGCCGGGGCCGGCTACGCCGGAACGTGCGCGGGCCGTCGCGCAGCGTGCTTCGGGACGCGGCGCACGAGCAGTGAGCAGGATTGATGCAGCGCCGCCCTCGACCCTGTCAGGGCGGCGTTTTGTTTAGGGCAGCGATGGTTCAGGGCAGCGATGCTTGCGCCGGGCTCAGCGCCCGTACGGAATGCCAGTCGAGTGAATCCAGCCCATCCAGTACGCAAACAGGATGAAGAGGAATAGCGAGATCGAAAGCCCGACGCGCGTGGCGAGCGACCAGACCATCCGCTTGGTTTTGCCCTTGTCATGCATCATGAAGTACAGCGCCGACACCATGCTGGCGATGATCAGGACAAAGGCGATGGGAACGAGAATGTGCATGGAATCTGCTGAAACGGAGAAGCGCGAAGGCAAGATAAGTATTATCTCACCGCGCGCCAGCGTTTGCCCTGCGTTCCCCGCGGCGCTCAACGCAGGCATGGAGTGTCGTCGATGAAAATCCGGCTCGTTCCCGCGTTGCTGATCCTGATCGTGGTCGCGGTGACCTTGCGGCTCGGTTTCTGGCAGCGTGACCGCGCGCATCAGAAAGAAGCGCTCGAGGCGCGCATCACGCAGTTCGAGAACGCGCCTGCGCAACCCGTCACCGGCGCGCCTGTGGCATTGAAAGACATCGAATTTCATCGCGTGAAGGCGCGCGGCACGTTTGTCGCGGACAAGGTCGTGTACCTCGATAATCGTCCGTATAACGATCAGCCGGGCTTTTATGTCGTGATGCCTTTTCAACTCAGCGACGGCGGTTATGTGCTGGTCAATCGTGGCTGGTTGCCGCGCAACATCAGCAACCGCGAGACGATCGCGCCGTACACTACGCCGCGGGGCGAAGTCGAGATCGAAGGCATTGCGCGAGCGGATGCGTCGCGCGCATTTGAACTGGGGCAGGGCGGGTCGGCCGCGCATCAGTCGATCCGCCAGAACCTCGATATCGCCGCGTACGCCGCCGAAACGGGACTGCCCTTGCAATCGTTCGTGATTCAACAATTGAGCGACGACGGCGACAAGCTCGTGCGCGACTGGCCGGCTCCAACCAGCGGCGTGGAGCGCAACTACGGCTACATGTTCCAGTGGTGGGGCATGGCGGCTGCGGCTTTGGCCTTCGGCCTGTACGCCGCGCGCCGCGCCGCCAGAAAACAGCAGGCGCCCAGCGTGTAATGCAGCGCGTGCCCGGCGCGGCTCAGCATGAGTCAGGCGAGCCGCACAATCATTGAAAGAGGTTATGTAGTGTCGACGCCATCTCCCCGTTCGCCGCAAGCCGGCAAACCCGCCACCGCGAAACCGATGCCTGGCCAGCCTAATGGCAAGGGCTCCTGGGAGCGCGGCCGCTGGATACTGCTGCTGCTCGCGATCGTCTGCGCCGCGCCCATCGCCGTGTCGTATTTCATGTACTACGTGGTGAAGCCGAGCGGCGGCAGCACGAGTTACGGCATGCTCGTCGAACCGCAACGGCCGATTCCCGAGTCGCTCGTCGTCACCGGCGAAGACGGCAAGCCGCTCAAGCTCGCCACGCTGCGCGGCCGCTGGCTGCTGATCTCGGTCGACGACACCGCCTGCGACAAAGCGTGCGCGACGAAGCTCTACTTCATGCGGCAAATCCGCGCGGCACAGGGCCCGGAACGCGAGCGCGTCGTAGAAGTGTGGCTTCGCACAGGTGCGGGCAACGTGGCTGACGTGATACAAAAGGCCTATCCCGATACCAACATGCTGCTTGCCGATCCGGCGCAGGTGTCGGCGTGGCTGCCGGCCGACAACGGCACCAAGGTCACCGACCATATCTACATGGTCGATCCGAACGGCAATCTGATGATGCGTTTCCCGAAAGATCCGAACCCGAGCAAGATCAAGGGCGACGTGACCAAGCTGCTGAAGTGGTCCAGCATCGGCTGATGCCGCAACCAGGGTAAGAGACGATGTTCGTACTGCAATTGGGCCTGATCGGCTTGTGTATCGCGTTGTTGCCGCTGTCCTACGTGTGGGTCAAGGCCGACGACAACAAGTTCCGCAAGCTCGTGTGGCTCACCACTTTCCTCACGCTCGACCTCGTGATGTTCGGCGGCTTCACGCGTCTGACCGATTCGGGGCTCGGCTGTCCGGATTGGCCCGGCTGTTACGGCACGTCGTCGCCGTTTATCGCGCACGCGGCAATTACCGCCGCGCATCAGGCGATGCCGACCGGCCCCGTCAGCATGACGAAGGCCTGGATCGAGATGATCCACCGCTACTTCGCGATGGCGATCGGCGTGCTGATCATCGCGCAGACGGTCATTGCATGGACCGCGCGTATCAAGCGACGTCCGCTGCACGTGTCGCCGTGGTGGCCAACTTCGCTGCTGCTGCTGATCCTCGTGCAAGGCGCGTTCGGCGCGTGGACCGTGACGATGAAACTACAGCCTGTCATCGTGACGACGCATTTGCTGCTCGGTCTCGCGCTACTGGGCACGCTCGGCTGGCTCGCCGCGCGGCAGACGCCGCTGCCCGCATACGAGCCCGAAGCCGCGCGCTGGCGCGCGGCCGCGATCGGGGGCCTCGTCTTGCTGATCACGCAAATCGCGTTGGGCGGCTGGGTCAGCACCAACTACGCAGTGCTCGCCTGCACGGATTTTCCGACCTGCAACGGCCAATGGGTTCCGCCGATGGACTTCGCCCACGGCTTCCATTTGTGGCGCGCGCTCGGCATGACCAGCAACGGCGACATGATCACGCAAGATGCGCTGGTAGCGATTCACTGGACGCATCGTACGTTCGCACTCGTGGTGGTCGCCTACCTCGTGTGGTTCGCGCTGAAACTGCGCCGTTTCGAGTCGCTACGGCGTCCGGCGACCGGCGTATTGCTGGTGGTGCTGATCCAGTTCATCACCGGATTGTCGAACATCGTGCTGCAATGGCCGCTGCCTATTGCGGTAGCTCATAACGGCGGCGCGGCGATCCTGCTGCTTCTGCTCGTTATGTTAAACTTTCGAATCGCTTATAGCCGTCCCGGCCGCGCCGTGTTTCCCGCGCGCGATGCCGCGCCAGCGTGACTCCACATGGACAGCACAACACTTCCCCAAACGCCCGGCAGCCGGATCTCGCAGTACATTGCGCTGACGAAGCCGCGCGTCACGCAACTCGCTGTGTTCTGCGCCGTCATCGGCATGTTCCTGTCGACGCCCGGCATGGTGCCCTGGACGGTTCTGATCGGCGGCACCGTCGGCATCTGGCTGTTGGCCGGTGCGGCGTTTGCAATCAACTGCCTCGTCGAACAAAAGATCGACGCGAAAATGCGGCGCACTTCGTGGCGTCCGTCGGCACGCGGTGAAATCACCACTACGCAGATTCTGCTGTTCTCGGCCGTGCTCGGCGGCCTCGGCATGTGGACGCTGTTCACGTTCGCCAATCCGCTGACCATGTGGCTCACGCTCGCTACGTTCGTTGGCTATGCCGTTATCTATACGCTGCTGCTTAAGCCGGCCACGCCGCAGAACATCGTGATCGGCGGTGCGTCAGGTGCCATGCCGCCGGCGCTCGGCTGGGCCGCCGTCACCGGTCAGGTGCCGGGCGACGCGTGGATTCTCGTGCTGATCATTTTCGTATGGACGCCGCCGCACTTCTGGGCGCTCGCGCTGTATCGCCGCAAAGACTATGAAAACGCCGGCTTGCCCATGCTGCCGAACACGCACGGCGAGAAGTACACGCGGCTGCACATTCTGCTTTACACAGTAATCCTGTTCGCGGTCACGATGATGCCGTTTATCTCCGGCATGAGCGGCGTGGTGTACCTTGCCGCGGCTGTGCTGCTCGGCGCAGTGTTTCTCGCCTACGCGTGGAAGATCTACCGCGAGTACTCCGACGATCTGGCGCGCCGAACCTTCCGTTATTCGATCGTCTATCTGTCGCTGCTGTTTGGTGCGCTGCTGGTCGACCACTATGTGCGCGTTGTGATCGGCGCGTAATACCATGCTCAATTCCCGCTTCGCGCGTGCGGCGCGTGCTGCTGTGATTGCCTGCGCGCTCGGCAGCGCGTTGTTCATGGCGGGCTGCGGCAAGCAGCAGCCAGCGTTCCAGAACCTCGACCTTACCGGCAATACACAATTCGGGAGCAACTTCTCGTTGCCCGATACGTCCGGCAAGATCCGCACAATGGCGGACTACAAAGGCAAGGTGGTGGTGCTGTTCTTCGGCTACACGCATTGCCCGGATGTTTGCCCGACGACGATGGCCGAGCTGTCGCAAGCGCTGCAACAACTAGGCCCCGAAGACGCGAAGCGCGTCCAGGTGTTGTTCGTCACCGTCGACCCCGAGCGCGATACAGCGGCGCTGCTTGCTCAATACGTGCCGGCGTTCAATCCGACCTTCGTCGGTCTGCGCCCCGCTGACGAGGCGCAATTGAAGAAGGTGACGAAAGACTTCCGCGTCTACTACGCGAAGGTGCCCGGCAAGACCCCCGACAGCTACACGATGGATCATACGGCGGCGAGCTACGTGTTCGACACCGACGGCAAGCTGCGCCTTTTCGCGCGCGACGGTCAAGGCGCCGCGCCGTGGGTCCACGACATCAAGTTGCTGCTCGACTGACGCGGTGGCCGCTTAGCGAGAGCGGGATCGATGCTGAGCGGATGCCGCATCAATGCCGCGCGAAGGTGGCACACTAGCCGCACAAACTCAAACCGGTATCGGCAGATTCAATCCTGGCGCGAGCCGTGTGGTCTTGAACTCCGTCACCTCATAACGCGCGAGCTTCTGCACGGCGAAGGGATCGGTTGCGAGGATTGCATCCAGCCTGTCGCGTTCGATGCGCACCGCCAGAATGATGCCGCCATCGCGCGGCACTTTCGGCCCAGCGGCGACGAATACACCTGCTTCGAATTGCGTCGTCAGAAACGCACGGTGCGCATCGAGCGCGTCGTCGATGCGCTCGAGCGGGGCGGTGTAGATCAGGTTAATTACATACATAGGCGTCCTCGCAGGCAATTGAACGTACCGCACGCAGTCGCGGCAACGTTTCGAATTATCGTGCACAGCGCGGCTTTTCACCGCCAATCCCGCTGCGCATACCCATATGTGATTGCGGTATTTCACATCTCGCGCGGCATATGAGACGATTTACGGTCCAGCCGGCTGCGCGCTGTTATCCCGCTGCTAACCGGGGTCATCAGTGCCCGCCTCCGGCTATCACCCGAATCCATTGCAAACGGACTCGATTAGAAACAGCGAGAATTACATGCAGCGCAGAAACATCCTCAAAGCCCTCTCCGCAGTGATCGCCGGCGCGGCGATCGTCACCAGCTTCGGCGCCTATGCCGACGACAAAGTCATCAAGGTCGGCACCATTGGCGGGCCGGATGCGCAGATCTGGGAAGTCGTCACGAAGGTGGCGAAGCGTGAAGGTCTGAACGTGAAGGTCGTCGAATTCAACGACTACGTGCAGCCGAACGCCGCGCTCGACGCCGGCGATCTCGACGCCAACAGCTTCCAGCATCAGCCGTATCTCGACAGCCAGATCAAGCAGCGCGGCTACAAGATCGTCAACGCGGGCCTTACCTATATTTCGCCGCTCGGCATCTACTCGAAGAAGCTGAAGTCGCTGAAGGATTTGCCGCAAGGTGCGAAAGTCGCGGTGCCGAACGATCCGTCGAACGAAAACCGCGCGCTGCTGCTCCTGCAAGCGCAAGGCGTGATCAAGCTGAAGGCCGGCGCCGGCACGAACGGCAATAACGCGACGGCGCTCGACGTCGCTGAGAATGCGAAGAAGATCAGGCTGGTCGAACTCGATGCAGCGCAATTGCCGCGCTCGCTGGCCGATGTCGACGCAGCCGCGATCAACACGAACTTCGCGCTGGCCGCCGGTTTGCAGCCGACCAAAGACGCGATTGCGCTCGAGGACATTCACAGCCCGTACGCGAACCTGATCGCGGTGCGCACGCAGGACAAGGACAAGCCGTGGGTGAAGAAGCTGGTTGCTGCGTATCAGTCGGAAGACGTGCGCCAGTTCATCAAGACGCAGTTCAAGGGTTCGGTGGTGCCGTCGTTCTGATGCGGCGGCCTACAAGCCTAGCTCCCATCGCTCGATCATCAGGTCCTTGCCGAAACGGCGCTCCGGCGCCGTGCTGACGAGCTGGAAACCGGCGCGCTTGCACAGGCGCCGCGGTTCTTCCAACGCGCTGGCCGTGGTCAGCGTCAGTCTCGTGTAACCCGCGCGCCGCGCGAACCGGGTCGCTTCGGTCATCAAGCGCGTGCCGATGCCAAGGCGCTGCAAATCCGGTTCGACCCACAAGAGGCGCACGCCGGCCACGGTCGTCGACACTGCGACGATGCACACCGCGCCCACCGCCATACCGTTCTGATCGGCGACGACGCACATTTCGCGAACGGTATCGTTGCGCTGTGTATAGTCCGCTACCACGCGCGCGAGCAACCCTTCGAACGACCCGTCCCAACCATATTGCGCCGCGAACCACTGCGCCTGCCGATGCACGAGCCAGCCGCATTCGCCGGGGCGCGGCGCGCGCAGTTCAATGGCGTCCTGCTGCGGCTTGTCGCCAAGCAGCCTTTCGATGACGTTCATCGCGGCAATCAACTGTTCCTGCGAGGCCGCGCTTAGGCCGCCCAGCAAATCCAGCACTTCTTCGACGGCCGCCGAGTCGAGCGGTGCATAGGCCGCGTGGCCGCTAGCCGTGAGCGCGATCAGCGACTGACGCGCGTCCGTCTCGGACGGGCGCCGGGTGATCAGATCGCGTCGCTCGAAATTAGTGAGTAAGCGGCTCAGGTAACCGCTGTCGAGTCCGAGGGCGCGGCCGAGCGCCGACGCCGTCTGCGCGTGTCCGCGCGACAGTTCGTGAAGCACACGCACTTCTGTCAACGAGAAAGTGCTGCGGGCCAGGTGTTCGTGCAGAGCGCCGATAAGCCGGGTGTAAAAGCGATTGAAATGGCGGACTGCCTGAGCCCGTTGCAGCGCCTCCGAATCGGTCAAATGCTGATCTCCGGATTTTTATGGATTCGCATACCACTATATTGGAACGCGCCCTCATTAACAAAAGCTGCGCGCTCGGGCGTGCGCCGGACTGGTATCAAAGAGGTACGAATGCTCAACCCGGCGGACAGCGTTACTGGTTCGCAATTGGGCCGTCGGTACGCTCGATTCTCGCAAATACGGGTAAATCCTGGGCTCGTAAAACCTGTCAATGAGGCGGCTCCATCGGCGTGTCAGGCTTGTACCATAAGGCATTTCGCAAGATTGTCCCGGGATGGAACCAGTTCGTTGACTGGTATTATATTGGCTATATAATGGGCTCTCGTTTTTGCAGGCCGAACTTTTCGCGACTGCCGCCGGAGCGCCATGAAAACTCGCTGGTCCGCACTGATGCCTGACGCGCTCAACGTCACGCCGCTGTATTTGCAGCTCGCGCGCAATCTGGCGACCGCGATTCATTGCGGCGAGTGGTCGGCGGGGGAGGCGCTGCCTTCGGAGCGCACGCTCTCGGACGCAATCGGCGTGTCGCGCATTACCGCGCGCAAGGCGATCGAATTGTTGGTCGAGCAAGGCCTGATCCGGCGTGCGCGCGGCGCGGGCAGCTTCATCACGCCACGCGTCGAAGACCCGTTGTCGCGGCTCACCGGCTTCACCAAGAAGATGCAACAGCGCGGCTTTCGTCCCGATTCGGTATGGCTCGAGCGCGATATCCGCGCCGCCCATCGCGACGAACTGGTGCATCTCGGACTGTCGCCCGGTGCGGCGGTGGCGAGCCTGCGCCGGCTGCGCCGCGCGGACGGTATCGTGATGGCGGTCGAGCATTCGGCGCTTCCCGCCGCGATCGTTCCCGATCCGCAGGCAATCGGCGTCTCGCTCTATAGCTATCTGGAGCAACGCGGCGCGGCGGTCGTGCGCGCGTTGCAGCACTTTCGCGCAGTCAACGCTTCAAGCGAGATCGCTTCACTGATGGATATCGAACCGCGCTCGGCGCTGCTTGTCATTACCCGTATCGGTTATAGCGCCGATCAGCGCGCAATCGAGTTAACCGACACCTATTGCCGCGACGACTACTACGACTTCGTCGCTGAATTGCGGACCTGAGGGCCGCATCCGGGTACACCGCGCCAGCCGCGCGAGTTGCGCTCAGCCGCCGCGCCGTCGAACGCAAAATTCAGCCACGCCCTGTATCACGCCTTGCAAGAGAGACTCATGCTGACCGGAAACATACTCACCACCGACGGGTGGATTCACGGCACGCTCGAATACGAACACGGCCGCATCACGGCGCTCACCGGCGAGCGCGTCGATCCTGCGACGAACGACGCGCCGTACATCCTGCCAGGCTTCATCGATCTGCACGTGCATGGCGGCGGCGGCGCGGACGTGATGGAAGCCGGCGACGCCATCGAAACCATCACGCGCACGCATGCGCGCTATGGCACGACGAGCCTGCTCGCCACCACGATGACCGCGCCGCGCGACGAACTGATGAGTGTGGTCGCCGGTCTCGGCGACGTCGCGCGCGTGCGCACGCCAGGCTGTTCGCGTGTGCTCGGCGTACATCTGGAAGGGCCGTACATCAACCCCGGCAAGCTCGGCGCGCAGCCGGACGCCGCCGTCTCCGCGGTGATGGACGAAGTGCTCAAGTATCTGTCCATCGCGCCGATTCGCGTGGTCACGCTGGCGCCCGAAATTGCCGGCCACATGGAGATCATCTCCGAGATGGCGGCGCGCGGCGTGCGCGTGCAGCTCGGCCATTCGCTCGGCACTTACGACGACGCCGTGGCCGCGCTCAAGCACGGCGCGTGCGGCTTCACCCACCTGTTCAACGCGATGTCGCCGCTGCATCACCGCAATCCGGGTCTCGTCGGCGCAGCGCTCGCGCACGCCGAGTTCGCCGAAATCATTCCCGACTTGCTGCACGTCCATCCGGGAGCGATCCGCGCCGCATTACGCGCGATTCCGCGTCTCTACGTCGTGACGGACAGCACGTCGGCGACCGGCATGCCCGATGGCGAATACCGCCTCGGCAGCCAACACGTCACGAAGTGTCTCGGCGGCGTGCGTCTCGCCGATGGCACGCTCGCCGGCAGCACCCTGACGATGGATCAGGCGCTGCGCAATCTGGTGTCGATCGGTCTGCCGATCGCCGATGTATCAAACCGTTTGTCGCGCTACGCCGCCGACTATCTCGGCATCGAAGACCGCGGCCGCATCGCGCGCGGTGCATGGGCCGATGTGGTCGTGTTCGATCGTGAACTGGCGTTGAGCGCGACATACGTCGAAGGAGAAGCAATTGTCGAATATGCTTAAAGAGGCGCTGGCGTCCGCAGAAACGGTCGCCGCGCAACTCATGGACATGTCGCGCGTCGAGGCATTGGCGGCCCGCCTCGCACAGCAACCGCGCCACGTTGCATTGACGGTCGCGCGCGGCAGCTCGGATCACGCGGCGAGTTACTTCGCATCCCTGACGATGAGCCGGCTCGGCGTGCCGGTCGCCTCGCTGCCGATGTCGGTCGCGACGCTGCAACAGGCGCCGCTACAGGTTCGCGATCAGCTCGCGCTCGCGTTCTCGCAATCGGGCAAGAGTCCTGATCTGGTCGGCACCATGCAAGCGCTGCGCGAGGCCGGCGCGTTGACTGTTGCCGCAGTGAATGCACCGGATTCGCCGCTCGCCGACGCGTGCGAGTGGCATCTGCCGCTCGTCGCCGGTCCGGAACTGAGCGTCGCGGCCACTAAAAGCTATATCGCAATGCTGTCGATTGCGGCCCAACTGGTTGCGCATTGGCAGCGTGATCCGGAACTGCTTACTGCGTTGAAAACGCTGCCCGACGCATTGCAGAGCGCCGGCAAGCTCGACTGGTCGAAGGCTGTCGACGAACTGCGCGACATCGAGCGCATGATCGTGATCGGGCGCGGTCTCGGTCTTGCCATTGCACAGGAAGCGGCGCTGAAGTTGAAGGAAACCTCCGGCATTCAGGCCGAAGCGTTTTCGAGCGCGGAAGTGCGTCACGGTCCGATGGAACTGATCGACCGCGACTATCCGCTGCTGGTGTTCGCACCGCGCGGCCCGGAGCAGGCGGGCCTGCTGCAACTCGCGCGCGACATGCAGGCGCGCGGCGCCCGCGTATTGCTCGCCGCTCCGTCCGACGTACCCGAGGCGACGCTGCCGCTCGCTACCACCGCTCACGCGGCGCTCGATCCGATCGCCGCCATCCTGTCCTTTTACGTGATGGCTGCGGGCCTTGCAGCCGCCCGCGGGCGCAATCCCGACGCGCCGCGCCATCTCAACAAAGTCACCGAAACTCACTGACGAGAAATCAGATGCGACGTGTCGAGGAGTCCCGTTTAATGAGCCATTCTGAAGGCCATATTGTTTTGCTCGCGCCGATGACCGGTCCGGTCGTGCCGCTCGCGAACGTGCCCGACCCGGTGTTTTCGGGCGGCATGTTCGGCGACGGCATCGGCGTCGATCCGCTCGAAGGCCGACTCGTCGCGCCGTGCGACGGAACCGTCACTCACCTCGCGCGCACAGGCCACGCCGTGACGCTGGCAACCGCGGAAGGCGCTGAGATTCTGCTGCATATCGGTATCGACACGGTCGAATTGAACGGCAAGGGTTTTGCGCCGATGGTCGAGCAGGGCGCCCACGTGCATGCCGGCGACGTGCTGATCGAGTTCGATCAGGATCAGGTTGCGTTGCATGCGCCGAGCCTTGTTTCTGTCATCGCGATTGCCAACTCGGACGCGTTCGAAATCGTCGAACGCGCGCAGGGCGGCATGCTGAAAGCGGGCGAAACGCCGCTATTGCTGCTGCGTCCGCGTGACGGCGCAGCGGCCGACGCGTCGCGTCAGATGAGCGCGACGAGCGTGACCGAGGAAGCGCGCGCGCAAGTCACGCTGGTTCACGCGGGCGGCCTGCATGCGCGGCCGGCAGCGCGTGCGCGCGAAGCGGCGCGCGCTTTCGATGCACGCGTCGAAGTGCGATACGAGGGGCGCAAGGCGGCAATCGAAAGCGTGGTCGGTCTGCTTGGGCTCGGCGCGGGTCAAGGTGCGACGGTCGAATTGCTCGGTGTGGGCCCGCAAGCCAAAGTCGCGGTCGATGCGATCGCCCAGGAATTGACGCGTGAAGCGCACGGCGAAGTCGAAGAGAAGCCGGCGCGGCAGATTTCTCCGGCGCCGCAAACGGTCGCGCCCGCCGCAGGCGAAGCGCTCGCGCCGAGCACGCTCGCGGGCGTATGTGCGGCGCCCGGCGTCGCTGTCGGCAAGCTGGTGCGCTGGGACGACGCGGAAATCGATCCGCCTGAACAGGCGAGCGGCACGTCGGCTGCGGAAAGCCGTCTGCTCGATAAGGCGATTGCCACTGTGGACGCCGATCTCGGCACGACGGTGCGCGATGCGTCGCAGCGCGGCGCGGTGGGTGAGGCTGGCATTTTCGCGGTGCATCGCGTGTTGCTCGAAGATCCCGCGCTGCTCGATGCCGCGCGCGATCTGATCAGCCTCGGCAAAAGCGCGGGCTTTGCGTGGCGCGAAGCGATCCGCGCACAAATAGGCATCTTGATCAATATCGAAGACGCGTTGCTCGCCGAACGTGCCGCCGATCTGCGCGACATCGAAAAGCGCGTGCTGCGCGCGCTCGGTTATACGAATGCCGCGGCGCGCACGCTGCCGGCCGAAGCCGTGCTCGCGGCTGAAGAGTTCACGCCGTCTGATCTGTCGTCGCTGGATCGTTCGCGTGTCACGGCGCTCGTGATGGCGCGCGGCGGCGCGACGTCGCACGCGGCGATTCTCGCGCGCCAGGCGGGCATTCCCGCGCTGGTGGCCGTCGGGGACGCGCTGCATGCGATTCCCGAAGGCACGCAGGTCGTGGTGAACGCGACCACCGGCCGGCTAGAATTTGCACCGACCGAGCTGGATGTCGAACGCGCGCGTCTCGAGCGCAGCCGTCTTGCGGGCGTGAGCGAAGCGAACCGCCGCACGTCGCAGCAAGCGGCGGTCACGGCCGATGGCCGCGCGATCGAAGTCGCCGCGAACATCGCCACGCTCGACGACGCCAAAACGGCCGTCGAAAACGGCGCGGACTCGGTTGGCCTGCTGCGTACCGAACTGCTGTTCATTCACCGCGCGGCCGCGCCGACCACGGACGAGCATCGGCAGAGCTATCAAGGCATTGTCGATGCATTGAGTGGCCGCACCGCGATTATCCGCACGCTCGACGTCGGCGCGGACAAGGAAGTCGATTACCTCACGCTGCCGCCGGAACCGAATCCTGCGCTCGGCTTGCGCGGCATTCGCCTCGCGCAGGTGCGCCCCGACTTGCTCGACGATCAGCTGCGCGGCCTTCTTGCGGTGAAGCCGTTTGGCGCCGTGCGCATTCTGCTGCCGATGGTGACCGACGTCGGCGAGCTCATCCGCATCCGCAAACGTATCGACGAGTTCACTCGCGAGTTGGGCCGCACCGAGCCGATCGAAGTGGGCGTGATGATCGAAGTGCCGTCAGCGGCGCTGCTTGCCGATCAGCTGTCGCGACACGCCGATTTCCTGTCGATCGGCACCAACGACCTGACGCAATACACGCTCGCGATGGATCGCTGTCAGGCCGATCTCGCCGCGCAGGCCGACGGTCTGCACCCGGCTGTGCTGCGTCTGATCGCGGCGACCGTGCAAGGCGCGAACCGCCACGGCAAATGGGTCGGCGTTTGCGGTGCGCTCGCGGGCGATCCGCTTGCGATGCCGCTCCTCGTCGGCCTCGGCGTGACCGAGCTTTCTGTGGACCCGGTGTCGGTGCCGGGCATCAAGGCGCGAGTGCGCAATCTGGATTATCAACTGTGCCGTCAACGCGCCCAGGATGCGCTGGCGCTCGAATCGGCGCAGGCGGTAAGAGCAGTAAGCCGCGAAACCTGGCCGTTGGACTGAAATCCCGCACGGCCCGCAACGCTACATAACTCAACGACGTCCGTCGACAACGAGACAAGGATTGGAGGTATCAATGGATGGGAATCCGTTTTTGAAGATTCAGCGCTTGGGACGCGCGCTGATGCTGCCTATCGCGGTGCTGCCGGTTGCCGGCCTGCTGCTGCGGCTCGGCCAGCCCGATGTGTTCAACATCAAGATGATCGCCGACGCCGGCGGCGCGATCTTCGACAACCTGCCGCTGCTTTTCGCCATCGGCGTGGCGGTCGGTTTCGCGAAGGACAACAACGGCGTGGCGGGTCTCGCGGGCGCGATCGGTTATCTGATCGAAGTCGCCGTGATGAAGGACATCAACGACAAGCTCAACATGGGCGTGTTGTCCGGGATCGTGGCGGGTATCGTCGCCGGCTTGCTCTACAACCGGTACAAGGACATCAAGCTGCCCGACTACCTCGCGTTCTTCGGAGGGAAACGCTTTGTGCCGATTGTCACGGGCGTGGTCTGTCTTGCGCTCGGCATTGTGTTCGGCTACGTGTGGCAACCGGTGCAGAGTGTGATCGATACAGCCGGCCATTGGTTGACCACGGCTGGCGCGCTCGGCGCGTTCGTGTTCGGCGTGCTGAACCGGCTGCTGCTCGTTACGGGTTTGCATCACATTCTCAATTCGCTGACGTGGTTCGTGTTCGGCACGTTCACGCCGCCGGGCGGCGCCGCGGTGACGGGCGACCTGCATCGCTTCTTCGCGGGCGATCCGACTGCCGGAACGTTCATGACGGGCTTCTTCCCGGTGATGATGTTCGGCCTGCCGGCCGCGTGTCTCGCAATGTTCCATGAAGCGCCGAAGGAGCGCCGTGCGATCGTCGGCGGCCTGCTGTTCTCGATGGCGCTCACGTCGTTCCTCACAGGCGTCACTGAGCCGATCGAGTTCAGCTTCATGTTCCTCGCGCCGGTGCTGTACGTGATCCATGCGCTGTTGACGGGTCTGTCGCTCGCGATCTGCTCGGCGCTCGGCATTCACCTCGGCTTCACGTTCTCCGCAGGCGCAATCGACTACGTGCTGAACTACGGCCTCTCGACGAAAGGCTGGCTGGCGATTCCGCTCGGCATCGCGTATTCGGTGGTGTACTACGGCCTGTTCCGCTTCTTTATCCGCAAGTTCAACATGGCGACGCCGGGCCGCGAACCTGCCGCTGCCGACGAACAAGCCGATTCGTGCGCGGCAGGCGGTTTAGTTTCGCCTGCTGCCGGCGCTGCCGTGCCGCGCGCGCAGCGTTACATCGCGGCGCTAGGCGGCGCGTCGAATCTGTCGGTGGTGGATGCGTGCACGACGCGTCTGCGTCTGTCCGTGGTGGACTCCAGCAAGGTATCCGAGAGCGAGTTGAAGACGATCGGCGCGCGCGGCGTGCTCAAGCGCGGCGCGACCAATGTGCAGGTGATCATCGGGCCGGAAGCGGACATCATCGCTGATGAAATTCGCGCTGCGATTGGGCAGGCTGGCAGCGATGCCGGTGCTGCGAGGCCGGCTGTTTCTGCTGTTGCTCCGGCTGCGGTTTCCGCTTCGACTGCGGTTGCCACGGGTGGTGCGTCGAGTGCCGCATCCGGTGCCGTAAGCGGTCCGCTCGATCCCGATCCGTTGCGCTGGCTCGCGGTGTTTGGCGGTGCAGGGAATGTGATGTCGCTCGACGCCGTCGCGGCTACGCGTCTGCGTATCGTCGTGCGCGATCCGTCGGCGGTGGATCGTCAGCGCCTCGCCACGCTCGACACGGCGTGGGTTTCGGCGGATACGTTCCATATCGTCGTCGGCGATGCGGCGCGGCGTTACGCTGAGACGTTGGCGACACGCATGCCGGCAAGCGGCGGCGCGGCGCCTTTGCCTGCGTGAGATCCAACGAGCGTGGCGGTGAAGCGCTTTATAGTGCTTCACCGCCACGCCGTCATGCGGTAAGGCCCTCAAGTGAACGGCGCAATGCGGCGCAAACGATTCGTTAGCGTGCCTTACGCCGAACCACATCGCGCGAGTGGCGCGATTCGAGCTACATCACGTGGATGACGGCAAACGCCAAGCGCTATGCTGATTCCCAGCCTTCAGCTGAAATCTCACATCGCAAGCTATTGTTAAACGCCAGGACGCCGCCGATCATGCCGGCTACCGGCGCGCGATCCACAATGGAGGCAACTCGTGGCTGGCGGGCCTTCCCCTGACGCGCCGACTGCGAGCAGCGCATAAAAAAGCCCCGCCGTCTTGCGAGGGCAGGGCTTTGCGGCTTGCAGCAAGCGCGCCGGATTAACCGGGCTTGCAGCGCGCCGATGAAACCGTCCGACAGAGACTTACGCGTATTCAGTCAGCGCACCGCGCATTTTCTTCATGGCGCTTGCCTCGATCTGGCGGATACGCTCAGCCGACACGCCGAATTCGTCCGCCAGTTCGTGCAGCGTCGAGCCGCCCGAACCGTCGTCTTCCACCTTCAGCCAGCGCGCTTCGATGATGCGGCGGCTGCGGGCGTCGAGTGCCTCAAGTGCCGTCGCGATACCGTCGCTTTGCAGCTTGTCGCGTTGACGCGAGGCCAACACAGCAGTCGGCTCGCTGTGCGAGTCGGCGAGATATGCAATCGGCGCGTACGACTCTTCGCCGTCTTCAACCTGGCCTTCGAGCGCAATGTCGCCGCCCGACAGGCGCGTTTCCATTTCGGCCACTTCTTCGCGCTTGACGTTCAGCTCCTTGGCGAGACCTTCGATCTCGTCCGGCGTGAAAGCGCCCAAGCCCTGCTTGTGGCTGCGCAGGTTGAAGAACAGCTTGCGCTGCGCCTTGGTCGTGGCGACCTTCACCGTGCGCCAGTTGCGCAGAATGTATTCGTGGATCTCGGCCTTGATCCAGTGCATGGCGTACGACACGAGCCGTACGTTCTGCTCGGGATCGAAGCGCTTCACAGCCTTCATCAGGCCGATGTTGCCTTCCTGAATCAGGTCGGCGTGCGGCAGCCCATAGCCGAGATAGTTACGCGCGATCGAGACGACCAGCCGCAGATGCGACAGCACCAGACGGCGCGCGGCCTCGAGGTTGTCGTGCTCGCGGAATTCTGTGGCGAACTGGCGTTCTTCTGCCGGCGTCAGCATCGGAATCCGATTTACGGCCTGGATGTAGGCGTCGATGTTGCCCAGTTGTCCGGGCAGCAGGGAGGAATGCGAGAGCGCCAGCGCACCTGCCGGAGCGGCCTTAGCCGACGACGGGCTCAGAGTACTCGGAAGGGTCAATGCATGGCTCACGTTGAAAACTCCTTTGGAATCAGGCGAAAGCTTGTTCAGGTAACGACTCCAGCGTTGGATGTTAGCACTCTCGTTTCCCGAGTGCTAATACTTAGAGCCCATAGGGGCTTCCAAGTTCCGTAATTTCCTATTGAATTAAAGTTTCAATAGCCATCATACGCGCCTTCCGCGACGGATGCAGGGCCCGTACAACTTACCTGACAAAGCGCCTTCAGAGTTATTTTCGACCGATTTTTTCGGTTTTTGATGTGAGTAATTGCGAAAATTTAAATTTCTTAACAGGAACCACTTATTCCTGATTAACCTTAGAATAAGCAAGACTGTTACAGATTGTTCAACCGTTGCTGCTTGGGTCTCAGATGAACAACAAAAAGAATGTCTTGCGTGGTCTGGCTCTAAAAAGCGCGTCTGCTGCTCTGCTACTCGGTATTTCCGGTCTCGCGGCGGCCGACCAGTTTGGGATTCAGGTCGCCGGAGGCCTCGGGGATCACCATGTCAAAAAACTGGACCTCGGCCTCGTGTGGGACCCCAATCTCACGTGGTGGCAGATTGGTGACTGGCACTTCGCGCTGATCGGCGAGGCGCACGTGGCCTGGTGGCATACGAACGAAGGCAATGTGCATGAGAACATCGGCGAGATCGGTGTAACGCCTATTATTCGCTTCATCAAGGGAACGGGATCGATCCGGCCTTTCGTCGAGGCGGGCGCGGGCGTGCGTCTGCTGTCCAGCCCGAGAATTTCTTCGACCTTCACGCTTTCCACCGCGTTCCAGTTTGCCGATATGGCTGGCGTGGGCGTGCAATTCGGCGGCCACCAGCAGTACCAGGCGGGCTACCGCTTCCAGCATGTTTCGAATGGCGGTATCAAAGAGCCGAATCCTGGTATAAATTTCCACCAGCTATATCTGCAATATAACTTCTGACGACCGTGGCCGCGTCCGGCTCACCGGTGCAAGGGGCTGAGCAATGGCGGCAAAGACAATCGAAGCGATTCGCGGGCTGGAACGGGAACGCTTCCGCGCGATGGTCGATGGCGACGGTCAATCGCTCGACACGCTGCTCGCGGAGAACGTGAGCTACGTGCATACCAACGGCAAACGCGAAACGAAGCGGCAGTTCATCGACGGCATTACCGCCGGGCGCCGCCGCTACCGGCAGATCGAGGTGCAGTCGCAAGACGTTTTGCCGGTGGGCCGGGAAACTTGCGTCGTCACCGGCCGCGCGTTGATCGAGATGGAAGCGAATAACGGCGCACTGCTCTTTCCCATTGCTTACACGGCGATTCACACGCAGGAAGACGGCCAGTGGCGACTCATTGCGTGGCAGGCCACGCGTTGCGCGATAGAGTGATTCATATAGTGCGGTAGCGCCGGTCCGCTCGCGTCCGGCCAATAGGCGCGTCAGCTTCCGGCGCGCGTATCATCGGCGCGAATAACTATTGCCAGGCGAGGTGCCGCACTGTCTTGCAGCGCGGTCTTGCCGCGGTCTTGCCGCGGTCTTGCCGCGGTCACGCCGGCGTTCTGGCGACATCCACGATCAACTCGATTTGCCGCTCGATGGCACTTGGCACCGGCGCTTCGCCCCGCAGCACCGCGCCGATCCATGCCGCTGTGGTCGCAGCGTCGCGCGCTTCGGGCAATTCGACTTCGGGTGCGTCGCGCGACGAGCGCTCATGCGGCACGCGCGTCTCGCAGATGCCGTCGTGCAGCCAGTCGACCTGTACCTGACGCCGCGTGTCGGCCACCGCTTCGCCCTCCGTGCCGCGCGCGAGCAAGGCGCCGCCGGCTGCCGCGTCGGGATGCGTGCTGAACAGCTGCGTGAGGCTGTCCCGATACGGCGGATGCGTGTAGTTCACGAGGCGCAGCCCAGCGGGCGCAAACGGCTGGAGGATTTTCACGAGCGTATGCGTCGAATTGCGCACGCCCATGCGTCCGCGCAGCGCCAGCAGACGCGCGAGCTTCGGCGCGAGTATGTCGATCGGCGCAAAGGCGAGCCGACGCTCCGCGAGGCCGTCTTCAATGTCGTCGTGCGAGTTCGCGTGCGGAATCCGCAGATGGGTGAAGATTTCGGCGCTTGTCACGCGGCCCGGATCTTCCGTGACGCCGTGCACGAGAACCGGAACGCCTTCACGCGCGAGCAGCAGCGCGAGCAGCGGCACGAGGTTCGGCTGCTTGCGCGCGCCGTTGTAGCTGGGGATCGACACGGGCCGGAACTCGCCGGGCGGCAGATGAACCGGCTCGAACGACGCATGGGCGCCCGCCAGCATTGCAGCGAGCTCGTCGGCGGTTTCGCCTTTCACGCGATAGGCGAGCAGGATCGCGCCTAGCTCAAGTTCGCCGACGCGGCCGTCGAGCATGGCGGTGTATAGCGCGCGGGTGTCCTCGGCGGTGAGCGCGCGGGCTCCGTTCGGCCCGCGGCCGATTTCCTTGATGAAGCGGGCGCACTGGAACGGGTTGGCGGTGTCGGCGGAGTCTGTCATGAGAGCAATTGACGTGCTGGCGTGCCGCCTTCGGGCCGGCCGCCACGGTATTCAAGGGACGTTATCTGGTGTGAGTATCGCATCTATAGCCGTCCGGCGAGACGCCGGCACCGGCGTGCCGCTGTCGCGAACCCATGCCGGACTGGCGCGCGCCGCCGTCTAGCGCGCGTTACACTCGCTGTTTTATCGCCGCACTGCGGCTTATATCGAAGAACGGAGAACCGGATGAGTTACGTCTTTGCACCGGCACCGGTGGTCGCAGTGCCGGTCGTGGGGTCCAGCGAACAATTCCCTGTGCGCCGCATCTACTGCGTCGGCCGCAATTACGAGGCGCATGCCCGCGAGATGGGACACGATCCCGACCGCGAGCCGCCGTTTTTCTTCAGCAAACCGGCGGATGCGGTTTTGTATGTCGCGCCGGACGAGACCGGCGAGCTTCCATATCCGTCGCTGTCGAAAAACCTCCACTTCGAGATGGAGCTCGTCGCGGCGATCGGCAAAGGCGGCAAGGACATCCCGGCTGACAGCGCACTGGATCACGTCTATGGCTACGCGCTCGGTCTCGACATGACGCGCCGCGACCTGCAGGCCGAGGCGAAGAAGCTGGGACGTCCGTGGGACACCGCCAAGGGTTTCGATCACTCAGCGCCGCTCGGCCCGATTTATCCTGTTTCGACAGTCGGCCACATCGCGAAGGGTGCGATCTGGCTGTCCGTCAACGGTGAAGAGAAGCAACGCTCTGACGTGTCGCAGCTTATCTGGTCGGTGGGCGAAACCATCGCCTATCTGTCGACGCTCTTCGAGTTACAGCCGGGTGACCTGATTTTCACCGGCACGCCAGAAGGCGTCGGCGCGGTGGTGCAGGGCGATCTGATGAAAGGCGGCGTGGACGGACTAGGTGAGTTCAGCGTGCGCGTCGTCTGAAGCGGTTTTCGGAGGAGACAACGACATGAAGCTCTACAGTTATTTTCGCAGCTCAGCGTCGTATCGGGTGCGTATTGCGCTCAACCTGAAGAAGCTGCCGTACGAGTATGTGCCCGTGCATCTCGTGCGCGACGGTGGCGAGCAGTTGAAGCCCGAATACCGCAAGGTCAACGTGGACGGCATCGTGCCTACGTTGATCGACGGCCACGAGGTGATGCCGCAGTCGCTTGCCATTATCGAATATCTGGAGGAAACGCATCCGGAGCCGCCGCTCTTGCCCAAGGCGCCCGCCGACCGCGCGTATGTGCGTTCGGTGGCGTTGCAAGTGGCCTGCGAGATTCATCCGCTGAACAATCTGCGTGTGCTGAAGTATCTGAAACACACGCTGTGCGTGGACGACGACGCGAAAGACGCCTGGTACCGACACTGGGTCGAAGCGGGCTTTGCGACGCTTGAGGCTCATCTGGGAGGCGACGCGCGCACCGGCAAGCTCTGTTTCGGCGACGAGCCGACATTCGCCGACGCGTGCCTGATCCCGCAGGTGTTCAACGCGCAGCGCTTCAAGGTCGATACGGCAAGATATCCGACGATCCAGCGCATCTACGATCACGCGATGCAAATCGATGCGTTTGCCCGCGCTGCGCCGGGCGTGCAGCCGGACGCTGAATGATCCGGACGGTGTTGTGAACAAAAAAGGGCACTGAGGAGTGACCTTTTTTGTGGCTTGTCGGTGGACGCTCGACGCTGGCGCTTGTGCCCGCTTAGGCCCCGCGTGTGAATGCAGTCTTGCGCGCCCCTCGCGCGTGATTTTCCGCGACCATGCGCCGCGCCCAGTTTCGGTCTAGCCGCCTAGCAACGCATCCGAAAACTCTTCCGCGCTGAAAGGCTGCAAGTCCTCGACCTTCTCGCCGACGCCGATGAAGTACACCGGAACCGGCCGTTGCCGCGCGATAGCCGCGAGAATGCCGCCCTTGGCCGTGCCGTCAAGCTTGGTGACGATCAGGCCGGTGAGGCCGAGCGCGTCGTCGAAAGCCTTGACTTGCGCGAGCGCGTTTTGCCCCGTGTTGGCATCGATCACGAGCAACACCTCGTGCGGCGCACCTTCCTGCGCCTTCCCGATCACGCGCTTGACCTTGCGCAGTTCTTCCATCAGATGCAGTTGCGTGGGCAGACGGCCGGCGGTGTCCGCCATCATCACGTCGATTTTGCGCGCGCGCGCGGCGCCGACCGCGTCGAAAATCACAGCCGCCGGATCGCCGCTTTCCTGCGACACCACCGTGACGTTGTTGCGCTGCCCCCAGATCGCCAACTGCTCGCGTGCGGCTGCCCGGAACGTGTCGCCGGCGGCAAGCAGCACCGACTGGTTGAAACTCTGCAGATGCTTGGCGAGCTTGCCGATGCTGGTCGTCTTGCCCGCGCCGTTGACGCCCGCGATCATCATGACCAGCGGTTGCGCGCGCCCGAGCATCAGCGAGCTTTCGAGTGGCTTGAGCAGGTCGACCAGCAACGTGCGCAGCGCCGTCTTGACCTGTTGCGGCTCCGTGAGACGCTCGGTGCGTACCTTTTCGCGTAGCGTTTCGAGCAGGAATTCGGTTGCGTCGACGCCCGCGTCGGACATCAGGAGCGCGGTTTCCAGTTCTTCGTAAAGATCTTCGTCGATCCTCGTGCCGACGAAAATGCCGGTGAGGCTCGAACTGGTTTTCGACAAGCCGGTTTTCAGGCGAGTCAGCCATGAGCGTTTTGCGTTTGCATCCTGCAAGGGCGGCGGCACGATTTCCACTGTTTCGAGCAACGATTCTTCGAAATCGGCCTCTGGCTGCGGTTCGGGCGCAATGACGGGTGCAATGACGGGTGCAATGACGGGCGCGGCGGCGGGCGGCGGCGCAATGGTTGCCGGCGCGCTGGCACTTGCAGCCGTCCCCGCAGTCTCAGCCACAGGCGGTGCGGCCGGCGCTTCGACAGCCGGTTCGTCAACCAGCCTCTCGGGCGCGGTTTGCGATTCGTCTGGCGCGTTTTCGGACTCTTTCGAACCCTTGAATCGTTTGAAAAAGCTGAACATGATCTGGCGTGGTGAGAGCGCGCGCCGATGCGCGCAGCCGGTACAGCACCGGCGGAAGCGGCAGACAGCGTTGCGATGCGGGATGCAAGGCGCTGGAAGCCGCACATTTTATCAGGCGCGCAGTCGCGCGTCGTATCGGCCGAACGGCCACGCTGGACGCGCCGCGCCCCTGTGGTAACGTTGGCGCTCCGGTCCGCTCGCGTCGACGAAGCGGACACTTTTACTAACATTATCGAATCTGCATGCCCCGTTCAGCATCTTCCCGCGCCCACGGCGCTTCGTCTAAAGGCGGCAAGCCGCGCGCCATCCGGATCATCGGCGGTGACTGGAAACGCACGCCGCTGCCTGTGCTTGACCTCGACGGCCTGCGTCCCACGCCTGACCGTGTCCGCGAAACGCTGTTCAACTGGCTCGGGCAACGTCTGGACGGCCAGCGCTGCCTCGATCTGTTCGCGGGTAGCGGCGCGCTCGGTTTCGAAGCGGCGTCGCGCGGCGCCGCGCGCGTGCTGATGGTCGAGCGGAATGCGCGAGCCGCCGCGCAACTGCGGGCAAACCAGGAACGCCTCGCGGCGCGCATGACCGAAATTGCCGAGGCCGACGGTTTGCGCCTTGCTGCAAGTCTGCCGCCCGGTTCGTTCGACGTGGTGTTTCTCGATCCGCCGTTTGGCGCAGATGTGCTGGACAAAGCGCTCGCGCTGGCCGCTCCGCTCGTGAGCAAGGATGGTTTTTTATACGTCGAGGCTGGCGCGGCGCTCGAGCCGGGCGCGAACGAAGCGCTTGCCGGTTGGGAAGTCTTGCGCCAAGGCAAGGCCGGCGCTGTCCACTTCCATTTGCTGCGGCGCGAAAATGAGGAATAATGCGCCTTCCATAACAAGCGCCGGGCGGTTTGCCGTCACGCGCGCGGCCGGTGCCAATGCGTCGCGTGGACGCTTTGACGTGCCCATCTGTCTGAAGAGAGGAGAAATCTCATGGTAGTCGCCGTGTACCCGGGCACGTTTGACCCGCTGACGCGCGGTCACGAAGACCTCGTTCGGCGCGCGTCGAGCATCTTCGACACGCTGGTGGTCGGCGTCGCCGATAGCCGCAACAAGAAGCCGTTCTTCACGCTGAAAGAGCGTCTGGATATCGCTCACGAAGTGCTCGGCCATTACCCGAATGTTCAGGTCATGAGCTTCAAGGGGCTGCTGAAGGACTTCGTGCGCAGCAATAACGCGCGAGTGATTGTGCGCGGCCTGCGCGCGGTGTCGGACTTCGAGTATGAGTTTCAGATGGCGGGCATGAACCGCTATCTGTTGCCGGACGTCGAAACCATGTTCATGACGCCGTCCGACCAGTACCAGTTCATCTCGGGCACCATCGTGCGCGAGATCGCGCAATTGGGCGGAGACGTGAGCAAGTTCGTTTTCCCGTCGGTCGAAAAATGGCTGAAGGAAAAGGTCGCGGCATTGGACCCGGACGACGGCGCATCTGCGGGGCAGCCGTAACCGGCGTAAACTGTCGGTTTGACGGATCAAAGCCGGCTGCGGCCGGCGTGAAGTGAGAGAAGTATGGCCTTGATGATTACCGACGAGTGCATCAATTGCGACGTGTGCGAGCCCGAGTGCCCCAACGACGCAATTTCGATGGGCCCGGAAATCTACGTGATCGACCCGAAGAAGTGCACCGAGTGCGTCGGTCATTTCGACGAACCGCAGTGTATCCAAGTGTGCCCGGTCGAGTGTATTCCGCGCGATCCCGAGCATATTGAAACGCCGGAAGGCTTGATGGCGAAGTACCACGCGCTGCAAGCGGCAAAGAGCGCGTGAGATCCTGTGCTCTGGATCAAAAAACGGTGAGGCGCGGGCCTCGCCGTTTTTTTTGTGCTGACGAGATTAGCCGGTCGACCGGTCAACCCACGTAGGCGCCGAAAATGTAGCGCAATGCGTCGAGGAGAATCTCGCACTCGGCGTCGGTCCCGACCGAAATGCGCAAATGCTGGTCGATTCCGGGTGCCTTGAAGTGGCGCACGAAAATTTCCTTCTCACGAAGCCGGGACACGAGCGTCGCCGCGTCGTACCCCTCGTGGCGCGCAAACAGCAGATTGGCCGCGGACGGCACTACGTCGAACCCGAGCGCGGTTAGCCCCGCGGCCAGCCGCTCGCGGCTAGCGATCACCTTCGCGCATGTGTCGCGAAACCACGCGTCGTCTTCGTACGCGGCGCGGGCGGCGGCTTGTGCAAGTCGGTCGAGCGGATAGGAATTGAAGCTGTCTTTCACGCGATTGAGCGCGTCGATCAATTCCGCATTGCCGAAGGCGAAGCCGACGCGCATGCCTGCTAGCGAGCGCGACTTGGACACTGTCTGCACGACGAGCAGATTCGGACAGCGGTCGATTAGCCCGATCGCCGACTCGGCGCCGAAGTCGACATAGGCTTCGTCGATCACTACGACTGAGTCGGCGGTTTTCTCAACCAGGCGCTCGATCTCGGCGAGCGGCAAAGGACGTCCGGTCGGCGCGTTCGGATTCGGAAACAGGATGCCGCCGTTGGGAACGGTGTAGTCGTCGACGTTGATGGCGAAAGTGTCGTCGAGCGGAATTGTCTGGTAGTCGACCTCAAAAAGCCGCGCGTAAGTGGGGTAGAAGCTGTACGTGATGTCCGGAAACAGCAGTGGCTTGTCGTGTTTCAGCAAAGCCTGGAAGGTGAGCGCGAGCACTTCATCTGAGCCGTTGCCCGCAAACACCTGATCGGCCTGGATGCCGTGATAGGCGGCAACTGTTTGGCGCAGGTTGAGCGCGGTCGGGTCTGGATAGCGGCGCAGCGACTCGCCGGCGTCGCCGAGTTCCTGGCGGATCGCTTCGAGCACGCGCGGCGACGGAGGGTAGGGATTTTCGTTGGTATTCAGCTTGACTGGACGCTCAAGCGGCGGCTGTTCGCCCGGCACATACGGCGTTAGGCGATGAACGATGTCACTCCAATATCGACTCAAAGTAGTCTCCTTTGTCGACCCGAGTTAGCGCTTTAGCGCTTACTCGGGTCCCATGCACAGCGGTCGACCCAGTTAGCGCTTTAGCGCTTACTCGTGTCCCATGCACAGCGGTCCCATGCATAGCGGTTGATCGGAGTTAGCGCTCTAGCTGTGGACTGGAGTCCGCGCCTAGGGACTTACTTCGACTTGACGCAAGGCGCTTACTCCTCTCTCGCACATACCAGCTACTGAAGAACCCAGACCGGACCATCTGCCCCGCTCCGCCCAAACCCGCGCCTCCGCCCGCAACACGAGCTACGAATTGCGATGCAGTTGCATCATCGCCCGCTCAAGCTCGCCTTTAATAATCTGCGGCATGACTGCCAACGCGCGCTCGATCGATGCGTCGATCACGTTCTGTTCTTCGCGCCGCGGCGGTTTCAGTACGTAATTGGCCACGTCCGGCTTCGCACCCGCACGTGCACTCTCGGGGATCAGGTCGCGCGGATGCCCAATGCCAATGCGCAGCCGCCAATATTGCTGCGACGACAAATGTGCGGTGATGTCTTTCAAGCCGTTATGACCGCCGCTGCCGCCACCCAGCTTCAGCTTCACGCTGCCGGGTGGTATGTCGAGTTCGTCATGCGCGACAAGGATCTCGTCGGGAAGAATCTTGAAGAACTGCGCCACCGCAACGACCGACTGTCCTGAGCGGTTCATATAAGTCTGCGGCTCCAGCAGGTGCACTTCCTCGCCATGGAGTCGTGCTTTTGCGTAGAAGCCGTGAAAGCGCCGCTCGTCGCGCAGCGTCGTGCCCGCTTCGCGTGCCAGTTGATCGACCAGCCAGAAGCCGGCGTTGTGGCGCGTCGCAGTGTATTCGGCGCCCGGATTGCCGAGCCCGACGATCAGCTTGATCATGATTGCGTGGGTCCATCTGGCCCGCGAACCAAACGCGGCCGGGCCGAAAAAAACCGAAAAAAAACCCGCCGGGGCGAACCTCGGCGGGTCACATCGATCGCCTCATTGAAACGGATCGAGAGGATTACTTGCTCACTGCGCGAAGTGCGCTTAGGCAGCCGGCGTTTCGCCTTCACCAGCAGCGGCGTCGCTTTCGGACACTGCGCCAGCCGGGATCGTTGCAGCAGCGACCACCGGATTTTCTGTTTCGACGTGAGCAACCAGCGACACGCCTGCCGGCAGCGGGATGTCCTTAGCGTGAACCGATTGACCCGCTTCGATCTTCGCCAAGTCGACTTCGATGAATTCCGGCAGTGCCGACGGCAGGCACTCGATTTCCAGTTCATTGACCACGTGCGAGATCACCGCGCTCGACAGCTTCACTGCCGGGTTGCTTTCCTGGTTCAGGAAGTGCAGCGGCACCTTGGTGTGCAGCTTCTTCGATGCGTCGACACGCTGAAAGTCCACGTGCAGCACGAGCTGACGGAACGGGTGGTATTGCACGTCGCGCAGCAGAACCTGTTGCGACTTGCCACCGACTTCCAGATCGAGAATCGACGAGTGGAAAACTTCTTTCTTCAGCGCGTGCCACAGCGCGTTGTGGTCCAGTTCGACCAATTGCGTTTCAGCACCAGCGCCATATACGATGCCCGGGGTCTTGCCCGAGTTACGCAGGCGGCGGCTCGCACCCGTACCTTGCAAAGAACGCTCGAAAGCGACAACTTTCATTTTGAATCTCCAATGCACTGTCCGCGACCAGACAGTAAAAACGGGGCCCGCAAGCCGTTATGGCTGAGGCCCCAGAGCTGCGGCATGAACCTTCGTTCGTTCACGCCGATTACGCAAAAGCGCGTGTGTCGCATCGAGCGATACGCCGCGCCTTCGCAAATACTTAACTTTCAGCGAACAGCGACATGACCGAATCGCCGCGGCGGATCCGCGAGAACGTTTCGGCCAGCAGACCGGCGCTGGTCAAGGAACGGATCTTCGCGCACGAGCGGGCTTCTTCACCGAGCGGGATCGTGTCCGTGACAACGAGTTCGTCGAGCGCGGATGCGGCGATACGCTCACCGGCGCCACCCGACAGAACCGGGTGGGTGGCATAAGCGAAAACCTGTTTCGCGCCACGTTCCTTCAGAACCTGTGCTGCCTTGCAGAGCGTGCCGGCGGTGTCGACCATGTCGTCCATGATCACGCAGGTCCGCCCTTCGACTTCGCCGATGATGTTCATCACTTCGGCAACGTTCGCCTTCGGGCGGCGTTTGTCGATGATCGCGAGGTCGCAATTGAGCTGCTTCGCCAATGCCCGGGCGCGCACCACGCCGCCGACGTCCGGCGAAACGACCAGCAGGTTCTCGTAGTTCTGCTTGCGCAGATCGCCGAGCAGCACGGGCGTAGCGTAGATGTTGTCAACGGGGATGTCGAAGAAGCCTTGAATCTGGTCGGCATGCAGATCCATTGTGATGATCCGCTCGACGCCCGCGATTTCCAGCATGTTCGCCACGATTTTCGCCGAGATGGCGACGCGCGCCGAACGGGGGCGGCGATCCTGACGTGCATAACCGAAGTAGGGGATGGCTGCGGTGATCCGGCCGGCCGATGCGCGCTTGAGCGCGTCGACCATGATCATCAGTTCCATCAGGTTGTCATTCGCCGGTGCGCACGTGGACTGCAGAACGAAGACGTCTTTGCCTCGCACGTTTTCCTGAATCTCGACTTGGATTTCGCCGTCCGAGAAACGGCTAACCATTGCTTTGCCGAGGGGAATACCGAGGATTTTGACGACTTCCTGTGCAAGCGCGGGATTTGCGTTGCCAGTAAAAACCATCAGGCCGTCATGGCTGCTCATCGTGCACCTGCTTCAGGCTGGGGGCGAGGGGAAATGCAAGAATTTTTGGCAGGGGAGAAAGGATTCGAACCTTTGCATGCCGGAATCAAAATCCGGTGCCTTAACCAGCTTGGCGACTCCCCTACACTAACTTTGAGCTCCGCCGAACGTGGAGTTTCGTTCGACGATGCAAAACTTATGACGCGAAGGCAAAGAGTGGATGCTGCTCTAGACTGGCGGCCACTGCGCTGTTCCATTCGCGGGGCAGTTTGGCTTGCGCCGCTTCTGCTTCAGCTTTGCTACGGAACGCTGCAAAGACACTTGCACCGGATCCAGACATCCGCGCCGGCGCGACGTTCTCAAACCATCGCAGCACTTGCGCTACTTCCGCGTACTTTCCGACGACAACCTGCTGCATGTCATTACGGCCAAAACTTTCTGGCCATTCAGTGTTGCAGCTAAGTTCTGCAGGAAAGTCCGTAATTGTGAGGGCTTTTGAGTCTCTTGTCAACGCTTTTTCGGAAAAAATCGCTGCAGTTGGAACGTGAACCCTCGGTGTCACTACCAG
Organism: Paraburkholderia dilworthii; assembly: GCF_000472525.1. GTDB lineage: Bacteria > Pseudomonadota > Gammaproteobacteria > Burkholderiales > Burkholderiaceae > Paraburkholderia > Paraburkholderia dilworthii. Next base: position 97,291 of record NZ_AWZT01000020.1, read on the forward strand.
GAAATGACGCGGCGGCAATTGTACAACGGCCAAAGCTTCACCGACACCCTGGGCGAATGCATTTTTTCCGAAGACGAAAAACGGCACGTCGGCGCCCAGCTTCAATGCCAGCGCCTGCAATTCCAGCCGCGGCAAGTTCAACTTCCATAGCCGGTTCAGCGCGAGCAGCGTGGTCGCCGCGTCGGAACTGCCGCCGCCGAGGCCCGCGCCCATCGGCAGGCGCTTTTCAATTTCGATATCGACGCCTTCCGGCGAGCCCGTATGCGTTTTGAGCAAATTGGCGGCGCGCACGGTGAGGTCATGCTCGGGCGGCACGTCGGCGATTTCGGTGCTGCGCGTGATGAGTCCATCGTCGCGCCGCGTGAAATGCAGCGTGTCGCCCCAGTCGAGAAGCTGGAAGACCGTTTGCAGCGTGTGATAACCGTCCGGCCGGCGCCCGGTGATGTGTAGAAAGAGGTTGAGTTTCGCTGGTGCGAGGCAATCGCGCAGCGAGTCGGTTGTTTCGATCATGAGTCGAGGCTACATGCGCCAAGGCGGCGCCGAATAAGCGGCAAAAGTGCGCGCAGGCGCGCGTTTTACTGGTCCAGCACTAGCTTGATGTCGAGCGGCGGCTCCGAGCGCGTCAGATTCACGCGCTTTACGCCAGTGGCCGGCGCTTCCGCGTAGGCAAGATAGTCGATCGTCCAGCCGTCCTGTGTGATTTCCTTCAAGCGTGACGGTTGCTCCGGGTCCCTCTCCGTTTTGGCGCGCGACGTAGGCGCAGGCGAAGGCTGCAACCAGTAACGCAATCCCTCGACGGGCAGTGCGAACCCGAGGGCGTTTTGCATCAACGTGGAGACGTTATCGGCGGTGAGCGGCTGGCGGTTCGGCAATTCGAGCGTGGCCGAAGCCGGCGACGACGTCACGATTGCAAGCGTTTGTCCCAGCGGGTTGCGCAATTGCAAGGTCACGGTGTCGCCCGTTTCCTGCCAGGAGAAATTGCCGTAGGCATTGCGCTGCTGGCCATTCTGATCGTTGTACTGGACCGCGAAACGGCCCTGGTAAGCGCGGCTCGTTTGCGCAGTAACCGCGGTCGCGGCGTTCGACGTGGACGGCCCCTGCGGCTTGACGGACGCACAGCCGGCCAATGCGACGACGGCTGCCGCCGCGAGCCCGAGCGCCGCCCTGGGAAGAGATTCGAAACAGGAAATACGCATCAAAGATCGTTCACCTGAAGACGTTGCAGCGTTTTGACGAGCGTTTCGTTGTCGGGTTCGAGCTTACGCGCTTCGCGGAAAGCGGCGCGAGCCTGATCCTGATCGCCGGCTTTCCACAGCACTTCGCCGAGATGCGCGCCGATTTCGGCGTTAGGCTGAATGTCGTACGCCTTGCGCAGCAGTTTGATCGCATCCGACGTGTCGCCCATGCGGTACTTGACCCAGCCGACGCTGTCCATGATGAACGCGTCGTTCGGCGCAAGCGATGACGCCTTCTCGACCAGTTTGTCCGCTTCTGCGAGACGCTGATTGCGATCCGCAAGCGAATAGCCAAGCGCGTTGTAAGCCTGGGGATTGTCCGGCTGAGTCTGGATCAGCTTGCGCAATTGCGCTTCCATGACGTCGAAGTGGCCGTTCTTTTCGGCGGCCATTGCGTAGTCGTACGTCAGATCCGGTTCGTCCGGAAATGCAGCCGTGGCTTGTTGCAGGCGCGTTTCGGCTTCCGGGTAGCGCTTGGCGTCGAACAGGATCGCCGCGTCGGTACGTGCGACCAACGCCTGATCGCGCGGATCGGCCGGCCGCAGGTTGGCGAGCTGGCGCCGCGCGTCGTCAGGCTTGCCTTGCTTGGCGAGCAGTTGCGCGCGCGTGATCTGCGCGGGCATGTACTGCTGGCTCGACGGTGAAATCTTGTCGAGCCAGTCAGCCGCAGCCGCCTCGTTTTTCTGTTCGAGCGACAGCTGCGCAAGGTAGATGTACGCCTGACCGGCGTCCGCGCCAGGTGTTTTTTCGGCTTGCTGCGCGTACTGTGTGAGATACGTCTGCGCTTCGTTGAAATTCTTCTGTTGAATCTTGATGAGCGCGAGCGCCATGAGCGGCGTCAGGTCGTTCGCATTCGCCTTGTGCATGACCTCGAACTGTTTTTGCGCGTCGTCCAGGCGGTCGCTCGCCAGATACATTTGTGCGAGCGCGAGACGCGCGTCATGCGATTTCGGATTTTGCTGCACGTATTTTTCGAGCGACGCAATCCCTTCCTTGCGCTCCTCCGGTCCCATTTGCGACAGCGTCAGCGCGGCCGGCAAATAGTCCGGCTTGAGCGCAAGCGCCTGTTCGAGCGACTTGCGAGCACCCGGCGCGTCATTGGAAACCAGTTGCTGACGCGCGATGGCCAATTGCGCTTCGGGCCGGTTCATATCGTTCTTCAGCATGTCCTGCAACACATGCAGGCCGCCGATCCGGTTCGGTCCGCGCGAAAGCAGCAACTGAAGCGCCAATATCGCGCTGCCGCGATTCTCCGCCGGCACCTTCGCGAGCTCGCGCTCGAGCAGCGGCGCTGCGTCATCCGGCTTGCCCGACAGCACGAGCAGCGACGCGTCGAGTTGCGCGGCTCGCTCCGAGTTCGGCGCATACTGCTGCCACAATTGCGCGGCGGCCAGCGCGTCCGACGGGCTCTGCGCGGCTAGCGCAATTTCCGTGGCACGTTGCGCCATGCGCGGATCGTGCGTGTCGCGCGCGAGCGCGAGGTAGGTCTGATAGGCGGGCGCGGGCTGATTGCGTTGCAGCGCGACTTCCGCGGCGAGGACCTGGAATACGATCTGGCTCGTCAACTGCACATTCGGCAGCGCTTTCTGTTCTTCCGCCGAGGGCGGGCCGAGCGGATCGGCCAGCGTGGCCGACGTGTCGTCGGCGTCCGGCGATGGGTCCTGCGCGTGCGCGGGCACCGCAGCAAACGCCCACAGAGCCAGCGCGGCGGCACCGAGCGAGCGCCGGGCGGACACTGCGTGAGGCACGCGGGATGCGCTAGCCGGGCGCTTCAAAAACAGCTTCACGAAGGACAAGTTCATGGAAATCCGTTCAATGTTTCGGACGATTGTAACGCGCTCGCTACAATACGCGCACAACCACTCACGCAAGTTGCAGACCAGTTAGACATGCCAGAGCTGCCAGAAGTTGAGGTTACCCGACGGGGAATCGAACCGTATGTGTCCGGCCGCAAGGTAGAGCGCGTCGAGGTCCGTACGCCCGCGTTGCGGTGGCCGATTCCCGCCGACCTTGCGAAGACCTTGCGCGGACATGTCGTGCGCAAGGTCGAACGGCGCGGCAAGTATCTGCTGTTCGAAATCGGCGCGGGCTGGTTCATCGTGCATCTGGGCATGACGGGGACGCTGCGTGTATTGCGTCATGTGCCGCATCCGCCGGCCGCCGCGAAGCATGACCACGTCGACTGGATTTTCGACGACTTCATTTTGCGCTTTCGCGATCCGCGACGCTTCGGCGCCGTACTGTGGCATTCACGTGAAGCCGGTGACGTGCTCGAGCATCCGTTGCTCGCGAGTCTCGGCGTGGAGCCGTTTTCGCCGGCATTCTCGGGCGCGCTGATGCACCGGCTCACGCGCGGGCGCAAGGTATCGGTGAAGCAGGCGCTGCTGGCCGGCGAAATCGTGGTCGGGGTAGGAAATATCTATGCGTCGGAGAGCCTCTTTCGCGCGGGTATTCGGCCCACCACCGCCGCAGGCCGCGTCTCGCTCGTACGCTACGGCTTGTTGGCCGACGCTGTGCGCGTGACCCTCGCGGCGGCAATCGAGAAAGGCGGCAGCACGCTGCGCGATTTCGTCGGCAGCGATGGCGAAAGCGGGTACTTTCAGCTCGATTATTTCGTCTATGATCGCGCGGGGCAGCCGTGCCGCGTCTGTGGCACGCCGATCAGACAAATCGTGCAAGGCCAGCGCTCCACTTACTTTTGTCCTACCTGTCAGCGCTAAATTCTCAATGCCTTCCCGCTTGACTCCACACCCTGCGCAGCGTTCGTCACCGTCCGCTGTGCCCGTTGCATCCGCATCTCCATTGATGTCAGATTTTTCCACACGGCTGATCGCGTGGCAGCGCAAGCACGGCCGCCACGATCTGCCCTGGCAGAACACGCGTGATGCATATCGCATCTGGCTGTCGGAAATCATGCTGCAGCAGACGCAAGTGTCGACGGTGTTTCCGTACTACGCGAAATTCCTCGCGCGCTTTCCGGATGTTGCCACGCTTGCCGCAGCGCCAGTCGATGACGTCATGGCGCTGTGGGCCGGCCTCGGCTACTACACGCGCGCCCGCAACCTGCATCGCTGCGCGCAGGCGGTCGTCGAGCAGCACGGCGGCGCGTTCCCCGCTTCCGTGGATGAACTCGCGGAATTGCCCGGCATTGGCCGCTCGACTGCGGCCGCGATCGCGTCGTTTGCGTTTGGCGCCCGCGCGACGATTCTCGACGGCAACGTGAAGCGCGTGCTCGCGCGCGTGTTCGGCGTCGAAGGTTTCCCTGGCGAAAAGAAGGTCGAGAATGCGATGTGGACGCTGGCGGAATCGCTGCTGCCGTCAAATGCATCGGATGCCGAAGTCAGCGCATACACCCAAGGTCTGATGGACCTCGGCGCCACGCTTTGCGTGCGCGGCAAGCCTGACTGTTTGCGTTGTCCGTTCGCCGCCGACTGCGTCGCGAACGTAACGGGGCGTCAGCGCGAACTGCCGGTCGCGCGTCCGAAGAAAGCCGTGCCGACTCGTCGCACGTGGATGCTCGTGCTGCGCGACGGCAATGCGGTGATGCTCGAAAAGCGCCCGCCGTCCGGTATCTGGGGCGGCTTGTGGAGCTTGCCCGAAGCCGCCGACGAAGCCGCTCTCGCGACGCGCGCGCGTGAGTTCGGCGGCGACGGTGCGGTGTCGCCGCTCGCGCCCCTCACGCATGTCTTTACGCATTTCAAGCTGGACATCGAGCCGCGGCTTGCGGAGTTGGATCGCGATGTCGGCGCACTCACCGCGCTAGGCGATGCGGATACGGCTTGGGTGTTGCTGAGCGATCTCGATTCTTTCGGCGTGCCCGCACCCGTACGGAAACTGCTGGATGGTCTGCAGGGTTCGCTGATCTGACAGACCACGCGGGAGCGCGGCTGTTTACAGCAATTGATGCTGCTGCATATAGTGATGAACAACGTCGATACGCGCGCCGGCGTCCAGCATCTCCATCAGTTTCTGACGCGCCTTTAGCGCAATTGGCAGCACTTCGGCGAGACGGTTGGACACCCACGACGGATCTTCGAGTCTGAACGGCTCCGCGAACGGCAAACTGTCCGGGTCGCGCTCGCGGATCGTCGCGATGATCCGCTCGAGCACCTCCGCGCACGCGCCGAATTTGGCCAGTTGCTGATTGCCTTCAAGTGGCCGGTCCTCGCCGAGCGGCTCAGCCATGCCGACCAGCAAACCGCTGCTTTCCACGCGGTGCGACAGCAGACGAAAGCGCCGGGTGCCGCGTGCGCGAATCAGCAGCATGCCGAAGTCGTCAACGTCGCATTCGTCGATTTCGGCGAGGCACCCGATTGGTTCGGGCACCGAAGGCTCGTTTTCTCGCGCCACTTCCGCGCCGCTTTTCAGCAGGCACACGCCGAACGGCGTCTTTTCGCGCAGGCAGTCGCGCGCCATATCGAGGTAGCGCGCTTCGAAGATTTTCAGCGGCAGTATTCCGTCGGGAAACAGAACGGTATGCAGCGGAAACAGCGGCACATCGGCGAGCACAGTAGAAGTAGAGGACATGGCGCAACGCTTCGAGTTAAGGCCGCGCGATGCGGCCGGTTAAGCCACTAACTTCGATGACGCGCCGGCGTCGACCGGTGCATCGCGGTGCCGCACGATTACATTCGCCGCATTGGCGAGACGCGCGGCGAGCGTCTCTGCAATGAACACCGAGCGGTGCTGGCCACCCGTGCAACCAATTGCGACGGTCAGATAACTACGATTGTCGTCGCGGAAATGCGGGAGCCATTTGGCGAGAAACTTCTCTATATCGTCGATCATTTCATGCACGACCGGCAGCGCGTCCAGAAAATCGATCACCGGTTTGTCCAGACCCGTCAGCGGGCGCAATTCGTGATCGTAGTACGGGTTTGGCAGCGTGCGTACGTCGAACACGAAATCGGCGTCGAGCGGCACGCCGCGTTTGAAGCCGAACGACTCGAACATCAGCACGAGTCCTGCATGCTCCTGCTCGATAAAGCGTTTTACCCATTGGCGCAACACGTTCGCGCGCAGATTGCTGGTGTCGATCTGATGGCCGAATTCGGCGAGACCCGCGACGAGCTCACGCTCGCGTTCGATTGCTTCCGCGAGCGACGTGAGCAGCCCAACGTCGGCATCATGCGCGGTGGAGCCCGACAACGGATGGCGACGGCGCGTTTCCGAGAAGCGCTGAATCAGCGACTGCGTGCTCGCGTTGAGGAACAGCACCCGCACGTCGTGAGCGCGCGACAGGTCGCGGATCATCGCAGGCATGTCGTCGAGTGACGCGCTTGAACGGGCGTCGATCGCGACGGCGAGGCGGTCATGTCCGTCTTCGGCGAGATAGGACGCGAGCTCGGGCAGGAAGCGCGGCGGCAGATTGTCGACGCAGTAATAGCCTGCGTCCTCGAGCGCGTTTAGCGCGACGGATTTGCCAGAGCCGGATATGCCGGTGATGAGGATTATGCGCATGGAGTCGTGAAATCGGTCCGTTTCATCATAGCATCTGAGCGCTTTCGCGCGTACCCGAAGCCGGCCACTGGCGGGGGCTCAGAGTGCTCCACGTACGACTGACTCAGATCAGCTTGCCGGGAAACTGGCTATCCGGATCCTGCATGGCGAGGCGCTGGCGGTCCATGAAGTCGCGCAGTGTATCGATGCCGCGCAATTGCAGGATGGTGTTGCGCACGGCCGCTTCGACCAGCACCGCGAGGTTGCGGCCGGCCGCAACCTGAATTGTGACCTTGCTGATGGGCAGACCGAGCACGTCGACGGTTTGACTCTCCAACGGCAGCCGCTGGAACTCACCGTCAGGACGGCGTACCAGTTGCACGATCAGCTTGAGCTTCATTTTTCGGCGCACAGCGGTTTCACCGAAAATCGTTTTGATGTCGAGCAGGCCTAGGCCGCGCACTTCCAGCAGGTTTTGCAGCAGCGGCGGGCAGCGTCCTTCGACGAAGTCGGGGCCGAGGCGCACGAAGTCCACGGCGTCGTCAGCAACGAGGCCGTGGCCGCGGCTGATGAGTTCGAGGCCGAGCTCGCTTTTGCCGAGGCCCGAGTCGCCGGTCAGCAGCACACCCATGCCGAGGATGTCGAGAAACACGCCGTGCAGCGTGGCACGCGGCGCGAGAATGCGCGACATATAGAGGCGCAGGCTGTCGATCACCGCAGCCGCCGACATCGGCGTCGTGAAAAGCGGCGTGGACGAGCGCGTACAGCGCAGCACCAGTTCCGGCGGCGCGGCGACGCCGCCCGCCACCACGAGGAACGGCGGTTCCAACGCGATCAGTTCGGCCATGTGGCGCGAGCGGTCTTCGTCGGTTTGGCGCTTGTAGTAGTCGATTTCGGCGTCGCCCAGCACCTGGATCCGGTTCGGGTGGATCAGGTTCAAGTGGCCGACGAGGTCGGCGCTCGACGTGGCATTGGCGACGGATTCCGATGAAAAGCCGCGTTCCCAGCCTTCATGCCCTGTCAGCCAGCTGAGTTTCAGCGTGGCGGCGTTATCGTCGAAGATGCTCTGGGCGTTGATGCTGGACGTATCCATGAGTCAGTGACTCCAGTGTGGGCCGCTTGCCGGGCAAACCGCTGGCCGCGCTAACGCGGGCCGTGCGCTGTGCCTGGCTGTATCCGCGCGCGGGCAGTTGAACGTGCGGATAGGCGGCGTGCGGATGACCGCCGCTGCATCAAGGTTGCCACTGAGTGAGCAGGCGATGCAATGATTCGCGGTCTTCTTCCGTATGCAGGCGCTCGCGTGCCTCGCGATCGGACAAAAGCTGCGCGATTTCCGAAAGGATTTCGAGGTGCTGCTGCGTGGCCTGTTCGGGCACGAGCAGAAAGATCAGCAGCGAGACGGGCTGACCGTCGGGCGATTCGAAGGGAATGGGTTCGGCCACGCGGACGAACGCGGCGAGCGGCTGCTTGAGTCCTTTGATGCGGCCGTGCGGAATCGCGACGCCTTCGCCGAGCCCCGTCGATCCGAGGCGCTCGCGCGCAAACAGATTGTCTGTGACCGTGCTACGGGCGATGCCGTTCTGGTTCTCGAAGATGAGGCCCGCTTGCTCGAACACGCGCTTTTTGCTGGTGACCGATAGTCCGACGACGACGTTCTCGAGGGGAAGAAATTTGGCTAAACGATTCATGTTGACAGGCGAAAACGTGGCCTGGGTTCTCCTCGCTGGGGCATTTGATTGGCGTTCCATTCGTTTGATGCTCACGGCGGCGTACGTTGGAGTCCGAAAGCACAGGACTCCGGCAGACCGCCTGCATGCGAGCTAGACCCCGATGGTAACCGGAACATTATAGAACAGGGTGACGGCGTATGGTGCGGCGCGCCATCAATGCGCAATAGGTTCTTTCTTCGAGATCGTTCATGCCGCCCCAAGTCTTGCGAACCGGCAGGCGGGAATGGGAAAGCAACCGGAATCCCAATGAAAAACCGCCCGATTGCGGGCGGTTCAGGGTAAGCGATATGAAGGAAGCCTTCTAATTTCGCTTATTGCGGCGGCACGTCGAGTTGTGGCGCCGGTTGATACTTGATCGCTTCATGCTGATGGCCTTGCAGGCGATCCTTGTGGCGTATCACTTGCCGGTCGAGCTTGTCGATCATTAGATCGATCGCAGCGTAGAGGTCGCTGTCGCAACTCTCGACAAAAATGTCCTTGCCCTTCAGATGCAGGTTGATTTCAACCTTTTGCCGCTTTTCCTTTTCCTTGTGGTTGTCGACCGAGAGGACCACACTGCCGTCGATGACCTGATCGAAATGTCTTAGCACCCTATCCAGTTTGGTGATCACGTATTCGCGCAACGCAGGCGTTACTTCGAGGTGGTGTCCACTGATCTGCAGATTCATAGTGCTTCTCCAAGCTAATGGCCGCTTGTTCCGCACGATGACGAAGGTCCGGTCGATCTGTCGGCTTGCCTGAGTCGCCCCCCGGTGACTGACTTCTGGCAGGTCGCATCGGCCGGCCTGTCCGCCAACTTGCGGAGCGGCCGGTAAATGCCCGCCACGGAAGGCGACGGGCTACAGAGACTTGCGCAGGTTGACTGCCGGAATTCGGAGTGCTTCGCGATATTTCGCCACGGTGCGCCGTGCGACCACGAAGCCCTGTTCCGCCAGCAGTTCGGCTATGCGGCTGTCTGAGAGAGGCGTTTTTGCGTTTTCCGCTCCTATCAGTTGCTTGATGAGCGCGCGAATGGCCGTGGAAGAGGCCGCGCCGCCCGTGTCTGTCGAAACATGCGAGCCGAAGAAGTATTTGAACTCAAGCGTCCCGAATGGGGTGAGCATGTACTTACCGGTTGTCACACGCGAGACAGTCGACTCGTGTAGGCCCAGCGTATCAGCAATTTCCCGCAAAACCAAGGGCCGCATAGCAATTTCGCCGTGCACAAAAAAGCTCTTTTGACGCTCGACAATGGCTTGCGCGACCCGCAGGATTGTTTCGAAACGTTGCTGGATATTCTTGATCAGCCAGCGCGCTTCCTGTAGTTGCTGGCGCAAGGAACCGCTGCCGGGGTCGCCCCGGTTGTTGCGCAGAATATTGGCGTACAGGTGGTTGATGCGCAGCTTCGGCACCACGTCTGGATTGAGCTCGGCCTGCCAGCCCTGGGCGGTTTTACGCACCATAATGTCCGGCACCACATAGTCCGCTTCAGCTTTGCCGTACGCCGCGCCGGGGAACGGTTCGAGCGAGCGGATCAGCATGTGCGCGTCGCGCAGGTCGTCGTCGTTGACTTTCAAATGCTTGCGCAGACGCGTGAAATCGCGTGCGGCTAGCAGTTCCAGATAATGGGCAACGATTTCGAGCGCTAGCGTTCGCGTGGGCGAAGGCGGCAGCCGCAACAATTGCAGCTTCAGACACTCCGACGCGGAGCGCGCGCCCACGCCGGCCGGATCGAAGCTATGCAGCAGCGCAAGCGCCGCGCTCAGTTCGTCGACGTCGACTTCGAGTTCTTCGGGCAGGTCCGCGAGTACTTCGTCGAGCGTGGCGGCCAGGTAGCCGTCGTCGTCGAGCGACTCGATAAGGAACGTGATGAGTGCCCGGTCGCGCTGACCGGCCTGCGTGACGCGCAGTTGCGCCATCAGGTGATCGCGCAGCGATGTGCTCGATTCGTGAATTTGCAGCGGCGGCAGGTCGTCGTCGTCGGAGGCGTTGCCGGAGCGGCCGTAGTCGTCGAGATTCCATTGCGACGCGTCGCCGTTGCTGTCGCCCGAGAGGCCGTTGTACTCGTCCACGCCTTGCGGCTCGCCGTTTTCCGAGCGCTCGCTGCTGCTCGAAGACGATGACGACCCGTTGCCGCCCATCTGGTCGGGCGGCGCCGAGGAACCGGGCGTCTGCGCGATCAGAGAACCGTCGGAGGCCACGCGGAGGGGGCTCGCGATCCAGTCGTCCTCGTTTTCGAGGAGCGGATTTTGCGAGATCGCCGTTGCCACTTCCTGCTGCAGTTCGAGCGTGGACAGCTGAAGCAGCCGGATGGACTGCTGCAGTTGCGGGGTCAACGCAAGATGCTGCGATAGGCGGAGTTGGAGGCTGGCTTTCATGGCAAGTTCAGATTCATTGTAGAGAGTTTGCCACGACCGCGATACCTTGCGAATTCGCAATTACGCCTGCGCCCGTCCCGGCGACGCCGGGCGCGAGCCGCCCGCGTCAGGAATGCGCCCGGGCGCTTGCCGCGAAAGAACCGGCAGACGCACGCGGCGCCGCCGATTCCCGCGTGAGCTTACATGCGGAAATGCTCGCCCAGATAGACGCGCCGCACGCTTTCGTTTTCGATGATTTCGCTTGGCGCGCCGGCGGCCAGTACGCTGCCGTCGCTGATGATGTAGGCGTGATCGCAGATACCGAGCGTTTCACGCACGTTGTGATCGGTGATTAGCACACCAATATTGCGCTGCTTCAAAAATTTAACGATCTTCTGGATTTCGAGCACGGCGATCGGATCGACGCCGGCGAACGGTTCGTCCAGCAGAATGAAGCTCGGATTGGTGGCCAGCGCGCGCGCGATTTCCACTCGGCGGCGCTCGCCGCCCGACAACGACAACGCCGGATTTTCGCGCAAATGCGAAATCTGCAACTCGTCGAGCAAGGCTTCCACGCGGCTCGTGATGGCGTCTTTGGTGAGACGCTTGCCGTTGTCTTCGTGCTGCAATTCCAGCACGGCGCGAATATTTTGCTCGACGGAAAGCTTGCGGAACACCGAAGCTTCCTGCGGTAGATAAGATAAACCGAGGGAAGCGCGCTTGTGGATCGGCAGCAGGCTGATGGACTTGCCGTCCAGATCGATCTCGCCGGCGTCGAGCGGCACGAGGCCGACGATCATATAGAACGACGTGGTCTTGCCCGCGCCGTTTGGGCCAAGCAGGCCGACCACTTCGCCGCTTTTCACATCGAGCGAAACGTCTTTGACGACCGTGCGCGAACCATAACGCTTCTTCAGATTGCGTACGACGAGCGAACTGCTCGTGCCCGCCGGCTTGCGATTTGGGAGGGACGCGGAAGTGCTCACTGATTCGGCGCTCCCTGAATCGTGGTGGACGGCGCAAGCGTCGCCGACGCGCCGTTCAGCGGCGCCGCGCCGCCATTGCGCGGCGACAGCATCGCGCGCACGCGGCCGGTCGGATTGCCCGGGCCGGCGACATCCTTGCCTGCCTTCGCCGTGTAAAAGTCCTTCTGGCCGTCATAGGTGATGACGCTGCCGTGCACCTGATCCATCACAGTCGAGAGCCCTTGCAGGCGCTTGACGGTCGCATTCGTGGTGAGCGTGGTGAGATCCTGCTTGCCGTCGTAGTCGATGCGAATGGCCGTGCCTTCGATATATTCGTCGAGGCCTTCGCGCTTCTGGCGGAAATAGGACAGGTTGCCGCCACTCGACGTGCCGGTTGCATATTGATAGCCCTGCGGGTCTTGCGTCACTTCCACACGGTCGGCCTTGATCACGATCGTGCCTTTGGTCGCGACCACATGGCCGGTGAAAATGTTGACTTGCTTGAGGTCGTCGTAAGTCATGTTGTCCGCTTCGATGTTGAGCGGCTTGTCCTTGTCGGCGCGGTCGGCGTGCGCGAGCGGCGCGAAGCCGGCGAGCGGCAACGCGACGATGAGCGCAGCGAGTCCGGCGCGGCACGCGGACAGGGTGCGCGAGCGGCCGGTATCAAAACGGGGGAACGATTCGTTCATGCAGTCACGCCTGGAATGGATTTACCCGGGTTGCTTGGGCGAGCTGCCGCCGGCGTCGGACGCGGCGATCGCGCCTTTCACATTGCCGAAGAGCTGCATCACCCGGGTGACGTTGTTGTAGTTCATGCCGCTGGCAGTCATTACAGACATGCCGCGCTGAAGTTTAACCGGCTTTTCAGTCTCGATCACATCGTCGTTCACGAGCACGCGGAAATGCTCGGAATCGGCTTGCATCATCGGGTCGCCGTAGCCCGGCGCGCGCAGAATGCGCGCATTGCCGTACAAATCGACGATGGACGCGTCGCCGTTGACCTTGCCGGTGTCGCCCGTCGCGGTGACGACCGGCTTGCCGGGCTGGAACGCGCGCATTGCGGGTTTCACGAGATCGCTGAGTTCGTCGTCTTCGTAATGAATCAGCGACTGCGCGGTCAGGCGATATTGCGTTGAGCCCGACTGATCGAGTTCCGAAACGGAGAAGTTGTCCGCGAAGTAGTCCGGCGTGTGCTCCTTCGGACGCACAGCGCCTTCGTTTTGCCGCGGCAGCGTGGCTTGCAGAAGCCACCACGTGATGCCCGCCAGAGCGGCCATCGCGACGAGCGGAATCAGCGAGGTCAGGCGAAACTGGTTATTCATCCGACGAGGCCCCGCTGTTCGCCGCTACAGGCGGCCGCGAGCAGCGCCTCGTATTTGTGTTGCGCGCGCAGCAGCGTGTCGCAGACTTCGCGGGCCGCGCCGTGGCCGCCGCGCGCCTCGCTGACCCAGTGCGCACGCGCGATCACTTCAGGATGTGAATTGGCCGGCGCCGCCGCGAAGCCGACCTTCAGCATGACGCCGAGATCGACCCAATCGTCACCCATATAGCCGCATTGTTCCGCGCTCATGCCGGTTGCTTCGAGCAAGTCGGCGAACGCCTGCGGCTTGTTGTCGATGCCCTGATACACGTGCGTGATATGCATTTCTTTCGCGCGCGCCGCGACGATGCCCGACTTGCGCCCGGTGATGATCGCCGTTTCAATGCCGGCCTGGCGCAACAGCTTCATGCCGTGGCCGTCCATTGAATTGAAGCCCTTCATCGTGTCGCCTTCCGCCGTGAAGAGCAGGCGACCGTCGGTCAGCACGCCGTCGACGTCGAAAATCATCAGCTTCACGCGGCTCGCGCGTTCGGTAGCGGTAGGGGGCGCGACGGCCATCAGATCACCTTCTTCGAAAACAGGTCGTGCATGTTGAGTGCGCCGATCAGCTTGCCCGCTTCGTCGACGACCAGCATCTGATTGATGCGATGGCGCTCCATCAGTTCCACGGCTTCGACGGCGAGATGATCCGGACCAATGGTGCGCGGGTCGGCGGTCATGACAGACGCAATCGACAGCGCGCGAAAATCGCCGTCGCGCTCCAGCACGCGGCGCAAGTCGCCGTCGGTGAAAATGCCCTTCACACGGTCTTCGTTATCGACAATCGCAGTCATACCCATGCGCTTTGCCGTCAACTGGAAGAGCGCGTCGCGCACGGTCGCTTCAGGCGTGACCTTCGGCACCTGGTCGCCGGTGCGCATCACGTCGCTGACATAAGTGAGCAGGCGCCGGCCAAGCGCGCCGCCCGGATGCGAGCGCGCAAAATCGTCGCGGCCGAAGCCACGCGCGTCGAGCACTGCGACCGCGAGTGCGTCGCCGAGCGCGAGCGCGGCGGTGGTGCTCGCGGTGGGCGCAAGATTCATCGGGCAGGCTTCTTTCGCAACGGCGGAATTCAGATGCACGTCGGCCAGTTTCGCGAGGCTCGACGCCGGGCGTCCCGTCATCGCAATCAGCTTTGCACCGATCCGCTTGATGAGCGGCAGGATCGCGACGAGTTCTTCGGTTTCACCGGAATTGGACAGCGCGAGAAAAACGTCGTCGGCGGTGACCATGCCGAGATCGCCGTGGCTGGCTTCCGCGGGATGCACGAAGAACGCCGGTGTGCCGGTGCTGGCGAGCGTGGCTGCGAGCTTGCGGGCCACATGCCCCGATTTGCCGATGCCGGAGACAACCACGCGCCCACGGCACCCCAGGATGAAGTCAACCGCCCCGACGAAAGCGTCGTCGAGTTGATCGCGAAGCGCGCGCACGGCGTCCGCTTCGATGTCGAGCACGTCGCGAGCGAGCGCGAGTGCCCGGTCGCCATTGATTTTCGCTATCATTCGCGAAGTATAGCAAAGGCGCTTGTTCGCCGCGCCGGGCCTGCTGTGCAAAGCCGCTGCCTTCATCGCCCCTTTTTAAGGCCCCTCAACCTTGTCGCACGGCGTGTTGCGTGCGCGGTTCCGCTGACGAACGAGGACGCTTTACCCATGCGTTTTTGCCGATGATCTCCCCGCTGGAAATGACGCTGTTCCTGCTGCTGGCCTCGGTAGCGGGCGTGGTGATCTTTCGCTTTCTGAATCTTCCGCCGATGCTCGGTTATCTGAGCGTCGGCATCGTCGTCGGGCCGAATGCGTTGGGCCTCGTTCCCGATTCCGTGGGCGCGCAGAACCTCGCCGAATTCGGCGTCGTGTTTCTGATGTTCTCCATCGGCCTCGAGTTTTCGCTCGCGAAGCTGCGCTCGATGCGCCGCCTCGTATTCGGCCTTGGTCTGTTGCAGGTGATCGGCACGATTGCAGTTGCGGTCACGCTCGGGTTCGTATTCGAGCGCTGGGTGCATATCAAATGGCAGGCGAGCGTGGCGCTCGGCGGCGCGCTGGCGATGTCGTCGACGGCAATCGTCAGCAAGATGCTCGCGGAGCGGCTCGAGATCGAGACCGAGCATGGCCGCAATATCTTCGGCGTGCTGCTGTTCCAGGATCTCGCGGTGGTGCCGCTGCTGATCATCATTTCGGCGCTCGGCGGCGATTCGAAAGACCTCGTCAACGCGCTCGGCATTGCGGCCATCAAGATCGTCGTCGCCTTGTCACTGCTGTTGATCGTCGGACAGCGCTTCATGACACGCTGGTTCAACGTGGTCGCGCGGCGCCGTTCGCAGGAACTGTTCATTCTCAATCTGCTGCTCGTCACGCTCGGCTCGGCGTTCATCACGGACAAGTTCGGTTTGTCGCTCGCACTGGGCGCGTTCATCGCCGGCATGTTGATCGCGGAGACGCCGTATCGGCATCAGGTCGAAGAGGATATCAAGCCGTTTCGCGACGTGCTGCTCGGACTCTTTTTCGTGACGACCGGCATGCTGCTGAATCCGCGCGTGATCTGGGAGCATCCGCTGATCGTGCTTGGCTTCCTGCTCGGCCCGATTCTGCTAAAGGCGGTGATGATCACGGGGCTCTCGCGTCTGTTCGGCGCGTCGCCGGGCGTCGCGATGCGCACGGGTATCGGTCTCGCGCAAGCGGGCGAGTTCGGGTTCGTGCTGCTGAATCTGATTCTCGACAAGCATCTTGTCGACGCCACTTTGCTCCAGGCGATTCTCGCGGCAATGCTGCTGTCGATGCTCGCCGCGCCGTTCCTGATCCAGAACGCGGATCGTATCGTGCTGCGGCTTTCCTCGACTGAATGGATGATGCAGTCGTTGCAGATGACGCGCATTGCAACGCAGAGCCTGAAGCAAAGCGGCCACGTGATCATCTGCGGCTACGGCCGCTCCGGCCAGAACCTCGCGCGGATGCTCGAACACGAAGGCTTGTCGTACGTCGCACTGGATCTCGACCCGGACCGCGTGCAGGCGGCCGCGACCGCGGGCGAGTCCGTCGTGTTCGGCGACGCGGGGCGGCGCGAGTCACTGCTCGCGGCCGGCATTCATCGCGCCGCGGCGATCGCGATCACGTATGCGAATACGCCGTCGGCATTGCGTGTGCTGCACAACATCCACGAGCTGGAACCGACCTTGCCGGTGATCGTTCGTACCGTCGACGACGCCGATCTGGAAAAGCTGCTGGCCGCGGGCGCGACCGAGGTGATTCCGGAGATCGTCGAGGGCAGCCTGATGCTCGCTTCGCATACTCTGGTCGTGATGGGCATACCGATGCGCCGCGTGGTGCGCCGGGTCGAGGAAATGCGCGACGAGCGCTATGCGCTGCTGCGCGGCTATTTCCACGGCGCCGACGACATCGACGACGACGACGGCCACGAACAGGTGCGGCTACAATCGGTCCCGGTCGATCAGAACGCCGACGCGGTTGGCCGCACGCTGGCCGACCTGGGGCTGTACGAACTAGGTGTCGAAGTCACGGCGATTCGCCGGCACGGCATTCGCGGCGTCGAGCCGGATCCGTCCACCAAGCTGCGGGCGAGCGACATCGTAGTGTTGCGCGGCTTGCCCGAGCAGTTGGCGCAGGCCGAGGAGCGGCTCTCGAAACACCGCCGCGCGGGCGCCGCCGCAGCATAGCAAGTTTGCGGCATGGTCCGTCCGGCCGCCGCTGATTCAGCTTTTCATTGGACCTCACGAGGTCCGTCCGGAGACATCATGTCAAACGCGCTCGCGAGCGCGCCGCTCGATGCGGCCGACTACATCAAAAGTCACATTCGCACGGTGCCCGACTGGCCGCAGGCCGGTGTGCAGTTTCGCGACATCACGCCGCTGCTTCAGGAGCCGAAGTCGCTGCGCGTGCTGATCGACCTGTTCGTGCAGCGCTATATCGACGCGAAGCTCGACTACATTGCCGGGCTCGACGCGCGCGGTTTTATCATCGGGCCGATTCTCGCGTATGAACTGAACCTCGGCTTCATTCCGATTCGTAAGGAGGGCAAACTGCCCTATAAGCGCGCGTCGCAATCTTATGAGCTCGAATACGGCACGGCCACCGTTGAGATTCACGAGGACGCTTGCAAGCCAGGCGACCGGGTGGTGATCATCGACGATCTGATCGCGACCGGCGGCACGATGATGGCCGGCAAGATTCTGCTCGAGCGGCTCGGCGCCGTTGTCGTGGAAGGCGCGGCAATCATCGATCTGCCAGAACTTGGCGGCTCGAAACTGCTCGCGGGCGGCGGGTTGCCGCTCTATACGGTGACGAGTTTCGACGGCCATTAGGCGCGCTGCAAACTGGCCGCAACGCTTGACCTTTCTGAAAAGAAGGTAAGAACGATGCCCAACTTCATGTTGTTCCTCGCCACGTCGATTGCGATCACGATGGCACCCGGTCCGGACAATCTGCAAGTGCTTGCGCGCGGCATCTCGCAGGGCCGTGCGGCCGGTCTTGTCGCGGCGCTCGGTTTTGCTGCGGGCATCACGTTTCACACGACGCTCGCCGCGCTCGGCGTGGCCGCGTTGCTGCGCTCGTCGCCGTTCGCCTTCCAGGCAATCAAGCTGGCCGGCGCCGCGTATCTCGTCTGGATCGGCGTCAAGGCGCTGCGCAGTCACGGCCTCGCGACCGCGCACGAACGCGCGCCGCAGCCGTTGATGACCGTGTTCCGCCAAAGCGTGCTCGGCAATCTGCTCAATCCGAAAGTGACGCTGTTCTTTATCGTGTTTCTGCCGCAGTTCGTGCAGCCGCACGGCGCGCAAAGCGTGACGGTGCAGATGCTCGAACTCGGCGCGCTCTTCATGTTGCAGACGGTGGCGGTGTTTTCGCTGTTCGGCGTGTGTGCGGGGATCATTGGCGGGTGGTTGAAGCGCCGGCCGCGTGTGGGTGTGTGGCTTGATCGTCTTGCCGGCGCCACTTTTATCGCGATCGCGATTCGCGTCGCGTTGCGCGATTGATCTCGCGCTTGAGTCGGTGAAGGTGCTGCGCGTGGGCCCTCGGTTGAGTTCGCGCTTGCGGTGCAGTTGGGTCCGCGATCGAATGTGTGTTTTGGCCCTCGCTTGAGTTCGCGTTTAGTTCGCGTTTGAGTCTGCCATCGACACAGCAAATGAGCGACCTGAACGCCGGATTCATCGCCAGCAGCCGCCGACAGTTTGGAGTTTTCAATGACTTTACCTTGCCTCACCGCCGCGCGCCGCTTCGACGTTCATGCGCATTTGCCGTTCTGGATCGACGCCGGGCAGGTCGGCTGGATTCGTTCGAGCGATGTGCGCTTGCTCGCCCGCTGGCCCGACGTGTTCGACATCGATGATGCGCGCGTCGCGCTCGCACCGGCGTTCAACACGGTTGAGTTGCGCAGCGGGGCCCTCGGCTCCGTGATCGGCGCGCTCGCCGCCGAAGGCCGCGTTCCGGGCTGGCGCAACGAAACCTACGCAATCCGCAATGCGTTCGATGCCCGGCCGCTCGCATACATCGAACGCGCGGCGTCGCGCTTCTTCGGCACGATGACCTACGCGGTGCATCTGAACGGCGTCGTAGAATATGCGGACGGCGGGGCGCCCAGATTGTGGATCGCGCGCCGTAGCGACACGAAGGCGACCGATCCGGGCATGCTCGACAATGTGGTGGCGGGCGGAATCGGTTGGGGCTTTAGCGTGGAGGCGACGATCGTCAAGGAGTGCTGGGAAGAAGCCGGCATTCCGGAAGAGATCGCCGTGCGTGCGGTCGCGGGCCGCACCGCGTATGTGCTGCAATCGTTGCCGGAAGGCACGCAGGCCGAACAGATTTTCATCTACGACCTTGCGCTGCCGGCCGACTTCGCACCGCGTAATCAGGACGGCGAGGTCGGTGAGCACCGGCTTGCGCGCATCGACGAAGTGGCGCGCTGGATCGAGGAAGGCGCGATGACGGTCGACGCGAGTCTCGCCACGCTGGATTGCATGCTGCGCCGCCGCTGGATCGATGAAGAGGCGTGCGCGGGCGTCGACGCGCTGTTTGCGCCGCCCGCGTCCGCCTGAGCGCCTGATCCGCCGGACCTTGCCAAAGCGCCCGGCACCGCACACCATACAGCCACGCCAAACAAACCACGCATTGAAGAAGGGAGTCACCCAGGTCATGTCGACCGATCACAGCTTTATCCTCAAACTGTCGTGCGCCGACCGGCCCGGCATCGTTCACGCCGTGTCGGGCTTTCTGTTCGAGCGTGGCAGCAATATTCTCGACTCTGCGCAGTTCGGCGACAGCCGCACCGGCGAGTTCTTCATGCGCGTGCATTTTCAGCAGGTGGGCGGCGATCCGGGACTCGAGGCACTGCGCGAGTCGTTTGCGACGCTTGCCGAGCAGTTCGGCATGAACTGGGAATTGCACGATGCATCGGTGAAGCCGCGCGTCGTGATCATGGTTTCGAAGATCGGGCATTGCCTGAACGATCTGCTGTTCCGCTACCGCACTGGCCAGTTGAACATCGAGATCCCGGCGATCATCTCGAATCACAAGGAGTTTTATCAGCTCGCAGCGAGCTACGACATACCGTTCCATCATTTCCCGCTGCTGGGCGGCACGCCTGAAGCGAAGGCCGCACAGGAAGCGCGCGTGCTCGAAGTGATCGACGAGCATCGGGCGGATCTGGTCGTGCTCGCGCGCTACATGCAGATTCTGTCGCCGAAGTTGTGTGAGGCGCTTGCTGGCCGCGCGATTAATATTCATCACTCGTTCCTGCCGAGCTTCAAGGGTGCGAAGCCCTATTACCAGGCGTTCGATCGTGGCGTGAAGCTGATCGGCGCAACGGCGCATTACGTGACGACCGATCTCGATGAAGGTCCGATCATCGAGCAGGAAGTAGAACGCGTGGATCACAGCATGACGCCGGAACAGTTGACGGCGATTGGGCGCGACGTCGAATGCGTGACGCTGGCGCGTGCGGTGAAGTGGCACGTCGAGCATCGCGTGGTGCTGAACGGCAGCAAGACGGTGGTGTTTCGTTAACAACGAGTGAGAGGATTGCGCGGCGAGGGCTTGTCTATGGCGGCGTTTGTCGCGCACTGAGAAGGTGGCGATTGCGTTGGGCCGAGGAAGGGCCGGCCGGCAGTGGCCGGCAAAGGCCAAGGGCTAGGAAAGGCCAGAAGAGCCAACCAACGCTGCGGGAGGTGTCAGAAATTTCGTGTGCTGAGGCCGGTTAAAAATCTCAGCTGATGGCGGCGGTGAATCGCTCACCGAACAGAATGGCGAACTGATTGACAGCTTGCCGCCAGGTGATAGGCGGCATCTTCCAATCCTTTTCAATGTTGCGCAAGGCCAGATACAGCAGTTTGCTGGCGGCTTCGTCGCTCGGGAAGTG